>NZ_JBNMQU010000002.1:0-414948 GCF_050205565.1 Mycobacterium sp. SMC-4 | reverse complement strand
CACCACCCCCGCCGCCACCGAAGCCGCCACCGCCGAAGCCGCCACCGAAGCCGCCGCCGCCGAAGCCGCCACGCAGCGCACCGGACAGCACGTTGCCCAGGATGATGCCGCCGATCACCGCGCCCATCTGACCGCCACCGCCGCCCCCGCCGTAGGGCCCGCTGAAGTGCCGCTGCGCCGCGGCCACGTCCGAATTCGCCAGCGTCTGTGCCTGCCCGGCCAGCGTGGCCGCGCCATGGGCGTGGGAGAGCGCCT
Source organism: Mycobacterium sp. SMC-4 (assembly GCF_050205565.1). Classification (GTDB taxonomy): domain Bacteria; phylum Actinomycetota; class Actinomycetes; order Mycobacteriales; family Mycobacteriaceae; genus Mycobacterium. The sequence goes on along the minus strand of NZ_JBNMQU010000002.1, from coordinate 414,693 downwards.
CGTTGAGGTTGGTCCCCCGCTTGTCGCGTGCGGCTTGCAGCTGCCGGACGGCCTCCGACAACCGGGCGCGGGCCTCCGGGCCGACCACGCCGCGACGGGTGTCGATGTAGTCCGAGACCGCACGCACCCGCGACTGCGCGGTGAACAACGCCTGCTCGTAGGTCCGCGTCAACCGTTCTGCGGCTTCGCGTTCCTCTTCGACGTCGGCCAGCAGCCGGTCCAGCTCCGCGTCGGCCTGCGTGAGACGGCTGAACGCGCCGAGCGGATCGGCGCGGCCCGCGCTCTGCGCGTGTGCCACCGCCTCCACCGCGGCGTCGCGGGCCGCCGACAGCTGGGTGGCCACCGCCAGGCTGCCCTGTGCCAGTTGTGCACCTGCTTGCTCGATGCCGCGCTGCGTGTCGGCGATGGTCGCGGGCAGGTCGCTCACCGCGCGGTTGATGTCGGTGGCGGCGCTGTCCACGGCGTCGAGCAGAGTGCGCGCCTGTCCGAGCGCGGCCTCGGCCGCGTGGATGGCGTCGACCAGCCCGCTCTGTTTGTTCGCCGGCCGCGCGACCAGCTTCCGCCCGGTGTCGATGTTGCGTTCGGCGAAGGCCAGCCGCTCCCTGGCCTCGTCGATGTTGTCCGCCACCGACGCGAGCGCCGACTCGTCGTACTCCGAGCGTAGGCCGGCCAGTGTCTGCTTGGCCGGAGCTAGCCGCGCGGTCAGGTCGATCATCTGCTGAGTGAGACTGTCCAGGCGGGTGGGCGCGTTGATCACCAGATCGCGCAGCTTGGCGAACGCCTCGCGCTGCGCTTCGAGTTCGCGGTCGGCTTTGGCCGCCGACACAACCACCCGGGTGAGCAGGTTGCGGCGCTGCTGCGGAGTCTCGGGCACTGCGTCGTCGAGGATATGGCGCACGTTGAGCGCTTGAGCCAGTGTGATTTTCGCGTTGTTCACCGCGCGCGTGAATGCCGCGGTCTCCCGTTCGCCGAATTCGTCGACGGCCAGCGCCAATTCGCTCTCGCTGGTGCGCACTTCGTTGTCGACCTCGACGACGATCTGCCGTGACAGGTCGTCGAGAGCATCGAGGGAGATCGACGCCAGCGCATTCGGGTCCGCCGGGTCGACGCGCTGCGCCGCGGCGAACTCCGCCTCGCGGCGCTTCCGTCGGCGACGGCGCTGCCAGAGCACCAGCACCAGCAGCGCAACCGCGATCAACCCCAGGATGATCAGCAGTCCCGTCCAACTCGCCGAGCCGCCGCTCGACGCCGTGTCGCCGGCCAGACCGTCGGCGGCGGCCACCGCCGCGCCGGCCCAGTCCCCGTCGCGCAGCCGCGGTTCGACCTCGTCGATCCGGATCGCGTCGATGTCGACGCCGCGCATCGCCTCGGCGCCGGCCAGCAGCGCGTAGGCGCGGTCGGCGGTGGCGACCGCCAGGATCGCGTCCCGGTTGCCCAGGTCGCTGGCGCGGTAGGTCGATTGCGCCCAACTCTGGGCGCTCTGTCCCGAGAAGCTGTCGACGAAGACCACCCACAGCCGTGCCCGGCGCTCCTGGTAGAGCCGGTTGATGGCCTGCTGCACTTCGCTGCGGCCGGTCTGGTCGAGCGCATTGGCCTGGTCGGTCACGTACCCGGCCAGACGCATCGGTGGGGCAGCGCCGGCGCCGGGGGCCAGCAGGGCAGCCGTGGTCAGCAACACGCCCAGCAGGGCGAGCATTCGCGTTGCGCGCATGATCGCCAATGTAATGCGAGGTTCCGCAACTGCGTGCTGGCAGACTATGGGGCGGTGAACCCCGAACTGCAGCACGACTACGACGCGTTCGACTGCGAACGTCTGGTCGCCGAACCCGCGAAGAGCGCCGGTCTGCCCGGCACCGGCGCCGAGCACCGCTCGGACTTCGCGCGCGACCGCGCCCGCGTGCTGCACTGTGCGGCGCTGCGGCGCCTGGCCGACAAGACCCAGGTGGTCGGTCCCCGCGAGGGCGAGACGCCGCGTACCCGGCTGACGCACTCCCTGGAAGTCGCACAGATCGGTCGCGGCATGGCGGTGGAACTGGGTTGCGACCCCGATCTCGTCGATCTGGCCGGGTTGGCCCACGACATCGGCCACCCGCCCTACGGACACAACGGGGAACGGGCCCTCGACGAGATCGCCAAGGCATTCGGCGGTTTCGAGGGCAACGCGCAGAACTTCCGTATCCTGACCCGTCTGGAACCCAAAGTGCTTGACCCGCAAGGACGCAGCGCGGGGCTGAACCTGACCCGGGCGTCGCTGGACGCGGTGACGAAGTATCCGTGGGCACGGGTGGGGGAGCGGCGCAAGTTCGGGTTCTACGGCGGGTTCTCCAACGACGACCTACCTGCCGCGGACTGGGTGCGCGCCGACGCGCCGCCCGAGCGGCCCTGCCTGGAAGCCCAGGTGATGGACTGGGCCGACGACGTCGCGTACTCGGTGCACGACGTCGAGGACGGCGTCATCTCCGGACGTATCGATCTGCGGGTGCTGGCCGACGATGACGCCGCCGCCGCGCTGGCTCACCTCGGAGCGAAGTCGTTCACCGCGTTGACGCCCGACGAGCTGATGGCCGCCGCGAACAGGCTGTCGCAGGTGCCCGTCGTGGCGGCGGTCGGCAAGTTCGACGGGACGCTCGCCGCGTCGGTGGCCCTCAAGACGCTGACCAGTGAGCTGGTCGGGCGGTTCGCCAACGCTGCGGTGACCGCGACGCGCGAGGCCGCGGGACCCGGGCCGTTGCGCCGCTTCATGGCCGACCTCGAGGTGCCTACGCTCGTGCGCGCGGAGGTCGCGGTGCTCAAGACCCTTGCGTTGCAGTTCATCATGTCCGACCATCGCCATCTGCAGATCCAGGCCGACCAGCGCACCCGCGTCCACGAAGTCGCTCTGGCGCTGTGGGGACAGGCGCCGGGCAGCCTCGATCCGCAGTTCGCCGCCGAGTTCGAAGCCGCCACCGACGACGGTGCCCGGCTGCGGGTGGTGGTCGATCAGCTGGCCAGCTACACCGAGGGCCGACTGGAGCGCGTGCACGAAGCCCGCTCGCCGCGGCCCCTTGTCACCGGCCTCTAGACTGACGCGGTGGCCGGGCGGATTCCAGATCGCGACATCGCCGCTATCCGCGAGCGCGTCAACATCGAGGACCTCGTCGGCGACTACGTGCAGCTGCGCCGCGCCGGCGCCGACTCGCTGAAAGGGCTGTGCCCTTTCCACGACGAGAAGTCGCCGTCCTTCCACGTCCGCCCCAACCACGGCCACTTCCACTGCTTCGGCTGCGGTGAGGGCGGCGACGTCTACGCCTTCGTGCAGAAGATCGAGCACGTCAGCTTCGTCGAGGCGGTCGAGCTGCTCGCCGACCGGGTCGGCTACACCGTCACCTACACCGGCGGCTCGACGACGAACGTGCAGCGCGACCGCGGCAGCCGCAGCAGGTTGCTGGCCGCCAACAGCGCCGCACAGGAGTTCTACGCCGAGGCGTTGCAAAGCGCCGAGGCCGCCCCGGCCCGCCAGTACTTGCTGGACCGCAACTTCGATGCTGCCGCTGCCACCCGATTCGGCTGCGGATTCGCCCCCTCGGGGTGGGACACCTTGACAAAGCACTTGCTGCGCAAGGGTTTCGAGTTCAAGGAGCTGGAGGCCGCGGGACTGTCGCGCGAGGGCCGCCGCGGCCCGATGGACCGGTTCCACCGTCGGCTGCTGTGGCCGATCCGGGCCGGGGGAGGCGAGGTCATCGGTTTCGGCGCGCGTCGCATCTTCGACGACGACCCGATGGAGGCCAAGTACGTCAACACCCCGGAGACGGTGCTGTACAAGAAGTCTTCGGTGCTGTTCGGCCTGGACCTGGCCAAGCGGGACATCGCCAAGGGGCACCGCGCGGTCGTCGTCGAGGGCTACACCGACGTGATGGCCATGCATCTGGCCGGCGAGACCACGGCCGTGGCGTCGTGCGGCACCGCTTTCGGTGACTCGCACCTGGCGCTGCTGCGGCGCCTGATGATGGACGACAACTGGTACCGCGGCGAGCTGATCTTCGTTTTCGACGGCGACGCCGCCGGGCAGGCCGCGGCGCTCAAGGCGTTCGACGGCGATCAGCAGGTCGCCGGCAAGTCGTTCGTCGCCATCGCCGCCGACGGCATGGACCCGTGCGATCTGCGGCTGAAATCCGGTGACGGCGCGCTGCGTGACCTGGTGGCTCGTCGCATCCCGATGTTCGAGTTCGCGATCCGCAGCCTGATCCCCAGCGGCGACGTCCTGGACAACGACCCTTCCGCGCAGGTGGACGCGCTGCGTCGATGCGTGCCGCTGGTGGCCCGGATCCGGGACTACGCGCTGCGCGACGAGTACGCCCGCCGCCTGGCCGGGTGGACCGGGTGGCGCGACGAGGCGCAGGTGCTGACCCGGGTGCGCGAGGAAGCGACCAGACGCGGAATGCCGGAGCGATCGCGTCGCCGCGGCGAACCGGTCCGGCCGCGCGCCGTTCGCGGCGGCGACGCACCGGCCGAGCCGACCGGGCCGGCGCGCCCCAATCCAGCCGATCCCACGCTGTGGCCGCAGCGTGAGGCGCTCAAGTCGGCGCTGCAATATCCCGCGCTGGCCGGGCCGGTGTTCGATTCACTCGCTGCCGAGAGCTTCACCCATCCGGGCTACGCCGCGGTGCGGGCCGCGATCGAGACTGCCGGCGGGACCGGGTCGGGGATGAGCGGCGCGCAGTGGATCGAGGTGGTGCGCTCGCACGTCGCGGCGCCGCAGACCGCCACGTTGGTCAACGAGCTCAGCGTCGAGGCGATCAACGCCGAGGACGACCAGCTGCCCCGCTATATCGGTGGTGTGCTGGCCCGGTTGCAGGAAGTCTGGATCGGTCGCCAGATCGCCGAGGTGAAGTCGAAGCTGCAGCGCATGTCGCCGGTCGAGCAGGGCGACGAATACCACGCGCTGTTCGGGGACCTGGTGGCCATGGAAGCCTACCGGCGTAGCCTGCTCGAGCAGGCCAGTGGCAACGACATGACTGCATGATTTCGCGGGCAGCGTTACAGTTGAGGCCGTTAGAGCGATACATCGTTCGTCGGGCAGTTATCAGGGGCAGGAGATGATGGTGCACAAGATCCGGGCCAACGGAACTCGGCTGATCGCCGGGGTGTTCGCGGCCGCGGCGGTTGCCGTCCCGCTCTACACCTCGCTGACCAGCACAGACACCGCTGAGGTCACCGCAGGCCCGAAGTGCCTCGCGTGGTTCGGCAACATCGAGGACGGCCACTGCCTGTCCTACTCCAACGGCAGCGGCGCCACCGTCGGCACCCCGCGCGTCGGTCTCGGGTACGGCGGCTTCTACGTCGACACTCCGCCGCTACTGCCTGGCACCACCATTCAGCGCGGCATCGGCTAGCGCGGCTTCTCGTTCTCCGGCTCCAACACCGAGGTGTTGGAGTCGATCGGCGTGAGCTTCACCAGCGTGGGATCCGGGGAGACCCGTTCGGCGATCTTGCGCCGTCCCGCGTCGATCACCGCTTTGGCGGCCGGGCTGGCCGTCACCGCACGGTAAGTTCCCGCGATCTGTTCGTAGCGCTGTCTGCCGGCCTTGGTTCCCAGCACGTAGCCGACAGCCAGCACGGCGACATACCCGATCACAGGACTCCCTCCGGGGGGATGAGATGACGTTCGGTCTGTGTCCATCCTGCCTCAAAGCCCGCGCTGCGCGCCGGGCCGGGAGCGATTTGGCACCGGCGTGCAGACGTAGGCTAGAGTGCTCTCTGGCCCGCAGCACAGCGCCGCGGGAGGGCAATCCCCTGTAGCTCAATTGGCAGAGCATTCGGCTGTTAACCGAAGGGTTGCTGGTTCGAGTCCAGCCGGGGGAGCAGCATCATCCCATTGCCGCGCGTCGGTCTTCATCGGTGAACGCGGCACGCCTGCCGGCCCGGGCCGACGTCATGTAAGCACTGGCCGCAGCCGAGACCGCCACGGTCGATATGTGATTCCCGTCGTTGTAGGTGATGGCGCCGTCGGCGCCGATCCCCATCTTTCCGGCCACGTCGACGGCGTCCATGTTGGCGCCGAGGAACAGGAACTTCCAGTTCCACTGGTCGCGCTGCTGCTCGACGAGCTTGCGCACGCCGTCGAGACTCCACTCCCGGCTGCTGTTCTCCATGCCGTCGGTCATGATCATGCAGATCACGTGTCCGGGACGCTCCGCTTCCGGGAGCGCCGACAACGCGGCGCCGACATCGGTGACAAACTTGCCGACCGCGTCCAGCAAAGCTGTCATCCCGCGAGGCTGCACGACGAACTCGGGCAGGTCGGCGATCGGCATCCCTGAGTAGAGCACCTCATATTCCGTATCGAACTGTGCGAGCGTCACCTGACAGCTGCCCGGGAGCGACCGCTGCTCGTCGACGAGCTTGCGCCAGCCCTCCTCGGTGGCCTCCTTGGACGTCTCCATCGACCCGGAACGGTCTAGCAGCGCAGCGATGAGGGTCTTGTTGGGATCGGTCATGGGATGCCTTTCGTCGGAAGTGGACGGCACAACCTGTGACGTGGGTCGCTTATTCCGGGGACCGTATCTTGGCGGTATGACAAAACCGGGTCCGCTTGCGGCACTGGCCATCACCGCGGTCTTGGCTGCGGCGTGTGGTTGGAGCCCCTCGGCGCCGCCGCCGACGTCGTCGGCCGTGTGCGATCAGGGACCGGCCGCCGAGATGATCGAGGCCGAGACCGCCGCGCTGCCGCCCGGTCAGTGGCGCGAGACAGCGCGCGGAAACACCGCCGACTGCGAATTGCACTGGGTGGTCGTCACCGATGGGCAGGCCGACGGCGCCCCCCAGCAGGTCCTGTTCTTCGCAGGCGAGAATCCGGTCGGTTCGCCGACTCCCGAGCCGCGGTCGTACATCAACGTGATCGCTCAGGGGGACCACAACGCGCACGTCCAGTACCAGTGGCGGCAGGGCCAGGATGCACCGTGCTGCCCGACGGGTATCGGTAGCGTCCGCGTCACCCTGGAGGAGGGGCGTCTGACGGTCTTGGACCCGATCCCGGGTCCCTGAGCCTCAGATCACGCCGGCGCTGGTGGCGTCCTGCGGTGTGTGCTCATCGGCGTCGGGGATGTTCTCGGGATGCAGCATCTCCGCGTATCGCAGCTGCTCGGGAATCCCGAATCCGTCGACGAGCAACTCGGCGTAGGGCCGTAGCCGTCGGCAGCGGTCGTTGATGCCGCGCGTGACCGCCTTGGCCCGTTCGGTGGACAGGAAGCGGTGCTCGACGAACCAGGCTTTGTCCTCCTCGATCACCGACAGCGCATACAGGTCGCACACCATGCCCAGGATCTCGCGCGCCTCGTCGTCCTCACACGCGTCGATGCCGGCGACGAACGCCTCGAGGATGATCCGGTCGATGTGCGCCTGCGCGGTGTGCAAGACGTGGTCCTGCACGGAGTTGAACGCGTCGAAGGCGCTCATCTCCTTGGACTTGGCCTGCAGCCGCCGCGCGACCGAGGACAGCATGTATTCCTCGCGGTCCTCGAACATCTGGACCTGCGTACCGCGGTTGAAGAGGCTGCCCTCCTCCTCGTTGTCCTGGCGGGTGTCGAGGATGGTCTGCATGATCGTCTGCGCCGCAGTGCGTTTGAGCACGCGTTCACCGGCGAAGTTCGCGGCGAAGCGCACCCATTCCACCGGACTCATGCCTTTGATGTCGTCGGCATAGGTGGTCAGCAGTTCCTTGGCCACCAACTGGGTCAGTACGTGGTTGTCGCCCTCGAAGGTGGTGAACACGTCGGTGTCGGCCTTCAGTGCGATCAGCCGGTTCTCGGCCATGTAGCCGGCGCCACCGCACGCTTCGCGGGCCTCCTGGATGGCGCGGGTGGCGTGCCAGGTGTTGGCGGCCTTCAGGCCGGCCGCGCGAGACTCGAGCTCGCGCTGTTCTTCGGGATCGGGATCGTCGGCGGTCTGCAGTTCGTGACACTTGGCCACCAGTTCGTTCTGTGCGAACTGCAGCGCGTAGGAGCGTGCGATCAGCGGCAGCAGCCGACGCTGGTGCACCAGATAGTCCATGACGACAACTTCTTCGCCGGTGTCGGGGTTGTCGAATTGCTTGCGTTGCAACCCATATCGGGTTGCGATGTCCAGCGCCACCCGCGCTGCGGCGCCGGCGCTCCCGCCTACGGTGACGCGTCCGCGGATCAACGTGCCCAGCATCGTGAAGAACCGACGGTTGGGGTTCTCGATCGGCGAACTGTAAGTGCCGTCGGGTGCGACGTCGGCGTACTTGTTGAGCAGGTTCTCCCGCGGGATCCGGACTTCGTCGAACTGGATGCGCCCGTTGTCGACGCCGGGGAGCCCACCTTTGTAGTGGCAGTCCGACGTCGTCACGCCCGGCAGGTCGTTACCGTCGTCGTCGCGGATCGGCACGATGAAGCAGTGCACACCGTGGCCGACGCCGTCCGGGGTGATCAACTGCGCGAAAACAGCGGCCACACGGGCGGTTTCGGCGGCACCGCCGATGTAGTCCTTGCGGGCGGTCGGGGTCGGCGAGTCGATCACGAACTCTTGGGTCTGCGGGTCGTAGGTCGCCGTCGTCTCCAGCGACTGCACGTCGCTGCCGTGACCGGTCTCGGTCATCGCGAAGCAGCCGAGCAGCTCGAGATCGATGATCTTCTTGACATAGGCCTTGTGGTGGCGCTCGGTGCCGAGGTTCTCCACCGCACCGCCGAACAGCCCCCATTGCACGCCGGCTTTGACCATCAGCGACAGGTCGCTCATCGCCAGCATTTCGATCTGCGTGACGGCAGAGCCCACGTCACCGTTGCCGCCGTGCTCCTTCTTGAACCCGTCCTCGGCGGCGCCGCGCTCTGCCATGATCCGCATCTGCTCGGCGACCTTGGTTCGAGCGATCACCGTGTTGGGTGTGTAGTGCGGCCGGAAGATCTCATGGGCCAGTTCTTGACGCATCTTGTTCTTCACGTCGCGGAAGCGTCCGTCCAGCGCGTTGCGGAGATGCTCGGCAGTCGTGGTCATGAACCGACGGTATCCCGCAGGAAGGCCCTGCAAACTGTGATGTCACAAACCGACGCGATCGGGTGCAAGATCGGTCTATGACGGAGTCTGCGGACGTCCCCAAGTCACCGACGGGCCTTCCTCATGTCCCTGGTCACCGGCACGCCGACGTGACCGGGGGATGGCTGCGTGCGGCGACGTTCGGGGCGATGGACGGGTTGGTGAGCAACACTGCGCTGATTGCCGGGGTGGCCGCGACGGCGAGTGCGGACACGGTGGTGATCAGCGGTGTGGCCGGCTTGTTGGCCGGGGCCTTTTCGATGGCGTTGGGCGAGTTCACCTCGGTGACCACGGCCAACGAACAGATCGACTCGGAGGTGATCGTCGAGAAGCACTCGTTCCAGCGACACCCCGACGCCGAGGAGGCCGAACTGGTCGCGATGTTCACGGCGATGGGGGTCTCGCCGGACACCGCGACCAAAGCGTCCGAGGAGATCCACCGTGACGAGAACCGCGCGGTGAACTTCCATCTGGTGCAGGAACTCGGCGTGGACCCCGAGGAGAAGCCCTCACCGTGGGTGGCGGCGGGGTCGTCGTTCGCGCTGTTCGCCGTCGGCGCGGTGATCCCGCTCATTCCGTATCTGCTCGGGTACGCCTCGCTGTGGGCGGGTTTGGCTTGTGGCGGTGCGGGTTTGCTCCTGGTCGGTGGTGTGGCGGCGACCTTCACCCGCCGTCCCCCGGTGCTGGGCGGGATTCGTCAGTTGCTGCTCGGTGGGACGGCGATCGCGGTGACCTACCTCGTGGGTCTCTTGATCGGCGGTGCGGTCGGCGGCTGATCAGCTGTCGTTGCCGACGGTGGCGGCGCGCGCCCGGTCGGTGAGCCCGTCGAGCGGCGCGATGGCCTGAACGGTCAGCGCGCGGCGGGGTGCGCCGAGGTGGCGTCTTCGATCAGGCGCCGGATCACGTCGACGGCTTTGGTGAGGTCGTCGCGGTCGTGGTCGCTGAGCCGTTCGAGATACGGGTCGATGACCGCGCCGCGGTCGGCGCGCACCTGTTGCAGTGCGGTCACTCCTGCAGGGGTGATCCGGATCAGCACCGCGCGCGCGTCCTGCGGGTCGCTGGTGCGCGCAACCAGTCCGGCCTCTTCGAGGCGTCTCACCTGTGTCGTCATCGTCGGTTGCGAGCAGTGATCCAGCGCGGCCAGGTCGGAGATGCGGGCCTCGCCCTGGTCGTCGATGGTCGAGAGCAGGCGGGCCTGAGCGAACGGCAGCGGCAGCGGGACGCGCTGGTTTGCCAGCCGGTGGAGGCGGGCCACCACGGAGAGGAGGTCGGCACCGAGAGCGGACGACATGACGTCGATTTTTGCATAGGGACACTATGTATTCGATCGGGGGCCTCGTGTCGCTGCTCACATCACGTGCGCGAGGTGCCGGGAAGTGCGACTGGCAGAATCGTGAAATGACCTCGGCCGGCCCGGCGAAAGCCTCGCGACGGACCGGTTCTCTTCAACCGGTCGAGCTTGCGCAGGCGGCAGTGATGGCTGCGCTGTGCGCGGCCATCGCGATCATCGCGGTCGTCGTCCCGTTCGCGGCCGGCCTGTCCTTCCTCGGCACGGTGCCGATGGCGCTGCTCGCGTACCGCTACCGGCTGCGCGTGCTGATCACCGCGATGGTGGCTGGCGGGCTGATCGCGTTCCTGATCGCCGGTATGGGCGGACTGATGACGGTGGTGAACTGCTCCTACATCGGCGGACTCACCGGCGTGGTGAAACGTCGCGGACGCGGAACCCCGACCGTGATCCTCGCCGCACTGGTCGCCGGCGCCGTCTTCGGCGCGGTCATCGTGGCGGCCCTGACGGTCCTGAGCCGCTTGCGGCACCTGATCTTCGTGTCGGTGACGGCCAACGTCGACGGCACGGCTGCGATGCTCTCCCGGGTGCCGGGTATGGAAGGCGTCGCCGAACGGCTCACCCGCGACTTCGCGACGATCCTGACGTACTGGCCGCTTCTGTTCTTCGCTGCCGGCATCTTCTCGATCACCTCGGTCAGCCTGGTCGGCTGGTGGGCGCTGTCCCGGGTGATGTCGCGCCTGGCCGGCGTACCCGATGTGCACAAGCTCGAGTCGCCCGCCGAGAGCGGAGAGATCGCCCCGGTTCCCCTGTCCCTGCGCGACGTCACGTTCCGCTACCCGAGCGCCGAGGACGACGCGCTCGGACCGGTGTCGCTGACCGTGCAGCCCGGCGAACACGTCGCTGTGACCGGCGCCAACGGATCGGGCAAGACCACGCTGATGCTGGTGCTGGCCGGCCGCGAACCCACCGGCGGCACGGTCGAGCGCCCCGGGGCGGTCGGGCTGGGTGAACAGGGCGGCACGGCGGTGGTGATGCAGCACCCGGAGAGCCAAGTCCTCGGCACCCGGGTGGCCGACGACATCGTGTGGGGGCTGCCGCCGGGCACAGCCATCGACGTCGACGGGCTGCTCGCCGAGGTCGGACTGAACGGACTCGCCGAGCGCGACACCGGCGGACTGTCCGGCGGTGAGCTGCAACGCCTGGCGGTGGCCGGTGCGCTGGCACGCGACCCGTCACTGCTCATCGCCGACGAAGTGACCAGCATGGTCGACCAGGACGGCCGTGACGCCCTGATGTCGGTGCTGTCCGGTCTGACCAAACGCCACCGCACGGCGCTGGTCCACATCACCCACTACAACGCCGAAGCCGACGCGGCCGACCGCACCGTCAACCTGACGGGCAACGGCGCGCTGGCCAACTCCGGGCCCGACCTGGTCGAGACCGCCGAGGCGCCGCCGGCCGGGGTGGTCACCGAATCTCCGCGCGGTGCACCGGTATTGGAACTCAACGGAGTCGGGCACGAGTACGGACGCGGGACACCCTGGGCCAAGACCGCGCTGACCGACATCGATTTCGCGGTGCACGAAGGCGACGGCGTGCTCATCCACGGCCTCAACGGATCGGGCAAGTCGACGCTGGCCTGGGTCATGGCGGGTCTGACCGAGCCGACCGTGGGCACGTGCCTGCTCGACGGCCGGCCGGTGTCCGATCAGGTCGGCGCGGTCGCCATCTCGTTCCAGGCGGCGCGGCTGCAGTTGATGCGCAGCCGCGTTGACCACGAAATCGCTTCCACCGCTGGGTTTTCCCGCCGCGACCGGGCCAGGGTCGAGAAGGCGCTGGGCACCGTCGGTCTGGACCCGTCACTGGCGACCCGCCGGATCGACCAGCTCAGCGGCGGACAGATGCGGCGCGTCGTGCTGGCCGGTCTGTTGGCGCGATCACCGCGTGCGTTGATCCTCGACGAGCCACTGGCCGGCTTGGACGCCGAATCGCAAGAGGGGCTGGTCCGCCTTCTGGAGGACCTGCGGCGACGCACGCGGCTGACCGTCATCGTGATCTCGCACGACTTCGCGGGTCTGGAGAACCTCTGTCCGCGCACGCTGCACATCCGCGACGGCCGGCTGGCCCCGGCGTCCGCACCCGCCGGAGGGCTGTCATGACCGCCCCGCGCAAGCAGCGACGGGAGGTCGTGCTGCTGCGTCCCGTGCCGGGCCGCACCGTCATCCACGACTTGTGGGCCGGCTCCAAACTGCTCATCGTCGCCGGCATCGGCGTGCTGTTGACCTTCTACCCGGGGTGGGTGCCGATCGGGGCGGTCGCACTGCTGATCGTGCTCGCGGCCAGGCTGGCGCGGATTCCGCGCGGCGTGCTGCCGAGCATTCCCGGCTGGCTGTGGCTGCTGTTGGTACTGGGCGGGGTGACCGCCGCGTTCGCCGGCGGCAGCCCGTTCATCGGACTCGGTTCGGTCGAGATCGGGCTGGGCGGGCTGCTGAACTTCTTACGCATCACAGCGTTGTCGATCGTGTTGCTGGGGCTCGGCGCGATGGTGTCGTGGACGACCAATGTCGCCGAGGTGGCACCCGCTGTGGCGGTGCTGGGGCGTCCGTTGCGGCCGCTGCGTATCCCTGTCGATGACTGGGCGGTGACGTTGGCGTTGGCGCTGCGGGCGTTCCCGATGCTGATCGACGAGTTCCGGGTGCTCTACGCTGCCCGCAGTCTGCGGCCGCGCGAAGTCGACAGGGATGGACGGGCCCGTTGGCGGCGCTGGGCGAGTGAACTGATCGATCTGCTCGCGGCGGCGATCACCGTGGCGTTACGCCGTGCCGACGAGATGGGTGATGCGATCACCGCGCGCGGTGGGGCGGGTCAGATTTCGGCGTTGCCGTCGCGTCCACACCGGCGCGACTGGATCGCGTTCGCGGTTGTCACGGTGGTGTGCGGTGTGGCTCTGGCGCTGGAGCTGACCGTGCTGGGCACGAGCAGCACGCGCGGCTGAGCGGGCACCGAGCCGTTACGGTGGGGTGCGTGAACGCTTCCCGCGTCGTCGACGCCGATTTCCTGGCTCTGCCGCGCAGTGCACTGGCCGATGCCGCGTTGACCGCGGCCCGCAACGCCGGAGCCGACTACGCCGACATCCGGATCCATGCCCTCACCACCGAGAGCATCCAGCTGCGCGACGGCGCTCTGGAGAATGCGGTCGTCGACTACGAGATCGGCCTGGCGGTGCGGGTGATCGTCGACGGAACGTGGGGATTCGCCTCGCACGCTGAACTCGGTACCGCCGCAGCCGCCGACACCGCCCGCCGCGCGGTGCGTGTGGCCACGACCATGGCGTCGTTGAACACCGAGCGGATCGAGCTGGCCCCGGAACCGGTGTACCGCGACGTCACCTGGGTCTCCGACTACCGCACCGACCCCTTCGCCGTCCCGGGCCGCGACAAGATCGCCGTCCTCGAGGACTATTCGGGACGTCTGCTGGCCTCCGACGGCGTCGACCACGTCTCGGCTTCGGTGCAGGCGGTCAAAGAGCAGACCTACTACGCCGATACCTTCGGGTCCTCGATCACCCAGCAGCGGGTGCGCATTCAACCGACGCTGCAGGCTGTCACGGTGGACGCCGCCGCCGGCACATTCGAGACCATGCGCACGCTGGCGCCCCCGACAGCCCGCGGGTGGGAGGTCGTCGCCGGCGACGACGTGTGGGACTGGAGTACCGAACTGGCGCAGCTGCCGTCGCTGCTCGCCGAGAAGGCCAAGGCGCCCAGCGTTGCCGCGGGCCCCACCGATCTGGTGATCGATCCGAGCAACCTGTGGCTCACGATTCACGAATCCATCGGTCACGCCACCGAGTACGACCGGGCCATCGGGTACGAAGCCGCTTACGCGGGAACGTCGTTCGCCACGCCGGACAAGCTCGGCACCATGCGCTACGGGTCGCCGGTGATGAACGTGACCGCCGACCGCACCGTCGAACACGGCTTGGCCACCATCGGTTTCGACGACGAAGGCGTGCAGGCGCAGAGTTGGGATCTGGTCCGCGACGGCGTGTTTGTCGGTTATCAGCTCGACCGCGTCTTCGCGCCGCGCCTGGGTGTGGCGCGGTCCAACGGTTGTTCGTACGCCGATTCCGCTCACCACGTGCCGATCCAGCGGATGGCCAACGTCTCGTTGCAGCCGGCCCGCGAGGATGTCAGCACCGACGATCTGATCGGGCAGGTCGCCGACGGCATCTACGTGGTCGGGGACAAGAGCTGGTCGATCGACATGCAGCGCTACAACTTCCAGTTCACCGGGCAACGTTTCTACCGCATCCGCGACGGCCGGCTCGACGGCCAGGTGCGCGACGTCGCCTACCAGGCCACCACCACAGACTTCTGGGGTGCACTCGAGGCCGTCGGCGGGCCCTCGACATGGCAGTTGGGCGGTGCGTTCAACTGCGGCAAGGCTCAACCGGGCCAGGTGGCGCCGGTCAGTCACGGGTGCCCGTCGGCGCTGTTCCGTGGCATCAACGTACTCAACACTCGGGAAGAGGGCGGTCGATGATCGGCGCGCAGCAGGTGGTGGACCTCGCGCTGGCCGAAGCTCGCCGACGTGGGGAGGCCGACGAGACCGTCGTGCTGGTCACCGACCGCGTCGATGCGTCGCTGCGGTGGGCCAACAACACGATGACCACCAACGGCGAATCCACCAGCCGGGTCACCACCGTGCTGTCGATCGTGCGACGAGGGGAGACCGCCCACGTCGGATCGGTCCGTTCCAGCAGTGCCGACCCCGCCGTGATCGCGGACCTGGTCGCCGCGTCGCAGCGGGCCGCTGCGGCGGCCACGGCCGCGCGAGACGCCGCTCCGCCGTTGCCTGCAGGGGACCAGCCCGCCGACTGGGATGCCCCCATCCCGCAGACGAGCACCGAGGCGTTTCTCGGTGTGGCCGAGGGATTGGCGCGCGGATTCGGCGGTACTGACACGCTTTTCGGGTACGCACGGCACATCCTGGAGACCACGTTCGTCGCCACGTCGTCCGGTCTGCGACGCCGCTACACCCAGCCCACCGGATCGTTGGAGATCAACGCCAAACGCGATGGGGCCAGCGCGTGGGCCGGGCTGAACACCCCCGATTTCGTTGGGGTGTCGACGGATTCGCTGCTCGACGAGCTCTCGACCCGACTGTCGTGGGCGCAGCGCACCGTCGAGTTGCCGGCCGGGCGGTACGAGACGATCATGCCGCCGTCGACGGTGGCCGACATGATGATCTACCTGTCGTGGACGATGGCTGGCCGTGGCGCGCAGGAGGGTCGCACGGCGTTGTCCGCGCCGGGGGGCGGCACCCGCGTGGGGGAGAAGCTCACGTCGCTGCCGCTGACCATGTACTCCGACCCGACCGCCGCCGGCCTGGAGTGCACGCCCTTCGTTGCGGTCTCGACATCGTCGGACCAGGCCTCGGTGTTCGACAACGGCATGGACATCGGGCGGGTGGACTGGATCCGCGACGGCGTCATCAATGCCCTGGCCTATCCCCGTGCTGCCGCAGCCGAATTCGATGCACCGGTGGCTGTGGGCGCGGAGAACCTGGTGATGACCGGCGGGTCGGTCACCCAGGCCGACATGATCGCCAACACCGAGCGAGGGCTCCTGTTGACCACGTTCTGGTACATGCGCGAGGTCGACCCGTCGGTGCTGCTGTTGACCGGGCTCACCCGTGACGGGGTGTACCTGATCGAGAACGGCGAAGTGACCGCCGCGGTCAACAACTTCCGATTCAACGAGAGCCCGCTGGATCTGCTGCGCCGCGCCACCGAGTCCGGCATCAGCGAGGTCACTCTGCCGCGGGAGTGGGGTGACTGGGCCACCCGCGCGCAGATGCCGACCTTGCGAATTCCGGACTTTCACATGTCGTCGGTCAGTCAGGCGCAATAATCCAGGAGTGACGGATACCGGGTTGCCCGAGCGGCTCGCGCGACTGGTCGCGTTGTCGTCGGGAGATCAGCGAGCGGACACGCTGATCCGCCTGACCTGCGGACGGACGCTGGCGTTGCCGCCGCTGCCGGTGCCTGTCGATGTGGCCGACGAGCTGACCGAGCGTGAGCGGATTCTGGTGGCGTTTGCCGAGCAGTTCTCGGTCGACGTCACCGGCGTCAGCGACAACCAGCGCGCTCGCTTCGTGGCGGCCTTCGGCGACAACGCATTCCGCACGATGGTTGCCATCTTCGTCGCGGACTTCGTCCCGCGGGTCTGGGCCGGTTGCGAAGCGCTGGGAGTCGGCAAGCCGGGCTGGGTTTCCTCGGTGGCGTGGGAGCCCGATACCGACCCGGGGGAGGTGCTGCTGGCGGGCTTCGTCCCCGCCGTGGCCCGGCTGCGGGGACTCGATGCCGTGACCACCGAACTGGTGCGGTTGCGCGGAGCCGAGGCGCACAACTGCCGACTGTGCAAGTCGCTGCGCGAGAGCCATGCACTCGACGCGGGCGGCAGCGAGGAGATGTACCGCCAGATCCGCGACTTCGAGGACGCCGACCGGTTGACCGACGCGCACAAGGCGGCACTGCGCTACGTCGACGCACTGATCTGGTCGCCTTGCCGAATCGACGACGAGGTGGTGGCCGGGATACGTGAGCACTACACCGGCAAGCAGCGGCTGGAGTTGACGCTCGACGTGATGCGCAATGCGGCGAACAAGATCATGGTGGCGCTGGGTGCCGACGCGCCGCGGGTGGCCGAAGGTACCGAGCGCTACGAAGTCGACGAGGCGGGCCAGACCATCTTCGCCTGATCGCCGGTATGCGAACATAGGGGCCGCGCATCGCGCTGGGGCGGTAGCTCAGTCGGTTAGAGCCGTGGACTCATAATCCATTGGTCGCGGGTTCGAGCCCCGCCCGCCCCACTTCACGCCTCACGACTCGCAGGCGATGCCGTTGCCATCACGGTCCAGGTCGTAGATGTCGTTACCGACCACCTGCACCGGCCCCCTCACGTAGGACGGTCCGTTGCCGCTGCCGCCCGCGCAGTCCACGTCGCTGTCGACCGGCACGCAGCCCGAGTAGTTGGGGTCACACGGACCTTGCGCGTTGGCCACCGGGGCCAAGACGAACAGCGCGGTGAGACCAATTAGCAGGCCCGTCAATTTACCCATGGTGGCTAGGCTAGCAAACGCATGACGATCGGTGTCCCGATCGGGATCGGGGACCGTGATGACGGCGATGCCAGACGTGGGAGTCGTTCGGGCGGTCGGGCGCCGACGGCGGCGACGGCGGGCGACAGACCTGGCATCGTGACGCTCGGGCGGACATCGTTTGCCGATCCAAGATCGTTACAGGTCTGATGAAACTTGCAGCAAATTCATGCGTGGCTTGGGCTTGCCGGCCGTTCCCTAGGTTGGTTAACGAAATCTATTGCCGCAGTGGTGTTTAACACTCAAGATCGATGGCCATAGTTCTTCCCGACGGGGGTCAGGCCGTTGAACGTCGACAAGGCGGCAACGGCCACGTGCACACCGCACGTACGGAGGCTGCGTAGCCGGCTGGCCGCAGCTCCGACGACGAAGGAGGTCGATTATGGATATGAAGAAGATCGCCGCAGGTGCCGCGACCGCTGGACTGCTCGGCATGGGTGGGCTCGGCCTCGGTGCCGGGATGGCATTGGCTGATCCGCCGTCGCCGAAGCCGAACCCGGGCAACTCCGACGGCAACGGCAACGGCAACGGCAACGGCAATGGCAATGGCAACGGCGTTCCGGGCCTGCCGCCGAATGTCACCGGGCCCGGCGTCAACGTCGGCGCTCCGGGCAACCCCGCGCCTCCCGGACTGAACTACCTGCCGCCTCCGGGGCATGGTGGTCCGATGCCTCAGGACCGCATTTTCCTGCCCGAGGTTCCGGGTTGGGTGCTGACGCCGGTGACACCGCCGGAGGGTGCTCCGCTGCCGCCCGAGCTGCCTGATTGGGCTGACGGCCTGACCGTCGTCTGGAACCCCGAGCTCAATGCCTGGGGTGTCTGGGACGCCGAAGCCAATCTCTTCGTGCGTCTGTAAACCCAGAAGGAGTCACCGCCCCGCCCTCGTGGCGGGGCGGTGGCGTCGCTGCGGCCCCCGCCGATCAGTCAGGCCGCGCGGCCCAGTCCGTACCGCACCAGATCTCCGCTGTGGTGCGGCGCCTGGAAGCGATGCACGCCGGCACCTTGTGCGTAGGACAGATGGCCACCGAGCGCTCCGCCGACGCTGACGATCAGCAGCGCGATCACCGTCAGCGTGGTCGCGCGCCGGTGATGCTTTTTGCGATGCGCCCGGTAGGCCATCCCGACCAGTACGATCGCCGCGCCGTTGGTCACCGCGTGCAACAGACCCACCCGGCGTTGCTCGCGGTTGAGCAGCGGGAAATCAGCCCAACCCGCCAGCGCGGTCGGCGGCGTTGCGACCAACCCGACGCCGAGTAGTCGGCGTGCGGTCGTGTGATCCCGGAACAACACGTCGAAAAGCAGTGCGGTCATCCAGGACCCCAACGGCAGGAAGATCAGCAGCGGGTGTACCGGGTGGCCGAGCCAGGACCCGCGCAATGCCTTGGCGGCCACGCCGTTTCCGAGTAGCTGGTCAACCGTGTCTGCGGCCCGTTCGGCCGGTTGATCGACCGCGCTGACCTTTTCGGCAGTACGGAGCAACGAGTGGACATTCATGGGGCGCCTCCTCGGTGCCTGAGTTACCCCATCGGCGCCGACTGAATCACCAGACTCGGGTCGGTAAGCCTTGCCTAATCACATGGCCGGTCGTAAATTAGCGGAGAAATTTCCTCTAAATTAGGAGTCCGCTCCATGTCGACTCGTCTGCGCATGCTGGCGGCCGTGTTCGCGGCTGTGCTGACCGCGGGACTGTGCGCCCCGGCGGCCCAGGCGCAAGAAGATTTCGCGATCACCACGGAGGTACCGGCACTGGAGGAACTGGACGCACAGATCCGGCTGCTGGTCGCCACACCGGCGCCCGATCACATCAAGGCCGCCCAACTCGAAGGCGGCAGTCGAGCGGTCGTGGTCCCGAAGATGGTGTACCGCATCGGATTCTTCCGTCCACCAAGGGGTTACAGCCAGGTCACCGGGCCCGAGACCCACGACGGCGATCGGCACACTGCGGTCATCAACGCCCATCGGCAGGGATCTCCGACGATTCAGGTGGTCGCCGAGTGGCGACGCATCGACGGACGGTGGAAGCTGGCCAGCAAGTCGCTGTGCAACGGGATCGCCACGCTCGGATTGCCGATCCCGTGCAACTTCCAGTGAGCTCGCCGTGATCGAGGTATCCCACCTCGACAAGCGCTTCGGGCACCGCGCCGCGCTCGACGACGTCACCGTCACCTTTCCGGCCGGCACCGTCACCGCGCTGCTCGGGCTCAACGGTGCCGGAAAGACAACACTGCTTCGTCTGATCGCCGGGCTCGAACGCCCCGACCGCGGGACGGTCGCGGTGACCGGGAGCCTCGGCGTCCACATCGACCCCGCCGGACTCGATCCGCGACACACCGTCTGGCGTCATCTGGCCTGGCGGGCCGCCTTGTGCGGCCTCCCGAACGATGCCGTGCGCAGCGCACTGGCGGAAGCCGGCATGCTCGCACACCGGAACCGCCGCATCGCCGCGCTGTCGCTCGGAGCGCGCCAACGGCTGGCCATCGCCGGCGCGCTGCTCGGCGACCCGGCCGCCCTGATCTTCGACGAACCGCTCAACGGTCTCGACGTGCCGGCCATTCTCTGGTTCCGAAACCTGTTGCGCCGTCTCGGAAAAGAGGGCAAAGCGGTTGTCGTGGCCACTCACCTGCTCAGCGAGGTGGTGCAGACCGCCGACCGCGCGACCATCCTGGTCGACGGTCATGTTGACGTCTCGGGCCCGCTGAGTGACCTCGTCCCTGACGGCACCGACCGCCAGCACTGGCTCGAACAAACCCTGGTCGGTGCCGCATGATGCCCGCAACGGTGCGCAGCGCGCACGCCGAACTGATCAGAACCGGCGGCCCGAGTCGGCTGTGGGTTGCGCTGATCCCGACCGCGGTCCTCCTGCCAATCCTCATCACCCTCGGAATCGCCGCCGTCGCCGAACGTTTCGCGCGCATCCCCGGACAGATCTCGGTGTTGGCCGTCTCGACGTCCAACAGCGCCTACTGGGTCATCACGATCACCATGGTCCTCGTCGCCGTGGCGGCCGCGGACGGCCAGTCGGCCGACGGCCGGTACCGCACCGGTGACTACGTCCGTCTGGCCATACCGCGACGATCACCAGTCCTGTTGGGCCGCTGGGTATTTTACGGAATCCTCGGCGCGATCGTCAGCGTCGTCACCCTGATCATCGTCCTGGCCGTCTTGCCGATGGTCTCCCCGCTGGTGTACGGCACGGTGTCGCTGACCGACACGGTCGGGGGGCGTCTGCTGTGGACCGTGCCGCTGTACGCCTTCTTCGCCGCGGGCGCCGGAATCGGTGTCGGGGCACTGATCCCGAATCCGGTCGGAGCGACCGCGGCGGTGCTGCTGTGGGCGTTCGTCGCCGAGACGGCCGCCGGCTATCTGCCGCACGGCGCATCGCTGCAGCGCTACCTGCCGGTGTTCAACGCGGTGTACGCCACCGGACAGGACATCGCGCTACAACCACCCTGGAGCCCGAACGGTGCGCTGATCTATGCCTGCGCGTTGTTCACCGCGCCGCTGTCGGCTGCGGTACTGATGAGGAGGAATTGACATGACTGCACACCAACTTCCGTTGGCCAACCGGTCGATGGCCGACCTGCCGGGGCACTGGCTGTTGGCTCGGCTCGGCAAGCGGGTGCTGCGCCCCGGCGGTTTGGAACTGACCACTCGCCTGTTGGCGTCAGCGCGCATCAACGGCGCCGACGTCGTCGAATTGGGCCCCGGCCTGGGGCGGACCGCTAAGGACATCGTCGCGCTGCATCCGCGCAACTACGTCGGCGTCGACGACACCGCCGCGGCGACCGAGGCGGTGCGTTCGGTTGTCGCCCCGGTCGACGGCACCGTCGTGGTCGCCGACGCCGCCCAGACCGGCCTGCCCGACAACAGCGCCGACGTCGTGGTCGGCGAAGCCATGCTGACCATGCAGGGCGACAAGAACAAGCGCGCCATCGTCGAGGAAGCGTTCCGGGTACTGCGTCCCGGCGGCCGCTACGCCATCCACGAGCTCGGCCTCAAGCCCGACACCATCTCCGGGGACATCAAAGACGACATCCGCAAGAACCTCGCCCGCTCGATCAAAGTCAATGCCCGGCCGCTGACCGGCGCCGAATGGACGCAGTTGCTCACCGAGGCCGGATTCGAGATCGCGAGCGTCGACTACGCGGACATGGCACTGCTCAATCCCAAGCGCGTTGTCGCCGACGAGGGCTTCTTGGGCGCCCTCAAGATCGTCGGCAACATCATCCGCCATCCCGCGGCGCGCAAACGCGTTGTGGGCATGCGGCGGGTGTTCCAGCGCCACCGCAAGTCGCTGACCGCGATCGCAGTGGTCGGCGTCGTCCCGCAGACCACCGATAGAGTGACAGGGTGACGCGCGAGCGTCGTCTTCCGTCGACGGGTCGAGGGGGTTGAGTGCAGCTTCACCGCACCGAGTCCTCGACTGCCGACCGTGACCGCACTGCCGGCCAGCAACGGCAACGGGTGCTGACGCTGCTGCGACAGTCCGACAGCCCGCTCGACGCCCACGGTGTGGCCGAATCGCTCGGCATCCACATCACCACCGCGCGCTTCCACCTGAGCGCTCTCGAAGACCGAGGACTGATCCGGCGCAGCGCGCACCGGCGCGGGCCGGGCGCCGGACGGCCGCGGGTCACCTACGAGGTGGTGCCGCGTCTGGACTACGCCGACATCGTCGCGCTGTTCGCCCAGCATCTGGGTGGGTCCGCCGAAGAGCGCGAGGCCCGGTCGCTGCGGATCGGCGCCGACCTCGCCCACCGCGTCCGTCTGGCTCGTCCGCGAAGTGAATCGACGGTCACCGACCTGGTGGTGGCCACGCTCGACGAACTCGGCTTCCAGGTCAGCTCGGTCCTGAACTCGTTTGGCGAGGTGATGATCGAGATCTGCACCTGCCCGTTGGCCGACATCGCGACGACGGCGCCCGAAGTGGTTCGAGGCATCCAACAAGGCCTCATCCAGGAAGTCATCGACATCAATGCAGACGCGCTCGGGAAGAACCATCGAGTCCAGGTGAAGCCTGATCCGCGTGGAGGAGCCTGCCAGGTCAGCCTCCTGGTGACGCCGGTGAAGACGCCGGCGGTAAGCGAACGACGATGAAGGACGGTGAAACGACACGTGGATGTCATCTCTCTGAACGAGCTCGCTGACAAGCAACTGGAAGAGGCGCGCAACGCCAACTCGGGCCGCTCCGGCCATACGGTGTTCGGCGGGCACGAGCACGCGCTGCGTCAGACCCTGCTCGCGCTGGCCGAAGGTCACGGGCTCGACGAGCACGAAAGTCCCGGCGAGGCAACGCTTCAGGTGCTGCGCGGACGAGTCCGACTGCAAGCGCAGGAGGGCTCGGTCGAGCTGTCCGCAGGGGAGTACGTGCTGATTCCGAGGGAACGCCACAGCCTGGCCACTCTCGAGGACTCCGTCGTCCTGCTGACGGTCGCCGTCGGGACGCGCGAAGCCACCGGCTAATCGAACGGCACCTTCCGGGGGCGTCGCTCAGCTACTGGCGAGCGCGCCGACCGGGAGGTTCGGTGAGCTCCACTTTCGCCACGGTGGCCAGCTCGCCGTTGTCGCGCGGCTGCTCGAACCAGACCTCGGCGTCACGCCCGTCCATGGACAGCGTGGCGATGGTGTTGCCGAACAACGGCCCGCTGAGGTTGCGCCACGACATCGGCAGCGGCGCCGACCCGCGGCGGCGCGCCCAGCGCCGGCTGACCCGAGCCAGCCGCGGCGACCAGCCCAGACGGAACACCGGCCGGACGAACAGCGGTACATAGTTGTGCACCGGTGAGCACACCAATTGATGCACCCGGGCATCAGTCCCGCCGGTGAAGTCGGCGCGCGCGGCGTAGCTGTGGTGTACGTCGCCGGACAACACCGACACCGTCGCCGGTCCGTCCGTCGGTTGGGTGGCGGCTTGTCTGATCACTTCACTGAGCCGCAGGAACGACTTCATGAACGCGGGCCAATGCTCGAAATCCGCTGCCTGACGGATTTGTTCGGCCAACTTTCCGCGCCATCCCGGCTGGTCGGCGGAGATCTCGTTGGCGGTCTGCATGTCACCGATCAGCGGCGGCAACAACCACGGCAGAGACGACCCGATCACCACATGGTCCACGCTGTCGAGGCATCCGGCGACCTGGTCCTCGAACCACTCGAACTCACGGTCGCCGAGCATCTTGCGTTCGCCGCTGTCGAGGATCCGGGCGTTGCGGGAGTCGACCATGATCAAGCGACTGCGGCCCATGTCCCAGCGGAAACTGAACCGCAGACCCTTTTCGCCGTCGACCTCGCTGTCGGCACGATCGGCGAGTTCGACCAGGAGGTCCCAGCAGTCCCCGTCGGTGGCGAGCACCTTGCGATAGTCCTCGTCGGCGGCCAACGATTCGCAGCTCAAGTTGCCCAGGTGCTGGTAGACCCAATAGGAGGCCAACCCGGCGCGGATCCGGTCACGCCACCACGGCTTGGTGTTCACCTCGGCCCGCCACGCTGCCGAGGTGTTCCAGTCGTCACGGATGTCGTGGTCGTCGAAGATCATCGCCGTCGGGATCGTCGACATGATCCAGCGGATCTCCGGGTCGCCCCAGGTATGCCGGTAGAGCCCCTCGTACTCGTCGAACGAGACGACCTCGTCGGGGGGCCGACGCCGGTTCCGGCGCCGTCCGGCCAGACGACGACGGGCCTCGGGTGTCAGTTCGTCGGCGTACACCTGATCGCCCAGTAGTAAGAGTGCGTCGGGCCACTCTTCGACGGGCATGGTGTTGAGCCGGGTGGCATAGCAGTCCAGTGCGTCGAGTCCGAGTTTCTTGTCCAGCGACGCGTCGCCGGTCTTCGGATAGCGGCACGATCCGAAGACCATCCGCAGACGGTGTCCGCACTTGGGGCCACGGGTTTTGATCACGCTCGGCGGGAACTCTGAATCCTTTTCCGGCCAACATGTTTCACCGTCGACGGAGACCTCATACGGGGTGACGGAATCCGGGGTCAGCCCGGTCACCGGGACGAGCGCGTAGTGGTGGCCTTGCACCTCGAACGTGCGCGCCGAGCAGCCCAGCACAGTGACCTCGGCCGGCGCATCCGTCTGCACCCACACCGAGGCGGTGGTATCGCTCACGTGGCGCAGGACGGGGCCGAGCAGCAGTGGCACCGGTCCAGAGTAGCCGCTTCCTGGGATTGCAATCCCTCGGGTAAATTCCCTTGCTACGGTCGGTCTTCACGACTGCCGCGGGCGAATCGGGGGGTCAATGGTGACCAGCGGTGTGCAAAAGCCAGGCGACCCGTGGCGGGTTCTGGGCGTCGGGCTGGTCGCGGCCGGTATCGGGGTGGGCATCGTCGCAGGAGCACCTGCCGCCGTCGCCTCACCGTCAGAATCTTCAGATTCCCAGGGATCGTCGGACTCATCGGCGAGCCAGGGCCCGTCCGGCAAGAGCGCACCGCGCGCCGAGCGCCGCACCGCCACCGACGGGACACGTACAACCGAGCGCCGGCGGTCTGCGCGTGCGGCCGACCCGTACACCCGCGACGAGAAACCGGCACGTTCGACCGTACGAGAACCGCGGGCCGAGATCCCCGAGGTGACCGAGACGCTCGAGGCGGACGCCGCGGAGCCGGACCCGATAGCGACCCGCGTCACCGAAACCGAATCCGGCGAGGCGACTTCGTCGGCCAAAGCAGTTACCCCCGTGACCCTGCGCAGCGTGGTCGCCCAACGTCCCGTCACCGTCGCCGACGTCGTCACCGACACCCTGACGTGGGTCGGCCTCCGCGGAATCGCCGACGACCTACCGCTGCCGGCGGCGCCGGTGTCCTCGCTGCTGGAGTCGCTGTGGCTGGGCGTGCGGCAGAGCCAGTACACCTGGAACAATCAACGCCCCCGCGCTGACGTCACCATGTCCGGCCCCGGCCCCGACGGTGACATCACCGGCAACTTCAATGCCGTCGACTACGACGACGTCGCGCTCACCTACGCACTCCGCACCGGACCCGCGCACGGCACCGTGGCGTTGGACCGCGCCGGCGGCTTCGTCTACACCCCGGACGGCTCCGGACGTGCCGACACCTTCACCGTGACCGTCGACGACACCGTCGGCAACCCTTTCCACGTTCACGGACTCCTCGGTCTCCTGGGTCTGGGCGGCCCGACCCGGGTGGTAGTGACCATCGCCGCAACCGCCGCGCGCGCGGGCGGGGATGACGACGTCGCCATCGTCACCGACGACCAGGGCAGGATCAGAGCCGTCGACGGACGCTTCACCGACCGCCGGGTGAACACCACCGCCGACGCAGCCGAGGTGCTCAACGCCATGGCCGTGACATTGGGCATCGCGGAGAACTTCGCCCGGGCGTCGGGGATCACCGTCGGCACCGTCGGAAAAGGATCCTCGACCGAGATCACCTACCGCTTCACCGAATCCATCGGCGGCGTCGAGGTGCTCGGCAGTCAGGTGATTTTGGTGACCGACCTCACCGGCGTCGTGACCGGTCTGTTCAACAACTACCGCGGCGTGGGGCAGAGCTTCGACGTCACACCGGACGCGACGCTCGACGAGATCGACGAGGTGCGGCGGTTCGCGCGCGGCATCTTCCCCGAAACCTCGCTGCACACCGCCGAACTCGTCGTCTATGCGCTCGACGACCGGGATCCCCGGCTGGCGTGGCGGGTGATCGTCGAACGGCCGGAGACCGGGGAGCCGGCGCCGTCGGGGGAGACGCTGGTGTTCCACGCCGACGGCCCGTACGTCGGCGAGGTCATCGTCACGAGCGCCGGCGCTTCGGCCTACACGGTGACCGGATATGCCCGGGACTGGCTCGGCGACTACCGTGAGATCACCACCGAGACACGTGAGGTCTCCTGGCTGCGAATCCGCGAAATGTACGACGCCGCACGCAACATCGCGACCTATCGGACGTCCTACCCACTGTTCGGGCGCCTCGGTCCGGTGCTGCCGGGCCGGGTGATCAAGCGCGGTTGGTTCGGATGGGACCGGGCCGCGGTGTCTGCCCACGCCAACGCTGCCGCAGTCTACGACTTCTTCGCCACCGTGCTCGGCCGCGATTCCTTCGACGACCGCGGTGCGCTCATTGAGGTCAGCATCCGGTACTCGCCGGCGCGCTCGGCCGCCTACGCCAACGCGTTCTGGGACCCGATTCGCCGGCAGTTCGTGTTCGGCAACGGTGGGTACCTGCAGGCCGCCCTCGACGTCGTCGGACACGAATTCACCCATGCTGTGGTGACTTCCGTGGTCGGCGGCGGTCTGCCGGTACTTGACCATGCGGAGTCCGGAGCGCTCAACGAAGCGTATGCGGACATCCTCGGGATGCTCATTGAAGGCAAGCAGGGCCGGGATCGTTGGCTCATCGGTGAGGACTCTGAGCTCGGCGCGATCCGCGACCTGGCCGATCCGGGGTCGATGAGCACGTCGCTGGGGCCCTACCGCGCCCACTACGCGGACCGGTACGACCTGCCCGGCGACGACCATGGAGAACATCTCAACAGCACGATCTTCAGCCACGCCGCCTACCGGATGATGACCGATCCCGCCACAGCCGCTGTGACCGATGACATGTGGGCGACGCTGTTCTATCAATCGTTGTCGAAGCTCGGTGCGGCGGCGATGTTCGTCGACGGTCGTGCCGCCGTGGTCAACACCGCCGCGCAGGTACTGAAATGGACCCCCGCGCAGGTCGCCGCCATCGAAAAGGCCTTCGACGACGTCGGAATCCGCACCGGCAAGACATCTTTGACCGTTGCCGCCTGACCGGTCGGTGCGCCGGGTTCTGGCGCTGACGGCGCCGGTCGGTTTGGCGTTCATTCCGCTCGGCGTCGCACTGGGGTTGCTGGTCGTGCATGCGGGGCTGGCGTGGTGGTGGGCGCCGGTGTTCGCCGCGGTCATCTACGCCGGGTCACTGGAATTCTTGATGGTGCACCTGGCGGCCTCGGCGGCGCCGTTCGCCACGGTCGCGCTGACGACGCTGATCGTCAACTCGCGCCATGTGTTCTATGCGCTGTCCTTCCCGCTGCATCGCGTCGACGGGTTACCCGCCAAGCTGTACAGCACCTACACGCTGTCCGACGAGGCCTACGCGGTTGGAGTCAGTCCCGCGGCGCAGACGTGGGCGCGTCGGCAGATCCTGTTGATGCAGGCGGCATTACACGCCCTGTGGGTGACGGGAGCGACGCTGGGCGGACTGGTCGGCGCGGCGCTGCCGATCGAGCGGCTCGTCGGACTCGACTTCGCGCTGACCGCGCTGTTCGTCGTGCTGGCCATCGACGCGTACCGGCAGCGTCCCGATCCCATGACCGCCGCGCTGGCAGGGGCCATCGCGGTATTGGCGTGGGTGTTGGTTCCCGGGCAGATGCTCATCGCGGCGTTCGCCGCGTTCGCGGTGGTGCTGCTGGTTCGAATGCGGACCCGGCATGCCTGACAACGCCTACGTCGCGCTGCTCGTGGTGATCAGCGCGGCGGTGACCTGGGCGCTGCGCGCGCTGCCGTTCGCCGTGCTGGCGCCACTGCGGCAGAGCCGGCTGGTCACCTATCTCGGCGTGCACATGCCGGTGGGCGTCATGCTCATCCTGGCGATCTACACGCTGCGCACGGTCGCCGGAGAGACCGTTCAACAACGCGGGTATCTGCTGCTCGCGGTCGTGGTCACCGCCGGTCTGCATCTGTGGCGGCGCAATGCCGTGCTGAGCATCGTGGCCGGAACCACGTGCTACGTGTCGCTGATGTCGCTGCTCTGAAGGTAGGCCACCAGCGCGTTGGTCAGACCCCGGCGCGCGACGTCGAGGTCGGCGTAGGAGCCCAACTGCCGTTCCGACGCCAGCCCACGCATGGCACCCGGGATCAGCGCAGCCACTTCGCGGACGCGTTCGGAGTCGACCTCGAGGCCGGCGAACGCGTTGCGGCAAGTCTGCAACCACGACTGGCCCCACGAGTAGAGCTCGGCGGCGGTCTGCGGGTACAACCGCTCGAGTTCCTCGGGCTCGCGCGGCAGCGCGGCGCGCAGATTCTCGATGGCACGCGAATCCGGCGCTGACAGGCCGTGATACAGCGTTTCGATGATTCCGGCGACACGATCCCGCAGCGGTGCATGGGTATCGACGTCGCTGAACAGGTCGGCGCGGCGCTGTGCTGTCAGGTGGAGCACGGCCGCCCAGAAACCGTCGGCGTCGCCGAACTGATACTGCACCGCGCCCCAGGTGGCACCGATGTCCTTGGCGATCCGGTTCGCCGACACCGAGGCAGGATCGCCCGAAGCCAGTGCGGTGAGCGCCGCCTGCAGCATGTTGGCGCGGGTGGCCTGGCCACGCCGGTTCGGACGTCGAACCCGCACGGGGGACACGTCGGTCATGGCGAACAGCGTACCGAAAGTTTCGTAGAACCCACTATGTTTCTGTGGTCGACTGACCTATCATCCGTGCATGGCCAAGCCGCCCCTGTCGATGAAGCCGACCGGCTGGTTCCAGGTCGCGTGGTCCGACGAGATCGCGGTCGGTGACGTGCACACCATGAAGTACTTCGACCAGGAGATGATCGCCTGGCGTGCGGAGTCCGGACAGCTGACCGTGATGAATGCGTACTGCGAGCACCTCGGAGCCCATCTGGGATTCGGTGGCGTGGTCGAAGGCGAAGTCCTGCAATGCCCTTTCCATGGGTGGCAGTGGAGTCAGCAGGGCCGCAACGTCTGCATACCGTACGAGGACCGACCCAACCGGGGCCGGCGCATCAAGACCTACCCGGTGGTCGAACGCAACGAGTCGATCTACATCTGGCACGACATCGAAGACCGCGCACCGTTCTTCGACGCCCCGGACATCTTCGCCGACTTCGGTGACGGCAGGACTCTCGACGACTACTACCCGCAGCAGCGACTCTTTCGGCAGGGTCTCGAGATGCACCCGCAGTACGTACTCGAAAACGGAGTGGACTTCGCCCATTTCAAGTACGTGCACGACACCCCGATCGTCCCGAAGTTCACCCGCCACGACTTCGACGGCCCGGTGTCCTACGTCGACTTCACGATCACCTTCGAAGGCGACGAGGGACAAACCATCGACGACGTCCGCAGCGGCGTCGAAGCCATCAACGGCGGACTGGGAATCGCCGTCACCAAGAGCTGGGGGATGATCGACAACCGCACGATCTCGGCGATCACCCCCGTCGACGATTCCACCTCCGACGTGCGGTTCATGGTCTACATCGGCCGACCCGAAACCGACGTGCGCGACCCGGCGCGCGCGCAAGCCAAAGCCACCGAGTTCGGCGCCGAGGTGATCCGCCAGTTCAGCCAGGACATCCACATCTGGGCGCACCAGCGGTACTCCGACCCGCCCGCGCTGGCCGGCTCCGAAGTCGAAGGGTTCACCGCGATCCGCAAGTGGGCCATGAAGTTCTATCCCGATGGAAAGGGCGGCAGCGCCGCCGAATTGGCCGCCCGCAGAAAGGCAACCTCATGACGATCAAGGTGTTTCAGGTCGCGACCGGCAACGTCGGCACCGAGATGATCAAGCGCATCGCCAGCCACCCCGACCTCGAGCTCATCGGCGTGCACTGCTACTCGCCCGAGAAGATCGGCAAGGATGTCGGGGAACTCGCCGGGCTGGCGCCGATCGGCGTGACCGCCACCGGCACCGTCGAGGAGGTCATCGCCGCCAAGCCGGACGTGCTGACCTTCCACGGGGTGTTCCCCGACGAGGACCTCTATGTGCAGATCCTCGAGGCCGGAATCGACATCGTGACCACCGCGGACTGGATCACCGGCTGGCACCGCGACCGCAACCACCCCCACCACTCCGGCAAGCCGGTGACGCAGTTGCTCCAGGAAGCCTGCGAGAAAGGCGGATCCACGTTCTACGGCACCGGGATGAACCCGGGACTGAACCAGATCCTCGGGGTGGTCTGCTCGGCCGACGTCGCCGAGATCGAGAACGTCACCACCATCGAGTCGGTCGACGTGTCCTGCCACCACTCCAGAGACACCTGGATCGAGGTCGGCTACGGCCAACCGGTCGACGATCCCGAGATTCCCGGCAAGTTGGAGAAGTACACCCGGGTGTTCGCCGACAGCGTGCTGTTGATGGCCGACTGCTTCGGGCTCGAACTCGATGAAGTGAAGTTCTCCTACGAACTGGGCGCGTGCACCAAGGACGTCGACCTTGGTTGGTACCAGCTGCCGAAGGGGTCCCTGGGCGGCAACTACATCAAGTACCAGGGCATGGTCGACGGAATCCCGCGCGTGGAAACACATCTGGAGTGGCAGATGACCCCGCACACCGACCCGAGCTGGGACATCAAGGGCTGCTACATCACCCACATCAAGGGCGACCCGAACATCTACAACAAGCACATGATCTTCCCCAAGCCCGGCGTCGACCTGTCCGACCCGGCCGCGTTCGCCTCGATCGGCATGACGGTCACCGGTCTGCCGGCGCTCAACGCGATCCGCTCCGTGGTGGCCGCGCCGCCGGGAATCATCACCAGCGCCGACCTGCCGCTGCGCGGCTTCGCCGGACGGTTCAAGCTCTAGTCGAAGCCCTCAGCACGCTGGTTCACGAATTCTCTAGTAGTAGACGGCGAGTCGGCCGCGCGGTCCATCGATCACCGAGACCGGGGTGTCGAAGACGCGGGTGAGCACGTCGTCGACCATGATCTCCGACGGCGGACCGAACTCGACGATCCGCCCGTCTTTCACCGCGCAGATCTGATCGGCGTAGTGGCCGGCGAAGTTGATGTCGTGCAGGACGATCACCACGGTGCGCCCCAGGTCGTCGGCGGCGCGCTTGAGGTGCTGCATCATCTGCACCGAATGCCGCATGTCGAGGTTGTTGAGCGGCTCGTCGAGCAACAGGTATTCGGTGTCCTGGGCGAGCACCATCGCCACATAGGCGCGCTGGCGCTGGCCACCGGAAAGCTGGTCGAGGTAACGGCTTTCGAGCTCCTGCAGGTGCAGGAAGTCGATCGCGTCGCTGATGATCTGCTCGTCGGCCGCCGTCAACCGGCCGCGCGAGTACGGGAACCGGCCGAACCCGACCAGCTGCCGCACCGTCAACCGCGTAATGAAGTGGTTCTCCTGACGCAGGATCGACACGATCTTGGCGAGGT
Source organism: Mycobacterium sp. SMC-4 (assembly GCF_050205565.1). GTDB lineage: Bacteria > Actinomycetota > Actinomycetes > Mycobacteriales > Mycobacteriaceae > Mycobacterium. Next base: position 383,115 of record NZ_JBNMQU010000002.1, on the reverse strand, counting down.
CTTTCGACGCGGTGCTCGCCACGTCGTACCCCGCGATCTCGATGGCGCCGGCATCCATGCCCTGCAGGCGCCCGATCATCGTCAGCAGCGTCGACTTGCCGGCCCCGTTGGGTCCGACCAGGGCGGTGATTCCGCCGGCCGGGATCGCCAGATCGACGGGGCCGATCGCGACATCGGAGTCGTAGCGCTTGACCACGTTGCTGAGCTTGATCACAGGACACCCTTGCGGAGAATGACGTAGAGGAAGACCGACCCGCCGACGAGTTCGATGATGATCGACACGGCGCCCTCGGCGTAGAACACGTTGCGCATGACGAAGTAGGCGCCGCTGAGCACCACGAAGCCGAGCAGTGCGGAGACCGGGAAGAGGTAGCGATGGTCGTAGGTGTCGGCGAGCTGATACCCCAGCGTCGCGACGAGGAAGCCGAGGAAGACCATCGGCCCGACCAGGGCGGTCGAGACGGCCATGAGCACCGACACCAAAAACAGCACGCGCATGATCTCGAAGCGGTGGTCGAGTCCGAGGTTGCGGCTGACGTCCGGCCCGAGCGCGATGACGTTGAGCCGCCGCGCATTGGCCAGAAGGAGAAGTCCCGCGGTCAGGCAGAGCGGAATCGCCACGGGCAGGTAGCCGGCCTCGGCGTTGGCCACCGACCCGAACAATCGCGCTGACAGGACGTCGAATTCGCTCGGCTCGAGCAGCCGCTGCATGAACGCCGACACCGAACCCAGGCCGCCGCCGATGACGATGCCGACGAGCAGCATGACCTGCAGGTTGCCGTACCGACCCGACAGCAGCCATCCGTACAGCGCCACCGCCAGGGCGACCATCAGCGCCACCTGCAGAACGAACTGCGGAAGGCCTTGCACAGCAACGACTCCGGCCACCCCCAGGAAGAACACCGCCGAGGTCTGCACGGCGACGTAGAGCGACTCGAACCCCATGATCGACGGTGTGATGATGCGGTTGTTGGTCGCCGTCTGGAAGCTGACCGTGGCGACGGCCTGGCAGAAGGCGACCACCGCCATCACCACGACGCTGGTGAGCCGCAGCTCGGCGATGCGCCAGAAGCCCTGGGAGCCAACCGGCATCGGGTTGTCCCACACCAACAACCCGACCGCGAATCCGACGGCCAGCAGGACCAGTATCGACACGGTCACCCAGTACCGGTGGGCGGCGCGCCGCGTCGGGAACGGCCCTGCGGTCCGCTGGGCCGGCGCGGGTGTCGCAGTCATGGCGTCACCTCACCCGCGCCGACGCTGGCGTAGCAGGAGCGCGACGAAGACGACCGAACCGACGATCCCGAGGATCAGCGACACCGGCACCTCGAACGGCATGATGATCGTGCGCCCGATGAGGTCGCACACTGTGACGATCGCGATGCCGAGCAGGCACACCCAGGGCAGGTTGCTGCGCAGGTCGTCACCGCGGAACATCGACACGATGTTGGGCACGATCAGCCCGAGGAACGGCAGGTTGCCGACGACGACCGTGACCACACCGGTCGCGACAGCGATGAGCGCCGTGCCGAACAGGATCATGCGGTTGTAGTTCAGGCCGACGTTGGTGGAGATCTCCTCGCCGAGACCGGCGACGGTGAACCGGTCGGCGGTGACGAACACCGCGACGACGACGACCGCGACGATCCACAGCACCTCGTACTGGCCGCGCAGGATCGACGTGAAACTCCCGGCGAACCAGATACCGAGGCTCTGCAGCATGTCGGTCTGCAGAGCGAAGAACGTCGACACCGCCCCGACGACGGCGCCGAGCATGATCCCGACGATCGGCACGATCAGCGACGAACGCAACGACACGCGACGCAGGAACGCGAAGAACACCATCGTGCCGACGAAAGCCGCGAGCACCGCACCGACCATGCGGGCGGCGATGCCGGCGCCGGGCATCAGGACCATCACGGTCAGCAGGCCCAGGCCGGCCCACTCGGTGGTGCCCGTCGTGGTCGGCTCGACGAAGCGGTTCTGCGTCAGCAACTGCATCACCAGGCCGCACATGGCCATCGCCGCGCCCGACAGGACGAGTGCGACCGTGCGCGGTATCCGGGTGATCGCGAACATCTCGCTGCCGCCTTCGCCGCCGAACACGTCGTAGACGCCGGTGAACAACGACGCCACAACCAGGACGCCGACACCCAGCACACCGAGCAGCAGGCGCCAACTGAACAACCGACCCTTCGCCCGGCCTCGCGCGATCCCGGTGGTGGTCATCCGATGGTGCTCAGTTGCGCGCTTCGAACGCGTCGGCCAGCGCGTTGAGGAACTCCGTGTAGGTCTGGATGCTCTCGTTGGTGTACGTGTCCGCCGGCATGTAGACGACGTCGCCGTTCTTGACCGCGTCGACGTTTCTCAGGGCCTCGGATCCGTCGATGATCTCGTTGCCCGGCCGGTACGCCGGGTCGTCGACGTTGATGGCGGCGTCGCGGTCCATCGCCAGGATCCAGTCCGGATTGGAGTCGGCGATCGCCTCCACCGAGATGTCGTCACCCTGGTGGTTCTGCGAACCGTCGGGCAGTTCGAGGGCCGGGGTGAGGCCGAGAATGTCGAACAGCGGGCCGAGGGTGCGTCCGGCTCCCGGTGCGACATAACCGATCTGGCTGCCCGAGGTGATGACGGCCATCACCGTGTCGGCGGGGTCGTAGGCGGCCTTGACCCGTGCGACCGCCGCGTCGAGGTCGGCGTTGAGCTGTTCGGCCGCGTCTTGTTTGCCGAAGATCTCACCGAGCACAGTGGTCTGCCGTTTGAGTTCGGCGTCGAGCGGTTGGCCCGGCCGCGGGTCGAGCTCGAGGACCACCGCCTCGGGTGCGAGGCGGACGAAGTCGTCGTGGTAGCTGGCGAAGCGGCCGCCGTTGACGATCAGATCGGGCTGCACCGCGACGACCGCCTCGAGGTCGGGTTCGCGGTGATTGCCCAGATCGACGATCGACTCGTCGTCGACGTACCCGATGGTGCTCGGCATGAGCGCCACGGCGGCGGCGCTGAGCTCGACGCCCCAGGAGTCGAGTGTCTCGAAGGTGCGGTTGTCGGTGGCGACGACCGAGCGCGGCGGTGTGGCGACGGTGTGCCTGCCGAGGTTGTCCTCGACCTGCACCGTCGACGAGCCCTCGGCCCCTTCGGCCGCATCGTCCGAGGGCGTCGAACCGCATGCGGCCAGGGTCAGTGCCAGCCCCGCGAGGGTCGCGACGGCGCGGTTGCGGGTTGATCTCATGGAAATCCTCTTCGTTCGGAGTCGACCAGAGAAGCCACCCTGGCAGACCCGACCAAGGCTACCCTTACTCGCTCGATGCCCCGGTGGCGCCGATCTCCCGCGTCCTGACGGGTAGCCCGCGACCGCCTGCGCGGCGTGTTCGCGCCGGTGGACGGCGCGAAAGTCAGCCTGCGCCTTTGCCGTTGTCGACGCGGTACACCGCTCCGTGGACGGCCGCGGCGTCGTCACTGGCCAGGAACGCGATCGTCTTGGCGACGTCCGCGGTCGCCATGAACCCGCGCGGCGAGGCGATCCGCATGATCAGATCCCAATCGGCGTTCTCCGGCGCCTGGAACTCCGTCGTCTGCGCGGTCGGCATCCCGCCGGGGCAGATCGCGTTGACGCGCAACCGCTCCTTGGTGAACTCGACGGCCAGTGCCCGCGTCAGACCGACCAGCCCGTGTTTGGCGGCGCAATACCCGGCCGAGTACACCTCGCCTTCCACGCCCGCAATCGAGGACACGTTGACGATGTTGCCGCCGGTCTCCAGCAGGTGGGGCAGCGCGGCGCGGCACAGATAGAACGGCCCCGTCAGGTTGACGGCGAGATCGTTCTCCCAATCGTCGTCGGACATCGTCGGGGTGTGGCGCATCTGGTGGAAGCCGGCGATGTTGGCCAGCACGTCCAGTCGGCCGAAGTGCGCCACGCAGTCCTCGACGGCCTGCCGGCAGGCCTGCGGCGAGGTGATGTCGACCGACGCGAACGTCGCATCAGGCAGGTCGGCGAACACGTCCGCCATCAGGGCGGTGTCACGCGCGATGCCGAAGACCTTGGCTCCTCGTTCGGCGAACAAAGTCGCGGTCGCGGCTCCCAGACCCGCCGACGCCCCGGTGACCAACGCGACTTTGCCGCTGAGCTGACTCATGCGTCGACTTTCTCATGGCGTCGGTCGCACCGGTGGCACCGCCGCCAGGAGTGCGCGGGTGTACTCCTGTTCCGGCGCGGAGAACACGTCGTCGGCGGGCCGGTTCTCGACGGCTTCGCCGTTGCGCATCACCAGCACGTCGTGGCTGAGTTGGCGGATCACCGCGAGGTCGTGGCCGATCAGCAGATACGTCAGTCCGAGTTCGTGCTGTAGCCGCGCGAGCAACTCCAACACCCGGGCCTGTACGGAAACGTCCAGCGAGGCGGTCGCCTCGTCGAGGATCAGCAGGTCCGGCTCGGCGGCCAGCGCGCGGGCGATGCTGACACGCTGACGCTGACCGCCCGACAGTTCGTGCGGATACCGCTGCGCGAACGACGTCGGCAGTCCCACCAGGTCGAGCAATTCGGCGACTCGTGCCCTGCGGGCGCTTCGACCGTCGGCCAGGCGATGCACGATCAGCGGTTCGGCGATCGATGTCTCGACGGCCGCGCGCGGGTCCAGCGAGGAGAACGGGTCCTGCAGCACCAGTCCGATGCGCCGCCGAAGTGCCTTGGCTGCACGGCCTTTCGCCGTGAAGATGTCCACCTCGCCGAGAGTGGCCGTCCCCTTGTCCGGCGTGACCAGCCCGGTCAGGCAGGCCGCGATCGTCGACTTACCCGAACCCGACTCACCGACGAGACCCAGCGTGGTGCCCTGCCGGATGCTGAACGAAACGTCCTTGACCGCATGGACTTTGGAGCGGCCCACCGGCGTGGACACCGAGAACTCGACGTCGAGGTGCTCCACCTCGAGCAACGGTGGCGCCGACGGCACGGGGTCGGGCCCGGCGCGGTCGACCACCGGCCGGGCGGCCAGAAGGTCGCGGGTGTAGTCCGCCTGCGGATGGTCGAAGATCGCATCGATGGGCGCCTGTTCTACGGGTACACCCTCGCGCAGCACGGTCACATCGTCGGCCACCTGCCCGATCACCCCGAGGTCGTGGCTGATCCACACGACCGCGGTGCCGAAGTCGCGCTGCAGTTCTCGGACCAGCTCCACGATCTGCGCCTGTGTCGTGACATCCAGTGCGGTGGTGGGCTCGTCGGCGATCAGTAGCTCCGGATCGCACGCCAGCGCGATGGCGATCATCACCCGCTGCCGCTGTCCGCCGGACAGCTGGTGGGGGTAGGCGTGCAGGCGGGTCTGCGGGTCCGGGAGTCCGACCGCTTCGAGAAGCTCCAGCGCTCGACGGCCGGCCTCGCGGCGCGTCATGCGTTTGTGCGTTTCGAGCGACTCGGTGATCTGACGCTCCAGGGTGAGCAACGGGTTCAGTGACGTACCGGGGTCCTGGAAGACGAACCCGATGCGGGCGCCGTGCACGCTGCGCAGTGTGCGGCCGGTGGCGCCGACCAACTGCACCGGCGCCTCCCCGGCCAACGTGCTGCTTCCCGATACCCGGGCGCCCGGTGCGTCGAGCAGACCGGTGGCGGCCAGTACCGTCATCGTCTTGCCCGAGCCGGATTCCCCGACGATGCCCACGGTGTGCTCGCGGTGCACCGCGAACGACACCCCGTCGACGATGGTCTTGGCGCCGATCCGCACGCCGAGGTCCTCGACCCGCAGGACAGGGGAGGAGTCGGTCATCGCTCACCCCTGCGCGCTTCGACGGTCGTGCGCTGCTTCGGATCCAGGACGTCACGCAGGCCGTCACCGAACATGTTGAACGCCAGCACGATCACGAAGATCGCCGCACCCGGGAAGACGGCCATCCACCAGGCCATGGTGACGAACCCCTGGGAATCGAAGATCATCCGGCCCAGCGACGGCTCCGGAGGTTGAATTCCCAAGCCCAGGAACGACAGTGCGGCTTCGCTGAGGATCGCGAACGCCAGCGACAGCGACGTCTGCACGATCAGCGGCCCGGCGATGTTCGGCAGTACGTGGCGGCGCAGGATGTACAGGTCGCCGCTGCCCATCGCACGCGACGCCGATACGTAGGGCTCGGTTCGCACACCGAGCGTGCTCGCTCTGGCCACCCGCGCGAAGATCGGTGTGTAGACGATGCCGATCGCCAGGATCGTCGTCGTCACCCCGGGACCGAGGATGGCCACCACGGCCAGCGCCAGCAGCAGTACCGGGAACGCGAACATCACGTCGATGAGCCGCATCAGGACGGTGTCCAGCCACCCTCCCCGGTAACCGGCGACCACACCGACCGTGACGCCGACCAGTACCGCGAACACGACACTGACCACGGCGATGCGCATCGACGCCTGGGTCGCGACGAGGACGCGCGAGAAGATGTCGCGGCCCAGTTCGTCGGTGCCGAACCAGTGCGACCCACTGGGCGGTTGCAGCGCGTTCGGGACGTTGATGTCGTTGACCCCGTAGGGCGCAACCCAATCGGCGGTCACCGCCACGACGGCGACCACGAGCAGCACCAGCGCACTGATCAACGTGCCCGGGTTGCGGGCAAGCAGCCGCCACGACGACGTCCGACCGGGTTCGGTGTGGTCCGTGGTCATCCGAGCCGGATCCTCGGGTCCACCACCGCATAGAGCACGTCGACGAGCAGGTTGATCAGCAAGAACAACGCCGCGATCAGCAGCACCGCCCCTTGGATCAACGGATAGTCGCGCGCCGCGACGGCGTTGTACACCAGACGGCCCAGCCCGGGCCACGCGAACACCACCTCCACCACGATCACGCCGCCCAGCAGAGTGGCCAACTGGATGCCGGTGATCGTCAGGATCGGCACCAGCGCGTTACGCACGGTGTGCCGCAACGTCACGACGCGAGGGGAGAGCCCCTTGGACCGTGCGGTGCGCACGTAACCCATGGCGGTGACGTCGAGCACCGCCGACCGCACGTACCGCGTCATGATCGCCCCGGCCACCACCGCCACCGTCAGCGCCGGTAACACGATGTGGCGCGCCCAGCCCACCGGATCGTCGAACAGCGGCCGGTAACCCGACGTCGGCAGCCACCCCAGCGTCGTGGAGAACAACGCGATCAGCAGGATCGCCATCCAGAAGTCCGGGACAGAGACCCCGAACTGGCTGGTGATCCGCACGATGGTGTCACTGATCCGGCCTTCGCGCAGCGCGGAGTAGATCCCCGCCGGCAGGGCGAACAGCAGTGCGAGCGCGATGCCGACGATCCCGAGCGACAGGGTGGCCGGCAGGCGTTCGAGCAACGTGACCGTCACAGGGTCACCGTTACGGAAACTGACCCCGAGATCACCGGTCAGTGCCGACCCGAGATACGCGAAGAACTGCACGACGATCGGACGGTCCAGGCCGCTCGCCGAGCGCAACGCCTCGTAAGCCTCCGGGGTGTAGCGGGTGCCCAGCGCGATGCGGACGGGGTCGCCGGGCACCAGATGCACGAGGGCGAACACCACCACCAGAACACCGAGCAGCACCACCGCGGAATAGACAAGCCGACGCGCGACGAACCGGGTGATCGGGTGGGTGACCAGTCGGGGGAGCGCCATGTCAGGTCGCGTCCTCACTGTCGAAGCCGGCGCTGCGGAACCGAACCGCGCCGTCGCGGCGGGCTTCATAGTTCTTCAGCGCCGGATTCCACGCCTGAATCACCGACGGGTTGTACAGGTAGATGTAGCTGACCTCGTCGGCGATCAGCGTCGCGGCCCTGGCGTAAGTGTCGAAGCGCGCGACGGGGTCGGTTTCGACGCGACCGGCGTCGAGCAGCCGATCGACCTCGGCGTTGGAGAATTTCTGCGCGTTGCTGGTGCCGTCGGTGTGGTGCTGGGCGTAGTAGAAGTCGTCCGGGTCGATGTTGCCCAGCCAGCCCATCATCAGCATGTCGAAGTTGCCCGAGTTCTGTTCGTCGAGCCAGGTGGCGAAGTCCACGGTGCGGATGGACACCGTGATGCCCAGCGGCGCAAGGTTGTCGGCGATGATCTGCGCTGCGGTCACCGTCTCCGGATACTCGGTGGTGACGAGCATGTCCATGCTGTTCGGTGTGGCGCCGCTCTGCGCCAACAACTCTCGGGCCTTGTCGAGTCCGCCGTCGTCGTAGCGGTCATACGGCGTGTACCACGGATTGCCTTCCGGGATGGCCAGTTGATTGGCCTGCGCGGTGCCGTAACTGGTGGCCGCGACGATCGCGTCGCGGTCGATGGCGTGCGCGATCGCGCGACGGACCCGCACGTCGTTCCACGGTGAACGTGCCTGGTTGAGCGCCAGATACCAGTAGTCGTTGCTGGGCGTGACCGCCAACGACAACGAGTCGTCCTCCCGCAACTGGGAAACCCGCTGCGGTGGAACCGAATCGGTCCAGTCCACCTCGCCGGCCTGCAGCGCCGACAACGCGGTGGACGGCTCGGAGATGAAGCGGAACGTCACCCCCGTCAACGTCGGAGCGCCACCCCAGTACCGGGGATTGGCGCTCAACACGATCGAATCACCGCTCTTCTGCCCGCGGAAACTGAACGGGCCGGTGCCCACGGGATGCGTGGCGATCTGCCCGCTCTCGACGTTGCGACGCGACACGATCGCCATCCCCTTGAACCCGCCGAGGTTGGTCAGCATGTTCGGTGTCGGGCGCGACACGCGGATCACCACGGTCATCGGGTCCGGTGCTTCCACCGCGGTCACGGCGCTGAACTTGTCGACGTTGGTCAGTTGCTCGTCGATGATGCGGCGGTAGGAGTAGACGACGTCGTCGGCGGTGAACGGTGACCCGTCGTGGAACGTCACGTCCTCGCGCAACCGGAACGTCCACGTCAGCTCATCGGGGCTGACCTCCCACGACTTGGCCAGTGCGGGCTGCATCTGTAGGTTCTCATCCGGTTCGACCAGCGTGTCGAAGACGTTCTCGAGCACTTCGAAGGAGAAGTAGGCGGTGGTCTTGTGCGGGTCGAGCTGATCTGGCTCCCCGGCGATCGCGGCCACCAAACTGCCTGCGGCGCCTTCACCGAGGTCCACCCGCTGCCCGGTCGAGCAGCCGGTCAGCACAGCCACCAGCGCAACGACAACGAGAACAGCGGTACGCGCCGCCGTTCTCGTCATGTGCATCACCCCGGGACTCGAGCTTGCCCCGGCACCTCTACCCGATGTCCCGACCGGACAAACACGTGACTGATCGCCATCCCGACTGGGATACTGCACAAACCGTCTGCGTTCGCTGAAGGGAACAACCGTGAAAATCCTGCGGGGTGTGGCCACCGTGTCGGCCGTGCTGACCGTCGTCCTCGGTTTCGCTGTCGGCTCCGCGACGTCCGCCCACGCCGCCGACGTGATGGAAGGCGTCTACACCTACACGCCTGCTGACGGCAAACCCGGAACCTGGACGATCTACCCCACGTGTGTGCCCGTCGTCGGGGACCTGCGCGAACCGTTGCACCTGCCCGTCGGCTGCACACTGCACGTCGCCGGCTCCGAAGGGGCGCCTGGCGGCGACGCGATCCTCGTCGGCGGACTGTGGAGCTTCAGCACCCCGACCGCCAACGGCATGAAGTGTCCGGACGGCACATGGGCGCCCACGGTCGACACCCTCTCGTTCGACAACGTGACGATGTCCGGAACCCGCAGCATCGCCCACAACGGCAACTGCGGATTGCAGCCGGGCATCATCAAGTCGCCGTTCACTCTCGCGTACCGTGAGCCGCTTGCCCTCCCGGTCGACCGTTACCCGCTGATCTGCGAGCCGGGAGGTCTGCGCCGCTGCTTCTGAGCGCGGTCAGGTCCTCGGGCGCTTGGACAACACCACGTGCGCCTGCGGGATCTGGCTCGGTTCCGGAGCGGCCGCCAACCGTTCGGCGACAGCCTTCTCGAGCCGGTCGAAGAACTCTGTGGCGCGCGGATCCGCGGTACCACCGTCGAGTGCGTTCAGCAGCGCCGGAAACACCGACGCCCGCGCGAACTCCGCCCAGCGCGTACCGAATGCCTTCGAATCCTTGTCGGACTCGTAGCGGCGCCAGTACCGGTCCTCGGCGTCGAAGACCTCGAGATGCTCGATCTCCAGGCCCTCGAAACGCCCCGACGGCGCGAACGGCGCCGCGAAATCCGCCGCGCGCCGGGCGAACGTCGGAATGCACATCTGGGTCACCTCGCGGGCGTGGATCAGACCGGTGCCGGCAAGCTCGTCGAGCGCATCCACCATCGCCGAGAGCAGCGGCCGGAACCCGAACTCGCCGTCCTCACCGATGGCCATCGTCATCACCACCAGACGTCCGCCCGGGCACAGTTCCCGGCCACGGAACGCGATGAACTCGTGCCAGTCGCGCGCGGCCTGCTTGGCGTACGCCGCGCGCACACCCTCGTCCTCGCAGTAGGCGACCTGGATGTGGCCGTCGATGACCGCGGGTGTCTGGCTCAACCACTGGATCGCCCACGCGCTCCATCCCAGATGGACACTGTTGGACGGCAGGATCTGCGAGTAGAACGAGCGACCCACCGCAGTCGCGAAAGTGGCGCGGTCCTTGCGCAGGTAGGTGTCGGGGTCTTCTTCCAACGTGCGGAACAGCGCCGTGAAGTCGTTGTCCGGACGGTCGGTGTGGGCCACCAGCACCGAGTGCTCCGGACGGGTGCGGCCGCGTAACACCGACAGCGCGGCGCCGATCGGCAGCAGCGAGTTGTGTCCCGTCGCCGCACCGTAGTCGGCGAGCACGATCGGCTGCGGCGGAGCAGGCAGCGGCACCGCCGCCGCAGCCCGCTCGAAGACCGCGATCGCCTGTGACAGTCCGGCGGCCTGCAGCCGGGACGCGGCCGTGTAGGTGCCGCTGTCCATGGGCTCCGGCCGCACGACGATGCTGGATTCGGGCATCGCGACCTCCGGGGGCGTCGGGACAATCCGTTGCCTACGACGGTAGCCCGGGCGCGCGCGTCGCGCCGCCGAAGCCGCGGTCAGTGGCCCACTTTGATTGGCAGCTCAGCTGCCGCGGGCCACCCACTCGTCGTAGTTGACGATCTCGTCGCCCACGGTGGTCGAATCCCCGTGCCCCGTGTAGACCACCGTCTCGCCCGGCAGCTTGCCCAACCGACCGGAGATGGACTCCAGGATCGTCGGGAAATCGGAGTACGACCGGCCCGTCGCACCGGGGCCGCCCTGGAACAACGTGTCACCGCTGAAGACCGCGTTCAGCTCCGGCGCATGCCAGCACACCGAGCCGGGGGAGTGCCCAGGGGTGTGCAGAGCGCGCAGCTCGGTGCCGGCCACGCGGATGGTGTCACCGTCGGCCACCGAACGGAAATCCTTGTCCGGGTGGGTCATTCGCCACAGCACATCGTCAGCCGGATGCATGAACACCGGTGCGTCGAGCGCGGTGCCGAGTTCCGGGGCCACGGTGATGTGGTCGTTGTGGCCGTGGGTGCAGACCACCGCCACCACGTGGCGGCCGCCGACCGCCTCGATGATCGGCTCCGCGGAGTGCGCGGCGTCGAACACCACGACCTCCTTGTCGTCGCCGACGAGCCAGATGTTGTTGTCGACGTCCCAACTGCCGCCGTCGAGTTCGAATGTGCCGCTGGTGACCAGCCGCTGGATGGGTCCGCCGTTCATCGGTGTCCTCCCTGGTTTGGCCAACTCATCAGTGCCGAATGTTCTTCGCGCAAGCGCTCATCAGCGCTGCATGTTCTTCGCGCAAGCGCTCATCACAGAACTACCACGGAACGCAGCACCTCGCCCGCGTGCATCTTGTGGAACGCGTCCTCGATCTGATCCAGGCTGATGCGCTCGCTGACGAACTTGTCCAGCGGGAACCGGCCCTGCAGATACAGGCTGATCAGGGTGGGGAAATCGCGCTCGGGCAGGCAGTCGCCGTACCAGGAGGACTTCAAGGATCCGCCGCGGGAGAAGAAGTCGACCAGCGGCATCTCCAGCTTCATGTCCGGCGTCGGCACCCCGACCAGCACCACGGTGCCGGCGAGGTCGCGCGCATAGAACGCCTGCTTCCACGTCTCCGGCCGGCCCACCGCGTCGATCACGACGTCGGCGCCGTTCCCGTCGGTGAGGTCCTGGATCGCCTCGACCGGATCCTGTTCCTTCGCGTTGACGGTGTGGGTGGCTCCGAATTCGCGGGCCCACTCCAGCTTCCGGTTGTCGGTGTCGACAGCGATGATCCGCTTGGCGCCGACCAGGGCCGCCGCGGCGATGGCCGCGTCACCGACGCCGCCGCAGCCGATGACGGCCACGGTGTCGTCACGGTTGACCGCGCCGGTGTTGATCGCCGCGCCCACGCCGGCCATCACGCCGCAACCGAGCAGACCGGCGGCGGCCGGGTCGGCCGCTGGGTCGACCTTGGTGCACTGACCTTCGTGCACCAGCGTCTTGTCGGCGAACGCGCCGATGCCCAGCGCCGGAGTCAGTGGGGTGCCGTCGGTCAGCGTCATCGGCTGTGCGGCGTTGTGAGTGTCGAAACACAGGTGGGGACGTCCGCGCTTGCACGCTCGGCACTGCCCGCACACCGCGCGCCAGTTCAGGACCACGAAATCGCCGGGCTCGACATTGGTCACGCCCGTACCGACCGACTCGACCACTCCGGCGGCCTCATGGCCGAGCAGGAACGGGAACTCGTCGTTGATGCCGCCCTCGCGGTAGGTCAGATCGGTGTGGCACACACCGCACGACTGGATGTCGACCACCACTTCGCCCGGCCCGGGGTCGGGGATGACGATGTCCACCACCTCGACCGGTTGAGCCTTCGAACGTGAGATCACACCGCGCACAGTCTGAGTCATGCCTACAACCTATATCGGGCACACTGGGGATGTGCCGCCGGACAGGATGCCTGTGCTGTATCTGTCACACGGCGCTCCGCCGCTGATCGACGACGCGCTGTGGGTCTCGCAGCTGCGTTCCTGGGCGCAGGAGATCCCGCGGCCCGCAGCCATCCTGGTCGTCTCCGCGCACTGGGAATCCGCACCGGTGACGATCGGCTCGACCGACTCCACCACGCCGCTGACCTACGACTTCTGGGGCTTTCCGGAGCACTACTACGACGTCACCTACCCGGCGCCCGGAGCCACCGGCGTCGCCACGGAGGTGGAGGCCCTGCTCGCCGATGCGGGTCCGGTGCAGCACGACCCCGACCGCCGCCTCGACCACGGCGCCTACGTGCCGCTGACCGTCATGTACCCCGACGCCGACGTCCCGGTGCTGCAGATTTCGCTACCCACGCTGGACCCCGGGCAGCTGCTGCAGTTCGGCCGACGCCTACAGACGTTGCGCGACCACGGAGTGCTGATCATCGGATCCGGCTTCACCACACACGGGTTGCCGTTCCTCTCGGACTGGACACCGGAGGCGGTACCGCCCGGCTGGTCGGTCGAATTCGACGCGTGGACCCAGGAGCGCCTGGCCGCCGGTGACCTCGACGCACTGATCGACTTCCGCCACCGGGCCCCCGGCATGCCCTACGCACACCCGACCATCGAGCACTACGCGCCGTTGTTCGTCTCTCTCGGCGCCGCCGACGACCCCGGCCACCCGCCCCGTCAAGTCATCGACGGCTTTTGGATGGGGCTGGCGAAACGCTCCATCCAACTGTCCTGAACTGCCGGAACGCGCGATACTGGAGCCGATGCTGGCTTCCACCGACACCGACCTGTTGGGCGCCGCGCGCGATGCGCACCGGCGGCGGGACTGGCACACCACCTATCAGGCCTACGAGCTGGCCGCCCGCCATGCCCCGCTGCGCACCGACGATTTGGATGCGTTCGCGTTCGCGGCGTGGCGGCTCGGCCACATCAAGGAGTCGACCCGGGCTGCCGAGCGCGTGTACGCCGATCTGACCCGGACCGACTCGACGGCCGCGGCGATGAAGGCCAACGACTTGGCGCTGGCGTGGCTGGTGCGTGGGGACGTCAACATCGCCCAGGGCTGGATGAACCGGTCGCGCCGACTGCTGGCCGGCGCCGAGGACAGCATCGCCGACGGCTATCTGGTCTACCTCGACGCGGTGGTGGCCGCGGTGACGCAGGACTTCGACGCGCTGCGCCGACACGTGTTGCGGTTGCGCGAACTCGCCGACCGGCTGGACAGCCCGGCGGTCACCGCGCTGGGACTGATCGCTGCGGGTATCGATGCGATCCTGCACGCCCGCACCGCCGAAGGCTATGCGCTGATCGACGAGGCGATGCTGCCGTTGATGGCCGACCAGGTGCCCATCGAATGGGCCGGCGACCTGTACTGCATCGTGCTGCACCACTGCTACAAGCTGGCCGACCTCCCGCGGTTGCGCTCCTGGACGCAGTCGATGGAGCAGTGGTGCGGCCTGTCGGGATCGGTGCCCTACGGGGGCGTCTGCGACGTCCACCGCCTGCAGGTGCAGATCGGCACCGACGACTACCGGGTGCTGGAGAGTCGCCTGGCCTCGGCCAGTCGCGCACTGCAGGACGTGAACGGCTGGGCAGCCGCCGAGGGCTTCTACCAGCTGGGCGAAGTCCGGCGCCTGATGGGCGACTTCGACGGTGCCGCCGACGCTTTCGCGCGGGCCCGCACGCTGGGGATGGATCCGCAACCCGGTGAGGCGTTGCTGGCGTGCCGTCGCGGTGACGTCGCCGCGGCATGGACGGCAATCCGGGTGGCGCTCGCCGACGGCGACCGGCTGGCCCGGGTGCAGCTGCTGCGCGCCGCGGTGCAGATCGCGCTCATCCGCGATGCCCTCACTGAAGCCGAGACCTACTGCGGCGAACTGGAATCCGATGCGACCGCGTTCGGTACGCCCGGATTCCGGGCCTGGGCGGCACATGCCCGCGGAGCGCTGCTGGTCCGTCGCGGCGCCTTCGACGCGGCGTTACCGCTCCTGCAGGAGGCGTTGCGGGAGTACCGGGTGCAGCAGAGCCGGTACGACACGGCCGAGGTCTACGAATGGATCGTGCTGGCGCGCCGCGGACTCAGGCAGGAGGACGCCGCGGCCGCCGACGCCGCGACCGCCGCTGCGATCTACTCCCAACTGGGTGTGAACGCCGCCGGTGTCTGCGGGTCGGCGGTGCCGGGGCTACTGACCCGCCGCGAATGCGAGGTGCTCGCCCGTATCGCTATGGGCGCCACCAATCGACAAGCGGCGCAAGAACTGTTCCTCAGCGAGAAGACCGTCGGTCGTCACCTGGCCAACATCTACGCCAAGATCGGCGTGTCGTCGCGGACCGCAGCCGTCTCTTGGGCACGCGACCACAACGTCATCTGATCTGCATCATTCGCCCCACGGCCGGTCGGAGAAAATGCATCGCGTAACCGATGACGACGGCGGCCGCGCGGCTTAGCGTTGCTGGTCATGACGACATTGCAGGACCCTTCCACGGGCGGCACCACAGAAGAATTCGCCGAACGGATCGTGGGCACCATCGACGCGGCCAGCGTGGCGATACTGCTGTCCATCGGCCACCAGACCCGACTGTTCGACACCCTGGCCGCGCTGCCACCGGCCGACAGCGCGCAGATCGCCGACGCCGCGGGACTCAACGAACGCTACGTGCGGGAATGGCTCGGCGGCGTGGCCAGTGCCCGGATCGTCGACTACGACGCTGCCACGCGGACCTATTCGCTCCCGCCGTACCGCGCAGCGGTGCTGACCCGCAACGCGGGCCCCGACAATCTGGCCCGCGTCGCGCAGTTCATCCCGCTGCTGGCCGAAGTCGAACAGAAAGTCATCGCCTGCTTCCACCACGGCGGCGGACTGTCGTATGCCGAGTACCCGCGCTTCCACACGCTGATGGCCGAGGAGAGCGGCGAAGTGTTCGACGCTGCTCTGGTCGACGTGATCCTGCCGATGGTCGACGGGTTGCCGGCTCGGCTGGCCGCCGGTGTCGACGTCGCCGACTTCGGTTGCGGCAGCGGGCATGCCGTGAACGTGATGGGACAGGCGTACCCGGCCAGCCGGTTCGTCGGGGTCGACTTCTCCGACGAGGGCCTGGAAACCGGCGCCAACGAAGCGCGCCGGCTCGGGCTGACCAACGTCACGTTCGAACAAGCCGACGTCGCCGCTTATGAGCGGGCGGATGCGTTCGACGTCGTCACCGCGTTCGACGCGATTCACGATCAGGCTCACCCGGCGCGCGTGCTGTCCAACATCCACCGCGCATTGCGGCCGGGCGGGGTGTTCCTGATGGTCGACATCAAGGCATCGACGCGGCTGGAGGACAACGTCGGGGTGCCGTTCGCGCCGTACCTCTACACCGTCTCCACGATGCACTGCATGAGCGTGTCGCTCGGGCTGGACGGCGACGGGCTGGGCACCTGCTGGGGCCGCGAGCAGGCCACCGCGATGCTCGCCGACGCCGGCTTCGACGACGTGACCGTGCGCGAGATCGACACCGACCCGCTCAACTTCTACTACATCGCCCGAAAATGAATCCGACGGTGTTCGTGACCGACGGCGGACTGGAGACCGAGCTGGTCTTCCACGACGGCCGCGACCTCCCGGCGTTCGCCGCGTTCCCGTTGCTCGAGCAAGCCGACGGTTGGGCGCGGCTGCGCCGGTACTACGACGGTTACCTCGACATCGCCCGTCGCCACGGAACCGGCTTCGTCGTCGAGACCCCGACCTGGCGGGCCAACCCGGACTGGGCCGCCCAGCTGGGTTACTCCGCAGCACGCCTCGACGCGGTGAACCGCGCCGCCGTGGAGCTCGCCGAAGAGGTGCGTTCCGCGGCCGCCTGCGGACGGGGTCGCGGCTGTCGTCAGCGGTTGTGTCGGTCCGCGCGGCGACGGCTACGACCCAGGAACGGTGATGACCACGGCTGAGGCCGAGGACTACCACGCGATGCAGATCGGGACGTTCGCGCAGACGTCGGCGGATCGGGTCACGGCGATCACCATGACCAACGTCGCCGAGGCGATCGGGGTGGTGCGCGCGGCCCTCGCCGCAGGCATCGCGTCGGCCGTCTCGTTCACCGTCGAGACCGATGGCCGGCTACCGACCGGACAGCCGCTACACGAGGCGATCGAGCAGACCGACGCCGAGACCGGCGCCGCGGCCGCTTTCTTCATGGTGAACTGCGCGCACCCGACCCACTTCGGCGCTTCGCTCGGTCACGACGGGCCGTGGCGGCACCGGGTGGGTGGGCTGCGGGCGAACGCGTCGGCGCGCAGCCACGCCGAACTGGACGCCGCCACCGAACTGGACGAAGGCGATCCCGACGAGTTCGCGGCCGGGCACGTGGCGTTGCGTCGTCGACTGCCGTCCGTCACTGTGCTCGGCGGGTGTTGCGGCACCGACGCCCGCCACGTGGCCGCGCTGTGCGCGGCGTGGGGAGCCGATTAGGCTCGGGCGCAATGAGCGCTCTCGACGTGCTGGCCGACTGGCCGGTCCCGACTGTCGCTGCCGCGGTGGTCGGGCAGGACGGCGTCATCGCCCGCCACGGCGACACCTCACGCACCTTCGCGCTGGCGTCGGTGACCAAATTGCTGGTCGGTCGCGCCGCGCAGGTCGCCGTCGAGGAAGGCGCGGTCGATCTCGACACCGAAGCCGGTCCACCCGGCGCGACCGTGCGCCATCTGCTCGCCCACGCCGCCGGCTACGAGATGACGTCGTCGAAGGTCATCGCCGAGCCGGGCGCGCGGCGGATCTACTCGAACTACGGATTCACGGTGTTGGCCGAGACCATCGAACGGGCCTCGGAGATCCCGTTCTCGGATTACCTGCGAGAGGCGGTGTTCGCACCCCTCGGCATGAGCGGGACGTCGTTCGAGGGTGGTGCCGAGGCGGCGGGCTACGGCGGCACCTCCACGGTCGACGACCTCGCCGTCTTCGCCGGCGACCTGCTCGCCCCGGCGCTGGTGTCGGCGCCGATGCACGAGGAGGCCACCGGCGTCGTATTCGAGGGACTCGACGGGGTGCTGCCGGGCTTCGGGGTGCAGCGGCCCAACGACTGGGGGCTGGGTTTCGAGATCCGCGGCACCAAGTCCCCGCACTGGACCGGGGCAGGTAACTCGCCGCGCACGTTCGGCCACTTCGGCCAGTCCGGGACCTTCCTGTGGGTGGATCCGGACGCCGCATTGGCGCTGGTCGTGCTGACAGATCGCAAGTTCGGTGACTGGGCTCACGAAGTCATGCCGGAGTTGTCTGACAGAACTCTGAGAGAGTGGGGACCGGACTAGCGCAACGTCCGTCCCACAAGGCACAATAGACCCGCAAGCCACAACTTCATCTGCATTCACTCGTGTTGCTGTTCGGTACACCAGGTCGTTGGGGAAGACGTCCCTCGTGGAGCCGAAGGAGCAGCAGATGCGTGCAGCGAACCAATTCGCCGACGTCACGACGGGCGTGGTGTACATCCACGCTTCGCCCGCGGCGGTGTGCCCGCATGTCGAGTGGGCGTTGTCGTCGACCCTCAACGCGAGGGCGAATTTGAAGTGGACGCCGCAGCCGGCCATGCCCGGACAGCTGCGCGCGGTCACCAACTGGGTCGGTCCCGTCGGGACCGGTGCCCAGTTGGCCAATGCGCTGCGCTCGTGGTCGGTGCTGCGGTTCGAGGTCACCGAGGATCCCAGCCACGGCGTGGACGGGCACCGCTGGTGCCACACCCCGCAGCTCGGTCTGTGGAGCGGCGCCATGAGCGCCAACGGTGACGTGATGGTCGGCGAGATGCGGCTGCGGGCGCTGATGGCCAGTGGCGCGGACATGCTGGCCTCGGAGCTCGACTCGGTACTCGGCACGGCGTGGGACGAGGCGCTCGAGGCCTACCGCGACGGCGGCGAAGGCGGCGAGGTCAGCTGGCTGAGCAGGGGCGTGGGCTAGGCCGGTCGCAGGATCTGCAGCGCGGCCGGGACGGCGGAAACCCGCACCGGCAGCGGACACACGTATTCGCCGTCGGCGTAGGCCGTGATGCCGGGGGAGTCCACGGTGATCGTTCGTGCCCGCGCGGTACTCACCTCGTCCAGGTCGACGTGGGTGCCCTTGAACACCGTCGGGAACAAGCGAACCAGGCGGCTCCGCGACGCAGAGGTCACCATCGTCGCGTCGATCTGACCGTCCCGCGGGTCGGCGTGCGGACAGATCAGCATGCCTCCGCCGTAGCTGCGGGTGTTGCCGAACGCCGCCAGCGTGAGCTCGGTCGTCACCTCGGTGCCGTCGAAGGTCAGCCGGTACGGCAGCAGCCGCAACTGTGACAGCTCGGCCAGCATCGCCAGGTTGTAGCGCATCCGCCCGTGGGGCCAGCGCATCCTGTTCGTCCGGTCGGTCACCAGTGAGTCGAAACCGGTGGCCATCACGGTGCCGAACAGGCGCCGGGTGCCGTCGGACAGGCCTTCGATCAGGCCCAGATCCACCGTGTCGACTCGACCGTCGACGATGACATCGGCTGCTGCTTCCGGATTCCTGGTCGGGATGCCGAACTCGCGCGCATGATCGTTACCGGTCCCGGCGGGCACGATGCCCAGCGGGACGGCGGTCTCGGCGAGGACCTGAAGTGCCAGCGACACGATCCCGTCACCGCCGACGACCACCAACGCATCCATGCCGCGTTCGAGCGCTCCCTCGACCAGCACGCGGGCGTGCGCCGGATCGCGGCCGGCGATCGCCACCACGTCGACACCGCGCTTGTGCAACTGCGTGATGGCCCGCTCGGCGGCGTGCGACGCGCTGCCGTGTCCCGACGCCGGATTGGTCAGGACGGTGACGCGTGCCCGGTCGGTCACGGAATCAGCTTGCCCGGGTTGAGGATTCCGGCCGGGTCCAGGGTCGCTTTGACCGCACGCAGCACGTCGACGCCGAGGTCGCCGATCTCGTCACGCATCCACGGTCGGTGGTCGGCGCCGACGGCGTGATGATGGGTGATCGTCGCGCCGGTACGCATCATGGCCTCCGAGGCCGCGGCTTTGGCGGCGCGCCACTGCTCGATCGGGTTGCCGCGCCGGCCCGCCACCACGGTGAAGTACAGCGAGGCGCCGGTCGGATACACATGCGAAATGTGGCACAGCACCAACGCCGGCGTGCCCGACTCTTCGAGGCTTCGGGTCAGCGCTTCGGTCACCGCGATTTTGACCGCGGACAGGTTGGACCAATTGGTGGCCGTCTCCAACGTCTCGCACAGTGCTCCGGCAGCCAACAGGGCGTCGCGCAGATACGGGGCGTTGAACCGCCCATGCTCCCAGTCACGGGCCGGTTGGTCACCCAGGGACGTGCCGCCCTTGGCGGCCAACAACTCTCGCGTCTCGGAATGGCGACTGGCGACATGGGCCTCGGTGCCCTCGAACGTCGTGATGGCCAGACATCCGCCGGTGATCTGCTGTTCGCCGATCTGTTCGGTGGTCGCCAGGTTCACCCCGGTCTCCGCTTCGTCGGACAACCGGATGACCGTCGGACCGGTGCCGGTCTGCACCACCGCGCGTAACGCGTCGGCGCCGGTCGCGAAGTCCGGGAACGACCAGGCCTCATACCGCGTCGCTGCGGGAATCGGATGGATGCGTACGCGAACCCGGGTGATCACCCCGAGCGTGCCTTCCGAGCCGAGAAGCAGATGCCGCAGGTCCGGCCCGGCCGCCGATGCCGGGGCGCGACCGAGGTCCAGGACGCCGGCGGGAGTGACGGCTCGCAATCCCCGCACCATGTCGTCGAAACGTCCGTAGCCGGCCGAATCCTGGCCAGACGATCGGGTGGCCGCGAATCCCCCGATGGTGGCGAAGCAGAAGCTCTGGGGGAAGTGGCCGAGTGAGAACCCGTGCTCGC
Organism: Mycobacterium sp. SMC-4; assembly: GCF_050205565.1. Classification (GTDB taxonomy): domain Bacteria; phylum Actinomycetota; class Actinomycetes; order Mycobacteriales; family Mycobacteriaceae; genus Mycobacterium. Next base: position 362,370 of record NZ_JBNMQU010000002.1, on the reverse strand, counting down.
CGAGCAGACGTTCGGCTTGCGGTCCGGTCACACCGGCGCCGAGCTCGGCCTCCCAGGAGATGTCGTCGATGGCGTGCAGCTGGTCGAGTCGACGCAGATCCAGGGTGACGACCGCCTTGAAGTCCCCGCGCAGCGGATCGAGCCCGCCGACCACGCTGGTGCCGCCGCCGAACGGCACGATCGCGATGCTGTGGTCGGCGCAGTAGGCGAGCACATGGGCCACCTGCTGCTCGTCGCCCGGCAACAGCACCGCGTCGGGCGCGTCCTGGATGCCGAAATCTTTGCGGCGCAACAGGTCCAGTGTCGATTTGCCGCCGGCGCGCAGCAGTCGGCCGCGGTCGTCGACGACGACGTGCTGGTCGCCGAGGATCGCCGCGAGCCCCGCGCGGTCGGCGGGCGGCAGGGCGGAGGGGCGCAGTCGTACCTGGTCGATGTCGGGTGCCTCGACATCGGCGGCATCGATGCCCAGCGCCTGTGTGAGCAGACTGCGGATGCCTGGTGACAGTGGCTTGGCCAGTGCCGGGTCGCCCCATGCGTTCCATTGCATCGGGGGGTGCAGCGGGTGAGCATCAGGGCCACTCATGAGTTACAGTATTACAGATGGTGTCAATCCGTAACTCTGGATCGTCGGTCGAGGAACGCATCCTCGCCGCTGCGGCCGAGTGTCTGGTGACCCACGGCATCGAGCGCGTCACGATGACCGAGATCGCGCGGCAGGCCCGCGTCAGCAGGCCCACGATCTACCGCCGATGGCCCGACATCCGTTTCGTGCTCGCCGAGGTGCTGACCAAGCGCGTCGCCGGCGTGCTCGCCGCGATCCCCGAAGGCGGCGTCGACCGCGACGCGATCGTGGCCCGCGTCATCGCCGTGGCCCGCCACCTGCGCAACGACGAGGTTGTCATGTCCGTCATCCGCGAAGCCCCGACAATCGCGATGACGTACTTCGCCGACCGACTGGGCACCAGCCAGCAGATGCTCATCGATGCGCTCGCCAGCGCCATCGAAGGCGGCCAGGCCGCAGGGACTGTCCGCGCGGGCGACCCCCGCGGGATGGCCGCGATGTGCCTGCTGATCACCCAGTCGACGATCCAGTCGGCGCAGACCGTGGACCACCTGCTCGACGCCAACGCCCTCGACGTCGAACTCGGCCGCGTACTGAGCGGATATCTGAAGCCGTGACCACCGCATTGAACGCCGCCCGGCGAGAGGCCGAACTGCGCAGCCTCGGTGACCGGCCGGTGCTCGACGTCGTCGTCATCGGTGGCGGGATCACCGGCGCCGGTATTGCGCTCGACGCAGCCGCGCGCGGTCTGTCGGTGGCGCTGGTGGAAAAACACGATCTGGCGTTCGGGACCAGCCGGTGGAGTTCCAAGTTGGTCCACGGCGGACTGCGCTATCTGGCCACCGGCAACGTCGGCATCGCGCGACGCAGTGCGGTCGAACGCGGAATCCTGATGACCCGCAACGCCCCACATCTGGTGAAGGCCATGCCGCAACTGGTGCCGCTGCTGCCGCAGATGGGCACCGCCGCACGAACTCTGGTGCGCGTCGGCTTCGCCGCCGGCGACGGTCTGCGAAAGCTGGCGGGCACCCCGGCGAGCGTCCTACCGCGGTCGCGGCGCATCGATGCCCAGCGTGCCGTCGCGCTGGCACCGACCGTACGCCGCGACGGGCTCGACGGCGCGTTCCTGGCCTACGACGGCCAACTCATCGACGACGCCCGCCTGGTCACTGCGGTCGCACGCACCGCCGCCCAGCACGGCGCGATGATCCTCACCCGCGTCGCCGCGTCAGCGGCCACCGGCACCTCGGTCACCCTCACCGACCAGCTCAGCGGCCAGACACTCGACGTCACCGCACGTGCCGTAGTCAACGCCACCGGGGTCTGGGCCGGGCAGGTCGATCCGTCGATCAAGCTGCGTCCCAGCCGCGGCACCCACCTGGTGTTCGACGCCGCCGCATTCGGCAATCCGACTGCGGCGCTGACTATCCCGATCCCCGGTGAGATCAACCGCTTCGTGTTCGCGATGCCCGAGCAGCTCGGCCGGGTCTACCTCGGACTCACCGACGAAGACGCACCGGGGCCGGTGCCCGACGTCCCGGAACCGACGGCAGATGAGACCACGTTCCTGCTCGACACCGTCAACACCGCGCTGCAGACGTCGCTGAGCCCCGCCGACGTCATCGGCGCATACGCCGGTTTGCGGCCGTTGATCGACACCGGCGCCGGACGCACCGCCGACATCTCCCGTGAGCACGCGGTGACCGAATCACCGTCCGGCGTCCTCACGATCATCGGCGGCAAGCTCACCGAGTACCGCTACATGGCCGAAGACGTGGTCGACCGCGCCGTGCAGGTGCGCGGCCTGAAAGCCGGGCCCTGCCGGACCCGTAACCTGCCGCTCGTCGGTGCGCCGGCGAATCCCGTTGCCGCCCTGCGTTCGTCGGCCGCGTTGCCCGCGTCGTTGGTCGCACGTTACGGCGCCGAGTCGGCAAACGTGCTCGTCCAGGCAAGCTGCGAGCGGCCCACCGAACCGGTGGCCGACGGCATCGACGTCACGCGCGCGGAGTTCGAGTACGCGGTCACCCACGAGGGAGCGTTGACCGTCGACGACGTCCTCGATCGCCGCACCCGCATCGGCCTGGTCGCCGAGGACCGCGAGCGCGCGCTACCGACCGCTGAGGAGATACTCGCCCTCGTTCGCTGAGCAGACACAAAATCGCACGGATCCCGAGGGATCCGTGCGATTTTGTGTCTGCTCGCGCTTGGAACTTACAGCGGGATGTTCTTGTGGCGGCCGCGACGCATCGGTGCCTCGGCCAAGGCTTGCGTGAGCTTCGACCGCGTGTGCGCCGGGTCGATCTTCTCGTCGACCACACCGATCTCGATCGCGGAATCCACACCGCCGGCGATCTTCTCGTGCTCGACGGCCAGCGCCTCGTGCAGCGTCTCCCGCTCGGCGGGATCCTCGACCGCATTCAGCTTTTTCTTGTGCAGGATGCCGACGGCGGCCTTGGCGCCCATCACGGCGACCTCGGCCTCGGGCCACGCAAACACCTTGGTGGCGTTCAGCGAACGCGAGTTCATCGCGATGTAGGCGCCGCCGTAGATCTTGCGGGTCACCAGCGTGACGCGGGGGACCGACGACTCACCAAACGCGTGCAGCAGCTTGGCGCCGCGACGAACCACACCGCCCCACTCCTGGTCCACGCCGGGCAGGTAGCCGGGCACGTCGACGATGACCACCAGCGGAATCCCGAACGCGTCGCACAGCCGCACGAAACGTGCTGACTTCTCGGCGCTTTCGGAGTTCAGGCAGCCGCCCAGACGCAGCGGGTTGTTCGCGATCACGCCGACGGTGCGGCCGGCCAGCCGGCCCAGGCCGACCACGATCGACGGCGCCCACTTGGACTGGAACTCGTCGAACGGCGTGCCCTCGTCCAGCAATGCCTCGATCAGCGGGTGCACGTCATAGGCGCGACGGGCCGACTCGGGCAGCAGCGCCTTGAGGTCGGTGTCGCCGGCCTCGGCCTTGCTGCGGTCGAAATGCCCCTGCTGGCAGAACAACCCGACCAGGCGACGCCCGCGCTCGTAGGCGTCCAGCTCGTCGTCGGCGACGATGTGGCACACACCGGACTTCTTGTGGTGGGCGTCGGGACCGCCGAGCGAGACCATGTCGACGTCCTCGCCGGTCACGCTGCGCACGACGTCAGGGCCGGTGACGAAGACCTTGCTGTCCGGTGCCATCACGATGACGTCGGTCAGGGCGGGACCGTAGGCGGCGCCACCGGCGGCGAAACCGACGACGACGGAGATCTGCGGGATGTAGCCCGAGGCGCGGATCATCGCCTCGAACACCTGGCCCACCGCGTGCAGCGCGCGCACACCCTCGGCCAGGCGGGCGCCACCGGAATGCCAGATGCCCACGATCGGGCTCTGTTCCTCGATCGCGACGTCGTAGGCGTCGACGATGTGCTTGCAGCCGTCGACACCCATGGCGCCGCCCATGACGGTCCCGTCGGTGCAGAAGGCGATGGTGCGCACGCCGTTGACGGTGCCCGCGGCGGCCAGCACGCCCGACTTGTCGCGATCGTGGAGTGGTTCGACGCTGCCGTCGTCGAAGAACGTCGACAGGCGAAGCAGCGGATCACGCGGATCGAGGGTTTCGTTGGCTTCGGACGCCAGGCGATTGTCGATTGTCGTCATGAATTCTCCTGCTGCTCAGTACTTCCCGAAGGCGAGTGCCACGTTGTGCCCGCCGAATCCGAAAGAGTTGTTGATGGCGTAGTGGTAATTGCCGGGTCGTGCTGCGCCCGCAACGACGTCGAGGTCGATTTCGGGGTCGAGATTCTTCAAGTTCAGTGTGGGCGGGATGATCCCGTCGCGCAGGGCCTGCACGGTCAGGATCGACTCGACCGCTCCGACCGCACCGACGGAGTGCCCGAGCGCCGACTTGGGTGCGTACACCGCCGGGCGGTGCCCTCCCATGGCGAGATTGATGGCGTGCCCCTCGGCGACGTCGCCGACGCTGGTGCCGGTGGCGTGCGCGTTGACGTGGTCGATGTCGGTGGCCTGCAGACCGGCGAGCTGAATCGCGCGCGACATCGCGTACCCGGCGCGCTCACCGTTGGGGTCGGGGGCCACCATGTGGTAGCCGTCAGAGGTGATGCTGGCGCCCATGAGCCGGGCCAGCGGCTTGGCGCCGCGGGCCTTGGCGTGCTCCTCGGTCTCGATCACCATTAGTGCGCCGCCCTCGCCGAATACGAAGCCGTCGCGGTCCTTGTCGAAGGGCCGGCACGCGCCGGCCGGATCGTCGTTGTTGGTCGACATCACGATGCGCATCTGGGCGAACCCGGCGATCGGAACCGCCTCGATGCGCTGCTCGACACCGCCGCAGATGGCGATGTCGGCCTCGCCCAGCACGATGCTGCGCCAGGCCTGCGCGATGCCCTCCGAACCCGACGCGCACGCCGAGACCGGTGTGACCACACCGGCCTTGGCGCAGCGTTCGAGCCCCACGACCGCGGACGGGCCGTTGGGCATGTACATCTGAACCGCGAGCGGGGACACCGCACCGATGCCCTGCTCGCGCATGCCGTCGTAGGCGAACACCAGTGCCTCGGCGCCGCCGAGCCCGGTCCCGATCGACACCAGCAGCCGCTGGGGGTCGACCTCGGGGGACCCGGCGTGGGCCCAGACCCGACGGCCCAGCACCGTGGCCATCTTTTGCGGGTAGGACATCCGACGGTTCTCGACCTCGGTCAGTTCGCCGTCGAATTCCTCCTGCAGATGACCACCGATGCGGACCGGAAGGTCGAACTCCTCGACAAACGGGTCATCGAGCAGACGGATGCCGCTCTTGCCGGCCAGCAGCGCCTGCCAGGTAGCTTCCGCATCGGTGGCGACGCTCGTCGTCATCGCCACCCCGGTGACCACCACATCGGGCAGTCCGCTACCTGTTGTCGGCGTTGCCATGTCGAGACGCGCGTCCTTTCTGCGGGTCTGGGTCAGACGCTCGTGTTCCTAATAGCGACCGAAGGCCAGAGCGACATTGTGGCCGCCGAAGCCGAACGAGTTGTTGATGGCGTACTGGTAGTCGCCATACCGTGGCTCGCCCGCAACGACATCGAGATCGATCTCCGGGTCCGGGGTCTCGTAGTTCAGCGTCGGCGGGATGACGCCGTCGCGCAACGCGAGGACGGTCAACGCCGACTCCAACGCACCCACGGCGCCGATGGAGTGACCCAGGGCCGACTTCGGCGCGTACACCGCGGCGTGCTCCACCCCGGCGACCCGGATGGCGTTGGCCTCCGCAGTGTCACCGATCGGGGTCGCGGTGGCGTGCGCGTTGACGTGCGAGATGTCCTTGGGGGACAACCCGGCCGTCTCCATCGCTCGCTTCATCGCCTGGCCGGCGCGCTGACCGTCGGCGGCCGGGGCCACCATGTGGAACGCGTCGGAGGTGATGCCCGCTCCCATGAGCCGGGCCAGCGGCTTGGCGCCGCGGGCCTTGGCGTGCTCCTCGGTCTCGATGATCATCAACACGCCGGCCTCGCCGAACACGAAGCCGTCCCGATTCTTGTCGAACGGCCGCGAGGCTCCCGCGGGGTCCTCGTTGCGCGTCGACATGGCGCGCATCATCGAGAACGCCGCGATGGGCAGCGCCTCGATACCGCCTTCCACACCGCCGACAACGGCGAAGTCCGCGTCACCCATCACGAGCTGACGCCAACCGTGCGCGATGGCCTCCGACCCCGAGGAGCACGCCGACACCGGGGTGATGACCCCGGCGCGTGCGCCCAGCTCGAGACCGGCGACCGCCGCCGCACCGTTGGGCATGATCATCTGAACAGCCAGCGGGGACACCTTGCGGGGCCCACCTTCGTTCATCGCGTCGTAGGTCTCGACGATCTTCTCGCCGCCACCGAGACCGGTGCCAATGACGACCGAGAAGCGGTCCGGATCCACCTCAGGAGCCCCGGCGTTGTCCCAGAGACGCCGCGCCAGGAGCTTCGACATGCGCTGCACATACGACATGCGGCGCATCTCGATGCGCGTCATGTGGCTGTCGACGTTGTCGACGAGGTGGCCGCCGATACGCACCGGCAGGTCCCACTTGTCGACGAAGTCGTCCTCGAGGATCCGGATTCCGCTTTCGCCGGCCAGCAGACCCTTCCACGTGCTCTCGATGTCCGCCGCGAGGGCCGTGGTGGCCTCAATGGCGGTCACCACGACGTTGGGAAAACCGCCGTTAGCAGTGGAAGGACGGGTCACTTGTCGCCCTGGATCTGAGCGCGGATGGCGGCAGCAGCCTCGGGGTTCTCTTCCTCGAGCTTCTGGATGTAGGCGACGACGTCACCGACGGTGCGCAGGCCGGCGAGATCCTCGTCCGGGATCTTCACGCCGTACTTGTCCTCGGTCTGCACGGCGATCTCCACCATGGACAGCGAGTCGATGTCCAGGTCGTCGACGAACGACTTCTCCGGGGTGACCTCGGAGGGCTCGATACCGGTGACCTCTTCGATGATCTCGGCGAGACCGGAGATGATTTCTTCCTGAGTGGCGGGCACGGTGGCTCCTTCTATCTTTTGGTTGTTACTTCGAACGGTGAAATCGAACTATGAACTTGTCGCCGGCTCAGGCGCGCAGCGCCTCAGCCAGTTTGTCCAGGTCGGCGGGGGTCTTGACGGGGTGCGTCGGCACCCCCTTGAGTTCGCGCTTCGCGATGCCGGTCAGCGTGCCGGCCGGCGGGAACTCGACCAGGGCCGTCACGCCGCTTTCCTTCATGGTGGCGGTGCACAGGTCCCAGCGCACGGGGCGCGTCATCTGAGCCACCAGCTTGGCCAACGCGTCGGCCGCCGAGGACACCGGCCGACCGTCGGCGTTCGACAGCAGTGTCGCGTTGGGCTCGGACGGGTTGACGCGGTCGGCGACTGTGGCATACCCATCGAGCGCGGAGGCCATGTATCGGGTGTGGAATGCACCGGCGGTGGCCAGCGGGCGGACGCGGGCGCGGGCCGGGGGGTCCTCGGCGAGCTTCTCCAGCGCGGCCAGCGCTCCGGCGGCCACGATCTGCCCGGCAGCGTTGCGGTTGGCCGGGACCAGGTCGAGTGTCTCGAGACGGGCCAGCACTTCCTGCTCGTCGCCGCCGAGCAGCGCGGACATTCCGGTGGGCTCGAGCGCGCAGGCCTTCGCCATCTCAGCGCCGCGGGTGGCGGCCAACGAGACCGCTTCGTCCGCGGTGATGACGCCGGCGATCGCGTAGGCGGCGATCTCACCGACCGAGTGGCCGGCGGCGATGATCTCCTCGTCGCCGGTGAGCACGCCGCGCTTCTGCAGTTCTTCGTAGGCCAACAGCGTGGCGGCCACCACGAGGGGCTGGGTCACCGCGGTGTCGGTGATCTCCTCGGCGGTGGCGGTGGTGCCGAGGCGGGCCAGATCGAGCCCGCTGATTTCCGACCATGCCGCAAGCCGCTCCGCGGCACCGGGCAGCTCCATCCACTCGGCGAGCATGCCGGGAGTCTGGGAGCCTTGTCCGGGCGCGAGGAATGCAAGCACAGTCTTGTCAGGCACGTCTCTAAGAAAACATTGTGAAGACGGTTTTGCAGGGTGTAAGAGACTATGAACTCTTTCTTAGGTTTTTGTAGATACCCAACAAAACAGCATGTGATGCGACTCTACTGAGACCGCTGTGCAACAACTCACCGGCGGCCGGTGGCGGTAGATGTGACCCGCACAACATCGCTGAGCTGCCCAGATCGAACCTCACTGGCCGTGCCCTGGTGCGCCTGTCGGGTCAACCGGCCGACCGTGGAGGCCACGCGCAACACGTAAGCATCTCGGGGGACGGTCGGATCGCGGCCGGTGAAATCGGCGATCCGACGCAGGCGATAACGCACCGTATTTGGATGGACGAACAATTTGCGTGCGCAAGCTTCGATGGCGCCGCCGGAATCCAGATAGGCGTCCAGCGTCTCCATCAGGGCCGGTCCGGCATCGGACAGCGGCCGCATCACCTCGGCCTCGAGGATCGCCGACGCGGTGACGTCGCCGAGCAAGGCGCGTTCGGGCAGCAGTTCGCGCGCCGACACGGGGCGCGGCGCGCCGGCCCAGCCGGCCACCGCATTCATGCCCGCGATGGCCTCGGTCGCGCTGCGGTTGGCCGCCGCCAGCGACGGTGCCGTCGGGCCGACCACCACCGGGCCGTCGCCGAACACCTTCATCAGATCGGCGAGGAACCGGTCGGTGGGCGACAGGCCGCCCGAGACGATCGCCACCAGCCAGGTGCCGTGCACGTCGGCCAGCGCCGCCCGCTGGTGACGGTTGGCGACATCGTGGACCTCGTCCCCGGCGAACTCGGCCCGGCCCGGATGCGGAACCCCGACGATGACGGTCGCCGGCGCTGTCGCGTCCCAGTTCAGCGCCGCGGCCTGCGACTGCATCTCCGGGCCGACGTCGCCGCGGACCACCGCGTCGACCAGATTGGCCTCCATCCGGGTGTCCCACGCGCCGCGCGCCTCGGCCTGGTCGGCGTACGCGCTGGCCGCTGCGAAGGCCAGATCGCGGCTGTAGCGCAGGATCCCGGCGGTCAGCGCGGTCAGCTGTTCCTCGCTGCGGGCCAGCAGGGGCACCACTTCCTCGAAGAACTCCATGGTCACGCGCACCATCTCCACCGACTGGCGCAGCGCGATGCGGCGACGCAGGTCCTGCGGAACCACCTCGAAGGCCTGCGCGGTGTAACTGACATTGCTGTCGGGATGCCGCATCCACTCGACGAAGTTGACCACCGCGGTCTGGACCACCAGCTGGACGCTGGCGCGCTGGGACGCCTCGAGCTCGGCGAAAAACGGCAGCCGCTCACCCATGGCCTGCACGGCTTCGGTGGCCAACCGGCCCGAGTACTGCTTGAGCCGGCGCAGCGCCGACTCCGGGACGCTCTCCAGGATCTCGACCGTGGAACGAGGCGGGATGAACCGGTTGTCGGCCATCCCTAAAAGCTACGCCTCAATTCTGGCGGAACCCTCCAAGGTCAGGCGACTCCGGGATCCGACGTCTGTTCCGGCGCCGCCAACACGTCGTCGATCTCGTACTTCTTGGCCGCCTCGACCGCCACCGAGGCGTCGATGTTCCCGTCGCGGGCCAGGCCCTGCAGCACGCCGACGACCACCGACTCGGCGTCGGTGTTGAAGAACCGCCGCGCCGCGGGCCGCGTATCGGAGAAACCGAACCCGTCGGTGCCCAGCGTTATGTAGGTGCCGGGCACCCACGGCCGGATCTGCTCGGGAACAGCGCGCATCCAGTCCGACACGGCGACCACCGGCCCGGCCGCTTCGGCCAGCGCCTTGGTGATGTACGGCGTGCCGGCGTCCTTGTCCGGATGACGCAGCGTCTCCTGCTCGATGTGCACACCGTCGCGATTCAGCTCGTTCCAGCTGGTCACCGACCACACATCGGCGGCGACGTCCCACTCCTCGGCCAGCAATTCGGCCGCCTTCAGCGCCGAGGGCATCGCGACCCCCGACGCCAGGATCTGCGCGACGTTGCTGCGCTTCTCCGACGCGCGCTGATACCGGTAGATGCCCCGCAGCAGGCCCTCGACGTCGAGACCGTCGGGCTCGGCCGGCTGCACATACGGCTCGTTGTAGATCGTCAGATAGAAGTAGACGTTCTCCGGGTTCTCGCCGTACATCCGCTCCAGACCGCTCTCGATGATGTAGGCGATCTCGTAGGCGAAGGCCGGGTCGTAGGCGACCACCGCCGGATTCGACGCGGCCAGCAGCAGCGAATGCCCGTCGGCGTGCTGCAGACCTTCACCGACCAGCGTGGTGCGCCCGGCCGTCGCGCCCAGAACGAACCCGCGAGCCATCTGATCGGCGGCGGCCCATAACGCGTCACCGGTGCGCTGGAACCCGAACATCGAGTAGAAGATGTAGATCGGGATCATCGGCTCGTTGTGCGTCGCGTACGACGTGCCCACGGCGGTGAAGCTGGCCGTCGAACCCGCTTCGTTGATGCCCTCGTGCAGGATCTGGCCGACTTCGCTTTCCCGGTAGGCCAACATCAGCTCCGCGTCGACCGAGGTGTAGAGCTGGCCGTTGCGGTTGTAGATCTTGAGGTTCGGGAACCACGAGTCCATCCCGAACGTGCGGGCCTCGTCCGGGATGATCGGCACGATGCGCGGGCCGATGTTCTTGTCCCGCAACAGTTCCTTGAACGTACGCACGGTCGCCATGGTGGTGGCGACCTCCTGCTTGCCCGAACCCTTCTTCAGCGCCTTGTAGGTGTCCCGACCGGGCAGCGGCAACGCCTTGGACTTGGTTCGGCGCTCTGGGACGAACCCGCCCAGCGCCCGCCGACGGTCGAGCATGTAACGGATCTCGGGCGCTTCCGGGCCGGGGTGGTAGTACGGCGGCAGGTACGGGTTGTCCTCGAGCTGCTGGTCACTGACCGGGATGCGCTGCACATCGCGGAAGTCCTTGAGGTCTTGCAGCGCAAGCTTTTTCATCTGGTGAGTGGCGTTGCGGCCCTCGAAGTGCTTGCCCAGCGTGTAACCCTTGATGGTCTTGGCCAGGATGACGGTGGGCTGACCCTTGTGTTCCAGCGCCGCGTGATAGGCCGCGTAGACCTTGCGGTAGTCGTGACCGCCGCGCTTGAGGTTCCAGATCTCCTTGTCGCTCATGTTCTCCACGAGCGCCTTGGTGCGCGGGTCGCGCGCGAAGAAGTGGTCGCGCACGTAGCCACCGTCGTTGGCCTTGTAGGTCTGGTAGTCGCCGTCCGGGGTGGTGTTCATCAGGTTGACCAGCGCGCCGTCCCGGTCGGCGTGCAGCAGCGCATCCCACTCGCGGCCCCAGACCACCTTGATCACGTTCCAGCCGGCACCGCGGAAGAACGACTCCAACTCCTGGATGATCTTGCCGTTGCCGCGCACCGGACCGTCGAGACGCTGCAGGTTGCAGTTCACGACGAACGTCAGGTTGTCCAGACCCTCCAGCGCGGCGACGTGCGCCAGCCCGCGGCTCTCCGGCTCGTCCATCTCGCCGTCGCCGAGAAACGCCCAGACGTGTTGACCGGAGGTGTCCTTGAACCCGCGCGCATGCAGGTACTGGTTGAACCGCGCTTGGTAGATCGCGTTGGCCGGGCCCAACCCCATCGACACGGTGGGGAACTCCCAGAAGTTCGGCATCAGCCGCGGATGCGGGTACGACGGGATACCGCCGCCCGGGTGGCTGTGTTCCTGGCGGAAGCCGTCGAGTTGCTCGGCGGTCAGCCGGCCTTCCAGATAGGCGCGCGCGTAGATGCCCGGCGAGGCGTGGCCCTGGATGAAGATCTGGTCCCCACCGCTGGGATGGCTCTTGCCGCGGAAGAAGTGGTTGAAGCCCACCTCGTAGAGCGCAGCCGAGGACGCGTAAGTCGAGATATGGCCGCCGACGCCGACGCCGGGCCGTTGCGCGCGATGCACCATGATCGCGGCGTTCCACCGGATCCAGGCCCGGTAGCGGCGCTCGACCTCCTCGTCGCCCGGGAACCACGGTTCGAGTTCGGTCGGGATGGTGTTGACGTAATCGGTCGAGGTCAGCGCGGGAATCGCGATGCGCTTCTCCCTGGAGCGTTCCAACAGCCGCAGCATCAGGTAGCGGGCGCGGGCCGGGCCGGACCGCTCGAGCATGGCGTCGAAAGACTCGAGCCACTCGCCGGTTTCGTCGGGATCGATGTCGGGCAGATACGAGGCGACGCCTTCTCGGATCACCCGAACACGATCGGGTTCGCCTGTGCTGCCGGAGTTTTGGGCCAGGTCCTGGCGCACGAACTCGGTGGTCAACTTCCGCTCCTTGTTGGGAGGTGTGGGTGTACACGCGTCCGTCGAGTGGGTCTGCTCCCGGGTGCGTGTACGTCCTATCCTTGTCCAATCCTGCCGCATCCGCTCCGCCGGGTGGGGTGGTGCGGCGAAGGTGGTTGTCGGGTGCCGAACACGCGGGTCAAACGCCGGGCGAAAAGGTAACGTCTGCCAACGTGCTGATCGGTTGGCTGAGCTGCCCCCGGGTTCGGCTTGCCGCCTTTGTCACCGGAAATCTGGCGGCGGTGGCGATGGTCGTGGTCGGCTGCACGCACCTCACCGAAGGAGGCGCTGCGGCCCCGAATGCCGAGGTCACCCAGTACCGGTCCTCGGTGTCGGCGTCGAGCTCGGCTTCGCTGGCCAGCTCGCGTGCCCGCGAAGCCGAGCGGCAGGCCGCGCTGATCACCGAGGCGATCCAACGGTCCTGCGAGGAGATGAGCGCCAGCAGCGCCGAGGCCGTCGGGGCGGTCAACACGTTCGTCGCGGCGCTGAATGAGGATCCGGCTGCGGCGGCACCGACGATGGGTCCGGCGATCGACGCGTTGAACAACAGCGCCGACCGGGTATCCGCGAGCATGACCGAGCAACTTCCGGCAGAGCTGCGCGACGCGCTCACCAGCTGGATCGACTCGGCGCGCGGGGTGGCCACCGCGATTGCCGGGAATTATCCGATCGGCGAGATCAACACTGCGATCACCCGCGTGAACGACTCCAAGACGCTGGCCCTGGATCGCTGCGACGCGGCATACCGGTGAACTGCGCTTGCTGATGAGCGATGGCGTGCGACGATAGAGCGCGTGTGTGGCCGAGCGCACGGTGTGCTCGGTGATGACTGAAGGAGGAACGACCGTGGTGTCGGCGGGTGACCCCCCGAACTACGCCCGAATGCTGGGCATCCAAAACGATCAGGTTGTCCAGGAGTTGGGCTGGGACGAGGACACCGACGACGACATCCGGGCCGACATCGAGGACGCGTGCGGCGGTGAGCTGCTCGACGAGGACGCCGACGAGGTCGTCGACGTGGTGCTGCTGTGGTGGCGCGACGGCGACGGGGATCTGGTGGACATGTTGATGGACGCCATCACGCCGCTCGCCGACGACGGTGTCATCTGGGTCGTCACTCCCAAGACCGGCAAACCAGGCCACGTGCAACCCGCTGAGATCGCCGAGTCGGCGCCCACGGCCGGGTTGATGCAGACGTCATCGGCGAACCTGGGGGACTGGATCGCGAGCCGGCTGGTGCAGCCCAAATCCAAGGCCGCCGGCCGGCGGGCCTGACGTGCTCGCTGTCGGCGACAGCGCGCCGGACTTCACCCTCAAGGACCAGAACAACCAGCAGGTGACCCTGAGCGCCTTCCGAGGCGCGAAAGACGTTCTGCTGGTGTTCTTTCCGCTTGCGTTCACCGGTACCTGCCAACGCGAACTCGACTACATCCGCGACCACGTGTCGGACTTCGTCACCGACGATCTGGCCACGCTGGCCATCTCGGTGGGGCCGTCGCCGACGCACAAGGTGTGGGCGACCGAACGCAAGTTCACCTTCCCGGTGCTGTCGGACTTCTGGCCGCACGGCGCGGTGAGCCAGGCCTACGGCGTGTTCAACGACGTCTCGGGCTTCGCCAACCGGGGCACGTTCGCCGTCGACCGGTCAGGCGTGGTGCGCTTCGCTGACTGCCGTGAGCCGGGGGAGGAGCGCGACGCGGCGGTCTTCGCCTCCGCGATAGCGGCGTTGGGCGCAGGTGGGCAGAATTTCCGGTTAGAGCCCGGCGGCGTGTAGCCTGCCCGGGATCGGGCGCGTAGCTCAGTGGTAGAGCTCTGGTTTTACACACCAGCGGTCGGCGGTTCGATACCGTCCGCGCCCACCAGCGAAACCCTTTGTCGCAGCTGCGTCGTAGGCTGCGGTCATGTCGTGGCGGGACTGGTCCAGCGCCAGGATCAGGCTGACGATGCTGGCGGTGGTAACGCCGATCATGGCGCTGTGGGTCGTCATCGGCTACGTCACCGAGAGCGACGAACCCACCGGCGACTGTCTGGCCGCGGAGAACGGGGTGCGGCGCTGGGCAGCGGTCCTACCGGACATCCACGCCGGAATGCCCGGTGACGTCGCCGCCGCGACCCTGTCCGACGCCACGGCCCAGGCGGCGGCCGGAATCCGCGATGACGCCGAGACCATCGACGATCTGGAGTTGCGAAACTTGGTGACGGCGCTCGCGGAAGAATTGGAGCGGGTCAGTCGCGGCGACCCCAGCAGCCCGCCCAATGGGTGGCCGGACAAGAACTACATGGGCGGGTACCAGGGCAGCGTCAGGGTAGTCGGCGAGATCAAGCGCGCCTGCCCGGAGATCGGCGACGAACTCGCGCCCACCGGTTGAGCTTCGGTCATCAAGACGACCCGGGGCGCCACGCCGGTCGCGTTGTGCGCCAGACGATTCCGTCTGCACAGCATCCGCGGCCCTGATGCAAACAGTGCGAAGACGGCTCACATGTTTAAGTCGGGCATGGGTAGGGGACGTCCATCGAACGGTGACTGAAAGGAGTCAAGCTCTCATGGCCGACCCCGCTGAAGACCCCGTCGACCACCACCGCACCCATCTGCCGCGCGCCGGCGAGGCAGTGAAGAACTCTGCCGGCAGACCCGGGCTGATCGCGATCGGCATCGGCGTCTTCGCCGTCATGATCTCCATCGCGAGTTTCGGTACCGGACGCACCACTCTCGGGATGGTCGCCGCGGTACTCGCTGCGGTGGGAATCGTGTTCGGGCTGGCATGGATCGCCAAAGAGCGGAAGCGGGTTTCGCGAGACGCGGCCCGGTCGCGCGATGGACGCGGAGCGGCTCCGCCGACCGCATAGTCAGCCGACTCCGCCGGGTAGCAGCAGAGGTTAGCCTACCCTCTGTTAGGCTCCCGCCCTGGAGTTACACCCGTAGCTCCCGGGGTAGAGCAAAGGCGGGATGGGTGGCGGTTGCAGTCGGTGCCGCCCGCGGCGATCAGCGCACCTCCTCGCACCCCTCCCGCCGCGCCGACATCCAAGGCCTGCGTGCGGTGGCGGTGCTGGTGGTCATCCTCGATCACGTCGGCATGCCGGGCTTTTCCGGCGGCTTCGTCGGCGTGGACGTCTTCCTCGTGATCTCCGGCTACGTGATCACCCGGATGCTGCTGCAGGCGTCGGGGCAGTCCCGGGGCGCATGGTTTCTCGACTTCTACGCCAAGCGTGCCCGCAGGATCGTCCCCGCCGCGACGCTGGTGATCGCCCTGACGGTGATCGCGACCTTCGAGCTCACCAGTTTCCTGCGGGGAGCCCGGGTACTGCCCGATGCGACCGCCGCCTCGTTGTTCTTGGCGAATTTCCGCTTCATCGAGACCGGCACCGACTACGCCCGGCTCGGTGGCGATCCATCTCCGCTGCAGCACTATTGGTCGCTGGCGGTGGAGGAGCAGTTCTACCTGGTGTGGCCGCTGCTGATGATCCTCGCGATCGCCATCGCGGCCCGCGCGCGCCGGATCACGCTGCAGCAGATGCTGTGCGGGCTGCTGGCCGCGATCATCGTGGCCGGCTACGCGTATTCGGTCGTGTTGACGTCGGTCAACGGCGCCGCGGCATTCTTCTCGCCGCTGACCCGCGCGTGGGAGCTGGCGATCGGCTGTCTGATCGCGGTGGCCCAACCGTGGTTGGCCACCAGGATTGCGGCGAACCCGGTGACGGCCACCGTTCTGGGTTGTTCCGGTCTCGCGGCGATCCTCTGGTCGGTCGTCTTCCTCGATGACACCAGCCGTTTCCCGGGTTCGGTCGCCGCGGTCCCGGTGCTCGGCGCCGCGGCACTTCTCGTGGCCGGGATGTGTGCGCAGCGGACGGTTGCGGCCACCGTGCTGGGCTGCCGCCCGGTCGTCTACATCGGCGACATCTCCTACTCGCTCTACCTTGTGCACTGGCCGCTCTTCGCCATCGCCGCAGTCCGCCTCGGCGACGAATTCTCCTGGGTGGTACAGGTGCTCCTCATCGGTGCGACCTTCGTGGGTGCGGCCGCCATGTACCACGGATTCGAGAACCCGATCCGTCGGTCGAGCGTCCTTGCGTCGCGCCCGTGGTTGAGCCTGGCCATCGTTCCGTTGAGCATCGCGGTCATCTTCGCCGTCGCGGCCTTCGAGCGTTACCGGTGGGCCCTGCCGGTTCCCCTTGTTCAGCAGTTGTTGTGAGTGTCTTCGGGAAGGATCGTGGAATGGCGAAGCGTTTTGCCGCCAAAACCATTGCGGGCGTAGCGATGTGCGCTGCAATGGTGACAGCCGGGTGTCAGGCGGCCGTCGAGCGGTCGGCTCCGGAGATCGCTCTGGAATCCGCGCCCGTTCCCGCCGCGGTGGCACAAGCCGAGGTGTTGAATGCGGTTCAGGTCGCCGCCGGGCTGCGTGACCTTCCCCCGAACATCACCAATGACGAGCTGCTGGCCGCCAGTGGCGACTACTCCGATCAATGGTCGATCGAGGGTTGCGAGCCGGCGCTGGAACAGAGTCGGCTCGACGACATCGGGCCGTGCACCCTCGGTGACACCGCCGGCGAGCGGACCATGGTCATGATCGGTGACTCTGCCGCCTCGATGTGGCACAAGGCCTTCGATCTGATCGGCAAACGCACCGGATGGCGGGTGATCGCGCTGACGAAAAGCAACTGCGGCCCCGCATCATTGACCTACTACCAGTGGCAGCTCGAACGCGCCTACACCGAATGCGACGACTGGCAGGACTGGCGGATGGAGGTCATCGGTCAGGAAAAGGCCGAGATCGTGGTGATGGCGGGCTGGTACGACGGCGGCAACCAGGGCCCCGGAACCGAAACAACTCCGGAGATCTGGCGCGACGGCTTGGTGAAGACCATGCGAGAACTCCCCGCAGGCACGAAGACGTTCATGCTCGGCAACATTCCGCGGCCGTCGGAAAGCCCGTCGGAGTGTGTGGCCAACAACCCCACCGACCTCACCCGCTGTGCCGTGCCGGCCGCCGACGCTGTAGCGACCACAGCGGGGTGGACGGATGCCGCAGAACTCACGGGACAGACGTTCATCAATGTCGACCCATGGTTCTGCACCGAGGTCTGCCCGGCGGTGATCGCCGACCAACTCGTCTACTCCGGCAGGTACCACGTCACGTCGCAGTACGCCCAGTACCTGTCGGGGTCCATCGAGGAGATCATGGCGCCGGCGCTGAACGCGCCGCGCTGACATCGAGGCTCAACCCTCGGCCAGCCAGGTGGCCAGCAGGACCACGCCGAGCGAGCCGACCAGCGACGCGATCGAGGCGGCCCGAGCCCCTTCCGTGCGTCCTCGGGACTGGGCGATGCCGTGCAGGGTCGCGGCGACCATCACCCCGGTGAACAGGACCAGCTTGAGCACCAGGATGCGTCCGTAGCCGGGCTGCGCCAGCGACGCCCAGGTGACGCCGTAATGCCAGGCCAGCAGCACGCCCGTCGCGATCTGCACCGGCAGGAACAGCATCATCGTGATCCGGGCAAACTGCTTGCCCACTGCCCGCATCACGGCGGCGCGGTCAGCGACACCGAGACGTTCGCGCACCTGCGGCAGGACGATCAACGTGACGGTCAGCTGCCCGCCGACCCACACGATCGCACCCACCACATGGACGAAGCGCACGACGGTCCAGATGTCGAACATCGCCAGCTCACTCCGTGACCGCGACGACGCCGTGGGCGCCGTTCTCGCCGTGACGCATGTCGTGATCGACGAACGGATAATTGCCGGCCTCGGGGAACGTCAGCTCCACGAACCCACCCTGAGCCGGCGCCAGATTCAGAACCTGCGCCCCACCAACACTTTCCGGTGACGGCCGAAGCAACCACGCCCCCTCGGCGTAGACGGTGTCGAACTGTCCACCCACGACGTGGAAAGCCGTGCTGTCCCCGGGTCCGGCGTTGACCACCCAGATGCGCACCCGGTCACCGACGCGCGCGGTCAGCGGTGCATGGTCGTACTGCGCGGCCATGCCGTTGAACGCCCAGCCGTCGGGATCGCCGGAGCGCAGCTTGTCGGTCTGGATCTGACTTCCCGGCTCACCGAGATACAACTGCGAACTCACCAGCGCGTACTCGTGGTCGACCGGTGCCAGATCCGGCGGGTCGATGATCACCGCGCCGTACATGCCGTTGGCGATGTGCAGCGACATCGGCATGGTGGCGCAGTGGTACAGCCACGCCCCGGCATGGTGTGCGGTGAACCGGTAGGTCAGTCGCTCTCCGGGGGTGATGGTCCGCATCGGCACGTCGGGGGCCAGCATGCCGGCGTGGAAGTCGATGCTGTGGCCCATCGTGCCGTCGTTGATCAGCGTCACCTCGAACCGGTCGCCGACCTTGCCGCGCAACGTGGGTCCCGGCACGGAATTGCCGAAGGTCCAACGTCTTTCGATGCGACCGGGCGCGACTTCCATGTCGCGCTCGGTGACCGTCAACTCGACCCTGTGCAGCGGGCCGGCGGCCGGCGCGAGGCGCGCGTCGTGGGGTGTCCAACCGCGGCCGGGTTCCGCGGTCAGGTCCAGAGCTTCCGGGGCGGCGGCCTCGTCACCGAGGTGGACAGCATGCTCGCCAGGGGCGCCGGCGGCGGTCCGGATGGACATCGTCATCCCGGCGGCGCGATGCCCGGCCACGGTGCACCAGCCCTGCACATCGGCGTCGACCACCCCGAGATCGAGCAGCGCGGTCTGGCCCTGCCGCAGCAATGGAGTGCGCGCACCGGTGTCGACCCGCAGATCATGGGGCATGGCGTCGGTGTTGGTCACGCGCAGCACCACGTGCGTGCCGGGGGCGACGTCGAGGATGTCGGGCCGGATCCGCATATCCTGCAGTGTCACGTCGACGGTGCGGACCTGCTCGGCGGTGCTCGCCACGGGCCGGCTGGTCTGGCCCGTACCCGCCAGCGCGACCGCCAGCGCCACGACGGCGAGTCCGGCGACGACGCCGGTGGTGGTGCCGGCAACGTGGCGGTGGTCCTCACCGAGGGATCCGCGCCGCGCCACCGGGACCGCGATGCGCAGCGCCTGCACGAGGAACGTCGCCAGGCTCACCGCGGCCAGCGTCCATCCGATCAGCGGCAGGGGAGCGGGCCACGGACCGGCCACCAGGGGCACGGCGATGTTGAGCAGCAGTACACGCAATTGCCAGCCGCTCCAGAGTGTTTCAGCGATGCGCTTGTGCTCGGCCGGACCACGGCCGAGCACCGCCGGGAGTAACTGGGTCAGTGCGCCGAGCAGCACCTGCAGCGTGAAACCCACCGCCAACACCGGCAGCACGCCGGTGGCGATGGCCGGCAGCGCGGCCAGCGAGCCCGCGGCCACCAGACGCACCGCCTCGGACAGCACCGCGATGCTCAGCCACACCATGGCCGACCCCAGCATCCACGCCGCCGGTCCTTCGGGTCTGCGCTGGACGGCGTTGCCGACCAACGGGGCGACAGCAATACCGATACCTGCCGCATAACTCAGTAGCCCCGCGGTGGTGAGCCAAACTGAGGGGAGCAGCATCCCGACGACCGCGACGACCAGGCCTGCGCAGACCGCGGGCAACGCGCGCCGGGCCGCGGCTGCGGTCTGCGGGCGGATGCGCGCGTGCAATGTGACCGGCCACAGCGTGAACATGGTTCCCAGGACGGACAGCCCCACCCAGCCGAGCAGGGCGAGGTGCACGTGGGCCGACCACAGCCGCGCGTACCAGTCGGCCGACCCGAGGGCCAGCAGCGCGCCGGTGACCGCGCCGAATGCGAGCATCACACTGGCCGCGCAGTAGAAGCCCGGCAGGTAGTCGAACGCTTCCGGCGCCGAACCTCTCGTCGCGCGGCGCAGATGTAGGGCGTGCACAGTGGCGATCACCGTGATGCCGGTGCTGCCGAGGCCGACCAGCGCGGCAATGTCGGTGCTCACCCCGACCAGCACGGCAACAACGAAGGAGTTCAACGCAGTCAGGCCGAGGGCGAGACGCCGTGGCGGCGGACTGGGCATGCGGCAGAACGCTTCGGCGAAGTGCTCCGACCACAGGACGATGGCGTTGGTCACCGCACCCAACATCAGTGCGTGGAGCGCGACCCAGGCGGGGACGCCGAGTGCAGCGTGCGCGGCCAGCAATCCGATGGCAACCGTCAGCCAGACAAGCACGACGACGTTGCCCCACATGAACACCGGCCCGCGCGGACCGTTGCGACGGCGCTGCACGTGCGGCGCGGTCAGATTGTCGGTAGCCACCCTTCCAGGCAACGCCGACGGCAGGCGGGCTGGTAGGGGCGTTGGTCCCGATCCGGTTGGCCGGGCATCCGGCGGGGTAGCCCCGATCCATGGCGCTGCGTCACGATCTTTCGGCCGGTATCGCTGCGGTTGCGCTCGCGGGTGCGCTGAGTGCGTGCGGGAACGGCGGTGAGACGCCACCTCAGACGGTGACCGAGACGGTCACCGACACGACCGGCGCGGCAGCGAGCCCGCCGCCACCGGGCCCGACCCCGACGTCGGCCTCGCTTCTCCCGCCGACCCCCGCCGGTCCGGGTCTGCCGGTACCGGCCGCGCGGGAGGCCCTGCGCACCGCCACCGGAGCTGTCCCGAACGGCCGGCCCTACGACGTCCAGGTCGAAACGCGTGACGGTCAACGGGTGTTCGAGATCGAAGTCGCGTCCAACGGCGAGGAGTTCGACGTCGTTGTCGACGCCGAAGGAACCCGAGTGATCTCGTCGGCGCGTCAGGACGGTCCCGACGACGACGCCCGCAGAGCCGAGTCGATCGGCGTGGACGCCGCGCGTGCGCTGCAGACCGCGGCCGACCGGGAACCCGACACGATGCTCGACGAGATGGAGATCGACACCGACGGCGCTCAGGTGATCTGGAAGATCGACCTGGTGCGTGCCGACGGCTCCGAGGTCGAGGTCCGCGTCGACGCGCAGGACGGCAGCATCCGCTGACCGCAGGCCGCGCATGCCGTAGCGGTCAGTGCCGCCGCCCGTAGCGGTCGGCCAGCTTCTCGTCGGAGGTGAGTTCGCTCGTGTCATCGGACGCGCGGGCGAGTGCCTTCTCGCGGCGGCGGACCTTGATCTCGGAGTACACGAAATAACCGACGCCGACCGGGGCCAGGATGCCGAACGCGATCCACTGGATCCCGTAGGACAGGAACGGACCCGCATCGAGATGCGGCAGCGGGATCGCCCCCAGCCCACCGGGCTGGTTGTCGGTCAGCTGAAGGTACGTCGATGTCAGCGGCACACCGGTCAGTGCCGAGATCTGCGCGGTATTGATGGAGTACACCTGCAGGTGGCCGTCGGCTTCGAACGGCGTCTTGCCCTGGGCCAGAGCCTCGGTGTCGCGTAACCGCGCCGTGATGGTCACGGTCTCGTCCGGAGCCTGTGGTATCTCAGGGACCTGGGAGCCCCCCACCGGGCGGACGAATCCACGGTTGACCAGCACCGTGGGCCCGTCGTCGACGGCGAACGGTACGAGGACTTCGAACGCCGGTTCCCCCTCGATGGTTCGCAGCCGCGCCAGCACCTGCTTGTCGGGAAGGTAGCGTCCGGTCGCGTTGACCTGCTGCCACTGCTCGTCGGGGGCAGCCGAATCCTGGTGCGGCAGAACCGTCGTCAACGCGACGGGAGCTGCCTCCAGAGAGCGGGCGATCTGCGCGTTCTCCCGTGAGGTCTTGGTGTTCTTGCCCAGCTGCCACGGCGCGAGCACCGTGAAACACAGGTACGCGAACGCCAGGACCACGACGTAGAGCGCCAGCCACTGGGGCCGCAGCAGGAACGCGAAGCGCCGCATGATCTCAGCTGACCTTCCGATGGGCCAACTGCTCGTCGACCCAGTCGTGCAGTCCGGGCAGCGCCGCCTCGATCACGGTGAACACCTCGTCGAAGTCGTCCTGCGTGCCGTAGTAGGGGTCTTCGACGTCCAGGGCGTGGGCGCCGGACCGAGAATCGAAGGACCGCAGCATCCGCAACCGCTCGGTCGGGACACCGGCCTCGGACAGGAACCGCAGGTGGTTGCGGCCCAGGGCGATCACCAGGTCGGCCGACAGGTGTTCGTCGGTGAGTTGCGTCGCGCGGTGCTCGGTCGGGTAGCCGTGCTCACGCAACACATGCCCGGCGCGACGGTCGGCCGGCTCACCCTCGTGCCAGTGACCGGTGCCGGCGCTGGTGACCCGGACCAGCTCGCCGAGACCGCGCTCGCGGATCTGGTGGGCGAACATCTTCTCCGCGATCGGGCTGCGGCAGATGTTGCCCGAACACACGAATGTGATGTGCAGCAGTTCAGACACCGAGCACCTCGCGCAGCTCGGCGACGGTAGCGACATGGGCCAGCGCGCCGCCGGAGCTGTCGCGGAAATCCTCGGCGCCGTAGCCCCAGCCCACCACGACGGTGCCGATGCCGTGCTCGGCCGCGCCTTCGACGTCGTGGGAGCGGTCACCGATCATCGTCACCCGCTCGGGCACCGGGGCCAGCGCAGCCAACGCGCGCGCGACCACGTCGGCCTTACGGGCGCGGGTCCCGTCGGGGCTGGCGCCGGCGATCACCTCGAAGCAGCCGTCCAGGTCGAAGTGGGCCAGGATGCGTTGCGCGGTGGGCTCGGCTTTCGATGTGGCCACCGCCATCCGTACCCCGGCGGCCTGCAGATCGGCCAGCAGATCGGCGATCCCGTCGAACGGGCGGTTCATCAACCAGCCGCGGGTGGTGTAGTCGGCGCGGTAAGCCGCGATCGCCTCGTCGGCGCGCTCGCCCAGGCCGAGCTGGCGCAGCGTGGTCGGCATCGGCGGCCCCACGATGCGGCTGACCAGATCGCCCTCGGGCACCGGCGCGTCCACGGCCTCCAGCGCATGGCGGAAGCTGGCGACGATGCCCTCGGCAGAGTCGGTCAGCGTTCCGTCCAGGTCGAAGATCACCAGGTCGCCCCGGCTCACCGGGACGAGGCTGCGGGCACTGTCGAGCGTGTCGGTCACGCCCCCATTGTCCAGCAATGTCCACCTGCCCGAACCGGCGCACTAGTGTCGTGGCAGGCATGCGGCAGTCCAGCGACGACGACGAGGTGAGGCGATGACGGTGCGGCTCGGCGACATCATCGATGTCCTCGACGAGGCCTACCCGCCCGCCCTCGCGCAGAGCTGGGACTCGGTCGGGCTCGTGTGCGGCGACCCGTCCGAGCCCGTGGACTCCGTCACCGTGGCGGTCGACGCGACCGCCGAGGTGGTGGCGACGGTGCCCGAGCGCGGCCTGCTGCTCGCGCACCACCCACTGCTGCTGCGCGGCGTCGACACGGTGTCGGCCGACACCGCCAAAGGCGCGCTCATCCACTCGCTGATCCGCACCGGACGCGCTCTGTTCACCGCGCACACCAACGCCGACAGCGCCTCACCCGGGGTGTCCGACGCGCTGGCCGACGCGCTCGGACTGCAGGTGACCGACGTGCTGTCCCCGGTTCCCGCCGGACCCACACTCGACAAATGGGTGGTGTTCGTGCCCGCCGAGAACGCCGAGGCGGTACGTGCGGGCATGTTCGCCGCCGGTGCCGGCGAGATCGGTGACTACTCGCACTGCAGCTGGAGCGTGCCGGGCACGGGCCAGTTCCTTCCCCACGACGGCGCCTCCCCGGCCATCGGAACCGTCGGCACCGTCGAGCAGGTGGCCGAGGACCGGGTCGAGATGGTGGCCCCGGTGAGCCGTCGCGGCGCTGTGTACGCCGCCCTGCGCGCCCACCACCCGTACGAGGAGCCCGCCTTCGACGTGATCACGCTGCAGACCCCGCCCGGTGACGTCGGCCTGGGGCGCATTGCGACCCTGCCGTCTCCGGAACCGTTGGCGGCGTTCGTATCCCGGGTCCGGGCAGGCCTGCCCGCGACGTCGTGGGGAGTCCGTGCCGGCGGGGACCCCGCCACGACGGTGCATCGCGTAGCGGTGTGCGGTGGCGCCGGGGATTCCCTGCTGAGCGAGGTCGCGGCGGCCGGGGTGCAGGCCTACGTGACCGCCGACCTGCGTCACCACCCGGCCGACGAGCACCGCCGGGTCAGCGACGTCGCACTCGTCGACGTGGCGCACTGGGCCAGTGAACAACCATGGTGCGGCCAGGCGGCCGAACTGTTGCGGGCGCGGTTCGGCGCGGCGCTGCCCGTCACCGTGTCCGAGGTGCGCACCGACCCGTGGAACATCGAGGGAGACTGCTCGTGAAAGCCGACGTCAACCAGCAGCGGTCGCTGCTGGAACTGTCCGAACTCGACGCGCAGCTCAGCCGCGTCGCGCACCGGTTGAAGAACCTGCCCGAGCAGGCTCAGCTGACCGAGGCGCAGACCGCGCTGCGCCAAGCCGGCGACAAGCTCGCGGTCGTGCAGATCGCGCTCGAGGACATCGACGCGCAGGTCGCCAAGTTCGAGCACGAGATCGACGGCGTGCGTCAACGCGAGGACCGCGACCGCTCCCTGATGGCCGGCGGCACCGTCGACGCCAAGCAACTGACCGAACTGCAGCACGAGCTCGGGACCCTCGAACGGCGCCAGGCCAGCCTGGAGGATTCGCTGCTGGAGGTGATGGAACGGCGCGAAGAACTCGAAGCCGAGATCGCGCGGCAGCGGCAGACCGTCGACGACCTGCAGACGGCCCACGACGACGCCCAACGCACCTGCGACGACGCCCGCGCCGAACTGGAGCGGACCCGCGAGGAGACCACCGGGCGCCGCGACCGACTGGCCGCGCAGATCGACGAAGCGCTGCTGACGCTCTACGAACGCCAGCGCTCCCGCAACGGCGTGGGCGCCGGCGCGCTGCAGGGCAGGCGGTGCGGGGCGTGCCGGTTGGAGATCGACCAGGGGGAACTGGCGCGCATCGCCGCAGCCGACGATGACGACGTGCTGCGCTGCCCCGAATGCTCGGTGATCCTGTTGCGGGTCAAGGGATATCAAGCGTGAAGGTGATCGTCGAGGCCGACGGCGGCTCTCGCGGCAATCCGGGTCCGGCCGGATACGGCGCCGTGGTCTGGTCCGCCGACCGCGCGCACGTGCTCGCCGAGACACAGCAGGCCATCGGACGGGCCACCAACAACGTCGCCGAGTACCGGGGCCTGATCGCCGGCCTGGAGTCCGCGCGGGACGCCGGCGCCACCGAGGTCGACGTACGGATGGACTCCAAGCTGGTGGTCGAGCAGATGGCCGGCCGCTGGCGCGTCAAGCACCCCGACCTCGCGGCGCTGCACCAGCAGGCCGGGCAGGTCGCCCGCGATTTCGACCGCATCACCTACACGTGGATCCCGCGCGCGCAGAACAGCCATGCCGATGCCCTGGCCAACGCCGCCATGGATGCCGAACTGCCGGCCGCGGACACCACAGCGGAACCGAAAACCCATGTGGTCACCAACCCGGCCGGATGGACGGGCGCCCAGGGGGCGCCGACGAGGCTGATGTTGCTGCGGCATGGGCAGACCGAACTGTCGGTGCACCGCCGGTATTCCGGGCGCGGCAACCCCCCGTTGACCGAGCTGGGCGTCCGGCAGGCCGACGCGGCGGCCCGCTATCTGGCGGGCATGGGCGGTATCGATGCCGTCGTGGCGTCGCCGTTGCAGCGCGCCTACGACACCGCGGCCGCCGCGGCCAAGGCACTCGACCTCGACGTCGAGGTCGACGACGATCTGATCGAGACGGATTTCGGTGCGTGGGAAGGGCTGACGTTCGGTGAGGCCGCGCAGCGCGACCCCGCGCTGCACGGTCAGTGGCTGCGCGACACCGCCGTATCACCGCCCGGCGGTGAGAGTTTCGATGCCGTCGCTACGCGGGTGCGTCGTGTTCAGCAGCGGCTCACCACCGACCGCGCGGGGCAGACGGTGCTCGTCGTTTCCCACGTGACCCCGATCAAGACGTTGCTGCGGCTGGCGCTCGACGCCGGACCGAACATCCTGTACCGGCTACATCTGGATCTGGCATCGCTGTCGGTCGCGGAGTTCTATCCCGACGGGGTGGCGTCGGTGCGTCTGGTCAACCAGACCTCCTACTTGTGATCAGTGTGCACGTGCACCCGTTGCCCGTGCAGCCCGAACAGCGCGACCGCCTCCACCGGCCCGTCGACCGCGCCGAACCAGTGCGGTGTCCACGTCGAGAACTCCACCGCCTCACCGGGATCGATGGTGAAGTCGCGGTCGCCGAGCAGTAGGCGCAGACGCCCCGACAGCACATACATCCAGTCGTGTCCCTCATGGACCGGAAGCTCGGTCGGCGGCTTACGCCGGCGCGCGCTGATGCGGATCTTGTAGGCGTGCAGACCGCCGGCCGGCCCACCGGCCGTCAGCGGCCAGAACGTGATCTGGTCACGCGTATGTGCGGTCCCGCGCACCCGGGGGTCCTCGACGGTCGGCGGGGTGAGCAGTTCGTCGGTACTGACCGACAGCGCCGCGGCCAGTCGGGGCAGGTGGTCGAGTGCCAACCGGCGCTTGCCCGACTCCAGGCGGCTCAGCGTCGACACGTCGATGTTGGCGCGCTGCGCGACGTCTTCCAGCGTCATGGCCCGCTGTTGGCGCAGCTGCCGGAGCCGGCTGCGCACCCGGGCATCGAAATCGTCGTTTGCCTCCATGGCAAGAAATCTTGGCAGGACGACGCGCGTGGGGCAAGGTCGGGTCATGGACAAGATCTGGGATTGCGTGATCGTCGGAGGCGGGGCGGCCGGACTGAGTGCGGCGCTCGTTCTGGGGCGGGCGAGGAAAGACACCCTCGTCGTGGATTCCGGTGCGCAGAGCAACCTTTCAGCGCCGGGCATCGGGGGACTGCTTGGCTACGACGGCGAACCTCCGGCCCAGCTCTACGCCCGTGGGCGTCGGGAACTGGACCGGTACCCGTCGGTGACGGTGCGCGACGGAGAAGTGCTCACCGCAACACCGAACGAGGGCGGCTTCACCGTCGATCTGGCCGACGGCAGCAACGCGCGGACGCGACGACTGCTGTTGGCCACCGGTATGCGCTACGAATACCCGGACGTGCCGGGGCTGTCGCAACTGTGGGGTTCCACAGTGTTCCACTGTCCCTTCTGTCACGGCTGGGAAGTCCGTGACCAGCCGCTCGCGGTGCTGGCCGCCGGTGCGCAGGCGGTCCACAAAGCGCTGCTGTTGCGCGGCTGGAGCTCCGACATCATCCTGCTCACCGACGGTCCGCCGGCCATCCCGGAGGATGACCTCGCCCGCCTGAGCGCAGCGGGAATCAGGATCGACGACCGCCCGGTGGCGCGCGTGGTGGCCGAAGACTCCCAGCTGGCATCGGTGGAGTTCGCCGACGGCGATCGGCTGGCGCGTCGCGGGCTTCTGGTGTCCAGCGCGCTGTACCAACGCAGCGCGCTGGCGGCGAAACTCGGCGTCAGATTCGCTGCGGCGAACCCGATCTCAGCCGAGGCCATCGAGATCGATCCGATGTATCAGACATCGGTTCCCGGTGTGTTCGCCGCCGGCGATGTCTGTGCCCAACTGCCGCAGGTCGCGGCGGCAATCGCAGCGGGATCGGGTGCTGCGGCATCCGTGGTCCGCAGCCTGATGGAGGAGACCCGATGAACGGACCCGAGGACGTCAAAGAGCATTGGGAGAATCGCTATTCGGAGCGGACCCAGATATGGAGCGGGCGCGCCAACCACTGGCTCGAGAAGGTGGCGGGACCGCTGACTCCGGGCCGGGCCCTCGACCTCGGGTGTGGCGAAGGCGCGGACTCGGTGTGGCTGGCCGAGAAAGGTTGGCAGGTGGTGGGAGTCGACATCTCCGAAACCGCACTCGAACGTGCGGCCGCGGCAGCCGAGCAGCGCGGCGTCGGCGGCCGGGCGCGGTTTGTGCAGTGCGATCTGTCCGCCGATTTCCCCGACGGTGAGTTCGACCTGGTGTCGGCGCACTTCCTGCAGTCGTTCGTGCACCTGGACCGGCCGAGGATCTTCCGGTCCGCCGCCGCGGCCGTCGCGGCGGGCGGAACGCTGCTGATCGTCGACCACGCCGCCGCGCCGCCGTCGGCCGACCACCTGCACGACTTCGTGTTCCCCACCGTCGACGACGTGCTGGGCGCTCTCGACATCGACGCGCACTGGGAACAGGTGCACGCCGCCACCGTCGAACGCGACGGCGTCGGGCACGACGGCGAGCCGGCCGTGCTGCTGGACAACTTGGTCGTGCTGCGGCGTCGCTGATCAGTTCATTACCGCTGACGGCGCAGAACGACTACCTTGTGTATCGCGGATGAGCTGGCTGGGCGGCCGCGGACCGTTGACTGGCCGGATGGGGGATGAAGGTCGATCGACGGTTCGAGGAAAGTCCGGACTTCACAGAGCAGGGTGATTGCTAACCGCAATCCGAGGTGACTCGCGGGAAAGTGCCACAGAAAACAGACCGCCGCCGCGTTCGCGCGGAGGTAAGGGTGAAACGGTGCGGTAAGAGCGCACCAGCGTTCCGGGTGACCGGGACGGCTAGGTAAACCCCACCCGAAGCAAGGCCAAGAATGCCGCGTGGAGGGCGCGGCAGCGCAGGCGCTCGAGGGCTGCTCGCCCGATGCCTGCGGGTAGGCCGCTCGAGGTACCCGGCAACGGTGTGCCCAGATGGATGGTCGCCGCCCTACCGCCAGCGATGGCGGCAGGGAACAGAATCCGGCTTACAGGCCAGCTCATCCGCCCTTCTTGGCTTTGGCGATCGCCTTGGCCGCGGCCTTGTCCAGCGCCTTCAGAGCATCGTCCAGCTGCTCTTCGCAGCGCTGAGCCGTCTCGATCTCCCGCTGATAGAGCACCCCGTAGGTGAACGTGTCCTCGCCGGCGGCGTGGGCGAGCTCAGCCACCCGCAACAGGTGCGCGCGGCTGACCACGCTGTCCTGATGATCGCCGAGCAACGACTGCACGGCTTTCGCGCGCTCGGCCACCTTGTCCTTGCCGGTGGCTGCGGCCGTGTAGCGCAGTCGTTTGGCGCGCTTGCGAATTCGGTGCAGGGCCTCGTCGGCGTCGGATTCCGGGTCCTTCGCTGCCTTGCGCGCCTTCTTGGCGGCCTTGCGGACCCGCGTGTAGGCCACGTCGATCCGTTCCCCGGTGGAGCTTTCGGGAGCCGACTCGCTCTGATCGCCACTTGTCAGGGACTCCAGCGCGTCGAGCAGCCGGAAGTAGCGCGGCGAGCGCATGGCTGCCAGAGAGCGCTTCCAGCCGGTCTGATACCGCTTCTGCGCACCCTCGACCAGACGCTGGTGCACGGGCCCGCGCACCTGATCGGCCGGAAGCGCATCCAGCGCATCCTCGTAACGCTCCGCCAAGACTTCGGCGTCGCGGGCAACACCCAGCACTGCGCCGAGCTCGCGGAGTTCGTCGAGGACCCAGTCGTCAGCACCCGCGAACGCGCCTTCCGCCGACTGCAGGAGACTGCGGATCTTGCGCACGGTGACGCGCATCTGGTGCACCGCGTCATGCGCGTCGGCGCGTACCGCACGGTCCCACTCCAGCAGCTCGGCGACCAGGTCGGCCACGGCTTGGTGCAGGGGATCGGTTGCAGCCGAGGACTTTTCGGGGGTCGCCACCGGACCCATCACCCGGCCGAGCTTGGACCCGTGGCCGGCCGGCTGCGCACCGGCGTCGAGCAGGCGGTTGGTCAGTCGGTCGAACATCTCGACATCGGCGCCGGGCACCAGCTCCAGTTCCCATTCGCGCCACCGCTGCTCGTCACCGCCTTCGGGGGCGGCGGTGACCTCGTCGTCGCAGAACTCGGCGATCTGTTCGCCGTCGGCGTCGTAGAGCACCTCGACCGTGCGCCGGGTGCTGATGCGCGCCACCGGTGAAAGCGGTGAATCGCGCACGATCGCGAGCACCACGTCGCGGATGCCGGCGGGGATCTCGCTGCTGTCGCCGCCGGTCAGCGGAGCGCGCACCTCGGTGCGGGTGTCGGTTCCCGCGGGCAGCTTGACGTGCCAACCTTCGTCGGTGCCGCCGGTACGGCGGCGCATCGTGATTCGGTGGCGAGCGAGATCGCGGTGTGCTGTGTCGAAGTAGACAGCATCGAGGGACTGTGACGGGCCTCGCTCTACGCGCGCCACGGCCGACAGCCCGTCGAACGACGGCGCCACGGTGCCTTCGACGACTTCGAATTTGCGCTCCATCTCGGTGTACCTGGCGGTTTTGGTCGGGTCAGCGGCCATCGGTCACCTTCATTTCACGCGGGTCAAAGATCACAAGCTTGCCACAGAACGATGAATTATCCACTTACGCCCAGGGACTCGCCGACGAAGTTCGCGGGCCCTCCCGACATTTCCTAAAGCAAGCTCTTAGACTGTTCTTATGAGTCCAGAAACGAGGCTTGAGGAATACCTCGACGCCGAAGGCAATATCGCGATTCCGGCAGGTGTCACGTTGACTTCCTTCCTGGACCGCAACGTCGAGATGTTCGCTGACGAGCCGGCCTACCGATACCTCGATTTCGACCACGACACCACCGTCGAGCTGACCTGGAAGGCAATGGGTGCGCGACTGCGTGCCATCGGCGGAAGGTTGCAGCACCTCACCCGGCCCGGTGACCGCGTGGCGATTCTCGCCCCTCAGGGCGTCGACTACGTCGTCGCCTTCTTCGCCGCCATCCACGCCGGAACGATCGCGGTGCCGCTGTTCGCGCCCGAGCTGCCCGGGCACACCGAGCGGCTCGAGGCGGTGCTCGACGACGCCGAACCCACAGTGGTCCTGACCACCACCTCGGCGGCCAAGGCCGTCGGCGATTTCCTGCGCTCCCTGCCGCGGGACCGCCGTCCCCGCATGATCGCCGTGGACGCGGTGCCCGACACAGTGGGCGCCGGGTTCATGCCGGTGCCGCTCGACACCGACGAGATCGCATACCTGCAGTACACCTCGGGCTCGACCCGCACGCCGGCGGGCGTGGAGATCACGCACCGCTCGGCCTGCACCAACGTCGTGCAGATGATCATGTCGGTCGGGTTGGAGCAGGACATCCGCAGCGTGAGCTGGCTGCCGCTCTTCCACGACATGGGCCTGCTCATGATCATGTTCCCGGCTCTCGCCGGCGGCCACATCACGCTGATGTCACCGGTGTCCTTTGTGCGCCGCCCGTACCGCTGGATCAAGGAGCTGGGCGCCACGGACAAGCCGATGTTCGCCGCGGCGCCGAACTTCGCCTTCGAGCTGGCCGCCACGCGCGGCCTGCCGCCGGCGGGGGAGGAACTCGACCTGAGCAACGTGGCCGGCCTGATCAACGGATCCGAGCCGGTGAGCATGGCCTCGGTCCAGAAGTTCACCGAGGCGTTCGCGCCGTACGGTCTGCGACCGTCGGCCGTCAAGCCGTCCTACGGCATGGCCGAGGCCACGCTGTTCGTCTCCACCACCGCATCGGGATCGGCGCCGAAGGCGGCCTACCTGGACCGTCACGAACTCAACGCCGGACGCGCGGTGGTGGTCCCGGCCGACCATCCGGACGCGGTGCCCCAGGTGTCGTGCGGCCACGTCGCACGCAGCCAGTGGGCCGTCATCGTCGAACCCGACACCGACTCCGAGCTGCCCGACGGGCGTGTCGGTGAGATCTGGCTGCACGGCGACAACATCGGTCGCGGCTACTGGGGTCGCACCGAAGAAACCGAGCTCACGTTCGTCAACAAGCTGCAGACCCGCCTGCAGGCCGGTAGCCACGCCGAGGGCTGCGCCGAAGGCGCCCACTGGCTGCGTACCGGCGACCTCGGTGTGTACATCGACGGCGAGCTGCACATCACCGGCCGCATCAAGGACATGGTGATCGTCGACGGGCGCAACCACTACCCGCAGGACATCGAGGCAACGGTGGCGAAGGCCTCCCCGGCGGTGCGGTCGGGCTTCGTCGCGGCGTTCTCGGTGCCGGGCGCCACCGGTGAGGTGCTGGTCATCGTCGCCGAACGGGCCGCCGGGGCGGGCCGAGTCGACGCGGCGCCGGTCGCCGAGACCATCCGCGCTGCGGTGTCACGCACCCACGCCCTGCCGATCGCTGACGTGAAACTCGTTGCGGCCGGGTCGATTCCGCGTACCACCAGCGGCAAGCTGGCGCGTCGTGCGTGCCGGGCCAAGTATCTGGACGGCACGCTGTAATACAGTCCCGGTGTGACCGAATACCAGACCCTGAGTTTCGAGAAGACCGGCGCGATCGCGCGGATCACGCTGAACCGCCCGGATGCCGCGAACGGCATGAACGGCACCATGACTCGGGAGCTGGCCGACGCCGCTGCCCGGTGCGACAACGCCGAGACCAAGGTCGTGGTGATCACCGGGGCGGGGCGGTTCTTCTGCGCCGGAGGGGATCTCAAGGACTTCTCGACGGCGGAGAGCCGCGGCGGCCACGTCAAGGGCGTGGCCGACGACCTGCACCGGGCGATCTCGAGCTTCGCCCGGATGGACGCGGTCGTCATCACCGCGGTCAACGGCACCGCAGCCGGTGCCGGCTTCTCGCTGGCGGTCACCGGTGACCTGGTGCTGGCCGCGGAGTCGGCGTCGTTCACGATGGCCTACACCCGCGTCGGACTCAGCCCGGACGGCAGCGCGTCGTACTACCTGCCGCGCCTGATCGGCATCGCCAAGACCAAACAGCTGATGCTGACCAACCGCACCCTGTCGGCGCCGGAGGCGGCCGAGTGGGGTCTGGTCACCGAGGTCGTCGCCCCCGACGCATTGGCCGCCCGCGCCGACGAACTGGCCCAGCAGATGGCCGCGACGTCCGCGGGCTCCAATGGTGGAGTGAAGGCGCTGCTGCTGGACACCTTCGGCAACGGGCTCGAACAGCAGATGGAACTGGAGTCCCGACTGATCGCCCGACGCGCCGACTCGAAAGACGGCCGGGAAGGCGTGGACGCGTTCCTGGCCAAACGTAAAGCCGAGTTCGCCTAGAAGGAGTGCTCCTCGGCGGGGAAGGTGCCGTTGGCGACCTCCTCGGCGTACTGGACTGCGGCGCGGCGCAGCTCGTCGCCGACCGCACCGAACCGCTTGACGAACTTCGCGGTCTTGCCGTTGGTCATCCCGGCCATGTCCTGCCACACCAGCACCTGCGCGTCGCAGTTGGGGCCGGCGCCGATTCCGACGGTGGGGATGGTCAGCTTGCCGGTGATCTGGGTGGCCAACTCGGCGGGCACCATCTCCATCACCACCGCGAACGCACCGGCTTCCTGCACGGCGATGGCGTCGTGAATCGTCTGCTCGGCCGCGTCGCCACGGCCCTGGACGCGGAAGCCGCCCAGACCGTTGACGCTCTGCGGGGTGAACCCGATGTGCGCCATGACCGGGATGCCCGCGGCGCTGACCGCGGCGATCTGCTCGGCGACCCGCTCGCCGCCCTCGAGCTTGACCGCATGCGCACCGGTCTCCTTGAGGAACCGCGTCGCCGTGGCCAGAGCCTGCGCCGCGCCGCTCTCGTAGGAGCCGAAGGGCAGATCGGCCACGACCAGGGCGTGCGGGGCACCGCGGACCACGCCGCGCACCAACGGGATCAGCTCGTCGACGGTGACCGGAACGGTGGTGTCGTACCCGTAGACCACGTTTGCCGCGGAGTCACCGACCAACAACACGGGAATCTGTGCGTCGTCGAAGATCGCGGCCGAGGAGTAGTCGTAGGCGGTCAGCATGGCCCACTTGTGGCCTTCTGACTTCCATTTGTGCAGGTGGTGGGTGCGCACTTTGACACGCGGCTTAGGCGTCGAAGCGGCTCCGTAGACGGTGTGCTCAGACATCGTTGTCCCCTCATCGGGTCGGTCGTTCGAAATCCTCGAGGCCACTGCGGGTCCCCGGGTTCGCTGACAGGTCCCTAGTCTGCCACCGTGTTGCGAGCAGGTAAAAGGCGTGTTGAGTGGATTTGCTCACACCCGCGGCGCCCGCGCCTACGATCGCGACATGCAACGGCTCAGCGGGCTCGACGCCAGTTTCCTCTATCTGGAAACCGCGGCCCAGCCGCTGCACGTGTGCTCGGTTCTGGAACTGGACACCACCACGATGCCGGGCGGCTACACGTTCGACCGGCTGCGCGACAACCTGGTCCAGCGCGTCAAGGCGATGCCGGAGTTCCGGGAGAAGCTGGTGGACAACCGCTTCAATCTCGACCACCCGGTGTGGGTGGAGGACAAGGACTTCGACGTCGACCGGCACCTGCACCGCATCGGGCTACCGTCGCCCGGCGGACGCGTCGAGCTCGCCGACATCTGCGGCCACCTCGCGTCGCTGCCGCTGGACCGCACGCGTCCGCTGTGGGACATGTGGGTCATCGAGAACCTCGCCGACCGGGAGGGCGGGCAGGGTCAGCGGATCGCGGTGATGACGAA
Organism: Mycobacterium sp. SMC-4; assembly: GCF_050205565.1. Classification (GTDB taxonomy): domain Bacteria; phylum Actinomycetota; class Actinomycetes; order Mycobacteriales; family Mycobacteriaceae; genus Mycobacterium. Next base: position 327,780 of record NZ_JBNMQU010000002.1, on the reverse strand, counting down.
GGTCCACCACGCCAGCGTCGACGGAGTCACCGGAGCCAACCTGCTTTCCCAGCTGTGCGCGACCGAGGCCGACGCGCCACCACCCGATCCGGTCGATGGCCCGGGGGATGCGAGCGGTCTGGAGATCGCGCTCAGCGGTGCGGTGCGGTTCGCCACCCGACCGCTGCGGCTGGCCAACGTGGTGCCCGCCACCGTGTCCACCGTCGTCGACACGGTCAAACGTGCCCGAAACGGGTTGACCATGGCACCGCCGTTCAGCGCCCCCAAGACGGCCTTCAACGCCAACGTGACCGGGCACCGCAACGTCGCGTTCGCCCAACTGGACCTCGACGATGTCAAGACCGTCAAGAACCACTTCGGGGTCAAAGTCAACGACGTCGTGATGGCGCTGGTGTCCGGGGTGCTGCGCAGGTACCTGCTCGAGCGCGGTGAACTGCCCGACAACTCTCTGGTCGCCATGGTGCCGGTGTCCGTGCACGACCGCTCCGACCGCCCCGGCCGCAACCAGGTCTCGGGGATGTTCGCCCGCCTCGAGACCGGTATCGAAGACCCGGCCGAACGCCTGTGCGCCATCGCTGAAGCCAATTCGGTTGCCAAACAACATAGTTCGGCCATCGAGGCTACCCTGCTGCAGGACTGGACGCAATTCGCCGCCCCAGCCGTGTTCGGCGCGGCGATGCGGGTGTACGCCAGCAGCAGGCTCGGCGGTGCCCGCCCGGTGCACAACCTCGTCGTGTCCAACGTCCCCGGCCCCCAGATGCCGCTGTACATGCTGGGCTGTGAAGTGAAAGCGATGTACCCGTTGGGCCCGATCTTCCACGGCAGCGGCCTGAACATGACGGTGATGTCCCTGAACGGCAACCTCGACGTCGGCATCGTCTCCTGCCCGGAACTGCTGCCCGACCTGTGGAACCTGGCCGACAACTTCGCCCCGGCGATGGCCGAACTGGTCGCCGCGACACGCTAGGCCCGCCGCGGCCCATACACGCCTCGCCAGCATCGATGCCGCGCCATGGCAGCATGTGGTGCCATGAGCTTCAAGACCGGGGCCGCCCGCAGCGGCCTGGCCCTCGCCGCCGCGGCGACCCTCGTCGCCGGCTGCAGCAACATGGTGGAGGGCACGGCAGTCATCTCGGTGCCGCCGCCCGGGTCGCCCATCCAGTGGGAGTCCTGTGAGGATGCCGCTGGACCCTCCGATCAGGGCACCATCCCGCCGGGAGCCGAATGCGGCATGCTCTCGGTGCCCGTCAACTGGGACAACCCTGATTCGCCGACAGGTGACGTCGCCCAACTCGCGATGATCCGGTTCAAAGCCACCGGAGACAAGATCGGATCGATGCTCATCAACCCGGGCGGGCCCGGCGAATCCGGCGTCGACGCCGCGGTCGGCATGATCGCGACGCTGCCCCGGGAACTTCGCGAGCGCTTCGACCTCGTCGGGTTCGACCCGCGCGGCGTAGCGAGATCCACCCCCGCGGTGTGGTGCAACAGTGACGAGGACAACGACCGGCTGCGCGCCGACAACGTCGTCGAATACACCCCCGAGGGCGTCGCGCACATGGAGGAGCAGACCCGCGAGTTCGTCGACCGCTGTGTCGACAAGATGGGCAAGGAGTTCCTGGCCAACGTCGGAACCGCCAGCGTGGTCAAAGATCTCGACGCGATGCGCGTCGCCCTGGGTGACGAGAAGCTCACCTACGTCGGCTACTCCTACGGCACCCGCATCGGTGCCGGCTACGCCGAGGCCTACCCCCAGAACGTGCGGGCGATGATCCTCGACGGCGCCATCGACCCGAACGCGGACCCGATGGAAGCCGATGTCCGTCAGGCGGCCGCGTTCCAGCAGGCCTTCGACGACTACGCCGCCGACTGCGCCAAAGACGCCGACTGCCCGCTGGGCACGGACCCGGCCAAGGCGGTCGACGAATACCACTCCCTGGTATGGCCGTTGGTCGACGAGCCGGCCGAGACCGCCGACCCGCGGGGTCTGAGCTACAACGACGCGGTCGTCGGGACCATCCTGCCGCTGTACTCACCGACGCTGTGGCGGCACCTGACCGGGGCGCTGACCGAGATCAAGAACGGCCGCGGCGACACCATGCTCGCGCTGTCGGACCTGTACATGGGTCGTGACCGGGAAGGCCGCTACGCCAACAAGACCGACGCCCGGGTCGCGATCAACTGCGTGGACAAGCCCGCGATCACCGACCGTGAGAAGCTCGTCGAGTTGGACCGGCGCACCCGCGAAGCCGCACCGTTCATGGCCTACGGCGAGTTCACCGGCTACGCCCCGATGGGCACGTGTGCGATGTGGCCGGTTCCGCGGACCACCGAACAACGCGAGATCAAAGTCAACGGGCTGCCACCGGTTCTGGTGATCTCCACGACCAACGATCCCGCCACACCGTACGAGGCCGGCGTGGACCTGAGCCGTCAGCTCGGCGGCACCATGCTGACCTACGAAGGCACCCAGCACACGGTGTCGCTGCAGGGCGACAAGTGCGTCGACGACATCGCCACGCGCTACCTCGTCGACCTGACTCTGCCGCCACCGGGCACTCGATGCTGAGCGGCACCTGAGACCTCGGTAACGGCCGGGTCACCGTTGCATCCTGAGCAAGACCCACACCGTCGCGGCATGCAACGATGACAGCCATGCTTCGGGCGGGACGGATCTTGGCGGCGGTTGCCGTGTTCGCGGCGATGTTCTCCCCGACAGCTTCAGCGGCGCCCCAGACGGTGGAATGGGGATCGTGCGTCGGCGTCGTCAAAGACCCCTCCCGCATTCCGACCGCGCAGTGCGGGACCGTCGACGTTCCCGTCGACTACGCCAAACCCGAAGGCGCACAAGCTCAATTGGCGGTCATCAAGGTGCCCGCCCGCGGCGATCGGATCGGCGCCCTGATCGTGAACCCCGGCGGACCCGGCGCGTCGGGCGTCGACACCGTGGCAAGCATGGGGGCCGCGCTGGCCGGCGCCGAGCTGCTGGACCGCTTCGACCTGGTGGGCATCGACCCGCGCGGTGTCGGTCATTCGACGCCGCAACTCCGCTGCCGCACCGACGCCGAGTTCGACGCGTACCGCGCCCAGCCGATGGCCGACTACAGCCCGGCCGGGGTGGCGCACATCGAGGGCATCCTCGAAGACTTCGCGGCGTCCTGCCTGAACCGGATGGGCCCGGAGTTCCTGGCCAACGTCGGAACCGCCGCTGCCGCACGGGATATGGACGTGGTGCGCGAAGCGCTCGGGGACCAGCAGATCAACTACCTCGGGTTCTCCTACGGCACACAACTGGGAGCCGCCTACGCCGCGCGTTTCCCGGATCGTATCCGGGCCATGGTGCTCGACGGTGCCGTGGACCCGGCCATGGATCCGCTGGCCAAGAGCCTGCGGCAGCAGGCAGGCTTTCAGCGGGCGTTCGAGCGCTATGCCGCCGACTGCGCGGAATCGCCGGGTTGTCCGCTCGGTACCGACCCCGCCCGGTTCGTCGAGCGTTACCACGCCCTGGTCGACCCGCTGGTCGAGCAGCCCGCCACCACGGCCGACCCCCGCGGCCTGAGCTACCAGGACGCGCTCACCGGCACGGCCAGCGCGCTGTACTCACCGCGGTACTGGACCTACCTGACCAGCGGCCTGCTCGGACTGCAGCGGGGCACCGACCCGATCGACCTGTTGTTGTTGGCCGATGATTACCAGCAGCGCGACCGTACCGGGCATTACAAGAACCGGCAGGACGCGTTCACCGCGATCCGCTGTGTGGACGCGGAGTTCCCGAAAGACCCTGCGGTGTGGGCCGACTTCGACCGCCGCAACCGGGCCGCGGCACCGTTCCTGTCCTACGGCGAGTTCACCGGCCAGGCGCCGCGCGACGTGTGCGCACTCTGGCCGGTGCCGCCCACACCCATCGTGGGTGCGGCGACGTCGCCCGGCCCCGGCAAGGTCGTGGTGGTCTCGACCACCGGCGACCCCGCCACGCCGTACGAATCCGGGGTCGATCTGGCCCGGCAGATGGGTGCGAACCTGATCAGCTTCGACGGTGTGCAGCACACGGTCGTCTTCAACGGCGACGCCTGCGTCGACACCGCGGTGGTGGAGTTCCTGATCGACTCGGTGCGCCCGCCGGCCGGATTGCGCTGCTAGCAGCGGCTTAACACAGAATTAACACCCGGAACCTACGCTTCGGTGCATGGATCGGCAGAAGGAATTCGTGCTGCGCACACTGGAGGAGCGCGATATTCGCTTCGTCCGGTTGTGGTTCACCGACGTGCTGGGCTACCTCAAGTCCGTGGCGATCGCGCCGGCGGAGCTCGAAGGTGCCTTCGAGGAAGGCATCGGCTTCGACGGCTCGGCCATCGAGGGCTTCGCCCGCGTGTCCGAAGCCGACATGGTCGCCCGACCCGATCCGTCCACCTTCCAGGTGCTGCCGTGGGCCGACGGGTCCGGTAAACACCACTCGGCGCGCATGTTCTGCGACATCACGATGCCCGACGGATCGCCCTCCTGGGCCGACTCCCGGCACGTGTTGCGTCGCCAACTGGCCAAGGCCAGCGATCTGGGCTTCTCCTGCTACGTCCACCCGGAGATCGAGTTCTTCCTTCTCAAGCCCGGCCCCAACGACGGCACACCGCCCGAGCCGGCCGACAACGGGGGTTATTTCGACCAGGCGGTGCACGACGCCGCACCGAACTTCCGCCGCCACGCCATCGACGCGCTCGAACAGATGGGCATCTCCGTCGAGTTCAGCCACCACGAGGGCGCGCCCGGTCAGCAGGAGATCGACCTGCGGTACGCCGACGCGCTGTCGATGGCCGACAACGTCATGACCTTCCGCTACGTGGTCAAGGAAGTCGCGCTCGGCGACGGGGTGCGCGCCTCGTTCATGCCCAAACCGTTCGCCGAACATCCCGGCTCGGCCATGCACACCCACATGAGCCTGTTCGAGGGCGAGAACAACGCGTTCCACAGCCCGGACGACCCGCTGCAGCTGTCGGCGATCGGAAAGTCTTTCATCGCAGGCATTCTCGAACACGCCAACGAGATCAGCGCCGTCACCAACCAGTGGGTGAACTCCTACAAGCGCCTGGTGCACGGCGGCGAAGCGCCGACGGCGGCGTCCTGGGGTGCGGCCAATCGCTCCGCCCTGGTGCGGGTGCCCATGTACACGCCGCACAAGGTGTCCTCGCGACGCGTCGAGGTGCGCAGCCCCGATTCGGCATGCAACCCCTACCTGACGTTCGCGGTGCTGCTGGCGGCCGGCCTGCGCGGCATCGAGAAGAACTACGTCCTGGCCCCGGAGGCCGAGGACAACGTGTGGACGTTGACGCCCGAGGAACGCCGCGCCATGGGCTACAAGGAACTTCCCGGCAGCCTCGGCGTCGCGCTGGCCGAGATGGAGAACTCGGAGCTGGTGGCCGAGGCGCTCGGCGAGCACGTGTTCGACTTCTTCCTGCGCAACAAGCGGGCCGAGTGGGAGAACTACCGCAGCCACGTCACGCCGTTCGAGCTGAAGAACTACCTGTCGCTCTAGGCCGTGTTGCTGCTGCCGTAGATTCGAAAAGATGGCCAAACCCGCGACGCAACGCCCGAAGCTCCCCGGCGTCGGTCGGTTGGGGTTGGTCCAGCCCAACGCCCAGACCAACCTCGACGAGCTGGGATGGAACACCGACGCCCACGTCGAATTGCTGTGGTCGTTGTCGCGCGCGCCGGACGCTGATTCGGCGCTGCTGGCGATTCTGCGCCTGCGCGAAGCGCTGGAGGGGGACTGGGCCGAACTCGACACCGAGCTGCTGCGGGACCGCAGCCTGCGCGGTCGCCTGTTCGCGGTGCTGGGCTCGTCCCTCGCACTCGGCGACCACCTGGTCGCGCATCCGGACTCCTGGCACCTGTTGGCCGGCGACGTCGATCTGCCCGACCGCGACGAACTGATCGCGATGTTCCGCCAGGCGGTCGACGGCGCGGGTACCGGACCGTCGGTCGTGCCGGTGCTGCGGACGCTGTACCGCGACCGGATGCTGGTGCTGGCCGCGCTGGACGTGGCCTCCACGGTCGAGAACGAGCCTGTGCTCCCGTTCACCGTCGTCGGTGCGCACCTGTCCGATCTGGCCGACGCGGCGCTGACCGTCGCGCTGGAAGTGGCGACGAAGTCGGTGTGCGGCGACAAGCAGCCGCCGGCCCTGGCCGTCATCGCGATGGGCAAATGCGGTGCGCGGGAACTGAACTACGTCAGCGACGTCGACGTCATCTTCGTCGCCGACGACGACGCGCACAGCAGCCTGGCCACCGCCACCCGCATCGCCGGCGAGATGATGCGGTTGTCCGCTGATGCGTTCTTCGAAGTCGACGCGGCGCTGCGGCCCGAAGGCAAGCAAGGCCAACTGGTCCGCACCCTCGACTCCCACGTGGCGTACTACGAGCGGTGGGCCAAAACGTGGGAGTTCCAGGCGTTGATGAAGGCACGGCCCGCGGCCGGCGACGCCGAACTCGGCGACCGGTACATCGAGGCCCTTCGGCCGATGGTCTGGACCGCTTGCGAGCGTGAGGATTTCGTACCCGAAGTGCAGGCCATGCGGCGCCGGGTCGAGGAGTTGCTGCCCGCCGAGAAACGTTCCCGGGAACTCAAACTCGGTACGGGTGGACTGCGCGACGTCGAATTCGCCGTGCAGCTGCTGCAATTGGTGCACGGCCGAAACGACGAGTCCCTCCATGTGGCCTCGACGGTCGATGCCCTGGCTGCGCTCGGAGAAGGCGGCTACATCGGCCGCGACGACGCGGCGAACATGACCGCGTCGTATGAGTTCCTGCGGCTGCTCGAACATCGACTGCAGCTGCAGCGTCTCAAGCGCACCCACCTGCTGCCCGAAGCCGACGACGTGGAGGCCATGCGTTGGCTGGCCCGTGCGGCACACATGCGGCCTGACGGCCGCCACGATGCGCTGGGGGTGCTCCGCGAAGAGCTCAAACGGCAGAGCCACCGCGTGTCGCGCCTGCACGCCAAGCTGTTCTACCAACCGCTGCTGGAGTCCGTCGGGCCCGCCCAGCTGGGCCTCGCCGGCGGGATGAACGCGCAGGCCGCCGAACGTCAGCTGGCCGCACTGGGTTACGAAGGCCCGCAGAGCGCGCTGACCCATCTGCGTGCACTGACCGGTGGCAGCAGCCGTCGCGGCCGCGTACAGCAGGTCCTGCTCCCGACGCTGCTGGACTGGCTCTCGGACACACCCGACCCGGACGCCGGCCTGCTGAACTACCGGCGACTCAGCGACGAGATGTCCGAGCAGCGTTGGTTTCTCGGCACATTGAGAGATGAAGGCGCCGTCGCCAAACGGCTGATGCACGTGCTGGGCACCTCGGCCTACATCCCGGATCTGCTGATGCGGGCACCCGAGGTGATCCAGCTCTACGCCGACGGCCCCAACGGGCCAAAGCTCTGCGACGTCGACAGCGAGGCGGCGGCCCGTTCGCTGGTGGCCTCGGCCGCGCGCCATTCGGATCCGCTGCGCGCGATCGCCGCGGCGCGCTCGCTGCGCCGGCGCGAACTGGCGCGCATCGCCTCGGCCGACCTGCTGGGCATGCTCGAGGTCACCGACGTGTGCCGGCAACTCACGTCCGTGTGGGTCGCGGTGCTGCAAGCCGCCCTGGACGCCGTGACGCGGGCCAACACCCCCGACCAGGGCGCCCCGGCACGGCTGGCGGTGATCGGGATGGGACGTCTGGGTGGCGGCGAACTCGGCTACGGATCGGACGCCGATGTGCTGTTCGTGTGTGATCCGGCCGAGGGTGTCGAGGAGTCGGTGGCCGTCAAGTGGGCCACCACCGTGGCCGAACAGGTCCGCGCCCGGCTGGGCACTCCCAGCGCGGACCCGCCCCTGGAGGTCGACGCCGACCTTCGTCCCGAGGGCCGAAACGGCCCGCTGGTGAGAACTCTGGCGTCGTATCAGGCGTACTACTCGCAGTGGGCGCAACCCTGGGAGATCCAAGCGCTGCTGCGGGCGCACCGGGTGGCCGGCGATCTCGCGCTGGGGGAGCGCTTCCTGCTCATGGTGGACAAGACGCGGTACCCGGCCGGCGGGGTGTCCGCCGAAGCGGTGCGCGAGATCCGCCGGATCAAGGCCCGCGTCGACGCCGAGCGCCTGCCGCGCGGTGCCGATCCCAACACCCACACCAAGCTGGGCCGCGGCGGGCTGGCCGACATCGAATGGACCGTGCAGCTGCTGCAGCTGCGTTTCGCGCACCGCATCCCGGCGCTGCACAACACGTCGACGTTGGAATCGCTCAACGCGATCGGCGCTGCGGAGTTGATCGCCGAAGGTGACGTCGAGCTTCTGCGCGACGCGTGGCTGACCGCCACGAAGGCGCGCAACGCGCTGGTGTTGGTGCGCGGCAAGCCGACCGACCAATTGCCCGGGCCGGGACGGTTGCTCAACGCGGTCGCCGTGGCGGCGGGCTGGCGCGACGGCGACGGCGGAGAGTTCCTGGACAACTATCTACGGGTGACACGTCGGGCGAAGGCCGTGGTCCGCAAGGTTTTCGGAGGCTGAGCCGACCATGGGACACGGAGGCTGAGCCGACCATGAGGCACGGAGGATAGGTGAATTTCGCGTTCGAGGCGATCAGCGACGAGGAATACTCGCGCCAACGCACATCGTATGAACCGCTGACCGATGCGCTGCGCAAGCTGATCGACGTGGGCATCCACACCGACGTCGACGACGACACCGTCCAGCAGGCGCTGGCGCATCTGCAGTCCGCCACCGCGCTGCTGGAGGCGCGCCGGCGCGACGGCGGCTCGACACTGCGGCATGCCGACACCGGGCGGCCGGTGGCGTGGGCGAATCCTGCTGTGGGCCTTCGCAATGCGATCGCCCCGCCGATGATCATCGAATACGAGCCCGACGGCGCCTGCTGGAGCGAGTTCACGCTGGGTCCGGCCTATGAGGGGCCGCCGGGATGGGTGCACGGCGGAATCTGCGCACTGCTGCTCGACCACATTCTGGGCGAGGTGGCCAGTGAAGGCCTGTTGCAGCCGAAGTTCACCGGCACGATCAGTCTGCGGTATCTGCGGGGCACGCCACTCGGTCCGCTGCGGGCCGAGGCGTTCATCGAACGCTCCGAGGGCGTGAAGACGTTCGCGCGCGGCTATCTGCTCGACGCCGAGGGCCCCACGGTGGAGGCCGAAGGCGTCTTCATCAAACCGGCCTGGGCGCGCGACGCGGGCTGAGCCCCCGCACGCGCCCAGCCGGGATCCTCACAGTGCGCTGGGCAGTCCGACCACCGGCACCCGGATCGGGATGCCGAGCACGCCGCCGTGACCGTCGTTCGCGGTGATCGTGAACATGTCCTCCTTGTCGCTGCGCCTGGCATCCGGCGCACCGGCGGCCAGTCGTGCCGCATCAGACGGCGTGTAGGTGTAGCTGCCGCCCGACTGCACGATCACATAACCCTTGGCGGTCGCCGTGGTGCCGGAATAGCGCAGTGCGTCGCCGTCGGCGTCGGTCGCGACGGCGATACCCGTGACCACACCGGAGACCGGATCGGCCAGGAAGCTGAAGCTGCCGTCGGTCGGCGGTTGGTTCAGCGACGGCGCGATCTTCACCGTGACCGGCACGGTGAGGGTCCCGCCGTAGCCGTCGTTGACGGTCACCGTGAAGGTGTCGATCTTGTCGGCGTCGGTGGCGTCGTCGGCGGTCACGCGATGTCGCGCGATGTCGTTGGGCGTGTAGACGAACGAGCCGTTGGACGCCACCAGCGCGGCGCCTTTGGCGGTCACGATCGGAGCTGAGAAGGTCAGCGCGTCGTTCTCGGCGTCGGTGGCGGTCACTGTGCCGATCACCCTGCCGCTCACCGGATCTGGCTCGCCGGCCGTGAATGCCCCGTCCGTCGGCGACTGGTTGACGTGCACGGGCGCGATGGGAACCCGCACGGTCACCAGGCGCACGCCGCCGTGCCCGTCGTCGACACGCACGATGAAGCTGTCCCGTTTGACCCACGACGGTGCGAAACGCCCGCTGGCCGCTTCACGCGCGGCTTCGGTGGGTGTGTACGTGAAGGTGCCGTCCGCGGCGATGGCGACCGTGCCCTTGCGGGTGGTGGGCCGTGCCGTGAAGGTCAGCGTGTCCCCGTCGGTGTCCCCGGCGGAGATCTTCCCGATGACGACACCGCTGTTGATTCCCGTCGTCACGTCGCCGACCGTCGGCCGCGACGGAGCGACGTTGAGCGGCTTGATCCGCACCGTCACCGTCACCGTGGTGCGGCCACCATGGCCGTCGTCGACGGTGATGTCGAAGGTGTCCTGCGTGTCGGCGTCGGTCGCATCGGTGGCGGCCGCGGCATGTCGCGCAGCCGCGGTCGGTGTGTAGGTGAACGTGCCGCGCGCACCGAGCGTCACCTCCCCGCCCTCGGGCGGGGTCGTCACGGCGTAGGTCACGGGATCCCCGTCGGAATCCCGGGCGGTGACTCTGCCGTACACCGCAGCGCTGAACAGCGATGGGGCGACGCGGACGCTGGCGCGCGGTTTGGTGTTGCCGGGCTTGACCTTCACCGTCACAGTGAGGGCGGTGACGCCGCCGTGACCGTCGTCGACCGTGACCGTGAACGTGTCCTGCTTGTCGGCTGCGGTGGCGTCGGCTGCGGCGGCGGCGTGACGGGCGGCCGCGGACGGGGTGTAGGTGAACGTGCCGTCGGCGTCGAGTTCGACCGTGCCGCCCTTGGCGGTTTCGGACGCGGTGAACGTGATCGCGTCGCGGTCGGCGTCCCGCACAGTGATGGTGCCGGTGACGTTGGCGCTGAACAGCGACGAGCGGGCCCGGAACGTGGCCGAGGGAATTGCGTTGGCAGGCTTGATGGTCACGTTGATCGGGATGGTCACCACGCCGCGCTGCCCGTCGCTCACCGTCAGGGTGAAGGTGTCCTGCTTGGCTTCGGCAGCTGCCCCGACGGCGGCCGCGGCATGTCGCGCAGTCGCGGTGGGGGTGTAGACGAACGTGAAGGTACCCCCGGACTGGGTCACCTTCACGTTGCCCTTACCCGGCCTGCTCACCGTGTAGGACAACGGGTTTCCGTCGGCGTCGGTGACGACCACCGAACCGTTGACCACGCCGGTCGCTGTGGGCTCGTCGATCACGGGCGTCTGCGCCACCGGATCGGCATTCGGGCCCACGAGCGAAAGGATCTGCACGCGATTGCTCGTCGGGTCGGCCAGGTAGAGCTGCAGACCGTCCGGAGTTCTCGCCAGCGCGGGCGCGGCCGTGACGGCATGGGGATTGGCGACGATGGTGCCGAGTTCGGCTTTGGTCTCCAGGTCGTACACCGACAGCGTGCCGCCGTCGCTGTGGGCGACATACAGCTGGGCGCCGTCCGCGCTGAGCGCCACCGAGAACGGCCTACCGGACGTCACGGCGATGGTGTCGACCACCTCGCGTGCTGCGGTGTCGATCACCTGCACGCTGCCGCTGGGGTCGGCGACATACAACCGTGAACCGTCGGCGTTGAGCGTCAGTCCCACCGACCCGGTCGTCACGCCGGTGATCGTCGTCGCTGAAAGCGACAGCGGCGAGAAGTACGACAAGTCACCCGACTGGTGGCTGGTGGTGAAGATCCGGCTGCCGTTCGCGCTCACCACGATCGACGAAACACCCTCGGCGACACCGCGAACCGTGCCGACGAGCCGATTGGTCAGGGTGCTGATCTTCGAGACGGTGCCGTCAGCACTGTTGACCACGTACACCCGGTTGCCACTGACCACGATGCCGGTGGGGACGTCGCCGACCGGGACGGTTCTGATCACCTCGGAGGTGGTGGTGTCGACGACCGACACCGTGCCGGCCTGCGCGCTGCTCACGTACAGCCGCGTTCCGGCCTCGTTGACAGCCAGTCGGGTCGGTGCTGAGGACAACGAAATCGTCTGCAGCACACTGCCGCCGACGGTGTCGATGACCGTGATGGAGTTGCTGCCGCTGTTGGCGACATAAGCGCGGGTGTTGGTCGCCACCACATCGGTGGGGGCCAGACCCACAGCCACATCGCCGATGCGACGGATGTCGAGCGCCTGCTGCGCGGTGAGCAGGCTGGTGCGCTGTACCTGAGCACCGGAATCGGACAGCCGGGCATCGTCGAGACGGCCGACCTGTCGACGAGCGGCCGCCATCAGCACCCACAGGGCCGGCGAGTCCATCGGGGCGTCGGGACCCGTGGGCGACAGCAGCGTCGAGATTGTCGGGGACACCGTCACGGCAACCGACTCGGCGGCGTCGTCCACCGGTTCCGTCGCAGCCGGTTCCGAGGTGGCGGCCGTGTCGATGACGACCTCGACGGCGGGAGCGGTCACGGGCTCGGGGGCGCTGATCTCGGTCGGATCGGTATCGGTTGAGGCGTCCACCGGTTCCACCGGGGGGTCGATGTCATCGGGTTCGGCTTCGGTGGCGTCGGCCGGTGCGGTGTCGTTCGAGTCTTCGTCGAGGAGTGTGCGGTGGCGGTTGTTCGACCCCGCGGGCTCGTCGACGGGTTCGTCGGAGACGTCCGCGGTGCGCTGGGTGCGTTCGGAGGCGCTGCCGGCGCGACTGGGCCTGCGATCGCGGTCCCGAGTCGGTGTGGTGTCGTCGGCCCGCGCCGAGGTAGCCCCCGTGGAGGCACTGTCGTCGGCGACGGCGACGCCCGGCGCGGCGCCCAGGCCGAAGCCGACTCCGAGTGCGAAAGCCAAGGCGCCGACTCGTCCGATGTGTTTGGTGTAGGCCACGGTCCCCCCATAATTGCCATGCCGTCAATACGAGGCTGATTTAAGCAGGGCAGCAACTATTCAGAGGGCGGTTCAACAGAAAAGACGGACCGTGTCGGCAAAGTCGTCTGCCACGTTCGGCCGTCGTCGGCTGGGATCGCTGTTGCGCAGTGGACAGGCGAGATGCTTGGGGTGTTCGGATTCCTGTAGGCGGCGATCTGGGCTAACTCGCAGAAAGGAATGCCCACCGCTTTCTGGCAAATGATCGGGAGGTGCTTTCCGGGGTCACGATCACAGCAATCCGGCGCAGGCGCGCCGGTGTGGCTAGTACCGCGGCCTGCGGAACCGGCTCAACAATCCGCCGCGACGCACGGGCTGCTGCACAGGTGTCGCGGTGACCGGGGGAGCGGCGGTCCCGGTGACGACGCGGTTGCGCCGCACCTGCGAACCGCCGGCCACCTGCCGTCGCCCGTCGATCGACCATGCGCCGGCGCCGAGTGTGGCCAGGAGCAGGAAGCCGAAGCAGAAGAGGATGACGACCTCTCCGCGGTTCTCGCTCGGCCAGAAGCTGGCGGGCTCGCCGCCGAAGATCGCCCAGTGCTTCCAGAAGTACGCTACCGCCATCTGACCGGCGGCGATGAAGGCAGCGATACGGGTGAAGAACCCGACGGTGATCAGCAGTCCGGTGACCACCTCGATCAGGCCCGCCCACCACGCCGGCCAAGAGCCGACGGGAACGGCTTCGCCGAGCGGCCAGCCGAACAGTTTCATGGTGCCGTGCAGAGTGAACAGCAGACCGAACATGATGCGGAAAATGCTCAGCATCGGTGACGAGTATGCGGCGAGGCGCGCATCGAATCCCTGAACCATAGGGCGACGCTACTCGCCTGGACCGCCCAATATGTGCCGAGCAGACGCGAAAGCCCCCAAAATCCGGGGATTCTGGGGGCCTCAGCGTCTGCTCGCGCAGAAAGGGTTACGCCGACTTAGACGTCGCGTCGGCGAGCCGACTTAGACGTCGTAGTACAGCGAGAACTCGTAGGGGTGAGGACGGATCTGGATCGGCATGATCTCGTTCTCCCGCTTGTAGGAGATCCAGGTCTCGATCAGATCCTCGGTGAAAACGCCACCCTCGGTGAGGTATTCGTGATCCTCTTCGAGCTTGTCGATCACCGCGGCCAACGAGGTCGGCGCCTGCGGGATGTTGGCGGCTTCCTCGGGCGGCAACTCGTAGAGGTCCTTGTCGACCGGGGCCAGCGGCTCGATCTTCTTCTTGATGCCGTCGATGCCGGCCATCAGCATGGCCGCGAACGCCAGGTACGGGTTGCCCGAGCTGTCGGGGCAGCGGAACTCGAGGCGCTTGGCCTTCGGGTTGTTGCCCGTGATCGGGATACGCACGCACGCCGAGCGGTTGCGCTGGCTGTACACCAGGTTGATCGGCGCCTCGTAGCCCGGCACCAGACGCTTGTAGGAGTTCACCGTCGGATTGGTGAACGCCAGCAGCGACGGCGCGTGGTGCAGGATGCCGCCGATGTAGTGGCGGGCCAGATCGGACAGTCCGGCGTAGCCCGACTCGTCGTGGAACAGCGGCTTGCCGTCTTTCCACAGCGACTGGTGGGCGTGCATGCCCGAACCGTTGTCACCGAACAGCGGCTTGGGCATGAAGGTGACGGTCTTGCCGGCCTTCCAGGCGGTGTTCTTGATGATGTACTTGAACAGCAGCACGTCGTCCGCGGCGTGCAGCATGGTGTTGAACTTGTAGTTGATCTCGGCCTGGCCGGCGGTACCCACCTCGTGGTGACCACGCTCGAGAATGAAGCCGGCATTGGTCAAGTTGGTGGCCATCTCGTCGCGCAGGTCGACGTAATGGTCATACGGCGCGACCGGGAAGTAGCCGCCCTTGGGGCGGACCTTGTAGCCGCGGTTGGGGCTGCCGTCGGCCTCGAGCGGCTCGCCGGTGTTCCACCAGCCCGACTCGGAGTCCACCTCGTAGAAGGTGCCGTTGATCCGCGAGTCGAAGGTCACCGAGTCGAAGATGTAGAACTCGGCCTCGGCGCCGAAGTACGCGGTGTCGGCGATCCCGGTGCTGGCCAGGTAGTTCTCCGCCTTGCGGGCGACGTTGCGCGGGTCACGCGAGTACGCCTCCCGGGTGAACGGATCGTGGACGAAGAAGTTCATGTTCAGCGTCTTGGCGTGCCGGAACGGGTCGATACGCGCGGTCGCCGGATCGGGCAGCAGCATCATGTCCGACTCATGGATGGACTGGAATCCGCGCACCGACGAACCGTCGAATGCGAGGCCGTCCTCGAACACGCTCTCATCGAACGCCGACGCGGGGATCGAGAAGTGCTGGACGACGCCAGGCAGATCGCAGAAGCGAATGTCGACGTACTCGACGCTCTCGTCCCGGATCAGCTTGATGATGTCGTCGGCGGTCTGTTCTGCCACTGATTGCTCTCCTTTGACTTGGTAGCCCGCCGGTGACGGTATGGACATGATGTTGCACGGCAGTCAAGCCCATGTTGCGTAGACGTTACGCGTACGGCCTCACACCCGGCGGTGTGCTCCCGCGCTGCACCTATCCTGACTGCATGCCCAGCACATCCGGTTCCGGTTTCCGATCTTGGCTGTCGGGTCCGGACGCTTCGGGACCCGGACAGTATCCCGGCGAGCGGCTCGGGTTGCCTGCCGAGGGGTCCGGTTCCATCGCGCGGTTCGGTCGCCGCATCGCCGCGCTGCTGGTGGACTGGGTGGTATCGCTCGGCTTGGCGGCGCTTGTCACGACGCTCGGCCTGTCCGCCTCAGCGACACTGCAGACCACTCAGTTGGTCGTCTGGATCATCCTCGGCATCGTGTCCGTGCGACTGTTCGGCTTCACACCAGGGCAGATCGCACTGGGTTTGAAAGTTGTCTCCGTCGACAACCGCGACTTCGTCGGACTCGGACGCGCCATTGCCCGAATGCTGTTGATCACCCTGGTCATCCCGGCGCTGTTCACAGACTCTGACCTGCGCGGCCTGCACGACCTCGCGACCAAGACCGCCGTCGTCCGACGTTAGGTCTGGTGCACACCGACGATCAGCGACGCCGCACGGTGCGCTGCACGCCACGCATCTTCGCGTTGGCCGGCAGCGGCCCCTTCGGCATGGCGGCAGGCCCGACCTTCGTGCCGAGCGCCGCCAGACGCGACTCCAGGGCGTCCATCTGCTTGACGGTGATGTTGGCCGGCAGCTTGTTCAGATGCCGCTCCAGCTTGGACAGCGGAACCTCGCCGTCGCCGTTACCGATGATGATGCTGTAGATCGGGGCGTCGCCGACCAGCCGCGCGGTGCGCTTCTTCTCCTGCGCGAGCAGTGGCTTGAGCCGGGTGGCGGAGCCCTCGGCGACGAAGATCACGCCCGGCCGCCCGATGACCCGGTGCACGGCATCGAAATGTCCGGTCGCGGCGACCCCGGGGGTGACGCGCCACTTGCCGCGCAGGTTGTCCAACGCCCACGCCGCGGCACCGGTCTGCCCTTCGGCCTTGCGGTACACCGACTTCTGCGCGCGCCGGCCGAAGATGATGAACGCCACCAGCGCGCCCAGCACGATGCCCAGCGGGATCAGCATGAACATCGTGAAACCGCCGGCGTAGAGGCCTGCGGCCACCGAGGCGCCGACGATCGCGACGAACGCGATGATCATGTACGGCAGGAGGCGCTTGTCCTCTTTCCGTTGGATCTGGAACGCCTGCCACAGCTGACTACGCCGCTGTTTGGACGCCGCCTTGCGGGCGGCCTTCGCCTCGGCCTTGGCCGCCTTGGCCTCAGCCGGGTTACGCCTCTTCGCCATTGCTTCAGGATACTTGCGTGGATGTCGCCGGCCGAGCCGCTCCGGTCGGCCGCGACGCGACCGTCTGCGCGTACAGCTTTCCGGCGCGATACGAGGAACGAACCAGCGGGCCGGCGAGCACTCCGGCGAAACCGAGAGAGGTCGCGTAGTCCTGATGCTCGACGAATTCGTCGGGATGCACCCACCGTTCGACGGGGTGGTGGCGCGGTGACGGACGCAGGTACTGGGTGATGGTCACGATGTCGCAGCCGGCGTCGTACAGATCGCGCAGCGCCGAGCGGACTTCCTCGGGCGTCTCGCCCATACCGAGGATCAGGTTGCTCTTGGTGACGAGCCCGTCGTCGCGCGCCATCGTCAGCACCGACAGGCTGCGCTCGTACCGGAACGCCGGCCGGATCCGTTTGAAGATGCGCGGCACCGTCTCGACGTTGTGCGCCAACACTTCCGGACGCGACGCGAAGACTTCGCCGAGCTGCGCGGGATCGGCGTTGAAGTCCGGGATCAGCAGCTCCACACCGGTGTTCGGGTTCAGCGCCTTGATCTGGCGGACCGTCTCGGCGTACAGCCAGGCGCCGCCGTCGGGCAGGTCGTCGCGGGCCACCCCGGTGACAGTCGAGTACCGCAGACCCATCGCCTGCACGCTCTCGGCCACGCGCCGGGGCTCGTCGCGGTCCAGTTCGGCGGGCTTGCCGGTGTCGATCTGGCAGAAGTCGCAGCGGCGTGTGCACTGCTCGCCGCCGATGAGGAAGGTGGCCTCGCGGTCCTCCCAGCACTCGAAGATGTTCGGGCAGCCGGCTTCCTCGCACACGGTGTGCAGACCCTCGCGGCGCACCAGGCCTTTGAGCTCTTTGTATTCCGGGCCCATCTTGGCGCGGGTCTTGATCCACGGTGGCTTGCGCTCGATGGGCGTCTGGGCGTTGCGCACTTCCAGACGCAGCAGCTTGCGGCCGTCAGGAGCGATAGTCACTGGGCCGAGTCTACGCGCGCCGACGTGACGGCACCGATGGTGATGCGGCCGTCCAGAGCGTCGAGCACCGCCTCGCCGACCCGGTCGGTGACTTCGGCGACGGTGACGCGACGGCCCAGTTCCGCGCTCAGGGACGTCACCCCCGCGTCGGAGATGCCGCACGGCACGATCGAACCGAATGCCGCCAGGTCGCAATCGCAATTGAGGGCGAAGCCGTGCAGGGTGATCGCCCGCGCCACCCGAATGCCGATCGCGGCGATCTTGCGCGGCCGCGCCGAAGTGTTCGCCACCCAGACACCCGAGCGTCCCTCGACCCGCCCCGTCGGCACCCCGAGTTCGGTGCACACGGTGATCAGCGCCTCCTCCAGGCGCCGCACGAAGTCGACCACGTCGAGCGGCTCGGCGAGCCCGATGATCGGATAGCCGACCAGCTGTCCCGGACCGTGCCAGGTGATCTTGCCGCCCCGGTCGGTCTCCACCACGGGAGTGCCGTCCACCGGACGTTCCTCGGGCAGCGTGCGCCTTCCGGCGGTGTAGACCGGCGGATGCTCGAGCAGCAACAAGGTGTCCGGCCCGCCCGCGGCGCGGGCTGCGGCCACGTCGCGCTGAACGTCCCACGCCGCGAGGTAGTCGATGGTGCCCAGGCGGCGCACCTGCACCGCCGCGGAGGCAGAGCGAACCGAGGAGGCCATGAGCCCGACGCTACCCTCAGTCCCGGGTCGGGGCGGTGGCGAACGCCAACGCTTCACCGATGGTGTTGTGGCGGAACGAGAATCCGGCCCTCTCGAGGGCTACCGGGATGGCACGTTGCCCGCTGAGCACCCCTTCGTCGGCGAACTCGCCCAACAGTGTTCGCAGCGCGAATCCCGGTACCACCAGAGCGGTCGGACGGTTCACGGCGCGCCCGAGCGCGGTGGTGAACTCGGCGTTGGTGACCGGTGCCGGTCCGGTGAAGTTGACCGGCCCGGACAGGTCGTCGTGGTCGATCGCGAACATCAGCGCACGCGCCTGGTCCGCGAGGCTGATCCACGACATGTATTGGCGGCCGTTGCCCAGACGGGCGCCCAGCCCCAGCGAGAACAGCGGTTTGATCCGGCCCAGCATGCCGCCCGACGGCGCCATCACCAACCCGGTCCGCGCCAGGACCACCCGCAGGCCCTGCGCCGATGCGGTGGCGGTCGCGGCCTCCCAGTCGACGGTCAACCGCGCCAGGAAACCGTCGCCGGGACCGGCGGTCTCGTCGACCGGGGTGCTGCCCGTGTCCCCGTAGAAACCGACCGCGCTGGCGTTCACCAGAACGGGCACACCGGCGTCGACGACGGCGCGGGAGAGCACCTCGGTGGGGCCGATGCGGCTGTCCCGCAGGCTCTGCTTGAACGCCCCCGACCACCGCTTCTGGCCGACGTTGACACCGCACAGGTTGACCACCGCGTCGACCCCGCGCAGTGCTTCTGCGTCGAACTCGCCGGTGTCGGGATTCCAGAACACCTCGTCAGCGTTCGTCGGCGCCCGACGGACCAGGCGCAGCACCCGGCGATCGGTGGCGCGCAGCGCATAGACCAGCGCCGTGCCGATCAGACCCGACGATCCCGCGACCGCGATTACCGAATCCGATGGCATCGACACTGGCGCCTACAGTCCCAGGTCGGCCTCGAAGGCGCCTTCCTCGAGCCGTCGTTTGATCGTGGTGAGGAACCGCCCGGCATCCGCGCCGTCGATCAACCGATGGTCATAGGTCAGCGGCAGATAACACACCGAGCGGATACCGATCGACTCGTTGCCGAACTCGTCGACGATCACCCGCGGACGCTTCACGATCGCGCCGGTGCCCAGCATCGCCGCCTGCGGCGGCACCAGGATCGGCGTGTCGAACAGCGCGCCCTGGCTGCCGATGTTGGTGATCGTGAACGTGCCACCGGCGAGCTCGTCGGGCTTGAGGTTGCCCGAACGGGCCCGCGCCGCGATGTCGGAGATGGCGCGCGCAAGCCCGCCCAGCGACAGGTCGCCGGCGTTGTGGATCACCGGTGACAAGAGGCCCTGCTCGGTGTCGACTGCGATGCCGAGATGCTCGGCGTCGTAGTAGGTGATCTCCTTGCTGTCCTCGTTGTAGCTCGCGTTGACGTTCGGGTGGATCTTCAACGCATCGATGACGGCGCGCGCGATGAACGGCAGGTACGTCAGATTGACGCCCTCCCGTTCGGCGAACTGCGTCTTGGCCTGGGCGCGCAGCGCCACGATCTTGGTCATGTCGACCTCGTGGGTCTGCGTCAACTGCGCTGTGGCCTGCAGAGATTCACGCGTCTTCTTGGCCGTGATCTGGCGGATGCGGTTGGCCTTCTGGGTGGTGCCCCGCAAGTGGGCCAGTGCGCCCTGGGGTGCCGGCGCGGTGGTGGCCGCCTTCGCCGGGGCCTCGGCTGCCGGCTTGTCCGCCGGAGCCTTGCCGGCGTCCTTCTTGGCGTCCGCCGCGGCGAGCACGTCCTGTTTGCGGATGCGTCCGCCGACACCGGTGCCCTTGACCGAGGACAGATCGACGTCGTGCTCGGCGGCCAGTTTGCGCACCAGCGGGGTGACGTACGGACCGGAGTCGCCCGACGATTCCGCTGCCGGTTTGGGCTCCGACTTCGGCTCGGCCTTGGGCTCGGGCTTGGATTCCGACTTCGGCTCCGGTTTGGCTTCCTCGGACGGCTTGGCCGACGGAGTGGTCTGCTGCTCGGGCTCGGGCTCGGGCTCTGGTTCCGGCTCGGGCTCCGGCTCGGGTTCCGGTTCACTGTCGCCGGACTCGTCATCGGGTTCCCCGATCTTGGCCAGCTCGCCGCCCACCTCGACCGTGTCGTCCTCCTCGGCGGTGATCGACAGCAGCGTTCCGGCGACCGGCGACGGGATCTCGGTGTCGACCTTGTCGGTGGACACCTCGACCAAGGGCTCGTCGACCTCGACGGTGTCGCCCACGCTCTTGAGCCAACGCGTCACCGTGCCCTCGGTGACGGACTCACCCAACTCCGGCATCAGAACCGGCGTCGAGGACCCCGATCCGCCTCCCGATGATTTCGACGACTTCGCCGGTTCGGGTTCGGGCTCGGACTCTTCGGCGGGCTCGTCTTCCGGTTCGTCGGCGGCAGGCTCCTCGGCGCTGTCCTCTTCGTCGGAGTCTTCGTCAGCATCGCCGGAGTCCGAACCGCTGTCGTCGCCGTCATCGTCACCGGCGTCGCCGATGACTGCCAGCTCGCCGCCGACCTCCACGGTGTCGTCTTCCTGCGCGACGATCTTTTTCAGCACACCCGAGGCGGGAGACGGAATCTCGGTGTCGACCTTGTCGGTCGACACCTCCAGTAATGGCTCATCCTCCTCGACGGTGTCACCCTCTTGCTTGAGCCAGCGGGTGACGGTCCCCTCGGTGACGCTCTCCCCGAGTGCGGGCATCTGAACGGAGATGGCCATGTGTTGTGGCTCCCTTGCACGGTCAGTCGCAGTAGTCGAAGTCTCGCGTACCCATCCTGTCACGTCTGGCTACACGTTTCGCCATGGACATGGGTTCGCGTCGCTCTGGCACTATCGAAATCGGCGGGTCGCCGTCGGCGAGCCGACAGTCGGGGCTGGGTCGGCCGAGCCGACAGAAGGGAGCGCCCACGGTGGGACTGTTCGACAAGCTCCGCGGCCGGCGCCGCTCTCAGGCCGCCAAAGGGTCCGACCCTGCCGCCGACCTGCGCTATCTGCAGCGCTGGGTCGCCGAGCACACCGGCGTCGAGGCGTTCGTCGAGCCGAAAACCACCGTCACCGACGTGACCGTCGTGCTGGTCGCCGCCGACGGGGAGTGGACTCGGCGACGTGCCGGGGGAGACGCCGGAGCCCGCCGGCTGTCCAAGCAGCTCAAGATCCCCGTCTACGACGTGCAGAAGGTCGGTTACCCGCAGCGGATGCGCGACTACGACGCGCGCCGGCGCATCGAACGCAAACGCGCCGCCCGCGAAGAACTGGACCGTTAGCCGTTGACCGAGATGTCCTCCAGGACCGCGAACAACGTCCGCGTCGGCACCCCGGTGCCACCCTTGGGGTTGTAGCCCCACGGCCCGCTCGAGTTGTACGCCGGGCCGGCGATGTCGATGTGCGCCCACTGCACGTTCTCTGCGACGAACTCGCGCAGGTACGTCCCGGCGACCAACATGCCCGCGAACCGGGAGCCGCTGACGTTGGCCAGGTCGGCCACCGTCGACTTGAGGTCGTCCTTCAATTCTTCGGGCAGCGGCATGGCCCACGCGTTCTCGCCGACGGACTGCGAGATGGTCGCGACGCGGTCGCGGAACTCCTCGCTGCCCATCACCCCGGGCGTGCGCGCGCCCAACGCGACAGTCTGTGCGCCGGTCAACGTCGAGGTCTCGATCAGGTAATCCGGATTGTCCTCGCACGCCCGCACGATCGCGTCCGCCAGGATCAGCCGGCCTTCGGCGTCGGTGTTGAGCACCTCCACGGTGATCCCGCCGTACTGCGTCAGCACGTCGCCGGGCCGCTGCGCGGTCGACGACGGCATGTTCTCGGCCATCGGCACCGTGGCGATGACGTTGACCGGCAACTGTTGGCGGGCGGCCAGCACCACCGTGGCCACGACCGCCGCCGCACCACCCATGTCGGAGGTCATGTGGTGCATGTTGGCGGCCGGCTTGATCGAGATGCCGCCGGTGTCGAACGTGATGCCTTTGCCGACCAGTGCGACGGTCTTGGCGTCCGGCCCCGAGCCGCCGCGGTGCACGAGCCGCACCAGTCGCGGCGGCCGCGAAGAGCCCTTACCGACGCCGATGATCCCGCCGAAGCCCTGCTCGGCCAGCGTGGCGTCGTCGAGAACCTCGACCTCCATCCCGGCGGCTTCACCCAAAGCCTTTGCGCGGCGGGCGAACTCGTCGGGATACAGGTGGCTGGGCGGGGTGTTGACGAAGTCGCGGGCCGTGGCCACCGCGCCGGCGATCGCCGCGGCGCGCGCGGCCTCGGCTTCGGCGTCCTCGCTCTGGGTCAGGGCGACGATCTTGGCGACCCCGGCTTCCTTCGGGGCGGTCTTGTCGGAGCGGAACGCGGTGAACCGGTAGGAACCCAGCACCAGACCCTCGATCGCGGCCGACAGGTCCAGCGCCGACAACGAAGTGAAAACCGACTCGACCCCGGACAGCGCCCGCGCGGCGACACCGGCGGCGCGGCGGATCGTCTCGGCGGGCACATCGTCGCGCTGCTTGCCCAGCCCGACGGCCAGCACGCTGTCGACCGGCAGGCCCGGCACGACCACTCGAGTCACCTGCTCGGCGCCGCCCTTGGCGCCCAGCGCCGCGAGCGCGTTCTCGATCTCGGTGATGCGGTCGCCGGCGAGGAACCCGGCGTCGAGGACAGTGGCGCGGGAGTCGTCGTCACCTGCACTGACGACCGGCACGATCAGGACCGAGGACGCCACCGGCTGCTCAGGCAACGCGGCGGCAACGGTGACGGACGGGGACTGGTAACCGACTTCAGTGCTCACGGACAACCACCCTATCCACTGGCCTACTAGTGTGGTTCGCCGTGAGCGACAACCTGTTGGCCGGACCGCTGGAGGATCGACATCGGGAGCACGGCGCCAGCTTCGCCGAGTTCGGCGGCTGGCTGATGCCGGTGTCCTACGCCGGCACCGTCGCCGAACACACCGCCACCCGCACCTCCGTCGGCCTGTTCGACGTCAGCCACCTGGGCAAGGCGCTGGTGAAAGGTCCCGGCGCCGTCGACTTCGTCAACTCGGCGTTCACCAACGACCTGCGCCGTATCGGCCCCGGCAAAGCGCAGTACACGCTCTGCTGCACCGAACAGGGCGGCGTGATCGACGACCTGATCGCGTACTACGTCGCCGACGACGAGATCTTCCTGGTCCCCAACGCCGCGAACACCGCGGCCGTGGTCGCCGCGCTGCAGGAGCACGCGCCCGCGGAGATCACCGTCACCGACGAACACCGCTCGCGCGCGGTGCTGGCCGTGCAAGGCCCTCGCTCGGCCGACGTCGTCGGTGCGTTGGGGCTGCCCACCGACATGGACTACATGGGCTACGCCGACGCGACCTTCGACGGCGTCGACGTGCGCGTGTGCCGGACGGGTTACACCGGCGAGCACGGCTACGAACTGCTGCCCTCCTGGGACGACGCCGCCGTCGTGTTCGACGCCCTCGTCGACCGCGTCAAGGCCGCCGACGGCGAACTGGCCGGCCTCGGTGCGCGGGACACGCTGCGCACCGAGATGGGCTATCCCCTGCACGGCCACGAGTTGTCGTTGGACATCTCGCCGGTGCAGGCCCGCTGCGGGTGGGCGGTGGGCTGGAAGAAAGACGCGTTCTGGGGCCGCGACGCCCTGCTCGCCGAGAAAGAAGCCGGACCGCGACGCACGTTGCGTGGGCTGCGCGCGGTGGGCCGCGGCGTCCTGCGCGCCGGACTCGACGTCCTCGACGGGGAAAGCCGCGTCGGCGTCACGACATCCGGAACCTTCTCGCCCACACTGAAAGTCGGCATCGCGCTGGCTCTGATCGACACCGACGCCGACATCGCCGACGGTGCCACGCTCGCCGTCGACGTGCGCGGCCGCCGCGTCGAGTGCGAAGTGGTCAAGCCGCCGTTCGTGGACACCAAGACCCGCTGAGCTGTGCGGTCGGGGCCGGAAATTCGCTGGCCGCCGAGATATACAATCGCCGCATGACTGACGCCCTCGAATTCACCGTCGATCGCACCGCGAACCCGGCGAGTGACGAGGTGCGCGCGCAGATCCTGGCCGACCCCGGCTTCGGCAAGTACTACACCGACCACATGGTGTCGATCGACTACACCGCCGGAAAGGGTTGGCACGACGCGCGGGTGCTCCCGTACGGGCCCATCCAGCTCGACCCCTCGGCGATCGTGCTGCACTACGCGCAGGAAGTCTTCGAAGGCCTGAAGGCCTACCGCTGGGCGGACGGATCGGTGGTGTCGTTCCGCCCGGAGGCCAACGCCGCACGGCTGCGTGCCTCAGCGCGCCGCATCGCCATTCCCGAACTGCCCGAAGAGCTGTTCATCGAATCGTTGCGGCAGCTGATCGCCGTCGACGAGGCGTGGGTGCCACCCGCCGGTGGCGAGGAATCGCTGTATCTGCGGCCGTTCATCTTCGCCACCGAACCCGGACTCGGTGTGCGCCCGGCCAACCAGTACCGCTATCTGGTCATCGGGTCGCCGGCCGGCGCCTACTTCCCGCGCGGCATCAAGCCCGTCAGCGTGTGGCTGTCCCACGAGTATGTGCGCGCCTCGCCCGGCGGCACCGGTGCGGCGAAATTCGGCGGCAACTACGCGGCCTCGCTGCAGGCGCAGGCCCAGGCCGCCGAGCAGGGCTGCGACCAGGTGGTGTGGCTCGACGCGCTGGAACGGCGCTACGTCGAGGAAATGGGCGGCATGAACCTGTTCTTCGTGTTCGGCAGCGGAGGCAGCGCGCGGCTGGTCACCCCCGAACTCTCCGGGTCGCTGCTGCCCGGTATCACGCGGGATTCGTTGCTGCAGTTGGCCACCGATGCCGGATTCGCGGTCGAAGAGCGCAAGATCGACGTCGACGAGTGGCAGAAGAAGGCCGCCGCGGGGGAGATCACCGAGGTGTTCGCGTGCGGCACCGCCGCCGTCATCACCCCGGTGTCGCACGTCAAGCACAGCGACGGCGAATTCACCATCGCCGACGGCGAACCCGGCGAGATCACCATGGCCCTGCGCGACACCCTCACCGGAATCCAGCGCGGCACCTTCGCCGATACGCACGGCTGGATGGCCAAGCTCAGCTGACCGCCGGGCACAGCGCGGCGACCGTCGTGGTCACCTCGACCGCGGCGCCCGGCGCGTCACCGTCGCGAACGCCAACGCGCCTGTGACCGAACGGATCACGATCAGCCTCCGCTGATCCCGGCTTCCTCGAAGGTCGCCATCGATGCCAGCGTGGCCACCGCGGCGCGCAGCACCGGCAACGCCACCAGAGCACCGGAGCCCTCGCCGAGACGCATGTCGAGCTCGACCAGCGGTTCGAGGCCGAGGTGCCGCAGTGCCACCGAGTGCGCCGGCTCGGTCGAGCGGTGCCCGGCCTGCCACCATGCCCGCGCACCGGGCGCCAAACCGTCGGCGGCCAGCGCGGCCGCTGTCACCACAACTCCATCGAGCAACAGCGGCGTCTTGCGCAGCGCGGCCTGCGCGCAGAACCCCGCGATCGCTGCCAGATCGGCGCCGCCGCAGATCCGCAGCAGCGCAACGGGATCGGCGGACAGTCCGCGAGTGCGGTACAGCGCGTCGCGGATCGCCGCGGTCTTGCGGGCCCAGCCGGCGTCGTCGATGCCGGTGCCGCGGCCCACCACGGCCACGGGTTCGGTGTCGGTGACCGCGGCGACCAGCGTGGTCGCCGGTGTGGTGTTGCCGATCCCCATGTCGCCGGCGATCAGTAGGTCGGCACCCGAGTCGACCTCCTCGTCGGCGATACGCCGGCCCGCCTCGATGGCCTCGACGACCTCGTCGGGGGTCAACGCGTCTTCGACCGCGATGTTGCCGCTCGAACGCCGGATCCGGTGCGACCCGATCGCCGGGGACAGCGCCTGGTCGGTGTCCACGGCGATGTCGGCGACGCGGACCGTGGCGTCGGCGACCGCCGCCAGAGCGTTCACCGCGGCCCCGCCGCTGTCGATGTTGGCCACCATCGCCGCCGTCACCTCGGGCGGATAGGCCGACACGCCGGACGAAGCCACGCCATGGTCGCCGGCGAACACCACCACCCGGGCGCGCTCGAATTGTCGTGGCGGACAGACCCCTTGGCAGGATGCGACCCAGGCCGACAGCTCCTCGAGCCGACCGAGTGCGTGGGCCGGCTTGGTCAGTCGACCCTGGCGCTCCCGCGCGGCCGCCGCGGCCTGCGGGTCAGGTGCGGCGACCTCGGGGAAATAGGACACCGACGCCGTCACACGACGCGCGTGCCGCGCTCGACCGCCGGCCGCGGCGCGCGCATCCGGCGCAGCTGAGAGGCGCGGCTGGCGGCGTAGAACCCGAGTTTCCAACCTGTTTCGGTGTTGTTGGGGAACTTCTCGTCCACCATGCGGTTGACCTTGCGGCCCAGGATGAAGCCGTCGATCACCATGATGACCACCAGCACCAGCATCGCCGGCGACAGCAGCTGCTGGACCTCCACCGACGGCACCGCCAGCATGACGAAGATCAGGAACAGTGCCGACGGCATGAACAGACCCAGCAGATTGCGGCGACTGTCGACCACGTCGCGCACGTAGCGGCGCACCGGACCCTTGTCCCGCGGCAGCAGGTAGGCCTCGTCGCCGGACATCATCCGGTCGCGGCGCTCGTTCATCTCGAGGCGACGCTCCGCGCGCACCGCCTTCTTCTCCTCACGCGACAGCTTCGGGCCGCGCATCTCCTTGCGCCGCTTACGGGCCTCGGCCGTGGTCATCGGTGCCGGAGCCACCGGCCTGCGGGTGCGCGCAGCCTCGTTGCGCTTCGGCGTCGGTCGGCCCTTGGGGGCGGTGGTCGTCCGACCGGAGCGCGGGTTCTGCGGCGCGGCCTGCGCGCCCTCGTCGGCACCGGAGGACGAGTCGTCCCCGGGGTCGCCGGCGTCGTCGTTCTTGCGGCCCAGGAGTTTCACGCCTGCCAGGTTACTGTCCGCAACGGGTGCTCCGAACCCCGGCCGGTGGCCGTCACGTCGGCGTGCGACGGCTGTGATCAGGTCATAGTCTGCCCGGATGAGCCGCTCTGTGCTGATCGCGCCGGACTCCTTCGGCGACAGCCTCACCGCGGTGGCGGCGGCCCGCGCGATCGCCGCGGGCTGGGCGTCGTCGCGTCCCGATGACCGCCTCACCCTGGCGCCGCAGTCCGACGGCGGACCGGGCTTCGTCGACGTCCTGGCCACGCGGCTCGGCGAGGTGCGGACGTCGACCGTGCGGGGCCCGCTGGACTCCGACGTCACGGCCCGGTGGGTGCTCGACGGCGACCAGGCGCCGGTCACCGCCTACCTGGAATGCGCGCAGGCCTGCGGTCTCGCGCTGCTGGACGGACCCCCCACGGTGCGCACCGCGCTCGACGCGCACAGCATCGGCGTCGGGCAACTGATCGCCGACGCGCTCACCGCCGGCGCCACTCGCATCGTGGTCGGTCTGGGCGGCAGCTGCTGCACCGACGGTGGCCGCGGCATGGTCGACGCGCTGGGCGGACTGACCGCCGCACGCGACCGGCTGGCCGGGGTGGAGTTGATCGCCGCCAGTGATGTTGAACACCCTCTCCTCGGACCGATGGGTGCCGCAGCCGTGTTCGGCCCGCAGAAAGGGGCCGACCCCGACACGGTCGACGTCCTGGAGGGCCGGTTGGCCCACTGGGCCGCCGAATTGGACGCCGTCGCCGGCAGGGCCGTCAGCGGGGAAGCCGGCGCCGGTGCGGCCGGCGGCATCGGCGCCGCGCTGCTCGCCCTCGGCGCCCGGCGCGAGTCCGGGGCCGCCGTGATCGCTGCGCACACCGGCCTGGACCAGGACATCGCCGCCGCCGACCTGGTCCTCACCGGAGAAGGCCGGTGCGACGACCAGTCGCTGCACGGCAAGGTCGTCAGCGCGCTGGCTGCGGCCGCCCGCACACGCGGGTTGCCGGTCATCGTGCTCGCCGGTCAGGTCACCCTCGAACCGGCCGCCGCCGACGCTGCCGGGATCACCGCCGCATACTCGCTGGCCGAACGCGCGGGATCGGTCCAGCGGGCCATCGACGAGGCCTCCGACCAGCTGCGCGCGCTGGCCGCCGAGGTCGCGACAGGCTGGAGATAGATGGGGAATACGGTCGCGAGCGGGTACGGTTGACGATGTGGAGCCACGGGTAGGAGGGGCTCCGCCCACGTACATCACACAGGAGATTCGATGACTGTTCAGGACGAGTCGGCAGTGCAGGCACAACACGGCGTGATCCTGACGGACGCCGCTGCTGCCAAGGCGAAGGCGCTGCTCGACCAGGAGGGCCGCGACGACCTCGCGCTGCGGATCGCCGTCCAGCCCGGCGGCTGCGCCGGACTGCGCTACAACCTCTTCTTCGACGACCGGGAGCTCGATGGCGACCTGACCGTCGAATTCGGTGGCGTCAACCTGACCGTCGACCGGATGAGCGCCCCCTACGTGCAGGGCGCCTCCATCGACTTCGTCGACACCATCGAGAAGCAGGGGTTCACCATCGACAACCCCAACGCCACCGGCTCCTGCGCCTGCGGCGACTCCTTCAACTGATCCGCCCGCGGCGGCCGGTCGGTATCAGTACTGGCCGGCCGTGCGCGGCAGGTACGAACACACCAGCACCTGGTCGTCCATCGACAACACCTGCGCGACGGCCTGCTCGTCGGCTTCCTTCGGCTGATTGCGCGACGACGACGTCTTCGGCGTGACCCGGATGGTGAACAACACCTGAGCCTGCGTCGGCGACGACCGCACCATCTTGTCGATCGACGTCACCTGCGCGCTGCTGTACTGCTTGCGGAACGCATCGCTGGACAAGCTGGCCAGCGCCAGATCCGATCGCTTCTCCTTCACCGCATCGAACAGCCCGCACAACGTGTGGCGGGCCACCGCCTCGGCGTCACCGTTGTTCAGAGCGTCCACGTAGTCCTGGATCGCGGCCTGCGCGGCCGCCTCCGTCAACGGCCCACCCGCCGCCTCGTCTGCGTCGTCACCGGACACCGCCACCGCGATCGCCCCGCCCGCCAAAGCGACGACGGCCAGCGCCACCACCCCGCCGATCACCCACTTGCGTCGCCGCGGCGGATACGGGACCGGGGGCGGCAGCGCCCCCGGATAACCCCCATCGAAACCGCCTGAGTAGCCGCCCGAGAAACTCCCCGGATACGGCTGTGCGCCGTACTGCGGTTGCGGATAGTTCTGCGGGCCTGCTGGTCCAGCGCCGTATGGGGGCGGGTACGGACCAGTCATACATGTTCTCCCGAGGGTTCGCTGGATACGGCACGGCAGCGTGCAAATACTGCGCTGCGATTCATACGCAGGTTAGCGCAACTCCGGTCGGAGGCTTCGGGTCCGCGACCGAGGTGACGGGGTGAGACGAGCCGCCGGCCCGAGACGACACTATGGTGAACGGGATTCGTCCACGCGGTTCGTCGAGCCGGTGACAACAGACACAACGGGGCGGGACTCACGACATGAAGGGTGCGACTGCGTGACCATAGCGGTGACCGGATCGATTGCAACTGACCATCTGATGCGCTTCCCGGGGAAGTTCTCCGAGCAGCTGCTCGCCGACCACCTGCAGAAGGTGTCCCTGAGCTTCCTCGTCGATGACCTGGTTCTGCACCGCGGCGGTGTCGCCGGCAACATGGCCTACGCGATGGGCATCCTCGGCGGCAACCCCACGCTGGTCGGGGCCGTCGGCAAGGACTTCGACGAGTACCGCGACTGGCTGACCTCCCACGGCGTCAACTGTGATCACGTGCTGGTCTCCGACAGTGCCTACACCGCCCGTTTCGTGTGCACCACCGACGTGGACATGGCCCAGATCGCGTCCTTCTATCCCGGCGCGATGTCCGAGGCCCGCAACATCAAGCTCGCCGACATCGTGGAGCGCGGCGGCGCACCGGATCTGGTGATCATCGGCGCCAACGATCCCGACGCGATGTTCGGACACACCGAGGAGTGCCGCGCGCTGGGCCTGGCGTTCGCCGCCGACCCCAGCCAGCAGCTGGCCCGCCTCTCAGGTGAGGAGATCCGGCGGCTCATCGACGGCGCCACCTACCTGTTCACCAACGACTACGAGTGGGACCTGCTCCTGCAGAAGTCCGGTTGGTCGGAGGCCGAGGTGATGAGCCAGATCCAGCTGCGGGTCACGACGCTGGGGGAGAAGGGCGTCGACCTCGTCGGCCGCGACGGCACCTTCATCCATGTCGACGTGGTTCCCGAGACCCACAAAGAGGACCCCACCGGCATCGGCGACGCGTTCCGCGCCGGCTTCCTGACCGGCCGCGACGCCGGCCTGTCCCTGGAGCGGGCCGCCCAGCTGGCGTCCCTGGTGGCCACACTGGTCCTCGAGGCCCCCGGCCCGCAGGAATGGTCGTGGGACAAGGACTCCGCGATGCAACGGCTCACCGCCGCCTACGGCGAGCAGGCCGGCCAGGAGATCGCCCAAGCGCTCGCTTAGAGCTGCACCGGGTAGTGCGGCTCCTGGATCGTCGGCGTCACCGTCTCGTCGACGAAGATCGCGTACCACAGCATGAAGATCAGCACCGTCCACAGGCGGCGGCTGTGATCGGTGGTGCCGTTGCGGTGCTCGTCGAGCATTGACCGGACCGCCGCAAGGTCGACGTAGTCGCCCGCGCCGGAGGACGCCACCGTGGCATACGCCCAGTCCAGGAGTTCCCCGGCACGCAGCCAATGCCGGATCGGCACCGGGAACCCCAGCTTGGGCCGGTTCAGCACATGGGCCGGCACGATCGGTTCCAGCGCCCGACGCAGCGCGTACTTCGTGGTCGACCGGGTGATCTTCTGGTCGTGGGGCAGGCGCGACGCGACCGCGAACACCTCCGGATCCAGGAACGGCACCCGCAGCTCCAGTGAGTTGGCCATCGTCATCTTGTCGGCCTTGACCAGGATGTCGCCGCGCAGCCACGTGAAAAGGTCGATGTGCTGCATCCGCGCCACCGGATCCCAACCCTCCGAGCGTGCATACACCGGTGCGGTGACGTCGGTGTGCACCCATTCCGGCCGGAACCGGGGCAACACCGCGCGCAGCTGCGCGTCGGAGAAGCTGCGCGCGTTGCCGTAGTAGCGCTCCTCGAGCGTCAACGAGCCGCGGTGCAGCAGACTCTTGCCGCGCATCCCCTCCGGCAGTGGTGCGGCCACCCTGCCCACCGACTTGCGCAGTCCGCGGGGAAGGTAGTCGAACGGCTTGAGCGACAACGGTTCCCGATAGATCGTGTAGCCGCCGAACAGCTCGTCGGCGCCCTCGCCGGAGAGCACCACCTTGACGTGTTTGCGCGCTTCGCGGGCGATGAAGAAGAGCGGGACCAGCGCGGGGTCGGCGACCGGCTCGTCGAGGTACCAGACGATCTCCGGGAGCGCTTCGACGAACTCGGCCTGGCTGACCACCTTGGTGACGTGGCGGGCGCCGATCGCCTCGGCCGAGGCCACCGCGACGTCGACCTCGGAGAAACCCTCGCGCTCGAAGCCGGTGGTGAACGTGATCAGCCGCGGATTGTGCCGCATGGCCAGCGCCGCGATCGCGGTCGAGTCGATACCTCCGGACAGGAACGCCCCGACCGTCACATCGGCGCGCATGTGCTTGGCCACCGAGTCCTCCAGGACCGCGGTGATCTCGTCGTAGCGCTCCTGCTGCGCAGAACCCGACGCCGGGAACGGGACCGCGTCGAACGTGGGATGGAAGTAGCGGGTGATCTGCGGCGCTTGCCCCGGACGGATCCGCGCATAGCTGCCCGACTCCAGGCGGCGGACCCCGCGGTGCAGCGTCTCGGGTTCAGGGACGTACTGCAGCACCGTGTAGTGCTGCACCGCCCGGTCGTCCAGCGTCAGGTCGATGCCCAACGGTCCGGCGACCTCCAGCAGGCATTTCTTCTCGCTGCCGACGACCGTGCCCGCAGCGCTGGTGGCGAGATACAGCGGCTTGATGCCGAACGGGTCGCGTGCGCACAGCAGCTCCTGCTCGACGCTGTCCCACAGCGCGAACGCGAACATGCCGCGCAGCCGGGTCAGGGCGTCGGTGCCCCAGTGGTGGTAGGCGGCCAGGATGGTCTCCCCGTCGCCGTCGGTGTGGAAGCGGGCGCCGAACTCCGCGCGCAGGGTGTCGCGCAACTCCAGGTAGTTGTAGATCTCGCCGTTGAACACCAGCGCATAGCGTTGCGGCGCCTCCGGCGGCCCCCAGCGCAGCGGCTGATGACTGTGCGCGATGTCGATGATCGACAGCCGGTTGAAGCCCAGCACCACACGGTCGTCGTTCCAGGTGCCGGGTTCGTCGGGGCCACGGTGACGCATCAACGCGGTGGCCCCGGAGACGGTCTCGACGACGTCCGAAGACACCTCAGTTGCAGGGTCGGTCACCAGCGCCAGCAGTCCGCACACCGCGCCAGTATGCCTAATCGGTGCGGCCGTTCCGGCCCGCCACGGCGGTCGAGTGACGGTCGCTTGGGTTCGCTGGAATCGGGTGGTCTACGCTGCGTAGTATTCAGTGCAACCGTCGACCGCACGGCGGTCCAACGAACTTGGTAGGAGGCGCCAACGTGTCCGCTCGCGGCCTTAAGTTGGTGGCATTGTCCCTGCTCCTGGGAGGGACGGCGGTCCTGCTCAGCGGATGCAGTTGGTCAGACGTTCTCGGTTTGGGATGGCCCAAGGGCATCACTCCCGAAGCGCACGCGAACCGGGAGCTGTGGATCGGCTCGTTGATCGCCGCGCTCGTCGTCGGGGCCATCGTCTACATCCTGCTGTTCTGGACCAGCCTGTTCCACCGCAAGAAGAAGGGCGACACCGAACTGCCCCGTCAGTTCGGCTACAACATGCCCCTGGAACTGGCGCTGACCGTGACGCCGTTCCTGATCATCTCGGTGCTCTTCTACTTCACCGTGGTGGTGCAGGAGAAGATGCTGCACAAGGACCCCAACCCCGAGGTCGTGGTGGACGTCACCGCGTTCCAGTGGAACTGGAAGTTCGGCTACCAGTCGGTGAACTTCGCCGACGGCACGCTGACCTATGACGGCGTCGACAACGAGCGCAAGGAAGCGGTGGCCTCCAAGCCCAGCGGCGTGGACAGCCACGGCAAGGAGCGCGTCGGCGCCATCGCCGGACTGGACCCCCAGGACCGCAGCTACCTGAACTTCGACAAGGTCGAGACCCTCGGCTCGTCGAACGAGATCCCGGTCCTGGTCCTGCCCAAGGGCAAGCGGATCGAGTTCCAGATCGCCTCGGCCGACGTCATCCACGCGTTCTGGGTGCCGGAGTTCCTGTTCAAGCGCGACGTGAACCCGAACCCCGAGCAGAACAACTCGGACAACAAGTTCCAGGTCAGCGAGATCACCGAGACCGGCGCGTTCGTCGGGCGCTGCGCCGAGATGTGCGGCACCTACCACGCGATGATGAACTTCGAGGTCCGGGTCGTCGAGCCCAACGACTTCAAGGCCTATCTCGACCAGCGCATCGCCGGCCGCTCCAACGCCGAGGCGCTGGAAGCGATCAACCAGTCCCCGGTGGCAGTCACCACGCGCCCGTTCGACACGCGGCGCGGCGAGGGTGCCCCTGAGATTGCCCAGGCGAACAGGTAGGACAGCAGATGCATATCGAAGCCAGGTTGTTCGAGTTCCTCACGGCGTTCTTCGCGCTGTCCGCCATCGTGTACGGCGGGCTGACCGCGGTCTTCGCCCAGGGCGGCGTCGAGTGGGCCGGCACCACCGCGTTGGTTCTGACCACCGGTCTGACGCTGATCACCGGCACGTTCTTCCGCTTCGTGGCCCGCCGTCTCGACACCCGCCCCGAGGACTACGAAGACGCCGAAATCGCCGACGGCGCCGGTGAACTCGGCTTCTTCAGCCCGCACAGCTGGTGGCCCATCTTCATCGCGCTGTCCGCCTCGGTCACCGCGGTCGGGCTGGCGTTCTGGCTGCCGTGGCTGATCATCGCCGGTATCTGCTTTGTGATCGCAACCGTTTCCGGCCTGGTCTTCGAGTACCACATCGGACCCGAGAAGCACTGAGTCCGGCGTGCCCGGCCGGCCCTTCCGGGCAAGGTCACAATCAGGCATGAGTTCGCCCGCAACGGGCGGTGAGCGTCTCGTTTCGGTGCTCCCGTTGGGTAGTGTTGCCGGGGCACCGTGGGCCGGTGACGGCCCCCGCCGGTGCCGGACAGCCAGGCGAGAAGGACTAGCGTAGATGAGCGGGCCCAATCCCCCCGGACCGGACTCAGGCGGCGCGGATTTCCCAGGCGAGGAGCCGGGCCAGCCGTCCTCCCACGGCGACGCGTTCGACGCCGGAGCGGCCGAGGAGTACCCGCGGGCCTACTCGGCTCCCGAGTCCGAACAGTTCGTCAGCGCACCGTACGTCGCCGGCGACGCGGGACTCTATGACTACGACAGCTACGACCCGGCCGCCGATGTGGGTGAGCCGCAGGATCCGCCCCGCTGGCCCTGGGTGGTCGGGGTGGTCGCGATCATCGCCGCGGTGGCTCTGGTGGTGTCGGTTTCTGTGCTGGTCACCCGGAGCGAGACCGAAAATCTGGCCACTCCGCAGACGACGACCAGCTCCCTGCCGCCGGTGCAGGACGAGATCACCACGACCACTCCGCCGACGACGAGCGAAGCGCCGCCTCCGCCGCCGACCACCACACGGGCCGGGCCGCGCCAGGTCACCTACTCGGTGACCGGGACCAAGGCC
Organism: Mycobacterium sp. SMC-4; assembly: GCF_050205565.1. GTDB lineage: Bacteria > Actinomycetota > Actinomycetes > Mycobacteriales > Mycobacteriaceae > Mycobacterium. The sequence goes on along the minus strand of NZ_JBNMQU010000002.1, from coordinate 292,882 downwards.
CCCGGCGACATCATCACCGTCACCTACATCGACGCGTCCGGGCGCAGCCGCACCCAGCGCAACGTCTACATCCCGTGGTCGCTGACGGTGACCCCGATCTCGCAGTCCGAGGTCGGCTCCGTGCAGGCCTCCAGCCTGTTCCTGGTGAGCCGGCTGAACTGTTCGATCACCACCAGCGACGGCGAAGTGTTGTCGTCGAACACCAACAACGCCGCCCAGACCAGCTGCTAGCGAGCCCAGTGATGACATCTCTGACGGATTCCGCGAATCGGTCGCGGATCACCTTCGATCCGTTCGCCCTCGAGCGCAACGACCGGTTGCTGCTGGTCGGCGCTGCAGTGGTGTGGTTGGCCGCTTTGGGGTCCGCCGTTGCCGCGACGGTCGCGCTGGTCGACCTCGGGCGTGGCCACGTCGACTCATCCGGCGACACGGGGACGCCGTGGGTGCTCTATGTCGTCATCGCCGTGTCGGCGGCCGTCATCGCCGCCGCGGTGCCGCTGCTGCTGCGCGCGCGGCGAGCGACCGAGTCGCGTCCCGCCGCGCCGGCACCTCCGGTCGAGGAGCCCGTCAGCGCTCCCGTGCGTGGTGCGGAGGCGCCGACCGAGAAGCTGCGCGTGCCTCCGGCGACGGCCGCGGCGCCGCCGCGGCCACAGGCGTCGGCTGAACCGACAGCATCTCGCGTGTCGCCGCTCGTCGACCAGATCTGGCTGCGCTGCACCACCTCGCTGGCCGGTGCGATGGGAGTCGCCACGCTGCTGGTCGGGGTGTCGACATATCTGATGGCTGTCGGCACGGACGTGGTGGCCTGGGTGCTGTACGGCCTCGCTGCGGTGGTGACCGTCGCGATGGCCGCCATTCCGTGGTACTTCCTGCGCGAGCTCGGTACCGCGCTGGAGTCCTGAGCCTCTTTCCCTGCCGTTCTGCCGGCTCTGTCGCCGAGCGTGCGCGTTCGCGGGTGTGCGGTGGTGGCGGTGACCGGGCTGGTTTTGCGCCGTGAGTGCACGTTGGTTGGGGTCGGTCGCCGTGAGCGCACGTTGGTTGGTTGACGACGGCCGGCTGTGCTGTGTGGCCCTGTGCTGACGGACCGTGGGGGCGGTTGGGTCTTCGCCGTGCAGCGGGTGTGCGGTGGTGGCGGCGACTGGGCTGGTTTTGCGCCGTGAGTGCACGTTGGTTGGGGTCGGTCGCCGTGAGCGCACGTTGGTTGGTTGACGACGGCCGGCTGTGCTGTGTGGCCCTGTGCTGACGGATCGTGGGGGTGGTTGGGTCTTCGCCGTGCAGCGGGTGTGCGGTGGTGGCGGCGACTGGGCTGGTTTTCCGCCGTGAGTGCACGTTGGTTGGGGTCGGTCGCCGTGAGTGCACGTTGGTTGGTTGACGACGGCCGGCTGTGCTGTGTGGCCTTGTGCTGACGGATCGTGGGGGCGGTTGGGTCTCCGCCGTGCAGCGGGCGTGCGGTGGTGGCGGCGACCGGCCTGGTTTTCCGCCCTGAGTGCACGTTGGTTGGGGTCGGTCGCCGTGAGTGCGCGTTGGTTGGTTGACGACGGCCGGCTGTGCTGTGTGGCCCTGCGCTGACGGATCGTGGGGGCGGTTGGGTCCTCGCCGTGCAGCGGGTGTGCGGTGGTGGCGGCGACTGGGCTGGTTTTCCGCCGTGGGCGCACGACGTCGGGGGAGGGGAGCGCAAAAAGCTGATCCGCCCCGGCCTGTCGGCCGAGACGGATCAGCTTGTCGTACTTAGTTCTTCGGGTGTCAGTGATGCCCGTTGGTCGAACCGTTGCCGTTGCCCGCGCTGTTGCGCTCCTGCACCTCGCGCAGGGCCGTGAGGGCCTTGCGCTCGGCAGCATGGGCGGCTTCGGTCAGCGCCTCGTGCTCGGCGATCGGATCGGCCGACAGGAAGCCACCCGTTCCCGGTGCACCGCTGGAACCCAGCTTGTTCATCCGCTTCGGCAGAGCTGCGCCCTGGTACTCCAGCGGAATCGCGTGGCCGTGCTCGTCGACCGGGCCGAGCGGCTGGTGCAGCTCGACGTAGGCGCCGTGCGGCAACCGCTTGATGATGCCGGTCTCGATACCGTGCTCCAGCACCTCACGGTCGCTGCGCTGCAGACCGACCGCCCACCGGTAGGTGACGTAGTAGACGATCGCCGGCAGCAACACCATGCCCACGCGACCGATCCAGGTCGTCGCGTTCAGCGAGATGTTGAACTTCAGCGCGATGATGTCGTTCATGCAGGCGAAGGTCAGCAGCAGGTAGAACGAGATCGCTGCGGCGCCGATGGCCGTGCGTGTCGGAGCGTCACGCGGCCGCTGCAAGAGGTTGTGGTGCGCGTCGTCACCGGTCAACTTCTTCTCCAGGAACGGGTAGGCGATCAGCAGGGCGAAGATCAGACCCATACCGACGGCCACCCACACGCCCTGCGGGATCGTGTAGTTGCCGATGTAGAACTCCCACGCCGGCCACAGACGGATCAAACCGTCGGTCCACATCATGTAGAAGTCCGGCTGGCTACCCGCCGAGACCTGCGACGGGTTGTACGGCCCCAGGTTCCACACCGGGTTGATCTGCAGCAGACCGCCCATCAGACCCAGGACGCCGACGGTGACGGCGAAGAACGCGCCGGACTTCACGGCGAACACCGGCATGACGCGCACGCCGACCACGTTCGTCTCGGTGCGGCCCGGGCCGGGGAACTGGGTGTGCTTCTGGAACCACACCAGCGCGAGGTGCACACCGATGAGCGCCAGGATGATGCCCGGAATCAGCAGGATGTGCAGGGCATACAGGCGGGGAATGAGGATGTCGCCGGGGAAGTCGCCGCCGAACAGCGCCCAGTGCAGCCAGGTGCCGACCACCGGGATGCCCATCGTGATGCCCGACAGGGCGGCGCGGATACCGGTACCCGACAGCAGGTCGTCAGGCAGCGAGTAGCCGAAGAAGCCCTCGAACATCGCGAGGATCAGCAGCAGCGAGCCGATGACCCAGTTCGCCTCACGCGGGCGCCGGAACGCGCCGGTGAAGAAGATGCGCGCGAGGTGCACCATGATCGACGCCGCGAACAGCAGAGCGGCCCAGTGGTGGACCTGGCGGACGAACAGACCGCCGCGAATCTCGAAGCTGATGTCCAGGGTCGTCTCGTAGGCCCGCGACATCCCCACGCCGCGCAGCGGCTGGTAGACGCCGTCGTAGGTGACGTGTGCCATCGACGGGTCGAAGAACAACGTCAGCCAGACGCCGGTGAGGAGCAGCACGAGGAAGCTGTACATCGCGATCTCACCGAGCAGGAACGACCAGTGCGTCGGGAAGACCTTGTTGAGCTGCCGCCGCACGGCCGCCGAGGGGTGGTACCGCGAGTCGATCGCGTTTCCCTGCCGGGCCGCGATCGCGGCTGCGTCTAGACGTGGGCTCATGACTTGCGCTCCCAGAATGCCGGTCCGACGGGTTCGATGAAGTCGCCGTTGGCGACGAGGTAGCCGTCCTGGTCGACCGTGATCGGCAGCTGCGCCAGGGCGCGGGCGGCCGGGCCGAAGATCGGCTTGGCGAATTCCAGTGCGTCGAACTGCGACTGGTGGCAGGGGCACAGGATGCGGTAGGTCTGCTGCTCGTACAGCGACGACGGGCAGCCCAGGTGCGAGCAGACCTTCGTGTACGCGAACAGCTCACCGAAGTTGAAGCTCTCCTGCCCGCGGCGCTTGACCACGCGTGACATGTCGCCCGGCTTGATGCGGATCAACATGACGGGGTTGCGCACGCCCATCGAGATGTCGAACAGCTTGTGCTCGGACTCGACGGTGGTGCCGTCGCCATCGGATTCACGCCACGGGTACACCGTCTCCATGCCGCCGGCGTCGAGGTCCTCTGGCCGCATCTTGACGTAGGGCGAATTGCCGGGCCGTCCGGTGGCGCGAGCCAGGTAGATGGTCTCGCCCTCGAAGCGCGGCGTCCATCCCGACGTCCACAACTCGGCCTTCATGCCCTCGGCCGTGGGCACGACCGGCTTCCACGGGTTCTTGATCAAACCGCCCATGAAGGCCACCAGGGTGCCGACACCGAAGGCTCCGAAGCCGATACCCAGCGACAGGCCGATCAACTTGCGGCGCTTGAGGGTTGAGCCCTCCAGCGCATCGGTGAGGTTGGCCGTCACGGTCTTGCGGTGCAGCTCGGGGGAGCTCCCGTCGTGGCGGTCCTGAACCGAGATCTCCTCGGGGATGAACTTCTTCTGGTACAGCACGGCGCCGATGCCGATGGCCAGGACGGACAAGCCGAACGTCAGGCCATAGAGCGGGGTGGCCAGCGAGTAGACGAACTCACCTTCGGAGCCGGTGGGCTGCCACTCCCAGGGCCAGAACAGGAAGATCAAAAGCAGTGCCAGCCCGGAGAACCCGGCCAGCAGCAGCCAGTAGGCCACCGCGCGCTCGGCGCGCTTCTCGGCCTTGGTGCCGGGAATCGGCCAGCGCGGCTCCTTGTAGATGACCTCGACCCCGTCGAGTCTGCCGCCGAGTTCGACCAGCTCCTCGCGCGACATCCGCGCGAGTTCAGCGTCGGTGGGCTGTCCCGGCTCTCCGGTCTGTCCCGGTGCGTCGGTACCCCTCAGGTCGTCGTCGCGGTTGTCGCTCATGCCCGTGCTCCGATCCACAGCGCGCCGGCGATGATGGCCACCATGCCGACGATCCACGCCACCATGCCCTCCGACGTCGGGCCGAAGCCGCCGAGGCCGAGCCCGCCGGGGGATCTACTTTCTGCCGAATCGCGGACGTAGGCCACGATGTCGCGCTTCTCGTCCGGCGACAGCTGCCGGTCGGAGAACTTGGGCATGTTCTGCGGGCCGGTCAGCATCGCGGTGTAGATCTGCGCTTCGTTGGCGTTGCCCAGATCGGGCGCGTACTTGCCCGACGACAGTGCGCCGCCCTTACCGGTGAAGTTGTGGCACGACGCGCAGTTCAGACGGAACAGGTCGCCGCCGCGGGCGAGGTTGTCGCCACGCAGCGAGTGTCCGGCGACCTCGCCGTTCTCGTCGCGCGGGACGACGGGGCCGCCGCCGTTGGCCTGGATGTAGGCGCCCAGCGCGTCGGTCTGCCCCTCGTCGAACAGCGGCGCCTTCTCGGGGGCCTGGGCCTCGTTGCGCATCGCCGGCATCCGGCCGGTCGAGACCTGGAAGTAGACGGCGGCCTCGCCCACGCCGATCAGGCTGGGGCCGCGGTCGGCCACACCCTGCAGGTTGACGCCGTGGCAGGACACGCACGAGGTCTCGTAGAGCTGCTGGCCGGTGCGCAGCATCGCCGATGCCGACTCGTCGGCCACCGCGACCTGCGGTGTCGGGGTCAGCGTCGCGGCCAGTCCGCCGGCAAACGTCAGACCCAGACCGAGCAGCAACGCTGCCGACAACCGACGGCGCAGCCGACGGCGTTTCATGGTCGCCGGACCACCGGCTCCAGGTGCCTTGCTAGGCATCGAACCCCTTCTCATCCGCTGGTTTGGAGAGGTCTTCCTCATCCGCGAGTTGATCATCGAACGCATCGGACGCCGATAAACGGACACATCGGCGAGCCGATCATCGGACTCATCGGCGAGCCGATCATCGGACGAAGTAGATGACGGCGAACAACGCGATCCACACGATGTCGACGAAGTGCCAGTAGTACGACACCACGATGGCCGCGGTGGCCTGAGCCGGCGTGAACTTGCTCATCTTGGTGCGGAAGAGCAGCAGGACGAACGCCACCAGACCGCCGATCACGTGCAGGCCGTGGAAACCGGTCGCGAGGTAGAAGACAGTGCCGTAGGCGCTGCCGGCGATGGTGGTGCCGTGCTCGACCAGATGGAGGTACTCGTAGCCCTGGCCGAGCACGAAGAACGTGCCCATCGCCAGGGTCAGTGCGTACCAGCGTCGCAGCCCGAACACATCGCCGCGCTCGGCCGCGAACACGCCCATCTGGCAGGTGAAGGACGACGCGATCAGCACCAGCGTCACCGGCACCGCCAGGGCGAGGTTCAACTCGGTTGGTGGCGGCGGCCACTCGCCACCGGATTGGGCACGCGCGGTGAAGTACATCGCGAACAGTCCAGCAAAGAACATGAGTTCACTGGAAAGCCAGACGATCGTGCCGACACTGACCATGTTCGGCCGGTTCAGCGAATGTACGCGCGACGTTATGGCAGTTCCCGAAGTACCTACAACGCTCGTCACAGGAGCAAGTATGACGCTTTGTAGTTGTCGAACTCCACCCGGGTCTGGCAATTCGTCATAATCAGCGGGTGACTTCTCCTTCTCCCCAGTCCGGCGCCGGCTCGACGGGACGCGGAAACGAGCCGACCTGGCCGGTCATCCTGGGCAGGTTGACCACCAACCAATCGCTCCTGCCAGGCCAGACAGCGTGGGCGATGGACCAGATCATGACGGGCACCGCAACACCGGCGCAGATTGCCGCGTTCGGTGTGTCGATGAAGATGAAGCGGCCCACGTCGGCGGAAGTCACCGAGATGGCCGACATCATGCTCAAGCACGCGGTCCCGGTGCCGACGGACACGATCGGTACCGCGACCGTCGACATCGTGGGCACCGGCGGGGACGGCGCCAACACCGTCAACCTCTCGACGATGGCCTCGATCGTGGTGGCGGCGGCCGGAGTGCCGGTGGTCAAGCACGGTAACCGTGCCGCGTCCTCGCTGTCCGGCGGTGCCGACACCCTCGAAGCGCTCGGGCTGCGGATCGATCTGGGGCCCGACGAGGTGGCGCGCAGCGTCGCCGAGATCGGCATCGGTTTCGCGTTCGCCCCGCAGTTCCATCCGTCGTACCGGCATGCCGGCGCGGTGCGCCGCGAGATGGGGGTGCCGACGGTCTTCAACCTGCTCGGGCCGCTGACCAACCCGGCCAGGCCGCGCGCCGGTCTGATCGGCTGTGCCTGGGCGGATCTGTCGGAGGTGATGGCCGGCGTGTTCGCCGCGCGTGGGTCCAGCGCGCTGGTGGTGCACGGCGACGACGGCCTGGACGAGTTGACGACGACGACCACCAGCACGATTTGGCGCGTTCAGGCCGGCACCGTGGAACGGCTGACGTTCGATCCGGCCGCGTTCGGTTTCGCGCGCGCCGAGATTTCTGAGCTGGTGGGTGGCGACGCGGAGTCCAACGCGGCCGAGGCGCGCGCGGTGCTCGGCGGAGCCAAGGGGCCGGTGCGGGACGCGGTGCTGCTCAACGCGGCCGGGGCGATGGTCGCCCACGCCGGGCTATCCAGCGACGCCAAGTGGGTTCCGGCCTGGGAGTCCGGCCTGGCCCGCGCCAAGGACGCGATCGACTCCGGGGCGGCCGAACAGCTGCTCGCGCGTTGGGTGCGGTTCAGTCAGCAGCTCTGAACTGACGGCCTGTTCGGCCGCGAGCCGCGCGGACCGCGCCGTGGCCGCCCAGTCCGCCCAGCGTCCGGCGGCGCCGATCGGCGTGCAGTAGCCCTCCTCAGCGCGGACGATCCGCACTCCCGGCTGGCTCAGCCAGCGCGCGATGAGCGCGGTCTCCTCGATCAGCGCTCCGCCCAGCGGACCGGGCTCCGGCAGCACGGTTTCGGCGGCGGCGCACAGCGCATCGACCACCGGCATCGGTGGCACGCCGCGCGGCGCGCAGCCGGCCGCGGCGAGCCGGCCGTGCCGAATCACCGCGAGGTGCCAACCCCGGTGACCGTCGGGCCGTGCCGCGACGAGTTCTCCCAGCGTCGTCAGCGACCGTAGGCGTTGACCCCGCCAGAGCACGTCGATCGCGGCGGCCGCGCGGTCGCGCAACCGCGCGGCTGTCTCGTAGCGGTGGCGCTGTGCCAGGTCGGCGATCTCGGTGAGCACCACCTCCAGCGGCCGGCTGTCCCGGCCCTCCATGAACGCCAGCGCGTGTCGGACAGTGGCGCCGTAGGCGTCGGCGTCCATTCCCCGGGCGGTCGGGCACGGTGCGATCTCGCGTTCGGGACATCGGGGTCCGTGCATGGCCGAACGTGCCAGCCGGGTGGTGCAGGTGCGGAGGCCGGTGAGCCGCGCGATCAGCTCTGCCGCGTCGTACGCGTCCGCCCGCGCGCGGAACGGGCCGATCGCAGTGTCGGTGCGCGGCGTCCGCACCGCCGAGAATCGTGGGAACGGTTCGTCGGTCAGCGTCAGCCACCACCACCGGTGCGGGAACTTCGACCGCCGGTTGTAGGGCGGGGCATGTGCGGCCAGCAGACGCAGTTCGCGTACGCCGGCCTCGAGGTCATGCGCGCACTCGACGTGATCGACCGCGGTGGCCAGCGAGGCCATCTCCTTCATCCGGGTGCGCGGGTCGGCGCCGTTGAAGTACTGGGTGACCCGGCGGCGCAGGTCGACGGCGGTGCCGACGTAGAGAACCTCCCGGGACGGTCCCCGGAACAGGTACACGCCGGGGCTGCGGGGGAGTGCCCGCGCCAGGTGTCGCTTGGCACGCTGGGCCGGGGTGACGTCGGGCAGGTAGGACTTCAGTTCGGCGTAGGTGTGGACGCCTTGGTTGCCGACGCGCTCGATGAGCCCGTGCAGCACATCGACGGTGGCGCGGGCGTCGTCGAGCGCGCGGTGGGTGGGTCGGGTGGTCGCGCCGAACAGCTGGGCCAGCGCCGAGAGTCGCACGCTGGGCGCCTCGTCGCGGGTCAGCACCCGGCGGGCCAGTCGAACCGTGCACAGCACGGGCGGTTTGGGCCACGGCAGGTGGTGGCGTTCGGCGGCCGCGCGCAGGAAACCGATGTCGAAGCCCGCGTTGTGGGCGACCAGGATGGTGCCGCGGCAGAATTCCAGGAACGCCGGGAGCACCGCGTCGATGCGCGGAGCGTCGTAGACCATGGCGGTGGTGATGCCGGTCAGCGCGACGATCTGCGGCGGGATCGCGCGTCCGGGGTCGACGAGGGTGGCGAATTCGCCGAGGACCTCGCCGCCGCGCACCTTGACCGCCCCGATCTCGGTGATCTCGTCGTGCGTGTCCCCGGAGGCGCGTCCACCGGTGGTCTCGAGGTCGACGACGACGAACGTCGTCTCCCGCAGCGTCGGCCCGGCGAACGGGTCCGCCGATGGATCGATGTCGGCGAAGCTCAACTGATCCATGCGCAGAAACGTAAGCCGCGACGGTGACAAATACCGGTACACACGCGGCGTCGCGCCGAGTCGGAGGACTTGTCGGTCGGTGTCGATACCGTGCGCTGGACGCCGATCGAGAGGACGGATGTGATGACCCGAGATGACGACAACACTGACCAAACCGGCACGCTGACCATCGACTGTGACGACTGCGCGGTGCGTGGCCCCGGATGCCAGGACTGCGTGGTCAGTGTGTTGCTCGGGGTGCCCGAGACGCTGCACGTCGACGAGCAGCGGGCCCTCGAGGCGCTCGCCGAAGTCGGGCTGGCGCCGAGGTTGCGTCTGGTGCCCATCCACCGACAAGGTGGTGCGGGTGTGGCATGACGACACGCGTTATCGTTGGGGCTCAGCGCATCACGCGCACCGACTGTTAAATTTGCGTCTCTTGTTGGACAAGGCCGATGCCGTTTCGTAACCTGTCTGAGACCTAATCGCAGTTCGAGGCGGCTCGTTTACGGCAGTTGTAAGGACACGAAATCTTGACGTTCGACCGCGCGCACCGGAGTACCAGTCGTTCTCGACGCATCTTCATCAGTGCGATAGCCGGCTTGGCCCTTGTCGTCGGGATGCTCGCTGGGCACGGTCACGCCGATCCCGCCGAAGACGCGCTGGCCAAACTCCAGCAGTTGTCCCGTCAGGCCGAGCAGACCACCGAGGCCATGCACTCGGCGCAGTTGGACCTCAACAACAAGCTCGACATCCAGCGCGCGGCGGAGGCCAAGCACGCTGAGGACATCGCCGCCCTCGAGTCGGCCCGTCTGCAGCTCACCGACTATCAGGGCAAGGTCGACCGGCTCGCCGCAGCGCAGTACATGGGTGGCCGCACGTCCGGCTTCGACGCGATGCTGACCGCCTCCTCGCCGCAGGGGCTGATCGAGCAACTGTCGATCCAACGAGTGATGGCCTCGGAGATGTCGGCCCAGATGGCGCGCTTCATCGATCTCGGTCAGCAGGCCGAACTGGCCGAGAAGGCCTCGGCCGCTTCGGCCGCCGAAGCCAAGACCGCCGCCGAGCAGGCCGCCGCGGTGCGCGCGGACCTGCAGGCCAAACAGAGTCAGCTCCAAGCCCAGATTGCCGTGGTCAAGGCGCAGTACGACTCACTGACCCAGGCGCAGCGCGACGCGCTGGCCGCGATGCCGCCGCCTCCGCCCGCGCCGGGAGCGCCGGCGCCGGGTGCGCCGCTGCCGCCGCCTCCGCCCGGTCAGGATCCGGCTGTGCTGGCGGCGCCGCCTGCGCCGCCGGCGCCGGGCGCGATCCCGCCGGGTGACGTGGCCGCGCCGGGCACGCCGGTGGCCAACACCGTGATCCAGGCGGCGCTCAGCCGCATCGGTTCTCCGTACTCGTGGGGCGGCTCCGGGCCCAGCGCGTTCGACTGCTCGGGTCTGGTGATGTGGTCGTTCCAGCAGGCCGGTGTCTCGTTGCCGCACTCAAGCCAGGCGCTGGCCCGTGGCGGACAGCCCGTGTCGCGGGACCAGATGCAGCCCGGTGATCTCGTGACCTACTACTCCGATGCGTCGCACGTCGGCATCTACATCGGCGACGGCATGATGGTGCACGCGTCCACCTACGGCACGCCGGTGCGGGTCGCGCCGGTGGACAATGCGCCGATCTACAACGTCCGTCGTTACTGACCATCGGCGCGCGGCCGACCGGCGTCGACTCGGCGCCGTCCTCGGAGCCGAGCTGATCTGCGCGGTCCTCCTGGTGGCCGGTCCGGACAGTTCCCCCAGCGGCCCCACCCTCGCGGCCCCGAGCGCGTCGGCCACCTTCGCCACCCCGGCGACCGTTCCGGCGCTGACCTCGGTCACCACCCCCGACGGTCGCCAGACGCAGCTCGTCGACCTCGGCGCACCCGACGGTGCCGCTCTGCTCGCGAGCATCGCAGCCGAACTGCCGGCCGCCGTCGACGCGGTGTCCGCGTTCTGGGGTCCGCAATGGCGCAGTGACATCGAGATCGTCGTCGCCGGCTCCGCGGACCAGTTCGCGACGCTGGCCGCCGGCGGCCCCGACGTCGCCGCGACCACCACCGCCGACCGCGTCATGTTCTCGCCGGCAGCCGGCTCCATGAGCGACGAAGACCTGCGGATCGTGTTGCGGCACGAGCTTTTTCACTACGCGGCACGCCCCGCCACCGCTGCCGACGCCCCGGTGTGGCTCACCGAGGGGGTCGCCGACTACGTGGCGCGCCCGCTGGTACCCACCCCGGCCCGGCCGGCGGCGCTGCCCACCGACGCAGAGCTGAGCGCACCCGGCGCCGGCCGGTCAGCCGCCTACGACCGGGCCTGGCAGTTCGCCTCGTTCGTCGCCGCGACGTTCGGCGCCGATAAGCTGCGCCAGGTGTACGTCGCTGCGTGCGGGCCCGGGCACCGCGATGTCGCCACGGCGGTCCGCGACGTCCTCGGCGTCGACCTCAAGACCCTGACGGCGGGTCCGTCATGAGCAGGGTCCTGTTGGTCACGAACGACTACCCGCCGCGGCCGGGCGGTATCCAGGCCTACCTGGAAGCGCTGGTGACCCAGCTGGTCGATACGCGAGAACACGACATCACCGTGTATGCGCCGAAGTGGAAAGACGCACCGGAATACGACGCCGCCGCCGTCGGGTACGACATCGTGCGCCATCCCACCACGCTGATGGTGCCCGAACCCGCCGTCGCGCTGCGGATGCGGCGGTTGATCCGGCAGCGGCGGATCGACACCGTGTGGTTCGGCGCGGCCGCGCCGTTGGCACTCCTCTCGCCGCTGGCGCGCGCGGCCGGCGCGCGCCGCGTGATCGCCAGTACCCACGGCCACGAAGTCGGCTGGTCGATGCTCCCGGTTGCGCGAAACGCGTTGCGCCGCATCGGTAATGACACCGACATCGTCACCTACATCAGCGCCTACACGCGGCGGCGGTTCACGTCGGCGTTCGGACCCGACGCCGCCCTCGAGCACGTCCCGCCCGGAGTGGACGCCCAGCGGTTCACGCCGGACGAGGTGGCGCGCGCGCAACTGCGGGCCCGTTACCAACTGGGCCGGCGACCCGTGGTGGTCTGCGTGTCGCGGCTGGTGCCGCGCAAAGGCCAGGACATGCTCATCCGTGCATTTCCGGCGATCCGGCAGCGGGTTCCCGACGCTGCGCTCGTCATCGTCGGCGGTGGTCCGTACCGGACGTCGCTGCGCCGGCTGGCGTACACGTTCGGCGTGGCCGAGCACGTCGTCTTCACCGATGGCGTGCCGGCGGCGGAGCTGCCGGCCCACCATGCGATGGCCGACGTCTTCGCGATGCCGTGCCGCACCCGCGGCGGCGGGCTGGACGTCGAGGGGCTGGGCATCGTGTATCTGGAGGCCTCGGCCAGCGGTGTGCCCGTGGTGGCCGGGCGCTCCGGCGGGGCGCCAGAGACTGTGCTCGACGGGAAGACGGGCACCGTGGTCGACGGCTGGGATGTCGGAGCGATCGCCGCGGCCGTCAGCGATCTGCTCGCCGAACCCCGCCGGGCCGCCGCGATGGGTGCAGCGGGCCGGCAGTGGGTGCTCGACAACTGGCAGTGGCAACGCCAGGCGCAGCGACTGGCCCGGCTGCTGTAGTCAGTTCTTCGCGTAGAGCGCGTCGATGTCAGCGGCGAACTTCTCGGCGACGACCTTGCGCTTGACCTTCAGCGTCGGAGTCAGCTCGCCGGTCTCCTCGGTGAAGTCGACGGGCAGGATCGTGAACTTGCGGATCTGCTCGGCCTTCGACACCGCCTGATTGGCCTCCTTGACCGCCAACTCGATCTCGGCGACCAGAACGGGGTCGGCGGCCAGGTCACCGACCGTTGCGGCGGCGTCCTTGCCGTGCCGGTCCTTCCAGCCCGGGAACGCTTCGGGGTCGATGGTGATCAGCGCCGCGATGAACGGCTGGGCGTCACCGACGCACATCGCCTGACTGATCAGCGGGTGGGCGCGCAACCGGTCTTCGAGCACCGCAGGCGCCACGTTCTTGCCGCCGGCGGTGACGATGATCTCCTTCTTGCGCCCCACGATGGTCAGGAAGCCGTCGTCGTCGATCGCGCCGAGGTCACCGGTGTGGAACCAGCCGTCGGTGAACACCGCGTTGGTCTCGTCCTCGTTGCGCCAGTAGCCGTTGAACACCACGCCGCCCTTGACCAGCAGCTCGCCGTCCTCACCCAGACGCATGCTGTTGCCGGGCAACAGCTTCCCGACCGACCCGACGCGCAGGTCCCCGACTCGGTTCACGGTGATCGCGGCGCTGGTCTCGGTCAGCCCGTAGCCCTCGTAGATCGACAGGCCCACGCCGCGGTAGAAGTGGCCCAGCCGGGCACCCAGCGGGGCGCCACCGGAGATCGCGGCGTGGCAGTTGCCGCCGAGCGCGGCGCGAAGCTTTCCGTACACCAACCGGTCGAACACCGCGTGCTTGAGCCGCAGCAGCAGACCTGGTCCGCCCGTGTCCTGCGCCTTGCTCCACTCGATCGCGGTGTCGACCGCAGCCGCGAAAATCTTGCCCTTGCCGCCCGATTCGGCGTTCAGCTCTGCGGTGTTGTACACCTTCTCGAACACCCGCGGCACCGAGACGACCAGCGTCGGTTTGAACACGGCGAACATCGGCACCAGATTCTTGATGTCACTGGTGAAGCCCAGCGTCACTCCGCTGGTGAAGGCGCCGATGGTCAGCGCGCGGGCCAGCACGTGCGCCAGCGGCAGGAACACCAGCAGCTTCTCGCCCTTGGCGAGGTGGTCCGGGAAGCACTCCTTGGATCCGCGGATCTCGTACAGCAGGTTGGAGTGGGTCAGCTGGCAGCCCTTCGGGCGCCCCGTGGTGCCCGAGGTGTAGATCAACGTCGCCGGGTCGGCTGACCGGATGGCGGCCAGACGGTCGGCCACTGCCTGCGGGTCGACGTCGCGGCCGGTTGCGGTGAGCTCGTCGATGGCCCCCGTGACGGGACCGTCGATGGTGTACACCGCGCGCAGCTGCGGCAATTGGTCGCGCAGAGCTTCGATGCGCTGCACGTGGTCCTTGGTCTCTGCGAACGCGGCCACCGCGCCGGAGTCCGACAGCACGAACTGCACCTGCTCGGCCGAGCTGGTCTCGTAGATCGGCACCGTCACCGCGCCCACCGACAGGATGGCGAAGTCGATGATCGGCCACTCGTAGCGGGTGGCCGACAGGATCGCGACGCGATCGCCGGGAGCGACGCCGGACGCGATCAGCCCCTGCGCGATCCCGCGGACCTGCGCGGCTGCTTCCCGGCATGTGACGTCTCGCCACGTGCCGTCGACGAGGCGCTGGAAGATGACGTGGTCGGGGTTGATCCGTTCATGCTCGTAGACCGCGTTGGCGACGTTGTCGTGCTCGTCGACGGTGAAGGAAGCGGGAACGCTGAACTCGCGCACGTGACGGCCCTCTCGTGTTCTCAGCCGGATCGACAAATGATGGTGTGATGTCCACCCTAGTCGCCCGCCCCGAGGCTCAGACGCCGCATATGTGAAGCTTGTCAGCCATGAACAGCATCCAGATCGCCGACGAGACATTCGTCGAGGCGGACCCGGTGGCTGTGGGCGCGGCGGTGGCCGATCAGGCGAGCTGGCGGCGCTGGTGGCCCGACTTGCGACTGACTGTGGTCGAGGACCGTGGAGAGCTCGGGCACCGCTGGAAGGTGACGGGTGCGCTGACCGGGACCATGGAGGTCTGGCTGGAGAAGGTGCTCGACGGCGTGGTGTTGCACTACTTCCTGCACGCCGAGCCGTCCGGTGTCGCGGCCTGGCAGCTGGCCAAGATGAACCTGGCGAAGATGAACCACCGACGTCGCGTCGCAGGCAAGGACATGGCCTTCGAGATCAAGCGCACCCTCGAGGCCGGCCGGCCCGTCGGTGTTTCCCGATTGGCCTGACGACGCTGACCTCGTGGCGGCGGGTGGGAGAGTAGATTTCTGGCCAGCGGCCAGACCGAGCGGACAGACCGGGGACAGCTGAAGTGGCGGACAAGACGGCGCAGACGATCTACATCGATGCCGACCCTGCGACGGTGATGGACGTCATCGCCGACATCGGGTCCTATCCGGACTGGGTCGCCGAGTACAAGGAAACTGAGGTACTGGAAGCCGACGACGAGGGTTACCCGAAGGTGGCCCGACTGGTTCTCGACGCGGCGGTGCTCAAAGACACGATGGTGCTGGCCTACGAGTGGCCGCGGGACCGGCAGTCGGTCACCTGGTCGCTGGTGTCGAGCACCCTGCTCAAAGCGCTCGACGGCGCGTATCGGCTCACGCCGAAAGGCAACGGCACCGAGGTCACCTACGAACTGGCGGTGGATCTCGTCATCCCGATGATCGGGCTGCTCAAACGCAAGGCCGAGCGCCGGCTCACGGACACGGCACTGAAGGACCTGAAGAAACGAGTCGAGGCTGACTGAGCGCGAAGACACCGCCGCGCCGGGCGGGGGAGCCCGGATCAGCCTGTTCGTCGGCAAGGGCGGGGTAGGGAAATCGACACTGGCCACCGCGACGGCGGTGCGCTCGGCTGGTGCGGGCATGCGGGTTCTGCTGGTGTCCACCGATCAGGCGCACTCGATCGGTGACGTGCTGGGCGTGCCGATCACACCCACCGGGGACCGCGCGCCCACCCGGGTGCTCACCGATCTCGACACCGCCGACGCAGGCGGCGGTGCGCTCGACGCGCTGGCTCTGGACACTCTCGCGTTGCTGGCGCGGCAGTGGCGAGACAACGCCGCCGTGCTGTCCCGGCGGTTCCCCGACTCCGACATCGATGACCTTGCGCCGGAAGAACTTTCGGCTCTACCGGGTGTGCAGGAAGTGCTCGGGCTGCACGCGGTGGGCGAACTCGCCGAGTCCGGGGCCTGGGACCTGGTGGTCGTCGACTGCGCGTCGACGGCAGACGCGATGCGGATGCTCACGCTGCCGGCCACATTCGCGTTGTACCTCGAGCGCGCCTGGCCGCGACATCGGCGACTGTCCAGCGCCGACGATCCCCGCACCGCGGCGGTGGTGGGACTGCTCGAACGCATCGCCGCCGGTGCCGAACACCTCGGAACCTTGCTCACCGACGCGTCGCGGGTCGGCGCGCACCTGGTGATGACCGCCGAACGCGTGGTGGCGGCCGAGGCGACCCGCACCTTGGGTTCGCTGGCGTTGATGGGTGTATCGGTGGCCGAGCTGATCGTGAATCAGGTTCTGGTACAAGATGATTCGTTCGAGTACAGCAACCTGCCCGCGCATCCGGCCTTCGACTGGTATTCCGAGCGGATCGCCGAGCAGCGGGTGGTACTCGCTGACCTCGACCGGGTGATCGGCGACGTGGGCCTGGTCATGGTGCCGCACGTCGCCGGCGAACCGATCGGGACCAAGGCGCTGGGCGAGCTGCTCGACGCCGCCCGGCGACGGGACGGTTCGCCGCCGCCCGGTCCGCTGCGCCCCGTGGTCGACCGCGAATCCGGCAGCGGGCTGGACGCGGTGTACCGGTTGCGGGTGCAGCTGCCTCAAGTGGATTCGAAGGCGCTGAGGTTGGGTAGGGTCGGTGATGACCTGATCATCGGGGTCGGCGGCATGCGGCGCCGAGTTCGACTGGCATCGGTGCTGCGGCGCTGCATCGTCTGTGATGCGGCTCTTCGCGGCAGCGAACTGACCGTGCGTTTCCGACCGAATCCGGAGGTGTGGCCGGCGTGAGTGACGCTGACTCCCAGGCCGGAGGCGCGCGGCGGCATCCCGAGATCCCGCCGGAGCTGCGCCAGCTGGCGCAGACGATCCTGGAGCGGCTGGACCCGGCGATCCGGCTGGCCGCGGCCGGGATGCAGATGGGCCAGGACAGTCCCGGCAGGTGCCAGCAGGTGTGGTGCCCGGTGTGCGCGCTGGCCGCCCTGGTCTCCGGTGAACAACACCCGCTGCTCAACATCGTCGCCGAGCACAGCGTCGCGCTGCTGACACTGGTCAAAGCGTTGGTGGACAACGACGACGGGCCCGGTCCGCCGCAGCCGCCCGAGGGCGGGCCGCCAGGGAGTCCGGCGCCGCCGCACACCGAGGGCTCGGGCGAACCGGGCGCTGCGCCGGGGCGTTACCAGCACATCCCGGTCACCGTCGAAGAGTGACACAGTGTGGTCGCAGGCACAGGCGGTGAGTAAAGTTGGCGCAGAGCACCGCGGTCGCAACGGCGGCACCGCGGTCGGGCAAACGAGTCCGCGTCGTGAGGTCGGGTGATCCGGAGGTTCCATGTGGTACTGGCTGTTCAAGTTCATCTTCATGGGACCTCTACTGAGGTTGCTTGGTCGACCGAAAATTGAAGGGCTGGAACACTTCCCGCAGTCCGGCGCAGCCATCCTGGCCAGTAACCACCTTGCGGTGGCCGACAGTTTCTACCTGCCGCTGGTGGTGAATCGGCGGATCACGTTCCTGGCGAAGGCGGAGTACTTCACCGGGACCGGCCTCAAGGGCTGGTTCACCCGCTGGTTCTACACCGTCGCCGGTCAGGTGCCGATCGACCGCACCGACGCCGACAGTGCGCAGGCCGCGCTGACCACGGCCCAGCGCATCCTGGACGAGGGCAAACTGCTCGGGATGTACCCCGAAGGCACCCGGTCCCCGGACGGGCGGCTGTACAAGGGCAAGACAGGACTGGCCCGGCTCGCCCTGGAGACCCAGGTGCCGGTGATCCCGGTCGCGATGATCGGCACCGACGTCGTCAACCCGCCCGGCACCAAGATGTGGCGGTTCGGACGGGTCACGGTCAAGTTCGGTGCGCCGATGGACTTCAGCCGCTTCGAAGGGCTGGCCGGCAACCGCTTCATCGAGCGGGCGGTGATCGACGAGGTGATGTACGAGTTGATGCGCCTGTCCGGCCAGGAGTACGTGGACCTCTACGCAGCGGACATCAAAGAGGGAAAAGTACCGGCGGCCCTCAAGCCGCCGACCCGGCTTCCTGAATCCGCGGCCGGTTAGGCTCCCGGATCGGCTTTCAGCGCACCGCGGACATCGGTGTGTCGCTCGGTGATTCGGCCGGTTGGCCGACCGCCCGCGCCGACACCGTCGCCGCCACGGCGATCACCGCGAGTGCCCACCACAGATACGACGCCCCCACCAGCTGACGCCACAGAGTGGCGGTGGTTTCACGGTGCTCGGGCAGCAGCGTGATCGGCGACCAGATCATCAGGCCCAGTCCGACGGCGGACACGACACCGAGTGCGGCGTGGCGCAGCCGCAGTGCCAACACGGCCGTGACCAGTACCACCGGAAGCGACCACACCCAGTGGTGTGACCACGACACCGGCGAGACCACCAGACCGAACATCGCCACGCAGATCAGCGCCAGCACGGGCTGCCCGGCGCGCAGGGCGCGTCGTGCCGCCCAGACCGCCAGGGCCAGGACCGCGAAGCAGGCAACGACCCACAGCGCGAAACGGGGACCCTCGGCCAGCCCGAGCCGCGCCAGTGCGCCGGCGATGTTCTGGTTGGTGTTCAACGTGGCCGTGCCGATTCGGTCGGTGTTGCGCACCGTCTCGGTCCAGTACTCCCACGAGTCCCGCCACGCAAACGCGAACCCGGCCAGTGTCGCCACCACCGCTGAAATGGCGGTGACCACCAGCGCGCGGGTGTCGCGGCGCAACAGGAAGTAGAGCAGGAAGACGGCGGGGGTCAGCTTCAGCGCGATCGCCAGGCCCAGCAGCAGGCCACGCGGCCACAGGGTCCTGCGGGGCACGCAGTCGGCGATCACCAGCGTCATCAGCACCACGTTGATCTGGCCGAAGTCGAAGTTGGCCCGGATCGGTTCGCACAGCAGCACCGCGGGTGCGACGATGGCCGCGGCCAGCCAGATCCGGCGCAACCAGGCCGGCTCGCCGGTGACGGTCGTCGTCGGCCAGACATCCAGCCGCGTCAGCAGGATCACCGTCGACACCAGCAGTAACACCAGCGTGGTGACGGTGATCGCCACGCTGGCCGCCTCGAGCGACAGGATCGCGAAGGGGGAGAAGGCGACCGCCGCCAGCGGCGGATAGGTGAACGGCAGATCGATGCCGCCGCGGGTGTGGAAGATCGCCCCGTCGGCGTAGAGCGCGCGATTGTCGAGCCAGGCCTGGCCGCCCATGCGGTAGACGTCGATGTCGATGCGGTAGGGGACCCGGCCCAGCAGACGCCACGCTGCCCACGCCAGTGCCGCAGCCGTCACCACCTGGAACAGCCGCCAGGCGAGCTTAGGCCCCCAACCCGTCCCGCCGGACGACTGCAACGTACTCATGTCGCGCACCAGACTATCCGGGTGTCCCGGCGCGCCGACGCGTATCCCGGCCCCGACACGCGCAGGTCGGCGTAAGTTTTCCGCGTGCATCCCGCGCTGACGGCCGCTTCAGGCCTGCCGATGGGCATTCCGTACTCGCGCCTTCCGTTGGTGTGCTGCCTGGTCGCGTTCATCGTGACGTTCTTCGTCACCCGCACGATCGTGCGGTACATCCGCAGCCACGCCGACAGCGACGCACCCCGCAGATGGTGGCAGCCACGCAACATCTCCGGCGGTTCCGGTCTGCACATCCACCACGTCGTGATCGGTGTGATTCTGGTCATGGTCTCCGGGGTGACGATGGTGACGCTCGCGGTCGACGGGGGTGTACCCGAGTTCACGGTTGCTTCAATCTTTTTCGGTATCGGCGCGGCGCTGGTACTCGACGAGTTCGCGTTGATCCTGCACCTGTCCGACGTCTATTGGGCCCAGGACGGACGCACCTCGGTCGACGCGGTGTTCGTGGCCGTGGCCGTGGCAGGCCTGCTGATCATGGGCTTCAACCCGCTGTCGTTCGTGGATGTGGGGATGTGGCAGCAGGACCATTCGTGGGAGGTGCGCACCGGCGTGGTGGTGGGCGCGGTGGTGACGCTGCTGCTGGCGGTCATCGTGTTGCTCAAGGGCAAGGTGTGGACCGGGCTGCTGGGAATGTTCATCACCCCGCTGCTGCTCATCGGCGCGATCCGGTTGTCGCGGCCGCATGCGCCGTGGGCGCGCTGGCGCTACACCCGACGGCCCGGCAAGATGCACCGGTCGTTGGAACGGGAGCGGCGGCAACGCCGGCCGGTGGTGCGGGCCAAACTGTGGATGCAGGATGCGATCGCCGGGATGCCGAAGTTTCCCGACGACGCTCTGGTCGACCAACAGCTCGACCGGGAGATCCACGCCGCGCCCGCCCCGGGCGGCCGCCAGCCCGTCGCACAGGAAGCCGGATAGGTTTTGCGTTATTTCTACGACACGGAGTTCATCGACGACGGTCGCACCATCGAGTTGATCTCGATTGGTGTCGCCGCCGAGGACGGCCGCGAGTATTACGCCATCTCAACGGAATTCAACCCGGATCGGGCGGGGCGTTGGGTGCGTAGGCATGTGTTGCCGAAGCTGCCGTCCCCGGCGTCGCCGCTGTGGCGGTCGCGTCGTCAGATCCGGTCCGAGCTCGAGGACTTCTTCGGCGTCGACGGCGACGAGCCGATCGAGCTGTGGGCGTGGGTCGGTGCCTACGACCACGTGGTGCTGTGTCAGCTGTGGGGGCCGATGACCGACCTGCCGCCGGCGATCCCGCGGTTCACCCGGGAGTTGCGGCAGTTCTGGGAGGACCGCGGCTCTCCGCGGATGCCGCCCCGGCCCCGTGACTCGCACGACGCGCTCGTCGACGCCAAGCACAATCTGCTGCGGTATCAGCTGATCACCGGCCGCGGCGGTCCCGACGTGCGGTTTTGACCCGCAGTTACCATTGACGGGTGAACTGGACCGTCGACGTACCCATCGATCAGCTGCCTGCGCTTCCGCCGCTGCCCGAGGACCTGCGCCAGCGGCTGGACGCTGCGCTGGCCAAACCCGCCGTGCAGCAGCCGAGCTGGGACGCCGGTCAGGCTGCCGCCATGCGGACGGTCCTGGAGAGTGTGCCGCCGGTGACGGTGCCCACGGAGATCGAGCGGCTCAAGGCGCATTTGGCGGCGGTCGCGCGCGGTGAGGCGTTCCTGCTGCAGGGCGGCGACTGCGCCGAGACGTTCGTCGACAACACCGAACCCCACATCCGCGCCAATATCCGCACGTTGCTGCAGATGGCGGTGGTGCTGACCTACGGCGCCAGCATGCCCGTGGTGAAGGTGGCCCGCATCGCCGGGCAGTACGCCAAGCCGCGGTCCAGCGATGTCGACGCGCTGGGCCTGAAGTCCTACCGCGGCGACATGGTCAACGGTTTCGCCCCGGACGCGACCGTGCGCGAGCACGACCCGTCCCGGCTGGTGCGCGCCTACGCCAACGCCAGCGCAGCGATGAACCTGGTCCGCGCGCTGACATCGTCGGGCATGGCGTCGCTGCACCAGGTGCACGACTGGAACCGCGAGTTCGTGCGCACGTCGCCGGCCGGAGCGCGCTACGAAGCGCTGGCCGGCGAGATCGACCGGGCGCTGCACTTCATGAGCGCCTGCGGCGTCGATGACCACAACCTCGAGACCGCCGAGATCTACGCCAGCCATGAGGCGCTGGTGCTCGACTACGAGCGCGCCATGCTGCGCCTGGACAACGGGGAAGGCCCGCAGCCCGACCCGAAGCTCTACGACCTGTCGGCGCACTGCCTGTGGATCGGCGAGCGCACCCGTCAGCTCGACGGCGCCCACATCGCGTTCGCCGAGGTGGTCGCGAACCCGATCGGGGTGAAGATCGGTCCCACCACGTCCCCGGAGTTGGCGGTCGAGTACGTCGAGCGGCTCGATCCGCACAACGTGCCCGGACGTCTGACGCTGGTCAGCCGGATGGGCAACCACAAGGTGCGCGACGTGCTGCCGCCCATCATCGAGAAGGTGCAGGCGTCGGGGCACCAGGTGATCTGGCAGTGCGACCCGATGCACGGCAACACCCACGAGTCCTCGACCGGCTACAAGACCCGCCACTTCGACCGCATCGTCGACGAGGTGCAGGGCTTCTTCGAGGTGCACCACGCGTTGGGCACCCATCCCGGTGGTATCCACGTCGAGATCACCGGGGAGAACGTCACCGAGTGTCTCGGTGGCGCCCAGGACATCTCGGACACGGACCTGGCCGGCCGCTACGAGACCGCCTGTGATCCGCGGTTGAACACGCAGCAGTCGTTGGAGTTGGCGTTCTTGGTCGCGGAGATGCTCCGCGGTTAGGCAGGGGCGGAGATGCTCCGCGGTCAGAGCAGGTTGGGCAGGTTGGTGCCGAGCGTCCATGCTCCGGCGGCGGCCAGCCCGGTCAGCGTGATCACCGCGATCACCCAGAACAGCAGCACGCGTTTGGCGCGTTGCCTGGCCCAGTAGAACTCGCTCAGTTCGATGCCGGCGAATTGCCCTGTCAGCGGCTGGTATTCGGGTTCGTCGTCGTAGTCGTCATAGTCGTCCTGCGGCGGGAGTTCGTCGCGGCTGAACACCCGGGTCTGGCGATTCACCGGCGGCGCGGGATCGGCGGCGTCGAGGTCGGTGACTGTGGTGTCGCTGCGGTGTAATGCCGAGTTGCGTGGTGCGGGCACCCGGAACGCCGGCAGCGCGAGTTCACGCGCGATCACCTCGAGCTGGTCGGCCATCTCGGCGGCGTCGCTGAACCGGTGCTCGGGGTCGCGGGCGGTGGCGCAGGCCACGATGTCGTCGAATTGCCTTGGGACACCGTTGATCACAGTGCTCGGCGGGGCCACGTCCTGTTCGAGACGCTGGTAGGCCACTGCCAGCGGGGTGTCTCCGGTGAACGGAGTGCGCCCGGTCAGGAGCTCGAAGACCAGCACGCCGACGGCGTAGACGTCGCCGCGCGCGTCGGTTTCACCGGTGGCGACCTGTTCGGGCGCCAGATAGGCCGCGGTGCCGAGAATGACGCTGGTGGAAGTGATCTTGGCTTCGGCGACCGCGCGGACCAACCCGAAGTCGGCGAGTTTGACGTCACCGCCGTCGCTGATCAACACGTTCTCGGGTTTGATGTCACGGTGCACCAGCCCGGCGTGATGTGCCTCGGCCAGACCACCCAGCAGCGGCCGCAGCACAGCGGCCACCGCGTGTGGCGGCATGGGGCCGCGTTCACGCAGAAGCTCACGCAGCGTGCCGCCCTCCACGAGCTCCATCACCAGAAACGGGTGACGCCCGTCGACGCCCTGGTCGTACACCGCGACGAGGCCGGGATGCTTGAGCCGGGCGACGGCGCGGGCCTCGCGTTGGAATCGGGTGAGGAAGTGGTCATCGCCGGCGTAGCGGGAGTCCATGATCTTCAGCGCCACCGGACGGTCGAGACGCAGGTCCAGCCCCCGGTAGACCCCCGACATGCCGCCGGTGGCGATCAACCCGTCGACCCGGTACCGACCGTCGAGAACCACCCCCGTCAGGGCATCGGCGGTCCGGTAGGTCTCCACCGCACATATGGTACGAGCCGGCATCGCGGCGGCCCGGCCCGTGGGCAGGGTCAAGGATGCGGCGCTTGACCCTGCGGGGTTCTAGACTTTGTGCGATGAGCAGCATTCCGACTGCCGACGACGTGCTCGAGCCGGACGAGGCCGTCTATCAGCTTCCCGAAGTGGCCCGGATGCTGGGCATCCCGCAGTCGAAGGTGCTCCAGCACCTACGCGAGGGCCACCTGGTGGCGGTGCGGCGCGGCAAGGAAATCGTGATCCCGCAGATCTTCTTCGACGACACCGGGCATCTCGTCAAGAGCTTGAGCGGTCTGCTCGTGGTGTTGCGTGACGGCGGCTACCGCGAGACCGAGATCGTGCGCTGGCTGTTCACCCCCGATCCGTCGCTGACGATCCGCCGCGACGGGTCCACCGGGGAGGTGGACAACGCGCGGCCGGTCGACGCGCTGCACTCGCACCAGGCCCGTGAGGTGATCCGCCGCGCGCAGGCGATGGCGTACTGACGGCTCGCCGTCGTGGCTTATTGACGGCTCGCCGTCGTGCCTTACTGACGGCTCGCCGTCGTGGTCCGCGCCAGCGAATACCACGCCACCCCAGCACAACCCAGCGCCAACAGCACGTGCATCCAGGAGTACATGCCGTGCGCACCGTCGGGCCGCCAGATCACCATGATCCAGGTCGAGAACCCGGCGATGAGCGCGATCGAGCGCCGAGACTGCGCCAACGCGGCCATCACGGCCAGCAGCCAGGTGTAGTACCAGGGCAGGGCGGCCGGGACGAACAGTACGACGACCGCCATCAGCAGCGCGGTGCCCATCAACGCGTCGCGATCGGTATGGCGGTATCGCCACCACAGCAGCGGCGCCGACACCGCGATGATCGCGATACCGATGATCCGGTTGATCTCGAGCACCGCATAGAAGTTCACGGGGAACAGCAGTCCGCCCACGGCGTTGATCAGGTTCGCGGTCGCCGTCGGGACGGTCAGCCAGTTGATGATCTTCACCGACCCGGCCAGCGCCGTCAGCCACCCCAGGCCCACACCCGCGGCCAGCGAGATCACGCCGAACACCGCGACGAAGATCAACAGAGACGCCCCGGTGGCCGTGGCGAACGCCCGCACCGGTGTGTAGCTGCGGCGCTCCCGCAATCCGCGCGCCCACACCCACACCATGAACGGAAGGGCCAGGCCGGCCGTGGCTTTGACCGCGACGGCGACGCCGATCAGCGCGACGCCGACGGCGTAGCGGCCGCGGAAGGTCAGCGCGATACCGGCCATCATCAGCCCGACCATCAGCATCTCGTTGTGGACGCCGCCCATCAGGTGGATGATCACCAGCGGGTTGAGCACGCAGATCCACAGGGCGATCGCGCCGTCGGCGCCGACGTGGCGCGCGATTCGCGGCGCCGCCCAGATCAACAACGCCAATCCGGGCAGCATGCACAGCCGCAGGAGCATGGTGCCGGCGACCACGTCGTCACCGACGATCATCGTGACGAACTTGGCCACCAGGATGAAGGCCGGACCGTACGGGGCGGTGGTCGTCGTCCAGATCGGGCTGACGTCGTCCAGCAACGGGTTCGGGTTCTCGATCGGCCCGACGACGTACGGGTCGAAACCATCGCGCAGCAGCGCGCCCTGCGCCAGGTACGAATAGGTGTCACGACTGAACACCGGGACGCTGAACAGCAGCGGCGTCAACCAGAAGCCGGTGGTGGCCAGCATCGTGTACCCACTGGCGGTGCGCTCGATGACCCGGCGGCCCAACCACAGCCACGCGAACAACATCAGGGCAATCCCGCCCCACAAGAGCAGCGAGGACAGCACCAGGCCGTGCCCGAACCGCAGCCACGACAAGTGCATGGACTCCAGCAGCGGGTCGTGCAGTCGGGTGCTGCCCGAGCCGACCCCGCCGGCGGTGATCATGGCCGCACCGAGCGCGCCCACCAGGGCGGGTCGGCCCGCAGGGGAGAGTGCGAACGCGTGCAGTCGCCGGAACTGCCCGGAAACCCGTTCCGACAGACTGTCTTTGGGAGCCTGCGCAGGCGCTGGGGTTGTCATGCCTATGCCGACCGGTTGGCGGCCAATCTGGCAAGGTCGGTCAGACCGACGCGGGCCTGCGCGTCGATCGATACGGAATCGAGGATGTCGATGGCCTTGCGGGTCAAGCGTTCGATCCGGTGCTCGACGGCGGCCAGCGCCCCGACCGACTCGATGGCCGCCCGCACCTGGACCACCTGCGGCTCGGTCAGCGGCGTACCGATGGACGTGCGCAACAGCTCGGCCGCCGACGAGTCGTTCTTCTCGGCCAGTTCGACAGCCTCGGCCAGCAGCACCGTGCGCTTCCCGGAACGCAGGTCGTCGCCGGACGGCTTGCCGGTCACCTCGGGGTCGCCGAACACGCCCAGCACGTCGTCGCGCAACTGGAACGCGATGCCGAGGCTGGTGCCCAGTTCGTGGAAGGCCTCGAGGACATCGGGTCGGTCGGCCGCGGCGGCCGCGCCCAGTTGCAGTGGCCGCGTGATCGTGTACGACGCCGTCTTGTAGATGTTCACCGTCAATGCCGACGCGACGGTCTCGGTGCCGCTGGCCTCGGCGACGATGTCCAGATACTGGCCGCCGAGCACCTCGGTGCGGATGGCCGCCCAGATCCGCTGCACGCGGGCGTGCGCGTCGGTGCCGGAGACCGCGGTGGCGACGATGTCGTCGGCCCACACCAACGACAGGTCGCCGAGCAGGATCGCCGCCGACAGCCCGAACTGCTCAGCGGAACCGTGCCAGTTCCGGTCGCGGTGCCGTTCGGCGAAGATCCGGTGCACGGTCGGCAGCCCGCGGCGCGTCGCAGACGCGTCGATCACGTCGTCGTGGACCAGCGCGCAGGCGTGCAGCATCTCCAGCGCCGAGAACAACCGCAGCACGTCGGGTCCGGGTTCGGCCCCGGCGACCGCGCGGTAGCCCCAATAGGCGAATGCCGGGCGCAGTCGTTTGCCGCCGCGCAGCACGAACTCTTCGAGCGCCTCGGTCAGCACCGCGTAATCGGTACCGATGTAGGCGGCGTCGCGGCGCCGCTCACGTAGGTAGACCCTCAGCTCTTCGGTGACGGCCGCAGCCAGTTCGACGGCCGATGGTGCCGCTGCATCCACGCTCAGCGGGCGCCCCTTTCTGTGTCGTCAACTCGCCCCGGCAATTGCCCTCAGCGTAGATGCTGCGCTGGCGGGGAAGGCAAGTCAGGCCCCGTGCGTCGCGTCCTGCGGGTCGCCGGGACGGGGTGAACGGTCGCGGCTGGTGTAGGCCAGCGCGCCGATGACGCCCGCGACCAGAAGCGAGGCCACGCCCAGCCAGATCGCGGCGGTGGTGAACGAGCGGGCGCTGGGATCGGTGTAGCGGGCCTGCGCATTCATGTTGCTGACGATGCCGGGGCGAAGTTTCCACTCGACGATCTCGGAGGAGATCTGATCCCCGTTGGTCGAGGTGACCTCGCCGGGGAACGCAACCGACAGTGACACGTCGGCCTCGGGATCGTTGAGGGTGGTCAGGTCGGCCCGGCCCTCGAGGATCACCAGGTCCCCGGCGCGGCGCAGCGAGATGTCCACCCCCGCGGCGTCCCGGCTCATCGCGGCGAGCTGCGGGAGCTCGGCGAAGGTGAGGTCGGAGAACACCGCCTGCGATCCGACGTAGTCGTCGCGGTTGTACTCCGACACCGCGACCTTCTGGGCGAACGGCAGGTTGTTGAGGAGCTGGGGCCCCTTGTCGTTGTCGTCGCGCGGTTTGGCCGCGGCGACGATCTGCCCGGACACACGGTCGTCCGGCGACACTGTGAGCGAGGCGCGCACCCGGACGCAACCGATGAGGGTCGGCGCCACCAGCAACAGCAGGAGCAGCAATGTCAGGACGCGCTTGAAGGTCCGGTGACGGATCGGCACCCGGTCATCGTGCCAGATGAGACCGGGAGCGCCGGGTTGGTGGGGAGAACTTCAGAGCGGCAGTGCGCGGCCCAGGATGGCGAAGGCGCGCGGGTCGCCGGCGAAATGGTAGTCCCGGATGACGTCGGTGAATCCCAGACGGCGGTACAGCCGCCAGGCGCGGTTGGCCTCGCCGTTGACCTCGGGGGTGGACAACAGGACATGGCGTTCGTTGCGGTCGGACAGGAGGCGACGGATCAGTGCCTCGCCCAGGCCGCGGCCCTGGAAGCTGGGGTGGATGTGCAGCTCGGTCAGCTCGAAATAGCTGCTCATCAGCTCGGAGACGCGTTCGGCGTCCGCCCCGCTGCGACGCAGCCCGGCGTTGACCTGCTGCTGCCACCACTGGTCCGGGGCGCCGCAGTAGCCGTAGGCGACGCCGAGCATCGGCGCGTCGCTCAGATCAGCCGGCTCGGGCGCCTCGAACGCGGCGACTGCCTTCCATCCCTGGCGGCGGGTGTGCTCGAGCCACATCGAGGCGCGCTGTTCCTCGGTGCCGCGGGGATAGCGCATGGCGTCGACGTAGATCGACAGGGCGTCGCTGAGCCGGCGCTGCATATCGCCGGGCGACAGGTCGATCAGTTGCGTCGCCAAGTGTCAGCCCTTCCCAGCGGTGATCGGTGGTCACCCCCATTATCGGCTTGCCTCGCGTGGCGGCTTGCAGGTGCGGTACCCGTCATACAATCGGGCGGTGAACTAGGTGGTACGGCGCAGATCGACCTCGTATCATTAGTGTTAAGTGCCCGTATCCGCGGGCATCCGGTGATCTGACTACTGCCACACCCCACGGCGAGAGGGAGGGACGAATGCCACTCTCCGATCATGAGCAGCGCATGCTCGACCAGATCGAGAGCGCGCTCTATGCCGAGGACCCCAAGTTCGCGTCCAGCGTCCGCGGCGGAACCCTGCGTGCTCCTTCGACGCGTCGTCGGCTGCAGGGTGCGGCTCTCTTCGTTCTCGGGCTCGCGATGCTCATCGCGGGTGTGGCGGTCAAGGCGACCATGATCGGTAGTTTCCCGATCCTGTCGGTACTGGGCTTCATCGTGATGTTCGGCGGTGTGGTGTTCGCGATCACCGGGCCCCGCGTGGCCGGCGGCCGTGACCGCGTGCCCGATGACTTGACGGCGGCGCGCCAGAAGCGCGCCAAGGGTCCCGGTGGCTCGTTCACCAGCCGGATGGAGGATCGCTTCCGCCGGCGTTTCGACGACTAGCGGTATTCGCGACAGGGGCAGCCCGCCAGGGCTGCCCCTTCTTTTTTGCCCCACCACGCCCCACTCGGGTGCCGAAATGTCAGAACGTGGCCCTGACCTGCGGGTTTTGCGCGCCTTTCGCCAGTGACCCACCCCCGATCGCCGGGCTGCCGTCGGACGTGCCGCCTGCAAAGTGGCAGGTGGTGGAAACGCGCGGCGGGATTCGGGGAAAAGTGGGGGATTGTGGGGTAAAGTGGCGGACAACGGAGCGACCGGGGCTTCGTGAAGGGCAAGGCTTGAGAAGGTCTGCGAGGTGACGAGATGTTCTTCGGCACCTACACGCCCAAGCTCGACGACAAGGGGCGACTGACGTTGCCCGCCAAGTTCCGCGACGCACTGGCAGGAGGGTTGATGGTCACCAAGAGCCAAGATCACAGCCTGGCTGTCTATCCGCGGGCCGAGTTCGAGGCGATGATCGCCGAGATCAACGGACGCGCCAAGCGTGGCAACCCGCAGGCCCGCGCCTACCTGCGCAACCTCGCGGCCAGCACCGATGAGCAGTACCCGGACGCTCAGGGGCGCATCACGCTGTCGTCGGAACACCGCCGCTACGCGAACTTGAGCAAGGACTGCGTCGTCACCGGGTCCATCGAGTTCCTCGAGATCTGGGACGCCGAAGCATGGCGCAACTACCAGGAGCTACACGAAGAGAACTTCTCCGCGGCCAGCGATGAAGCACTCGGCGACATCTTTTGATCTGCCCACTGGCCGGCAGGCCCGTGCAGTGCGGCCTCTGCCCGAACCGGCCCTGACGTACTTCCCCGACGTCAGGTTCGCGCTCTCGGACAGGGACCTCACTGCAGGGGCCGCCCCTGACCCCCACGGTGCTGCGATGGTCGAACACGAGCCCCACATCCCGGTGTTGCTCGACCGGTGCGTCGAGCTGCTGGCTCCGGCGCTCACGCGGCAGAACCCCGACGGAACCGGCGCCACGCTCGTCGACGCCACACTGGGCGCCGGCGGTCACGCGGAACGCTTCCTGACCCAGTTCCCCGGTCTGTCCTTGATCGGCCTGGACCGCGACCCGGATGCGCTGAGCATCGCCGGCCGACGTCTCGAGCCGTTCGCAGACCGAATCACCCTGGTGCACACGCGATACGACGGCATCACCGAGGCTCTGGCGGGCCGCGGGGTCGATGCCATCCTCTTCGACCTCGGTGTGTCGTCGATGCAGCTCGACCGTGCCGAGCGCGGCTTCTCCTATTCGATCGACGCGCCGCTCGACATGCGGATGAACCCGCAGTCGGACCTGACGGCCGCCGAGATCCTGAACACCTACGCCGAGAAGGACATCGCCCGAATCCTGCGGGAGTTCGGTGAGGAGCGGTTCGCGGGCCGCATCGCGTCACACATCGTGCGACGACGGGCCACCGCCCCGCTGAGCACCACTGCCGAACTGGTCGAACTGCTCTACGCCGCGATCCCGGCGCCCGCCCGCCGGACCGGCGGCCATCCGGCCAAGCGCACCTTCCAGGCGTTGCGGATCGCCGTCAACGCCGAACTGGAGTCCCTGCGCGCGGCCATCCCCGCGGCCCTCGACGCCCTGCGTCCCGGCGGCCGCCTCGCCGTCATGGCCTATCAGTCGCTGGAGGACCGGATCGTCAAGACCGAGTTCGCCGAGGCGACCGCGTCACGCACCCCGCCCGGGCTGCCCGTCGAATTACCGGGCCACCAACCACGTTTCGTCGCCCTCACCCGGGGCGCCGAACGTGCCGACGACGACGAGATCAACCGAAACCCGAGAAGCGCTCCGGTCCGGCTGCGCGCGGTCGAGAAAGTGATGGGGGAGTCACGATGAAATCGAAGAAGCCGGTTCGCTCCACCCGCACCGGGTCGGCCCGCACCCGTCAGCCGGCCGACACCGAGCGCAAAAAGAGCCGGCGCAGCCCGCGCGAGCCGAAACGCACACCGCCCGAGGCGCGCAACCGCAAGACCGTCCCCGACACCCGGCCCAACCGGTCGGCGCCGCGGACCACACCGACGCCCCGACCGGCCGAGGTGCCGGCCCGGCCCAAGAGTGCCAGCCAGGCCAAGGCGCGCGCGAAGGCGCGCAAGGCCAAGGCGCCCAAGGTCGTGCGGCCGCCGCTGCGCGAACGCATCCTCGTCCGGCTGGCGTCGATCGACCTGAACCCGCGGCGCCTCGTCGCCCGGGTGCCGTTCGTGGTGCTGATCATCTCCGCGCTCGGTCTCGGCCTCGGTGTGACGCTGTGGTTGTCCACCGACGCCGCGGAGCGCTCGTACCGACTCGGTAACGCGCGTGAACTCAACGAGGCGCTGATGCAGCAGAAGGAAGCCCTCGAACGCGATGTGCTCGAGGCGCAGGCCGCTCCGGCTCTGGCCGAGGCCGCCCGCGAACTCGGCATGATCCCGTCTCGCGACACCGCGCGGCTGGTGCAGGATCCCGCGGGCAACTGGGTCGTCGTCGGCACCCCGAAGCCGGCCGAAGGAGTTCCACCGCCGCCGCTGAACGCGCCGCTGCCCGAGCCGGTCCCGCCGGCACCGCCTGCGCCGCGCGTCGTCGAACCGCGTGAGGTGCCGGTGCGCCTGCCGTCGGCCGAACTGCAGACCGGTGTCGGGCTGCCACCGGTTCCGCTGGCCGTTCCCGGCGTCGAGGTGCCGCATGCGGTGACGGGAATGCTGCCCGGGCCCGGCCCGGCCGAGCACCTGGCACCGGCACCGCAGGCGGTGCCCGCCCCGCCGGCAGTGCCCGCACCGCCGGTGGCGCCGCCCGCCCCGGTGATCCCAGGGGCGCCGGCGTGACCCGCCAGCCGAAGCGCTCGGGGAAAAGCGCAGCCCCGAACCAGGAACGGTCCGCGCGGGCCCGGCGTACCCGTCAGCCCGCGCAGCAGACCGGTCTGCGCAGCGCATCGTTCGTGTTCCGGCACCGCGCCGGCAACGCCGCGATCTTCCTGCTGCTGGTGATCGCCGCAGCGCAGCTGTTCTCGCTGCAGGTGCCCCGCGCCGAAGGCCTGCGCGCGCAGGCCGCCGGCCAGCTCAAGGTCACCGACATCGACCCCGCGGTACGCGGCGCCATCGTCGACCGCAACCACGACAAGCTGGCCTTCACGATCGAGGCGCGCGCGCTGACCTTCCAGCCCGTACGGGTGCGCAAAGAACTCGACGAAGCCGTCAAGAAGGCCGAGGAGACCGGTGCCTCGGCGCCCGACCCGGACGACCGGCTCACCGAGATCGCCGAAGAGGTCTCCTCCCGGCTGGGCGGCAAACCCGACAGCGCCACGGTGCTCAAGAAACTGCGCAGCGACGAGACGTTCGTCTACCTCGCCCGCGCGGTCGACCCCGCGATCGCCGACGCCATCCGGTCGAAGTTCCCCGAGGTCGGCTCCGAGCGCCAGGACCTGCGCCAGTATCCCGGCGGGTCGTTGGCCGCCAACATCATCGGCGGCATCGACTGGGACGGGCACGGTCTGCTCGGCCTGGAGGACTCGCTCGACTCCGTTCTGGCCGGCACCGACGGCTCGATCACCTACGACCGCGGTTCCGACGGCGTGGTGATCCCGGGCAGCTACCGCAACCGCCACGACGCGGTCAACGGCAAGTCGGTGATGCTCACCATCGACGACGACATCCAGTTCTACGTCCAACAGCAGGTGCAGTTGGCCAAGGACGCATCGGGCGCCAAGAACGTCTCGGCGGTCGTACTCGACGCCAAGAGCGGCGAGGTGCTCGCGATGTCCAACGACAACACCTTCAACCCGGCCCAGGACCTGAGCCGTCAGGAGCACCGGCAGCTCGGCAACCCGTCGGTGTCCTCACCGTTCGAGCCGGGCTCGGTCAACAAGATCGTCACCGCCGCCACGGCCATCGAGATGGGTCTGACCAAGCCCGACGAGGTGCTGCAGGTGCCGGGGTCGATCAACATGGGTGGCGTCACCGTCGGCGACGCGTGGGAACACGGCGTGACGCCCTACACCACCACCGGAATCTTCGGGAAGTCGTCCAACGTCGGTACGCTGATGCTGGCCCAGCGCGTCGGTCCGGAGCGGTTCGCCGAGATGCTACGCAAGTTCGGGCTCGGTCAGCGCACCGGCGTCGGACTGCCCGGCGAGAGCGCCGGCCTGGTGCCGCCGATCGACCAGTGGTCGGGCTCGAGCTTCGCGAACCTGCCCATCGGCCAAGGACTTTCGATGACGCTGCTGCAGATGGCGGGGATGTACCAGGCCATCGCCAACGACGGCGTGCGGATCCCGCCGCGCATCGTGAAGGCCACCCTCGAGGCGGACGGCACCCGCACCGACGAACCGCGGCCCGACGGTGTGCGGGTGGTGTCGGCCGAGACCGCCCGCACCGTGCGTGATATGTTCCGCTCGGTGGTGCAGCGCGACCCGCGCGGCATCCAGCAGGGCACGGGCCCGCAGGCCGCGGTCGAGGGCTACCAGATCGCCGGCAAGACCGGCACCGCGCAGCAGATCAACCCGGCCTGCGGCTGCTATTACAGCGACGTCTACTGGATCACCTTCGCCGGTATGGCGCCCTCCGACGACCCGCGCTACGTCGTCGGCGTGATGATGGACGCCCCGCACCGTGCCGCCGACGGCTCGCCGGGCTCCTCGGCCGCACCGCTGTTCCACAACATCGCCTCCTGGCTGCTGCAGCGCGACAATGTGCCGCTCTCGGCGGATCCGGGTGCGCCGCTGATACTTCAGGCCGACTGACGCGCCACAGAGCGGGCCCGTCGGGTCGGTACTGTGTCAACGCCATGAATCTGCGCCCGAGTCACCCTGTCGGCCTGCCACTGCGCGACGTATCCCAGCTGGTGTCCGCAGTCGCCGTCGACGGCAGCCCGATCCCGGACGTGGTGCTGACCGGGGTCACGCTGCGCGGCCAGGATGCCCGGCCGGGCGACTTGTTCGCGGCGCTGCCCGGAGCGCGCTCGCACGGTGCCCGCTACGCCGCGGACGCGGTCGCGCGTGGCGCCGTGGCGGTGCTCACCGATCCCGACGGAGTGGGCCACCTCGGCGGTGTCGACGTGCCTGTCCTGGTTCATCCGCGCCCGCGCGCCGTGCTGGGGGAGGCGGCCGCCGCCGTCTACGGCCACCCGTCGCAGAAGCTGCGGGTCATCGGAGTCACCGGTACGTCCGGCAAGACGACCACCACCTACCTCGTCGAGGCCGGTCTGCGCGCCGCCGGTCGGGTGGCCGCGCTGATCGGCACGGTCGGGGTGCGCATCGACGGACGTGATCTGCCCGGCGGCCTGACCACACCCGAAGCGCCCGACCTGCAGGCGCTGCTCGCCGCGATGGTCGAACACGGCGTCGACACCGTGGTCATGGAGGTGTCCAGTCACGCGCTGACCCTCGGCCGCGTCGACGGCACCGCGTTCGCGATCGGCGGGTTCACCAACCTCAGCCGCGACCACCTGGACTTCCACTCCTCGATGGAGGAGTACTTCGACGCCAAGGCGCGGCTGTTCGACCGGGGCTCGCCGACGCACGCGGCGCAGGCCGTCGTCTGTGTGGACGACGAGTGGGGTCGCGCCCTGGTGCGGCGTCGCGACGACGCTGTCACGGTCAGCGTCGCCGGTCCCGCCGACTGGCGCGTCGAGGACGTCGCCGAAGGTTCCGGCGGACCCACGACCCAGCAGTTCCGCGCCGTCGACCCCGCCGGGGTGCACCACCACCTGCAGGTCGGCCTGCCCGGCCGCTTCAACGTGGCCAACGCAGTGCTGGCGACCGCGCTGCTCGACGCGGTCGGAGTCTCTCCGGAGCAGGCCGCGCCGGGGCTGCGCGACGCGTCGGTGCCGGGCCGGCTGGAAGCCGTCGACCGCGGACAGCGGTTCGCGGCGCTGGTCGACTACGCCCACAAGCCGGGCGCGCTGCGCGCGGTCCTGGAGACGCTGCGGACCTCGACCGACGGTCGGTTGGCTGTCGTGTTCGGTGCGGGCGGCGACCGTGACCGCGGCAAGCGGGAACCGATGGGCCAGGTGGCCGCGGAGCTGGCCGATCTGGTGGTGGTCACCGACGACAATCCCCGCAGCGAGGACCCGGCAGCGATCCGCGCGGCCATCCTGACCGGTACCGAAGGCGCCGATGCCGAGGTCGTCGAGATCGGCGACCGGCGCGCGGCCATCGTGCACGCCGTGGGCTGGGCGCGCCCCGGCGACACCGTGCTGATCGCCGGGAAGGGCCACGAGTCCGGCCAGACCAGCCACGGACAGACGCGGCCGTTCGACGACCGCGAGGAACTCGCCGCGGCACTGCAGGCCCGGCTCACGGAAGGCGCTGCACGTGATTGAGATGTCGCTGGCCGAGATCGCCGACATCGTCGGCGGCCGCCTGGTCGACGTGAGCGACGAGCAGGCGACCGCGCGACGCGTGACCGGCAGCGTGGAGTTCGACTCCCGTGCCGTGGGTCCCGGCAGCCTGTTCCTCGCACTGCCGGGAGCCCGCGCCGACGGCCACGACTTCGCCGCGGGTGCGGTGTCCGCAGGCGCGGTGGCAGTGCTCGCTGCGCGTCCGGTCGGGGTGCCGGCGATCGTCGTGGAGCCGGCCGCGCCGTCGCCCGGGGGCGGCACCGCGGGGGTGCTCGAACACGACCGCGACGGCTCGGGTGCGGCGGTGCTCGCGGCGTTGGCCAAACTGGCTGCCGCGGTCGCCGCGCGGCTGGTCGCAAAAGGCCTCACGATCGTCGGTATCACCGGTTCGTCGGGCAAGACCTCGACCAAGGATCTGATCGCCGCCGCCCTGGCCCCGCTGGGAGAGGTGGTGGCCCCGCCCGGCTCGTTCAACAACGAACTCGGTCATCCCTGGACCGTGCTGCGGGCCACCGAGTCCACCGACTTCCTGGTGCTGGAGATGTCGGCGCGCCACCGCGGCAACATCGCCGCGCTCGCCGCGATCGCACCGCCCTCGGTGGCGGTGGTCCTCAACGTCGGCACCGCGCACCTGGGCGAATTCGGCTCGCGCGAGGCCATCGCCGAGACCAAAGCCGAACTCCCGCAATCTGTTCCGGAATCCGGCGTGGTGATCCTCAATGCCGATGACCCGGCGGTCGCCGCGATGGCCGCCAAGACCTCCGCGCGCGTCGTGCGGGTCGGACGTTCACCGGGCCTCGACATCTGGGCCGACGCGGTGACCCTCGATCCGCTCGCCCGTCCGCGTTTCACCCTGCACGCGGGCACCGCGCACGTCCCGGTCGAGCTGGCCGTGCACGGCGACCATCAGGTGTCCAACGCGGTGTGCGCAGCCGGGGTGGCGCTGAACTGCGGCGCCACGCTCGAGCAGGTGGCCGACGCGCTGGCGACCGCCGGTCCGGTGTCGCGGCAACGCATGCAGGTCAGCACCCGCGCCGACGGGGTCACGGTGATCAACGACGCCTACAACGCCAACCCGGACTCCATGGCCGCCGGGCTGAAGGCGTTGGCCTGGATGAGTCGCGGCGACGCGCCCAAGCGACGCAGTTTCGCGGTGCTCGGCGAGATGGCCGAACTCGGCGACGACGCGGTAACCGAGCATGACCGCATCGGACGGCTGGCCGTGCGCTTAGATGTGTCTCGACTCATCGTCGTCGGAACCGGGAGGCCTATGAGCGCCATGCTGCACGGGGCGGTCATGGAGGGATCGTGGGGCTCGGAGGCCACCGCGGTCGCCGACGCCGATGCCGCGCTGGCTCTGCTGCGCACCGAGCTGGCGCCCGGTGACGTCGTGTTGGTGAAGGCCTCGAACTCTGCTGGACTGGGCGCGTTGGCCGACGCGCTGGTCGCCGACGGAGCAGGTGATCGATGAGGCAGATCCTGATCGCCGTCGGCATCGCGTTGACGGTGTCGATCCTGTTGACCCCGGTGCTCATCCGGCTGTTCACCCGGCAGGGGTTCGGCCACGAGATCCGCGAGGACGGCCCGCCGAGTCACCACAAGAAGCGCGGTACCCCGTCGATGGGCGGGGTGGCGATCCTGGCCGGCATCTGGGCCAGCTACTTCGGCACCCACCTGGTCGGCGTCGTCATCGACGGCAAGGGCCCGTCGGCGTCGGGCCTGCTGGTTCTGCTGCTGGCCACCTCGCTGGGTCTGGTCGGCTTCGTCGACGACATGATCAAGCTGCGGCGGGCGCGCAACCTGGGGCTGAACAAGACCGCCAAGACGATCGGCATCCTGTTGGCCGCGGTGGTGTTCGGGGCGCTGGCGCTGCAGTTCCGCAACGCCGACGGTCTCACGCCGGCCAGCCCGGAACTGTCCTACGTCCGCGAGATCGCGACGGTGACGCTGGCGCCCGCGGTGTTCGTGTTGTTCTGCGTGGTCCTGGTGAGCGCCTGGTCCA
The DNA here is from genome assembly GCF_050205565.1 of Mycobacterium sp. SMC-4. GTDB lineage: Bacteria > Actinomycetota > Actinomycetes > Mycobacteriales > Mycobacteriaceae > Mycobacterium. The sequence goes on along the minus strand of NZ_JBNMQU010000002.1, from coordinate 255,971 downwards.
ACGCGGTCAACTTCACCGACGGACTCGACGGGCTGGCCGCCGGCGCGATGGCGATGGTGTGCGCGGCGTACGTGCTGATCACGTTCTGGCAGTTCCGCAACGCGTGCGCGACCGCGCCCGGTGTCGGCTGCTACAACGTGCGCGACCCGTTGGATCTGGCGATCATCGCGGCCGCGACGGCCGGCGCCTGCATCGGCTTCCTGTGGTGGAACGCGGCGCCGGCCAAGATCTTCATGGGTGACACCGGTTCGCTGGCCCTCGGCGGTGTGATCGCGGGCCTGTCGGTGACCAGCCGCACCGAGATGCTGGCTGTGGTGCTGGGCGCGCTGTTCGTCGCCGAGGTCACCTCGGTGGTCGTGCAGATCCTGGCTTTTCGCACCACCGGCCGCCGGGTCTTCCGGATGGCGCCGTTCCACCACCACTTCGAGTTGGTGGGGTGGGCCGAGACGACGGTCATCATCCGGTTCTGGTTGCTCACCGCCATCGCCTGTGGGCTCGGCGTGGCGCTGTTCTACAGCGAATGGCTGACCACCGTCGGTGCCTGACGTGCTGGGACCGATCGCGCCGGGTGCCGCCGTCCTGGTCACCGGGGCCGGCATCACCGGGCAGGCCGTAGTCGCGGCGTTGCAGCCGCTCGGCGTGCAGGTGACCGTCACCGACGACAACGCCGCGGCACTGGCCGCGCTCGCGCAGCACGGGGTGACGACACGCGATCCCGCGGATGCCGTGGCCCGCATGGGGGAGTGCGACGTCGTCGTCACCAGTCCTGGCTTCCCGCCGACCGCCGCGGTGCTCACCGCCGCGTCGGAGGCCGGGATCCCGGTGTGGGGCGATGTGGAGCTGGCCTGGCGCATGGATCAGTCGGGCCGGTTCGGGCCGCCGCGACAGTGGCTGGTGGTCACCGGGACCAACGGCAAGACCACGACGACATCGATGCTGCACGCGATGCTGCTGGCGGCCGGCCGACGCGCGGTGCTGTGCGGCAACATCGGCGACCCGGTGCTGGCCGTGCTCGATCAACCCGCGGAGGTGCTGGCTGTCGAGTTGTCGAGTTTCCAGCTGTATTGGGCACCTTCGCTGCGCCCGGAGGCCGGGGTCGTGCTCAACGTCGCTGAGGACCACCTCGACTGGCACGGCTCGATGTCGGCGTACGCGCAGGCCAAGGCGCGCGCGCTGACCGGCCGGGTCGCGGTGGCCGGGGTCGACGATCGGGTGGCCGCCGAGCTGTTGGAGCAGTCCGCGGCCCCGGTGCGGGTGGGATTCCGGCTCGGCGCGCCGGCGGCGGGCGAACTGGGGGTGCGCGACGGCCTGCTCGTCGACAACGCGTTCGCCGACGGACTGGTCCTCGCGCCGGCCGACAGCATCCCGGTGGCCGGCCCGGTCGGGGTGCTCGACGCGCTGGCCGCGGCAGCGCTGGCCCGCGCGGTCGGAGTGTCCGCCGAACCCATCGGCGGTGCGCTGGCCGACTTCCAGGTGGGCCGCCACCGTGCTGAGGTGGTCGCGGTGGTCGACGGGGTGACCTTCGTCGACGATTCCAAGGCCACCAACCCGCACGCGGCACAGGCGTCGGTCAGCGCGTTTCCTCGGGTGGTGTGGATCGCGGGCGGGATGCTCAAGGGCGCTTCGGTCGACGCGATGGTGGCCGCGGTGGCCGATCGCCTGGTCGGCGCCGTGGTGATCGGCCGCGACCGGGCGATCGTGGCAAAGGCGTTATCGCGACACGCACCGGATGTCCCCATCGTCGAGGTTGTGACGGGGGAGGATTCTGGGGTGCTTGAGACAGCTGAGACAGGTGGGACTCGTGTGACTGACGTGATCGACACCGCGGGGCGGCCGGTGGCCGACGCCGTGATGACGGGCGTCGTCCGGGCGGCCCGCCGGCTGTCCCGGCCCGGAGACGCCGTGGTGCTGGCACCGGCCGGCGCGTCGTTCGACCAGTTCCGCGGATACGGTCACCGCGGCGACGCGTTCGCCGCCGCCGTCCGCGACGCCGTCCGGTAGTCCCGAGCGTCAGGCGTCCTGCAGTGAGCAACATCCTGACCCGGCTGCGCACCCGGCGCACCAACCCGGCCAGCGACGGAACCCCGGCCCTGACGGCGTCGGACGCCGCGCTGCCGTTGCCGCGCACCCGCTTCGGGTCGTGGCTCAACCGCCCGATGACGTCGTTCCACCTGATCATCGCGGTCGCCGCACTGCTGACCACGATGGGTCTGACCATGGTGCTGTCGGCGTCGGGGGTGTACTCCTACGACGTCGACGGCTCGCCGTGGTCGGTGTTCACCAAGCAGGTGCTGTGGACCGCGATCGGCCTGGTGGCGTTCTACGTGGCGCTGCGCGTCCCGGTGCGGCTGATGCGCAAGTTCGCGTTCACCGGGTTCGCGGTGACCGTGGTGCTGCTGATCCTGGTGTTGATCCCCGGTATCGGCAAGGTCGCCAACGGGTCGCGGGGCTGGTTCGTGGTGGCGGGCTTCTCGATGCAGCCCTCGGAGCTGGCCAAGATCGCGCTCGCGATCTGGGGCGCGCACCTGCTGGCCGCCCGGCGCATGGAACGCGCCTCGTTGCGCGAGATGCTCATCCCGCTGGTGCCGGCGGCGGTCATCGCGCTCGCGCTGGTGGTCGCCCAGCCCGACCTGGGGCAGACGCTGTCGATGGGCGTGATCCTGCTCGGCCTGCTGTGGTACGCGGGCCTTCCGCTGCGGGTGTTCCTGAGCTCGCTGGGCGCGGTGCTGATCTCCGGCGCGATACTGGCGATGTCGGCCGGTTACCGCTCCGCACGCGTGCAGTCCTGGCTCGACCCCGCCGCCGACTCGCAGGGCTCGGGCTATCAGGCCCGCCAGGCGCGGTTCGCGCTGGCCAACGGCGGGATCTTCGGCGACGGCCTGGGGCAGGGCACCGCGAAGTGGAACTACCTGCCCAACGCCCACAACGACTTCATCTTCGCGATCATCGGCGAGGAGCTCGGCTTCGTCGGCGCCGCCGGGCTGCTGTGCCTGTTCGGGTTGTTCGCCTACACCGGCATGCGGATCGCGCGCCGATCGGCCGATCCGTTCCTGCGTCTGCTCACCGCGACCGCCACGTTGTGGATCCTGTCGCAGGTGTTCATCAACGTCGGCTACGTGGTCGGACTGTTGCCGGTGACCGGCCTGCAGCTGCCGCTGATCTCGGCCGGCGGCACGTCGACGGCCACCACGCTGTTCATGATCGGCATCATGGCCAACGCCGCCCGGCACGAACCCGAAGCGGTGGCCGCGCTGCGCGCGGGCCGCGACGACCGCGTCAACCGGCTGCTGCGGCTGCCGCTGCCCGCGCCCTACGTGCCGACCCGCACCGAGGCGGTCCGGGACCGGCTGCGGTCGCGTGACCGGCGTCAGGCGGCTCAGTCCGGCGCAAACGCGACACCAAGGTCGAGACGCGCGTCGACACCGCGGTCGAGCCGCGCATCGACACCGCGGTCGAACCGCGCGTCGACACCGCGGTCGAACCGCGCGTCGACACCGCGGACCAAGCGCAAGCCGACGCCCGAGCGCGCGGCTGGGCGGGGCCGCGGCGCTGAGCAGCCGATTTCTGAACCCGGCGGCTCCGTCCGATATGGTGCTGGCCAGCGTAAGCAGGGCCGACGTGCCCGCACATTGGAAGGTCAGCGTTACGGGTGACGGGCGATCGGGCGCTTTCCGTGGTCCTGGCCGGCGGCGGCACGGCGGGCCACGTCGAACCCGCGATGGCGGTGGCCGATGCGCTGCGGGCACTGGCCCCCGACACGCGGGTGACCGCGTTGGGCACCGCGCGCGGACTCGAGACCCGGCTGGTACCCCAGCGCGGCTACGACCTCGAATTGATCACCCCTGTGCCGCTGCCCCGTAAGCCCACCGCTGATCTGGCGCGACTGCCGCTGCGGGTGCGTCGTGCGGTGCGCGAGACCCGCGGAGTGCTCGACCACGTCGGCGCCGACGTGGTCATCGGCTTCGGCGGCTACGTCGCCCTGCCTGCCTATCTGGCCGCTCGCAGCACACGGCGGGACCGGCGGGTACCCGTGGTGATCCACGAAGCCAACGCCAGCGCCGGACTGGCCAACAAAGTGGGCGCCCGCGCCGCGGCGCGGGTGCTCTCGGCGGTGCCGGACCCGGGCCTGGGCCGCGTCGAGGTGGTCGGCGTGCCGGTGCGCGACGCCATCACCGCGCTGGACCGCGCGGCCCTGCGCGCCGAGGCGCGCGCGTTCTTCGGTTTCGCCGACGACGCCCGTGTGCTGCTGGTGTTCGGCGGCTCTCAAGGCGCGCAGTCGCTCAACCGGGCTGTCTCGGCAGCCGCCGAAGACCTTGCCCGTCAAGGCATCTCGGTGCTGCACGCGCACGGCCCGAAAAACACCCTGGAGCTGCGCGACCCCGCACCTGGCGACCCGCCCTACGTCGCGGTGCCCTACCTGGACCGGATGGACCTGGCCTATGCGGCTGCCGACCTGGCGATCTGTCGGTCCGGCGCGATGACGGTGGCCGAGGTCAGTGCCGTCGGTCTGCCCGCGGTGTACGTCCCGCTGCCCATCGGCAACGGCGAACAGCGCCTCAATGCCCGCCCGGTCGTCGACGCCGGGGGCGGGCTGATCGTCGACGACCGCGACCTGACCCCGCAGTTCGTCGCGGACACCGTGGCCGCGCTGCTCACCGACTCCGAGCGGCTCTCCACGATGACCGCCGCGGCCGTGCTGGCGGGTCATCCAGACGCGGCTCGCCGCGTCGCCGAGGTGGCCTTGGACGTGGCGCGTGCTCACCGGAACGGGCGGGCACAGCGGTGAGTTCGGCCGAGCTGCCGCCCGAGCTGGCGCGCGTCCACATGGTCGGCATCGGCGGCGCGGGAATGTCCGGCATCGCGCGCATCCTGCTCGACCGCGGCGCGCTGGTGTCCGGATCGGATGCCAAGGAGTCGCGCGGGGTGGCTGCGCTGCGGGCACGCGGAGCCGTGGTCCGTATCGGCCACGACCCGGCGGCCCTCGACATGCTCCCGGGCGGACCCACGGTGGTCGTCACCACCCACGCGGCGATCCCGAAGACCAACCCCGAGCTGGTCGAAGCCGGCCGGCGCGGCATCCCGGTGATCCTGCGTCCGGTGGTGCTCGACAAGCTGATGGCCGGGCGCACCACGCTGATGGTCACCGGCACCCACGGCAAGACGACGACCACGTCGATGCTGATCGTGGCACTGCAGCACGCCGGGCTGGACCCGTCGTTCGCCGTCGGGGGAGACCTGGGCGAACCCGGTACCAACGCCCACCACGGCAGTGGCGAGTTCTTCGTCGCCGAAGCCGACGAGAGCGACGGGTCGCTGCTGCAGTACCACCCCGATGTGGTGGTGGTGACCAACATCGAGGCCGACCACCTGGACTTCTTCGGCAGTGTGGAGGCCTACACCGAGGTCTTCGAGCAGTTCGTCGAGCGCATCCGGCCGGGCGGGGCGCTCGTGGTGTGCGCCGATGACCCCGGTGCCCACGCGTTGTCGGAAAGCGCTGCAGCCCAAGGGGTCACGGTGCTGCGGTACGGCAGCGCGGGCGACGCGCTCGACGCCGAGCTGCTGGAGTGGTCGCAACAGGGGACCGGCGGGGTGGCCGTTGTGCAGCTGCGTGACGAGGACGGTCCACGGGTGATGCGGCTGGCGGTGCCCGGGCGGCACATGGCGCTCAACGCGATGGGCGCGCTGCTGGCGGCGGTCCGTGCCGGCGCGTCGCCGGAGGTGGTGCTCGACGGGCTGGCCGACTTCGAGGGCGTGCGCAGACGCTTCGAACTCGTCGGGTCCGCTTATGGCGTACGGGTTTTCGACGACTACGCCCACCATCCGACAGAGGTGCGCGCCACGCTGACCGCGGTGCGGGCGGTCGTCGAGCAGGGAGAGCGCGGCCGGGCCATCGTGGTCTTCCAGCCCCATTTGTATTCGCGCACTGAGGCTTTCGCGGCCGAGTTCGGTTCCGCACTGAGCGTGGCCGACGAAGTCTTCGTGCTCGACGTCTATGCCGCGCGTGAGCAGCCGCTGGCCGGGGTGAGCGGCGCCACCGTCGCCGACCACGTGACTGCGCCGGTGACCTACGTGCCCGACTTCTCGGCGGTGGCCGGCCAGGTGGCCGCGGTAGCCGAACCCGGCGACGTGGTGGTCACCATGGGCGCCGGCGACGTCACGATGCTCGGTGCACTGATCGTCAGCGAGCTCGCCGACAAAGCCAACCGAGCGTCTCCGGGCGGATCGGGGCCGACGCCACGATGACCGAGCCTCGCGACGACGATCCGGACCGCGAGACGCCGGACACGGACACCGACGAGGCGCCTGAGACCGAAGCTGTCGACGTCGAGGGTCCGCGCCGCCGTGCGCGCCGCGAACGCGAGCAACGCCGGGAGGCCCTGGCCCGGGCGACGGCCATCGAAAACGCGCGCCGCGAGGCCAAGCGCCGCGCCCTGGGCACGCCGGGCGCCGAACGCGCGACGCTCAGCCGCGGCGCGGTGCGCGGCCTCAAGGCGCTGCTGTGGACCGCCGGCATCGCCGTGCTGGTGGTCGGGCTGGGTCTGCTGCTGTATTTCACGCCGATCATGTCGGCGCGCAACATCGTGGTCGTCGGTCTGGGCGCGGTGCCCGAGCAGGAGGTCGTCGACGTTGCGGCGGTCGCACCGGGCACACCGCTGTTGCAGGTCAACACCGATCACGTGGCCGAACGCGTCGCCGGAATCCGGCGAATCGCGTCGGTGCGGGTGCAGCGGGAGTACCCGTCGACCCTGCGGGTGACGGTCGTCGAGCGGGTGCCGGTGGTGGTGCGGGACTACCCGGACGGCGTGCACCAGTTCGACAAGGACGGCGTCGATTTCGCCACCGGACCGCCGCCGCCGGGTGTGCCGTACCTCGAGACCGAGAATCCGGGTCCGCAGGACCCGGCGACCCAGGCGGCCCTGCAGGTGATGACCTCGCTGCGGCCGGAAGTGGCCACGCAGGTGGGGCGGGTCACGGCGCCGTCGATGGCGTCGATCACCTTGACGCTGGTAGACGGCCGCACGGTGGTGTGGGGCACCACCGACCGCACCGAGGAGAAGGCGCTCAAACTCGCGGCGCTGCTGACCCAGCCGGGCCAGGTCTATGACGTCTCCAGCCCCGATCTGCCGACCGTCAAGTAGTGCGGCGGAAATTTCTGCGCGCGTGTCGGCGCGCCTGCTGAGTTCGTGCGGGCGCTGACCCTACCGTTCTGTCTACGCGGAACAACTTGACATAACTCTAAGCCTCAGGTTGAGGTTGAGGGTTTTGATCAGGGGGAACTCCGCAGAGCAGACAGCAACCAGGCAGGAAGGCAACCGCGGCGATGACCCCTCCGCATAACTACCTCGCAGTGATCAAGGTGGTCGGCATCGGCGGCGGCGGCGTCAACGCCGTCAACCGGATGATCGAACAGGGCCTCAAGGGCGTCGAGTTCATCGCGATCAACACCGACGCACAGGCGCTGTTGATGAGCGATGCCGACGTCAAGCTCGACGTCGGTCGCGACTCCACGCGCGGACTCGGCGCCGGCGCCGACCCCGAGGTCGGCCGCAAGGCCGCCGAGGACGCCAAGGACGACATCGAGGAGCTGCTGCGCGGCGCCGACATGGTGTTCGTGACCGCCGGTGAGGGCGGTGGCACCGGGACCGGCGGCGCGCCGGTGGTGGCGTCGATCGCCCGCAAGCTCGGCGCCCTGACCGTCGGCGTCGTGACGCGACCCTTCTCCTTCGAGGGCAAGCGCCGCAGCAACCAGGCCGAGAACGGCATCCAGGCGCTGCGGGAGAGCTGCGACACGCTCATCGTGATCCCCAACGACCGCCTGCTGCAGATGGGCGACGCCGCGGTGTCGCTGATGGACGCGTTCCGCAGCGCCGACGAGGTGCTGCTCAACGGCGTGCAGGGCATCACCGACCTGATCACCACCCCCGGCCTGATCAACGTCGACTTCGCCGACGTCAAGGGCGTGATGAGCTCCGCGGGCACCGCGTTGATGGGCATCGGCTCGGCGCGCGGCGACGGACGCGCCCTCAAGGCCGCCGAGATCGCGATCAACTCGCCGCTGCTGGAGGCCTCGATGGAAGGTGCGCAGGGCGTGCTGCTGTCGGTGGCCGGTGGCAGCGACCTGGGCCTGTTCGAGATCAACGAGGCCGCGTCGCTGGTGCAGGACGCCGCCCATCCCGACGCCAACATCATCTTCGGCACCGTGATCGACGACTCCCTGGGCGACGAGGTGCGCGTCACCGTCATCGCCGCCGGATTCGACGCCGCCGGGCCGGGCCGCAAGCCCGTCACCAGCGAGGCACCCGCCGAAGCGCCGGCCAGCACCCCGATCGCACCCGGCAAGGCCGGTCGCGTCGGATCGTCGCTGTTCGACAACGACCCGGCCAGCGTCCCGGTGACCAACGGCGCAACGGTGCGTATCGGTGGCGACGACGGCGGCATCTCCGACGACGACGTCGACGTGCCGCCGTTCATGCGTCACTGAACGACGTACGGTCGCAGCGTGCGATTTCGTGTGCGCCGTGTGACGACGACCCGCGCGGGCGGGGTCTCCAAGCCCCCGTTCGACACCTTCAACCTGGGTGACCACGTCGGCGACGACCCCGCCGCCGTGGCCGCCAACCGCCACCGGTTGGCGACGGCCCTCGGACTGAGCGCGGGCGCGGGTCACGACGGCCGTGACGATCAGATTGTGTGGATGAACCAGGTGCACAGCACCAACGTGCGGGTGGTCGACGATGCGGCGGAGACACCGGACGACACCGACGGCCTGGTGACCGCCCGGCCCGGGCTCGCGTTGGCTGTCGTGACCGCCGACTGCGTGCCCGTGCTGATGGCCGACGCGCGCGCCGGCGTGGTCGCGGCGGTGCACGCCGGACGCGTCGGCGCGCAGAACGGCATCGTGGGGCGCGCGTTGGAGACCATGGAGTCTGTCGGCGCCCACGCCGAGGACATGTCGGTACTACTGGGGCCCGCGGTCAGCGGTCGCAACTACGAGGTGCCCGAACAGATGGCCGCCGAGGTGGAGCAGGCGCTGCCGGGCAGCCGTACCACCACCGCGCGCGGCACGGCCGGACTGGACCTGCGCGCGGGCATCGCCGCGCAGCTGCGCTCCCTGGGTGTGCACGCGGTCGACATCGATCCGCGCTGCACTGTCGCCGATCGGTCGCTGTTCAGCCACCGCCGCGGCGCACCCACCGGCCGGCTGGCGTCGTTGATCTGGCTGGAGCCGGTGTCATGAGCGGCGCCCGCGAGCAGGAACTTGCCACTGCGCTGGCCGCGGTGCGCGCCCGGCTGCAGCGCGCGGCCGACGCTGCCGGACGCCCGGTGGACGACATCGAGCTGCTGCCGGTGACGAAGTTCTTCCCGGCCGCCGACGTCGCAGCGCTGCACCGCTTGGGGTGTCGGGCCTTTGGTGAGTCCCGTGACCAGGAGGCCGGCCGCAAGGTCGACGAGGTGCGTGAACTCACCGGTGACGCCGGGATCCGGTGGCACATGATCGGCCGGATTCAACGCAACAAGGCACGCTCGATTGCGCGGTGGGCACACGTCGCGCATTCGGTGGACAGCCCCAAACTCGTCGACGCGCTGTCTCGCGCCGCCGCCGACGCGCTCGAGCAGGGTCAGCGCGCCGATCCGCTGCACGTGTTCCTGCAACTGAGCTTGGACGGCGACGAGGCCCGGGGCGGTGTCGATGTCGATGCGACCACACGTATCGACCAGTTGTGCGACGCGCTGGACCGCGCCGACGGGCTGCACTTCGCCGGGTTGATGGCGATTCCCCCGCTCGGCGCCGACGTCGATGCCGCGTTCAGCCGTTTGCAACAGGAGCATCGGCGGGTGCAGGAGCGGTATCCGCAACGGCTCGGATTGTCGGCCGGCATGTCGGGTGACCTGGAAGCCGCGGTCAAACACGGCTCTACTTGTGTGCGTGTCGGTACCGCGCTATTGGGAGCGCGACCGCTAACGTCACCCGAAGTCACACCAGTCACACGATCACCACAGACAACAGAGTCTCTCGGGTCTACCGACAAGACAGAAACTTCATCACCGCACAAGGGGTTCGCACGATGAGCACACTGCACAAGGTCAAGGCCTACTTCGGTATGGCGCCGATGGACGACTACGAGGACGACTACTACGAAGACGACGAGCGCGGCCCGGCCCGCGGGTACCGCCGTCCCCGCGAGGACCGCTTCGAGGACGAGGCCTACCCGCGCGGCTACGACGACCGCCGCGACTACGACGAGCCGCCCGCCTACCGTGCGGGCATGGCCGGCGGTTTCGAGGACGGCCGCTTCGAGCCCCGCATGCGCACCCCCCGCGAATTCGACCGCACCCCACCGCGATTCGGCGCGATGCGCGGATCGACCCGCGGCGCCCTGGCGATGGACCCCCGCGGCATGGCCGAGCTGTTCGAGGCCGGCAGCCCGCTGGCGAAGATCACCACGCTGCGTCCCAAGGACTACAGCGAGGCCCGCACCATCGGTGAGCGGTTCCGCGACGGCACCCCGGTGATCATGGACCTGGTGTCGATGGACAACGCCGACGCCAAACGGCTGGTCGACTTCGCCGCCGGCCTTGCCTTCGCTCTGCGTGGTTCATTCGACAAGGTCGCCACCAAGGTGTTCCTGCTCTCGCCGGCCGACGTCGACGTCACCGCCGAGCAGCGTCGCCGGATCGCCGAGGCCGGCTTCTACGCCTACCAGTGAGGCGGCGCCGCGACCACAGGTAGGCTGGCCGGGTCGCGCACAGCGGCACACCGGCCGAATCGCGGGCGGTATCGAACGTCACCATCTGCCTACGAGTGAGGTCGCTTCCGTTGGGGCTCTTCTTCGAAATCCTGGGTTTCGCGCTGTTCGTTTTCTGGCTGCTGCTGATCGCCCGGGTCGTTGTCGAGTTCATCCGCTCGTTCAGTCGCGACTGGCATCCACGCGGCGCCACGGTCGTGGTGCTCGAGATCATCATGACGTTGACCGACCCCCCGGTGCGGCTGCTGCGCAGGATCATTCCGCAGCTGACCATCGGCGCCATCCGGTTCGATCTGTCGATCATGGTGCTGCTGCTCCTGGCGTTCATCGGGATGCAGCTGGCGTTCAGCGCCGCGGCCTGAACCTCGTCTGACCAGGGCCGATGCCTCCTGGGCCGGGTCGGCGTCCCGGGGTGGGTCGGCCCTGCGCTCATCGGGGCGTGTTTCGCGATTGTTGAAAATCTGTCTTATTTCCTGACCTCATCTGCAACCGCAGGGTCACGTGTGACAGGATGGACGCCAGTTACGACCCTGTAAGGCTCTACACTTTGTGATCGTTCACGGTCCAGACTTCAAGGGGGCAGACGATGCCGCTCACTCCTGCCGACGTGCACAACGTCGCGTTCAGCAAGCCACCCATTGGTAAGCGCGGCTACAACGAGGATGAGGTCGATGCGTTCCTCGACCTCGTCGAGAACGAGCTGTCCCGTCTGATCGAGGAGAACAGCGACCTCCGTCAGCGAGTCGCCGAACTCGACCAGGAGCTCGCCGCCGCCCGGTCCGGGTCCTCCCAGCCGACGCAGACGATCCCAGCCTACGAGCCGGAGCCCGAACCCGCACCGGCTCCGCAGCCGGTGTACGAGGCGCCGGCCCCCGCGCCGGCTGCGCCCGCGGCCAGCAGCGAGGACCAGCACCTGCGCGCGGCCAAGGTGCTCAGCCTCGCGCAGGAGACTGCCGACCGCCTGACCAGCAGCGCCAAGGCCGAGTCCGACAAGATGCTCAGCGATGCCCGCGCCCAGGCCGACGCCATGGTCGCCGAGGCGCGCCAGACCGCCGAGACGACGGTCACCGATGCCCGCCAGCGCGCCGAGGCCATGCTCGCCGACGCGCAGACGCGGTCGGAGACCCAGCTGCGCCAGGCCCAGGAGAAGGCCGACGCGCTGCAGGCCGATGCGGAGCGCAAGCACTCCGAGATCATGGGCACCATCAACCAGCAGCGCACCGTGCTGGAGGGACGGCTCGAGCAGCTCCGTACCTTCGAACGCGAGTACCGCACACGGCTCAAGACCTACCTGGAATCTCAGCTCGAAGAGCTGGGTCAGCGCGGTTCCGCGGCGCCGGTGGACTCCGGTGCGGGCAACGACGGTGGCTTCAACCAGTTCAATCGGGGCAACAACTAGTCGCGTGCCCCACCGATCGAAGGTTGGCCCATGCTGATCGTGGCGCTCGTGCTCGCCGTCATCGGACTGGCGGCACTGGTGACCGCGGTGGTCACCAGCAACGAGATGATCGCGTGGGTGTGCATCGCGGCCAGCGCCATCGGTGTCATCCTGCTGATCGTCGACGCGCTGCGGGACCGCTCCAAGCCTGACGCCGCCGCGGCCGTCGATGCCGATGACGACGCGGACGACTATCCCGAGGACTATCCGGACGAGGCGCCCATCGCGTCGGACTACGAGGACGAACCCTCAGACGTCCCCGACGCCCCCGAGGTTTCCGACACCACCGACACCTCCGACGCCCACGACACGTCCGAGGCCCACGCCACGTCGGACACGTCGGACGTGCCCGACGCCTCCGACGATGAGGCGCGCAAGTCCTGAGCCCTTGTGGCTCAACGAATTTCAGTCCCGCCGGGGATGGTCGGGGTGGCGAGGATGTCGCGGACCTCGTCGTCGCTGACCTGATGGAAATCGGCGTACACCTGGCCGACCGCGCGGAAGTGCGGCGGAGACGTCGTGCACACGACGTCGTCGGCTTCCTGTCGCAGTCGGCGGCACACCGATACCGGGCCCACGGGCACCGCGACGACGACTGCGCGGGCACCGATCTCGCGTACCGAACGGACCGCGACGGTGATGCTGGCGCCTGTGGCGATCCCATCGTCGACGAGGATCACCGTCTGACCGGTCACGTTCAACGGGCCGCGCCCACCGCGATAGACGTCCTCGCGGCGGCGCAGTTCGACCGTCTCACGCTCCACAGCTGTCCGGATGTCCTCGTCGCCGAGGCCGAGACTCCGGAGCAGATCGTCGTTGAGGACCACGCCGCCCCCGGTGGCGATCGCCCCCATCGCCAGCTCGGGGTATTGCGGCACACCGAGTTTGCGCACCAGACAGACATCCAACGGTGCGTCGAGCGCCGCGGCGACCTCCCAGCCGACCGGGACGCCACCGCGAGCCAGCCCCAACACCTGCACGTCGGCGCGTCCCCGGTGGGCGAGCAGGTCGCGCGCCACCGCCCGGCCCGCGTCACGGCGGTCGGAGAAGACCGTTGCCCTCTGTGCCATTCCGGCGTGGGGGTACCCGTCCGGGAGGCAGGCAATCCCCGGCGTCGGTGGCGCCGAATAGCCAACGACCGACAAACGCCCAGGAGGACCAGTGGGAATCGAATTCGAGAGCGTGGTCGACCACCCGCGGCCCGAGGTCTGGGACTGGCACGCTCGGCCCGGCGCGATCCACCGGCTGACCCCGCCGTGGCAGCCGATGACGGCCCTCGCCGAGGCCGAGTCGCTGGCCGACGGCGTCGCCGTGCTGCGGCTGCCCGGCGGTGTGCGCTGGACGGCCCGCCACGATCCGTCGGCGTATGAACCCCCGCACCGCTTCGTCGACGAGCTGTCGCCACGTGGAGTGGTGTCCGGGCCGGTGCGGGCGCTCGGCGGGTGGCGCCACACCCACACCTTCGACGACGTCGACGGTGTCCGTACCCGCATGTACGACCGCGTCGACGCGGCGGTACCCGAGGCGATGCTGCGGCCCATGTTCGTCTACCGCCATCGTCAGGTCGCCGACGATCTGGCGGCGCACCGCAGAGCCGCCGAGGCCGGGCTGGCGCCGCTGACGGTCGCGGTCACGGGGTCCTCCGGTCTGGTGGGCGCCGCGCTGTGCGCGTTCCTGACCACCGGCGGCCACCGGGTCATCCGGCTGGTCCGGCGCGCGCCGGGCGGTCCCGACGAACGTCAGTGGTCCCCGCAGTCACCGGCCCCCGACCTGCTCGACGGGGTCGACGCCGTCGTCCATCTGGCCGGCGAGTCGATCGCCGGACGGTTCACCTCCGCCCACCGCGCACGGATCCGCGACAGCAGGGTGCAGCCGACGCGACGGCTGGCGCAGGTCGCGGCCGACTCCGCCGACGGGCCCCGGGTCTTCGTCAGCGCCTCGGCGGTCGGCTACTACGGAAACGACCGCGGCGACACGCAACTCACCGAGGACAGCACGCGCGGCGACGGCTTCCTCGCCGACGTGGTGACCGACTGGGAAGCCGCGACCACGCCGGCGCGCGACGCAGGCCTACGGGTGGTCACCGTGCGCACCGGGATCGTGCAGTCCTCGGCCGGCGGCATGCTGCGCCTGCTGCGCCCGCTGTTCGGCGCCGGACTCGGCGGCCCGGTGGCCGGCGGTCGACAGTGGATGGCGTGGATAGGTCTGGACGACCTGCTCGACGTCTACCACCGGGCGCTGTACGACCAGCAACTGGCCGGTCCGGTCAATGCTGTTGCCCCCGAACCGATCCGCAACGCCGACTACACCCGTGCACTGGCCGCGGTGCTGCACCGGCCGGCGCTGCTGCCGGTGCCGTCCTTCGGTCCCCGCGTGCTGCTGGGCGAGCAGGGTGCCCGCGAGTTGGCCGCGGCCAGTCAGCGGGTGGTGCCGGCGGCACTCCTCGGGCTGGGCCACACGTTCCGCCACCCCGGCATCGAGGCCGCCCTGGCCCATCAGCTGGGTAAGGGCTGACCGGCGACGTGGGTCAGGAACCCCCTGACCAGGTTCCGGATCCGCGGTGCCGTCGACTCCGCGAGATCGGTTGTGCGGCTGATCAACTCGTCATGATCCAGGCCGGCGGCAAGGACGTCACCGTCGCGGTCGGCAGCCAACCAGATCTTCAGCAGGTCGGCGTCGATCTCGGGGTGGAACTGCAGCGCCAGTGATCGGCCCAAAACGAAAGCCTGGGAGGAGTTCGGTGTCCGCGCGATCTCGGTCGCCCCGGGTGGCAACGTCCAACGGTCGAAGTGCCACTGGAACCACGGGCCGCCCGGCACCACGTCGGGTCGATCGCTGAGGACGTCGTACCAGCCGATCTCGGGCCGCGGCGAACGCGCCACCGAGCCGCCGAACGTCTGCGCCATCAGCTGCCCGCCGAAACACACTCCCAGCAGCGCGATTCCGGAATCGGCGGCGTCACGGAGCAACTGCATCTCCGCGCCCACCCAGGTGCGGCGTAACGCCTCGTCGTACACCGGCCATGACGCACCGAGGGGGACGATCACGTCGTAACCGGTCGGGTCCGGGAAAACCACGTCGCGCGCCGGGTCATCGGCGTGTTCGGGCGGAACGACCTCGAAGGTCTCGACCTCGAAGCCCTGTGCGGCGAACGCATCGCCCAGCAGCGCCTCGGTGGCCATCGGCTCGTTGACAAGAAAAAGGACCTTGCGGGACACGCCGGCCATTATGGCCCCGACGCGGCGATCTCACCCACCGAGCAGGATGCGTCCATCGACCACCCGGACCGGATAGCTGCGCACCGTCATCCCGGCCCCGGACGCACCCGAGACCTCGCTGCCCGTCGCCAGGTCGAATGTGTGTCCGTGCAGCGGGCACACCACCACACGGTCGTCGGCGAGCCCGTCGGCGAGCGGCCCGCCCCGGTGTGGACACACCGCTGTCACGGCCCGCAGTGACCCGTCGCGCAACCGGAAGACCGCGATCTGTTCGCCGGACACGGTGTACGTGCGGCCCTCACCGACGGGTATCTCGCCGATGCCGCCGAGCTCGATGTCGCTCACCGCACCGGCACCTGCGGCAGCGCGACCAGCGGCAGGGACGGACGGAACTGTCCCGGCGTGGCCGGGTCGGCACCGTCGCGCCACGGATCGCGATAGGCGTCGACGGACTTCTGCATCCGCTCGTCGAGACCGGCGAGGAAGGCCTCGTCGGGGTCGTCGACCAACACGGCGCGCAGCGTGTCGATACCCACCCTCGGCACCCACGCGTACGTGCGTTCCAGCCAGTTCGCGCTCTCGCGGTAGTGCTGCAGGAACCGCCCCGTCAACGTGATCACCTCGTCGGGGCTGTTCACCGTGGCCAGCAGGTCGCCCTTGCGGATGTGCGCGCCCGCAGCCCCGCCCACGTAGATCTCCCACCGGCCGTCGCCGACGGCCACCACGCCGAGATCCTTGCACAGCGCTTCGGCGCAGTTGCGGGGACAGCCCGTCACGGCGAGCTTCATCTTCGCCGGGCTGGCCAGCCCTTTGTAGCGTTCCTCGATCGCGATGCCCAGAGCCGTCGAATCGCCGAGTCCGTACCGACAGAAGTCCGTTCCCACACAGGTTTTCACGGTTCGGAAGCTCTTGCCGTAGGCATATCCCGACGGCATGTCCAGATCGGTCCACACCGCGGGCAGGTCCTCTTTGCGCACCCCGAGCAGATCGATGCGTTGTCCGCCGGTCAGTTTGATCATCGGGATGTCGTACTTCTCGGCCACGTCGGCGATCTTGCGCAGCTGCTGAACGCTGGTCACCCCGCCCTTCATCTGCGGTACCACCGAGAACGTGCCGTCGCGCTGGATGTTGGCGTGCACCCGGTCGTTGATGAACCGGGCATCGCGCTCGTCGACGAACTCATCGGCCCACATCATGTCCAGCAGCGACGCCAGGGCCATCTTCGAGTTGGCGTCGGGCTGCCCGTCGGGCGCCAGCGCGGCGAACACCAACGACACCGACGTCAGGCGCAGGTCGCGGATGTGACGCATCAACGTGGGCTTGTCATAGGGGATGGCCGGCACGTACCACGACGCCGACGGGTCCTCGGTGATCGCCCCCTCGGCCGCCCACTCGACGACCTGCGCCACGAGTTGTTTGCAGGAGCCACAACCTTTTCCGGCCTTGGTGGCGGCCATCACGCCGGTCACCGAGGTCTGCCCGTCGCGCACGGCGGCCACCAGTGCGCCCTTGGTGACCCCGTTGCAGTTGCAGACCTGTGCGTCGTCGCTCAGCTCCGCGACGCCGGTGCCGATGTCGGGCGTGGCGATGTCGAACATCAACTGCACGCGCTCCTCGGGTAGCGGCAGGCCGCTGTCGAACGCCTGGGTCAGGAAGGACACCTTCGACACGTCTCCGATGAGTGTGGCGCCGACCAGCTTCCCGTCCCGGATCACCACCGTCTTGTAGACCCCGTGCTTGGGTTCGCTGTACTGGATGAACTCGTCGTCGGGATGCTCCGGGGCTTTCAGGCCCATGGCCGCGACGTCGACGCCGGCGACCTTCAGCTTGGTGGCCACCCGTGAGCCGTGGTAGGCGGCGCGCGCGTCGGACGAGGTCAGATGGTCGGCGAGGACTTTCGCCTGCTCCCAGAGCGGGGCGACCAGGCCGTAGACCTGGCCGCGGTGCTGGGCGCACTCACCGACGACGTAGACGTCGTCGTCGTCGATCGAGCGCATGTGGTCGTCGGTGACGATCGCGCGTTCGACGGTCAGCCCGGCCCGTTGTGCCAGACCGACATTGGGCCGGATACCGGCCGCGATCACCAGCATGTCGCAATCCAGCCCGGACCCGTCGGCGAACCGTATGCCGCGCAAGCGGTCTGACTCAGGATCGATGACCACCTCGGTGGTGCGTTTCTCGGTGTGCACTCTGATTCCCAGTGCTTCCACCGATTTCCGCAGGACCGCGCCGGCGGGGTCGTCGAGTTGCGCGTTCATCAGCGTCGGTCCGGCATGCACGACATCCACGGCCAGCCCGCGGCTCTGCAGGCCGCGTGCGGCTTCCAGGCCGAGCAGCCCGCCGCCGATCACCACGGCGTGCGCGCGGCTCGCGGCTGCGGAGATCATCGCTGCGGTGTCGTCGAGGGTGCGGAAGCCGAACACGCCGTCGGCCAGTGTCTTGTCGTCGGCCCACAGACCGGTGATCGGCGGGAAGAACGAGCGGCTGCCGGTGGCGAGGATGAGTTTGTCGTAGCGCAGTGATGTGCCGTCGTCGGCGTGCACCACGTGGGCGAACGTGTCCAGACGCACCACCCGCACCCCCGCGCGCAGATCGACGCCGTGCTCGGCGTACCAGTCCAGTCCGTTGAGGTAGATCGCGTCCGGGTCATCAGAGCCGGCGAGGACGTTCGACAGCAGGATCCGGTTGTAGTTGCCGTAGGGCTCGTCGCCGAACACGGTGATGTCGAAGCGGTCGCGGCCGCCGCGGGCCAGGATCTCCTCGATGGCGCGGATACCGGCCATGCCGTTGCCGACGACCACAAGACGAGCCATCGCTACACCTCCACCAGGCCCAGGTCGACGATCACCGTGCCGGTCACCCCGACGGGTGCCGCGACGTGGAGTTCCAGCTCGGTGTCACCCAGCAGATCCTCCACCACCCTCAGCACCACGTGGGTGGCGCCGGAGGCGGCAATGGGGAAGTAGCGCATCGGTTCTCCGTCGCGGAACAGGATCACCGCGATCATGTGATCGGTCGAGTTGCCGCCCCGGAAGTACACGGGTTGAGTCGTGATGCCGGGCGGCACCACGTAACGCAGGGTGGGGTCGAGGAGCGTGGGTTTGTCATAGCCCGCCCCGTCGAACTCGAAGGCGCCTTGCAGGAAACGTGGACTGCTGCCGTCGGACATGTCCTCGAAGCTAGAAGCAGCGTGTTTCGTGGGGGTTTCGTCTGCGCGTCGCGCGTGAGTCTGCGCCGGGGTGCGGGGCCGCGGTCTCACCGTCGGCCCGGCCGATATGTGAGGCGCTTTTTTCGTACCGGTCACCGACGTGCAACCGGTGCGGAATGGCTCGGCAGTTGACTTTGATCCGTGGCAACTACAGCAGCAACCCGCAACCGCGACATCGAGCACTGGGATCCAGAAGACGTCGACGCGTGGGAAGGCGTCGGCGGCAAGCCCGCCGGAAAAGACATCGCCCGACGCAACCTGATCTGGTCGATCGTGGCCGAGCACGTCGGCTTCTCGGTGTGGTCGATCTGGTCGGTGATGGTGCTGTTCATGCCGCAGGACGTCTACGGCATCGACGCGGCAGGCAAGTTCTACCTGGTGGCCGTTCCCACGCTGGTGGGGGCGTTCATGCGGATTCCCTACACCATCGCGCCGGCCCGCTTCGGTGGCCGCAACTGGACCATCGTCAGCGCGCTGCTCCTGCTCATCCCGACCGCGCTGACGCTGTATTACATGAAGAACCCGGCGTCCTACACCACCTACATGGTGATCGCCGCGTTCGCCGGCCTGGGGGGCGGCAACTTCGCGTCGTCGATGACCAACATCAACGCGTTCTATCCGCAGCGTCTCAAAGGATGGGCGTTGGGCCTCAACGCCGGCGGCGGCAACATCGGCGTCCCGGTGATCCAGCTCATCGGTCTGCTCGTGATCGCCGCGGTGGGCAACGCCCGACCCGAAATCGTCTGCGCCATCTACCTGGTCGCCATCGCGGGTGCGGCGCTGGGCGCAGCCATGTACATGGACAATCTGCGCAATCAGAAGTCCAACTTCGGGGCGCTGATCGAGGCGATGCGGTTCAAGCACTCGTGGGTGATGAGCTTCCTCTACATCGGCACGTTCGGCTCGTTCATCGGCTTCTCGTTCGCGTTCGGTCAGGTGCTGCAGATCAACTTCCTGGCCTCTGGTGACACGCCCGCGCAGGCGTCGCTGCACGCCGCCCAGATCGCCTTCCTGGGACCGCTTCTCGGCTCGATCGCGCGGCCGTTCGGCGGCAAGCTCGCCGACCGGGTCGGTGGCGGCCGGATCACCCTCTACACCTTCGTGGCGATGATGCTCGCCGCCGGCATCGTCGTGATCGCCGGCACGCTCGACGACGCGTCAGCCGGTGCGCCCACGAGCGGCCAGATGGCCGGCTACGTCATCGGTTTCATCCTGTTGTTCGTGCTGTCCGGTATCGGCAACGGCTCCACCTACAAGATGATCCCGTCGATCTTCGAGGCCAAGGCGCAGGGCCGTGACGACCTCGACGCGACCGAGAAGGCCGCGTGGTCGCGCGCGATGTCCGGTGCGCTGATCGGTTTCGCCGGCGCCGTCGGCGCGCTCGGCGGGGTGTTCATCAACGTGGTGCTGCGCGCTTCCTATGTCGGAGAGGCACAGTCGGCGACCAACGCGTTCTGGGTGTTCCTCGGCTTCTACATCGTCTGCGCCGTCGTCACCTGGGCGGTGTTCCTGCGCCTCAAGGAACACCGCGTCTACGAACACATCGGACGCACCCCGGCACCGAGCGCCGCCGCCCAGACATGACCCGGACCGCCTGCTCGTACTGCGGCGTCGGGTGCGGGATCTCCGTCGAGACCCGTCCCGACGCCGCGACCGGCGCGCCGGTGATCGCCACGGTCACCGGAGACAAGTTGCACCCCAGCAACTTCGGACGGTTGTGCACGAAGGGTGCCACCCACGCCGAGGTGATGACCAGCACCGACGGGCGGCTCACCTCGGCGCTGCTGCGTCCGTCCCGGGGCGGCGACCCGGTCCCGTGCGACGTCGACGACGCCGTGGACGCCGCGGCAGAGCGCCTGCGCGCCATCGTCGACGAACACGGCCCCGACGCGGTCGCGGTGTACCTGTCGGGCCAGATGTCGCTGGAAGCGCAGTACGTCGCCACCAAGCTGGCCAAAGGTTTTCTACGCACCGTGCATCTGGAGTCGAACTCGCGGCTGTGCATGGCCAGCGCCGGCACCGGCTACAAGCAGTCTCTGGGTGCTGACGGTCCGCCCGGCTCGTATGAGGACTTCGACTGCACCGACCTGTTCTTCGTCATCGGCTCCAACATGGCCGACTGTCATCCGATCCTGTTCTTGCGCATGGCCGATCGACTCAAGGCCGGAGCGAAGCTGATCGTGGTGGACCCTCGCCGCACCGCGACCGCCGAGCGCGCCGACCTGCACTTGCAGATCCGTCCCGGCACCGACCTGGCGCTGCTCAACGGTCTGCTGCACCTACTGGTCGCCGACGGCGCCATCGACGAGGAGTTCATCGCCGCGCACACCGAAGGCTGGGACGCGATGCCGGCGTTTCTGGCCGACTATCCGCCCGACCGCGTCGCCGCACTCACCGGTCTGGCCGAAGCCGACATCCGCACTGCCGCCACGATGATCGCCGAGGCCGGCGAGTGGATGAGTTGCTGGACGATGGGACTGAACCAGAGCACCCGCGGCACCGCGAACACCAACGCGATCTGCAATCTGCATCTGGCCACCGGAGCCATCTGCCGGCCCGGCAGCGGACCGTTGTCGTTGACCGGGCAGCCCAACGCGATGGGCGGCCGCGAAATGGGCTACATGGGGCCCGGTCTTCCGGGGCAGCGGGTGGTCACCAGCGCCGAGGACCGCGCCTTCGTCGAGCAGCAGTGGGGCCTGCCGCCGGACACCATCCGCTCCGAGGTCGGTCCCGGCACCGTCGAGACGTTCCGCGGCCTGCGCGACGGCCGCATCAAGGCCGTCTGGATCATCTGCACCAATCCTGTTGCCAGCCTGGCCAATCGGGACACGGTGATCGCCGGCCTGCAGAACGCGGAGCTGGTGATCACCCAGGACGTCTACGCCGACACCGCCACCAACCGGTTCGCCGACATCGTGCTGCCGGCGGCTCTGTGGTCGGAGTTCGATGCTGTCACGGTCAGCTCCGAACGGACGCTGACCCTGTCCCCGCAATGCACCGCCGCGCCTGGACAGGCCCGCCCCGACTGGCAGCTGATCTGCGCGGTGGCCGAACGTCTCGGGTTCGGCGAGCACTTCGCCTACACCTCAGCGGCGCAGATCTTCGACGAGATCCGCCGCTTCCACAACCCGCGCACCGGCTACGACCTGCGCGGCATCACCTACACGCGGCTACGCGAAACCCCGGTGCAGTGGCCGTGCCCCAGTGACGATGCGCCGGCACGCAATCCGATCCGCTACCTCAACGACGGTGTTTCGCAGGACCTGTTCGCCGACACCGACGGCACCCGGCCCCGGCTGGCGTTTCCCACCCCGTCGCGGCGCGCGGCGTTCCTGCCACGCCCGTACCTACCTGCCGCTGAGGCCGCCGACGACGAGTTCCCGGTGATCCTGAACACCGGTCGCGTGCAGCACCAATGGCACACCATGACCAAGACCGGCCGCGTCGCGCGGCTCAACCGACTCAACCCGGGCCCGGTGCTGGAGATCCACCCGGACGACGCTGCGAAACTGGGCGTTTGCGAGGGGACGCGTGTGGAGGTGCAGTCGCGGCGCGGCCGCGCGGTGCTGCCCGCGACGCTGACCGAACGGGTGCTGCCGGGCACCGCGTGGGCGCCGTTCCATTGGAACGACGAACACGGCCCCGAGGTGACCGTCAACGCCGTCACCAACGACGCCGTCGACCCGTACTCCCTGCAACCGGAGCTGAAGGTGTGCGCGGTGCGTCTGACGCCGCTGCCGACCGACCTGCCGGCCGGCAGCGAACCGCCGGCCGACGAGTCTGAGGACGCAACCGGACCTCTGGTGCTGTGGGCGTCGCAGACCGGCAACGCAGAGGAGCTCGCCGGCGCGCTCGGCGCCCGGTTGCCCGGTGCCCGGCTGCGGGCGATGGACGACGTCGACCCTGCCGCGTTGTCCGGTTCGGTGATCATGGTGACCAGTACCTTCGGGGACGGCGGGCCACCCGACAACGGTGCCGCGTTCTGGGAGCGGTTGGCCTCCGCGCAGGCTCCGGCGCTGGCAGGTGTCGATTACACAGTGCTTGGTCTCGGCGACCGGTCCTACGCCGAATTCTGCGGCCACGCACGCGCTTTGGATGCGCGGATGACCGAGCTCGGTGCTGTCCGGATCGCCGACCGCGCCGACTGCGAGGTGTCCGACGACGCACCGCTGAACGGGTGGATGCGGTCGGTGCTCACCGCGATGGGCGCAGCAGCGGACACATCGACCGACAGTCCCGCCCCGTTCACCCGGCAGCATCCGGTGCACGCACCGCTGTGCCGCAACACCGCCCTGACCCCGGCCACGTCGGCCCAGCAGGTCCACCACATCGGGTTCGACATCAGTGGCCGCGGTCTGACCTATGCGGCCGGCGATTCGTTGGGTGTCTACGTGCGAAACTCCGCCGAGGTCGTCGGAAAGTGGTTGGCGGCAACCGGATTCACCGGTGGTGAATCCGTCGTCGTCGACGGGCAGGACATGTCGCTGCACACTGCGCTGACGTCGCACTACGACGTGGGTAAGGTGACGCCCGACCTCGTGGCGTTCGTCGCCGCGAACTGCGTCGGCCCGGACCTGGCCAAGCGGTTGCGCAAGGACCGTGACGCGCTGCAGGCGTGGCTGGTCGACCGCAATGGGCTCGACCTGGTCGAGGAATTCGCGGTGCGCGCAGACATCGAGGCGTGGCAGCAGGTGCTGGTCCGGTTGACTCCACGGCAGTATTCGATCTCGTCGAGCCCCCTGGTGAGCCCGGACGAAGTGCAGCTGACGGTGGGGGTGGTGCGGTACGGAAGAGACGGCGCCAGCCCGCGCGGGGGAGTGGCGTCGACCTACCTCGCCGGCGCCCCATCCGGCGCCACCGTGCCGGTGTTTTTGGCGCGGTCGCCGAACTTCCGTCCCCCGCAGGACCCGCGCACCCCCATGATCATGGTGGGCCCCGGCACCGGGATCGCGCCGTTCCGGGCGTTCCTGCAGGAACGCAGTGCCCTTGGACATCGCGGACCGAACTGGTTGTTCTTCGGTGGTCGCCACCGCGCCCAGAACTTCTACTACCGCGACGACCTCCTCGACATGGTGGACGGCGGGCTGCTCAACCGCCTCGATCTCGCGTTCTCGCGCGATCAGAGACAACGGGTGTACGTCCAGCACAAGATGCTCGACTATGGGCGCGACGTGTGGAGCTGGCTCGAGGACGGGGCCCACTTCTACGTCTGCGGTGACGCCACCCAGATGGCACGCGACGTCGACGACGCGCTGACCGAGATCATCCGCACCCACGGCGGCATGAGCCAGGACAAGGCGCGTGACTACAAGCGCCGGATGGTCGCCGACAAGCGCTATGTGCGCGACGTGTACTGAGTGGTCCGCGGCCGGGCCGCGACCAGCAGCGCGCCGACGCCGAACAAGACGATCGCGCTGACCGGGAGCCGGCCGTCGGGTGCAAATCCGTTGGCCGACAACAGCGCCAGCGCCAACGCGGAGGACGCGGTGCCGGCATAGAGCAGCGCCTCACCGAGCGCAGGCGGGACGGGCACCGCGAACGTCGGCACCGGGGCGGCGAAGAAGCGTCGCTGCCAGAACAGCAGGCACAGCAGGCCCGCGGTCACCACTGCCAGCACGATCTCCCACTGCAGCCGCGCCAGCCACCAAGCACCGGACCCGAGCTCCGGTTGGGGCAGCAGCCCGGTCGGGTAGCCGATCAGCGTGACCACGATGACCGGCATCATGTGCCACAGGTACAGCGCCATCACGTTGTTGTTGGCGACGCCGAGTAGTCGCGGCCATGCGCCGCGCGCGAGCGCCCGGTTCATCAGCGGCACCAGCGCGAGCAACACGCAGATCTGCACGGTCGCCAACGCCAACAGCGCCACCGAGGGCGGCGCGGAATTCTCGACGCGGACGCCCGGCACGCCGATCATCGCGATCGGGTACGGGCCCCACGTCACCAGGATCGGCAGCGCGACCGCGGCGGCCGTCGCCAGAGCCACCAGCACGCGTTGTCGCAGAAGCGCGCCGTGCCAGGCGATTCCGAGCTGGTAGATGGCCGCCCAGCAGAAGAAGTAGTTCAGCGTGCGGATCTGCTGCTGCTCGGTGGTGATGCCGACGATGTCGACGAGCACCACACCCGCGGCCAGGACGGCGGGAACCGCCAGCCCGAACCGGGAGTGGGCGGCCACCGCCACCGGGGTCAGCGCCACCACCATCAGATACACCGCCAGGAACCACAGGTGCATGGCCACCGCCCAGCCGCCGAGGGCCAGCACCGATCCGTCGATACCCACGGCCAGCAGCACCGCCATCACCACGATCACGAACCCGACGTAGACCGCCGTCGGCCCCAGCGTGCGCGCGACCCGGCGGCGCACCCACTCCTGGCGCGACGCGGTCGCGGGATCCCGCCGCGCCCACGACACCGCGCTCGCGTACCCGGCGACGGCGAAGAACACCGGCACCACCTGGAACCCCCAGGTGAGCCACTGCGTCCACGGCATCAGGACCAGAGGGTTGTCGCGACCGAACTCGCCGTCGCGGTAGGTCATCACCGACAGCAGCCAGTGCCCGATGACGACGAGCATGACCGCTGCGGAACGGTAGAGATCGAGCGCGAGTTCACGCGCCGGTGCCGAAGCTCTGGTGGTGTCCATCGCTGACCATTCTGCGGGCGGTGGCCCCGACAAGGCGGGAAGCGCTCGATCGAGTGTCCGAAACGGGTCATTTCCGGCCGTGGCGCGCCTAGCCTTTGGGAAGCTGGTCCGGTGGGGAACAGACCATTCGCGCAGGCAGCTGATCCCGATGGATCCTCCGGACTGAGGTGAAGGAGATCGAGCATGGACAGCAAGCCGTTCGAGGGCGTGATCAATCTCGATGTGCGCGATTCCGTGCCGGACTGGGGGCCGTTCACTCCACCGCGACCTCCCGAGGACGCTCCGAACGTGCTGGTGATCCTCTACGACGACACCGGTTTGGCGGCATGGTCGCCGTTCGGCGGCGGGGTGGAGATGCCGACGTTGCAGAAGCTCGCCGACCGGGGCCTGTCCTACAGCCAGTGGCACACCACAGCGCTGTGCTCGCCGACCCGGTCCACATTTCTGACCGGCCGCAACCACCACCTCAACGGCTGCTCCTCCATCACCGAGGCGGCACAGGGCTTCCCCGGCTGGAACGGCCGCATACCCGAACAGTGCGCCACCATCGGCCACGTTCTGCAGGACGCCGGATGGAGCACATTCTGGTTGGGCAAGAACCACAACGTCCCCGAACAGGATGTCGCGCCGGGTGCCGGGCGGTCGCAGTGGCCGCTGCAGCAGGGCTTCGACCGCTTCTACGGTTTCCTCGGTGGCGAGACGAACCAGTGGTTCCCCGACCTGGTCGAGGACAACAAGTTCATCGATCAGCCCTACGGGCCCGACGAGGGCTATCACCTGTCCAAGGACCTGGTCGATCAGGCGCTGCAGATGATCCGCGACCAGAAGGCGTCCAACCCGTCCAAGCCGTGGTTCATGTGGTTGTGTCCGGGCGCCAATCATGCGCCGCACCAAGCCCCCAGGGCGTACATCGACAAGTACAAGGGCAAGTTCGACGCAGGCTACGAGGCCTACCGGGAGTGGGTGCTGGCCCGGATGATCGACAAGGGATTGTTGCCCCAGGACACCAGGTTGACGCCCATCAACCCGATGCCCGGCGACGTCGCCAACCCAGCGGACGCCGTTCGTCCCTGGGACTCCCTCGACCCGGACGAGCGCAAGCTGTTCGCCCGGATGGCCGAGGTGTGGGCCGGACTGTCGGAGTACACCGACGCGCAGATCGGCCGCCTGATCGACTACCTCGAGCAGACCGGCCAGTTGGAGAACACGATCGTCTTCTACTGCGCCGACAACGGCACTTCCGGGGAGGGAAGTCCCAGCGGATCGGTCAACGAGAACAAGTTCTTCAACAACTACCCGGACGAGTTGTCAGAGAACATGAAGTACTTCGACGTGCTCGGTGGCCAGGACACCTACGGTCATTTCCCGACCGGGTGGGCGGTGGCGTTCTCCACACCGTTCCAGATGTTCAAACGCTACTCCGAGTACGCGGGCGGCACCTGCTGCCCATTGGTGATCTCCTGGCCCAAAGGGATTGCGGCGCAAGGAGAAGTCCGCAAGCAGTACCACCACTGCACCGACATCGTCCCCACCATCCTCGATGTGTGTGGGCTGGAGATGCCGACGGTGTATCGCGGCGTCGAGCAATTCCCGCTGTCCGGGGTGTCGATGCGGTACACGTTCGATGCGGCTCCAGACGCGCCCACCCGCAAGACGCGGCAGTACTACGCGATGCTCGGCACCCGCGGGATCTGGGAAAGCGGCTGGAAAGCCGCTGCGGTTCACGCCGCGCTGAGCGGACAAGGACATTTCGACGAGGACACCTGGGAGCTCTACCACGTCGACAGCGACCGATCGGAGTCGATCGATCTCGCCGCCCGCCATCCCGAGAAACTGCAGGAACTGATCGCCGCCTGGAACGAGGAGGCCGAGAGGAACCTCGTGCTGCCGCTCGACGATCGCAGCCCTCAGGAGATTCTGACCGTCGAGCGGCCGTCGCAGGAGCCGCCGCGGCAGCGCTACGTCTACTACCCGGGCACCTCACCGGTCCCGGAGGGGGTCGCGGTCAACGTGCGGGGCCGGTCCTACAAGATCCTGGCCGATGTGCAGATCGACGGTCCCGACTGCTCGGGGGTGATCTTTGCGCACGGTAGCCGGTTCGGCGGCCACGCGCTCTACGTCAAGGACCGCAGACTGCACTACAGCTACAACTTCCTGGGCATCGAACCAGAGCAGAAGTTCATCTCCGACGAGCTCACACCCGGCCGGCACACGCTGGGAATGGAGTTCATCCGTCAGCGCGCCGGTGAGCACGGTGAATCGCTGGGGACCACCACGCTCTACGTCGACGATCACGTGGCCGCCCAGGGCGACATGCGCGCCCAGTCCGGGAAGTTCACCCTGTCCGGCGACGGGCTGTGCATCGGGCGCGACAGCGGCGACGCGGTCAGCCGGGACTACCAGACGCCCGGCACCTTCACCGGCGGCACCATCGATTTCGTGGCGGTCACCGTCGAGGAGGCGCAGTACCTGGACCTCGAGAAGCTGGCGGCAGCGGCCTTGGCTGTCGACTGAGACTGGCGCGCCGGCGAAACAATGTTCCACCGGCGTGTCGACGATTGTGTCCGAGGGGGGACTTGAACCCCCACGCCCGTTAATAGGGCACTAGCACCTCAAGCTAGCGCGTCTGCCATTCCGCCACTCGGACCTGCTCTGCGGCAGCTAAGGCTAACGGATCGCCCATCCCCGGACCAAACCAGCCGGACCGACCGAGACCGGGGCGCGCGGACCAACAGTGGTAGGAAAGGGACTGTGACGTCCGCACCGACACCCAGCGACGAGGTCGTCGACATCGTCAGCACTCTCATCCGGTTCGACACCTCCAACACCGGCGACCCCGCCACCACCAAAGGCGAGGCCGAATGCGCCCGATGGGTGGTCGAGCAGCTCACCGAGGTCGGATACGAGTGTGAATACATCGAGGCCGGGGCGCCAGGGCGAGCCAATGTCTTCGCGCGGCTACCCGGGGCCGACCGGTCGCGGGGCGCGCTGATGCTGCACGGCCACCTCGACGTGGTGCCCGCCGAGGCCGCGGACTGGAGCGTGCACCCGTTCTCCGGCGCCGTCGAGGACGGCTACGTGTGGGGCCGCGGCGCGGTCGACATGAAAGACATGGTCGGGATGATCATCGCGGTGGCACGGCACTTCAAACGGGCCGGCATCGTGCCGCCGCGCGACCTGGTGTTCGCGTTCGTCTCCGACGAGGAGGCCGGCGGCAATTACGGCTGCCGGTGGCTGGTGGACAACCGGCCCGATCTGTTCGAGGGCGTCACCGAAGCGGTGGGGGAGGTCGGCGGGTTCTCGCTGACGGTGCCGCGTCGCGACGGCGGCGAGCGCCGGCTGTATCTGATCGAAACCGCCGAGAAGGCGATGATGTGGATGCGATTGAGTGCGCGCGGTCGTGCCGGGCACGGATCGATGGTGCACGACGACAACGCCGTCACCGCGGTCGCCGAGGCCGTCGCCAAGCTGGGCCGGCACCGTTTCCCGATCGTGCTGACCGAGGCGGTCGAGCAGTTCCTCACCGCGGTCGCCGAGGAGACCGGCTACACGTTCGACCCGTCGTCGCCGGATTTGGAGGGCACCGTCGCCAAGCTCGGCGGCATCGCGCGCATCGTCGGCGCGACGCTACGCGACACCGCCAACCCGACCATGCTCAAAGCCGGATACAAAGCCAACGTGATCCCGGGCACCGCCGAAGCCATCGTCGACTGCCGCGTCCTGCCCGGCCGGCTGGCAGCTTTCGAGCGCGAGGTCGACGAGATCATCGGGCCGGATGTGACGCGCGAGTGGGTCACCGAACTGCCTTCCTACGAAACCCCGTTCGACGGTGAGCTGCTGGAGGCGATGAACAACGCGATCCTGGCCGCCGATCCCGAGGCCCGCACCGTGCCCTACATGCTTTCCGGGGGCACGGATGCAAAACACTTCGCGCGCTTGGGGATTCGCTGCTTCGGCTTCGCACCGCTGCGGTTGCCGCCCGATCTCGACTTCGCTGCGCTGTTCCACGGTGTCGACGAACGGGTACCCGTCGACGCGTTGACGTTCGGAGCGAACGTGCTCGAACACTTCCTGTTGCACTGCTGATCAACCGACGAGAAAGGTATGACCGCTGTGGCGTTTCCCTACAATCCGTACGATTTCCTGCCCGATCTCCCGACCTTCACCGTGACCTCCCAATCCTTCACCGACGGTGGACCGTTGGCCAACGATCAGGTCAGCGGCATCATGGGCGCCGGCGGTTCCGACGTGTCGCCGCAGCTGAGCTGGTCGGGCTTCCCCGAGACGACGCGCAGCTTCGCGGTCACCGTCTTCGACCCCGACGCGCCCACCGCCTCCGGGTTCTGGCACTGGGCGGTGTTCAACCTGCCGGCGACGGTCACCGAACTGCCCGCCGGTGTCGGCGACGGTAGCTCGAGCGGATTCCCCGGCGACGCAGTCACTTTGGCCAACGACGCCGGACTCAAGCGCTACATCGGCGCTGCACCGCCACCCGGACACGGCCCGCACCGCTACATCGTGGCCGTGCACGCCGTCGGGGTGGAGAAGCTCGACGTCCCGGCCGACGCGACTCCGGCGTACCTGGGCTTCAACCTGTTCAACCAGGCCATCGCGCGGGCGCTGATCCACGGCACTTACGAGCAGAACTAGGTCCACGCAGACCCCACGGTCCCGCAGGTCACACCAGGGTCCGCGCAGACCACACGGGTCCCGCATGCCACACAGGTCCCAGGGGCAGACCACGTCGGGTCCGCGCGGATCACACGAGTCCCGCATGCCACACAGGCCCCAGGGGTAGACCACACTAGGTCCGCGCGGACCACACGAGTCCCGCATGCCACACAGGCCCCAGGGGCAGACCACACCCAGGTCCGCGCAGACCACACGAGTCCCACCTATCTGCCTTTTGCAGGGAAAGTGCGAGAAGAGTCCTGCATTATGCGGATAGGTGGGGCTGGTGTGGTTCAAGCGGCCCGGGGAGCGCTCGAGTTGGGGCTGGTGTGGTTCAAGCGGCCCGGGGAGCGCTCGAGTTGGGGCTGGTGTGGTTCGGGCGGCACGGCAAGCGCCCGAGGTGGGGCTGGTGTGGTTCGAGCGGCCCCGAGCGGCCCGGAACGCTCGAACGGCCCAAGCGGCCCCGAGCGGCCCGCCTCAACCCAACCGGCCCGCGAACTACCCTGCCGCCGAGCCGACCGCGTCGGTGAGGCTGCCGAAACCGTTGTCGTGCAGGCGGCGGGCGATCCCGTCATGGATCTTGCTGGCCCACAGCCCGCCGCCGTACACGAAGCCGGTATAGCCCTGCAGCAGCGTCGCCCCGGCGGTGATGCGTTCCCAGGCGTGGTCGGCGGTTTCGATGCCGCCGACGCTGATCAGCACCATGCGGTCCCCGACGCGGCGGTACAGCGCGCGCAGCACCTCCAGCGAGCGCCGGGCCACCGGCGGCCCCGACACCCCGCCCGCGCCCAGCGCCTCGACCCCGGGAGTGGCCAGACCGGCCCTCGAGATCGTCGTGTTGGTCGCGACGATGCCGGCCAGCCCGAGCTCGACCGCCAGATCGGCGATGTCGTCGATGTCGGAGTCGGCGAGATCCGGTGCGATCTTGACCAGCACCGGCGTCGACGTCTCGGCCAGCACCGCCTGCAGGATCGGACGTAGCGACTCGACGGACTGCAGGTCGCGCAGCCCGGGTGTGTTCGGGGAACTCACGTTGACCACCAGGTACGTGGCCAGCGGGCCGAGCAGTCGGGCGCTGTGCGCGTAGTCGTCGGCCGCGGCCTCGGCGGGGGTGGCCTTGCTCTTGCCGATGTTGACCCCGATCGGCACGTCGGCGGCGCGGCGGGTCAGCTGTGCGGCCAGCGCGGCGGCGCCGTGGTTGTTGAAACCCATGCGGTTGAGCAGCGCGCGATCCTCGGGGAGCCGGAACAGGCGGGGTGACGGGTTGCCGGGCTGCGGTCGCGCCGTGACCGTCCCGAGCTCGGCGTAGCCGAATCCCAATGCGCCCCAGGTCCGCACCCCGAGACCGTCCTTGTCGAAGCCGGCGGCCAATCCCAACGGTCCGGGAAAGCGCACCCCGAACACGGTGCTGGCCAGCGCAGGATCGTGCGGAGACAGCTTGCCGCGCAAGAGGTTACGGGACGCCGGGGTGGCGGTCGCGGCCCGCAGGCCGGCGAATACCGCAGTGTGGATGCGCTCGGGTTCGACGAGGAACAGCCCTCGTCGCAGCGCTTGGTACATCACAGTGCGGGCTGGTCGGGCAAGGGCAGCGTGTCCGCGCGTTTCCTGCGCCGCAACAGCACCCGTCGACTGCCGTCGGTGTACAGGCGCACGCGCGTCAACTCCCACCCGCGGTACTCGGCTTCGATCGACAGCCGCACCGACGCGCTGACGCGCGTGACGTCCGGCGGCAGCCGCAGTGGGATCCACTCGTACTCACCGGAATCCTCGGCCACCGCCTGATGCCAGGCTGCCGGCATCGGCCCTCGTGCCGAACTCATCGCGTTCCTTCCGCCGAGCGGATCACCTGAACCCCCGCACCCGCCCCGGAGACCACGTAGAGGGTGCCGGAGGCGTCGTCGAAGGCCAGCGAGTCGGGTTGCTGCACGGTCGGATAACGCACCTTCTCGACGGGGATGCCGGTTGCCAGATCGTAACCAACGACGGTGTTGGTCGCGCTCTGCGCCACCCACGCCCAGCCGTTGTCCGACGTCGCCAGCCCGTATGGCGCGTCCGCGACGGGGTAGCGCTGGCGCAGGATCAGTGGGTCGACGCCGTACACGAGCAGTTCGCCGCCGCGGGTGTCGGCGACCAGCACCCAGCCCGCGTCGTCGGCGACCATCGTGGTGGCGCCGTCACCGGCGCGTAGCGCCTGCTGTTTGCCGCTGCCCGCGGCGTCGAGCGCGGTCACCGAGGTCTGGGCGCGGTCCAGCACGACCGCGGTATCGCCGCTGGTCACCAGGTCGTCCACCCGCGCGAAGATCTTCACCTCGGCGGCGACGGAGGTGTCGTCGGCGAGCGTGAGCACCGCCCCGTCGGCGCTGCCCAGCACCAACCGGCCGTCGGCGCGCCGCGCGATCGCGGTGAACTCCACACCCTCGCGGCCGTCGATGTCGACGCGGGTCGCCGTGCGGTCGGTCAGATCGACCCGGTGGTAACCCCCGGTGGCTGCGACGAACACCACGCCGTCATGGCCGGTGATCGCCGTGGCCGGACCGGCGAGCGGCACCGCCTGCGGCTGCCCGGCACCGCTGAGAATCGTCAGCGCGGAGCCGCCGTCGTCGGCGGTCAGCACCACCAGGGATTGGGTCGACTCGTCGAACGTCGCGGCGCGCGCAGAAGCGTCCAGCGGCACCACCGTGCCCGGAAGGCTCCCGGTCGCCGGGGGAGACTGCGCGGCCTGAGCTGGGGTGATCGTCGGCGGTGGCACGTCGACCGGATTCGACGAGCACCCTGCCGCCAGCACGACGGCGGTCGCGGCCACGCCGAGGCGCCAGAGGGCGGGCTGCGGGTTTGGGCGGCAGGGCAATGGGTAGCTCTCGGTCGACATCGTGGGCAAAGCTGATCGAGGAGCCAGTCTATGCAACTGTGCACCGTGCCCCGGCGCGCGCTGCGCCGACGCGCAGTGGTCGCACGGGTAGTCTTCGGCTCATGACCGTCACGAGGGACCATGAAACCCCTGGTGAGAACTTCGAGGTGGAGGACATCACGACCGGTGTCCACGCCAGCGGCTTCGGCCAGGTCGGTGATGGCCGCACGTTCTCGTTCCACATCGAGCACCAGGAACTCGTCGTCGAGTTGTACCGTCCCCGGCTGCGCACCCTCGTCCCGGACAGCGACGACGTTGTCGCGCTGGCCACCCGCAAACTCACCGACATCGACTTGACCGACGAACGCAGTCTGATCGCCGCTGTCCGCGACGCGGTCACCGACGCGCAGCCGGTGCCCAGAACGCTGCGCTGACCCGATCACGGTACGGTCGTCGTCGTGACCGACGTACCTGCGATGTCGTGGCTGCAGGTGGTGGTCCTGTCCGTCCTGCAAGGACTCACCGAATTCCTGCCCGTGTCCTCGTCCGGGCACCTGGCGATCGCGTCGCGGGTCTTCTTCGACGACGACGCCGGCGCCTCGTTCACCGCGGTCAGCCAGCTCGGCACCGAAGCCGCGGTGCTCGTGTACTTCGCGCGCGACATCAAACGCATCGTGATCGCGTGGTTCGGCGGGCTGTTCGACGCCGCCCGCCGTAACCCCGACTACTGGCTGGGCTGGTGGGTGATCATCGGCACGATCCCGATCAGCGTCATCGGTCTGCTGCTCAAAGACCAGATCCGCACCGGCGCCCGCAACCTGTGGTTCATCGCCATCGCGCTGATCGTCTTCTCGCTGGTCATCGCCGCCGCGGAGCACTTCGGCCGGCAGGGCCGCAGAATCGAGCATCTGACCTGGAAGGACGCCGTGCTGGTCGGGTCGGCGCAGTGCCTGGCACTGCTACCGGGCGTCTCGCGCTCGGGGGCCACCATCAGCGCGGGCCTGTTCCTCGGCATGAACCGGGAAGTGGCGGCCCGCTTCGGGTTCCTGCTGGCCATCCCGGCGGTGTTCGCGTCCGGGCTGTTCTCGCTGCCCGATGCGTTCGCACCGTCCGGGGAAGGCATGAGCGCGAGCGGCCCGCAGCTGCTGGTGTCGACGGTGATCGCGTTCGTCGTCGGGTTCGCCGCCGTGGCGTGGTTTCTGCGGTTCCTCGTCCGCCACAGCATGTACTGGTTCGTCGGCTACCGCATCGTGTTGGGCGTGGTCGTGTTGATCCTGTTGTCGACCGGGGTGGTGGCAGCGACATGACCGTTCTGTTGGTGCGGCACGGCCGCTCGACGTCGAACACCGCACACACGCTGGCCGGGAGGTCAGCCGGGGTGGATCTCGACGATAGGGGGCGCGAGCAGGCGCAGGCGCTCGTGGAGCGCCTCGGCGGGCTGCCGATTCGCGCGATCGTCCGCTCACCGTTGCTGCGTTGCGAACGCACCATGGAGCCCTTGGCCGCGGCGTTGAAGCTCGATCCGGTCGTCGACGACCGGATCAGCGAGGTCGACTACGGGGCCTGGACCGGCCGCAAGATCGGCGAGCTGGTCAAGGAGCCGCTGTGGACGGTCGTGCAGCATCAGCCCAGCGCCGCGGTGTTCCCCGACGGGGAAGGTCTGGCCGCCGTGCAGGCCCGTGCGGTGGCCGCGGTCCGGGAGCACGACCGCAGGCTCGCCGACGAACACGGCGGCGACGTGCTGTGGGTCGCGTGCACGCACGGCGACGTCATCAAAGCCGTGCTGG
Source organism: Mycobacterium sp. SMC-4 (assembly GCF_050205565.1). GTDB lineage: Bacteria > Actinomycetota > Actinomycetes > Mycobacteriales > Mycobacteriaceae > Mycobacterium. Next base: position 221,410 of record NZ_JBNMQU010000002.1, on the reverse strand, counting down.
CCGACGCGCTCGGCACCCACCTCGACAGCTTCCAACGCATCAACGCCGACCCCGCATCGGTCAGCGCTGTCCGCTATACGTCGATGCGGCCCTTCGTGATCCACGTCAACCACACCGGCGCGACGCTGAACTCGGCGCTGGTGGCGCCGCCGCCCAAAGATCCTGCCCAGGACGGATCCCCGACCTCCGATGTCCCTGCCGGCGACGCCGTCGTCGGCGGTTCGACGGACTGACCCGGTATTTTGGGAACTGCCATGGCCCGCGCAATCCACGTCTTCCGCACCCCTGACCGTTTCGTGGCCGGCACCGTCGGTGAGCCGGGAAACCGGACCTTCTACCTGCAGGCCGTCCACGACCGGCGCGTGGTGTCGGTCGTGCTGGAGAAGCAGCAGGTGGCGGTGCTCGCCGAGCGGATCGCCGCGCTGCTGCTGGAGATCAATCGCCGCTTCGGCACCCCGATCCCACCGGACACCGGCGAGGTGGAAGACCTCAGCCCGCTGATCACCCCGGTCGACGCGGAGTTCCGCGTCGGCACCATGGGCCTGGGGTGGGATTCCGAGGCCCAGACCGTCGTCGTGGAGTTGCTCGCGGTCTCCGACACCGAGTTCGACGCCTCGGTGGTCCTCGACGACGCCGAGGACGGACCCGACGCCGTGCGCGTCTTCCTGACCCCTGAGTCGGCCCGCGAGTTCGCCACGCGCTCGAACCGCGTCATCTCCGCTGGGCGACCGCCGTGCCCGCTGTGCGACGAACCCCTCGACTCCGACGGCCACATCTGTGTCCGAACCAACGGCTACCGGCGGGGCGAACTGGGCGCCGCCGGCGATGACGACGTTGTCTGAGGCAGCAACCGACGACGGCGAGGTGCTGCGCCGCGGGCAGCTGACCGTCATCGGCCGCATCCGGTCGGCGAGCAACGCGACGTTCCTGTGCGAAGCGGTGCTCGACGGCCGCAGCGTGCACTGCGTCTACAAACCTGTGGCGGGCGAGGCGCCGCTGTGGGATTTCCCGGACGGCACGCTGGCCGGCCGGGAACGCGGCTCGTATCTGGTTTCGGCGGCGCTGGGGTGGAATGTGGTGCCCTACACCATCATCCGCGACGGCCCCGCCGGTCCCGGCATGCTGCAACGCTGGGTGGACCAGCCCAGCGACGAGCCACCTGTCGACGATCCCACCGACGACGAAGCTCCGAGCGGGCCGGACCTGGTGGACCTGGTGCCTGCCGGCGCCGTCCCGGCGGGTTTCCTGCCGGTGCTGCAGGCCTATGACTACGCCGGCGACGAGGTCACGCTGGTGCACGCCGACGACGACCGGTTACGCCGGCTTGCGGTGTTCGACGTGCTGGTCAACAACGCCGACCGTAAGGGTGGTCACGTGCTGTGCGGCGTCGACGGCAACGTCTACGGCGTCGACCACGGCGTCACGCTGCACGTCGAGGACAAGTTGCGCACCGTGCTGTGGGGGTGGGCCGGCAAGCCGGTCGACGACTCCACGCTCAACGACGTCGCCGCCCTCGCCGAAGCGCTGAACGGTCCGCTCGCCGCCGACCTGCGTGAGCACATCACCAGAGACGAAATCGCTGCTCTGCGCGCCAGAGTCGTTGACCTACTGCGCAACCCGGTGATGCCCACACCCGACCGGCGGCGGCCCATACCGTGGCCCGCGTTCTGACGTGATCTACTTTCCCGGTGACCCTCACCGATGCCGCGCTGGCCGCCGAGGTGGCCGCCGAAGCCGGTGAGCTACTGCTGGCGATGCGCGAACAGGTCGGTTACTGGGATCCGTACGACCTCGGCGACGCCGGCGACCGTCGCGCCAACACACTGATCCTGGACCGCCTTCACCGCGACCGGCCCGAGGACGCCGTGCTGTCCGAGGAAGCCGTCGACGATCTCGCGCGCGTCGACGCCGACCGGGTATGGATCGTCGACCCGGTCGACGGCACCCACGAATACTCGATGCCCGGCCGCAGGGACTGGGCGGTCCACATCGCCCTGTGGCAGCGTCAGTCCGCGGGCGGCACCATCACCGACGCCGCGGTGGCTCTGCCGGCCCGCGGTGAGGTCTACCGCACCGACACGGTTCTCGGCCCGCCGCCGCGCACCGAGGGCCCGATCCGCATCACCGCCAGCACCAACCGCCCCCCGGCAGTGCTGTGGCACCTGCGCGACCAACTCGACATCGAGCTGGTGCGCATCGGTTCTGCGGGAGCCAAGGCGATGGCGGTGGTCCGCGGCGACGTCGACGCCTACATCCACGCCGGTGGGCAGTGGGAGTGGGATTCGGCCGCACCGGCCGGTGTGCTGTGGGCGGCCGGCCTGCACGCGTCACGCATCGACGGTTCGCCGCTGGTGTACAACCGGCTTGACCCCTACCTGCCGGACCTGCTGATGTGCCGCCCGGAGCTCGCGCCGGTGTTGCTCGAGGCGATCTGGTCGGCCTACCGCAACCGCTAGACCTGAGGCGAGCGGGAATGAAACAGCCGTCCGCGGCGTCTCAAACGAGGATGTCTAGAGTCGGGGTTATGCAATCGTGGTCGGCGCCGAGCGTTCCGGTGCTGCCTGGGCAGGGTCCGCAGCTGCGGCTCTACGACAGCGCCGACCGGCAGATCCGGCCGGTCAGCCCGGGTGCCACCGCCACCATGTACGTCTGCGGCATCACGCCCTATGACGCCACCCATCTGGGCCATGCCGCCACGTATCTCACGTTCGACCTGGTGCACCGCCTGTGGCTGGACGCCGGCCATCAGGTGCACTACGTGCAGAACGTGACCGACGTCGACGACCCGCTGTTCGAGCGCGCGCAGCGCGACGGCATCGGTTGGCGCGAGCTCGCCGACCGCGAGACCGACCTGTTCCGGGAGGACATGGCCGCGATGCGCGTCGTGCCGCCGCGTGACTACGTCGCCGCGACCGAAACCATCGCCGAGGTGATCGAGGTGGTGGAGAAACTCCTGGCCGCCGGGGCCGCCTACGTCGTCGACGACGCCCAGTACCCCGACGTGTACTTCCACGCCGGCGCCACCACGCAGTTCGGCTACCAGTCCGGCTACGACCGCGACACGATGATGGCGCTGTTCGGCGAACGCGGGGGAGACCCCGACCGGGCGGGGAAAGCCGACCCGCTCGACGCGCTGCTGTGGCGCGCCGCCCGCCCCGACGAGCCCAGCTGGCCGTCGCCGTTCGGGCCCGGCCGGCCCGGCTGGCACGTCGAGTGCGCCGCGATCGCGCTCAGCCGCATCGGCACCGGGCTCGACATTCAAGGCGGCGGCAGCGACCTGATCTTCCCACACCACGAATTCTCGGCCGCACACGCAGAATGTGTCACCGGCGAGCGCCGGTTCGCTCGGCACTACGTCCACTCCGGGATGATCGGCTGGGACGGCCACAAGATGTCCAAGAGCCGCGGCAACCTGGTTCTGGTGTCGGCGCTGCGCCGCGACGGGGTGGACCCGTCCGCGATCCGGCTCGGCCTGCTGGCCGGGCATTACCGCGAGGACCGGTTCTGGAGTCCGCAGGTGCTCGACGAGGCCAACCGGCGTCTGCACCGTTGGCGCAGCGCCACCGCGCTGGCCGGCGCCCCGGATCCGAACGACGTCGTGGCACGGGTGCGCCGCTACCTGGCCGACGACCTCGATACCCCGAAAGCCCTTGCCGCTCTTGATGGCTGGGCCGCCGACGCGCTGTCCTACGGCGGGCACGACCCGCAGGCCGGGGCGACGGTGGCCACTGCGGTCGACGCACTGCTGGGGGTTGCGCTGTGAACCGTCCGCAGGGGGAGTAGACGTGCGCGCCGATCTGGTGCTCTCCGGTGGGGGAGTCAAAGGTCTGGCGCTGGTGGGGGCGGCGGCCACCTTGGTCGACGCCGGCTATGTGCCGCACCGCATCTCGGGTACCTCGGCGGGGGCGCTGGTCGGTGCCGTGCTGGCCGCGGCCACGCACAGCGGAGAAGTGTCGACCCCGCAACTCACCGAGCTGGCGATGGGACTGGACTACCGAAAGTTCCTCGACCCGGGGCCGGTGGAGCGGCTGCCGGTGATCGGACCGGCGTGGGGCGTGCTCAGCGGTGGCGGCATCTACCGCGGCGACGCGCTGCGGCGGTGGGTCGCGCGTCAGCTCGCCGATTTCGGTGTCACCACGTTCGCCGACCTGGCTCTCGACGATCCCAGCCTGCCTCCCGAGCAGCGGTACCGACTCGTGGTCACCGTCGCCGACGTGACGCTCGGGCAGCTGGTGCGGCTGCCCTGGGACTACGAGCGCGTCTACGGACTCGACCCGGACGCGCAGTCGGTCGCCGATGCGGTGCGCGCCTCCACCGCGATCCCGTTCTTCTACCGACCGGAGGAACTGACCAGCGCCGACGGGCGAACTTCGCGGCTGGTCGACGGCGGCCTGCTGTCGAACTTCCCGATCGACTCCCTGGATCGCTGCGACGGGGAGCCCCCACGGTGGCCGACGTTCGGCATCACACTGCTACCGGACCTCCCCGCCGAGAACACGGCCGTGATCCCCGCGCTGCGCCCCCTGCACCTGATCGGGTCGCCCACCCTGCTCGAACAGGTGGTCACCACGATCCTGGTCGGTCGCGACCAGGCGTATCTGAACCAACCGTGGGTCAGCGCCCGCGCCATCCGCATCGACACCAGCCCGGTCGGCGTCCTGGATTTCGACCTGCCCGAACGCGACAAGCGCATGCTCTTCGAGCGAGGACAGGGTGCCGCCGAGGATTTCCTGGCCGGCTGGGACTGGGACGACTACCTGCGTCGTTTCCGCTGACCACCGCCCGCGCGAAATTGCATTCCACGCGCGTCAAACGCCGAATTCCCCGCGCTGGATGCAATCTCGGCGCGAAAGCTACCGTCCGCGTCGTCTCAGGTAGCGCTCGAACTCCGCCGCCAGCGCATCCCCGTCGATCTTGCCCAGCGCCTCGTTGACGTCGATCTCGGCGTCGCCGCGTTCCTCCAGCGACTGCACGTACTCGGCGATCTCGTCGTCCTCGGCGGTCATCTCGCTGACCGCCTGCTCCCACTCCTCGGCTTGGGCGGGCAGGTCGGCCAGCGGCACCTCGACATCGAGCACATCCTCGACGCGCCGCAGCAGCGCGACGGTCGCCTTGGGGTTCGGCGGCTGCGACACGTAGTGCGGCACCGCCGCCCAGAACGTCACCGCCGGGATGCCGGCCTGCACACACGCGTCCTGGAAGACCCCGGCGATGCCGGTGGGTCCCTCGTAGCGCGTCTCTTCCAGGCCGAACGTCTTGGCTGAGTCCGCGGAGTACGCCGAGCCCGACACCGGCACCGGCCGGGTGTGTGGTGTGTCGGCCAGCAGCGCTCCGAGGATCACCACGGTGTGCACGTTGAGCTTGTCGGCAATGGCGAGCAGTTCGGCGCAGAACGTGCGCCAGCGCATGTTCGGTTCCACCCCGTGCATCAGGACGATGTCGCGGTCGGAGCCCGGTGGGCGGCAGTGCGCGATGCGCATCGACGGCCACACCAACTCGCGGGTGACGCCGTCGATCTGGCGGATGACCGGCCGGTTGACCTGGTAGTCGTAGTACGACTCGTCGTCGATCTCGACGATCGTCTCGGCCTGCCAGATGGAATCCAGGTGCTCGAGCGCATCGCTGGCGGCGTCACCGGCGTCATTCCAGCCCTCGAAGGCTGCCACGACGATGGTGTCGTGCAGATCGGGCAGGTCGGATCGCTTCGGACCACGGAAATCCGAGGGGGTCACAAAGCCAGCGTAAGCCTTGTGTGGGCACCGCGACGCGCATCGACCCGCAGCCGCATTCGTGGCGCCGACTACCCTGACTGTGGTGCTGGGCGTCCAGACGCCGATTGCGTGACGACGTACACTCTCTGAGGTCGAGAGGCGTTGCAACGGATCCCGGGTTCGTACCGGCATCCGCCACGCTCGGCAGAAGTCAAGGACGCCTTCCGCAATGGAAGGAGCGCACATGAAGGCCGTTCAGTCGAACACCTCTGAACCGAACACCTTTGCGCCGAACATCCGTCCTGACAGCACCGACGAGCTGACGGCGATCCTGCGTCAGCGGATCATGGTGATCGACGGCGCGATGGGCACGGCGATCCAGCGCGACCGCCCCGACGAGGCCGGTTACCGCGGCGAACGGTTCAAGGACTGGCCGAGCGACCTCCAGGGCAACAACGACCTGCTCAACCTGACCCAGCCGCACATCATCGAGGCGATCCACCGCGAGTACCTCGAGGCCGGTGCCGACATCCTGGAAACCAACACGTTCAACGCGAACGCGGTCTCGCTGGCGGACTACGGCATGGCCGAGTTCAGCTACGAGCTGAACTACGCCGGCGCCGCGCTGGCCCGCGCCGCGTGCGACGAGTTCAGCACGCCCGACAAGCCGCGCTACGTCGCAGGCGCGCTGGGGCCCACCACCCGCACCGCGTCGATCTCTCCGGACGTCAACGATCCCGGCGCGCGCAACGTCACCTACGACCAGTTGGTCGCCGCCTACCTGGAAGCCGCCAACGGTCTGGTCGACGGCGGTGCCGACATCATCATCGTGGAGACGATCTTCGACACGCTCAACGCCAAGGCCGCGGTGTTCGCCATCGAGACCCTGTTCGAAGAGCGGGGACGCCGGTGGCCGGTGATCATCTCCGGCACCATCACCGACGCGTCCGGGCGCACCTTGTCCGGTCAGGTCACCGAAGCGTTCTGGAACTCCATCCGCCACGCCAAGCCGCTGGCCGTCGGTCTCAACTGCGCTCTGGGCGCACCGGAGATGCGGCCCTACATTGCCGAGATATCGCGCATCGCAGACACTTTCGTGTCCTGCTACCCGAACGCGGGCCTGCCCAACGCATTCGCCGAGTACGACGAGACCCCGCAGCGTCAGGCCGGATATGTCGCCGACTTCGCCGACGCGGGCTTTGTGAACATGGTCGGCGGCTGCTGCGGGACGACGCCGGCCCACATCGCCGAGATCGCGAAGGTGGTCGACGGCAAGCCGCCGCGTCAGGTGCCGGACATCCCGGTGGCCACCCGGTTGTCGGGTCTCGAGCCGCTCAACATCGACGACAACTCGCTGTTCGTGAACATCGGTGAACGTACCAACATCACCGGCTCGGCGCGGTTCCGCAACCTGATCAAGGCCGAGGACTACGACACCGCGCTGTCGGTCGCTCTGCAGCAGGTCGAGGTCGGTGCGCAGGTCATCGACATCAACATGGACGAGGGCATGATCGACGGCGTCGCGGCGATGGACCGCTTCACCAAGCTGATCGCGTCCGAGCCGGACATCAGCCGCGTCCCGGTGATGATCGACTCCTCGAAGTGGGAGGTCATCGAGGCGGGCCTGAAGAACGTGCAGGGCAAGCCGATCGTCAACTCGATCTCCATGAAGGAGGGCGAGGAGAAGTTCATCCGGGAGGCGCGGCTGTGCCGTAAGTTCGGCGCCGCCGTCGTCGTCATGGCCTTCGACGAGCAGGGCCAGGCCGACAACCTGGAGCGCCGCAAGGAGATCTGCGGCCGCGCCTACCGCATCCTGACCGAGAAGGTCGGCTTCCCGGCCGAGGACATCATCTTCGACCCGAACTGCTTCGCGCTTGCCACCGGCATCGAGGAGCACGCGACGTACGGCATCGACTTCATCGAGGCCTGCGCCTGGATCAAGGAGAACCTGCCCGGAGTGCACATCTCCGGCGGCATCTCCAACGTCTCGTTCTCCTTCCGCGGCAACAATCCGGTCCGCGAAGCCATCCACGCGGTCTTCCTGTTCCATGCCATCAAGGCCGGTCTGGACATGGGCATCGTCAACGCCGGTGCGCTGGTGCCCTACGACTCGATCGACCCGGAGTTGCGGGAACGCATCGAGGACGTGGTGCTCAACCGTCGCGCCGACGCCGCCGAGCGGCTGTTGGAGATCGCCGAACGCTTCAACAGCACTGAGAAGTCGGAGGATCCAGCCGCCGCCGAGTGGCGGTCCCTGCCGGTCCGCGAGCGCATCACGCATGCCTTGGTGAAGGGGATCGACGCGCACGTCGACGACGACACCGAAGAGTTGCGCGCCGAGATCGCCGCTGCCGGAGGCCGGCCGATCGAGGTGATCGAGGGTCCGCTGATGGACGGCATGAACGTCGTCGGCGACCTGTTCGGTTCCGGGAAGATGTTCCTGCCGCAGGTGGTGAAGTCGGCTCGCGTGATGAAGAAGGCCGTGGCCTACCTACTGCCGTTCATCGAAGCGGAGAAGGCGGAAGCCGGGACATCGGGCTCCAAGGACACCAATGGCACCATCGTGATGGCCACGGTGAAAGGCGATGTCCACGACATCGGCAAGAACATCGTCGGTGTTGTGCTGCAGTGCAACAACTTCGAGGTGATCGACCTCGGTGTGATGGTCCCGGCGCAGAAGATCCTGGATGCGGCCAAAGAACACGACGCCGACATCATCGGGCTGTCCGGCCTGATCACCCCGTCGCTGGACGAGATGAGCAACTTCGCCGTCGAGATGGAACGCGCAGGACTGGAGATCCCACTGCTCATCGGCGGCGCGACCACCTCGCGCGCCCACACGGCGGTGAAGATCTCGCCGCGCCGCAGCGGTCCGGTGGTCTGGGTCAAGGACGCGTCCCGCTCGGTGCCGGTGGCGGCCGCACTGCTCGACGACAAGCAGCGGCCCGCTCTGCTCGAGGCGACCGAGAAGGACTACGCATCGCTGCGGGAACGGCACGCCCAGAAAAACGAGCGTCCGATGCTGACCCTGGAGAAGGCCCGCGCCAACCGGACACCGATCGAGTGGGACGGCTACACCCCGCCCGTGCCCGCGCAGGGTCTCGGCGTGCGGGAGTTCTTGGACTACGACCTCGCCGAACTGCGCGAGTACATCGACTGGCAGCCGTTCTTCAACGCCTGGGAGATGAAGGGCCGCTTCCCCGACATCCTCAACAACCCGGCCACCGGCGAGGCGGCCCGCAAGCTGTACGACGACGCCCAGGAGATGCTCGACACCCTGATCAAGGAGAAGTGGCTGACCGCCAACGGCGTCATCGGTTTCTTCCCGGCCAACGCCGTCGGCGACGACGTCGAGGTCTACACCGACGACACCCGCACCGAGGTGCTGACCACGCTGCACAACCTGCGTCAGCAGGGCGAGCACCGCGAGGGCGTCCCGAACCGGTCACTCGGCGACTTCGTCGCCCCCCGAGAAACCGGGCAACGGGACTATATCGGCGCGTTCGCCGTCACCGCCGGGCTGGGCGGCCAGGAAAAGATCATGGAGTTCAAGGCCGCCCTCGACGACTACAGCGCGATCCTGCTGGAGTCGGTGGCCGATCGGCTCGCCGAGGCGTTCGCCGAGCGGATGCACCAGCGGGTCCGCAAGGAGTTCTGGGGATACCAGCCCGACGAGCAGCTGGACAACGACGAGCTCATCGGGGAAAAGTACCGCGGCATCCGTCCCGCGCCCGGCTACCCGGCCTGCCCGGAGCACACCGAGAAGACGACGCTGTTCAACCTGCTGGATGTCACCGAGCGGACCGGCATCGAGCTGACCGAGTCGATGGCGATGTGGCCCGGCGCCGCGGTCAGCGGCTGGTACTTCTCGCATCCGCAGTCGCAGTACTTCGTGGTGGGCCGGCTGGCGCAGGACCAGGTCGCCGACTACGCGAAGCGCAAAGGCTGGACACTGCAAGAGGCCGAGCGCTGGCTGGCGCCCAACCTGGGCTACAACCCGGAGGACTGAGCGCGACCGGGACGCGCCTCATCGAAAGAGCGACGCGTTGCGAGCCGCCCACTGCGCGACCGACATCGCCGGTGTGCCGGTGAGTTGTTCGACCACGCTGTTGGCGTGTTGGGGTTGCGCGCCGGCCATCAGGTCCAGATACCAGCGGGCCTCGTCTCCCATCACCGGACGCAGCGCTTGCTCGGCTTCGGCCCGGCTGCACTGCGTGAACCGAACAGGCACACCCGCGCCGACGCCGATCTGTTCGGCGATCTGCGCGCGGGTCAGCGCCTGCGGTCCGGTCAGCTCGTACATCACGCCGTGGTGCTTCGTGTCGGCGGCGACGAGCAGGTGCGCCGCCACCCGAGCGATGTCGTCCATCGAGATCGGCGCCTCGACCACATCGGGATAGGGCTCGCGTACTGTGCCGCTCGATTTGATCGCCTCGGACCAGATGGCGAAGTTCTCGCAGAACTCGCCTGGTCCGAGCTGGGTGTGCGGCAACCCGGACGCGGCCACCGCGTCTGCGTGCGCCTGCCAGTGCGCGCCGCCTGACAGTGCGACCACATAGGCGACGCCGGCGCGGCGGGCCAGGTCCAGGGTGGCATCCAGTGTGGGCGGGAACGGCGCCAGATACATCGCCTCCACGCCGTCGAGCGCGGCAGGTAATGAGTCTGGCTTGCCGAGAAATCCCGTGACGGCAGTGACGCCGTCCGGCAGATCAGCTTGGGCCGGGTTCGTGGTCAGCGCACGGATGTCGGTGGCGCCGGCCGCGAGCAGCTCATCGACGACGCGACGGCCGATATTGCCGGTCGCGCCGGTCACCAGAATCGTCATGCCGGCAGGTTAGCGACCGGAGCTGACAAACCGGAGGACTGAGCCCTCAGCCACCGATCGGGTGGACGCTGGGCAACCAGAAGGCGAACCCGATGATCAGCACAGTGGCGCCGAGCAGCAGGGCGTCGGCGCGGGTGTAGCGCAGGTGCGCCGTGCGCAGCCGGCGGCCCTCCGGCGATGCCATTCCGGCCACGCTGAAACCTCGGATCTCCAGTGCCTCGACAGTGGTACGCGTGCGCTTGGCGGTGTTCAGGATCAACGGGTAAAAGCTCTGTACCGCAATGGTTCCGGCGCGCGCCGCGGTTCGCCAGCCCAGGATGCCGTGGCCGGCGGCCGGGGCGCCACGCAGGCGGTGTCCGTCGACGATGGTCTGGAATTCGTCGATCAGCACCGGCACCATCCGGTACCCGTAGGACACCCCGAAGCCGATGATCGCCGGTGCGCGCAACGCGAGCAGACCGTCGGAGAGCTTCTCCGGATCCAGGGACACGAACGCCGCCATACTGGCCAGCGAGATGGTCGCCAGCTTCAGCGTGATCTGTGCCAGACCGTCGACCGCGCCGGCGTTTCCATCGAACACGAACACCAGAACCAGCAGGTAAGCGATCTGTCCCAGGATGCCGAGTGCGAACAATCCGAGCAGCAGCGGGCCGATCCGGGCGATCAACGCCGAGGCCAGGCTGAATGCGAACAGCACCGCCAAGGTGGTGGTCGAGTACGTCAGCCAAGGTGTCACCGCGCAGAGGACGTACCAGAAGATGACCGCCCGTGGATCGCGTCGCGAGAAGAAGCCGCCGCGGGTGGCGTAGGCCACCCGCATCAGTTCGAGTTTCACCCATTCGACGGCGGTGCGGTCCAGTCCGCGACGTGACCTGACCTGGTCGGTCTCGGTGCTCATCAGCGCTCCGGTTCCAGTCGGGCGACGAGTTCGTCGATGGACAGCGGCAGCGGGTGCAGGCCGAGCGCCGAACCCAGTTGGGCCACCTGGGGTGGGACCAGACGGGCCCGGGCCAGCACCTCCGGCGTCGCGAACAGGGTCGCCGGATCGGTGTCGGCGAGCACCGTCCCCTGGTCCAGCACGATCACCCGATCGGCCCATTCGGCCACCAGATGCATATCGTGGGTGGCGACCACGGTGCAGCGTATGTGTTCGGAAAGCGTTGCCAGCATGGCGATCACGTCATCGCGTGAGCGTAGATCCAGAGACGAGGTGGGTTCGTCGAGCAACAGCAGGCGCGGTCGCATCGCCAGGGCGATGGCCAGGGTGGCTCGGCGCTGCTGACCTCCGGAGAGCAGTCGGCCGTCGCGGTGGGCCAACCGGCTCAGCCGAACCCGGTCCAGCACCTCGTCGACCAACTCTGCGGTGTCGGCCAGACCGCGGCCGGACGGGAACATCGACACGTCCGCGCGCACCGAGTCCTGCAGGAACATCTCCTCGGGCCGCTGCACCAGATAGCAGACGCTGTCGGCCAATTCCGCTGCCGTCACGGTGCGGGTGTCGCGGCCGTCGACGACGACGGTCCCGGACTGTGGAATCGCCAGTCCGGCAAGCACACTCAACAATGTCGACTTGCCCGCGCCGTTGGAGCCCACGAGGGCGACCCGTTGTCCCTCGTGCAGATCCAGGTCCAGGCGATCGAGCACCACGCTGCGCGGACCGGTGACCATCTGATAGCCGTAGGTCACCTTGCGCGCCCGCGCGATCACATCGCCGGTGACCGACGGATGCGCGACCGCCGCCGGGCGCGGGGTCACCGTGTTCAGCAGCGGCACCGCCTGATCGACGGTCAGCGGCGCCAGTTGCTCACCCCGGCCGATGGCCGGAACCAAGGCCCGCGCCGCGGCGACCACCTGTGGTGGCGGAATGTCGGCATCCTCCAGATCCGAGACACGCGACAGCGCCTGGGCCACCGGGAGATGCCAACGTACCGCGCCGTCTTCCATCAGGACCACCGATTTCGCGTAACGAGCCACCAGTTCGGCGTGATGTTCGATGACCACCACGGTGATGCCGCGGTCCCGGTTGAGCGCCGTGAGCTGTTCATAGACGACGGCGGCGCGGACCGGATCGACCTCGGCGGCGGGCTCGTCGATCACCAGCACGGTGGGAGCCAACGCCAAGGCCCCGGCCAGGGCGGTCAGATGCTGCTGTCCACCCGAGAGCTGCCAGGTGTAGGTCTTGGCCAGCGCGGTCAGCCCGAGCGCGTCGAGAGCGTCGTCGGTGCGCTTCCGCCAGTCGAGGTGCCCGAAGTTCATCGGGCCGAACGACACATCATCTGCGACAGTGGGCCGCACGATCTGATTTCCGAAGTCCTGGAACACATATCCGACGTCATGTGCGATCTCGCCGACCGATCGCCGTGCGGTGCTCTGGCCGTGCACCCGGACCACCCCGGAGATGTCGCCCTGCCAGAAGTGCGGCACCAGACCGTTGAAGGTCTTGCACAGCGTGGTCTTGCCGGAACCATTGCCGCCGACCACGGCCACGAAGTCGCCCGCCTCGATACGCAGATCCACCCCGCGCAGCGAATCCTGTTCGGCGCCGGGGTAGCGGAACGTCAGATTCCGTACCTCGATGGCCGGTACAGTCTCGGACGCCGAGCTGTCGACGGGACGGGTGGCCATGGCCGGCGGATACATCAGCGCTTCCGGCGGCTGCGGACGGCGCGGATGGCGAAGAACACGGCGAATCCGACGGCGGCTGCGATCGCCGCGGCGATCCACAGGTAGGCGGTACCGAACCGGTCCACGTAGTCGGGTTCGAACGCCCCGAAGGCGCCGAACCCTTCATTGCCGACGACGTCTTGCCAGGCGGCGAGCATCGCGATGGCGGCCGCCAGCACGAAGGCCAACCCGGCAACGGCCCAGATGGAGGTGCCCCACGGTCCGCGCAGTCGCGGCGGATTGGCCGGATCGCGGGGGCGCAGTCCCATGATCGGTTCGATCTTGCCGTAAAGCCTTGGGGCCAACCAGATTGCCGGTAGCGCGCCGAACAGGATGCCGGAGGTGATGACGGTGATCACCAGATCGATGCCCTCGGCGGCCAGGAAGGCCGTGAACAACCCGTCGGACTCGTCCAGCGTGTCCGGATCGATGCCCACGGCCACCTTGGCGATGTCGATGATGCCGCCGCTGACCTTGTCGACCAGAACCATGATGATGGGCGCCAGGAACAGTTGTTTGACGCTGCGCGGGTTGCGGACGAAGCAGCCGGCCACGTAGATCGCCAGTGATGTTTCCAGCCAGCCCTCCACCTCGGCGAATCCGCCGAAATCGCCGAGCAGCATGTCGGAGAACACCAGTTCGCCCAGCGGCGCACCCAGTGCCACCCAGGCCGGCGGCAGCAGTGCGGCCAACACAACGGCGATGAACGAGAAGTAGGAGACGCCGATGTCCATCGGCCCGTACTCGATGCTCGGAATCATCTGGGCCACAATGTCACCGACGCCGTACAACGTCATCGACAGCACCAGGATCATCAGCTTCTGTGAGCCGGACAGTGCATCCGACGCGCGTAACCGGTCGCGGAAATCGTCCGCGGCCGCGGAGATGGACTCGGGTATGGACATGACGGCCTTCTTCCGGAAATCGTGGCGTTCAGGAACGTTCGGGCAGGGCGAGCGCGATGAGGTCACTCATGGTGTCGAGCACATGGTCGGGTCGAAGGTGTGCGGGCGCGTCGTCGAGCTCCGCATCGGTGGATGATCCGCCGCGCACCAGCACGACGGTTCCGACCCCGGCCGCGCGCGCAGCAGCGACGTCGCGGTGCGGTTTGTCGCCGATGAACCATGCATGTGCGGGGTCGGCTGCCAACGCCCGTAGTGCGGTGGCAGGCATCAGGGGGTCGGGCTTGCGCCGACCCAATTCGTCGGAGTAGACGTGGGCGCCGATCAAAGGTGTCAGGCCGGCCTCGTCGAGCTCCTCGCGGACGGCGCGGCCGTTGACGGTGTTGGACACCACCGCGACGGGCACCCCGACGGCTGCAGCCCGTTGCAGTAGCTCCGGCACACCGGGACGCACCGTCGGGCGGGATTTCGCCCGCGCGTATCCGGCCATCAGTTCGTGGGCCTCGACGCGCAGCCAGGCCCGCACACCGGCATGCTGATCTGCCGGTAATTGCGAAGTCAGTGGGGGACCGGCGAATTCGACCCAGAACGTGGTGGCGTCGATCTCGGCTGTGCAGGTATCGGGTTGGTCGGCTTTCCAGTCCTTGTGTCGGCGGCGGGTCTCGGCGATCACGGTGAGTGCCTGTTCCTCGGAGAGGGTGTACCCCGCCCGGCCCAGCCTGCGGGCCAGGTCCGCGGCGAAGGCCCGACGCAGCGCCGCGTCGGGCACCGATACCGCGATCACCCCGCCGTGGTCGAGGAGCAGCGCCGAGGGCCGGGTCGGAATGGCTCGGACCACGGACTGTGGTGCTGCGGCTGGCTGCACGGGGGCCGGTCGAGCGGCGCGCAGCACATCGACCAGGTCCTCGGGCGTGTCGAACACCGCATCGGCGTTCTCGGCCACCGGGAACGGTGGGTTGTCGGTGTGGTGGTGACGGGTCAGCATCACCGCGCCGATGCCGGCGCGACGGGCGGCCACCACGTCGCGATCGAAAGTGTCTCCGACATACCAGCACCGGGCCGCGGTCGTGCCCAGTGCTGTCGCCGCCAGTTCGATCATGTCCGGGTGCGGTTTGCGGATTCCGACCTCGTCGGAGTACACCTGCACGCCGAATGCGCCGTCGAGGCCGTGCGCGGCCAGCAACGCGCGGTGCGCACGGCCCGAATGGGCGTTCGACACGATGCCCAGGCGCACCCGTCGTTCGGCGGCCAGCGCCAACAGTTCGCGAATTCCCGGCCGGACGGTGTGCACCGCCACCGTCGCGGTGAGCTGCGCCTGCAACGCACCTGCGCTGCCGACCAGCACCTCGCGGGCCGCCTCGGGCAGGGGAGCGGCGTAGAAGTCACCCCAGATTTCCCGATGACTCAGTTCCCGTGGGGCGCGTCGCCGGCTGGAGGCGTTCTTCCAATCCTTGAGTGCCTTGTTCCCGCCCCGCAGCGCCCGCTCCAGGTCGTCGACTTCGATGTGGTGGCCGGCGCGCTTCAGTACCCGGTGCACATGTGCAGCGAACTCGGTCCAGGCCTCCGGTCGCTTGCGGGTCGCGAACACCACGCCGCCGAAATCCAGCAGCAGCGCCTCGGGGAGCCTGCGCAGGCCGGTCAGTGGCGCCGCGGCATGCTGTGCGTCGGTGGTACTCGTCACGGCGACGACGGTAGGTACGCCAGGGTTGCTTCAGGCCACACCCGAATGGCCGGCGGGTGAACGGCCGCGGAAGGTCTGGAACGTTCCAAGTCGTGCTCGGCCGCTGTCGGCGGCGGCGGTGGTCGCGGAACGTAGACTGCGCACGAATCGGGTGCAAGGGAGATGCGATGGACGTCCACCCGTCGTCGGCCGACGGCCCGACACCAGGCCGCAAACCCACCATCCTGGACGTGGCCGCTCGAGCCGGGGTATCGAAATCGCTTGTGTCCCTGGCGTTGCGGGGCGACAGCGGAGTCGGTGCCACGGCGCGTACCCGCATCCTGCGTGCCGCCGACGAACTCGGCTACCGGTCCAACACGTTGGCCCGGGCCCTACGCGAGCGGCGCACCATGCTGATCGGGGTGGTGATCTCCAGCCTCGACAACCCGTATCACACCGAGGTCGTCGCCGCGGTGGAGAAGGCGGCCGATGCGGCCGGGTTGTCCGTGCTGCTGGCGCACGGTTCGCGCGACCGCGGCCGGCTCGCCGCACGGGTGGATGCCCTGCTGGACCTCAATGTCGACGGTTTGGTCGTCGTCTCCTCGTGGCTGGATCTGACCGCGCTCCAGGCCGCCGCCCGGCGCACCCCGGTGGTCATGGTGGGCCGGTCGTTGCACCCGGTGGCCGGCATCGACTCGGTCAGCAACGACGACGAGTTCGGCGCCCGCCTCGCCGTCGATCATCTGGTCCAATGCGGCCGCGAACGGATCCTGCACGTGACCTCGTCGACCCGGCCGGCCGGGCTGGCCCGACGTGCCGGATATGAATCCGCCATGCGCGCCCACGGCTTGGAACGCTTCATCACTGTCGCGGCGCCGACCGATATGGGATCGGCGATGGCAGCCGAACCCGACGCGGTCTTCGCCCGCAACGACGTCGAAGCCTTCGAGGTGCTCGACTTCGCCTGGGACCGCGGAATAGCAGTGCCGGGCGAGCTGGCTCTCGTCGGATATGACGATTCGGCACTCGCGGTGCGGGCTCGTCCGCGGCTGACCAGCGTGCAACAGCCGCGCGAACAGATGGGTGAGCGGGCCGTGCAGTTGCTCACGCAACGCTTGGGGGGACGGAGTGTGGACGTCCACGATGTGCTGACTCCGACACTGGCGGTGCGCGAATCGTCGGTTCCCGACAGCTGAGACCCGGCCTCGGCATCGAGGCGAATCGCGTTCAGTGCTCCCCGCCCAGCTGCCCGGACAGGCGGTCGTGGCGGTCGGCCGAATCCTGGTTCAGGCCGACGATCTCGACCGTTTTCCCGCGGGAACGGTACTTCGTGGTGATGGCGTCGAGCGCAGCGACGCTCGACGCATCCCAGATGTGGGATTCGGACATGTCGATCACGACCGTGTGCGGGTCCCCGGCATAGTCGAACTGGTACACGAGGTCGTTGCTGGAGGCGAAGAACAGCTCGCCGCGCACGCGATAGACGGCGCGGTCCTCGTCCTCGGACCGCTCCACGGTGACCAGGTGTGCGACGCGGCGCGCGAACAGCACCATCGCGGTCAGCGCGCCGACGATCACGCCGTAGGCGAGGTTGTGGGTGAGCACCGTGACCGCCACCGTGGCCGCCATCACCAGCGTCTCCGACAACGGCATCCGCCGCAGTGTGGACGGGCTGATGCTGTGCCAGTCCAGCGTGGCCACCGACACCATGATCATCACGGCGACCAGGGCAGCCATCGGGATGAGGCCGACCACGTCGCCCAGGCCGACGACCAGACCGAGCAGGAAGACGCCGGCCAGGAACGTCGAGATGCGGGTCCGTGCGCCGGACACCTTGACGTTGATCATGGTCTGCCCGATCATCGCGCAGCCGCCCATGCCGCCGAAGAACCCGGTGACGACATTGGCCACGCCCTGACCCCACCCTTCGCGGGTCTTGTCCGAATGGGTGTCGGTGATGTCGTCGACGAGTTTGGCGGTCATCAGTGACTCCATGAGCCCGACCAGCGCCATCGCCAGCGCGTACGGCGCGATGATCGCGAGCGTGTCGGTGGTCAACGGCACGTTCGGGAACAGCAGGGCCGGCAGGCTCGACGGCAACTCACCCTGATCGCCGACCGAGGGCAGCGACACACCGAACACGATCGCGACGCCGGTGAGCACCACGATCGCGATCAGCGGCGCCGGCACCGCCTCGGTCAGCTTCGGCAGGAACACCATGATCAGAAGACCCGCGGCGACGAACGGATACACCAGCGCCGGTACGCCGATCAGGTGGGGCAGCTGGGAGGTGAAGATCAGGATCGCCAGCGCGTTGACGAATCCGACCATCACACTGCGCGGCACGAAGCGCATCAGCCGCGCTACCCCGCAGACGCTGAGCACGATCTGCAGCAGCCCGGCCAGGATGACCGTCGCGATGAAGTAGTCGACGCCGTGCTCGCGCGCCACCGGTGCGATCACCAGTGCGACCGCACCGGTCGCAGCCGAGATCATCGCCGGACGCCCACCCACGATCGCGATGGTCACCGCCATCGTGAACGACGCGAACAGGCCCATCCGCGGATCGACGCCGGCGATGATCGAAAACGAGATCGCCTCCGGGATCAGCGCCAGTGCCACCACCAGCCCGGCCAGCACCTCGGTCTTGAGTCGGCGCGGAGAACGCAGCGCCGCCCGTACCGACGTGCTCGGGTCACCGGCTTCGCGCACGGCAGGGACAGACGGCGTGGGGTGGGTCACAATTCTCCAATCAAGTTGCCGCACAGGATCAGACAGCGGGGCACACCCGCGCGCAGCGCAGCATGCTGAATCTACCCGAGGTCGCCGAGGTGGACATCCCCGTGCACAATGGCGGTCATGCGAGCAGTGCTGTGGGACATGGACGGCACGCTCGTCGACTCCGAAAAGCTGTGGGACATCTCACTGCAGGCGCTCTACCGCCGTCTGGGCGGCGTGTTGACTCCCGAGGTGCGGGCCGCCACCGTCGGTGGCTCGTCGGAAACGGTGATCGGCATCGTCTACGCCGACCTCGGGCTGGATCCTCACCCGGACGCGATGGCCGAATCGGCGAAGTGGTTGCACGACTACACCGGTGAGCTGTTCGCCGAAGGCTTGCCGTGGTGTCCCGGAGCGCGCGAGATGCTCGACGCGCTCGCCGCCGAGGGGATCCCGATGGCGTTGGTCACCAACACTTTGCGTGCGCTCACCGAGCGGGCACTGGATTCCATTGGCCGCGAATACTTCTCGGTGACCGTGTGTGGCGACGAAGTGCCCACCGGCAAGCCTGCGCCCGACCCGTACCTGCGCGCAGCGCAGCTGCTCGGCGAGGCACCCACGCACTGTCTGGCCGTCGAGGACTCGGTCACCGGTGCCGCGGCCGCCGAAGCGGCCGGTTGCGCCGTGCTCGTGGTGCCGAACGAGATCCCGGTGCCGGCGGGCCCGCATCGGCGGCACGCCGACTCCCTCGGTGACCTCGACGTCGCCGACCTGCGCCGGATTCACGACGACATCGCCTCGACCCGGACTGCCTGACACTCATCGCGCTTGATCACGCGTAGTTGCGGGAATGCTCCCGACCACACGGAGCGGGTGCTTCAATGTGATCTACATCACGCAACGGCGCGGAGGTCGGTAGATGGCGGGACACGGCGGTCCTACCGGGGAGTCCCCGGAGATTTTCGACGAGGACCAAGACTTCTCATCCGGAAAGACCGCGGTGCGCATCGCGTCGGTCGCTGCCCTGGGTGGCCTGTTGTTCGGATACGACAGCGCCGTGATCAACGGTGCGGTCGACTCGATCCAGGAGGACTTCTCGATCGGAAACGCCGAGTTGGGGTTCGCGGTGGCCTCGGCCCTGCTCGGCGCTGCGGTAGGGGCCATGACGGCAGGTCGGGTTGCCGACCGCATCGGCAGGCTCGCGGTGATGAAGATCGCCGCGGTGCTGTTCTTCATCAGCGCGTTCGGCACCGGCTTCGCCCCCGACGTCTGGGCCGTGGTGTTGTTCCGGATCGTCGGCGGGCTCGGCGTCGGTGTGGCCTCGGTGATCGCGCCGGCGTATATCGCCGAAACCTCGCCCCCGGGCATCCGCGGCAGGCTGGGGTCGCTGCAACAACTGGCGATCGTGTCCGGCATCTTCCTGTCCTTCGTCGTGAACTGGGTGCTGCAGTGGGCGGCCGGGGGAGCAAACCAGCCGCTGTGGTTGGGCGTCGACGCCTGGCGGTGGATGTTCCTGGCGATGGCGGTGCCCGCGGTCGTGTACGGGGCACTCGCCTACACGATCCCCGAGTCGCCGCGCTATCTCGTTGCCAGCCACAAGATTCCGGAAGCGCGCCGGGTGCTGACCAGACTCCTCGGTCAGAAGAACCTCGAGATCACCATCACCAGGATCCGCGAAACGCTCGAACGCGAGGACAAGCCGTCGTGGCGGGACCTGCGCAAGCCGACCGGCGGGATCTACGGCATCGTCTGGGTGGGCCTGGGCCTGTCGATCTTCCAGCAGTTCGTCGGCATCAACGTGATCTTCTACTACTCCAACGTGCTGTGGCAGGCGGTGGGATTCAGCGCCGACGAGTCGGCCATCTACACCGTCATCACCTCGGTGATCAACGTGCTCACCACACTGATCGCGATCGCGCTGATCGACAAGATCGGTCGCAAGCCCTTGCTTCTGATCGGGTCGAGCGGCATGGCCGTCACGCTGATCACGATGGCCGTCATCTTCGCCAACGCCACCATCGGTCCGGACGGCAACCCCAGCCTGCCCGGGGCCTCCGGCGTCATCGCGCTGATCGCGGCGAACCTGTTCGTCGTCGCGTTCGGCATGTCCTGGGGTCCGGTGGTGTGGGTGCTGCTGGGCGAGATGTTCCCCAACCGCATCCGCGCCGCGGCGCTCGGGCTGGCCGCCGCCGGCCAGTGGGCGGCCAACTGGCTGATCACCGTCACCTTCCCCGGCCTGCGCGATCACCTGGGCCTGGCCTACGGCTTCTACGGCCTGTGCGCGATCCTGTCCGGGCTGTTCGTGTGGCGCTGGGTGCGTGAGACCAAGGGCGTGTCGCTGGAGGACATGCACGGCGAGATCCTGCGCACCGAGGTCCGCGGCTAGGGCTGCGGCGGCGTGCGCGGGTCATAGATCAAGCCGTCGGCGGTGGTCCACCCGCCCGTCATGTTGCTTTGGTCGATGACGGGTGGCTCGAAGTCGTCGACATACGGCGAGCAGCCGACGGTGCGGGCGATGACCTGTGCCGGGTGTGTGAGTTCGTCGAGCGGCACAGGGGCGCCGGACGGCATCAATGTGACGACGCACTGCCCGGACACCACGGTGACGGTACTGAGGTAGTTCAGAACGAAGACGAACTCGTCCGGTCGATCCGGGCAACTCGTAGGCGTCGGCGCCCGGATCGGAGGCCTGGCCGGGCTGGGCTTCCGCGGTCATCATCTCGCGAACCCGCGCCGCTTCCTGCCGCCCGTCGGACACCCGGTGGACGGAGACCGACACCGTCCGTTGCGTCGACCCAGCACGATCTGCCCACGTACACCACAGAGAGTTTTCGAAGAAATCGGGTTCGAACGCGGACGCGACGTTCGTCGGAACCATCGACGCAACGTCCAGATACGGATCGACGATGTCGAAGATGGCCCGACGCCGCTGTGTGTAGGTCTCGTGCTGGGCGGCGGGCATCACGCTCATTCTCACCCGCTGATCCCCATGGCCGCACGCGGCTTTTCCGGCCGGACATGAAACAATCGCCACCTGTGAAGACCTTCGATGCGCTGTTCGCCGAACTCAGCGAACGCGCGCGCACCCGCCCCACCGGAAGCGGCACCGTGGCCGCGCTCGACGCAGGTGTGCACGGCATCGGCAAGAAGATCCTCGAAGAGGCCGGTGAGGTCTGGCTGGCCGCCGAGCACGAGAGCGACGAGGCGCTGGCCGAGGAGATCAGCCAGCTGCTGTATTGGACGCAGGTGCTGATGCTCTCGCGTGGCCTCACGCTCGACGACGTGTACAGGAAGTTGTGACATGTTGCGCGTCGCCGTCCCGAACAAGGGCACGCTCAGTGAACCCGCATCGGACATCCTCTCCGAAGCCGGCTACCGCCGCCGCACCGACACCAAGGACCTGACCGTCGTCGACCCCGCCAACGGCGTCGAGTTCTTCTTCCTGCGCCCGAAGGACATCGCCATCTACGTCGGTTCGGGCCAGCTGGACTTCGGCATCACCGGTCGCGACCTGGCCCGCGAATCCGACGCCCCGGTGCGGGAACGTCTGGCGCTGGGCTTCGGGTCCTCGACGTTCCGTTATGCCGCACCTGCGGGGCGGGAGTGGACGGTCCAGGACCTGGCCGGCAAACGCATCGCGACCGCGTTCCCGAACCTGGTCCGGAAAGATCTGGCGGCCAACGGGATTGACGCCACCGTGATCAGACTCGATGGTGCGGTGGAGATCTCGGTTCAGCTGGGTGTCGCCGACGCGATCGCCGACGTGGTCGGTTCCGGCCGCACCCTGGGGTTGCACAATCTGGTGGCCTTCGGTGAGCCGCTGTGCGACTCCGAGGCTGTGCTGATCGAGCGCGAAGGCGCCGACCAGAATGCCGCTGCCCGTGACCAATTGGCGGGCCGCGTCCAAGGTGTGGTGTTCGGCCAGAAGTACCTGATGTTGGATTACGACTGTCCGCGTGCGGTTCTCGACGCGGCCATCGAGGTGACGCCCGGGTTGGAGTCTCCGACGATCGCGCCGCTCGCCGACCCGGACTGGGTGGCGGTGCGCGCCCTGGTGCCGCGCCGCGAGGTGAACTCCATCATGGACGAGCTCGCCGCCATCGGCGCGAAGGCGATCCTGGCCACCGACATCCGGTTCTGCCGCTTTTAATCCGCACAGCCGCTCATCGGCGCGGAATGCGTGTTAGCGTCCGGATGATCATCCACCGCCCGGAGGTCCGATGACCCAGCTACTTGTCCTGATTCTGGCGCTGCTCATCGGTGTGATCGCGGGACTGCGGACGATGACCGCGCCCGCGGTCGTGGCATGGGGAACCATGTTCGGCTGGGTCGACGTCGGCGACAAGTGGTCGGAATGGATGGCGCATCCGATCACCGTCACCGTGCTGACCATCTTCCTGCTCGCGGAACTGGTCGCCGATCAGCTGCCGAACACGCCCAGTCGCCGCGTTCCGCCGCAGTTCATCGCCCGGCTGATCAGTGGCGGCTTCGCAGGAGCGGTGATCGGCAGCGCGTTCTTCCACACTTTCATCGGCACCGGTGCCGGGATCGTCGGCGCCGTGCTGGGCACGCTGGCCGGAGCCGAACTGCGACGTCGGCTCGCCGAACGCAACAACGGCAAGGACCGCCCGGGCGCCGTTCTCGAAGATGTCGTCGCCGTCGGCGGGGCCTTTGTCATCGTCTTCCTGGTCAGCCTCGTCTAGGGCCGCCACATGACACAACGGTTCGATGCGATCATCGTCGGCGCCGGTCAGGCCGGCCCTCCGTTGGCAGGACGCCTGACCGCCGCCGGCCAGACCGTCGCGGTCATCGAACGCAAACTCGTCGGGGGTACCTGCGTCAACTCCGGCTGCATCCCGACCAAGACGCTGATCGCCAGCGCTCACGCCGCCCATCTGGCCCGTCGCGGCGCGGACTTCGGCGTCGGCACCGGATCGGTCACGGTCGACATGGCCGCGGTCAAGGCGCGCAAGGACCGGATCAGTGTCGGAGACCGCGAAGGCGTCGAGTCGTGGCTCGAAGGCATGGACGGCTGCACCCTGATCCGCGGCCATGCCCGGTTCGAGGATCCCCACACCGTGCGCGTCGGTGACGAACTCCTGGCCGCCGACCGCATCTTCCTCAACGTCGGCGCGCGCGCCGTCGTGCCGGACCTGCCCGGACTCGGCGACGTCGACTACCTGACCAACGTCAGCATCCTCGACCTCGATGTGGTCCCCGAGAATCTGGTCATCATCGGCGGCAGTTACATCGCTCTGGAGTTCGCGCAGATGTATCGCCGCTTCGGGGCGCAGGTGACGGTGGTCGCGAGAGGTGCGCGGCTGACCTCCCGAGAGGATCCCGACGTCTCCGCGGCGATCCGAGACATCCTCGAAGCCGAAGGCATCCGCGTCGTCACCGGCGCCGACGACATCCGGATCAGCAAGCACCCCAACGGTTTCACGCTCAGCCCCGGCGGGGGCGCTGAATCGGTCGACGGCACGCACCTGCTGGTGGCGGTGGGCCGGCGGCCCAACACCGATGACCTGCGCCTGGACGTCGCCGGCGTGGAAACCGACGACCGCGGCCACATCGTCGTCGACGACCAGCTCCGCACCACCGTGGACCACGTGTGGGCGATGGGGGACTGCAACGGGCGCGGCGCATTCACCCACACGTCGTACAACGATTTCGAGATCGTCGCGGCGAACCTGCTCGACGACGACCCGCGCCGGGTCACCGACCGCATCCCCACGTACGCGCTCTACGTCGACCCGCCGCTGGGCAGGGTCGGGATGAGTGTCGAAGAAGTGCGCCGCTCCGGCCGAAAAGCGTTGGTGGCCAAGCGTCCCATGACGCGGGTGGGCCGGGCCGTGGAGAAGGGTGAGACCCGGGGCTTCATGAAGGTGGTCGTCGACGCCGAGACCGAACAGATTCTCGGTGCGGCGATCCTCGGGGTCGGCGGCGACGAGGTGGTGCACACGATCATCGACGTGATGACCGCGAAGTTGCCCTATACGGCGATCTCGCGCACCATGCACATCCACCCGACCGTCAGCGAGCTGCTGCCCACGCTTCTCCAGGATCTCGCGCCGCTCACCTAGCGTGCGTGGCGTAGCAGCCGGAGCTGTCCGATCTCGGCGGCGTTCTTGGTCAACTCGACGGTGACCCACAGGACGGTGTCGGCGACGGTACGGCCGGCGTCGGCACCCCACGGAAAGG
The DNA here is from genome assembly GCF_050205565.1 of Mycobacterium sp. SMC-4. Lineage (GTDB taxonomy): Bacteria > Actinomycetota > Actinomycetes > Mycobacteriales > Mycobacteriaceae > Mycobacterium. The sequence goes on along the minus strand of NZ_JBNMQU010000002.1, from coordinate 196,729 downwards.
TCGCCGGCTCCGCCGCACCTTCCTCGGTGAGCCCGTCGAGCAGCGTCTGCCACCGCGCCGCCAGCGCCCGCAGTCGCGCGACGGCGCCCGCGCCGTCACCCGCCCAGGGGACCTCCGACGGCGGGCGGAGCGGCGCACCGGTCAAGGAGTCGATCGCCGCGCTCCACCAGAAGTCCACATGCCACGTCAGCCAACCGATCGTGGGCACCGGAACAGGATCGGGTTCCACCTCGGCGAAATCCGCACGCCAGAGCCCGTCGTCGCCGCGACGCACCGTCCAGCACAGCGGCCCGGGCTCCCACAGGAAGTCGTCCTCGCCGAGCGCGCTCAGATGGATCTCGGTCAACGCCCAAGCCACCTCGAACTGGCGCCGCACAGCGGTGATCACGGCAGCCGCTGGACCAGCAGGGTCTGTGCGCAGGTGCCGATGAAGCCGTCACGGTCGAAGATCTCCGCGGAGGTGACGCCGATACCGTCCGGCCCGATCGAACCGAGCGCACGCAACCCGAAGTCGGTGCCTTCGGGGAGGCGCAGCAGATGGACGACGGTGTCGGTGTTCATGAACACGAACTTCTGCGGATCCAGCGCGGCGCCGATGCCGTTGGCCGAGTCGACCACCATCGCGAGCCGCTGTACAGCGGTGGTGGGCTCCGAATCCACGAGCGGCACAAGAGGACTCATCCACGCCTCGGCGGCCGAACCGTCGGGTGTGGCCTGCTTGCGCCAGCTGACCGTCTCCAGGTATCCGGGAGCCCCGGCCCAGGCGTGGCTCAATCCGGTGTCGGGCCCCTCCACCAGAGGCGCGTAGCGCGCGCACGCGACGTCGCGGGTGTCGCTGGGCGCGATCAGCCAGGCGCTGACCCGGGCGACGGCGCGCCACGTGCCGTCTGACCGTTCGGCACGCATCTCGGCGACCATCATCGAGATCCGCGCCCCGGGCCGATCCACCCATGCCCGAACACGAACCGGCGCAACGGGTATGGCGCCCAGGATGTCGAGTGTGAGGCGCCCGATCCGCAGACCCGTGCCCGCGGCCAGCTCCTCGATGGCCTTCGTCAGCAGCGCGAGCGGCGGCGAACCGTGCTGGATCTGCGCATCCCAGTTACTGCGGGTGCCGTCCGTGGACGCGAAGACGTCCTCGTCGCCGTCGCGGGACAGTCGGCGATAAAGACAATCGGTCACGCGGCCGGCTCCGCTGCCTGCAGGACAGCATCGGGATCGCCGTCGTCGAAAACCTCCGGCCAGCCCGGATAGGGCGGGGGAGTGCCGCCGAAAGCCGGGCACCGCGCTTGGTGGGCACACCAGTTGCACAGCCGCGATTGGTTCGGGCGGAAATCGCCGGTGGCGCCGGCGGATTGGATGGCGCGCCAGATCGCCATCAGCGTCTTCTCGAAGCGCAGCAGCTCGTCGTGGGTGGGGGTGTAGTCGAGTACCTGACCGTCGGCCAGGTAGAGCAACCGCAGCTTCGCCGGCAGCACACCGCGGGAACGCAGCAGCGCGACCGCGTAGAACTTCATCTGGAACATCGCTTTGAACTCGGCCAGCGCCCGGGCTTCGGGCGGCGCCTTACCGGTCTTGTAGTCGACCACCCGCACCTCACCGGTGGGCGCGACGTCGATACGGTCGACGAAACCGCGCAACAGTGTCCCGTCGGCCAACTCCACTTCGACACGCTGCTCGCAACTCTGGGGATCGAACCGGGTTGGATCCTCCAACCGGTAGTAGCCGGAGAGCAACGTGCGGGCCTGCTCGAGCAGCTCGTCGCGCAGTGCCGGGTCGATGTCGGCGGCCAACGACGGCTGTTCGGCCACCACACGGTCCCAGGCCGGGACCACCAGCGACAGGGCCGTCTCGGGCAGCCGTTGGGCCGCGGGCAGCGCATACAGCTGCTCGAGTGCGGCGTGGACCACGGAGCCGCGGACCTGGGCGGTCGAGGACGGCTCGGGCAGACGGTCGATGGCGCGGAAGCGGTACAGCAACGGGCACTGTTTGAAATCGCCGGCCCGCGACGGAGACAGCGCGGGACGCCGCACCGGATGTTCCGTTCGTCCGTCCATGACCACACCATAGGACCGGCATCGGACAACCCCCGAATAACCATCGCGGCGCGTCTGGTGGCAGGCTGTTCAGTCGTGCGCAGAACTGGTCCGTTTGCCGTCGGTGACCGAGTCCAGCTCACCGACGCCAAAGGCAGGCGCTACACCATGCTGCTCAAGCCGGGCGGCGAGTTCCACACCCACCGCGGCATCATCTCGCTCGACGACGTGGTCGGCCTGCCTGAAGGCAGCGTGATCAAGTCGACCAACGGCGATCAGTTCCTGGTGTTGCGTCCCCTCCTCGTCGACTACGTGATGTCGATGCCGCGCGGCGCGCAGGTCGTCTACCCGAAGGACGCCGCACAGATCGTCCACGAGGGCGACATCTTTCCCGGCGCACGTGTGCTGGAGGCAGGCGCCGGCTCCGGGGCCCTGACGTGTTCGCTGCTGCGTGCCGTCGGACCCGACGGCACCGTGACGTCCTACGAAGTACGCGACGACCACGCCGAGCACGCGGTGCGCAACGTCGAGACGTTCTTCGGTGAACGGCCGCCGAACTGGGAACTGGTGATCGGCGACGTGGGCGCCTACACCGGCGGCGAGGTCGATCGCGTCGTGCTGGACATGCTGGCGCCGTGGGAGATCCTCGACGCCGTCAGTAACGCGCTGGTCGCCGGCGGCGTGCTGATGGTCTACGTCGCGACGGTCACGCAGCTGTCCCGCATCGTCGAGGCGTTGCGCGAGCAGCAGTGCTGGACCGAACCCCGCGCGTGGGAGAGCATGCAGCGCGGCTGGCACGTGGTCGGGTTGGCGGTGCGGCCCGAGCACTCGATGCGCGGACACACCGCGTTCCTGGTCAGTGCGCGAAAGCTGGCACCTGGGGCGGTGGCACCGGTCCCGTTGCGCCGCAAGCGACCGACGGTCTGATCGGTCGGCGTCACTCGTCGGTGCTGCGCTGCAGGCCCCGCCGCACCGACAGCAACTCGAACTCGGGTCGCGCCGCGACCAGGCGCTCGGCGGCGTCCAACACCGTCACCACATGTGCGCGGTCACCGGACACGACCGCCACGCCGACGCCCGCGCGGCGGTGCAGATCCTGCGATCCGGTCTCGGCGGCCGACACCGCGAATCGTCGCTGCAGCTCCGAGATCAGCGGCCGGACCGCCGAGCGCTTCTGCTTCAGCGAGCGCACGTCACCGAGCAACAGGTCGAACTCCAGCCAACCGATCCACATGTCAGCGCGGTGGATCCGCGGGACTCGGCGGCGTCGGGCCGGCGGGACTCGGCGGCGTCGGGCCGGCATCCAGATGCAGGAGCTGATCGGCCGACGTGCGGGTCAGCTGCCAGGCGCCGTCGGTGCGGGCGAACTCCATCGGGGAGGTGAATGCGCCGTTGCCGGGGTTGGCCGTGGCGATCACGACGTTGGCGATCACATGATCCGGGTCCGACGCCGACCACCTTAGATCCCGTGCTTCGAAGGTCAGCGGTAGCGCCCGGTTGTCGCGCAACGCGATCGCAAAGCGATCGAGTGCGTCGGCCTGGGACACGGACGCGCCTTCGATGAGCCCGACCTTCTCGGCGCCGGCGACCCCTGGGTCGGTCAGCCGCCCCAGCACATCGGTCAGCGCCTCCGGCGGCGGCAGCGGCGGACCGTCCGGGACGGGCGGCGGTGCGGGGAGACCCACCGACGGTGCCGGGGAGGTCTCCACCGACGTCGCCGCCGGATGCTCCGATTCATCGGACGCGCAGGCACCGAGCCCGAGCGCCGCCACGATCGTGGCGGCGCTCAGGAAAGCGGTGCGACGCGCCCGCGTCATCTGCGGTAGGGCGTCAGCCCACCGAGGTCATCAGCGCCATGGCGGACTGCTTCGACAGCTGCCAGCCCGTGGGGCTGGGCCCGGCGATGAACGTCAACGGCTGGCTGGCGACCGCACCGCCAGGTGACGTGGCCGTCACGAACGCCGTGGCCACCGGCCCGTTCTGGTCGATGTTGTCGATGGAGAAGCTCAGCGGGAAGTAACCCTTGGCGGCGGCGTTGTTGTAGCCACGGTCGGCCAGGCGGGCCTCGACGGCGCCGAGACCGCCCTGCACGTACGTGGACTTGCCGCCGGTGAACGTACCGGGGCCCTGCAGCGCCGACAATGTGGACAACAGCGGACCCTGCAGGTCAGGGGCCGGTGCGGTGGGCAGCGGGGCAAGAACAGCCGGGCTCGCCGCAGCGGTTCCGGTTCCTACTGCAATCGAGGTCACACCCGCGGCGGCACCCAACACGAATGCGGTTGCCACCCCAGCGGTCAAGCTGGTAACGAGGGGTTTCAGGGTCACGGCTGTCCTTCCGTTGGCCGAACTGATCTTCAGAGGTTAACAAGTGCAGCAGGTGTGTCGAATTCCCAGACCGCACACAATGACTGAATCGCCGGTAGCTTTGAAGTTGTTACCGCACCAACATCCGGTGTGGGAAAGGAGCGCAACATGAGTGAGTCCGAGCGTTCTGAGGCCTCTGGCGTCTTTGGAGCATCTCCCGACAACCATCTGTCCAGCGAAGATGCCGCGGAGCTGGAACAACTACGTCGCGAAGCGGCGCTCCTGCGTGAACAGCTGGAGAACGCCGCCGGCGTGACGGGCAGCCGCAGTGCCCGTGACGTACATCAACTCGAGGCGCGGATCGACTCGCTGGCCGCTCGTAACGCGAAGTTGATGGACACGCTCAAAGAAGCGCGCCAGCAGCTGCTCGCGTTGCGCGAGGAGGTCGACCGGCTCGGCCAACCGCCCAGTGGTTACGGGGTGCTGTTGGGGGTGCAGGACGACGACACCGTCGACGTGTTCACCTCCGGCCGGAAGATGCGGCTGACCTGCTCACCGAACATCGACACCAAGTCGCTCAAACAGGGCCAGACCGTGCGCCTCAACGAGGCGCTGACAGTCGTGGAAGCCGGCAACTTCGAGGCGGTCGGCGAGATCAGCACGCTGCGCGAGATCCTGTCCGACGGGCACCGCGCCCTGGTGGTAGGGCACGCCGACGAGGAGCGCATCGTGTGGCTGGCCGAACCGCTGGTGGCCGCCGAGCACCTGCCCGACGATGCCTATGCAGACGAAGACGATCAGACCGACGACCGGCCGCGCAAGCTCCGCCCCGGCGACTCGCTGCTGGTCGACACCAAGGCCGGCTACGCCTTCGAGCGGATCCCCAAGGCGGAGGTCGAGGATCTGGTCCTCGAAGAGGTTCCCGACGTCGCCTACAACGACATCGGTGGCCTCACCCGGCAGATCGAGCAGATCCGGGACGCGGTCGAGTTGCCGTTCCTGCACAAGGAGCTCTACCGGGAGTACTCGCTGCGCCCGCCCAAGGGTGTGCTGCTCTACGGTCCGCCCGGTTGCGGCAAGACGCTGATCGCCAAGGCGGTGGCCAACTCGCTGGCCAAGAAGATGGCCGAGGTGCGCGGCGACGACGCCCGCGAGGCGAAGAGCTACTTCCTCAACATCAAGGGCCCCGAGCTGCTGAACAAGTTCGTCGGCGAGACCGAACGCCACATCCGGTTGATCTTCCAGCGGGCCCGCGAGAAGGCCTCCGAAGGCACCCCGGTGATCGTGTTCTTCGACGAGATGGATTCGATCTTCCGCACCCGCGGCACCGGGGTCAGCTCGGACGTCGAGACGACGGTCGTGCCGCAGTTGCTCTCGGAGATCGACGGCGTCGAGGGCCTGGAGAACGTCATCGTCATCGGCGCCTCCAACCGCGAGGACATGATCGATCCGGCGATCCTGCGGCCCGGCCGCCTGGACGTCAAGATCAAGATCGAGCGGCCGGACGCCGAGGCGGCGCAGGACATCTTCAGCAAGTACCTGACCGAGGAACTGCCGGTGCACGCCGACGACCTCGCCGAGTTCAACGGCGACCGGGCGGCCTGCATCCAGGGCATGATCCAGAAGGTCGTCGAGCGCATGTACGCCGAGATCGACGACAACCGGTTCCTGGAGGTGACCTACGCCAACGGCGACAAAGAGGTCATGTACTTCAAGGACTTCAACTCCGGTGCGATGATCCAGAACGTCGTCGACCGGGCCAAGAAGTACGCGATCAAGTCGGTGCTCGAGACCGGGCAGCCGGGTCTGCGGATCCAGCATCTTCTCGACTCGATCGTCGACGAGTTCGCCGAGAACGAGGACCTGCCCAACACCACCAACCCGGACGACTGGGCCAGGATCTCGGGCAAGAAGGGCGAGCGGATCGTCTACATCCGCACGCTGGTCACCGGGAAGAGTTCCTCGGCGAGTCGGGCGATCGACACGGAGTCGAACCTGGGTCAGTACCTGTAACGCATCAGGTGCGGGTCTCGAGTTCGAGGTAGGCGTCGCGGCCGGCCAGACTGACCGCGACGTCGGAGATCAGTGGGTCGAAGAACCGCTGCCGGTAGAGCGGGTCGACGCTCGTGCTGACGGTGAAGTACAGGCCGGACAGCACGGCGACGAACAGCGACATGTGCACGACGGTCTGCGGGATCGGGATGTGGATGCCGAACCACGTTCCCGCGCAGGGCGGTTCGCCGACCGCGCAGCTCTGCTCGGCGGCCCACAGCACGCTGACGTCATCGGGCACGGCGACGACGCCGAGAGCCAGGAAGAACGCGAACAGACCCGCGGTGAACAGCACCACCTGAATCGCCTGCGCCACCACCATGACGGCGATCACGTTGAGCTGTTCGGCCACCGACAGCGGCGGCGCCGCATGCGCGACGACACCGCGCGACTGCAGCGGCGTCCCGGTGAGCAGCGCGTCGGGATCGGACTGTGCCGAGCGGTCCTCGCGCAGGGCGCGGACCTCGTCGCGGATCGTGGCGACCATGAACACCAGCGCCACCAGGCTGAAGAAACCGATGGTCTGCCACAGCCGCTCGCGACTCATCCGGGCGGACAGCTGCCACAGTTCGCCGGTGAAGTAGACCACCACGGTCAGCATGAGCAGCGGCAGTGCCCGGCTCATCAGCGTGCCCAACGCGCCGAGCTGCACCCAGGCGAAGCGGAACGCCCACAGCGCGATCGAACCGAAGCCCAGATAGGTCAACCAGATCGCAGCCAGGGAGATGATCAGGAAGACCGGCACCTCCGCTGCGGAGGAGCGTGACCATCCGTCGACGGTCAGCGGCATCACCACCACGAAGATCGTCATCACCAACACCGCGGCCCACCGGCGCAGCGTCTCCCCGCCGCGGGTGCCCGACCGGTGCAGCAGCTCGAGTGCGAACGGCGCCACCAACAGCACCACGCCGATGAGCGCCAGCCGCGCCGCGTATCCGTAGTCGGGCTGCGGTCCGGTCAGGTCGGCCAGCAGCATGGTCACCGCCGTGAGGGCGCCGACGACGCTGATCATCGGTGCCGAGCGCTGGACGAGTTTGCGGGCCCGTACCCGTCGGGTCAGTACCAGCGGCAGTCCGCGATGCAGAAACCACTGGTGGACCTGCCGCATGTCCGACACGGGCACATTGTCAGTCGCAGGCTGCTGTGCAGCAAATTCGTATCGATGTCTAGGGTGGTCGGTATGCAGAGGATCATCGGAACGGAGGTCGAGTACGGCATCTCATCGCCGTCTGATCCGACCGCGAATCCGATCTTGACGTCCACGCAGGCGGTGCTCGCCTACGCGGCAGCCGCCGGCATCCAGCGCGCCAAGCGGACCCGGTGGGATTACGAGGTGGAATCGCCGCTGCGCGACGCCCGCGGCTTCGACCTGAGCCGGTCGTCGGGTCCGCCGCCGATCGTCGACGCCGACGAGGTCGGCGCGGCCAACATGATCCTGACCAACGGGGCCCGGCTGTACGTCGACCACGCGCACCCGGAGTATTCGGCGCCCGAGTGCACCGATCCGATGGACGCGGTCATCTGGGACAAGGCCGGTGAGCGCGTGATGGAGGCCGCGGCCCGCCACGTCGCCAGCGTGCCCGGCGCGGTGAAGCTGCAGCTGTACAAGAACAACGTCGACGGCAAGGGCGCGTCCTACGGCTCGCACGAGAACTACCTGATGAGTCGCCACACCCCGTTCTCGGCGGTGATCGCGGGTCTGACACCGTTCTTCGTCTCGCGGCAGGTGGTGACCGGCTCCGGGCGCGTCGGAATCGGCCCGTCCGGCGACGAGCCCGGGTTCCAGCTGTCCCAGCGCGCCGACTACATCGAGGTCGAGGTCGGCCTCGAGACCACCCTCAAGCGCGGGATCATCAACACTCGCGACGAGCCGCACGCCGACGCCGACAAATACCGGCGGCTGCACGTCATCATCGGCGATGCCAACCTCGCCGAGACCTCGACCTACCTGAAGTTGGGCACCACCTCGCTGGTGCTCGACCTCATCGAGGAAGGTGTCGATCTCAGCGACCTGGCGCTGGCGCGGCCCGTCCACGCCGTGCACGTGATCAGCCGGGACCCGTCGCTGCGGGCGACGGTGGCGCTGGCCGACGGCCGCGAGCTGACCGGGCTGGCGCTGCAGCGCATCTATCTCGACCGGGTCGCCAAGCTGGTCGACAGCCGCGACCCCGACCCGCGCGCGAGCCACGTGGTCGAAACGTGGGCCCACGTCCTCGATCTGCTCGAGCGTGACCCGATGGAGTGTGCCGACCTGCTGGACTGGCCGGCCAAGCTCCGTCTGCTCGAAGGGTTCCGGCAGCGCGAGAACCTCAACTGGAACGCGCCCCGACTGCATCTGGTCGATCTGCAGTACTCGGACGTCCGGCTCGACAAGGGCCTCTACAACCGGTTGGTGGCCCGCGGCTCGATGAAGCGTCTGGTCACCGAGCAACAGGTGCTCGACGCGGTGGACAATCCGCCGACCGACACCCGGGCGTACTTCCGGGGCGAGTGCCTGCGCCGCTTCGGCGCCGACATCGCGGCGGCCAGCTGGGATTCGGTGATCTTCGACCTCGGCGGCGATTCGCTGGTACGGATCCCGACGCTCGAGCCGCTGCGCGGCAGCAAGTCGCACGTGGGGGCGCTGCTGGAGTCCGTCGACAGCGCTGTCGAGCTCGTCGAGCAACTGACGACGACGTAGGTCGAGCTATCTCCGGCAATCTCGTGGCCGACCGGTAGTGTGGAGGAACTGGCGGGCGAGGGACTACGCCCCCCACGGTGAAGACTGACGCAGGAGGCAGCGATGGCTCAGGAGCAGACCAAGCGCGGCGGCGGAGGCGGCGAAGACGACGACCTGACCGGCAGCACCGCCGCGGGCCAGGAGCGTCGCGAGAAGCTGGCCGAGGACACCGACGATCTGCTCGATGAGATCGACGATGTCCTGGAGGAGAACGCCGAGGACTTCGTCCGTGCCTACGTGCAGAAGGGTGGACAGTGACCTGGCCGCATGACGCTCGCTCGGCCTTTCCCTCCGCTCTACCTCTGTCGCCCACCGGCGTGAACTTGTCGTCGTTCAGCGATTTTCTGCGCCACCAGGCGCCGCACCTGCTGCCCACGGCGGGCACCGCGTCCCCTGGACTGCCGACCGAATCGGTGCCGCACGGCACCACGATCGTGGCGCTGAAGTTCCCCGGCGGCGTGGTGATGGCCGGCGATCGGCGCGCCACGCAGGGGCACATGATCGCCAGCCGGGATGTGCAGAAGGTCTACATCACCGACGACTACACCGTCACCGGCATCGCGGGCACCGCGGCCATCGCCGTCGAGTTCGCCCGTCTGTACGCGGTGGAACTCGAGCACTACGAGAAGATCGAGGGCGTGGCCCTGACCTTCCCCGGCAAGGTCAACCGCCTGGCCACGATGGTGCGGAGCAATCTCGGTGCGGCACTGCAGGGTTTCGTGGCGTTGCCGCTGCTGGCCGGTTACGACCTCGACGACCCGAACCCCGAGGCGGCAGGCCGCATCGTGTCGTTCGACGCCGCGGGTGGCCACAACCTCGAAGAGGAGGGCTATCAATCGGTCGGGTCGGGCTCGATCTTCGCCAAGTCGTCGATGAAGAAGCTCTACTCGCAGGTGACCGACGCTGATTCCGCGTTGCGGGTGGCCATCGAAGCTCTCTACGACGCCGCCGACGACGACTCCGCCACCGGCGGACCGGATCTGGTGCGCGGCATCTACCCGACGGCGGTGGTGATCACCGCCGACGGCGCCGTCGAGGTGACCGAGGGCCAGATCGCCGCAGTGTGTCGTCAGATCATCGAGAGTCGTTCGCGGGCCGACACTTTCGGTCCCGACGCCCAGCCGCGAGGTGACGCGTCATGAGCTTCCCGTACTTCATCTCGCCCGAACAGGCGATGCGTGAGCGTTCCGAGTTGGCGCGCAAGGGCATTGCCCGGGGGCGCAGCGTGGTCGCGCTGGCCTACGCCGACGGCGTGCTGTTCGTCGCGGAGAACCCGTCGCGTTCCCTGCAGAAGGTCAGCGAGCTCTACGACCGCGTCGGCTTCGCCGCCGTGGGCCGGTTCAACGAGTTCAACAACCTGCGCAGCGGCGGCATCCGCTTCGCCGACACCCAGGGCTACGCGTACTCGCGGCGGGACGTCACCGGCCGCCAGCTGGCCAACGTGTACGCGCAGACGCTCGGCACGATCTTCACCGAGCAGGCCAAGCCTTATGAGGTGGAGCTCTGCGTGGCCGAGGTGGCGCACTACGGCGAAACCAAACCGCCTGAGCTGTACCGGATCACCTACGACGGATCCATCGCCGACGAACCGCATTTCGTGGTGATGGGCGGCACCACGGAGCCGATCATCACGGCGCTCAACGAGTCCTACACCGAGAACGCCTCCCTGGACGAGGCGGTGCCGATCGCGGTGGCGGCGCTCAGCGCGGGCGGCAACGGTGCCGAGGCGCGCACGCTGGGCCCGGCCACGCTGGAGGTCGCCATCCTCGACGCGAACCGGCCACGGCGCGCGTTCCGCCGGATCACCGGTTCGGCGCTGGAAGCGCTTCTGCCGGAGCAGGATTCGGCTGCCGCGGCCGAGCCGGCGGGCGACCAGTCCTAGGGCACGCCGACGGTGGCGGCCTGTTCGCCGGAGATGACCGCCAGGATGGTCCGCCACGCGTCGGAGGGCCGGTTGAGCATCCCGCTGTGCGCGTCCCAGCCGGCGACCCAGCTGCCGTCGTCGTAGCGACCGGTGGATAGTGCTGTCACACCGGGCATCTCGTCGGGATCGCGGCCGTGCGGTCCACCGGGGAAGCCCTGCACCAGCTCGATGAAGTCGCCGGGTGCGGTCATCGAGAACCGTCGCACGTGCGGGTTGCGGTTGTGCCAGTCCGACGGGTCGTCTACGCCGACACCGGCTCCGGCGGCGGCCAGGAACACCGTCCGGTCCGACGTCAGCCCCAGGGTCTCGGCGGTCCCGACGATGGCGCCGCCGTACGAATGCCCCAGTACGGTCACCGGAACACCCGGCGGCACAACACGTTCCACGTCTTCGCTGAACGCGACGAGTCGCGGGGCCATCTGCAGCGCATAGTCGGGGTCGGCGGCGTGGCGCAGGACGTCGACGGGGTCGTCGACCTGCGGGAACGGCCCGCCCAGGTAGGTGATCATCGCGACCGTGCCGCGGCTGCCCGCGACGAAGCGGCGCGCGGTGGCGGTGTTGGCCGCTGAACCTTCCATCGTGGTGTTGACCCCGGGGACCAGCACACCCACGCCCGTCGCGCCGTCCAGTTCGCCGTGCAGTTCGACCAGTGACGCCCGTCCCGGATCGAACGCGAGGATCTGACGCGGGATCCGGCCACCGTCGCCGGCAGGATCGTCGACCTCGCCGAGCAGGTCCCGGTACAGGGCCTGACGGCGCCGCGAGCCGTCGTCTCGGCCGTCCTCGGCCAGGATCGCGGACGCGATGTTCACCCGGTTGGCCTGCACGCGCATCGGCCACGGCACGCCGTCGGTGTTGCCGACCTGGCGCGGGAACCCGGCGATCAACTGCTCGCGCTGATGCGGGGTCATGTCGGCGATCTGGGCGGCGATGCGGTCCTGGCTCATCGCCGGCCACGCGTCCACGACATCAGCGGCCTGCACGGGCCACGCCCCTGCCGGGACCGTGGCCGCCGCCGGAGGGGTCGTCGGCGCCGAGGCGAACGCGGCAGCGATGTCGTCGGCCGCATCGGCGTCGGCGTCGCCGAGTCGCTGCAGCGCGCCGGCCAGCTCGACGGTCAGCCGCGCTGCGCGAGCTTCGAGCATGCCCGCGGCCACCTCGGCGTTGCCGCCGGCCATCATCTGCAGAAGGGACCCCGGATCGCCGTGCGCGCGTACCGTGCCGTCCTCGTCGAGCCACAGGCCGTCGCGGTGAGCCGCATCGGCCAGCGCGAGAACCTGCCTGCGGGTTGCTCCGATCCGGTCGGCGCCGTCGTGGGCGGCCACCGACGCGGCGATCAGGATGCGTGCGGCGGCCGCGGCGTCGTCGGCGATCCGGCCGGCCCGGCGGCGGGCTGCGTCGGCGGCCGCGCCGGTCCACTGCCGGCCACCACGGTCGACCTCGACGAGCGCGGCGTCGACATCGGCGAGCAGACGCCGCGCCGCCTCGTCCCACTGGTCGCCGAGCCGCGCCAGCGCGTCGGGATCCCAGGCCCGCGCCTGTGACAGGGTCGGAGGGCTCACGGCCCACCGAACCGGGCGCCGTTGGCGTGGTCGGTCCCGGCGAACGCGCCGGCCGCATCCCGGGCGGCGGCGGCCCAGCTGCGCAACCCGATCGCCACCTCCTGGACCCGACGTGCGATCGGCTGTGCCTCGGTCGCCGCGCTGACCACCGAGCCGGGCAACGCCTCCGGCGCCAGTTGCGGCCAGTCGGAGGTTGCGACGTGGTCGGCCGCGTCGTCCATCCGGGCGGCCAGACGGTACAGGTGATCGGCGTCGACGTGGGTGATTTCCGCCATGGCTCATGCTGGCAGGCGGGCCGCACTGGCCACCCGGGTTATCCACAGGCCGAACAACTCCGCGGTGTCGGCCACCGCACCGGCCGAGCAACCAGTAGTCTCGATGAGGTGCAGCGACGAATCATGGGCATCGAGACAGAATTCGGTGTCACCTGCACGTTCCACGGCCATCGCCGGCTGAGTCCCGACGAGGTCGCCCGGTACCTGTTCCGCCGGGTGGTGTCGTGGGGCCGCAGTTCGAACGTCTTCCTCCGTAACGGTGCGCGGCTGTATCTCGACGTCGGCAGCCACCCCGAGTACGCGACCGCCGAGTGTGACAACCTCGCCCAGCTGGTCACCCACGACCGCGCAGGTGAGCGGGTCCTGGAGGATCTGCTGATCGACGCCGAGCAGCGCCTGGCCGACGAGGGCATCGGCGGTGACATCTATCTGTTCAAGAACAACACCGACTCTGCCGGCAACTCCTACGGCTGCCACGAGAACTACCTGATCGTGCGGGCCGGCGAATTCTCCCGCATCTCCGACGTGTTGCTGCCGTTCCTGGTCACCCGCCAGTTGATCTGCGGCGCGGGCAAAGTGCTGCAGACGCCCAAGGCGGCCACGTTCTGCCTGAGCCAGCGTGCCGAGCACATCTGGGAGGGCGTGTCCAGCGCGACCACGCGGTCGCGTCCGATCATCAACACCCGCGACGAGCCGCACGCCGACGCCGAGAAGTACCGGCGCCTGCACGTCATCGTCGGCGACTCGAACATGAGCGAGTCCACCACGATGCTCAAGGTCGGTTCGGCGTCGCTGGTGCTCGAGATGATCGAGGCCGGGGTGGCGTTCCGCGACTTCTCCCTGGACAACCCGATCCGCGCCATCCGCGAGGTCAGCCACGACCTGACCGGGCGCCGGCCGGTGCGCCTGGCCGGCGGACGGCAGGCCAGCGCGCTCGACATCCAACGTGAGTACTACTCGCGCGCGGTGGAATATCTGCAGACCCGCGAGCCGGACCCGCAGATCTCCCAGGTGGTCGACCTGTGGGGCCGCCAGCTCGACGCGGTGGAGAGCCAGGACTTCGCCAAGGTGGACACCGAGATCGACTGGGTGATCAAACGCAAGCTGTTCCAGCGCTACCAGGACCGCTACAACATGGAGCTGTCGGATCCCAAGATCAGCCAGCTCGACCTCGCCTACCACGACATCAAACGCGGGCGCGGCGTGTTCGATCTGTTGCAGCGCAAGGGTCTTGCTGCTCGCATCACCACCGACGAGGAGATCGAGGCGGCGGTCAACACCCCGCCGCAGACCACCCGGGCGAAGTTGCGGGGCGAGTTCATCAGCGCCGCGCAGGAAGCCGGCCGCGACTTCACCGTCGACTGGGTGCATCTGAAGCTCAACGACCAGGCTCAACGCACCGTGCTGTGCAAGGATCCGTTCCGCTCGGTCGACGAACGGGTCAAGCGCCTCATCGCCAGTATGTGAGTTGCCCGACGCGCGGTATGGGCGTCATGCGTCGGTGCCAACCCGCTCTAAGCTCGTAGCCGTGGCGGTTTCCAAAGTCGAACGGTTGATGAACCTGGTCATCGCGCTGCTGTCCACACGCACCTTCATCACGGCCGACCGGATCCGCGAAACCGTGTACGGCTACAGCGAAACCGCCAGCGACGACGCGTTCTCGCGGATGTTCGAGCGTGACAAGAACGAGTTGCGTGACCTGGGCATCCCATTGGAGACCGGGCGGGTCTCGATGAGCGATCCGACGGAGGGCTACCGGATCAACCGCGAGGCGTACGCGCTGCCGCCGGTCCGGCTGACCGCCGACGAGGCGGCCGCCGTCGCCGTGGCAACGAAGCTGTGGGAGTCACCGGAGCTGATCACCGCCACCCAGGGGGCGCTGCTGAAGCTGCGCGCGGCCGGGATCGACATCGACGCCGCCGACGACCTCGGCGTGATGATCACCTCGACCGGCGCGCTGCCCGGCCTGCGGGGCTCGGAAGACGTGTTGGGAACCCTGTTGTCGGCCATCGCTTCCGGGCACGCGGTGCAGTTCCCGCACCGTTCGTCGCGCAGCGAACCGTACGCCACGCGCACGGTCGAACCCTGGGGTGTGGTCACCGACAAAGGCCGCTGGTATCTGGTGGGCCACGACCGCGACCGCGACGCGGTGCGCACGTTCCGGCTCTCCCGCATCGGCGCCGAGGTCACGCTGATCGGTGACGCGGGCGCGGTCACCAAGCCCGACGACGTCGACCTGCGAGAGATCCTGGCGCGGGTCGTCGGGGAGTGGCCCGACGCCGGCGACGCCCGGATCTGGGTGGCCGCCGACCGTGCGTTGGCGCTGCGCCGCCGCGCGACTGCGGTGACCCCGCGCACCCTCGGGGGCCGCGAGGGCGACGAACTGACCGTCGAGGTGGGGATGTTCGACCGCCTCGCCCGCGAGGTCGCCAGCTACGGCGCCGATGCGATCGTGCTGGAACCCCAACCGTTGCGCAGCGACGTGATCGGCCGGTTGCGCGCGCAGGCGGAGGTGAACGCATGACAACATCGGTGAGCACCCGGCTGGTGCGGTTGCTCAACATGGTCCCGTATTTCCAGGCCAACCCGCGCATCACCTACGCCGAGGCCGCCGCGGATCTCGGTGTCACCGTCAAACAGCTGCGCGACGACCTCAACCAACTGTGGATGTGTGGCCTGCCCGGCTACGGACCGGGCGACCTGATCGACTTCGAGTTCTCCGACGACACCATCGAGGTCACCTTCACCGCGGGGATCGACCACCCGTTGCGGCTCACCTCGCCGGAGGCCACCGGTGTGCTGGTCGCGCTGCGGGCGCTGCTCGACGTACCCGGCATGGTCGACCCCGAGGCCGCGCGCAGCGCGATCGCCAAGATCGAGTCCGCCGCCGGGCACGCCGGCCATCACGTCGAGGGCGCCGCCGTCGACGAGCCCGCCCCGATCGAAAGCGACGCCGCGGCCGCGGTGCGCACCGCCGTCCGCGCCGACAAGGCACTGGCCCTGGAGTACTACTCGGCCTCCCACGACATGCTGTCGAGCCGGATCGTCGACCCGATCCGCGTGCTGCTGGTCGCCGACCACAGCTACCTGGAGGCCTGGTGCCGCACCGCAGAAGGTGTGCGGCTGTTCCGCTTCGACCGCATCGTCGACGCCCGCGTCCTCGACGAGCCGGCGGCACCGCCGCCACCGGCAGTGCAGGCCGAGCCCGACACCTCGCTGTTCGACCCCGACACCGCCGACCCTTCGCTGCCGACGGCCACGCTGCGGGTCAGCCGGTCGGCAGCCTGGATGTTCGACTACTACCCGTTGCGGGTGCTGCACGAGCATCCCGACGGCTCGTGCGACGCGGCCATGACCTACGCCTCCGACGACTGGATGTCGCGGTTCGTGCTGGGCTTCGGTTCGGCCGTACAGGTGCTCGAGCCGCAGCCGCTGGCCGAACGGGTGCGCGCCGCGGCGGTCGCGGCCTTGGCGGCCTATGAAGCCAGCGAGAACGCCACAACCGAGTAGACTCGGCCCAGACGTCTGGAGGTAACGAAATTGGGTGGTCTCTCACCTTGGCACTGGGCCATCGTCATCGCCGTGTTCGTGCTGCTCTTCGGTGCCAAGAAGCTCCCGGACGCAGCGCGCTCACTCGGCAAGTCGATGCGCATCTTCAAGTCCGAGATCAAGGAAATGCAGGCCGAGTCCAAGTCGGATTCGCCGACGCAGATCACGTCCGAGCGGGTTCCCGACGGCACCGCCGCGCCGGCGCCGTCTGAGGCATCCCCGGACCAGCGTTCAGCCTGACCGGCTCGTCTCGCACGCCGCGGTCTGCGCCGCGGCGGTGATCACGCGCCTGTGAGCAGCAGCTAACCGACTGCCGTGCAGATCCCCGGATTGTTCAAGAAGCTCGACCCGCGTCAGCGACGTTCACGGGTCAACCCCGACGGCACCATGTCGCTGGTCGAGCACCTCACCGAGCTGCGGACCCGCCTTCTCTTGGCGGTCCTCGCCGTTCTGGTCACCACCGTGCTCGGTTTCCTGTGGTACGGCCACGGTTTCCTCGGCCTGCCCAGCCTCGGTGACTGGCTGCGTGGACCTTACTGCGCGCTACCGGACGCCTCGCGCGCCTCCATCACGCCGGACGGGGAATGTCGGCTGTTGGCGACCGCGCCGTTCGACCAGTTCATGCTGCGCCTCAAGGTGGGGTTGACGGCCGGCATCGTGATGGCGTGCCCGGTGTGGCTGTACCAGCTGTGGGCGTTCATCACGCCGGGCCTGTACGCGAAGGAACGACGGTTCGCGGTCGCCTTCGTCACCGTCGGCGCGATGCTGTTCGTCGCCGGGGCGGTGCTGGCGTACGTGGTGTTGTCCAAGGCGTTGGGGTTCTTGTTGACCATCGGCAACGACGTCCAGGTGACGGCGCTGTCCGGCGAGGAGTACTTCGGGTTCCTGATCAACCTGCTGTTGGTCTTCGGGATCAGCTTCGAGTTCCCGCTGCTGATCATCATGCTCAACCTCGTCGGGGTGCTGACCTACGAACGGCTCAAGGCCTGGCGGCGCGGTCTAATCATGGGTGTGTTCGTCTTCGCCGCGTTCGCCACGCCGGGTTCTGATCCGTTCTCGATGTTGGCGCTGGCGTTGGCCATCACGGCGTTGATGGAGTTCGCCATCCAGATCGCCCGCCTGTCCGACAAGAGCAAGGCGCGCCGCGCGGCGTTGGATTCGGTCTCCGACGACGCGGCCGCGCCGATCGGTTCGGCCGAACCGATCGAGGCGCCGTCTGCGGTGCCCGCCCCGTCCCGACTGGTGGTCGATGACGACGCGACCTGATCCGGTGCCGGCGCAGCCGCAGATCGACGCGTTCACCACCCACCTGTCTTTCGCCCTCGACGATTTCCAGCGCCGCGCCTGCGAGGCCTTGGCCTACGGGCACGGCGTGCTGGTGTGCGCGCCCACCGGCGCCGGCAAGACTGTGGTGGGGGAGTTCGCCGTCCATCTGGCGCTGGCGGCCGGCGGCAAGTGTTTCTACACCACGCCGATCAAGGCGTTGAGCAACCAGAAGCACGCCGACCTGGTCCGCCGCTACGGCCCCGAACGGATCGGCCTGCTCACCGGGGACCAGGCGATCAACGGCGACGCCGACGTCGTGGTGATGACCACCGAAGTGCTGCGCAACATGCTCTACGCGGATTCCCCTGCGCTGCGCGGACTTTCGTATGTCGTGATGGACGAGGTGCACTTCCTGGCCGACCGCATGCGCGGCGCGGTGTGGGAAGAGGTGATCCTGCACCTGCCCGAAGAGGTGCGGCTGGTGTCGCTGTCGGCCACGGTCAGCAACGCCGAGGAGTTCGGCGGCTGGATCCAGACCGTGCGCGGCGACACCACCGTGGTCGTCGATGAGCACCGACCCGTGCCGCTGTGGCAGCACGTATTGGTCGGCAAGCGGTTGCTCGACCTGTTCGACTACCGGGGCGCCGAGGCGGCTGCGTCGACACGCGACGCGGTGGTCGACCCGGAGTTGTTGCGTCACATAGCGCATCGTCGGGAGGCAGACCGCATGGCCGACTGGCAGCCGCGCGGCCGGGGCCGCCCGGGCCGGCCCAGCATCTACCGCACCCCCGGCCGCCCCGACGTCATCTCGGTGCTCGAACAGCGCAACCTGCTGCCGGCCATCACCTTCATCTTCTCCCGTGCTGGGTGCGACGCCGCGGTCAAGCAGTGCCTGCGGTCGAACCTGCGACTGACCACCGACTCCGAGCGCCGCCGGATCGCCGAGGTCGTCGACCGCCGCACCGCTGATCTCAACGACACCGATCTGGTGGTGCTCGACTTCCACGAGTGGCGGGAGGGTCTGCTGCGCGGGTTGGCCGCGCACCACGCCGGCATGCTGCCGACGTTCCGCCACACCGTCGAGGAACTCTTCACCGCGGGTCTGGTCAAAGCCGTCTTCGCCACGGAGACACTGGCGTTGGGTATCAACATGCCCGCACGCACCGTGGTGCTCGAGCGGCTGGTGAAGTTCAACGGCGAACAGCACATGCCGTTGACGCCGGGGGAGTACACCCAGCTCACCGGCCGGGCGGGCCGCCGCGGCATCGACGTGGAGGGTCACGCCGTCGTGCTGTGGAACCCGGACGTCGACCCGGCCGAGGTCGCCGGGCTGGCCTCGACGCGGACATTCCCGCTGCGCAGCTCGTTCGCCCCGACCTACAACATGACGATCAACCTGGTCCACCAGATGGGGCCGCAGCAGGCTCACCAGTTGTTGGAGCGGTCTTTCGCGCAGTACCAGGCCGACCGGTCGGTCGTCGGCCTGGTGCGCGGCGTCGAACGCGGCGATCGGATGATGAAGCAGTTGGCCGCCGAGTTCGGTGGACCTGATTCGCCGATTCTGGACTATGTGCGGCTGCGCACGCAGATCGCCGCGCGGGAGAAGTCGCAATCGCGGGCGTCGCGGCTGCAGCGCCGCCAAGCCGTCAACGACGCGCTGACCGCCCTGCGCCGCGGCGACATCATCAACATCAATCAGGGCAAACGCGGCGGTCTGGCCGTCGTGCTCGAACCCGCCCGCGACGATGACGACCCCCGACCGCTGGTGCTGTCCGAACACCGCTGGGCGGGCCGGATCTCGTCGGCCGACTATACGGGTGGAGCGCCGCCGCTGGGCAGGATGACGTTGCCCAAGCGGGTCGAGCACCGCAATCCGCGTGCCCGGCGGGATCTGGCGTCGGCGCTGCGGTCGGCGGCCGCCGGGCTGGATGTGCCGTCGGCGCGGGCCCGGCGCAGTGGCCCTGCGCCGGACCCGGACGTCGACCCGGAGCTGGCGGCGCTGCGCGAGCGCATGCGCAACCATCCGGCGCACCGGTTGTCGGACCGGGAGGAACGGGCGCGCACCGTGGAGCGCTACCTGCGGATCGAGCGCGACAATGCGCAGTTGCGCAAGAAGATCGAGTCGGCCACCAACTCGCTGGCCCTGACCTTCGACCGGATCGTGGTCCTGCTGACCGAACGCGGCTACATCGCCGCAGACGGCGACACGCCGACGGTGACCGATGCCGGGCGACTGCTGTCGCGCATCTACAGCGAGAGCGACCTGCTGGTGTCGGAATGCCTGCGGGCCGGGGTGTGGGACGACCTGGATCCGGCCGAGCTCGCGGCGGCGCTGTCGGCGGTGGTCTACGAGTCCCGCCGGGACGGTCAACCCAACGACGCCGGGGACGTGCCGACGGGCCGATTGCGCCGGGCGCTGAACCAGACCCGCCGGTTGTGGGCCGAAGTCCGCAGCGACGAACAACGCCATCGCATCGCCCAGAGCCGCGAACCCGACGACGGCTTCGTCGCGGCGATCTACCGGTGGGCCCGCACCGGGGATCTCGCGACCGCGCTCGCCGCCTCCGACACGGCCGGCACCGGCTCGTACATGTCGGCCGGCGACTTCGTCCGGTGGTGCCGCCAGGTGCTCGATCTCGCTGATCAGGTCCGCGGTGCGGCGCCCACACCGGCGTTGCGGGCAACCGCGAAACGCGCGATAAACGACGTCCGGCGCGGCGTCGTAGCTGTTGATGCCGGGTAGGGTGTGGCCCAGCAGGCACGGCACGACCAAGGAGAGAAATGAGCGGACCGCAGGGACCTGACCCGACGCAGCCGTGGCCGGGTCAACAGCCTGACTCGGGCGCGGACCAGCCGTCGGGCGACGCCGCCGCCAACCAGGGATGGCAGCCGCCGTCCGGGTCGGAGCAGGCGCAGGTGCCCGGTGCCGAGCAGCCGCAGTGGCAGCCCCCGGCCTACACACCGCAGCAGTATCCGCAGTACCAGCAGCCGCAGTCGTACCCGCCGCAGTATCAGCCGACCGAGCAGTACGGTCAGCAGCCGCCGCCGGAGTACAACCCCGCCGGCTACCCGCCGCCGGGCCAGTACGGTCAGCCCGGTGCGTACGGCCAGCCGTATGGACAGCCCTACGGACAGCAGCCCGGCCAGTTCGGGCAGCAGCCGGGCCAGTTCGGTCAGTACCCGGGATATCCGCAGCCCGGCGGCGAGGACGGCAAGAAGCGGTCGATGGCGGTCGTCGGCACCGTCATCGGCGCGCTGGTGGGCCTCATCGTGATCGCCGTGTTGGTCATGGGGTTCTGGAAGCCCGGCTTCTTCGTCACCACCAAACTCGACATCGGGGCCGCCGAGCAGGGGGTCCAGCAGATCCTGACCGACGAGACGAACGGCTACGGCGCCAAGAACGTCAACGACGTGAGCTGCAATGGCGGTGTCAGCCCGACGGTCCGCAAGGGTGACACCTTCGACTGCGAGGTCAGCATCGACGGCACCAAGCGTCAGGTCACCGTGACGTTCCAGGACGACGACGGCACCTACGAGGTCGGCCGCCCCAAGTAGCCCCTCAGCCGGGCAGCTTGTCCAGCGCGGCCTGCAGTCGCCCGATCGACGACGACACGCCGTAGCGTTCGGCGAGTTCGACGACTTTGCGGGGGTGGCGCGCGGCCAGCGGCAGCGCGTCGCTGTCGGTGGAGAAGTCCACCGCGCAGTCGGTGGCCACCCGCACCACCCGGGTGGCCGCCGCGATGTAGTCCGCGGCGCTGCGCAGTTTGGTCCGGTGCGACTTCGACAGCTTCGAGCGGGGGTCCTCGGCGGCGGCCAGGATCTGCTCCAGCGACCCGTAGCCGGCCAGCAGGGACGCCGCGGTTTTCTCTCCGATACCGGCCACCCCGGGCAGCCCGTCACTGGGATCGCCGCGCAGCAACGCCAGTTCCGCATACGCCGGTCCGGCTCGGTCGACGGGCACGCCGTAGGTCTCGGCCACCTCGGCCGGACCCCATTTGGTGGCCTTGGCCAGTCCGCGACCCAGGTACAGCACCCGCACCGGCACCGGCTCGTCGCGCACCAGCTGGAGCAGGTCGCGGTCCCCGCTGACGACGACGACCGGGTCGCGCTGCTCGCGTTCGGCGAGCGTGCCGAGCACGTCGTCGGCCTCGTGGTGGGCGGCACCGGCCGTGGCGATGCCGAACGCGTCGAGGATCTCGAAGATCATGTCGACCTGAGGGGTCAGGTCGTCGGGCACTTCCTCGACGTCGGGCTCCTCGGCCGGGTGCTCCTCGACCACCCGG
This sequence comes from Mycobacterium sp. SMC-4, assembly GCF_050205565.1. Lineage (GTDB taxonomy): Bacteria > Actinomycetota > Actinomycetes > Mycobacteriales > Mycobacteriaceae > Mycobacterium. The sequence continues at coordinate 174,759 of NZ_JBNMQU010000002.1, read as the reverse complement.
TGGGCCTTGTAGGACGGGATCAGGTCGACCCGCCACTGCGGGCGCCAGTCGTCGTCGCGGCACACCACCAGGCGGTGCGGCTGTTCGCGGCTGATGACGGTGGCGACCGCGTCGAGGAAGCCGCGCAGCGCGTTGACCGGTCGACCGTCGGGGGCGGTGATCGACGACGGGACACCGAAATAGGAGCGGAACCACATGCTTGCGCCGTCGAGGAGCACCAGGGGAGCTGTCACGCCGCCATCCTGCCAGGCGCCCTCTCTTCGCGAGCAGACGCAAACTCGCACCAATTCCCGGAGGTGCGTGCGAGTTCCTGTCTGCTCGCGAAGCTGACTAGCCTTGATCGCATGTCCGACGGTCGCTTCAGCACTGACGTCTACGCCCACCGGATGGCCGCCGCCGTCCGCGCCGCCGAAGAGGCCGGGCTGACCGGTCTGGTCCTGACACCCGGTTATGACCTGCGCTACCTCACCGGATCGCGCGCGCAGACCTTCGAGCGGCTGACGGCACTCGTGCTGCCCGCCGACGGCGACCCGACCATCGTGGTGCCGCGGCTGGAGCTCGCCGCGCTCAAGGAGTCCGCGGTCACCGAGCTCGGGATCGCGGTGCGCGACTGGGTCGACGGCGACAACCCCTACGCCCTGGTCGCCGACGCGTTCGGCGGCGTCGCGCAGCCGTCCGTGGCGGTCACCGAGTCGATGCCGGCTCTGCACCTGCTTCCGCTGGCCGACACGCTCGGCACGGTGCCGGTTCTGGCGACCGACGTGCTGCGCACACTGCGCATGGTCAAAGACGACGCCGAGATCGACGCACTGCGTGCCGCCGGCGCAGCCATCGACCGCGTGCACGCCCGCGTGCCCGAGTTCCTTGTGCCCGGTCGAACCGAAGCCGACGTGGCCGCCGACATCGCCGAAGCCATTGTCGCCGAAGGTCATTCAGAGGTCGCGTTCATCATCGTCGGGTCCGGCCCCCACGGTGCCGACCCGCACCACGAATGCTCCGACCGCCAGCTGCGCGAAGGCGACATCGTCGTGGTCGACATCGGCGGCCCCTACGGTGCCGGCTACAACTCCGACTGCACCCGCACCTACAGCATCGGTGAACCCGACGACGAGATCCGCCGCCGCTACGCCGTGCTCGAGACGGCGCAGCGCACCGCGGTGGACGCGGTACGTCCCGGGATCACCGCGGAACAGGTCGACGCCGCCGCCCGCGACGTGCTGGCCGAGGCCGGCCTGGCCGAGGCGTTCGTGCACCGCACCGGCCACGGCATCGGGCTGTCGGTGCACGAGGAGCCCTACATCGTGGCGGGCAATACGCTTCCGCTGCAGCAGGGCATGGCGTTCTCGGTGGAGCCGGGCATCTACTTCCCCGGCGAGTGGGGCGCCCGCATCGAGGACATCGTGATCGTCACCGCCGACGGTGCCGAACCGGTGAACACCAGGTCACACGAGCTCACTGTCGTGCCGGTGCGCTGACTCCTCAGCTCTCGCCGCGGTCGAGCAGACTCGACGACCCGAGCACCCGCTCGATCTTGACTTCGATCACGACGCGTTTGGGGTTCGGCCGCGGGGTGCGGTAGCGCTGCGCGTAGCGAAGTTCGGCGTCGCGCACCGACTCGGCGTCCGTACGCACAGTCGACTTGCCTTCCAGCGACAGCCACCGCGCACCGTCGACCTGGCTGAGCACCGCGACCCCGCGGTGCTCGGCGTTGACGGCTTTCTGCGAGCCCCCGCTGGTGATCACCCGAGCGATGTGAGTCGCCGGGTCGAAGGTGAACCCGACCGCCACGACGTGCGGCGACCCGTCGCCGCGGAGGGTCGTGAGCATGGCGAGGTGCCGCTCGCTGAGGAAGGTCAACGCGTCGTCAGTCAGCTTGGTGGTCGGCTTGCGACCGGATGTGGCCATCGACCCCACGCTAGCGCAGGCGATAATCGCAGCCGTGGATGACACGGTGGACGCCCCGGTCGTGATCTTCGGCGGACGCAGCGAGATCGGTGCCGAACTCGCACAACGCCTGGCCCGCGGTGTTCCGGTGATCTTGGCGGCGCGCCGCGCCGACGACCTCGATGCCCAGGTCGCCGCCGTGCGGCAGGCCGGCGCGACGGCCGTGCACACCGTCGAGTTCGACGCCGACGACCTGGGTTCGCACGCGGAGGTGGTCGATGCTCTCGTGGCCCGCCACGGACCGATCGGTACCGCCGTGCTGGCGTTCGGCATCCTCGGCGACCAGGCCCGCGCCGAGCGGGATCCGCTGCACGCCGCGGCGATCGTGCACACCGACTTCGTCGCCCAGGTGAGTCTGCTGACGGTGCTGTCCGACCGGATGCGCGCTGCGGGCCGGGGCTCGCTGGTGGTGTTCTCGTCGGTGGCCGGCGTGCGGGTGCGGCGCGCCAACTACGTCTACGGGTCGGCCAAGGCCGGATTGGACGGGTTCTGCAACGGGTTGGCCGACGCACTGCACGGTTCCGGGGTCAGGCTGCTGGTGGTGCGTCCGGGCTTCGTGGTCGGTCGGATGACCGCGGGGATGTCGCCGGCGCCGTTCTCGTCGACGCCGGGCCAGGTGGCCGACGCCGCCGCGCGGGCGCTGCGCGGCGGCCGCGCCGAGGTGTGGGTGCCGTGGATCCTGCAGCCGGTTTTCGCCGGCATGAAGCTCCTTCCGCGGCCGGTCTGGCGGAGGCTGCCGCGGTGAGCCGGATGGCGGCGTCCCGCGACCGGTCACGTAGTGGTCGGTGACGAAGCCGGATACGACCTGACCAGGTCGATCGCTTCGAGCTCACGGATCGCGCGGCAGCCCCGGTGCAGCATGGTCAGCACCATCTCATCACCACGCTCGGTCGACGTCGCGAACGCGAAGCCGAGCGCGGTGATCAACGGCGCCTGGAACACGCCCAGACGGTAGTCCTGCCAACAGGTTTCGGCGTCATATCCGGTCACCCCGTGACGCAGCAGCGCCGCGTGGTAGCGGCCCACCAGGTCACGTTCCAGGGTGGCCCGGTCGTCGGGCAGCAGGCTGGTCGCGGTGAAGTACGCGAGGTCACGCGTCGGCAGACCCAGGCCCATCGTCTGCCAGTCGACGACCGTCACGCGGGTGCGCTGCGGATCGAACAGCATGTTGTCGAGGCGGTAGTCGCCGTGCATCAACGAGAAGCGGCGCGGTTCGGCCATCAGCCACTGGGTCACCAGGGCCATCGACGCTCGCAAGGTTTCCTTGTCGTCGTCGGAGATCGACTCGCCGAGCTTGTCGATCGTGATGTCGGCCGCCATCACCGCGACATCGCCGAGACCTTTGGCGGCCTGCTCGTCGCCTGGCTTCGGCATCACGATCGACGGCAGCTCAGCCCATTTCGACTCGCACCAGCTCGGCCCGTGTAACCCGGCCAGTGCTTCGACCGCCAGCTCCGCCTCCACAGAAGAGCAGCCGGCGATCTGGTCGCCCTGCACTGCCGGCGCCATATCGGCCAGCACCAACACGAAATCCTTGCCGTCGGTGGAGATGTCGCTGTGGTAGCAGTGCGGGACCGGCATTGCAAGCTGGGCACTGACCGCCGAGTAGAACTCGACCTCCGACAGATACCCCAGCGCCACCCGCTCGCGCACCTCGTCGTCCTGAGCCGGCAGCTTCACCGCGAAAGTCGCTGGGTGCGTGGAACTCTGGTCGGCATAGGTCGCCGTCACCCGGTAGGTGGCGCCGGTCTGGCCCGTGCCGATGGCCGCCACGTCCACAGTGGACACGTCGGTGCCGAGCACTGTGGCCAGCCAGGCGGGGGTGAGTTCGGTCGGGCTGCACGGGATCGTCACGATGTCCCTCTTTCCTGTTCTCCGGGGTCTCCCACAATGCCGTATATCGTTCGCAGCCACAGCGTTTCGGCGCCATCGAGCAGTTCTTCCCGCGACAGCCTGCCGCCGCGGGTGTGGCGTTCGAGCAATCGGTCGTTGAACTCCAACAGGATCGCGGCCAGCACCTCGGGCGGTGGGCCGGCCGGGGCGCGCCCGGCCTCGCGTTCGGCGGCGATCATCGACGCGACCCCGCCGATGAACGACTCCCTCGCGTCGTCCCACATCTGCCGGACCGCCGGACTGGCGGCTCGGGCTTCGAGCATGGCCTGCAGCAGATAGCGGTGCTGATCCACGGTACCCAGCAAGGCCTCGAGCATCGCGCGCACCCGCTGCCGAGGCGGCCGGGCGATGTCGGCCAGCAGATCGCCGGCCATGAACCCGTCGTCGTACATCGGTTCCAACAGCGCGGCCACCGCCGCGGCCTTGTTCTCGAAATAGAAGTAGAACGCCGACCGGGTCACGCCCGCGCGGCGGGTCACGTCGGCGATGTTGAGGCCGTCGAAGCCGGACTCGCGCAGGTGGTGATCGAGGGATTCCAGAATTGCGCCCCGCCGGAGGTCGCTCTTCTGCGGCTGGCGGCGGTCAGTGGGTGAGCGCGCGGGCACTCCTTGCGGCACCGCCGGACCTTAACCTGCGGTTCTGACGAGTGTCAACGATGCGAGACGCGCGTCAACCGTTCGGGTAGTGGCGCGGAGTGAACACCCGGTCGCGACCGCCGTCGCCCGCATGCCACCGGGTCTGCGACGAGCCGACGATCAACAGGCACCGCATGTCGACCTGGGCGGGGTCCAGGTCGCCCAGACGCACCACCTGCACCGACTCCGCGGGACCGGAGATGTCGCGACCGATGACCACCGGGGTGTTCGGATCGCGGTGGGCCAGCAGCAGGTCACGCATCGCGCCGACCTGCCAGGTGCGGGTCTTGGAGGCAGGGTTGTAGATGGCCAGCACCAGGTCGGCTTCGGCCGCCGCGCGCAGCCGCCTCTCGATGACCTCCCACGGCTTGAGCCGGTCTGACAGCGAGACCACCGCATAGTCGTGGCCCAGCGGGGCGCCGACCCGGCTGGCGACTGCCTGCGCCGCGGTCATCGCGGGAATGACCCGGACCTCCACCCCCGGCCACTGCTCGGCCTCCTCGAGGACCGCCGTGGCCATCGCGAACACCCCGGGGTCGCCGGACGACACCACCGCCACCGTGCGGCCCTGTTGAGCGAGCTCGCAGGCCAGCCGAGCGCGGGCGGGCTCGTCGGTGTTGTCGCTGGGATGGCGTTCCTGGCCCTCCCGGATCGCGACGCGGTCCAGGTAGGGGCCGTAGCCGATCAGGTCGGTCGCTGCGGCCAGCTCCCGACGGCACTGTGGGGTCATCCACTGCGTGTCGCCGGGACCGAGCCCGACGACGGCAACGGTGCCCGTGCCCGACGGCGCCGACGGGCTGCCCGTCAGCATCGTCAACGAGAAGTAGGGCACCGAGTCGTCGTCGACGTCGGCGGCGGACAGCACCTTCTGGCGGTCGGTGCTGGCCCGCTCGACGTAGAAGGCCTCATCAAGCCGCCCGGTGGCCGAAAGTGCTTCCCGGACACGGGGATAGGATCGGCCCAACTTGAGGATCACCGCCGCGTCGGTGTCGGCCAGCCGCCGCTCCAGTTCGTCGGTGGGAAGCGTGCCCGGCAGGATGGTCAGCACCTGCTCGCCCTGCACCAGCGGCGTCGCGACAGCCGCCGACGCCGCGCTGACCGACGTCACCCCGGGCACGATCTTGGCATCGAACCGCTGCGTCAACCGCGTGTGCATGTGCATGTAGGAGCTGTAGAACAGCGGATCGCCCTCGGCGAGCAGCGCGACATCACGTCCGGCCTCGAGGTGCGCGGCGATGCGGTCGGCGGCCTCGCGGTAGAAATCCTCCATCGCCCCGGCGTATCCGCCGGGGTGATCGGAGACCTCGGTAGTCACCGGGTAGACCAGGTGCTCTTCGATCTGGCCGTCGCGCAGATACGGCTCGGCGATCCCGCGGGCGATGCTGCGGCCATGCCGAGCGCTGTGATAGGCGACCACGTCGGCCGACGCGATCACCCGGGCGGCCTTGACCGTCACCAGTTCCGGATCGCCGGGACCGAGCCCGACACCCCACAGTGTTCCTCGCTGGGTTCCGTGCTGTTGGCTCATTCTTCTTCTGCTGCAATCGCATTGACCGCCGCGGCGGCCATGGCGCTCCCGCCGCGGCGACCGGTCACCACCAGATAGGACATTCCGCGCGGACGCGCGATCAACTCGTCTTTGGACTGCGCGGATCCGACGAACCCGACCGGCCCGCCCAAGACCGCCACCGGCGGGCGGACGCCTTCGTCGACGAGTTCGAGCAGCCGGAACAACGCGGTCGGCGCGTTGCCGACCGCGAACACCGCCCCGTCCATGCGGTCGGCCCACAGATCGACAGCGGCGGCCGAACGGGTGCTGCCCAGTTTCGCGGCCAGCTCCGGGGCACGCGGATCGGCCACCAGTGAGACGACCTCGTTGTCCGCGGGCAACCGCGAGCGGGTGATGCCTGCGGCGACCATCGAGGAGTCACACAGGATCGGCGCCCCGTCGCGCAGCGCGGTCTGCGCGCGGGTCACGACGTCGTCGGTGAAGGCCACGTGCTCGGCCACGTCAACCTGCCCACAGGTGTGGATCAGCCGGACCACCACGCGGGCCACGTCATCGGGGAATCGTGACAGGTCGGCTTCGTCGCGGATGGTCGCGAACGACTGCCGGTAGATCTCGGCGGCGTCGCGGGTGTAGTCGAGCACCTGCTCACCCTAGAGGTGGGCCGACAGGGGCCGGTAACCCTCTCCGGTGGCGAGGAGCACCTGCGCGGAAGCCGGACTGCCGCACGCCCGCTCGCACCCGACGTAGTGCCGGTGGGTCACCTCGGCGGCCACCGGCTCGTCGACCGCCGCCGCGGCGTCGGCGCGCACATCGGCAGCCGAGCGGGCGCAGCCCGGAATTCCGGTGCAGGCCGACACCCCCAGCCACGGGGAGTTCTCGTCGAACACCAGGCCCATCGGCGCCAGCACCCGCAACGCCGTGTCCGCGACATCCTCGTCGAGGTCGAACAGCAGCACCGAACGCCACGGCGTCACGGCCACCGGGGCGTCGACCGCGGCCAAAAACCGCGCCACCTGGGCGTCGAGGACCCCCAGCGGCACCGCGGCACCGAGCGTGACGCGTCCGTCGCGCTGCTCGATCCAGCCCACCGGAGGCCGAGTCCGCACCGGCCACGTCGCGCCGGATGGCGCGCTGGGCCGGTGGTCGGTCAGCAGCACCGCGGGATCGTCGAGTTCTGCCACGCGCCAGGCTTTTCCGCGCACATCGAGGAAGCGGTGGGCGAGATCGGTCAGCGCGGCGACCATGCCCGTGCAGGCCACACGCACCCCGGTGTCGCGCCCGCACAGCAGCACCGCCGCGGTGACCTCGTCGAGGACGTGCACTCCGACATCGGGAGCCAGTCCGGAGACGTCGCCGCGACCGTCGTCGAGACCGAACAGGAACCGTCCCGGCAGCTGCGCCAACCGTTCGTCGGCCCGGATCGCCGCATCCAACGCCGTGACCGCCGCCCGCACATCACCGACGCCGCCGGCGCGTCCGGACAGCGGCGAGGCGACGATGTTGCGGACCCGTTCGTGGGTCGGCGAGGGGAGCAGTCCGGCGGCGGCCAACGCGTCGGCGACGGCGCCGGTGTCGCGCACGCCGCGGATCTGCAGGTTGCCCCGCGAGGTCAGCTCCAGTGTGGAGGACCCGTGCTCGAGGGCCGCCAGGGCCATCGCTTCCAGTTGCGCAGCGGTCAGCATGCCGCCGGGCAGCCGTACGCGTGCCAATTCGCCGTCGGCGGCGGTGTGGGTCTGCAATGCGCCGGGGCAGGCGTCGTTCTCCCGCAATCTGGCCACCTGACCACGGTACTCGGGCGTCCAGCGACGAGCTGCCCCCGTTTCGGCTGAGTCAAGATCGGTAACCAGCGACGTCGTGGGACCGCTGTGGGATTACGTCGTCGCGCACTACCCGCAGCTGATCTTCGACTCCTACCAGCACGTCAGCGCGGTGGTGCAGAGCGTGCTGATCGCCACGGTCATCGGGGTGGCCGTCGGTGTCCTGACGTACCGCAACCCCACCGCGGCCAACCTGGCCACCGCGACTTCCAGCGTGATCCTGACGGTCCCGGCCTTCGCACTGTTGGGCCTGCTGATCCCACTGTTCGGTCTCGGGGTGGTCCCCAGTGTCGCGGCGTTGGTGCTCTACTCGCTGCTACCGATCATCCGGAACACCATCGTCGGTCTGGGCGCCGTGGATCCGGCGCTCACGGACGCGGCGCGGGGGATCGGCATGAGTCGCGTCGACACATTGCGCCGCGTGGAGCTGCGGCTGGTCTGGCCGTCGATCCTGTCGGCCATGCGGGTCAGCACCCAGATGGCGATGGGCGTGCTGGCCATCGCGGCCTACGTCAAAGGACCGGGCCTGGGCAACCTCATCTTCGCCGGGCTGGCGCGCGTGGGCAGCCCGACAGCGGTGCCGATGGCCCTGACCGGCACGTTGCTGATCGTCATCCTGGCGCTGTTGCTCGATGCCGTCCTGGTGCTCATCGGTCGGCTGACGACGTCGAAAGGCATTCGATGACAGAGCGATCCGGGGTTCGCATCGAACTCGACCATGTGTCCAAGGTGTACCCGGGCAGCGACCGGCCCGCCGTCGACGACGTGTCCCTGGACATTCCGGCCGGGGAGATCGTCGTGTTCGTCGGCCCTTCGGGGTGCGGCAAGACCACGATGATGCGGATGATCAACCGGCTGTCGGAGCCCACCTCCGGCCGGATCATGATCGGTGACCGTGATGCCCTGAGTATCAAGCCCACCGAACTGCGTCGCTCGATCGGCTATTCGATCCAGCAGGCCGGCCTGTTCCCGCACATGACCATCAGGCAGAACGTGGGACTGGTTCCCGGGCTGTTGAAGTGGGATCGCAAACGCATCGACGCGCGTGTCGACGAGCTGCTCGACATGGTCGGACTGGAGCCGGCGCAGTACGCCGACCGCTACCCGCGTCAACTGTCCGGAGGTCAGCAGCAGCGCGTCGGTGTGGCCCGGGCGTTGGCCGCAGACCCGCCGGTGCTTCTGATGGACGAACCGTTCGGCGCGGTCGATCCGATCACGCGCAGCTCGCTGCAGGACGAACTGCTCCAACTGCAAGCAGAGCTGCACAAGACCATCGTGTTCGTCACCCACGACTTCGGCGAGGCGGTCAAACTCGGCGACCGCATCGCCGTCCTGGGGCCCCGTTCCGCGGTGCTGCAGTACGACACCCCGCAGACGATTCTCGCCAGTCCCGCCGACGACACCGTCGCCGGCTTCGTCGGCTCCGGGGCGTCCCTGCGTCAGCTGGGTTTGGTGCGGATCAAAGAGATCGCGTTGCGCGACCACACCGCCGTGCACCGCAGTGACAGCGTCGAAGATGTCCGCCGCACGCTGGCGCAGAGCCCGTTCGACTGGGCGGTGATCCTCGACGAACGGGAACGGCCGGTGTCATGGGTGCGGCGCAGCCGCCTGGCACATGCGCGCACGCTGGCCGAGGCCGGCGAAGAACTCAGCGTGGTCAGCACGCAGTCGACACTCGAGGACGCGCTCGAGGCGATCCTGGCCGAGCAACACGCCTCGGCGGTGGTGGTCGGCGCGGGCGGCCGATACGTCGGCGTCGTCACGTTGGACACCCTCATCGACACCATCAGCCGCCTGCGCACCGAGGCCGAAGAGGCTGTCGCGCACCACCCGAACGGTCCGTCATGACCAGCGCGGTGCAGACTTCGAGCACCTCGATGACCGGCGCCGAACGGCTCCGGCTGCTCGTACAGCCGGTGCTCGTTGTGGGGGTTGCCGCAGCGGTGCTGTTTTGGGCGTTCAACCGGAATCTGACCGCGACGCAGCAGGAGAACATCAACCCTGCCAACGTGACCACGCTGATCTGGCAGCATCTGCTGATCACCGTCGCGGTCACCGCGATCGTGGTGACCGTCGGGGTGCCGCTCGGGGTGCTGGTCACCCGTCCCTGGGCGAAGGTGCTGCGGCCGGTGTTCATCGGGATCGCCAACGTCGGCCAGGCGGCGCCGGCCATCGGTCTGCTCGTGCTGTTGTTCCTCGTCACCGCCAAGACCGGATTCTGGATCGGCGTGCTGCCCATCGCGCTGTACTCCCTGCTGCCCGTGCTGTCGAGCACCATCCTCGGCCTGGACCAGGTCGATCGGGCGATGCTCGATGCCGGTCTGGGACAGGGGATGTCGCGAACGGCGCTGCTGGCGCGGGTCGAGCTGCCGCTGGCGGTGCCTTACATTCTGGCGGGCCTGCGCACGTCGCTGGTCATCGCGGTGGGCACGGCGACGCTGTCGTTTCTGGTCAATGCCGGTGGTCTGGGCATCCTCATCGACACCGGATACAAGTTGCAGGACAACGTGACGCTGATCCTCGGCAGCGTCCTCGCCGTCTGCCTGGCGCTGTTGGTCGACTGGGCCGGCGGTCTGGCCGAATTCTTCCTCAGCCCCAAGGGGTTGCGGTGAGGACCCGCCTCGTGGCCGCCGCGGTGGCGGTCGCCATCTGCTGGGTGTTGGCCGGTTGCGGACTGGGGGCGGGCAGCGCGGTGCCGCTGCGCGTGGGTCCCGGGTCGATCGAACCCGAACCCGCGCTGCAGGGGGTACCGATCACCGTCGGCTCCAAGGAGTACACCGAGCAGGTGATCATGGGCTACATCCTGCAGTTCACGCTCGCCGCGGCCGGTGCCGACGTGCGTGACCTGACCGGCATCGTGGGCTCGCGCAGCACCCGGGAGGCGCAGCTGTCCGGCCAGGTCGACGTCGCCTACGAGTTCACCGGGAATGCGTGGATCAACTACCTGGGGCACGAGAAGCCGATCCCCGACACCCGCGCCCAGTATGAGGCGGTGCGCGACGAGGATCTGGCGCGCAACGACATGGTCTGGCTGGAACCCGGGCCGATGGATGACACCTACGCGCTGGCGGCGAGCCCGGAAACCGTGCAGCGCACCGGTGTTCGTACGCTGTCGGACTACGCCGAGCTGGTCCGGCGTGACCCCGCTGCGGCACGCACCTGCGTCGACACCGAGTTCCGGGCCCGCCAGGACGGATTTCCCGGGATGGCCGCGGCCTACGGATTCGACCCCGCGCGGGCGCAGACTCCGATCCTGCAGGTGGGCATCATCTACCAGGCCACCGCCGACGGGACCCAGTGTGACTTCGGCGAAGTCTTCACCACCGACGGCCGCATCGCTGCTCTGGGCCTGACCGTTCTGGTCGACGACAAGCAGTTCTTCGCCCACTACAACCCGTCGGTCACCATGAAGCGGGCCTTCTTCGAGGCGCACCCCGAGATCGCCGACGTCACTGCGCCGGTCACGGCGGCACTGACCAACGACGCGATCATGGAGATGAACAAGCAGGTCGACGTCGAGGGCCGCGATCCCGCGATGGTCGCGCGGGACTGGATGGTGTCGGAAGGGTTCGTCACCGTCGACCAGTGATGCGTTGCATCACCCGGACCCAAGTGTGACCCCTGTCGCTGCGCGGCGCGGGCAGTTCCGCCACGCACATCTTGGGCACAGAACCCGGTACCGGCGGTACCGTTTTAGGTGTTGACCCGCTTACCTGCGGGCCCCTCGAAAGGACCTGCCATGTTGCCGATCGTTGTTTTCGCCGCGATCATCTTCGCGCTCGTCGCCGCCGTCGGGATGCCCTACGGGCAGACCTGGTACGCCCGCTGGAATCCACACCGCTGACGGACGTTCTCTCCGCGCGACTTTCGTACGGTACGAACGGGACTGACCGAGTGCCGCCGCGGGAGTTGGGTCGCCGGCCCGAGTCCACGCGGGGCACCTCGACGATCCGCACCAGCGGGGAACGGCATCGCCGAATTGCAGTGGCGCTCAAGACCACCGTCGACTACCTGTTTAGTTTCGCCGCATCGCGGGGACGGGCCACGCGGGACGGGCTCAAGCACTTCTCCTAGAAACCGCAGGCGATCTCGGAGATTGACGGATTTTTGTCGGTGCCGCTGAGTAGTGTCGGGTTTGTGTTCGAACGTGTGTGCGAGTTCTCTGATGCTGCTGGCGAGGCTGAGTTGCGTGCGGTGGTCCAGCGTTGTGAGGAACTCAAGGCTTACGCGGCGGCGGTGCAGGCGCGCGCGACGGCGTTGTGGGCGGCCAAGCGGCATGCTCGTGAGGAGGCCGACGGGGTGCCGAAAGCCAAGCGCGGCAAGGGGTTGAGCTCGGAGGTCGCGTTGGCCCGGCGGGAGGCGCCGGTGACCGGCAACCGGCACCTGGGCTTCGCCCGCGCGCTGGTGCACGAAATGCCTCACACGTTGGCGGCTTTGGAGTGCGGAGCGCTGTCGGAGTGGCGGGCGACGCTGATCGTGCGCGAGTCGGCGTGCCTGAGCCTCGAGGACCGTCGCCGGTTGGACGAGCAGTTGTGCGCTGATCTGTCGCGGCTGTCCGGGTGGGGCAACAAGCGGGTCGAAGCCGAGGCCAAACGCCTCACCGCGCGGCTGGATGCCGCCGCGGTGGTGGACCGCTCCAACAAGGTAGCTGCGGATTGCGCGGTCAGTTGCCGGCCGGCGCCCAACGGCATGGTGTATTTCACCGTGCGGCTGCCGCTGGCCCAGGGGGTCGGGCTCTACGCGGCGTGTAAACGGGCCGCCGACACCACCTTCGATGACCGCCCGCGCGGGCAGATCATGGCCGACACCGTCTACGAGCGGGTCACCGGCCGCGCGGCAGATGCGCCGGTGCCGGTGGCGCTGAACCTGGTGATGGCCGACACCACGCTGGCCGGCGACGACGACGAGCTGGGCTGGCTCGACGGCTACGGCCCGGTCCCGGCCGGGTTCTGCCGCGCGCTGGTTGGTGACGCCGCCCTGGATGCCGGCACGAAAGCCACCCTGCGCCGGCTGTATCGCCACCCGACCTCCGGGCAGCTGGTGGCCATGGAATCGAAGTCCCGGATCTTCCCCAAGGGTCTGGCGCGGTTCCTCGAGCTGCGCGATCAGACGTGTCGCACCCCGTACTGCGATGCCCCGATCCGCCATCACGACCACGCCAGGCCGGCCCGCGAGCACGGAGCGACCAGCGCGGTCAACGGGCTCGGGGAATGCGAAGCGTGCAACTACGCCAAAGAAGCCCCCGGCTGGCGGGTCACCACCGAGGATGCGGACGGCTCACACACCGCCGAATTCCGCACCCCCACCGGCGCGGTCTACCACTCGACCGCCCCACCACTGCCCGGACCACCGGTACGCCGACGCCTCAGCCTCATGGAAGGCCGACTCAGCATCGACCTGGTCACCTTCGACGCCGCTTAAAGTGGCGACATGACAGCCACCTTCGCCGAAGTCGCCAAGTCCGAGTACATCCTGTTGACCACGTTCACCAAGGACGGACGTCCCAAGCCGACGGCCATCTGGGCTGCGATGTCCGGCGATGGCTTGGTTGCGATCACGCAGGAGAAGTCATGGAAGGTCAAGCGTCTGCGCAACACGTCGCGGGTCACCATCGCACCGTGCGACCGGGCCGGAAAACCCAAAGGCGACGCGGTCGAGGCAACCGCACGCATCCTGGACAAGTCGGCCAACGGCGCCACTTACGATGCGCTCGGCAAGCGCTACGGCCTGCTCGGCAAGACCTTCAACTTCTTCTCCAAGCTGCGTGGCGGCATGGAGAAGAACGTCTCGATCGAGATCAAACCGGTGAACTGACGGGCGCACGTCCGCGCAGGAACCCGCAGCGGCCGCCGAGCGTTGGCACACTATGGCGATGAGGCTGTTCCTGATCTACGCGCTGGTCGAGCTTGCCGTCGTGGTGGCATTGGCATCGACCATCGGTTTCGGCTGGACTGTGCTGCTTCTCGCCGGCACATTCGCGCTGGGCCTGGCGCTCGCGGGCTCGCAGTTGCGCCGCCATATCCGTCGGCTGCGGTCTGGCCTGTCGCTCGCCGAAGCGCAGGGGGCCGTCACAGACAGCCTGCTGGTCGCACTCGGTACGGTGCTCGTCGTGATTCCCGGCCTCGCCAGTACCGTCTTGGGCGCCCTGCTGCTCCTGCCGCCCACCCGTGCCGCGGCACGTCCGCTCGTCACCGCGCTGGCCGCGCGCCGCGCACCGCTGATCGTTGGTGTGAGCACCATGGGCTCGACCGCTGCCCGCCGCACCGGGCGCGGGGACTACGTCGACGGCGAAGTGATCGACACCGTCGACCACCCGGTCGAGCAGCCACGTCTGCCGGAGTGAGCACCACCGCGCTGCTGCTCAACGGGCGCATCCACAACCCCGTCATGCCCGACGCGACCGCGATGGCGGTCCGGGACGGGATCGTCGCCTGGATCGGGCGCGACGACGTCGGCCGCACGCAGTTCCCCGACGCCACCGTCAGCGACCTGGCGGGCGGCTTCGTGGCGCCGGCATTCGTCGACAGCCACTTCCACACCACGGCCACCGGACTCGCTCTGACCGGGCTCGACCTACGGCATGCGCGGTCACTGCAGGAATGTCTGCAGCTGCTCTCCGAGTACGCCCGCGCCCATCCGAACGGCGTCATCTGGGGCCACGGCTGGGATGAGACGGCATGGCCAGAGCCGGATCCACCCACCACCTCGGATCTCGACGCCGTCGTCGGCGACCGTCTCGTCTACCTCACCCGGATCGATGTGCACTCGGCCGCGGCCTCGACCGCGTTGCGCCGCCGCGCCGGACTGGTCGAGGCCCAGGCGCCGCTGACTGCCGACGATCATCACCGCGCGCGCCGGGCGGCCCGCGAGGCACTCACCGCCACCCAGCGCGACCGTGCCCGCAGCGCGGCGCTCGACGCCGCCGCGGCCGTCGGAATCGCCGTCGTACACGAGTGCGCCGGCCCCGACGTCTCCGGAATCGACGACTGGCGCGAGCTGCGCGAGTTCGACCACGGCGTCGAAGTCGTCGGCTACTGGGGCGAAGCGGTGACCACCGCGGACGAGGCCCGCGACCTACTGCGCAGTACTCAGGCCCGCGGCCTGGCCGGTGACCTGTTCGTCGACGGCGCGCTGGGTTCGCGCACCGCCTGGTTGCACGAGCCCTACGCGGACGCGCCCGCCACCACCGGCAACAGCTACCTCGACGTCGACGCCGTGACCGCCCACCTCGCAGCCTGCACCGATGCGGACATCACCGCGGGCTTTCATGTGATCGGCGACGCCGCCGTCACCGCCGTCATGACCGCACTGCACCGCGTCGTCGACCGGTTCGGCAGCGTCGCGGTGGCCCGCTGCGGGCATCGCCTCGAGCATCTGGAGATGATCACCGACGAGCAGGCCGCCCACCTCGGCAGCTGGGGCGTCATCGCCAGCGTCCAACCCAACTTCGACGCGCTGTGGGGCGGCGACGACGGCATGTATGCCCGCCGGCTGGGACCCGCCCGCGCGAGCGGCCTCAACCCGTTCGCGCGGCTGGCCTCGCACGGCGTGCCTCTGGCGCTCGGTTCCGACTCCCCGGTGACCGACATGAATCCGTGGACCGGCGTCCGCGCCGCCACCGCCCATCACACGCCGGGCAGCGCCATCTCCGCGCGTGCGGCATTCGCCGCTGCCACCCGCGGCGCGTGGCGGGCCGGGGGAGTGCGCGACGGGGTCAGCGGAACGCTGGTCCCGGGGGCGCCGGCCACCTACGCGATATGGGATGCCGACGACTTCGAGGTGAGCGCCCCGACCGACGCGGTGCAGCGCTGGTCGACCGATCCCCGCTCCCGCGTGCCGGTGCTACCCGCACTGCATGACCAGCTGCCGCGCTGCCGTCAGACGGTCCACCGGGGCGTGATCATCCATGGGTGACGGCTGGGTTCGGGCGGTCGCGAACCGGTCACCTCAGTTGAGCGTCGGCATCGCCGCCGGCCTGGCGCTGTACGCGAGCTTCCCGCCGGTTGGTTGGTGGTTCCTGGCGATCGTCGCGTTCGCCGGGTTGAGCTGGGTGCTGACGCGTCCTTCCACCACCGCCGCGGGCGGCCTGGGCTACGGATTCCTGTTCGGATTGGCGTTCTATCTGCCGTTGCTGCCGTGGATCAGCGGCCTGGTCGGCGCGCTGCCGTGGATCGCGTTGAGTGTGGCCGAGGCCGTGTTCCCGGCGCTGTTCGGGTGGGTCGCGGTGCTGGTTCGCAGGGTTCCCGGCTGGCCGTTGTGGTTCGCCGGGCTGTGGTCGGCGCAGGAATGGCTCAAGTCGACCGTGCCGTTCGGCGGATTCCCCTGGGGTGTGGTCGGGTTCTCCCAGACCGGCGGCCCGCTGCTGCCGCTGGCGCATCTCGGAGGCGCGCCGCTGGTGTCGTTCGCGACGGTGCTCGTCGGCGTCGCCGTGGCCGCGATGACGATGGAGATCGTCTCCTGGTGGCGCCGCGACGCCGCCGCGCGAGCGAAGACTCCGCCGGCGGTCGTGCTGCCCGGGCTGTGCATCGCCCTGGTGCTGGTGGCCACCGCACTGGTGTGGCCGCAGGTGCGCAAGTCCGGCGCCGGAGCTGGGGACGACCCGCCGATCACGGCGGCCGCCGTCCAGGGCAACGTCCCGCGGCTCGGCTTGGACTTCAACGCGCAACGACGCGCGGTGCTCGACAACCATGTCCGGGAGACGCTGCGGTTGGCCGACGACGTGCGGGCCGGGCGCGCGCCCCGACCGATGCTGGTGATCTGGCCGGAGAACTCCTCGGACATCGACCCGCTGGCCAACCGCGATGCGGCGCAACAGATTTCCAGCGCGGCGGCGGCCATCGACGCCCCCATTCTGGTGGGCGGCGTGGTCGCCGCGCCCGGACACAGCCGCACCAACCCGGTGTCGACGAACACGGTGATCGTGTGGAACCCGGAGAGCGGGCCGGCCGACCGCCACGACAAACGGATCGTGCAGCCCTTCGGTGAGTACCTGCCGTGGCGCAGCTTCTTCAGCCGGCTCTCCCCGTATGCGGAGCGGGCCGGATACTTCGTTCCGGGCGACGGCGACGGCGTGGTGCAGGCCGCTGGGGTGCCGGTCGGCGTCACCACCTGCTGGGAGGTCATCTTCGACCGCGCCGCGCGCGAATCGGTGCGCAGCGGCGCCCAGTTGCTGGCGGTGCCGACCAACAACGCCACCTTCGACGAATCGATGAGTGAGCAACAGTTGGCGTTCGCGCGCCTGCGCGCGGTCGAACACGACCGCTATGTGGTGGTCGCCGGTACCACCGGGATCAGCGCGATGATCAGTCCCGACGGACGTGAGCTGGCCCGGACGGAGTTCTTCGAGCCCGCGTACCTGGATCGGCAGTTGCGGCTCAAGACGGTCCTGACCCCGGCGACGCGGTTCGGCCCGTACGTCGAGGCCGCGCTCATCGCCCTCGGCGCTGCGGGTGTGATCGGCGCGATACTGCACAATGGATCTCTCGTGCCGACAAGACTGCGGGGCCGGCGAGCGATGCCCCGCGACCGTGAAGACGATGAAGGAGCCGCATGAGCGTCCCCGGTGGCTTGAACGGTGACCGCCCATCCGCTGCGCGGCCCAGCGACCGCACTCTGGTGATCATCCCGACCTACAACGAGCGCGACAATCTGTTGACCATCGTGTCCCGGGTGCATGCCGCCGAGCCCGACGTGCACGTCCTCATCGTCGACGACGGCAGCCCGGACGGCACGGGCGAGTTGGCCGATGAACTCGCGCTCGGTGACCCCGATCGGGTGCACGTGATGCACCGGACCTCCAAGGACGGGCTGGGCGCGGCCTACCTCGCCGGTTTCGCGTGGGGGTTGAACCGTCAGTACTCGGTGCTGGTGGAGATGGATGCCGACGGTAGCCACGCCCCCGAGCAGCTGCACCGGCTGCTCGACGAGATCGACAAGGGCGCCGATGTGGTGATCGGGTCGCGGTACGTCGACGGCGGCGAGGTGCGCAACTGGCCGCGGCGGCGGCTCGTCCTGTCTCGCACCGCCAACGGGTACTCGCGCATCCTGCTCGGCGTGGACATCCACGACATCACGGCGGGCTACCGCGCCTACCGGCGTGAGGTGCTGGAAAAGATCGACCTGTCCGCGGTGGACTCCAAGGGCTACGGGTTCCAGGTGGATTTGACCTGGCGCTCGATCAACGCCGGCTTCACCGTCCTCGAGGTGCCCATCACGTTCACCGAGCGTGAGCACGGTGAATCGAAGATGGACGGCTCGACGATTCGGGAGGCGATCATCAAGGTCGCCCAGTGGGGCCTGCGCGCCCGTCTCGATCGGGCACGCGGCGTCACACCCTGAGGCGGGTCAGCTCCCGCGGCGGCGGGTCTTGATGATCTCGAGACGCTCCTTGAGCAGTTCGTCGAGTTCCTCGATCGAACGGCGCTCCAGCAGCATGTCCCAGTGGGTCCGCGGCGGCTTGACCTTCTTGGGCTCGGGTACGTCACCCTCGATCAGGGTGCCTTCCATGCCGTTGCGGCACAACCAGGTGCCGGGGATCTCGGCGTCGTCGGCGAACGGAACGTCGAATTCCTCGCCGTTGTCGGTGCGGTAGCGCGCGACCTGACGCGGCGCCAAGTCGTGGTTGCGGTCGGTCTCGTAGCTCACCGCGCCGAGCCGGCTGCCCCTCAATACACGATCAGCCATCGTCCACTCCTCTTATCAGCGCAATATGTCCCGGATGGTTCAACGCAGACGCGCCGGCACAAGTTCCTCGGGGCCGTCCCCGACTCGGCCATCGATGATACCGGGATTGCTGCGGGCTTGGGTTTAGAGTCTGGCTGTGACGCCTCAGGCCACCCGGTCCAGCACTCGCATCCGCCCTCAGAACTGCCGTTGGTGTGGTCGCGAAGTCGCCGACAGCGGCCTGGGCCGGCGCCGCCAGTACTGCCGGCAGTCGTGTCGCCAGCGCGCCTACGAGCAGCGCGCTCTGGTGAAAGGCACCTCGGTCCCGCCGGACGCGGTGGTGCTCAGCGCCGAGGAAGCCGCCGAGTTGTCCGATCGCGTCTACCAGGTGCGGTGTGCCGCTGAAGACATGGCCACCGCGCTCGAGGAGGGCGCCGGGCCCGCCGAGTTGCGGGAGCTGTGTGACGCGGTCATGCAGGCTGCGCGCGCCGCGGACGGCTGGCGGTAGTAGCCCGACGAAATCGGCCGCCGACCGGTAGTCTGGGCCGGTATCCACACCGTTCAACCTGCAGAAACGGGGCATCGGTGGTTGGTCACAGTGTCGAGTTCACCGCCTCGCCGCCGATGCGGACGTGGCGTTGGGACGACTTCGTCCTCGACACCGCGTGCTACGAACTGCGCCGCGCCGACACGGTGATCAGAGTCGAGCCTCAGGTGTTCGACGTGCTGACACAGTTGATCACCCACCACGACCGCCTCATGAGCAAGGAAGAACTGCTCGACTCTGTGTGGGGCGGGCGGTTCGTCGGCGAAGCAGCGTTGACCAGTCGGATCAAAGCCGCGCGCCGCGCATTGGGTGACGACGGTGAATCCCAGCGCTACATCCGCACTGTCCGCGGTCGCGGGTACCAGTTCGTCGGCCGCCTCCACGGACCGCGCATCGAACACGCACTGCCGGACCCGAGGATGCTCGGCCAGCACATCGCGTTCTGCGAAGCAGACGACGGCGTGCGGTTGGCCTACGGCGTCACCGGGAGCGGCCCGCCGTTGGTGCGCGCGGCGAACTGGATGACACATCTGGGCTACGACATCGAGAGCCCGGTGTGGTGCCACTGGGTGCGCGACCTGTCGGCGTGGCACACCCTCGTCCGCTACGACGAACGTGGCTGCGGTCTGTCTGACTGGGACGTTCACGAATTCACGTTCGAAGACTGGGTGACCGATCTCGAATCCGTGGTCGAGGCACTGGGTTTGGAGCGGTTCCCGCTGCTGGGTGTGTCGCAGGGCGGGGCGGTGGCGGTCGCCTACGCCGCGCGCCACCCCGAGAAGGTGACTCGGCTGGTCCTCAGTGGCGCGTACGCGCGGGGCCGCGCCGTGCGCGCGGTCACCGATGAGGAAAAGCGGGCTGCCGCACTGGATCTGGAGCTGGCGCGGGTGGGCTGGGGTCGGTCGGATCCGGCGTTCCGACAGGTGTTCGCCGCGCAGTTCCTGCCCGACGGGACCCGCGCCGACTGGGATGCCTTCGATCAATTGCAGCGACGCACCACGTCGGCGCAGAACGCCGTGCGGTTCCTGGAGGTGTTCGCCCGCATCGACGTTCGTCGCCTTGCCGGTGAGGTGCGGTGTCCGACACTTGTGTTGCATTCCCGGGATGACCATCGCGTGCCCCTGCGCTACGGCGAGGAACTGGCCTCGATGATCCCCGGCGCCACGCTGATCACCCTGTCGAGCAGCAATCATCTGCTGACCTCCCAGGAGCCGGCGTGGCGCATCTTCTGCGACGAGGTGCACTCCTTCCTGATCGCCTGAGTGCGTAGGTCTCCACGAAATCTCCACCTGATCTCCATGCGCCGGCGCGCCGACGGATTCATGCTTCCCGGCATGAGAATCAGACTTCTACCGCTGCTGGTGGCGGCCGCCCTGACCGTGCTGGGAACCTCGGTGGGTTGCTCGAAGGACACATCGACCGAAGCCGCACCGGTCGCGCAGTCGGCTGCCTTCCCGCAGACAGCGCGCTACATGGCCGACGCGGTCTCGGCGGACGGGGCAGCCATGGCGATCGGCATCAGCGTCGACGGCGACTCGGTTGCCGCCTATGCGTGCAACGGAACCGACGACGAGGCATGGTTTTTAGGCAACCAAGCCGACGGCGCGATCGACCTCACCTCACGGATGCGCGACACACTCACCGCCGACTACGACGGCACCGCCGTCACCGGCGTGGTGACCATGAATGGTGTCGCCCATCCGTTCACCGCGGACGCGGTGTCAGGTCTGGCCGGCATGTACACCGCCGAGGCGGGCGGCGCGCGCTCGTCGTGGGTGGTGCGCCCGGACGGGTCGGCGACCGGTGTGCAGTTCAGCGGTTTCAGCCAAGGTGATCGCGACCGCAACTTCGATCCGTTCGATCTCGACGGGCTCACCGACTTTCAGGTGCGCCACGACGTGCGCACCAAGCGCAAGCTGGGCCCGGCCGGACCGATCGAATTCCCCGACGGGCGTCCGCAGGCCAGCATCAACGGCCGGCCGGTGACGCCGATCCTGGTCACCGGGACCTTCCGGTTGCCCTGACCGACCGAAGTCTCAGCAGCGGTACAGCGCCGCGGCATCCGGTGGGGTCGGCGCCGGCTGCAGGCAGCCGTACGGGGTGACGCCGGCGGTGCTGATCCGCACGGCGGTGCGGTGGGCGTAGTTCACGCAGATCAGCGCAGCAGCATCAGCGCGGCACCTGTTGTCGCCGAAGGCCAGCGACTGGCCGTCGGCCAGTTCTGGGCCGCTGCCGCTGCCGAACGGTCCCGGATCGCCGCGCAGCGAACCTACCTGCACGGACGTACCGGAAATCGTGATCCAGCCCGGCTTCCACGCCCCTTCGGCGCCCGCGGGTCGCGGCGGCGGATCGTCGAGCTCGACCAGGCACATCAGATCGCCCGCGGTCATGCACTGCGTCGTGGTCAGCGGCGCACCGGCGGACGCGGTGAACGCGATGTCCTCACCGAGGCGGGTGGCCACACCGTCGCGGAATGCGACGTGGAATTCGGCGGGATCGGCGGCGACGCCGTCTTCGACCCAGCTGATCACCGACGATATGGATGCATCCGCGTTCGGCACCGCAGGCGGGGCCGTTGTCGTCGGGACCGGCGACGGCGCAGTCGTGGTGGGTGGCGCCGCAGTCGGGGACGGGGTGGCAGACGGCTCGGCTTGGCCGCCCACGGACTGCGAGCAGGCCGTCGTCAGGGCGGCCAGAACCGCCAGGACCGCGATGCGCATGCGGCCAAGGTTAACGGGCCGACACGGTTCGGCCAGTCGTACACGTCGCGGCAACGTTCGCTACCGTCGGCAGGATGCACGAACACACCATTCGGGCGAAGACGGCTTCCGGAATCGTCGAGGGCTTCACCCGGGACGGGGTTCACCGCTGGCGCGCCATCCCGTACGCCAAGCCACCCGTCGGGCCGCTGCGTTACCGGGCTCCGCAGCCGGTGCAGCCGTGGCCCGGCGTCCGCTACTGCCATGGACTGGGCAACTGCGCGCCGCAGCAGCGCATGTACACCATGTTGGCCCCGGGTCGGTACCAGCCGCAGAGCGAAGACTGCCTGATCCTCAACGTGGTCATGCCCGCCGACCTCACTCCCAATCAGGACGCCGCGGAGCTGCCGGTGATGGTGTTCATCCACGGCGGGGGTTACGTGTTGGGCAGTTCGGCCACCCCGATCTACGACGGGGCGTCGCTGGCCCGCAAGGGGTGCGTGTTCGTCTCGGTGAATTACCGCCTCGGAGCGCTCGGATGTGTGGAGCTGTCCTCCTTGTCGACGCCCGATATCCGTATCGACGACAACCTCTTCCTGCGCGACCTGGTGATGGCCCTGCGTTGGGTGAAGGACAACATCGCCGCATTCGGCGGCGACCCCGACAACGTCACGATCTTCGGTGAGAGCGCCGGTGCACACGCCGTCGCCACGCTGATGGCCACCCCGGACGCCAAAGGTCTCTTCAAGCAAGCGATTTCGCAGAGCCCGCCCACCGGCATGACCCGCAGCGCCGAGATGGCCGCAGAGTACGCCGCGCGGTTCGCCCGGCTGCTCGGTACCGACGAAGAGGGCGCTGCGGCAAAGCTTCTCGCGGTGCGCCCGGCCGAGCTGGTCGATACTCTCGAGCGTCTCATCGTCGACGGACAACAAGACATGGTCGGCGCATTCGCGGTCGGCCCCACCTTCGGCACCGATTACCTTCCGCTGGAACCGTTCGAGGCGATGCGCCGCGGCGCTGCGGCGCCGGTGCCGCTCATCGTCGGCAGCAACGCCGAAGAAGGTCGGCTGTTCACCCGGTTCCTCAAACTGCTGCCGACCAACGAGCAGGCCATCGAGAAGATGTTCGCCATGGCTGATCCCGAAGTGCGGGAACGTATTCTGGCCGCCTATCCGGGCTATCCGGACCCTTCGGTGTGCGTTCGCATCGGTGGCGACTGCATCTTCGGCTCGGCGATCTGGGAAATGGCGCAGGCCCACAGCCGGCACGCGCCGACCTACGTGTACCGGTTCGACTACGCACCCCGCACTCTCCGTCTGGCCGGGATGGGCGCCACCCACGCCACCGAACTGTTCGCCCTGTTCGGCGTCTACCGCACCCGCTTCGGCAGGTTGCTGACCGCAGGTGTCGACGCCGCGGCCGCACGCAAGGTCACCAAAGACATGCAGGGCCGCTGGTTGTCTTTCGCCCAGGGGGCGGTGCCGGGCGCGGATTGGCCGCGATACAACGCCGACGAGCGTCCGGTGCTGGTCCTCGACCGGCGCCGCCGCGTCGAGTACGACCCGCACGCCGAACAACGTCAGGCGTGGCACGGGTTCTCGCTGGCCGCCCGGTAGGCTCGGTACTCGAGATGGTTGCCCGGTCTGTCGCGCTGTTCGTCCTCGCCGCGCTCCTCGAGATCGGCGGCGCCTGGTTGGTCTGGCAGGGTGTGCGCGAGCACCGCGGTTGGTTGTGGATCGGTGCCGGCGTCATCGCATTGGGGGCCTACGGATTCGTGGCCGCCTTCCAGCCCGACGCGCACTTCGGTCGGGTGCTGGCCGCTTACGGCGGGGTGTTCATCGCCGGGTCACTGCTGTGGGGGATGGTCGCCGACGGCTTTCGGCCCGACCGCTGGGATGTGATCGGCGCATCGGTGGCGCTGATTGGCGTCGGCCTGATCATGTACGCGCCGCGCTGATTTGATCAGCCCAGATGGGCGCTGTCGTCGTCGAGGTCGTCACGACTCAGGCCCATCGGGGTGCCGTCGGGCACGTCGCCGGCGGCTACCACTTTGCGGGTGATCGGCGTCAGTGCCCGGAACAGCGACTCGACGTCGGTGTCGTCGAGCACGTCGAACGCGGTCAGCGCCGCCGAGTCGGTCGCGTCCTCGATGTGCTGTTTGAGTTCGCGGCCCGCGTCGGTCAACGCGCCGGTTCCGTCGAGCAGCCCCCGACGCCGCAGACCGTCCTGGCACTGGGCCCACTGCGCGTCGTCGTAGTCGCGTCCGCGTTTGATCATCGCCTCGGGGACACGACCGGCGGCGGCGTGCAACACGTTGGCGTCCCGCCCGGAGAGTCGCTGGGCGGTCAGGACCGCGACGTGTCCGTCGCCGCGGTGTTCACGCAACAGGGTGACGGAGTGCCACAACCGCGCGAGCGGTTCGTCGGGCCAGGGGAGTGCCCGGTTGGCGGCGTAGAGCGGTCGCCCGCCGACGTCGGCGCCGGCCGCGGCGCGGGCGGCCGGCTCTGCTGCGGCGGCGGCTTCCTCGTCGGTCACCCCTGCCCGGCGCAGGGCCGCCACCGCGGACTCGAGGCGGACGCTTAGAGCGTCGTCAGGCGAAGCGACATCCCACGCGGCCGGTAGCGCTTTGGCGACACGTTCGGGGGTGAAACTGTAGAACGCCGCGGTGACGACTTCGGGCGGGACCACGCCGAAGGGCGCGGACCGGGCGGCGAAGTAACCCATCCAGAAGCCGCGGTACCCGAGCCCGTCGAGTGCGGCCCGGGCTTCGGGGGCGAAGTAGGTGACGGCGTGCACCGGCTCGAAGCGATCGAACAAGCGGCGCGCAATTGATGGCTGACGATCCATCGTTGCAGTCAATCATCTGCGCACCCGCCTGCTAGGGTCCGGTGCAAGCTTGCCGACTGTGACGGGACAGCACATGCGGAAAGTCCGTGGGGGACTGGGCGTCGTCTGCGCGATCGTCGCGCTGGGTGGGTGCACGGTGCAGACCCCTGAAGGCATCCCGGCCGTGGCGCCGGCTGACCTGGAGCGCGACATCTCGGCGCGCCTCGCGGACGCCGGTGAGCAACCGAAATCGGTGACCTGCAACGACCCGCTGGCCGGCGAGGTCGGCCAGGTCGCCCGGTGCGACGTCGAGTTGAGCGAAACCAACAGCTTTCAGCCGATGGTGACGGTCACCTCGGTCGACGGCGAGACGATCGACTACGAGATGCTGCCCGCGCTGTCCCAGGAACAGTTGGAGCGGGGCGTCGCGCGACTGATCGACGGGGCCGGGCCCGGGCCTACGAGCAGCGTGAGCTGCCGCTCGGGTCTGGTGGGGACCATGGGCGCGACCGCGATCTGCGATGTCACCACAGCCGGAAACACGTTGCCGCGCACCGCCGTAGTGACCCATGTCGACGGCCTGATGATGAACTTCGATCTGCTTCCGCTGCTCACCAAAGCCGAGGTGGAGGGGTCGTTGCTCGACGAATTGGCCACCCACCTGGGTACCCGGCCCGACTCCGCGAGCTGTTCGGGCGACCTGGAGGGCCGGCCGGGCAACAGGGTGGATTGCCTCGTTGTCGCGGGTCCCGAGAGCGCAGCTTTCACGCTGACGGTGACCACGGTCGACGGCGAGAAGATCGACTACACCTACGCTCCTAAGCAGTGACACGACCGGAAGGGGTCAGTGGTGGTACCCATCGTGGTCATGGGGGTTTCGGGCTCGGGCAAGTCGACGGTGGGCGCCGCCTTGGCCCAACGGTTGCGGGTGCCGTTCGCCGACGCCGACGACTTCCACCCACCTGCCAACATCGCCAAGATGAGCGCCGGTGAGCCGCTCGACGACGATGACCGCTACCCGTGGCTCGAGGCGATCGGCGAGTGGCTGGCGCAGCGGTGCGACACCGGCGGGGTGATCAGTTGTTCAGCGTTGAAGCACCGGTACCGCGATCAACTGCGCACCCACTGCGCCGAGGTTCAGTTCCTGCATCTGAGCGGAACCGTCGAGGTGATCAGCCGCCGCCAGGCCAGCCGTCCCGGTCACTTTATGCCCGCATCGCTCCTGCAGTCGCAGTTCGACACGCTCGAACCGCTCGCCGACGACGAGCGTGGGTGCGAGATCGACGTCGACCAGAGCATCGACGCCATTGTCGACGCTGCGGTCGCAGGGCTGACCGAGGACGCGTAGGCGACGGTCAGCGCCCGAAGCGGCGCTTCTTGACCTCGACGTTGGCCGTATCCGCCAGCTCCGCTGCGCGCGATTTGGCCAGCTCGGCACGCGCGCGCGCCAGTTCGGCCAGTTCAGCGCCACGGTCACGGGCGACATCGGCCAGCTCCGGGGCCCGATCCCGGGCGACGTCGGCGAGTTCGAGTCCGCGTTCGCGGGCCAGTTCGGCCCACTTGCCGCCCCTCTCCCGTGCGACGTCGGCGAGCTCGGGACCGCGGTCCCGCGCCACCTCGGCGATTTCGTGTCCGCGTTCGCGGGCCACCTCGGCGAGTTCGAGTCCGCGTTCGCGGGCCAGCTCGGCCCACTCGCCGCCGCGCTCCCGCGCGATGTGCGCGAGCTCGCGGCCCCGTTCGGCTCCCACGTGCAGTCCCTGGTTGACCTTCTCGGCCAGTTGGCTGTCGGTCAGTCCGCTGCCGGCGGCTGCGCCCACTGGCAGGGCTGCCGACACGGCTTCGGTGACCTTCCGGGCCGCTCGCCGTCCTCGCCAGCCCAGCGACGGACGGCCTTCGGTGTCGACGGCGGCGATGATCAGGCCGCCGATCAGGCTGACGTCGGTGATGAAAGCTCGCCGCTCGTCGGCTTTCTGGGCCGGGTCGGTCACGTTCCAGAACGCGTGACTGCCGAGCGATCCCGGCACCACCGTCAGAGCCAGTGCCGCCGAGGCGACGCGGGGCAGCTTGCCGGTCGCCAGCAACAGACCGCCGCCGATCTGTACGGCGGCGTTGACGCGTGCCACGGTCTCGGCGTTGGACGGGACGTTGGTGCCGACCGGATCGGGCAGCTTGCTCAAACCTTCGAGGGTCTGTCGGGTGGCGTCGGCGGCCGGCTTCGGGCTTCGAAGCGCATCGACACCACGCGAGATGAATACTGCTGACAGCATGGGGCGCGCAACACGTCTGATCAACATGCGGCCTGTGTTCCCACGGTCTCCGGGGTGCAAACCCGATCCCGTTGAGTCCGGCGGTGAAACCCCAGAGACGGCCAACGCCGCGTCCCCCCAATGGGATGGACGCGGCGTCGGCCGTGTGAAAGTGCCCGGTTATGGAGCGGGAACGCTGCCGCAGCCCACACCGGGGATGCAACCGGCGGCTCCGCCCGGTCCGGCTACGCCTGCCGGTCCGCCGGGGATGGATCCGGCTGCTCCGCCGGGTCCGGCGACACCCTGCGGTCCGCCGGGGATCGCGCCGGCTGCTCCGCCGGGTCCGGCCGCGCCCGCGGGTCCACCGGGGATGGACCCCGCTGCGCCGCCGGGTCCGGCCACGCCCGCCGGCCCACCCGGGATGGCACCGGCTGCTCCGCCGGGTCCGGCCACGCCTGCCGGTCCACCCGGGACGGCGCCGGCGACTCCCGGCGGCGGCGGAGGTGGCGGAGGAGCGGCACATCCGGTGCCGTAGGGGTCATAGCAGCCGGGCGGTCCGCCCGCGGCTGCCACCGGGGCGAGTGCGACGGCGGCGGCGACTGCACCGCCGAACAGGAAAGGAGTCAGGTGTTTCGGTTTCAGCAGCATGCGGCGGCGAGTACCACCGATAGAGAATTTCAAACATCGCATTGACCTGCACCAGAATGCATCCGTGAGAACCGATGGGGCGCGTACCGGAGCGCTGATGGCTGTGGTCGCGATGATCTGCGTGCAGACCGGCCTGGCCGTGTCCGTCACGCTGATCGACGACATCGGTGTCGACGGTGCGGCGTGGCTGCGCCTGGCGTGGGCGGGGCTGCTGCTCCTGGTCGCCGTACGGCCTTCGCCGAAAGCGTTCACTCGCAAGAGCTTTGCGATGTGCGTCCTGCTCGGAGTGGTCACCGCCGCGATCACGCTGCTGTTCATGGCTGCGTTGGCGCGCATCCCGCTGGGCACCGCCAGCGCACTGGAGTTCCTCGGCCCGCTCGGGGTGGCCGTGCTGCGCGGGTCGGGACCCGGTCGGCTGCTGTGGCCCGGCTTGGCCGGCGTCGGAGTGATCCTGCTGACCCAGCCGTGGAGCGGCGCCGTCGACCTTCTCGGCGTCGCCTACGCGCTCGGTGCCGCGGCCTGCTGGGCCACCTACATACTGCTCACCCAGAAGGTGGGCGACGAGGTCTCCGGCCTGAACGGCCTCGCGGTCTCGATGCCCGTCGCCGCTCTGGTAGCCACCGCCGCCGTGGGCGGATCCGTGATCCCCGAGATGACGCCACAGCTTCTGGCAGTCGGCTTGGGCCTCGCGGTGCTGCTGCCGGTGGTGCCTTTCACCCTCGAACTGTTGGCGCTGCGCCGACTCACCGCCGCGGCCTTCGGCACGTTGATGAGTCTGGAACCCGCACTGGCGTTGGTGATCGGCTTCTTCGTGCTCGCTCAGAACCCGGGTGTGTGGGCCGTCGTCGGTGTGCTGTTCGTCGTTGCCGCCGGGGTCGGAGCGACCCGGTCGGGGTCCCGCCCGGGGCCGGTCCCGCTGGAGGTGGGCTGAGGGGTCAGGCCTGGAACCGCTTGCGTCGCCACATCGTTCCGAGGGCCAGCAGGACGAGACTGACCACCAGGATCGCCGTGGCCAGCACGTTGATCTGCGGAGGTACCGCCGCCTTCACCGCCGCGTTGACGTAGAGCGGATAGGTCACCGACGAGCCGCTGACGAAGTAGGTGATGATGAAGTCGTCGAGGGACAGCGCGAAGGACAGCATCGCCGCCGCGACGATTCCCGGCACGATCAGCGGCAAGGTCACCTTGAAGAACGTGCGCGCCGGGCCGGCACCAAGATCCAGAGAGGCATCCTCGAGGGTCCAGTCGAAACCGCGGACCCGGGCGCGCACGGTCATCGCGATGAAGCTCACCTCGAATGCGATGTGCGCCAACAAGATCGTGGTGTAGCCGGCCGGCCAGCCGAAGTCCAGGAACAGCGTCAGCAGCGCAGCACCCATCACCACTTCGGGAGCCGTCAGCGGCAGGATCAGGAAGGTGTCGACCGCGCGTCGTCCGCGCCACCGCTGGCGCACCAAGGCGATCGCGACCAACGTGCCCAGCACCAGCGCGACGGCCGTGGAGACAGCGGCCACGTTGAGGCTCAGCTGCAGGGCTTCGGTCAGTGCCGGGTAC
Organism: Mycobacterium sp. SMC-4; assembly: GCF_050205565.1. Taxonomy (GTDB): domain Bacteria; phylum Actinomycetota; class Actinomycetes; order Mycobacteriales; family Mycobacteriaceae; genus Mycobacterium. The sequence continues at coordinate 145,778 of NZ_JBNMQU010000002.1, read as the reverse complement.
TTGAACGGGTCCGCCCAGTTGTCCAGGGTGAAGCCCTGCCAGGTGTAGTTGAATTTGCCCGCCGGCTTGTTGAACGAGAACAGCACGATGACGAAGATCGGCAGGAACAGGTACAGCAGGACCAGTGCGGCAACGATCCACAGCAGCACATCTCCCCAATTGCGTCGCGCGCGGACCTTTTTGGGGCTGCCGGTCTCGGAGCCGGCCGTGGTTGCGATGGCCGCGCCGGCCTGGGTGGTCATACCAGGTCCTCCGTGCCGAGCGCCCGCGTGTAGAGCAGGACGCCGGCCAGGATCGTCAACATCAACACCAAGCTCAGCGCTGCCGCGGCGGGGTAGTCCTTGACCACCAGGAACTGCTTCTGGATGACATTACCGATCATCGTGGTCTGGGTGCTGCCCAGATAGTCGGCGTTGATGAAGTCGCCGACGGCCGGGATGAACACCAGCAGACTGCCCGCCAGCACGCCGGGCATCGACAGCGGCAGGATCACCTTGCCGAAAGCCCGAGGGGTCGAGGAGTACAGATCCTTCGACGCTTCGATCAGTCGCGGGTCGATCTTCTCCAAAGCGACGTACAACGGCAGGATCATGAAGATGATCCAGTTGTAGGTCAGACCGCCGATCACCGCCCAACTCGTCGACAACAATCGGCCCTCGTCGGGAAGGAGCCCGATCGTGCCCAGGGCGCTGACCAGCCACCCTTCGTCGGCGAGGATGGTCTTCCAGGCGATCGTGCGGATCAGGAACGTCACGAAGAACGGCAGGATGACCAGACCGAGGATCAGGTTCTTGTAGCGGCCGGCCTTGAACGCGATGACGTACGCCAGCGGGAACGCCAGCAGCAGGCACAGCACCGTCGCGACGAAGGCATACCCGAACGAACGGAAGATCTGGTCGCGGTAGGCACTGAACACGTCGACGTAGTTGCCGAAGTCCCACGCGAACGTCAACGTCGGCATGAACACCGACCCGCCCGCTTCGGACAGTGACGTCCGCGCGAGCGTGAAGAACGGCACGACGAAGAACACCGTCAGGTAAACCAGGGCGGGCAGCACCATCAGGTACGGAGCGATCCTGCTCCGCTGGCGACTGCTGCTGGCGACACCGGCCATCTCTGCTCCTCAGCCGCCGGTGACGGCGGCGTACGCGGTGTTGTACTCCTGCGTCTGCTCGTCAGTCAGTGCCGCCCAGCTCTTCGACCGGCCCAACACGTCGGCGGGCGGGTTGATCAGCGGGTTGGTCGCCGCAGCCGGATCGACCTTCTGGAGTTCCTCGGTCATCTCCGACAGCACCGGGACGAACTGGGTGTAGGCCACGAGTTGGGCATAGTTGGCGCGGTCGTAGACGTAGTCGATCCACGCTTCGGCAGCCTTCTGGTTCTGCGTGGTGTACGGGATCACCATGGTGTCGAGGAACAGGGTGCCGCCGGAGTCGGGCACGATGAACTGCAGGTCCGGGTTGTCGGCCTGCAGCTGCACCACGTCACCCGAATAGGCTTGCGCGACAGCGATGTTGCCGGCGGCCAGATCGTCGGCGTAGTCGTTGCCGGTGAACCGGCGGATCTGGCCGCGGTCGTTCTGTTCGCGGACCAGGTCGACTGCCTGCTGAACTGTCTCGCTGGTCGGGTTCTCCGGCGAGTTGCCTTGGGAGAGCATGATCATGCCGAGGCCGTCCTGGGCGTCGGACAGCAGGCTGACGCGGCCTTTGAAGGCCGGATCCCACAGGTCGTCGATGCTGGTGATGTCGCGGCCGGTCGCGGACCGGTTGTAGGCCAGGCCGACGAGCCCTGACATGTAGGGGGCGCTGAACTTGCGGCCCGGGTCCACGTTCGCGTTGAGCAGGTCCGGGCGCAGATTCTTCTTGTTGGGGATGGCCGCGTCGGTGAGCTCGTTGAGCCAGCCGAGTTGGTGCAGCCGCACCGCCATGAACTCGGTGGGCACCACGAGGTCGGCGCCGATGTCCTGCTTGCGCGACAGTGGCTCTTTGACCTTCGCGAACCACTGTTCGTTGTCGTTGAAGTCTTCCTTGTAGTCGACCGTGATGCCCGACGCGGTCTGGAAGCCCGCCACGAAACCGTCGGCCATGTACAGCGGCCAGTTCGACACGCGGAGGGCGCCGCTGGCGGGGCCGCCGTCCTCGGTGGTTGATCCCGATGTCCCGCTGTCGGATCCGCACGCCGCCAACAGTGACGACCCCAGGGTCAGGCCGGCAGCCGCCGCGACGCTGCCGCCCAGAAAGCGGCGGCGGGAGGTCCGGTTGGCGGTGAGGCGGGCCAGCAGGCGGGGATCGATCTCACGTGACATGGCGGATGTGCCTTTCGTCGGCTCCAGGGAGGGGGATGGGGTCGGCATCAGGGGCGAGACGGTCAAGCGTCGTCGAGCATCTCCTCGAGATCCTCGGTGGTGGGGATGTCGGCGCCGGGAAGCACCAGAGACGCGTCGGGAGCCCAGCTGGCGTACACCTCGTCACCGGGCCGCAGCAGCGGCAGATCCTGCTCCGGGCCGACGTGGGCGATCACCGTCGAGTCGTCGGGCGCAGCCAGCGACAGGCGGACGACCGGGCCCTGGAAGGTCAGGTCGGTCACCGTGGCGCGAACCCCGGCACGGTCGGCTCCGGGCGCGTCCATCGAGACCTGCACCCGCTCCGGGCGCACCATCAGTGTGGCGTGCCCGCCCTGCTCGATGGTGGTGTCTCCGGGGCGCGCTTTCAGCGTCGCGCCGAGGACGTCCACCTCGACGAAATCCCGGTTGGCGCGCCCGGTTTGACGGCCTGCCCACAGGTTGGCCTGCCCGATGAAGCTGGCCACGAACACGGTTGCGGGCCGGTCGTAGATCTCGGTCGGCGTGCCTATCTGTTCGACGTTGCCGGCGTTCATGACCGCGATGCGGTCACTCATCGTCAGCGCTTCTTCCTGGTCGTGGGTGACGTAGATGAAGGTGATGCCGATTTCCCGCTGGATACGTTTGAGCTCGAACTGCATCAGGTGGCGCAGTTTGAGGTCGAGCGCGCCCAGCGGCTCGTCGAGCAGCAGCGCGCTCGGGTAGTTGACCAGGGCGCGGGCCAGGGCGACGCGCTGTTGCTGACCGCCCGACAGTTGAGCCGGCTTGCGTTCGGCGAAGTCGGTGAGCCGCACGATCTCGAGCAGTTCGTCGACGCGTTTTCGGATCGTGCCGGCGTCGAGTTTGGCCGATTTCCTGCGACTGCGCGGGCCGTAGGCGACGTTGTCCCACACCGTCATGTGCGGAAACAGCGCATAGTGCTGGAAGACGGTGTTGACGTTGCGCTTGTTCGGAGGCGTCTTCGACACATCGACGCCTTCGAGGCGGATGGCGCCTTCTGTCGGCGTCTCGAATCCGGCGATCATGCGCAACGTCGTGGTCTTGCCGCAGCCCGACGGTCCCAACATCGAGAAGAATTCCCCGGCCCCGATCGAGAAGTCGGCGTCCGCGACGGCGACGTAGTCGCCGAAGCGTTTGGTGACGTGGTCGATCTCGATGACCGGACCACCCGCGTCACGGGTGGTCTGCGATCCCGCCGTGTGGTCTACAGCGGTGGTGCGTGTGCCGGTCAGGGCGGGTCCTCCTCGCGTGCAGCCATCGTGGCTGTGGATAAACCTTCGCGGATCACGCCGGCTCACGCAAGCGATTCCGTGACGAATTTACATTTCCACAATGGAATCCTTCGTTGATTGTGCGCGATTACGCGCGATCGCGCGCGTCGGTCGGCCCGCCGGCGATTGGTGATCCGAGCGAAGTCAAGTTTCGCAGGCCGGCGACCTGCTGCGCGGCCGTTTACCGCATCGAGCTGTGGGGGTAGTGCACCCTCTATGGCCACAGTTGATGTTTCGGTGTCGTCGTCTCTCAGCCCCGAGCGCGCATGGGCGCTGGCGTCGGATTTGAAGAGGTTCGACGAGTGGCTGACGATCTTCGGTGGGTGGAAGAGCAAGGTGCCCGACGAGATCGACGTCGACACCCAGGTGTCGTCGCTGATCAAGGTCAAAGGATTCCGCAACGTCATCAACTGGCGCGTCACCCGCTACGACGAGCCCAAGGAGATCGAACTGGTCGGCACGGGGCGCGGCGGCGTCTGCATCGCATTGACCATGCAGGTCGAACCCTCGGGGGAGCAGGGGTCGGCATTCCGGGTGATCGCCGAGCTCACCGGCGGGCTGTTGTCGACCCCGGTGGGCGGGGTGGTGGCGCGGGTGATCCGTGGGGACGTGGACCGCTCGGTGCGCAATCTGGCGTCGCTGCACTGAGTAGGGCGGCGCGACTCAGCCCCATTCGTGGTTCATCGCCTGGGTTTCGTAGCGTGCCTCTTCGGACGGAGACCGCTGGTCGTTCGGCCGTGGTTTGGATGCCGCGATCAGCCCGATGACGAAGACGGCGGTGACCGCGCCGAGGCCGAAGATCAGCACGAAGCTGCTCTGCGCAGGCGTTCCGGCAGCGGTCGTGCGGCCCAGCAGCAGAGCGACCACCGCTGCGGCAGTGGAGCTGCCGACGGTGCGGGCGATCGCGTTCATACCGGTGGCGACCCCTGTTTCACCGGCCTCGCTGTCGGCGACCACCAGCGCGGGTAGGGCCCCGTAGCCCAGACTGATGTAGGCGTTCGCCAGCACGTTGGCCAGGATCACCTGCCACGGCGAGGCGTGCACGAACGCGATCAGCAAGAAACCGGCCAGGCCGGCGAATGCGGCGACGATCAGCACCGGGCGGGCGCCGAAGCGGTCGATGAAGCGACCGCTGATCAACGCGATCAGGAATCCGGCGAGCGCCCCGGGAAGCAGGTAGATGACGCTGGCCTGCAATACCGACGCGCCGAATCCGTAGCCGGCGATGTCGGGCGACATCTGCACGAACTGGGTCAGGCCCAGGAACGCGAAGTACAACCCCATTCCGACGAAGACGGTCGCGAGATTGGTGAACAGCATGGCGCGTCGGGACAGCATGCGGGTCGACACCAACGGTCGTGTGCACCGCTTCTCCCAGTGCCACCAGGCGACCAGCACTGCCAGGCCACCGACGAGGCTGCCCAGCGTGCGCGGCGAATCCCAGCCCCACGTGGTGCCCTGGCTCACCGCGAGCAGCACGGCTGACAACCCGACCGCCAAACCGAGCGCACCCAACCAGTCGATGGAGCCGCGTGTGGTGCGAGCACGATTGGGCACGATGAAGATCACGATCGCGATCACGACGACGGTGAAGGCGGTCGTCAGCCAGAACACCCGGTGATAGTCGGCTCCATCGGCCATCAGCAGTCCGACGACCACCAGACCGGTGCCGCCGCCGAATCCGAGGGTGCCGGACAGGACCGCCATGGCCGACACGATCCGGTCAGAGCTCAGCTCTTCGCGCAGGATCGCGATGCTGATCGGGTACAGCGCGAACGATGCGGCCTGCAGCACTCGGGCGATGATCAGCAGCGGAAGTGAGGTCGTGGTGGCGGCCAGCACCGAACCGATGAGCACCACGACCAGCACGACGAGCAGCACCCATTTCTTGCGGTACAGGTCGGCCAGCCGTCCGATCAGCGGCGTCGCGGCGGCGGCCGCCAGCAGGTTCGCCGTCACCGCCCAGCTCACCGCGACCATCGACGTACCGATCTGATCGGCGATCACCCCGAGCACGGGGACCACCGCGGTCTGCAGCACCGCGACCGTCAGCACGACCAGGCTGAGTCCGATGACCAGCACGCGTCCGCCACGACCCACCCCTGAGGTGGGGGCTTCGTCGATGCGAGTGGTCGTGGTGTCGCGCACTACCACTCCGATCGTTAGCTTGTCTTGGCGTTCTGCCCGATTATGCGTCCGGAAAGTCCAGCCTCGGAAATCGCGAGGTGAGCGGACCGCTCATCCGGGGTATGGCACCGGGGTGCGCGGATACGCCCGCGCACTCGAGACAGGACGGGAAAGGACTCTGCATGCGCTCGTCGACTCTGGCCAAAACCGGCATCGCTGCCGTGGCTACCGCGGTGGTGGGCGGACTGGCCAGCAAGGACACGCAGTCACTCTGGTACGCCCGGCTGCGCAAGCCCGGCTTCCAACCGCCGCGGCAGGCGTTCCCGATCGTGTGGCCCATCCTCTACACCGACATCGCTGCCGTGTCGGCCTCCACGATCGACACCTTCGAAGAGCGCGGCGAAACCGAGAAGGCGACCGCATACAAGCGCGCCCTGGCGGCCAACCTGGTGCTCAACGCCAGCTGGTCCTGGCTGTTCTTCAACCGGCGCCGGCTGGCGACCTCGGCGGTGGCCGCCGCGGCGCTGACGGCCAGCAGCACCGACCTGGCGCGGCGTGCGGCAGCCGCCAACCCGGTCGCCGGCGCCGTGCTGGGGCCCTACCCGTTGTGGTGCGCGTTCGCGACCGCGCTGTCCACGCGCATCTGGCAGCTCAACCGCTGACCGACTCCGAATCGGCGGTGTGCGACCCTTCCTGTGATCAGGAAGGGACACAGATGAAGACAGCGGTGGTGACCGGCGGCAGCTCGGGCATCGGACGCGCGGTCGCCGAACGGCTTCGCGCCGACGGGCACCGCGTCGCCACGATCGACCTTTCCCCGGCACCCGACGAGTTCGGACAGATCGCCGACGTGACGCGGCGCGATCAGCTCGACGAGGCTCTCGACGCGATCCGTGCGCGGTTCGGACCGGTCGAAATCCTCGTCAACGCCGCCGGACTGGACGGCTTCAAAGCTTTCGGCGACATCACCTTCGACGAATGGCGACGGGTGGTCGACGTCAACCTCAACGGTGTGTTCCACACCGTCCAGGCGGTGCTGCCCGACATGATCGAGGCCGGATGGGGGCGCATCGTGAACATCTCCTCGTCGAGCACGCATTCCGGCGTGCCCTACATGTCGCACTATGTGGCGGCCAAGTCGGCGGTCAACGGGCTGACGAAGTCGCTGGCGCTGGAATACGGTCCGGCCGGGATCACCGTCAACGCCGTCCCGCCCGGCTTCATCGACACGCCGATGCTGCGCAACGCCGAGGGACGGGGCCTGCTCCGTGACATCCAGGCCACCATCGACGCGACACCGGTCCGTCGGATGGGCCGCCCCGAAGACATCGCCGCCGCGTGCGCGTTCCTGGTCTCCGAGGATGCCGGGTACATCACCGGCCAGATCCTCGGGGTCAACGGCGGACGGAACACCTGACGTGGACAACGCCGCCCATTTCACTCTCGCCGACGACGGGTTCCAGCCGACGTCCTACGCCCAGAGTCACTGGGGCGCCGACCATCTCAACGGGCCCGCAGTGGTTGGATTGGCTGCACGCGCCCTCGAGCGCGAGTGTGAGGACCCGGACTTTCCGCCCACCCGGCTGACGGTGGACCTGTTGCGTGCAGCGCGCAACGCGCACACCACCGCCGAGGTCACGGTCGTGCGCGATGGGCGACGCATCCGCAGCGCGCAGTGCGACGTCGTGCAGCGCGGGACGCTGGTGGCCCGTGCCACCCTGGTGCGGTACCGGCGTTCGACAGCGCCGCCGGGCGCACTGTGGACCAACGCGCAGAGCTTCCCGACACCGCCCGAGCCGGACGGCACGATCCTGCCGTATGTCGGAAGTGATGAGGTCGGGTGGACGCGCTCGCCGGGTGAACATCAGAACGACTCCCGGAAGCGGTTCTTCAATGACAGCATCGATGTCGTTGCCGGCGAAACGAATTCAGCGTTCGTGCGGGCGGCGATGGTGGCCGAGGCGACCAGTCTGGTGACCAACCTGGGCACCGGGGGAGTGGGTTACATCAACGGTGATCTGACCGTCGCGTTCTCACGCCTGCCGGTCGACCAGTGGATCGGAATCCAGGCCGACAGCCACCACGCCGCCGACGGGATTGCCGTCGGCACGGCAACGTTGTTCGACCGACTCGGAGCATTCGGTTCGGGGATGACCACCGCGATCGCCAACCCGGCCGCGCAGATCGACTTCTCGGCCCGCAACTTCGCACCAGGGGCCATCAACTACGAGTAGCAGCGCGCGGCAGGCGCACCGGCGTCCCCGCTGGTAGGTTTTGGCCGGACCTACCGAGGAGTTCGCATTGCCCACTGTGCTGACCGACGACGGTGTCGAGATTTTTTACAAGGACTGGGGGACCGGTCGGCCGCTGGTGTTCAGTCACGGTTGGCCGTTGTCGTCTGACGACTGGGACGCCCAACTCATGTTCTTCCTCGAGCGTGGTTACCGCGTGGTGGCCCACGATCGGCGTGGCCACGGCCGCTCCGAGCAGGTGGCTGTCGGACACGACATGGACCACTACGCCGATGACTTACTCGCCGTCGTCGAGCACCTCGATCTGCGGGATGCCGTGCATATCGGGCATTCCACCGGTGGCGGTGAAGTGGTGCGTTACCTGGCACGCCATGGTGAGTCACGCGCCAGCAAGGCCGTGCTGATCGCGGCGGTTCCGCCGCTGATGGTGCAGACCGATGCGAACCCCGGCGGCACTCCGAAAGCGGTGTTCGACGACTTCCAGCACCAGGTGGCCACCAACCGTGCGGCGTTCTACCGTGCGGTTCCGGAGGGGCCGTTCTACGGGTTCAACCGCGACGGTGTGCAGCCGGTCGAAGGAGTGATCGCAAACTGGTGGCGCCAGGGCATGGCGGGCGGCGCCAAGGCGCATTACGACGGGATCGTGGCCTTCTCGCAGACCGATTTCACCGAAGATCTGAAGAAGATTCAGTTGCCGGTCCTGGTGATGCACGGCGACGACGACCAGGTGGTGCCCTACCCTGTGTCCGGCCCGTTGTCCGCGGAGTTGCTGCCCAACGGAATCCTGAAGACCTACAACGGTTTTCCGCACGGCATGCCGACCACGCACGCCGACATCATCAATACCGATCTGCTCGACTTCATCGAGTCAAAGACATTGCCATAGCGACGTTTACACAGTGAAGGTAGCGCCCCGCTGATCGGCCGGCTCGCTTAATGTGCACCCATGGCAAGCCTGAGAGCACATTCCCTCGAGCCGACGGGTCTGTTCCTGTTCCGTGCGGTGTTCGGGTTCCTGTTCGCGTTGCACGGCACCGTCAAACTGTTCGGATGGCCGGCCGGCGGGGGGTCAACCGCCGAGTTCGGTGCCTGGCCGTCCTGGTGGGCGGGTCTGATCACCCTGGTCACCGGCCTGCTCGTGATGTCCGGAATCTTCACGCGCGCTGCAGCTTTCGTGGCATCAGGCACCATGGCGGTCGCCTACTTCTGGCGCCACCAACCTGACGGCCTGTTGCCCATTCAGAACGACGGCGAGACGGCCGCGCTGTACTGCTTCGCGTTTCTGCTGCTCGTGTTCACCGGTGCGGGCGCATGGTCGCTCGACGCCCTCCGTTCGCGGCGAACAGTTACAGAACCGGCGTCGGGCCCAGCCGCGCCCGTTCCGGTCAACTAGCTCCCAGCATGCATGTATCGATGCGCAGTGCCGCCGTGCGCGCGAACATCAGTAGTACGTCCTGGTCGTCGTCCCGGTAGGCGTCGCTGTCGGTCGAGTAGACGAGGACGGTTCCGAGCAGCCGATCCGGGGTGCGCAGCGCGGTGGCCATGATCGAGCGCACGCCGAGTTCCAGAGCGCACGTCGCCCACAGCGAGGGTTGCGACCGCGAGAGGTCCGCAGCGACCACTTGATCGTTCAACCATGCCGTGGTGCAAGGGTTTTCGCGATATGAGTCATAGAGGGCATTGAGGCGCTCGGCGACGGGGTCGGTGGCGGCAGAGGTGATGCGGCGGCCATCGACGGTCAGTAGGTTGACACCGCAGCCGGTTGATCGCGGCGTGTTCGACAGGCCGTCCCGGGCGACGTCGCGAAGGACTGTCGTCACCGCGGCGACGGGTGGAGGGATCTGCCGGACGGGGGTGAAGGTCAGGTTCATCGGTCTCGTCTCGTCGAAGTTCTGGGGCGCGGCGGCGATACCCTGCCGCGGGTCGCTCAAACACTTTCCGGCGTGAGCAGAAAACTCGAACCATTCCGGTTTAGCCCTCGCTGTCTGGGTACTTCGGACTTGCCGGCGCGCTGAGCAGATGCCGCCGGTTGTAGCCGGCCTGTCCGTTCTCGAGCCTGCGATGTGGAGATTTCATGTTCCGTCATACCGATTACATGCAATTCGATGTGAAGCCTGAAAAGCCCGACCCGGTATATGCCCGCAAGCTCCAGGAGCTGCTCGGTGGGGCCTTCGGCGAGATGACCGTCACGATGCAGTACCTGATGCAGGGCTGGAACTGTCGGATGAAAGGCAAATACAAAGACCTGATCATGGACGTGGCCACCGAGGAGATCGGCCATGTCGAGATGATCGCGACGATGATCGCCCGGCTGCTGGAAGGCGCGCCGGCCACCAACGCCACCGAGAACGCACTCGGCGACCCTGTGGTCGCGGCGGTCATGGGCGGCATGGACCCCCAGCAGGCCATCGTCTCCGGCGGTGCGCCGACGCTGTCGGACAGCCAGGGCGCACCGTGGAACGGCAAGTATGTGGTTGCCTCCGGCAACCTGCTGGCCGACTTCTACGCCAATGTCGCGGCCGAAGCGCAGGGTCGCGTGCAGACCGCGCGGCTGTGGCACATGACCGATGACCCCGGTGTGAAGGCGATGCTCAAGTTCAACCTCGCCCGCGACACCTACCACCAGAACATGTGGCTGGCAGCGATCGAGGAACTGCAGTCCGACGGCTTGGAGGGCGTCGTGGCACCCAACGATCTGTTCGACGAGGAGTTCGACGAGCACGCCAGCACGCTGTGGCATCTGTCCGACGGTGCCGACGCCGACAAGGGGCGGTGGGCGCACGGTCCGCTCAAGGACGGCCGGCACACCGGCAAGTTCCTGGCCGACCCGCAGCCGCTGGGTGACCTGCAGTCGGGGCCGCCGCCGGACCCCAAGCTGTACGTGACCTACGACGGCAAGATGGGCGAGCCCCGCCCGCCGGCGTTCGGCACCGAGAAGGGTGTGATGGGCAAGCTCAAGGACGCCATCGACCCCGACAAAACCTGACCAACCACCACGAAGGGGCGGGACGTCGGCTGGGGGCGGCACGGTGTCCCGCTCCGTGGTGGATGACGCACGAACACACCAGGGAGAGCTGCAGTGAAGGCGATGACGTACCGCGGCCCGTACAGGATCCGGGTCGAAGAGAAGGACATTCCCAAGATCGAGCATCCCAACGACGCGGTAGTCCGAGTGCAGCGGGCGGCGATCTGCGGCTCGGATCTGCATCTGTACCACGGGATGATGCCCGACACCCGGGTCGGGCACACCTTCGGCCACGAGTTCATCGGCGTGGTCCACGAGGTCGGTCCATCGGTACAGAATCTCGCGCCGGGCGACCGAGTCATGGTGCCCTTCAACATTTTCTGTGGATCGTGCTACTTCTGTGCGCGAGGGCTGTACTCCAATTGCCACAACGTCAACCCCAACGCGACCGCGGTCGGCGGCATCTACGGGTACTCACACACCTGCGGCGGCTACGACGGCGGACAGGCCGAGTTCGTGCGGGTGCCGTTCGCTGACGTCGGCCCCGTGCCGATTCCCGACTGGCTCGGCGACGATGATGCGCTGATGCTCACCGACGCGCTGCCCACCGGGTATTTCGGTGCACAGCTCGGCGACATCGTCGAAGGCGACACCGTCATCGTGTTCGGCGCCGGACCGGTCGGTCTCTTCGCCGCGAAGTCGGCCTGGTTGATGGGCGCCGGCCGGGTGATCGTGATCGATCACCTCGATTTCCGCCTGGAGAAAGCGGCGTCGTTCGCCCATGCCGAGACCTACAACTTCGTCGAGTGCGACGACATCGTGGTGGAGATGAAGAAGGCGACCGGCCATCTGGGTGCCGATGTGGTGATCGACGCGGTCGGCGCGGAAGCCGACGGCAACCTTCTCATGCACGTCACGTCCGCCAAGCTCAAGCTGCAGGGCGGCTCGCCGATTGCCTTGAACTGGGCGATCGATTCGGCGCGCAAAGGGGGCACGGTCTCGGTGGTCGGGGCCTACGGTCCGATGTTCAGCGCCGTCAAGTTCGGTGATGCCCTGAACAAGGGGTTGACCATCAACATGAACCAGTGTCCGGTCAAACGTCAATGGCCCAGACTGCTCACACACATCCAGAACGGCTATCTGACACCCAGCGACATTGTCACCCACCACATTGCGCTCGACGAGATCGCCGAGGGCTATCACATGTTCTCGGCCAAGCTCGACGACTGCATCAAGCCGGTCGTCGTCGTCGACCCGAATTGAGAGGAACGGGAGAAGTTCTCATGAGCACGCCCTCGGCCAACCTTCCTGCCTACACGGCCATGCGCCCCCCGGTGCCCGACAGCGCGCAATTGCGCGCGACCATCCCCGGGTGGGGTGCAGATCTCGACGTCAACGACCGTCCGTCGGTTCCGAAGCTCCGGCAGGACCTGGATTCCGGGGCGCACTGGGATTTCCCGGAGCGCCAGCCCGAAATGCAGCCACGTGAGCGGTCCGTCGAACATCGTTTTCTCACACCGGTATTCGGCACCGCTCAACCGCTGCGCGGGTTGTCGGGACTGCTCCGTCGACTGGCCTATCGCCGGTTCAGTGAGGGGCGTGCCGCCCACTGGCTGATTCTGTTGTACGCCGATCGGGTCGACGTCGCCGAGCAACGGGTAGTCGCCCTGGTGAAGGGCCGGCCGGACAACCCGATCTCGGAGATGGGGCTGAAGGCCGAACTCAGCCGGGGCGGCGTGCGCTCACGGATGGGGCGGGGACGCACCGACGTCAAGCACACATGGATGGATCCGGTGATCGTCTTCGCACCGTGGGTGCTGCTGGCGGGTGTCGCCCTCGGGGTCGGGCGCATCCGTCGCCGATGAACGCGATCAGGCCGTCGTCTCGTCGTCCTCACCCTCGGCCTGATCGGGCTGGTCGGTGCCCGAGGTCTTCATCTCGGGATCGGCATCGGGATCTTGATCGGGATGGCTCATGGTTCACCTTTCGTCGAGTCAGCCGGGTACCCGCAGTGGCCTCGGTTACGCCCGGGTTTCAGTCCCGCCCGCGACGGCTATCGCTTCCTACTGAGACCGCCCCCTGAGCTCGTCGCAAAGAAGGAGAGAACATCATGAGCACCGATGATGCCAGCGGCACCACTGCCAACGACCTGGGCGGCGCCGAGGACATGCTGAGCCCCATGGAATCGACCGATTCCGACGACATGAGGAACGCCGACGGCGACGAGGTCGTCGACCCGCCCGAAGGTTGGACCGGCGCAGACAAGTACGGCATGTCCTCGGAGGAGGAACGTCAGGGCGAAACGCTCGACCAACGCCTCGCCGAGGAGGAGCCCGACGTCACCGCCGAGTCCGTCGACCCCCGCGACGGCGCGGACGCCCCCGTCGATTCCGACGTGGCGATCGCCGGTTCCGACACGCCCCCCGAAGATCCTGGTGAACACCACGGTCAGGTCGGCGGCACACCCGAGGACGGCGAATCCTTCTACCAGGTAGTCGAATAGCAGAAAGCAGGCGATGGCATGACAGATCCGCAAGAACTGCCGATTCCGGACTATGACCAGCTCTCGATCGGCAATCTGCAGCACCGGATCCGGTCGTTGACCGAGGAACAGTTGACCACCGTGCTCACGCACGAAGCGGGGCACGCGGCACGCGTCCCGGTGCTCGAGATCCTCGAGGCGCGACTGCGTGAACTGGAGGGCGGTGCCGAACCGTCCGGTGGGGACCCACGGCGCGCGCCGGGGGTGCAGTCCACACCCGGTGGGTCACCGGTGCAGGAATCGACTGCCGCGCAGGCCAACACCCCGTTGCGCCACGGCGTGGCCAACCAGACGCCGAACCGGGGCCTGCCCTGAGCGGGATCAGACCGGGGCGTCGGGGCGGCGCTCGGCCATCGCCGCCAGACGCCAGGTGGTTTCGCGGTTGCGGGGGAACGCCACAGCCAACGACGCGGACCGCGGTAGCCAACTCATCGGCGGCGTGATCGGGATCTCCGACATCTCGATGCGGCAGCCACCGTCGGGGAGGTCGTGCAGCCGTAGGGTGATGCGGGCTTTCCCGAACGGTCTGCCGTTGGCGATCAGGACGAGTTCGCTTCCAGGAGTGCAAGACTCGACAAGCGTGCTGTCGTTGATCACCGCCGGCCACACCCCGATGGAGTGGTGGATGGTGCTGCCGGGGTTCGGCCACTCGGGGTCGACGGCGCGCATCCGGCTGTTTCCGACCACCCACTGTGAGTAGGTCCAGCCGTCGGCGATCACGTCCCAGACCCGCTGGCGGGGTGCGGACGTGTCGCGCTCCACGACCAGTGAGCTGTGGATTTCCTCGGGTTCAGTCGTCATCGACAGTCCCCTTACCCGCGGTGGTGGAGGCCGAAACCTGTCAGAGGCGGCCGACGCGCCGCAGCCCTTCGACGGTGTCGGCGATGGTCTCGGCCGGGTCGCGCTGCGTGATTCCGAGGTCGCGCCGGCTCGGCGAGTCGTCGGAGGCAGGCATCTGCGTGTAGTACTGCATCGCGGCGGAGTCGATGGGGGTGTCGAACGGCAGATGGCCGCCGATGACGTCCATCAACCGACCGGCGCTGCGCAGTGCGACATCGGGCACCGGGATGGGCCACAGGGTGTGGCCGGCGGCCGCGCCGATGGTTCTGGCCAGCTCGTCGACCGAAACCCGTTGTCCGCCGGCCATGTACCGACGCGGGCCGCGGCCGGGTTCGAGCAGGGCGACGTGCAGCTCGGCCAGGTCGCGGACGTCGATGACGATCCACGCGGCACTGCGCCCGGGGACGCCGCGCATCTTCACCGACGCCTCGACCCCTTCGGCGGCCTCGCCGAACTGTTCGCCGGCGGGCGGGCCGAGGACCATGCCGGGGTAGGTGATCGTCACCGGGGCGCCGGCGTCCTGCAGGCCGCGCGCATACGCCTCGACAGCGGCCTTGGACCGTCCGTACCCGTCGCTGCCGCCGACAACCGGCAGGTCGGCGTGCAGTGTCTCGAGGTCGGGACGGAACAGCGCGGTGAAACTCGAGACGTGCACGATCGGGTCCAGTCCGGCCGCCACCGCGCCGCCCAGGACGTTGCGCGCCCCCTCGAGATTCGTGTACAGCATCTCATCGGCCCGGGCGGGGTCTGTGGAAACCATTGCCGCACAATGGATGACAGCTTCACAGCCGTCGAGTGCGGTCTTCGTCGACGACGCATCGGCAATGTCGCCGATCACGTGGTCACTGATGTCGACGCCGAGGTCTCCTGCGCTGGCCTCCAGGCGTCCGGCGTTGCGCACCAGGAACCGGACGTGGTGCCCGGCGTCCTGTGCGGCCTTGGCGGTCCATGCGCCGACGAATCCTGTGCCCCCGGTGATCAGTACTTTCACGGTCGCTCCATACCCCGTTTCGCTGCGCCTCACCCCGCCGCGTGGTGATGCTGGATCTGGATCAGGTTCCCGCAGGTGTCGTCGAGCACCGCCGTGGTCACCGGGCCCATCTCGGTCGGCGGCTGGGTGAACTGCACGCCCATTGCCTGCAGTCGCCGGTACTCGGCGGCGACGTCGTCGACCATGAACGCGGTGTACGGGATGCCGTCGGCGACCAACGCGTCCTTGAACGCGCGGGCGGCGGGATGTTCGTCGGGTTCCAGGACCAGTTCGGTGCCGTCCGGGGCGTCGGGGGACACCACGGTGATCCACCGGTGCTGCCCCATCGGGACGTCGTATTTCAGCGTGAACCCCAGCACCTCGGTGTAGAAGGCGAGGGCTTTGTCCTGGTCGTCGACGAGGATGCTGGTGAGGCCGATTCTCATGTCGGTGTCTCCGGATCGTGAGGAAGGAGCCATCGCTGCACGATCTGCTCCAAGGGTGCGGTGTTGAGGTGATGGAATTTGTAGCGGCCGGAGCGCCGGGTCTCGATGAGGCCGGCGTCGGCAAGCACGTCGAGATGCTGGGAGATCGCCTGCCGCGATGACCCCAGGCCGTGCTTGGTCGACAGACGGGTGCAGATCTCGAACAGGGTCTGCCCGTCGCGTTCGCTCAGCTCGTCGAGGATGGTGCGCCGGGTGGGATCCGCCAGCGCCTTGTAGACGTCACCCACTCCGGAAACTATAGGCAAGTAGCTACTTGCCTGTCTATGTGTTGACGGGCGTCAAATTTTTCTCCGATCGCGCTCGGGCGGGGACGGCGTTGCTATACGTTGGCCGGGTGTCTTCTTCTCTACGTCCCCATCTCATCGAGCGTGTCGACGATCTGAGCGCGCAGTGGCTCAGCGCAGTGATCGGTCAGGGCACAGTGTCGGACTACACCGTCGATCGCATCGGCACCGGCCAGATGAGTGAGTGCTACCGGGTGGCGCTGCGTTATGCCGAGGGCGAGAGCGGTCCGCAGTCGGTGGTGCTGAAGATCGCCGCGGCCGACGGCGCCAGCCGCCAGACCGGTGCATCGATGGGACTCTACGAACGCGAAGTCCGCTTCTACACCGACATCGCCCCGGGCCTCGACGGCCCCGTGGCGCACTGCTACCACGCCGCCTATGACGCCGACAGCGCCGCGTTCGACCTGGTGCTCTCCGATGCCGCCCCGGCCGTGGCCGGAGACGAAATCCGTGGCGCCAGCCCGGATCAGGCGCGCCTGGCCTTGACCCAGCTGGGCGTCATCCACGGCCGGCTGCTGGGCAACGACTCGTTGGAGGGGGCCGACTGGATCAACCGCGAGTCGCCGGTCAACCAGGATCTGATCAGCGCGCTCTACGCCGGGTTCATCGACCGATACCAGGACAGGGTCGCCCCCGAGCACCGCACGGTGTGTGAGCGCTTCATCGAGGTGTTCGACGCGTACATGGCCGCGCAGGACGAGGCCGACGCTCCCCGGGGACTGATCCACGGCGACTTCCGTCTGGACAACATGTTGTTCGGCACCGACGGGTCCGACCAGCCGCTGACCGTGCTGGACTGGCAGACCGTCACGTGGGGGCCGGCCTTCAGCGACGTCGCGTACTTCCTCGGCTGCGCTCTGCGCGTCGAAGATCGCCGCGAGCAGTACGAATCCCTGCTCGCGGCCTACCACCAGGCGTTGGGGCCCGATTCCGGCGTCACGCTCGACGATGTCCGCGAGGGGGTGCGACGCCAGACGTTCTTCGGTGTCGTGATGTCGATCGTGTCGTCGATGCTCGTCGAGCGCACCGACCGCGGCGACGACATGTTCATGGCGATGCTGGAACGTCATTGCCAGCAGGTGCTCGACACCGACGCACTGGCGATCCTGCCGCAACCGTCGACTCCCGAGCCGCTGCAGCCGACCGCGCAGGACGAGGGACGCCACGAGCCGTCCGACGAGGCGTTGTGGAGCGAGAGCTGGTATTTCGATTTCGTCGACGCCGCCCAGAACCTCGGCGGCTGGATCCGCCTCGGCTTGATCCCGAATCAAGGGCACGCATGGATCAACGCGCTGCTGTGCGGCCCGGACATGCCGACTGTCGCGCTTCTGGACTTCGAGGCGCCCCTGCCTGCCGACCACACCCGCACGCGCACCGACGATCTCGAGGTGACGTTCGAGGTGGCAGAGCCGCTGCAGACGTTCCGGGTCACCGTCACCGGGCGCGGACAGGCGTTCGACGATCCTGCCGACTTGCTGCGCGGGGGAGCGGGGCGTCCCGTGGAGGCGACGATGGATCTGACGTGGCACACCGTCGGCACGCCCTATCAGTACCGCGTATCGCCGCGCTACGAAATCGCCTGCAACGTCTCGGGTTTCGTCGCTGTGGACGGAAAACGGTTCGACATCAGCGACGTCGTCGGGCAGCGGGACCACTCCTGGGCGGCACGCGACTGGTGGTCGATGGACTGGGTGTGGAGTGCACTGCACCTCGACGACGGCACCCGCGAGCACGGGGTCGAGATCCAGATTCCGGGCATTCCCGCGCTGGCCGTCGGCTATCTGCAGTCTGCGGGCCAACCGCTCGTGGAGCTGCAGAAGGTCACACCGCAGTCCACGTTCGACGGAGAGCTTCCTCAGCGTGCGCAATTAACCTGTTCCCCGGGCGATTTCACCGCCACGTTCGAAGTCCGCGGCCATGCGCCGGTGCTGTTGACCTCACCCGACGGTCGGCTCAGCCGGTTCCCGCGGGCATGGGGCACGGTGACCACCGCCGACGGCCGCACCGGAGTCGGCTGGATGGAGTGGAACCGCAGCCAGGGGGTCTAGCTCTCCGGCGGCGGTGGCGTGCCGCGGCCCGCCAGCCGCCCCAACGTGGACATCCCCGGCATCGACGTCGCAGCCTTGAAGACCTCGTTGCCGGTGGCGACGAGCGCCTCCAGCTGCGGCAGCAGCGCATCCATGGTGCGGACCATCGGATCGGCCAGGGCGAAGTAGCGTTCGGCCCGGTCGATCGCCGCGTTGAGGCGTTCGGTGGCCGTCGCGAGATTCTCGATCAAATCAGGCAACTCGGCGGCCAGCTGCATCGACGCCGGAGGGATGCGCATCGCGGTGTTGGCCGCCGATTGTGCCGCCTCGACGGCCGCCTGCGCCGCGGCGGTGATGTCTTTGGGGTTGGGGATCTTCTGGTTGGCCATATCCGCACGATGCCTCACCGGTGGGCGGTTCGGGTGGATTGCGGGGAAGTCGCGCGGTCAGCGGCCCCGCCATTGCGGTTCGCGCTTCTCCTGCCACGCCCGAATCCCCTCACCGACATCCTCGGTCGTCCCGACGACCTTGCGCATCGTCTCCCCGAATCGGACCGATTCGATCCAGCCCATGTCCGCGGTCCGCCACGCGACCTCCTTGGTCGCGCGTTGGGCCAGGGGAGCGGCTTTGGTGAGCGTCGTGGCCCACTGCCACGCGGCGGCCTGCAGGTCGTCGGGCTCGACGAGCTTCCACACCAGGCCCACCTCCTTGGCGCGTTCGGCGCTCATCGGTTTGCCGGTCAGCAGCAGCTCCATCGCGTTGGCCCACCCGACACGGTGGGGCAGGCGGATCGCGCCGACGATCGTCGGCGTGCCCAGCGTCACCTCCGGAAACGAGAACGTCGCCTCGGTACTGGCGATCACGAAGTCACAGAACAACACCCCGGTCAGTCCATAGCCGATGCACGGGCCCTGCACGGCCGCGATGGTCGGCTTGAACAACTCCATGCCGCTTTCGAAGCTGTTGATGGTCGGCTTCTCCCAGAAGGTCCCGCCGAACGTGCCGACGACGCCTTCGCCGTCGCGCAGGTCGCCACCGGCGCAGAACACGCTGCCGTTGGCCGTCAGGATGCCGACCCACGCGTCCTCGTCGTCCCGGAAGCGCTCCCAAGCAGCGTTCAATTCCTGCCGCACGGCACCGTTGATGGCGTTGCGAGCCTCCGGGCGATTGAGGGTGATCGTGGCGATGTGCTCTTTGCACTCATAGTTCACGAGGCTCATGGCTGCACTGTAGTGAGGGGCAGCGCGCATAATGACGCCCTGGGGGCCGAGGCGAACGGGGAGGCACAGTGACAGCGACCGTCGTCGCGATTTACCTGGTCATCACGTTCGGGCTGGGCGGCATCGCCCTGGCGTTGCGCTTGCCTCCGCTGGTCGGGTTCCTGGCCGCCGGCTTCGTCCTCAACGCCATCAATGTCGAGGAGATGCCGCAGCTGGATGTACTGGCGGACCTGGGTGTCACCCTGCTCCTTTTCGCGATCGGCCTGAAACTCGACGTCCGTTTCCTACTCCGCCGCGAGGTGTGGCTGACCACGTCGGCGCACCTGGTGATCAGTGTGGTTCTCGGCGGCTGCGCGCTGTGGCTCGCGGCGGTGGCGGGGCTGTCCATGCTGACCGGTCAGAGCGTGCAGACCATCGCCCTGCTCGCCTTCGCACTGTCGTTCTCGAGCACGGTGTTCGTGGTCAAACTGCTCGAGGAACGCGGCGAATCCCATGCGCTCTACGGCCGCATCGCCATCGGCATCCTGGTGATGCAGGACATCGTCGCGGTGGTGTTCCTGACCGCCACCGGCGGCCACCTGCCCAGCCCGTGGGCACTGGCACTGGTGGGTCTGTGGCCGTTCACGCGGATCGTGCGCAGGATCTGGAACCGGTTGGGCCACGGTGAGATGCAGTCGTTGTTCGGCATCGTGATGGCGCTGGTCCCCGGCTACGCGCTGTTCTCGGCCGTCGGGCTCAAAGGTGACCTCGGTGCCCTGATCGTCGGCGTGCTGCTGGCCTCGCACCCGGCGTCAGCCGAACTCGCCCGCTCGCTGTTCCACATCAAAGAGCTGCTGTTGGTCGGCTTCTTCGTGTCGATCGGCCTGACCGGACTGCCCGACGTACCGACGATCACCGTCGCGGTGCTGATGCTGCTGCTGTTGCCGTTCAAGGCCATCTGGTACGTCGGGCTGCTGTCGATGATGCGGCTGCGGTACCGCACGGCGATCCTGGCCGCGCTGAGCTTGATGAACTACTCCGAGTTCGGTCTGATCGTGGTTTCGGTGGGCGTCTCGGTCGGTCTGTTGGCCGAGGCCTGGCTGGTCGAGATGTCGATCGCGGTGGCGTTGAGCTTCGTGGCCGCAGCACTGGTCAACGGCCGCAGTCACCTGATGGTCGAGAAGATCGCGGCGCGGTTACCGGCTCAGGACGAACAGCATCTGCAACCCGAGGAGCGTCCCGTCGACGCCGGCGACGCCGAGGTGGTGGTGATCGGCATGGGCCGGGTGGGATCGGCTGCGTACCAACGACTGACCGAGTACTACGGGCTGCGGGTGGTCGGCGTCGACTACGACGGGGCCTTGATCCGGCGCCACGCCGACAACGGGCTCCGGGTGGTGGAGGGAGACGCCACCGATCTGGATTTCTGGCATCGGCTGCGCCGCTCCGATTCGGTGCGGATGGCGGTGCTGGCCATGCCGCACCACGGCGCCAATGTCCGCGCCCTGGATTGTCTGCGTGAGTCCGGCTTCAGCGGCACGGTCGCCTCCGTGGCCCGCTACGACGACGAGGTGCAGTGGGCCCGGGACAACGGCGTCGACATCGCGTTCAACGTCTATGCCGGCGCGGGCCTGGAACTCGCCGATCAGGTGGGGCGAGTCGAGGCAAACCAGACCGATGACCCTGACGGGTCAGTCCGGGGCGGCGGCGACTCCGTCGAGGATGACAGCGTCGGACGCGGTCCGTAACGCTGCCCAGTCGCCCCGCCAGCCCAGCGCGTGGACCGCGAGGTCAGCCGTGCGTCGGGGTTGATCGGCGGTCCCGAGCCCGTCGGCCCGCAGGTTCGGCAGCGTCTCGACGAGGCGAAACACCACGTCCGGGTCGGACGTCACGTCGAGGGCCTCAGCGGGTGGGGGGCCGAGGTCGGCCACGACACGATGTGCCAGCTCCCGATACTCGGTGCGCAGTTCGCTTCGCTGCCGCTGGAATTCGTCGAACCGTGGGGTTCGCACCTCGGGGAGCAGGTAGAGGATGCCGAGATTCCAGGGGCTGTCCCAGAGCAGCCTGCAGTCCAGCAACGTCAGCGCGTGCAGCAGGACCGCAGGCGGTTCGGGCCGCACGCGCAGCCGCTGCGCCGCCGCCAACGACGAGCGGACCGTTCCGGTGAGCAAGGCGGCGAGAATGTCGTCCTTGGTGCGGAAGTGGTGGTACAGGGAGGCTTGTCGGATGCCGACGGCTTCGGCGATCTGACGTGTCGACGTCGCCGCCACCCCGAGGGTGGTGAACAGTTCGGCTGCCGCGTCGAGCACTTCGTCGCGTGCGGTGGCGCCCGGACGCTTTCGGCGCTCCAGTCGAGGGCGACCGCTCGTCGGGGTGCGCACGTGTCGATCCTGCCACGCAGGTTCGGACACGTGCGCCACCACGACGGGACTCCGCTTCGTCAGGGTCGGGCCGGGACGAGGTCTGACGCCGTAGCGTCTGTCGCCGGCAACGGTTCGGTGGCCGGTTTCGGCGTCACCAATGCGACCACGACGTAGGCCAGCAGTGACGCGGCACCGGCGGCGAAGGTGCTCCAGCCGTCGACCGTGCTGGACACGAAGTCGTTGGCCACATAGAGCAATGTGTTGTCCACGCCGTAGATCGTGGGCGTGAGCACGAAGAACGTCAGTCGCACGCCGATGCCGACGACGATGGCCGCAGCCGCTGCTGCCGCACCGCCGCGCGACCAGTACAACCCGAGGATGAACGGCACCACCAGGCTGGCCAGCAGCAGGTCGAAGGCCAGGGTGAGCAGGATGCCGGTCTGCGGAACGCGCAGCGCCACAACAGCCGCCAGCGCCGCGATCGGCAACGTCGTCCACCGGGTGACCAGCAGGATCCGCGGGGTCATCACGTCGGCGGCGTGGTCGACTCGGAACACGTTGCGCACCAGCACCGTCGCGGTGGAGAGCAGGATCCCGCTGACAGTGGTGAGGGTCGCGGCGAGCAAACCGGAGATCACGACGATCGCCAGCCAGGCCGGTGCGTAGTTGCCCAGCAGCGTGAACAGGATCGGTCCGTCGGCGGCCGCGTCACCGACGATGCCGACCGCGGCCAGCGCCACGAACGACAGCGGTATGCAGAACACCAGGATGCCGGCGGCCGCGGTGAAGCAGGCGCGCTGGGCCGCATGTGGGGTGCGCGCGGAGAACACCCGCTGCATCAGGTCGATCGCGACCAGGTTGCCCAGGCCCAGAGCGATGATGGTGGCCCAGTTGATCACCGCGCCGGAATCGCTGGAGGTCAGCTGCGACAGGTTCGTCACGCCCATGCCGTCGACGGAGGTGAATCCGTGCGTGGTCGCCACCCATGCGACCAGGGCGATCACCCCGACCAGGTTGATGGCGACCTGTACGACGCCGGTGTAGACACTCGCGAACATTCCACCGGTGATGGTGTACAGCAGGGCCAGGGGGACGGTGACCAGGATTCCGGTGGCGTAGGAGACGCCGACGAAGCGCTGCAGCAGGAAGCCCAGTGCCACGAGGTTGCCGGCCAACAGGATCGCGAAGCTGCCCACGGTCAGGAAAGAGGACGTGACCTCGATTCCGCGGCCGAAGCGCTTACGGAAGTACTCGGGCAGCGTCACGACATGGGCGGCGCGTAGCCGCTTGGCGAAGAACAGCCCCATCAGCAGCAGACACAAGGCCAGTCCGATGGGCAGAGCGGCGCCGGCCCAGAAGCCGAAGGCGGCCGACAGATCCGCGTTGCCGATGGTGGCGTTGGAGTCGACGGCCTGCGAGACCAGGACCGCGGCGACCAGCGCGGCCGGCAACGTGCGCCCCGCGACGAGGTAGTTGGTGGTGTCCCCGCGAACACGGCGCATCGAGATCAGGCCGCTCACGGTGAGGATGACGAGGAAGATGGCTACGCCGGTGATGATCATGGCGAAACTCCGCAGAGGTCGAAGGGGAGAGGGGTGCCGGCACCGTTGCCGGAGGTCGGATCAGCTGGTGCTGACCGCTTTTCGGCCGAACGTGGACAACGGGTGTGCGCCCTCGGGCAGAGTCACCTCCCCTCGCGCCAGACGCTGTTTGAGGTAGCGGAAGCTCTGGGCGGTCTGGGCGAACAGATGGTCGCCGGCGACGACCGGTGGCTTGGGCGGGATGCCGTTGCCGACGAACGCGGGCAACGGTGATACTTCGGTGTCGTGGTCGACGTTGACGAACAGTGGGAACGAGTAGCGTTCGGCGCTGACCTTACGTACGCGGTGTGTCGTGGCGACGAACTCCCCGTTGGTCCAGATCTCCAGTAGGTCACCGATGTTCAAGACGAACGCGTCGTCGATCAGCGGCACGTCGACCCAATCACCCGAGGCGTTGAGAACCTCCAGTCCGGGCGCTGTGGGCCGCAGCAGAGTGAAGCACTCGTAGTCGGTGTGCGCGCCGATGCCGGGGCGGTCGGCGGCATCCGGGTCGTGCGGATAGTGAATCAGTCGTAGCTGCGACGGCGGCGTGGTGACGTGGCGGTCGAACCGGTCGGCGGGTTCCCCCAAGGCCACGGCGAAGGCGCGTAACAGGGTGCGGGACAGCGCGAAAACCGCGTTGTACCAGTTCGTCACGGCGTCGCGGAACCCCGGCAGCTCGGGCCACTGGTTGGGCCCGAGCAGCGGGTGACCAGCCAGGTACCGGGGATCGTCGGCGGGCAGGTCGATGGCCACGTCGAACGCCTCTTTGGTGTCCGTCGTCCCTTCGGAGAAGACTTCCTCGCCGGGTGGCACGTAGCCGCGGTGGTTGGTGGACCGTCCGATGTAGACGCGCTGCTTGTCCTCCTCCGGGAGGGCGAAGAACGCGCGGGTGTGCTCGAGCAATTCGTCGAACAGGGTGGGATCCACACCGTGGCCGACGATCTGGGCGAAGCCGACGTGCCGCGCGGCGTCACCGAGCGCCTGCACCGCGGCGGCATAGCCGGGGTCGGATTCGTCGAGCAGGGCGCTGACGTCGAGCACGGGGACGTCGGTGAAATCTCGGGAGTGGGTCATCGATTTCCTATCGGGTCAACAGCTGATCACAGTGGTCACGGATGACGAGCCACCTGCTCCGCGCCGTGTCGCCCTCCGGGGCTCGGTCGCTGATGGTCGCGGCGAGGCCGTCGCGCTCGGGGGCCAAGTCGTCACCCACCCGGAACGGCAGAGTGGAGCGGGTGATCCGCCACGCTTGGCCCTCGACGACGCCCAGCGACACCTCGACATCGAGCAGTCCTCGCGCATCGTCGAGTCCGGCGTGCGCCACGATGTCGCACAACATGGCGCCCTCGTCGAAAGAGATTGACGGGCAACGGCTGCGGGCGTAGGCGAACCGGTCACCGACCCGCAGCAGGATGGCGGCCCGGCCGGCGTCGTCACGCAACATCAGTTCCCAGTGCTGCGCCGATGGCCCGGACGGTTCCTCGACCCAGTCCTCGTGATAGTCGCGGCCGATCCCCGTCTCGACCACGATGTCACCGGCGCGGTGCAGGCGACCGCGGTCGGGCAGCGGGTCACTGGGATGCAGGTCGATGGTGCGTTCCCAGGTGAACTGGTCGCCGTCGACGACAAGCGGTCCGGCGAACGCTTCCAGACGGCACAGCGCGAGCAGGTCACCGCGGGTGAGCGTGGACAGAGAGGTGGCCGCGATGACCGGTAGGTCGGCGGGCGTGCGGAGGTCGACGTACAGGTGGTCGCCCTGGAGCCACTCGACGTCGGTGGTGGTGTCGACGGCGCGCCCAGGTACCGCCAGCGCGCGCCGTCGCCAGCGGCGCTGGGTCACCTCTGAGTGGCCGACGCTGTCGCCGGGTGACGTGCGACGCAGGTAGCCGGGCCAGTCGCCGTGGTGGGAGATGTCGGTGCCGGCGGTCCACGCGTCCAGTGCGCAACCGAACCCGACGACCTCGCTGCCGTCGGCCAGCGTGACCCGGCCCAACGACATCGGTGCCGGCAGCGCGGCCAGAAAATCACCCAGCATCGCGGTGCTCAGCAGCCACACCTCGCCGCGGATGCTCACTCCGGTCTCCGCGCCGACGCGCGCCAGCCCGGGCTTGGGCGGATCGGTGTCCAGGTGGACCATGCGGTACAGCGGAGCGGTCTGAACCGGTCCACACCAGCGGGCGCCGCGCGCTTCGAGCTGCCATGCCAACGGCTGCCCACGCAGGTGCGCACCGACGACGAGCAGCGGCGTGGTGGCCAGACCGGCCCGGACAGGCCACGGCGCGGCGGGCGGCCGGTTGCCGGTGGCATCGGTGAGCTTTCGCGCCACGTCCAACGCGAGCGCGTCGGCACCGGCGCGTGCCACGATGCTGACACCGAATTGTGCGCCGTCCGCGACGGTTTCGCACGGTACGGCGACCGCACACAGATCCATCAGGTTGCAGAAATTGGTGTAGGTGCCCAGCCGCGAGTTGACTCCGACCGGATCGGCCGCCACGTCGGCGATGCGGGGATGCTCGGTCGTCGTCGGGATCAGCAGGGCGTCACAGTCGCCGAGTTCGGCCATCGCCGCCTCGGTGAGCTCGGCAAGGCGAGCACGGTCGCGGAGCAGTTCGGTGGCGGACACGGTACCGGCGGCCGAGATGATCGCCGCCACGGTCGGGTCGAGTGTGTCGTCGGCGCCGCGACGCGCGTCGATGAACTCGCCCACGGCGTCGTGTCGTTCGGCGACCAGCCCGCCGTCGTAGAGCAGCCGGGCGGCGGAAAGAAACGGAGTCAGGTCGATCTCGACCAGTTCGGCTCCGTTGTCGCGCAGCCGTTCGCACGCGGCGTGAAATGCGGGCACCCACAGCGGATCGAGGGCGGGCAGATCGCGCGGGACCGCGACGCGCGGTGCGACCGGTGCGGCCAGGGGTGCGTCGGCGGGGAAGGGGCGTGCCCCGCCGGCGATCACACCCATGGCCGTGTCGGCGGTGTCGACATCACGGGCGAACACCGTCACGCAGTCGTAGGAGCGGCACGCCGGTACCACTCCGTCGGTCGGTACGACGCCGACGGTCGGTTTGACGCCGACGATGCCCTGCAGCGCGGCCGGGACCCGGCCCGAGCCCGCGGTGTCGGTGCCCAGCGCGATGTCGACCAACTCCAGTGCCACCGCGACCGCCGAGCCCGAACTCGAACCACCGGAGATGCGGTCGGGTCGGCGTGCATCCCGCACCGCACCGTGCGGGCTGCGAGTGCCGACCAACCCGGTGGCGAACTGGTCGAGGTTGGTGGCACCGACGATCACCGCACCGGCCGCACGCAGCCGCGCGACCACGGGCGCGTCGGTGGCCGCGGGGCCGGATGCGTAGGTGGGGCAGGCGGCGGTGGTCGGGATCCCGGCCACGTCGATGTTGTTCTTCACCGCGGCCAGCAGTCCCGCCAGCGGCAGCTGCTGTCCGGAGGCGACGGCGGCATCGACGGCCTGGGCATCGGCCAGCACATCGGTCAAGGGCCGCAGGGTGATCCAGATTTCGGGGCGGTCGACCTCGTCGATGCGTGCGTACGCCGAGCGCACCCGCTCGACGGCGCTCATGAGCGGTCTCCGACGACCACCAGTGGCGTCCCGGGGTCGACCTGATGGCCGGCCGAGACGAGGATCTGGGTCACCACCCCGTCGGACGGTGCTCGCAGCACCGTTTCCATCTTCATCGCCTCCAGCGCCAGCAACGGCTGGCCGGCCACGACCTGATCGCCCACGGAGACATCGACCTTCCACACGCTCGACGCGAACGGCGCGTCGACGCGCTGGTCGCCCTCGTCGAGGACCAGGTCGTCGGTGTTGGCCACGGCGTTCGACGCGGCCCGCTCGGCCCGGTCGAACTCGCCGGCCGCGGCCCACGCGGCGCGTTCTTCGGAGAACGCGGCGCTCTGCCGGGCCCGGAACGCGGCGATGTCCTCGGCGTTGTCCGCCAGGAACTGCTCGTGCTCGGCCAGCGAGAAGGTGCCGTCGGTGATGTCGAGCGAACCGCGGCCGGCCGCGATGTCCGCACGCATCTCCAACAGCTCCTCGGCCGACACCGGGCACCACGAGATGCGGTCGAAAAAGCGCAACAGCCAGGGACTTCCGGGTTCGAACGGCGGTGTGTGACGGTAGCGGCTCCACACCTGGGTGGTGCGGCCGACGAACTGGTAGCCGCCGGGTCCTTCCATGCCGTAGATGCACAGGTAGGCGCCGCCGATGCCGACGGAGTTCTCGGCCGTCCACGTGCGGGCGGGGTTGTACTTGGTGGTGACCAGCCGGTGGCGCGGGTCCAGCGGGGTGGCCACCGGAGCCCCGAGGTAGACGTCGCCGAGACCCAGGGTCAGATACTGCGCACCGAACACGGTGTCGCGTACGTCGTCTTCGCTCGTCAATCCGTTGATGCGCCGGATGAATTCGATGTTCGACGGACACCACGGCGCGTCGTCGCGCACGCCGGAGGTGTAGCGGGCGATCGCCTCGCGGGTGGCCGGGTCGTCCCAGCTCAGTGGGAGCCGCACGAGCCGGCTCGGCACGACCAGCTCCGAGGAGGCCGGCAGCTCGTCCTCGATGTCGGAAAGCAGGCCCAGCAGCCGGGGGATCGGCAGCACGTCGGGGTCGACGTGCACCTGCAGGGAACGGATCCCAGGGGTGAGGTCGAGGATCCCCGGCGCTGCCCCGTCGAGGCGGGTGTGCAGCGCGTGTACCCGCGCGCGCAGCGCGAGATCGAGCACGATGTCGCCGTATTCGACGAGCACGTTGTCGTCGCCGCTGCGCCGGTAGGTGACGTCCGGGGCGCCGTCGACACCCGCACGCCGCGCGAGGACACCGTCGTCTCCGTCACCGGACCGGGCCACGTGCACGCTGGCGGCTCCACGGATGAGGCCGAGGTCGCGGCGCGACGGCGCGTCAGCGCTGCGTACCGGCACGAACCGCACGGTGTCGCCGGGTCGCAGCTGACCCAGCTTCCAGCGTTGCGCGGCGATCACGGTGACCGGGCACACGAATCCACCGAGACTCGGGCCGTCCGGGCCGAGCAGGATCGGGGTGTCGCCGGTGAAGTCCAAAGCGCCGACGCTGTAGGCATTGTCGTGGATGTTCGAGGGGTGCAGACCGGCTTCACCGCCGTCGGGGCGCGCCCACTCGGGTTTCGGGCCTTCCAGACGGACGCCGGTGCGCGCGGAGTTGAAGTGCACCCGGTAGCGGGCCTCGAACAGCGTCTCCATGTCCGCGCGGGTGAAGAACTCCGGCGCGCCGTGCGGGCCCTCCGTGACCGCGAGCTCCCACTCGCCGGGCAGTGCGGGTCGCACCTCGGGCGGTATCGCCCCCGCACCGGGTCGGGTTGTGGTGTTCGACGCTGCGAACTTGGCGCGCAACACATCACCGACGACCAGCTCGCGACCGCCGTGTCCGCCGAAGCGGCCGAGGGTGAACGTGGACGCGCTGCCGAGGTAGAGCGGCACGTCGAGGCCGCCGGCGAAGAGGATGTAGGTCCGCAGGCCTGCGGCGGCGTCGCCGACGTCGAGGACGGCGCCGGCGGGCACCTCGACGGGCTCCCACATCGGCACCGGCACGCCGTCGACGGTGACCAGGCATTCGGCGCCGGTGACGCACACCGTCGTCGGGTGCGTCATGCGCAGCGCCGGACCGGAGGCCGTGCACTCGAGGCCGGCAGCGTCCTCGGGGTTGCCGAGTGCGCGGTTGCCGAGCCGGAAGGACAGATCGTCCATCGGCCCACTCGGTGGCACGCCGACCTGCCACAGTCCGACGCGGCCGGGCACGTCCTGCACCGTGGTCATCAGACCGGGTCGTTCGACGGTGATCCGCGGGCGGGGATCGCTGATGCCGGCCAACGTGGCGGTGCTGTGCCGGGCAGCGCGGACATCGTCGTGCTCGGTTGCTGCGCAGAGTAATCCGGTGTTGACCTCGATGCCGTGGATCTCGGTCTGCGCCAAGGCGTCACGCAGGCGGTCCCACGCGTCCGCGCGGTCGGTGCCGGCGGTGACGATCTTCGCCAGCAGCGGGTCGTACGACGCGGTGACCTCGGTGCCGTCGGCAACCCAGGTGTCCACCCGGACATCGGACGGGAAGCGGACCGACGTCAGCGTGCCGGTACTGGGCCGGTAGTCCCGGGACGGGTCTTCGGCGTAGACGCGGGCCTCGACCGCATGCCCCGACATGGGGACGGTGCCGGCCGGGTAGTCGTCGAGCATGGACGCGTCCCCGGTGGCCAGCCGCAGCATCCAGCCGGCCAGGTCGACGCCGGTGACGGCTTCGGTGACGGGGTGTTCGACCTGCAGGCGGGCGTTGACCTCGAGGAAGGACGCTTCGCGGCGCACCGGATCGTAGATGAACTCGACGGTGCCGGCCGACCGGTAGCCGACCGAGGCGGCCAGCGCGCGGGATGAGGAATGCAGTTGTTCGCGGACATCGTCGGGAAGCGTTGGCGCAGGCGCCTCTTCGAGGACCTTCTGGTGGCGCCGTTGCAGCGAGCAGTCACGATCGCCGAGGCTGAGCACGTTTCCGGTGCCGTCACCGAAGATCTGCACCTCGACGTGGCGGGCGTTGTCGACGTAGCGCTCGAGGAAGACTCCGGCGGAGCCGAAGCTGCGTTCGGCCTGGGCCACCACGCGCTGGTAGGCCGCGCGGAGATCGTCGGCGGTGCGGCAGACCTGCATGCCGATCCCACCACCCCCGCCGGTGGCCTTGAGCATCACCGGATAGCCGATGGCCTCGGCGCAGGAGACCGCCTCATCGACACCGTCGAGCAGATCGGAGCCGGGGAAGATCGGCACACCGGCCGTGCGGGCTGCGTTGCGAGCGGTGTGTTTGGTGCCGAAGCAGCGCAACTGCTCTGGCGTCGGACCGGCGAACGTGATGCCGGCCGACTCCACCGCTGCTGCGAATTCAGCGTCCTCGGAGAGGAATCCGTAGCCCGGATGGATCACAGTCGCTCCGGTGTGGGCTGCCGCGGAAAGCAGCGCATCGATGCGTAGATAGCTGTCGCGCGGTGCGGCGGGGCCGATCCGCACGGCGTCGTCGGCGAGGTGGACATGCGGTGCGCCGCGGTCGGCGTCGGAGAACACCGCGACGGTGCGCATATCGAGTTCGCGTGCGGCGCGGATCAGGCGCACGGCGATCTCGCCGCGATTGGCGACCAGGATGGTGTTCGTCATGCGCCGACCTCGGGCCGTGTCACGATCATGCGGACGGCCGTCGGGTCAAAAGCGTTGCAGGGGTTGTTGATCTGCGGACAGTTGGACACCAGCACCAACGTGTCGATCTCGGCGCGCAGCGCCACCCGTTTACCCGGGCCCGACAACCCGTCGACGATGCCCAGCGCACCGTCGGGGTCGACCGGCACGTTCATGAACCAGTTGATGTTGCTGGCCAGGTCGCGGGCACCGAGGCCCCAGCGGGATCCCTCGCGCAGGAAGTTCTCCATGCAGCCGTGCTGGGCCCGGGTGTGCTGGCCGTAGCGCAGCGTGTTCGACTCCTTCGAGCAGGCACCACCGAGGGTGTCGTGCGCGCCGACCTCGTCGGCGACGACGGTCATCAATGCTTCTCCGGTGTCGGCGCGCAGCGCCGATCCGGTGGTCAGAGTGATGCGGCCTTGCCGGCGGATGGTCTCAGGCGCGCTGTAGCGGACCCGGGTGTCGGCGGCCGAGTAGAGCAGGCAGTCGACGGCCTGGTTGCCGGCGAGGTCGACGATGGTCAGCACGTCGCCGGCGGCGACGACTGCCGACCACGCGGCCCGGGCGGCGACGTGTTCGTCCAGGATGACCGTTCCGGTGACCAGTGGTTCAGCGATGGCGGTGCTCACAGTTGTCCTCTCGCGGCCAGGTCGGCGTCGGTGTTGGCGATGGCTTGACGGTGCTCGGGTCCCAACGGACCGACGAGCTCCCCGGCGGTCAGCCGGTCCAGGTCGGCCTCGGCGGGCCACGCGTGCATCAGCAGCGGCGAACACGTGAATGTCGGTCGCGGGTCGAGGGGGTGTGTGGTGTTGGCGAGCAGGACGATTGCGTCGACATGGAGCAGCAGGTCTACGGCGGCGCCCGGTTCGGCAGGACCCAGCCATTCGAAGGTGCCGTCGGCGGTGACGCGCACGCCTTTGAAGAACGAGATCGACGGAGGCAGATCGCGGCTGTCGAGGCCGTGCTTGAGGGCGGCCAGCGTGAACAATTCGCGGCCGGCGGGGGAGTCGGACTCCGGTGCGGCAGCGCCGTAGCGCTCCAGATTGCCTGCGCACGTCGTGGTTCCCGTGAGTGCGTCATGCTTTCCGGACGTGTCGGAGACGATGGTGGCCAGCACCCGGCCGAAGCCGCTGAGCAACGGGTGGCCGGCGCCGAGGTAGGCCTGCCACGGCACCTTGACGGTGTCGGCGACGTTCAGACGTTCGTGCGGTGCGTCCGCGCGGTGCAACAGCAGGTGCGCGCATGCGTCTCCGGCGACATCGGTGAGACGGATACGAGTTCCGCGCGCCAGGACCGCGGTCGTATACCCGCCTGGCGCAAGCGTTTCCGACCAGACCAAGTTCTCGGCGGAGACGCCCTCGGGGGTCGTCGGCGAGGTGGACGGCGGGACGTGGCGCATGAACTCGGCGGTGCGGCCGTGTTGCGCGCGGGCGTGGTCTCGCGCGCCGGCGGTGGTGGCCGTCGCGGACATGGTGGCGGTACTGGTCACTGACTCTCCCGTGGTGGGCGTTTCTGTCGAGTGACAGTTTTCGGCTTTCGGCACCGGTGATGGTTGCCGTGACGTAACCGATCGCTGCGCGACGGTTAACAGTGGATCGCGAATGTTTCTGTCAGATGACAGGTATCGCGGAGCGGGCCGCCGACGCCGCCTACCGCCGTGCCACGCGAGCCCTGATGACCGCATGCGCAACATGCAGTATGCTCGTGGTGCATGTTCCGCATGATCGAGGTGAGTCATGACCGCTGCACACAGCCACCTGGTTGACGTCGCGCACCGCATTCAGGAGAGTGCGGCCGCGCTGGGGGAGGCGCTGGATTCGGTCAAGGTCTACGCCGAACCGTCGGTGGCACGGGCGGTCCAGGCCGAGCGGAACCTGTACGACCGCATCGACGCCGAGTTCGGGCTGCTCACCAGCACTGAGGTCGGCAGGCGTATGGGCTCGAAGTCGACTGCGCCGCGCAACCTGGCCGCCGCCACCCGCCGGGACGGCGCGTTACTGGCGATCACGCGCGGTCACCAGACACTCTTTCCCGGGTTCCAATTCGGCTCCGACGGCCGACCGCTTCCGGCGATCCGGACTCTTCGCCAACTCGCCGACGAAGCGGAATGGTCGGAAAGCAGTGTGGTGCAGTGGTTGTGCGCACCCACCACCTATCTCGATGAGCTCCGTCCGGTCGACCTGCTCGCCGGCCAGCCCGACCGCGTCGTCGACGCGGCCCGTCGGGCCTGGTCTGTGCAGTGGTGACGCCCGCCCCGCCGACGCCCTTCAACCCACGCACCGCCACACTCGACGCCGGCACCCGGCTCTATCGCGTCTTCACCGCGGCCAAAGGCCGTTCGGCGACGACCTTCAACCCCGGTTTCGGGTCGCCCACCCGGTTCGCCTTCTTCGGTTCGCCCCCGATTCCGGTTCTCTACGCCGCGGAGACCCAGGAGGCCGCGGTGGCCGAAACCCTGCTGCACGACGTTCCGGTCGACGGCGGCGTCCTCCCGTACGACGCGTACGCGCGGACGGTGATGGCACGTCTGGAGGTGGCCCGGCCGATCACCGTGGGCGTTCTGCACGGTCTCGGATTACGCAAGCTCAAAGTCACTGCCGTCGACCTCACCGCCAGCAGTGCCGCCTCCTATGCCGACACCGTCAGCTGGGCTCAGGCGGCGCATGAGGCCGGACTCGACGGCCTGGTATGGATGTCGAGGCTCTGCAACGACGCGAAGGCCTACGTGTTCTTCGGGGATCGGTGTGCCGATGCGTTCGTTCAGGATGTGACCTTCGCCCGCCTGTTCGCCACCGGCGCCGATCAGCTGTGGCTCATCGACCTCTGCGCGCCCTTGCATGTCGACGTGCTGCTCGGATCGTGACGACGGCGCGTCTGCCCCATTTACGAGACAGATTTTCTCGAAATCCTTCGCTGCGGTGCAGGCAGGCGTATACACACGTCCATGGGGTCAGCGAGGCGCATCGGCGGCTGGACTCTCGCCCTGGGTATCGGCGGGGTTCTCGGATATGCCGCGACGGGAACGGCCTCAGCCGATCCGTCCGGACAGGATTCGTCGGCGCGTCGTGACGACGCGCGGTCCAGTGCCCCTGCTTCGGTTCCGTCGAAGGCCTCCTCGAGCGACGAACGAGACGCAGGGGAGAGGCGCAGCCGCAGAGCGGCGCGCAAGGACGATGCAGCAGACGCGCAGCCCGTACGACGCTCGCGCGTCGTCAAGGTCCCAGCGCCATCCGATCCGGGGGTGGCGGCGTC
Organism: Mycobacterium sp. SMC-4; assembly: GCF_050205565.1. GTDB lineage: Bacteria > Actinomycetota > Actinomycetes > Mycobacteriales > Mycobacteriaceae > Mycobacterium. The sequence continues at coordinate 112,062 of NZ_JBNMQU010000002.1, read as the reverse complement.
CAGTTCCACCGAACGTCGAGGTGAGGCGGTACCGGTCGCCGTCCCGATGACGACTCGGCGCGAGTCGGCCACCGATCGGCGGCCACCGGCGAGCGCAACAGAGCGTTCTTCTGCGGTATCCGACGCCACTGCCCAATCCGACATCGATCAGCCGGACTTCACCGGGCGTCCGTCGTTGGTCAGCGTCGTAGCGGTCGCAGCACTGCGTGTCGTGCGCTTTGTCACGGACCTGGTAGGACTCGACTTCGGCACCCAACTCGCGCCGTTGATCGCTTCGGACCGCCCACCGCGAGTTCTCACGCTCGGATTGACCGTTCGCAGAGACGAATTCGACGGAATGCCGGTGTGGACTATCCAACCGAAAGAGCCCTCGGACAGAGCAGTCGTCGCCATGCATGGCGGTGCCTACGTCGTGCAGCCGACTCTGATCCACTGGCTGGATTACGCGACGATGGCGCGACGGACCAACGCCACAGTCGTCGTACCGATCTATCCGCTGGCTCCCGAAGCCACGGCATCGGAGGTCGTTCCACTGGTGGCCGACTTCCTGACTTCGGTCATCGCCGAGCGAGGTTCGAGAAACGTCAGTGTCATCGGTGACTCTGCTGGCGGGGGACTGGCGCTGTCGACGGCCCAGTTGCTGGTTCGACGATCGGCCGCGACCCCGTACCGTATGGTCCTGCTGTCGCCGTGGCTCGATGTTTCGATGACCAATCCCGCGATCCGAGACGTCGACGACCCCATTCTGAATCCCGTGACGCTCAAGAAGTCCGGTCGCAAGTGGGCCGGCCGCCTCGATCCCACCGACCCATTGGTGAGTCCGTTGTACGGTTCACTGGCGGGGTTACCACCGACGGCGGTCTACGCGGGTTCGCTGGACGTGTTGTCACCGGATGTTTTGGTCCTTCGAGACCGGGCCGCCTCGGACGACGCGCCGTTCAGTTTCGTTCTCCGCAGGGGCCAGATCCACGACTGGGCGATCGGGCCCCTGCTGCCGGAAGCGGCCGCGGTGCGGCCACAGATCTACGAGCAGTTATTCGGCTCTCCCGCCGACGAACCCGGTGTGCGGCCACGTCGCAACTCCGCTCGCCGGCGCTGATCGTCCCGGCGCTTCTGTCAGCCGGATTCCGGCTTGGCTTCGATACCGGCCAGCATCGCGTGGACCAATCCATCGAATACGTCGTAGGACGTGTCGGCGTCCGCCGGGCGGGACAGGATGCGATACAGGAAGGCGCCGACAAGCGCGTCGGCCACGCTTTCGGTGTCGATGTCGTTTGACAGCTGTCCGCACCGAACGCCTTCCCGCAGTCGCTGAACGACGGCGTCGTGCTGAGGAGCCGTCAACTCTCGATAGAGGGACGCGCCGTCTTGTGGACTGTCGGCGGCCGCGGCCGCGAGTGCGCGCAGAACCGCAACATTGCGGGGGGTGGCGATGAACTTGGCCAGGTCCTGCATGAATGTCCGGAGGTCGGCCGCCACGTCTCCGGTGTCGGGCAACAGCATGGCAGTGCCTCTGCCGAAGACTTCCGACACCGCTTCGGCGACCAGCGGTGATTTCGACGACCACCGTCTGTAGACGGTTTGTTTACCCACGCCGGCCCGCTCTGCGACGCGGTCGATGGTGATGGCGGTGTAGCCATCCTCTGTCAGTAGCTCCCGCGTGGCTTCGAGAATCGACTGGTGCACAACGCGACTGCGCGGACGGCCACGGCGCGAGTCGCTCATGGCGTCAGCTTAGAGGCGACGCGCGTGCCGCATGCGCCAGGGAAAATACGAGACGATTTTTCTCGTATTATGCCTTCATGGTGAATGAGCAGGGTCTCAGGGCGCCCGAGGTGGCGGTGGTGACCGGCGGCGCCGGTGGTATGGGTCTGGCGACCGCGCGAGTCCTAGGCCGACGCACGGCTGTGCTGATCAGTGACGTCAACGAACAACGGTTGGAAACAGCGCGACTCAGTCTCGTCGAGTCCGGCGTCGATTGCAGGGCGGCCATTTGCGACATCACAGACGCCGAGTCCGTGCGTGGGCTTGTCCGCACGGCCACCGAGTGGGGCAATGTCCGCTCGATCATTCACACTGCCGGTCTGAGCCCCAGCATGGGGTCACCAGAAAGTATCGTCCGGGTCAATGCCGTGGGTACACAGATGATCACGCAGGCATTTCTTGCCGTCGCGACCGAAGGCATGGTACTCGTCAACGTCGCCTCGGTTGCCGGACACCAACTCCCACGCGTCTTGATGCCAGTGGGCCGCTACAAGAGAGGCCGTCACGACGCCCACCGATTGCGGGGCGGCCTGCTTGCAGTGTGCGATCTCGTTCCCGCGGCACGGCGCTCGCAGATCGCATACGTGCTCAGCAAGAACTTCGTGATTTGGTACAGCAAGGCGATGGCGGCTCAGTTCGGCGCCAAAGGCGCTCGCGTGCTGTCCATTTCGCCGGGCTCTTTCGACACTGAAATGGGCCAACTCGAAGACGGAACAGGTGCCGGTGCGCTCGCGCAATTGAGCGCCTTGCGGCGCTTCGGCCGACCGGACGAGATTGCCGAGCTCTTGGCATTCTGCGCCGGCCCTGAAGCGGGCTATCTGACCGGAACAGACATCGTCTGCGATGGCGGCGCCATGGCCGCATGGTCCCTGTCGACGATGCGGAAGCTGGCCAGAGGATGAATCCGGGCCGCATTTGGCCGGCAGATCGCCACCTTGTGGCACCGACGAACTGTGGCCCCTTCTGTCGAAGGGGCCACAGTCGGTGCTCTATCGGTCAGTCGTTGCTCGAGGACTTCCTCGACGACGAACCATTGTCGGAACCGCCCGAGGACGAGCTGCTGCCGGACTTACCCGACGAACCGCTCTCGGATGCAGTGTCCTCGGTTTCGTCGGCCTCGGATTCCTCGGCGACGTCCTCGTCGACGTCGTCGGCGTCGCTCGGCGCTTCCGTGTCGCCGGGCTCTTCGGTGTCGGCGGGCTCTTCGGTTTCGCTCGGCGCCTCAGGCTCGGCAGGTGCCTCGACCTTTCCGGGAGTCTCGGCCTCCTCCGAGCTCTCAGCAGGCTTCTCCGACGGTTCTGTGGTCTCGTCGGTCGTCTCCTCGGAGTCGGCCGGTTCCGGGGTGGTGGCCGGCGTCTCCGGAGACTCGGGCCCCTTCGTCGACTCGGCGTCGTCGTCGCTGCGGTTGACCGCAGGCGTCGTCTCGCTCAGTTTCCGTTCCTCGCCACGCAAACCGACCTCGACAGCCACCAGGCGGTCCTCTGCGGCCAGATCGGTCGACGACACGTCCGACGACGCGGCGGTCGGGTTCTTGGCTTCGAGGAACTCTTCGCGCGAGACCTTCAACGCCCAGGCGATGTCCCGAGGCAGGTTGATGAAGAAGGTCTCGAAAGCGCCCTTGGGAGTGAGCAGACCCACCCACGGCCACGGCTTTCCGTCTTCGATGGCCAATCGTGGTGTGTAGCCGTTGAGCAACGCGTTGGTGACCTTGCCGGGCATGTTGACGGTCTCGTTGAGGGCCGTCGTCCAGTCACCTGCCTTGATGGCGACAGCGATGTCGTCCAGCACCTCGGTGAACTGGAAGGCCGCGGTCACGACGGGACCGAGTAGCGACTCGGTGTAGTGGCCGAGTGCGTTGTCGGTCAGCAGGACGTCGAAGACGTTCGCAAGCTTGTCTGCGCCAAGGGTTTCGGCGATCTGGCCAGGCATGTAGAAGACGTCGAACAAGGGCCATGCGCCGGCGCCCAGACTCCACAGGAAGTACTCGTTGACTGTGGCGAAGGCGTTGTTGAACTGGGCTTGCCCCAGATAGCCGAAGACATCTTGGACCATCTCGCCCAAGCCGTCGAACTGGCCCTCGCTGTCCTCGATGCTGGTCTGAATGGCTGTGCGAATGCGCTCGCCGTACTCGGGCAGATCGGCGACCAGTGCTTGCCAGCCGGCGTTGTTCCCGAAGACGCCACCGATCTCGCGGAACAGCGTTGGGGAGCCACGCAGCACGTCGCCCAGCCAGATCGGGTACTTCGTCGCGACTTCGTTGAGTCCGTAGGCGATGTTCTGCGAGGCAACCTCGATCGTGTCCCGCCAGGTGACGAATGGGTTTGTGGAAGCGGCCATTTGGACGTCGAGCGCCTGAGCGGCGGCGGTCAGCGCGGCCGGGGCCGGCGCCACCGGGGTGACGGTGAGCACGGACGCGCCGATAACGGCGACGCCGGCCAGCATCGCGCGCTTGTGCAGCGGTTGGGCACTCGACCGCTCCGAAGTCGAATGGTGCTCGGGGTGAGCAGAGAGCGCTAACGCCATGGTTCTCCTGTGTCAGTGAAGCGGAATCAGGCCTTACGGCCGTCGAGAGACTAGCTAAGAGAAACCTTTGATACAAGGGCTATCTTCTTTGCCGACGCGTCCGCAAAATTGTTTGGCTCGGACACTGCGCATCGGGTGCGTATAAGTGATGTCCGCGACCGCAGATATTAAATGCGTTGCAACACAGCATGATAAAGGACAAGAGCGGGCGTTTCGCGGTGCGATGTCACGCTACTGCGGTTTGACCTACCGTCGATCGCGGACGGTGCGAAGCGTTGCTGAAATGTCTGCTCGAGCCAATGTAGACCAAACGGCGTCGTTTGTGGGTGCTAGGTCGGGTGTTTCGGTCACGCGGGTGTGCGATCTGTGTCACGTACGCGACCAGATTCATCTCTGGAACAATTCCGATCGACAGCGACCGCGTATTAGTGCCGGAGGTGTCGTCCCGCTCGTCCCAGCTCCGCGATCTCGGGCTCTGCGGCTGAGATGATTTCGGCAAGTTGCCTGCCGAACAGCTCCACAGCGTGATCGGCGTCGGCGAGGAATCCGGTTTGCAGGTGAAAATCGTGCCAGCGGTTGGTGTACCGGCGATGGATCAGGAGGCCGCTCGATTGCGCTGCGATCGCGCATTCGAGTTTGTCCGCATCGACCGCGAGTGGGTCGTCACCGGCCGAGTGCATGACGATCGGCGGCAGCGATGTCAGGTCGCCGTGGATGGGTGAGATGCGGGGATCGTGCGCATCGTTTTCCCCCGCGTAGAACGCGCACCATTCCGTCATCAGAGGCGGGATGATGAGCGGATCGTTCCCCGCCAACCGCGTGCGGTTCTGGTCGGCGGCGAGATCCAGCCACGGACAGATCAACCCAAGCGCCACCGGCATCGGCAATTCGGTGTCTCGAATCAGCTGTGCCAGAGCAAGTGTCAGCCCGCCACCGGCTGAATCACCGGCTACGGCGAGCGTCGGTACCTGCTCATGGAGTGCGCTGTAGACGTTCATCGCGTCGTCCAGTGCTGCTGGATACGGGTGTTCGGGTGCGAGTCGGTAGTCCGCGACGATTACTTGCGCACCGGCTGCGTTGGCCAATGCTCCGCCGAAGCCGCGATAGCCGGTTGCGTTGCCCGACGCGTACCCACCGCCGTGGAGGAACAGCACTGCTACGTCTGGGCTCGCGTTCGTCGGGGTGAGGCGTTGGACAGGTACACCCGCAATTGAGTCGGCTTCCGCGGTCACCCGGGCGGGAATTTTTGACGCGCCGGCAATCAGGTCGACGATGCGTCGTTTACCGTTCATGGTCACTTTGTTCGAGGTGAATATCGGGCGTAGTGCGCGTAGCCCAACTCGAAAGACCATCGACGGCGCCCTCACCAAACCCACCCATCTGAAGTAAGTGCTTGCTAGCTTATGTTATCTGGATCACAGGCGCTAGCAGTGCAGGGGTGTTGAGTGGCGAGTGCAGGGTCAGGCGTGGACGCTCACGAAGTCGAGGTTCTGATACTCGGAGCCGGCGTGTGCGGTGTGGCGGCAGGGATCGGGCTCCTGCAGGCCGGCGTCGACGATTTCGTCATCGTTGAACGCGCCGAAAGTGTCGGGGGTACCTGGCATTTCAACACGTATCCGGGTTGCGCGGTCGACATTCCTTCTCATGTCTACTGCTTCTCCTACGCGCTCAACCCGAATTGGTCGCGCGTCTACGGAACTCGGGCCGAGCTTGAGCAGTACATCGGCAAGGTCGTCGATGACTTCGGGGTGCGGAACAAGGTGCGCCTGAACACGGAGGTGCTCGACGCGCGGTGGGACAGCGACGACCGACGCTGGCATGTCGAAACCAACCGTGGCGCCTACCGGACGCGATTTTTCGTGATCGCTCCGGGACCTCTGCACGAGCCGAATGTCCCCGATCTGCCGGGTCGGGATACGTTCGAGGGCCAGGCGTTTCATTCGTCGCGCTGGCCCGTCGATGTCGATCTCACCGGCCGCGAGGTCGTGGCGATTGGTACCGGCGCGTCGGCAATCCAGTTCGTCCCGGCGGTGCAGTCGCAGGTCAAGAAGCTCACGCTGCTGCAGCGCACGCCGGCTTGGGTTTTCCCGAAGCCTGACTGGGATATCAGCGAGCGGTCGAAGCGGGCCCTGGCGCGCTTCCCTGTCTTGATGAGGCTGATTCGGTTCGGCACCTGGCTGTTTCTGGATGCCTTCACCACGGCCGCGCTGCGGTCGCCGCGGTTCGCCCGAGCGGTTAGCGTGTTGGGCCGGTTGCACATCCGTTGGCGCATCAAAGACGCTGCGATGCGTAAGGCGCTGACCCCGAGGTACGCGGTGGCGTGCAAGCGTCTCGGCTTCTCGAATGACTATTATCCGGCGCTGGCGCAACCCAACATCGAGTTGGTGACCTCACCGGCGGTCGAGGTGCGTGAGCGTTCGGTGATCACCGCGGATGGGCGCGAAATCCCTGCTGACACCATCATTTACGGGACCGGGTTCCACACCATGCAGCACCATCCAATCGCCGAACGTGTCCGCGGCCGGTCGGGAGAAACGCTCGCTGAGGTGTGGAAGGGTGATCCCAAGGCGCACATGGGCACTACCATCAACGGGTTTCCGAATGCGTTCATGATGTTCGGGCCCAATGTCGGCACGCTGTCCGGGTTCACCATGGCCGAGGCGCAGAGCCACTATGTGGTCGGCGCCATTCGGGCAGCCAACCGGGTCCGTGCTGCCGCGCTCGATGTGACCGCGCAGGCTCAGGCAAAATTCGTTGCCGAAACAGACAAGACGCTGGCTAAATCCACCATGCTCCGCGGCGGGTGCAACAGTTACTACCTCGCCGACGGAAATCGACGAGTGTCGCTGGCCTGGCCGGGGACAATGTACTCGCTGACTCGGCGGCTCCGTCAATTTGACGTCGCGTCCTATGAGGTTATCGGAGGCGAGGAAGCCCACAGCTGGGAATTTGCTGGGACGAAGACGGGCGATGGGGGAAAGTAAGTAGCAGTCGCGCACATCGCAGTGGAGAAGTGAATCTGGCGCAAATCTCGATGGGGGAGCTCGATGGCGGCCCCTTGCGTGAGGCCTGACCGCCGGTGTGGGAGCCGCCCGTTCGGCAGGAACGTCTGCGATTCAAGCGAAGGCGAGTTATGGCCCAGCACGACCGGAGTGCTTGCTGCATTGCTCAGGACGCGTCAGGCGACATCGCGCCGGATACCAGTAAGCGATCATCGAAGCCATCGCCATGCGACTCCCGGTCCGCGTACTGCTTGTGCAGGCGTGGAAGGGAAACCGCGAGTCGCGGTGTGTCGTCACGACGGTGCTTGCCCCACGCCGTACAGGAGCATCGAGGTGATCGCGGCTGCGGTCTCGGGCTTCTCGCGTTTACGCTCACACAGTCGGTCAGCAGTGCTGAGGAACCACGTCATGCCGACCGTCAAGCGCACCATCAGGCCGATGTCGAAGTCCTTGTGCTGCCAGGCTGAAAGGTTCGCCTCGACGACCCGCTGAATCTGGTCCAATGACGGGTCGATGCGATCGCGGAAGTATCGGGCTGCGCGGTCGGCCTGACCGAATAGCGTTACCCCGAGCAGCGGACCGATTTCGTCCATGACCCCCAGTAGGTCATAGACGAACTGATAGGTGCGGTCGTACATCACGGTACCCATGGCATCGAACTCCTCGGGCGGGGATCCCGAGGATTCAACGACTTTGGCGACGGCGTCCTCGAGTGGTGTCGCCACCGAGGCGTCGAACAATTCCTCCTTGGACCCGAAATGTCGGTACAGCAGCGCCTCGTTCACGCCGGCTGCGGCTGCCAGATCGCGTGTGCGGGCACCCTCGTAGCCCGTCTGCTCGAATACTCGGCGCGCAGCTTTGATGATTTGTTCTCGGCGCTGCTCGGCCGAGAGGCGCGGCTGCGGATTCGAGTACGGCGCGCGGTTGCGTCCGGGCTTATCTGCCAACGGACTGCTGCATTGTAAGCAAATACTTCACCCGTGCAGTATAGGGTCGCGCACCCTCTTCGACATGGCCCATCAGGCACGAGGGCATCAGCGCGAACGCCGGGCATGCCGTGCCCGCCGCAGTGACGACAGCTCGCGGCGGCGGATTCGACGCCGCACCGTGAATGGTCACGGCTCAGCGATGCAGGGGCAATACGTCACTGTGACGGTTCGACGCCCTTGTCGACGGGTCGGAGAGTGGACACTTCGGAATCTACAGGAGGGCCGAAGCGGAGCAGCACCGCCTGCATCTCGTCACCTGACGGAGAATCCACTCATCAGGTGGTGAAAGACGTACTTTGATCTCGCCGACGAGTTGTCGGCGGTTCCTGGAAGAGCTCGGCTGTCGACAGGCGATACGACCCACGCGGGCGGCGGCGGCGGGGTGACGACCGGCTATCAGCTGCGGCAATGCCGCGGTCGCACCCAGGGTGCGAGTCCTTGCGTCTGATGTAACTCGGCATTCGGACTACCGATAAGCGACATTATGTCAACTAATGCACGGCATACTACGTTGCCTCTCAACACTTTTCCGCGTTACCCCTATCGGTGATGCGGGTGTGTGACTGACCGTAGTTCCAGTCGCAGGATTCCTGTGAAGTCGGCGGGGTTGCACGTGTAGAGCGGCACTCCATGTGCGATTGCACTGGCCGCGATGAGTGCGTCGTAGGCGCGCGCAGCCGGCTTGCGACCCGACGCGCGTAGCGCCGCCGCTACGGCTCCAAACGCCCGGGCGCAATCTCCATCGAACGGGAGGACGTCGAAGTCCGCCTCGGCCTGCTGTAGGTGCTGCTGCCGGGCACTGCGCTCTACATCGTCGTTGGCGACGTGTGGACCTACGGACAGCTCGGCCAGCGTGATCGCGCTGATCACCGATTCGTCGGGAAGTTCGGCTGGGTCAGACAGCTGACCCAAGAGGATCACCGTGGAGGTATCCAGCATCCCCCGGCTCTGGGTTTGCGTCACAGCGACGGGTCGATGAGGTTGTCGATGTCGCGCCGGAGGGCATCCGGGTTCACCGGCGGAAGATTCTTGCGGCGACGAATCAGTTCCGCAGGCCTTGCGCTCGAACGAGGCAGCGGCCGTAGCTCAGCAACAGGTGTCCCGTCCCGAGTAATGACGATGCGCTCGCCACGCTCGACACGGCGCAGAACGTCTCCTCCACTGTTGCGCAGTTCGCGCACCGTGACTGCATCCACGTTCCACAGTGTATCACCGGTGAGACACCGATGCGGCGTACTTGGCGTGCGCCGCTTCTGCACCGGAGGAATATGCAGGGTTGCCCAGTAGGACTAGCCTCGCACCCGGTGGATATCACCCGCCTGCGCTGCTGCCGAACGATTTTCCATTACCGGGCAAGGCCGAGAAATGCCATCATCGCTCGCTCGACCTCGACGACTTGTTCCGCAGTCAGTCGACCGACTCGCGCGTGAACGTTCGATCGGGTTCGACCCCTCAACCAATTACATCCCGAAGGGGCCTGAGCACTCGCGGATCTTCACCAGGGTGGACACTATGACGTGGCCCTTTCTGCGACAGTGTTCAAGGTCGAACTCGGTGTCTCTGACGTCGATCACGGTTACTACGCCGATCACGCACTGACCGTGGCCCGTCATCCAAGTGAGACCGATGAGCGGATGGTGGTGCGCTTGTTGGCGTTTGGGTTGCGCGCACACCGGCTCAGCGACGTCGACGGCGAGTTGGCGTTCGGGCCGGGACTCTCCACGCCCGGCGTACCGGACTTGAGCCTCGCGGACTACACCGGCCGAATCCTCGAATGGATCGTCGTTGGCCAGCCCGATGAACGGGTCCTCGGCAAGGCGGCCAGCCGGGCCGACCAGGTACTGCTGTTCCCCTTCGCCGCCGGCGTGGCCACCTGGTGGCGCACTGTGGGACCCAAAGTGGCGGGACTGCAGAACCTGTCTGTGACGCAGATACCGCACGCACCGGTGCAACGACTGGCCCAGACTGTCGATCGACGCGTCTCTGCGCAGGTCATGGTGATGGAAGGACAGGTGACGATGACCGTGGGCGGTATCGACGCCACCTTCACGCCCGAGCAGTTACAGTAGCCGTCGCCCCCGCGGCAAGAGGCCCCTCGAAAGAAAAACAATCCAAGCGGGTTTGGGTAACCGGGCCGTCAGGCAAGATCACCTCATGAGAAACCATCCCCTCCGCGCAACCGCCGTCCTTCTCACTGCCGCTCCCCTCGCTGCCGTGTCGCTGTTTGCCGCTGGGATCAGTTCGGCTCAACCGCTGAACTGTGTAAACGGCCAGTTCTGGGATCCGATCACAAACACTTGTCAGACGCCGCGTCCGGCGGAAAACTGTGCTCCCGGCCAGTACTGGAACGCTTTGTCCAATGTCTGCCGGCCCGTGGGTCTGCTGTAGCAACCGTCATGGCCTAGCGAACCCCGGGCAGTGACCCGGCGGGTTCGCCGTTTGCGTACACGTCGACCCCCAACACGAGGGTATGTAGGTATCCGTCGGCGGGTTGGAGCACGCGCTGACCTCCTGCGGGCAGGTCGGCGACGAGACGCGAGGTCCGCTCCCCTCGTCGCCGAGATGCATGGCTACAGTGACAAAGTCACCGGAGAAGCCGCTGAGGAGGCCGGTACGACGTGCTCGAAATACGTGAAGTAACGCCGGCTCGGCGATGGTGAGGACGTGACCCAACCCGGATACGACGTGCTCGCCGAACGTTATGCCGCAATGTTTCCCAGCGCCTACCAAACGCCCATCGAGCGGCACGCAGTCGCTGCATTCGTTGAACGGATCCGCAGCGAAGGTGGCGTCGTCGACGTGGGTTGCGGCCTTGGCCACGTGACCGCCGACCTCACCCAGCGTGGAATCTATGCGATTGGATGCGACCCGAGCCCGGCGATGCTGGCCATCGCCCGCAGCACATACCCCGATCTTCAGTTCATCGACACAGACGCGACTCTCACCGATGTAACCGAGCCCATAGCGGCGATCATCGCCCGCTTCAGCCTGATCCACATCCCGCCAGACCAAATAATCGAGATCTTCGAGCGCTGGGCAGACTTGCTTCGTCCCGACAGCCCGATACTGATCGCGTCTCAATCATCCGATATGCCCGGCCCAGCAACGCCATTCGATCACGCGGTGGCACCTGCTTGGCGTTGGCACCCCGACGAACTCAGCCGGGCGCTTGCCACCGCCGGCTTCAACGAAGAATGGCGGATCATCAACCGCCCAGACGCCGTCCACCGGTTCCCCGGCCTTCATTTGCTCGCCCACCGCCGGTGATGCACGACCATGGCGCCGCGAGCTCAGCGCCGACGACTATCGTGGCTTCACCATCCGCCCCGCGCAGGCGTGCGCCCGCCCGAACCGGAACCGACATGAGGCCGGATCTGAGCTGCTTCCCCTCCCCCGGCCGCGCACACGCTTTCGAATGGGTTTCGATCGCGTTCAGAGCGCGGCCGTCAGGTCCGAGCCAATTGCGTGCGGTACTTCGGTGTCCTGTGATGTCCTGACTAGGAGATCCGCAAGGCACGGGAGCCGGTGACATGTCTGAAGCCCAGTCTGCTCTGTCGAGTATCGCTGTGCTCACCAGCGGCGGTGACGCGTCCGGCATGAACGCGGCCGTGCGCGGGGTGGTCCGCACCGCCGCACACCACGGCATCGACGTGTATGCCGTCCACGAGGGGTACCACGGCCTCGTCACGGGCGGTGATCTCATCCGGCGCATGGAACCGGTTGACGCCGACGGGATCCTGCACCAGGGCGGCACCGTCATCGGCACCGCCCGATCGAAGGAGTTCAGAACCCGCGAGGGCCGCCTGAGAGCCGCCCACAACATGGTCGCGCACGGCATCGATTCGCTCGTGGTGATCGGCGGCGACGGCAGTCTCGCCGGAGCCAATCTGTTCCGCCTGGAGTGGGCGGGGTTGCTCGCCGAATTGGTCGACAGCGGGGCTGTCTCGTCGGAGATCGCCGACGCACACCCGTTCCTGCGACTCGTCGGGCTGGTCGGCTCCATCGACAACGACATGTCCGGCACCGACATGACCATCGGCGCCGATACGGCACTGCACCGCATCGTCGAGGCGTTGGACGCCCTGCAGAGCACCGCGGCCAGCCACCAACGCACATTCGTCGTCGAGGTGATGGGACGAAACTGCGGCTACCTCGCCCTGATGTCGTCGCTGGCCACCGCGGCCAGTTGGGTTCTCATCCCCGAGCAGCCACCGGACGAGGACTGGCGGCAGCAGATGTGCCGGGACCTCAAGGCGGGACGAGACATCGGCCGTCGCCACAGCGTCGTCGTCATCGCCGAAGGTGCCCAAGACCGCGCCGGCAACCGGATCACCGCCGGCGAGGTGAAGACGGTGCTCGAAGACGAACTCGGCGAGGACACCCGGATCACCGTCCTGGGGCACGTCCAACGCGGAGGCGCACCAAGCGCTTTCGACCGCTATTTCGGCACGGTCCTGGGAAATCTCGCGGTCGAACGACTGCTCGCCGACGAGCCACACGCGCCCGCCCAGATGATCGGATTGCAGTCGGACCGGGTGGTCACCTCGCCGCTGATGGAGTGTGTGGCGCAGACCCAGAAGATCGCCGAACGCATCGACGCGCACGACTACGAGGAGGCGATGCGACTACGCGGCGGCAACTTCCGGCGCTCGTACGGGATCCTGCAGACCTTCCAACAAGCCGCCGCGCGACCAGTTTCGGCCGAGCGGCGCTCCCGGATCGCGATCATGCACGGCGGTGGTCCGGCACCGGGGATGAACACCGCGGTGCGGGCTGCCGTCCGGCTCGGGCTGGACCGCGGCCACACCGTTCTCGCGGTCAGGAACGGGTTCCGTGGACTCCGAGACGGCGACATCCAGGAGATGGACTGGATGGACGTCAGTGGCTGGGTGTCCGAGGGTGGCGCCGAGATCGGCACCAACCGGGACGTGCCGGGGCCCGCCGAGCTCGAACGGATCGCCGAACAGGTCGCCACCCATCGGATCGACGGGCTGCTGATGGCCGGTGGATGGGCCGGCTACCGGGCCGCTCACGAGCTGCACCGGCATCGAGACCGATACAGCGCTCTCGACATCCCGATCGTGTGCATGCCGATGACCATCAACAACGACGTCCCGGGAACCGAACTGAGCGTCGGCAGCGACACCGCGCTCAACAGCATCGTCGCCGACGTCGACAAGATCCGGCGTTCTGCGGTCGCCACCCGGCGGGTCTTCATCGTCGAGGTGATGGGACACGACTGTGGCTACCTCGCACTCATCAGCGGGTTGGCGACCGGGGCCGAGCGCATCTACCTGCCGGAGGAGGGCATCACGCTCGACGGCCTCACCGCCGATGTCCACGCCTGCGCCGCGAGGTTTCGGGCTGGGAAGCGGGTCGGCCTCGTCATCCGCAGCGAAGGCTCCGACCGCGTTTACACCACGGGATTCATCACTGCGCTCTTCGAGAAGGAAGGCGGCGAACTCTTCGACGCCCGAGAGGAGGTCCTCGGTCACGTCCAGGAGGGGGCCAACCCAACACCGTTCGATCGGGTACGCGCGACGATCCTGACGGCACGCTGCCTCGACTTCCTCTCGGAGCAACTCCAATCCGGTGGTCGGGTCGGCGCGATGATCGGATTCCAATCCGGCGAACTGCGATTCACCGACCTCGCGCAGTACCCGACGCTCATCGAAGAAACTGCTCAGCGCCCCGTGGAACAACGCTGGTTGGACCACCGCGACCTCGCCATCGTCATGCGCGGCTGAAACTCGTCGCGGGGAATTGGCATTTGCGCGCAGTCGCTGCGGCGGGCACTATCCGAATATGGCGGAAATCACCGCCTCGAAAGAAGGGGCGCTGGCGCATTCGCGCAGCGCCGCCGAAGTGCTGGCCGTGTTGGGCAGTTCGGGTGACGGACTGGACGGCGACTCCGCGCGTGAGCGATTGGCTGCCTACGGTCTGAACAAACTCCCCGAGAAAAAACCGCCGCCCGCTGTTCTTCGTTTCGTCGCGCACTTCAACAACGTCCTGATCTATATCCTCATCGCCGCTGGCGTGCTCAAAGCCATTCTCAACGAATGGGTGGACTGCATCGTCATCATTTCGGTCGCGGTGATCAACGCCGCGGTCGGATTTCTGCAGGAAGGCCGGGCCCAACGCGCACTCGACAGCATCCGCGCAATGTTGTCGGTCACCGCACAGGTTCGCCGCGACGGCCACTGGCAGAAGGTCGACGCTCAGACCTTGGTGCCCGGTGATGTGGTGCGCATCGGCTCGGGCGACCGAATCCCGGCCGATATGCGTCTTCTCGAGGTCGCGAATCTACGCGTGGAAGAGTCGGCGCTGACTGGCGAATCCCTGCCCGCCAAGAAGGACGTCACCCAGGTCGGTCCGGACGCCGGCCTGGGCGATCGCATGTCGATGGTCTACTCGGGCACGATCGTGGCCGCGGGTTCCGGTATCGGCGTGGTGACGGCAACAGGCACCAGCACCGAGATCGGCCGCATCCAGTCGCTCATCGCCGACGTGGAGACCATCGACACGCCGTTGACCCGCAAGCTGGCTCGCTTCGGCCGTCAGCTGTCGGTCGGCATTCTGGGCATGGCCGCGTTGATGTTGATGATCGGTAAAGTGCTGCACCAGTTTTCGGTGAGCGAGTTGATCACCGCAGCAATAGGTTTCGCCGTCGCGGCCATTCCGGAGGGCTTGCCCGCGGTCGTCACCATCACCCTCGCGCTCGGTGTGCAGCAGATGGCCCGCCGGAAAGCGATCACCCGCAAGCTGCCCGCCGTCGAGGCGCTCGGCGCGGTCAACGTGATCTGCTCGGACAAGACGGGCACGCTCACTCAGAACGAGATGACGGCACGCACGGTGGTGACCGCGCACCGAAGATTCGACGTGACCGGCACCGGATACCGCCCGGAGGGCGGCATCGAACTCGACGGCGCACCGATCGCGCCGGCCGACCATCGCGACCTGGCGGCGCTGTTGACGACGATGGCCGTCTGCAACGACGCACGGTTGAACGAGACCGACGGTCAATGGCGGGTCGTGGGCGAGCCGACCGAAGGCGCGCTGCGGACGCTGACGCAGAAGGCCGGTGTGGACGACGCGGACTGGCCCCGCCTGGGTGTGGTGCCGTTCGAGTCGGCCAACAAATTCATGGTGACCCTCAACGCCACTCCCGGCGGTGGGCGCTGTCTACATGTCAAGGGGGCGCCGGATCGGCTGCTCGACCGCTCCACCACGCAGGCCGGCGAAGACTTCGCAGAGCCGCTCGACCGCGCGCTCTGGGAGGCGCGCATCGACGAACTCAGCGACCGGGGTCTACGCGTATTGGCGGCGGCGCGGCGAGATGCGGCTTCCGCCGACACCGTGGACATCGGCGACGTCGACGAGGGACTGGAATTCCTCGGAGTCGTCGGCATCGTCGACCCGCCCCGGCCCGAAGCCATCACCGCCATCGAGACCTGTCACGGCGCCGGCATCCAGGTCACGATGATCACCGGTGACCACGCCGGCACCGCGCGCGCCATCGCGCGCGAGATGGGCATCGTCAAAGGCGGCGACGAGCCGCGGGTCGTCACGGGCGCCGAGCTGGAATCGATGAGCCAGACCCGCTTACGCGAGGTGGCCGACGAAGTCGACGTGTACGCCCGCACCAGCCCGGAGCACAAGCTGCGCATCGTCAGCGCCCTGCAGGCCCAGGGCAAGGTGGTCGCGATGACCGGGGACGGGGTCAACGACGCGCCGGCGTTGACCCGCGCGGACATCGGGGTGGCGATGGGCATCAAGGGCACGGAGGCGACCAAGGAGGCGGCCGGCATCGTCCTGGCCGACGACAATTTCGCGACGATCGAGAGGGCCGTCGAAGAGGGCCGGCGAATCTACGACAACATCCGCAAATCGGTGCTGTTCATGTTGCCCACCAACGGCGCCCAGTCGCTGATCATCCTGGTGGCGATCCTCCTCGGGTTCGCGCTGCCCCTGGAGCCGGTGCAGATCCTGTGGGTCAACATGGTCACGTCCGTCACGCTGTCGCTTGCACTGGTCTTCGAGAAGGCCGAAGACGGCCTGATGCAGCGCCCGCCGCGTACGCCGAACCAGGCGTTGGTCAACCGGGCCGACATGGCAATGATTTCCCTGGTGTCGGTACTGGTTGCAGGTGCTGCCCTCACCGAGTTCTTCGTCGCGCGTGCCGGCGGCTATCCACTGGCGGTGGCGCAGACCGCCGCGGTGAACATGTTGGCGCTGGGTCAGCTCGCCTACCTGCTGAACTGTCGGTTCGTCAGTTCGTCGAGCCTGCGACCGCAAGTGTTTCGGGGTAACCCGTGGGTGTGGCGGATGGCCGGCGCAATGATCGTGCTGCAACTGCTGTTCACCTATGCGCCGTTCATGCACACGTGGTTCCACTCGGCGCCGATCACCCTCCGTGGCTGGACGGTTGCGATCGCGTTGGCCGTCGTGGTGTTCCTGGTCGTCGAGACGGCGAAATGGATAGGGCGCAGGTTCATGCCCTCAGCCATGTGGTAGCCGGACATGGGGGTGGAGATGACACAGCGCGACTTGTCGGTTGACTTCTATCGGGTTTCCGCCATAGGCCTTGTCGTGGTCGGGCATTGGCTCGCGGCATCCGCCACCTACCGCGACGGCGAATTCGGCATGCAGAACGTGCTGGAGGAGATGCCGTGGACGCAGTGGCTGACGCTGGTGTTCCAGGTGATCCCGGCCTTCTTCTTGATGGCGGGATACGCAAGCGCGGTGTCCTGGACGCGGCGGCGCGAAACACATTCCGAATCGCCACAGAGCTGGCTGCGCTATCGGCTGTCCAGAACGCTGGGGCCCACCGGGGCGTACATGGCGACCGTGCTGGTCGTGGTTGTTGCTCTGCTTTGGGCGGGGGTGGATAGCGCGAAATTGGCATTCGGCGGCTGGGCAGTCGCCTACCACCTGTGGTTCCTGGTCACCTTCGTGTTGTTGATTCTGGCGACCCCGGTGTTGGTGGCCGCCGACAGACGATGGGGCCTTGCGGTGCCGGCCGTTCTCGCGATTGCTGTGGGTGCCATCGACGTTGCCTACATCGGTCTCGACGTGCCCTACGTGGGATACCTCAACTACGTGCTGGGTTGGGCGGCGAGCTATCAGCTCGGAATCGCCTGGCGCAGCGGTAGATTCGCCGGACGCCGACCAATCCTGCTGGCGGTGGTCTCGGCCGTCGTGCTGGCGGTGCTCCTGGTGTGGGGCCCATACCCGGTCAGCATGATCGGAGTGCCGGGCGAGGAGCTGCAGAACACGGGTCCACCGTCGTTGGCCTTGGTCGCGTTCGCCGCGGCGCAGGCAGGGCTGCTGATGGCGGTGGCGCCGGTCGCCAATCGGGCGCTGCAGGCCGCCCGCGCTCAGCGTCCGCTGGCGGTGGCCAACAGCGCCGTGATGGGACTGTATCTCTGGCATATGGTTCCGGTCGTCATCGTCGCGCTGATCGGCTATCCGACCGGCCTGCTGCCCCAACCGCCGATCGGCTCGGCCGACTGGTGGCTTGGCCGCCTCGTCTGGGTCGCTGCGATTTTCGTTGTGACCGTGGTCTTGATGGCGTTCTTGTGGTGGCAGAGGGCTTGGTTCGCCGCGCCGCTGCCCTCTCTGAGGGTGCCGCTTCCCGAAGGCTGGGGCGTTGCCACGCTGGCGGCAGGGGCGTTGGTCTCGGCGGTCGCAGCGTTGATGTTCACCCTCGGCGGCTTCGCACCCGACGGGCGGTTTCCGCTGTTGGCCGCGCTGTTGTTCGCCGCCGGCGCGGTCCTGGTAGCCCTCACACCGCGGGTTGAATCGCGGACCCCTGCGCAGCACGTATGACGTGATGAGCGGATCTGGTGGATTAGCCTGGGCGCCAATGGAATCGGTCAACGACGCGCCGACTGCCGAACAGCACTGCCAGGATGGCGGCGAGCACCAGGCCAGGACCCACGATCCACACGGGACGTGTGAGCCACCAGCCCGCGGTCGGCTCGCTGGACAAGCTGAACCCGGCCCGCTCGTACAGCCACAAGAACACCACCAGTGCGGTCATGTGCCAGGTGAACACCGGCATGGTGACGCCGTTGGCCGCCACCACCATCCGCCACGGTCTGCGGCGCTGCAGCCAGGCGTTGAGCCGAGGGCGGGCGAGCATCACCAACCCGAGCTGAAAGGTGGCGAGCGCCGCGATGGGAGCGGTGGTCGGGAACATGTTGCTGGTGTCCTCGCCCTGCACAGCGACCATCGAGCGTGAGTAGGGCCCGAACGTGGTGAGCACGACAAGGCTGGCGAACCCCGCCGCAGCCACCGCGGCCGCCAGTGGCCGGCCGCCCTTGACCAGCGTGCCGTCCCGCCAGAAGTAGCCGATCTGATGGCAGTACAACCACACGCACCCCGACCCGACCAGCGCCGGTACCGGGCCGCCCCAGCCCGGGCCCAGCCGCAGGACGTCGGAAGCGAGCACCAGCGCGCCGAGGACCGCAGGCACCCGCCAACCCCATGCCCGATGAAGGCGCGCGGTGAGCGGCACCGCGGCGATGACACCCGCGTAGACAGCGATGAACCAAAGCGGGACGAACACCACGATGCCCCACTCGAGCACGCTGCGGCGGCCCGTGGCCTGCAGTACCAGATCGAAGATCAGCCAGACCGCGAGGAACGGCAGCAGCGGTGTCAGCAGCCGTCGTAGACGCCCCTTGAGGAACTGCGCCGCCCCGCCACCCGCGCGGGTGACCGCGTCCCAGCCCGCGAGGTTGGCGTAGCCGCCGACGAAGAAGAACACCGGCATCACCTGCAGCACCCACGTCGCCGCCCATTTACCCGGTACGTAACCGATGGGATTGGGCATGACCAGTGTGTAGTCGCCGTCCCAGTGCGTGATCGACAACGTCCAGTGCCACAGGACGACGACGCAGATGCTGGCCGCGCGCAGGAAGTCGACGACCCGGTCGCGGCTCGCCGGTGTCGCGTCTACCAGCGCGTCGAGATCGGCCCGCACGCCTCGTTGTTCGTCGATCCTGGCCTCCGATGACGGATCACAGGCCCAGTTCGGCCTGTGCCTGTTTCAGGGTCGCCGCGCTCGCCTGCAGGCTCAACAGTTCGGATACTGACAGCGGCACCTCGAGCACCCGACCCGCACCGGTGGCCGTCACCACGGTCGGCAGGGACAAGCAGACGTCGCTGATCTCGTAGGCGCCGCGCTGCAGTGTCGAGACCGGCAACACGCGGTGATGATCACCCAGGATCGCCTCGATGATGCGCGCGGTCGACAGTCCGATGGCCAGGCTTGTCGCGCCTTTGCCGGCGATGACCTCGTAGGCGGCGTTGACGACTTCGGCTGAGATCGCGTTGCGGGCGGCTTCGTCGAACACCACGTCCCCATCGATGCGGAAGCTCTCGGCCGGCACCCCGCCGATCGAGACACTCGACCACAGTGGGATCTGAGAGTCACCGTGCTCGCCGATGATGTAACCGTGCACGTTGGCGACGGCAAGGTCCGCGCGCTGAGCGATGAGGTACCGAAATCTGCTGGAGTCCAACACTGTTCCCGACCCGAAGATGTGTCCGTCGTCGGTCCCCGCCGCAGCGATGGCGGCGTAGGTGACGACGTCGACCGGGTTGGTGACGAAGACGATGATCGCGCCGGGCGACTGCTCGAGCAACTGTGGCGTCAACGCTTGGGCCATCGCCACATTGGTGGTCGCCAAGTCCAATCGCGTCTGGCCCTCGTTCTGTTTGGCTCCGGCGGTGACGATGACGATTCTCGAGCCGGCGGTGACCGCGATGTCGTCTGAGCCAGTGATCGGAGAGTGCGGAACGAATTGGCTGCCATGGTTGAGGTCGAGCATCTCGGCGCGGACCTTCTTGGCGTTGATGTCGTAGAGCGCGAGCGCTCCGGCAGATCCGCGGATCAGGCAGGCATAGGCGATGGCGGTGCCGACGCTGCCCATCCCGACGATGCTGACTTTGGTCGAAGATCCCTGCGATGCCCCCGTCATGACTCCATAGTCGACGATGCGGCCGCGCGCGGGAAGAGTCGGACGAAATCGGCGAAGAATTCGTGCTAGCGCAGCGGCCAGAAGAACGGGACCACGACCATCGCGACCACATACCATGCCGCCATGGTGACGATGCCGAGCCGCCAGTAGTCGCCGAAGCGGTAGCCGCCGGGATTCATCACGATCATGTTGGCCGGCGTGGCGATCGGGGTCAGCAGCGACGCCGCCCCCGCCAGTGCCACCAGCATCAGCATTGCCTGGACCGAGATGCCGCTCTCGGTGGCAGCCGCCACTGCGATCGGTATGACCACCAACACGGTGGCCACATTCGAGATGAACTGTCCGAGCAGTGCGGTGAGCACGAACACCACGGTGAGCACGAGGTACGGGCTGCGGTCCCCCACCAGGTCGACAATCGGCGTGGCGACTTGCTCGGCCGCCCCGCTGGTTTGAATTGCGGTGGACAACGGGATCAGAGCGCCGATGAGGATGATCGTCTGCCAGGGGATCGCGCGGTACACCTGTTGCGGACGCACCACGCGCAACGCCACCATCGCCAATGCCGCCAGCAGGGCGGCCACGGCCGGCGGCATCACGCCGGTCACCAGTAAAACGATCATCGTCGCAAGCACTGCCAACGCGCGGACTGCTGAACGGTCCAGCGCCACCGTCTGCCGCCGGACGTCTTCGGTCGAATCGACGATGAGCAGGCCGGAGGCGGTCAGCCGGTCGATCGCCGACCATCGGCCGTGGACCAGGACGGCGTCACCCTGCGCGAGTTCGACCACGCGGGCGCCGACATCGCCGTTCATCCGGTGCACCGACAGCACGGTCAGGCCCTCCCAGGTGTATCCGGGAAACACCTGCTGACCCAACCAGTCCGACCGCGGCGGAATGACCAACTCGGCTAGGCCGATTCGGCGGCCCACCAGATCGTCGTACGACCGGCTCGCCACTGCTTGTGCCGCACATCCGGTCTGGTGTGCGAACTCGGCGACGACGTCGTCGTCGCCTTCGACGACCAGCACGTCTTCAGGTTCGAGCCGGTGGCGGCCGTCGGCGACCCGGCCTGCGGACGTCTCGGTGGCCACCAACGTCAATTCGTCACGCCGGGCGACGAGGTCGCGCGCCCGCGCGTCGACCGCCGGCGATCCCTCCCCCACGGTCAGCCGGAACAGATGCCGATCGAGACCCCAGTGATCGACGATGCGCGGCAAATAGTCACTGAAGTCGTTCGGCAGCGTCGTCGACTCCCGGTCGGGCAGAAGCCGGCGCCCGAACAGTACGGCCACCGCGATGGTCACCACCACCAGCGGGACACCGACGAGCGCGAACTCGAAGTAGCCGAAGCCGCCCTCACCGCGGTCGCGCGAGGCCTCGAAGATGAGGACGTTCACCGGACTGCCGCCGAGGGTGAGCAACGCCCCGGCACTGCAGCCGAAAGCCAATGGGATCAAGACCTTCGACGGGCGTATCCGGGCCCGGCGGGCCACCGCGACCGTCACCGGGGTCAGCGCCGCGGACGCCCCGTTGACGGTGATGACCGCGCTGATCAGTGCACCGAGGGTCAAGACGGTGCCCAGCAATCGGGCGTAGGCCTGACCGGCCAGGCGTGCCAATCGATCGCTGACCCACGCGGTGATCCCGGAGGCTCCCAATCCCTCGCTGACCACGAACAGCGATGCGATGAAGACGATCACCGCGTCGCCGAAACCACTGAAGAGTGTCCTGGTGTCCACCAGACCGGCGAAGTAGAGCAGCAACGCGACACCGATCGCGACCACCTCGACAGGAAGCCGGTTCCAGATGAACAACACGACGGCGACACCGACGATCACCAGGCTCAGCGTTGCGTCGGACATCTGATCAGTTCGGTGTGAGGCACGATGTGGTCGATTATCGCGGCGATAGTCCCTGAGCGCCGGACATTTCCGACGCCACGCCCTCCACACCTCCCGACGCCGTTCACTTCGGTGCAATTCGAGCAGGCAAACCGCTCCGCAAGTGACGGTGAGGTGGTTGACTGAGGATTGTTCGGAATGCCCGTCCAGGAACACGAGGAGGGGGAATGGACTGGGGGCCCACCTGGGATTTTCTGTGGCACTTCTTGCTCATCTTCGCGTGGATCGCATATTTACTGGTTCTGTTTCAGATACTGGTCGACCTGTTCTGGCGTGATCACAAGACGTCGGGGTGGCTCAAGGCCGTCTGGGTGTTCTTCTTGATTTTGTTGCCGTGGCTCACCGCGCTGATTTACCTGATCGCCCGCGGCAAAGGCATGTCGGAACGGGCCCGCGAGGCGATGATCGCAGGCAAACAGGAAACCGACAATTACATCCGTGAGGTCGCCGGACGGTCACCCGCACAGGAAATCGCCGACGCGAAGGCGCTGTTGGACAACGGAACGATCACGCAGGACGAATTCGAGTCGCTGAAGGCGAAAGTGCTCAGCTAGCCGCCATGACGGCCCATCCTGTTTTTGAACCCGGCCCGTGGGAATTGCGGTTGCGCGGTTTTGATCTCGCCGCGTTGCCTGATATCGAATCGATCTTCGCTCTGTCCAACGGTCACATCGGCTTGCGGGGCAATCTGGACGAGGGCGAGCCGGTCGGCATTCCTGGCACGTACTTGAACGGACTGTACGAACATCACGAATTGCCCTATGCGGAGGGTGGTTACGGCTATCCCGAGGACGGCCAGACCATCGTCAATGTGACCGATGGCAAGACCATCCAACTGTTCGTCCAGGACGTGCCGATGGACATGCGCTACGGCAGGGTGATCGAACACGAACACTGCCTGGATCTCCGCGCCGGAACGCTGCGCCGGAGCACGGTGTGGGCCTCGCAGACGGGACGCTCGGTGCGCATCCGCTCGGAGCGGCTGGTCTCGTTCACCCAGCGTGCCGTGGTCGCGATCCGCTACGAGGTGGAACCGCTGGACTCGGACCTGGAACTGGTTGTGCAGTCTGATCTCCTGGCCAACGAGGCGGTGCCCGCGCCTGGCAGCGATCCACGGCTCGCGGCTGCGCTGGATCGACCGCTCGTCGCCGATTTCGCTGTGGCGAACAACCGTTCAGCGGTCCTGGTTCATCACACCAGGCGGTCCGGATTGCACGTCGCCGCGGGAATGGATCACGAACTCGAGGATGTGCCGGGCAGCGTGTGCACCATCCACGCCGAACAGGATCTGGCGCGGATGACCGTCGCCGTCGACCTCGCCAAGGGCGCGGTGCTGCGCATGACGAAGTTCGTCGCGTATGGATGGTCGAGCAGGCGATCCACGCCGGCGCTGCGGGCGCAGGTGGATGCCGCACTGGCACAGGCGAAACAGACCGGGTGGGACAAGATGTTGGTACGCCAGCGCGAGTATCTCGACGCGTTCTGGTCGCACGCCGACATCGAGATCGAGGGGGATCCGGAGCTCCAGCAGGCGATCCGATACGCGCTGTTCCAGGTCCTTCAGGCCGGCGCTCGCGGCGAGAGCCGACCGATCTCGGCCAAGGGCCTCACCGGAACCGGCTACGGCGGACACGCATTCTGGGACACCGAGATCTTCGTTCTTCCTGTGCTGACGCACACCATGCCGGAGGCGGCGGCCGCCGCTCTGCGCTGGCGTCATTCCACGCTGGAGCGGGCCAAACGGCGGTCTCGCGAACTCGCCCACGAGGGGGCGATGTTCGCCTGGCGGACGATCGACGGTGACGAATGCTCCGGGTACTGGCCCGCTGGGACGGCCGCACCGCACGTGACGGCTGACATTGCTCATGCGACAGCGCAATACATCGCGGCGACCGGCGACGAACAGTTCGAGTCCGACTACGGCGTGGAACTGCTGGTGGAAACCGCGCGCCTGTGGATGAGCCTCGGCCATCACGATTCCACCAGACAGTTCCGCATCGACGGCGTCACCGGGCCCGACGAGTACACGGCCCTGGTCGACAACAATCTGTTCACAAACCTGATGGCGCAGCACAATTTGACCGAGGCCGCTGCCGCGTGCGCCCGTTGTCCGGCGGTGGCCGGCCGGCTCGGCGTCACGCCCGGAGAGACGGCGGCATGGCGCGAGGCCGCGTCGAACATGGTGCTGCCGTACAACCCCGACCTAGGGGTGCATGAGCAGTCGGAGAGCTTCACCCGGCTTGCGCATTGGGATTTCGCTGCAACGCCGCCGTCGGCTTATCCGCTTCTGCTGAATTACCCGTACTTCGAGCTGTATCGCACTCAGGTGGTCAAACAGGCGGACCTCACGCTGGCGATGTACCTGCGTGGTGACGCGTTCACCGCGGAAGAGAAAGCTCGGAATTTCGAGTACTACGAAGCGTTGACCGTCCGTGACTCGTCGTTGTCGGCGTGCGGGCAAGGGGTCCTGGCGGCCGAGGTCGGCCACCTGCAACTCGCTTACGATTACCTGGTCGAGACCGCGTTCATCGACCTGCACAATCTGCACCACAATGTGTCCAGCGGCCTGCACATCGCCGCGCTGGCCGGTACCTGGATGGTCTGCGTGGCGGGGTTCGGGGGAA
Organism: Mycobacterium sp. SMC-4; assembly: GCF_050205565.1. Lineage (GTDB taxonomy): Bacteria > Actinomycetota > Actinomycetes > Mycobacteriales > Mycobacteriaceae > Mycobacterium. The sequence continues at coordinate 87,272 of NZ_JBNMQU010000002.1, read as the reverse complement.
TGCGTCAGCGCGGAACGGAGCTGACGTTCGCGCCGGCCCTCCCGCAGACACTGAAGCGTCTGAAGTTCAGAATCCTGTGGCGCCGCAGCTGTGTGGTGGTCGACGTGACCGCTCATGAAGCCACTTACCTGCTCGGGTCGGGTGAACCATTGGCTCTCGCACACCACGGGCAGCCGTTCATGCTCGGTGACGATCCCGTCACGTTGCCGATCCCGGAACCTCCACAACCGCGTGAGGTCAGCCCGCCGATGCACCGCGCACCGTACCGGCGGGCGTAACGGCCCTGCTTCTGGCTTCAGCGCCGTCATGAAGGCACAAACCTGCAAGTGGCATCTCGGCTCGAGGCGGAGCCCTTCTCGCTGGACAAGTGTCCAGCTATCGTGATACTGACCTCGACGGACACGGGAGGGTGGATGAGCAAGGTTCCGAGCCGGAAAGCGCGTCTGGCGCACGCGTCCAAGCATGCCGACCTGTGGAACGCGGGGAAGAAAGACGAGTGGGTGGCCTCATGGCGCACCATCTGCCCGGGCGAGGTCCGCATGTTCGACCCGGTGGGCACCGAGGAGAAGCGCGGTTTCGCGGCCGCCACTTCGGACGCGTTCGATATGTTCCAGTCGATCCTCAGGATCAAGATGATCACGGTCCAGGTCAATGGAAACGAGATGGCATGGGTGTGCGAGAACTACTTCGGCACCGAGCCCAACGTCCAAATGGCACACAGCATCGAGACATTCGCGTGGGACGATGACGGAAACCTACTCATCAAGACCTACTATCCGATGCCGGAATCGGTGGGCGCCGACGCCGACCCGTACGCCCATCTGCTCGACGGGTAGCCATGAACCCGTGCGGCGAATGTCGGGTACACCCCCACAAGCCGACTCCGATGCCGACCACAGCGCCGCCGAGGCCCTTGAGTTTCTGAGCGGGCTCCATCTGGTCGTGCACGCTCATCCCGCCGAGCAAATCGGACGCGTCGGCACCGCCGGAGGCCAGAAACCAGCCACGGGTGTCGCGTCCCCGCAGAGCGGCTGAGATCAGCATGCCGCCGATCAGTGCATCGCGGTACCCCATCGAACGCAGCAGCAAGCGGGCAGACGGTGACGGCTCGTCGGGGTCGCCCCAGAGCTTGTTGGCGCGAAGCGGGTCGACGAGAAACGAAATGCCCGATGCCAACCGGATTCCGCCGGCTACCAATGCTGCACGGTCTGTGGCCATGCCGGGACCTTACCGCCGGTCGCGCCGGCTGACCCGTGCGTTGCAACAGCATTCGACCACTCCCCGACGGGCTCAGCCGAGTGCTCGCCATGCAGCGGCTTCAGAATGGCCGGTTGCGGCGTCCTACTCCTCTCCCCGGCGATGTAGCGCTTTCGGCCCCAACGGGTGACCGCAGGCGGACAATCGCTCTATGTCCACTGCGCTCTGGATCATCGTGGCAGTGCTCGCCGTCGGCACTCTTGCCGGCGGGCTGATGCGGATGCGGGGGTGGTTGCAGAAGCCGGCCCCACCCGAGGTGATCGAGGCCGCGCGCCGCCGCGACGAGGAAGAAGACTGACGCCCCTCTCAGACGGAGTCATCGCACCGTGGGATCGTCAGTTGCCGTGCCGACGCCATGAAGGGAGATGAGTCCCGTCGACGAATTCGATTTCATCATCGTGGGAGCCGGCAGTGCGGGCTGTCTGCTGGCCAATCGGCTCAGCGCCAACCCCGATCACCGGGTGCTGTTGATCGAGGCCGGCGGCAAAGACGACTGGTTTTGGATCAAGGTGCCGGTGGGCTACCTGTACACCATTGCCAACCCGCGCACCGACTGGTGCTTCACCACGGAACCCGATCCCGGTCTGGCCGACCGCAGCATCATCTACGCACGTGGACGCGTGATCGGCGGCTGCTCCTCGATCAACGCCATGATCCACATGCGTGGCCAGGCCAGCGATTACGAACTGTGGGCGCAGGCCACCGGCGACGACCGATGGCTGTGGGGTGGCCCGGACCGTCCGGGTGAGACGCTCGCCATCTACAAGGAGTTGGAGGACTATTTCGGCGGAGCCGACGACTGGCACGGGACCGGCGGTGAGATCCGGGTCGAACGACCCCGTGTCCGCTGGAAGATCCTGGACGCCTGGCAGGCCGCCGCCGCCGAGTTGGGCATCGCACCCATCGACGAGTTCAACCGCGGGGACAACTCCGGCAGTGCGTACTTCCACGTCAATCAACGACGTGGCCGACGCTGGTCGATGGCTGACGCCTTCCTGCACCCGATCTCCCATCGCCGCAATCTCACCGTCTACACCCAGACCCAGGCCTTGAAGCTGCTGATGGACGACCAGGTCCGCGACGATCAGCGGCGCGGCGCGTGGACCACGGCTCAGCACCGCGTCACCGGTGTGCGGTTGCTCAAAGACGGCCAGATCATTGAAGTCCGGGCCCGTCGAGAGGTGATCCTCAGCGCCGGCGCCATCGGCTCGCCGCATCTGATGCAGGTATCAGGTCTGGGCCCGGCCGGGCTGCTCGCCCAACATGACGTCCCGGTGGCCGTCGATCTGCCAGGAGTGGGCGAAAATCTGCAGGACCACTTACAGCTTCGAACGGTCTACCGTGTCCGGGGCGCGCGCACCGTCAACACGTTGTATCGAAACTGGATTACCCGGGCGGGCATGGGAATTCAATACCTGCTGCTGCGGTCGGGCCCGCTGACGATGCCGCCCTCCACGCTTGGTGCGTTCGCCAAGAGCGATCCGACGGCGGCCAGCCCCGATATGGAGTGGCATGTCCAGCCCTTGTCGTTACCGAAATTCGGCGAAGCGCTGCACCCCTTCGCCGCCATCACTCCCTCGGTCTGCAACCTGCGTCCCACCTCGCGCGGACATGTGCGAATCGCCGATGCGGATCCGCTGACTCACCCGAAGATCCGCTGCAACTACCTGTCCACCGACGCCGATCGTGACGTCGCCGTGCGCGGTCTCCGGATGACCCGCCAGATCATGGCGGCGCCTGCACTGTCCCGGTACCGCCCTGAAGAGATGCTCCCCGGCTCACAACTGGTGAGCGACGACGACCTACAGAATGCCGCCCGGGAGTTGGGAACCACCATCTTCCACCCGGTGGGCACATGCGCGATGGGCGCCTTCGACACACGCGGTCTGCCTCGATCAGCCGCCACGGTGCTCGACACCGACTGCCGGGTATTCCGCGTCGCGGGCCTCCGAGTCGTCGATGCGTCGGCGATGCCCACGATCACATCTGGGAACACCAACGCGCCGGTCATGCTGATCGCCGAACGAGCCGCGCGGGCGGTCTTGGAGTGACCTGGTGCGTTCGCCGACTCAGCGCGACAGATACAGCGTGACGGAGTCACGCAGTCCGACAAGCGCCTCCTCGGCGTCGAACGTCGGGTCGTACTTGCGCTCCGAATGCAGGCCCCGCAATGCCACCGGGAGCATGGCAGCCACCCGTCTCGCCCGCGATCGATCGACCGCCAGGTCCGCGAAGAACCGACTGCACTGAGCCTCCATCGTCTCGTCCACGACATGCAGGGCCCGAGCAGTCTTCGGATAATCCTGTTCGAGCTCCGGTCGGCTCGCCGCCAACGCTGATTGCAGGGTTGTCCTGGCTACGTAGTACGGCGAATCCAATGCGCGCCAGAACAACTCGACGAACTCCTGGACGCGCCCCGAAACGGACTTCGCCTTCGGTCGTGCCCAGACCACCGGTCCCGCAGTGTCGAGAATGTGCTCGATCACGGCCGCCCACAACCCATCCACACTGCCGAACCGGTACTGGACGGTCCCCCAGGTCACCCCCGCTTCTCTGGCGACCAGGTTCGCGCTCACAGCCTCCTGACGTCCCGTCGACAGCAACGCGAGCGCCGCTTCGAGAACCTGGACGCGGGTCGACTCGCCGCGCCGGTTCGGCCGGCGGCCCTCGGCCGAGGTGGGCGACCGTCGCTGCATCGGAGGATGGTATCCGCCTTTCGGAATCGCTCACCAGAAGCGCATCGCTCAACTACGCTCCCTGTTTGAGAGGGTTCTATGAAACCGCGAATTGCAAGGGTGCGCCGTGGGAGAAGATGTGTCGGTCGACGTCATCGTGGTGGGGATGGGAAGCGCGGGTATCGCGGCGGCGCTCACCGCGCACGATGCCGGGGCGCGGGTGCTGGTGCTCGAGAAGACGGCCCCCGAGCATGCCGGTGGGAACTCCCGGGTGTCGGGACAGGTGTGGTTCTGTCCTGACGACGTCGAACTGGCGCGAGAGCATTTGCATGCGATGTCGTGGGAGTACGAGGTTCCCGACGACCTCGCTGCGGCGTGGGCTCAGGAGACCTCCCGGAACACGGAGTGGCTGCGTGGTGTAACGGAAGCGACTCGGGGTCGGGTCCAATGGGATATCGGCGATCCGTACACGGGTGACGGCACCGATTTCGTGCAGATCTCCTGGGGTGACACGTTGCGCCTTCAAGGCGTCAAGAACCCACCGGAGGACGAGTACGAGGAGGTGCACGGGCACGATTGCGGCTCGAACTACAACGTCATCGGTGGAACGATGGGATTCTCCCGACTCTGGCTGACACTCAAGACGGCACTGGACCGCAGCGGTATCGAAACCCGTTACGAGGCACCAGTTCTCCGCTTGAACACCGACGGCGAGGGCCGAGTCTGCGGCGTTGTGGTGTCCAACGGCTCCGACGAGCACGTGATCAGTGCACGACGCGGCGTGGTGTTGACGACCGGGGGTTTTGCCGCCAACCGCGAGATGGCGCGCAACTATCTGCGCCTGCCGAAGGTCACCACGTGGGGCAACCCCGCCTGTACCGGTGACGGTATCCGGATGGCGCAGAAGGTCGGCGCCGACTTGGCGCACCCGTACAACTACATGAGTATGCCGGGAATCGCCATGCCGCCCTACCCCACTGGACAGGACGCACAGCCGCGCGGCGCCCGCTTCGTCAACGTCGGGGCCGACGGGCGACGCTTCGTCGACGAGTCGGTGCCGAACCGGCACGGCAAGGCGATCCAGCGCGGCATGTTCGATTTTCATCCCGGCGTGCCGATGTGGACGATCTTCGACGAGGACGGCCGCCTCGCGGGCCCACTGGTGATCCCGCGGGATTTCTTCGCCGTCGATTGGCTGCGGCAGGTCGAGGGCTATACGTGGAGCCTGGACAACAGCGCCGAGATCGAGCGCGGGTGGATCACCCGTGCCGACTCGATCCCTGAACTCGCCGACAAGCTCGGCATCGACGCCGGCGGCTTGCAGGCTGAGATCGACCGGTACAACGACCTGGCCCGAAGCGGATCTGATGACCCGGTTTTCGGACGCTCGGCGGCAACGATGTTCCCCATCGCGCGCCCGCCGTTCTACGGCTACGAGTGGGCCCAGCTGTTGATCACCACGCTGGGCGGTATCTGCAAGGACGGACAGGCGCGAGCACTCGATCCGTTCGGCGCGCCGATACCGGGACTCTACTGCGCGGGCGACGTCAGTTCGTCGTACTCGTGGTGCTGCTCGGGCGGGATGGGCCTCGGGGACGCATTGGCCTTCGGGCGCATCGCCGGACGCAACGCGGCGGAGGGAAAGTGAAGTTCTACATCAGCACCGGCTTCCTCGACACCCGCGAGATTCTCGAACTCGCCAGAGCCGCCGACGAACTCGGATACGACGGCCTGGGCATCCCCGACCACGTCGTCAACTTCGCCGAGCTGAAAACGCCCTATCCCTACCACGAATCCGGCCAAGTGCGCTGGGATCCGTTCACCGACTGGGCCGACCCGTGGGTGCTGATCGGCAGCCTCGCCCAAGTCACCACGCGGTTGCGATTCGTCACCACCGTGTACATCCCCGCTCTTCGCGACCCGTACTCGGCGGCCAAGTCCATCGGCACCGCGGCCTACCTGTCCGGGGGGCGTGTCGAGTTGGGCATCGGCGTCGGGTGGTGCCGCGAGGAATTCGAGCTGATGGGTGCTCAGTTCTCTCAGCGGGGCGGGCGAACCGACGAGATGGTCGAGCTGATGCGCGAACTCTGGCAGCCCGGCTGGACCGAGTTCCACGGCGAGTTCTATCAAACCCCCAAGCTCGAGATGAGCCCACCCGCACCCCACATCCCCGTTCTCGTCGGGGGACGCACGGAACGGGCGTTACGACGTGCGGCCGTCAACGACGGGTGGATTGCTGACCAGATGAACACCGCTGACGCGTTGGCCATCGTGTCCAGGTTGCGAGAACTCCGCGAAGCCGCGGGTAAGACGATGGACGACTTCACCGTCTTGGCGCCCCTGACCGACGCCTACACCCCCGAGCACTACATCCGCGCCGAAGAGGCAGGCATCACCACCATTCTGACCATGCCGTGGATGTTCTACTCCGGTCGCGACGCCAGTACCGCTGAGAAGATCCGGGGTATGGAGCGGTTCCGCACCGACATGGGTTTGGACAAAGCCTGATCGCCTCACCTTGGCAGCCGAGTTCCGATGAGATTTCGCCTCCGGTGCAGTCTGATCTGCATGGGCAAGCTCATTTATGGCTTCAACGTGTCAGTGGACGGATACATCGCCGACGCACAGGGCAACATCGACTGGTCTGATCCGAGTGACGAACTGCACCAGTACTGGAACGACTTCGAGCGGGAAACCGCCCTGGCGTGCTACGGGCGGCGGCTCTACGAACTGATGTCCGCGTACTGGCCGACCGCCGATGAGGCCCCGGACGCCACCCCTTTGATCCTCGACTTCGCACGCATCTGGCGCAACATGCCCAAGGTGGTGTTCTCGCGCACCTTGCAGTCCGTGGACTGGAATTCCCGCCTGGAGCGGGGCGACCCGGTCGAAGTCGTCACGAAACTGAAAGCCGAGACCGACGGCAACCTGGAGGTGGCCGGCGCGACGCTGGCCGCACCCGTCGTGCAGGCCGGACTGGTCGACGAGTTCCGGCTTGTGGTCTCGCCCACCGCCGTCGGTGGCGGCATCCCCTTCTTCCCCAACCTCCCCTCATGGATCTCGATGCGGCTCTTGGAGAATCGCACCTTTCCGGGCGGCATGGTCTTGCTGCGCTACGAAGTCACGCACGACTGAGTTCGAAGCACACCCGCGGCCGTGCGGACGCACCACCTCCTGATTCGCGACGTTTTGCGACTGCGGCCTCCGGGTAGAGGTGGTCATCCGGTGCGACGACGAGGGAGGTTCGACGCCGATGACGTCTTCCGAGAGCGCAGCACCCGAATCCGTTGCACGCCGGGAGGATGCACCGGGGCAACTGACCGGCGCGGCGATCGTCGTCGCGCTGGTGTCGGCCGTGTCGGGCATGCTCTACGGCTACGACACCGGCATCATCTCCGGCGCCCTGCTCCAGATCACCAGGGACTTCGATATCGACGAAGGCTGGAAGCAGGTGATCACCGCCAGCATCTTGCTCGGTGCTGTGCTCGGCGCGCTGACGTGCAGCTACCTGTCCGAAAAGCGGGGGCGCAAGGGCACGTTGGTGATGCTCGCGGTCGTCTTCGTGGTCGGGGCACTGTGGTGCGCGCTGGCCCCGGGTCCGGTTCTCCTGTCGCTCGGCCGATTGGTTCTCGGATTCGCCGTCGGCGGTGCGACGCAGACCGCGCCCATGTACGTCGCCGAACTGGCCCCACCCAAGTACCGCGGACGGCTCGTCCTGTGCTTTCAGATCGCCATCGGAGTCGGCATCGTGATCGCCACCATCGTGGGGGCCTCGGAGTCGATTCCGTGGCGGTGGGCCATCGGTGTGGCCGCCATCCCCGCCGCCGTCATGCTCATCTTGTTGCTCCGCCTGCCCGAGAGCCCACGCTGGCTCGTCAAACAGGGTGAGCGTGACAAGGGCCGGGAGGTGCTCGAACGGGTCCGTCCGGAGAACTACGACGTCGACGGCGAGATCGCGGAGATGGCCGATCTTGCGCGCGCCGAACGCAACTCGAGCACCCGCGGCTGGTCCGGCCTCCGCGAGGCGTGGGTGCGGCCCGCTCTCATCCTCGGGTGCGGCATCGCGATCTTCACTCAGCTCAGCGGCATCGAGATGATCATCTACTACTCCCCTACGATTCTGACCGACAGCGGGTTCGACGAGTCGGTGGCGCTTCAAGTTTCAGTCGCCCTGGGAGTGACCTATCTCGTCGCGCAGCTTGTCGGTCTGTCGATCATCGACAGAGTTGGACGCCGCCGACTCACCCTGATCATGATTCCCGGTGCGGCCGTGAGCTTATTCGTCCTCGGCACATTGTTCGTCAGCGGCAACAGTGGACGGGACTCGGTGCCGTTCATCATCGCCTGCTTGGTGGTGTTCATGCTTTTCAACGCCGGAGGTCTGCAACTGATGGGGTGGCTCACCGGTTCGGAGACCTACCCGCTGGCGGTTCGCCCCGCCGGCACCGCCGCGCAGTCCGCAGCGTTGTGGGGCACCAATCTGCTGATCACGCTGACCCTTCTGAGCCTGATCAGTGGCATCGGCGTCGGACCATCGATGTGGCTGTACGGGTTGTTCAACGTGGCCGCTTGGATTTTCGTGTACCTGCGTATGCCTGATCTCACCGGACGCAGCCTGGAGGAGATCGAGGACAAGCTCAGGGACGGCCGGTTCCGGCCGGCCGACTTCGCCCGCTGAGTTCCACGAGGGTGGCGAGCCGGTCGAGTGACGCTTTGAGTTTGTCCCCGGTGGTGTCGCGGGCCCGCGTCATCCTTGCCTCGTCGGTGAGACGCGACCAGTCATAGGTGTGGATCACCAGGGTGCGGGTCTCGGAGAGCGGTTCGAGTTCCCATCGCCACAGATGCCCCGGCGGGCTGCTGTCCGGCTCGGAGGGCTGCCACGCAATCAGCCGGCCTTCCGTGAATTCCACGACGTGATTGTGCCGTTGGGCACCGGTGCTGATGGTCATCGTGAAGACGTCGCCTACGGCGCGGACACGCTGCCCGGGCGCGGCCTCGACAAGGTTGTCGTTGGCGTCCCACTCGGGTTGCCGCGCCGGGTCGGCGATCAGCTCGAAGATGAGGTCCGCCGGTGCTTCGATGTCGCGCCCGACGCTGACGATGCGCATGAATTCGCCCATCTTCCGACGGTACGAGCCTCCCGGGACCAAAGCGGCAGCGGGGTCGATTCGGTCGCGTACCGTCGCCGAGTATGGGCATCCCCGAGGTCGAACCGACAGCGCCGTCCCCGTTGTTCAAGGCCGGCGCCAAACTGATGGGCACCGACGCGGCGCGTCGATTCCTCAAACGCTACGGCTGGCGGATCGACCGCGCCGTCATCAAGCTGACGAACGGTCATGTGTCGATGTCGCTTGTGCTCCCCGAAGTATTGCTCACTCACACCGGCGCGAAGACCGGCAAGCAGCGCAGCACTCCCCTGACCTACTTCACCGACGCCGGCCGGGTCATCACGATCGCCTCCAACTACGGCGGCGAGCGCCATCCCGCCTGGTACCACAACGTCAAGGCGCATCCCCGCGTCACGTTGTCCGCGCGTGGATACACGGGCATGTTCGTCGCCGAGGAGATGACGGGTGCCGAACGCGACCGCCTGTTCGACCTCGCCAAGCAATTCGTCCCGAACTACGCCGATTACGAGCAGATGGCCGAGGGCCGGCGTATCCCGGTCGTGGCCTTCACCGAGATCACCGGGTGATCGGGACTTCATGAGCCTGGCGGACGGCGGATTCAAAGGCCCGCGCGAACGTCGACGATACCTGGGGCTCTATGACGAAGTCCGGGCGCTGAGTCCGCGACCCGATGCCGTACTCGACGTCCCGACGGACTTCGGAGACGTGCGGGTATATCAGCACGGGCGCGGCGGCCGTGCACCAGTGGTACTCATACATGGATTCTTCCTGACCTCGGCCATGTGGTGGGCGCAAGTAGGCGCACTCTCAACGGATTTCACCGTCTACGCCCTGGACATGCTGGGCCAGCCAGGGAGGAGCGTGCAGACGAAAGCCATGTCGAAACCCACGGACTGCGCACACGTTATCGACACGGTCCTGCAGGACCTGGATCTACGGGACGTGCATCTGGTGGGACATTCCTACGGTGGTTGGCTCGCCACCCACGCAGCGGTAGCGGCACCGAACCGGCTGGCAACCCTGACTCTCGTCGATCCCGCGCACACGGTGACCCGGCTGTCCGCACGATTCTGGAAGAGCCTCGCGCTGTTGCTGACCCGCCCGGGATCGCAACCGGCGGGCCGCGCAGCGGCGTGGATAACGGGGGGTGCCGAGCCCGGCAGTTCCATCTACATGCTCGCCCAGCTCTTCCAGGCCGGCTTCGCTGCCTTTGGGTCACCGGTGCGCACCCCTCCCCTGCTGTTTCCTGCCGATCGGATACTCCGCTCAGTGCCGCTTCCGGTCCAAGTGTTGTTGGCAGGCAACACTGTTCATGACTCCGGCAAGGCGATCAACCGGATGCGGTCGGTGGTACCGCCATGGCAGTGCCACGTCTGGCCGGAGGCCGCGCACTTGCTCCCCGCAGAGGCCCCCGACGAGGTGAACGCCTGCATTCGAAGCTTCGCGTTTCAGAACTGCTGACGAAATCCGCTGCGGCGGCGACCTACTCGCGCATCATGGCCAAAACGGCGGGCGCCCGGTACCGCTGATCATCAATCCTCCGCCCGGTGTGCGCTCGACCAGTCTGGCGACGGCGTCGCGGTCACCTACGCACAACTGAACGGGCTTGCCGGCTTGAACGTCGGCCGGCGCATCGTAAACCGTGCCCTGCCAATGGTAATGACCGTCGAACACATTGAGGTAGCCCTTGAGTCGGATCCGGACAGGATGGCGTTCCTCACCCACGACGAGACTCGCGGTTCCGGTGTAGACACGGTCGTCGTCGGGAGCGTTCACAGGAAGTGCTTCCTGGCCCACATGCGACGGGCTATCGGCCCCATCAGGCCGACCTCGTCGAGGAAAGCGGCCAGGGGTGCGAAGCCTTCTCGGAGCGTCGCGTGGAAATGTGGGTTGGCGCGGGCTTGGCGCTGCGCCTCCGCGCTGTCCAGGCCGATCCGGCTGTAGAGCGCGCGGCGGGTGAAGAGGCCGAAGTACAACGACGCGCCGAGCCCGTGCAGGTTGGACACGGCCCAGCGGGTTCGCGCTGACAGATCGCCGACGTCGCGCCGGATGCCGTCACGCGCGAACTGGATGTGTCGGGCCTCCTCTGTGACGTGGATGCGCATGACTCGCAGAACGAGCGGCTGGATGTCGTTGCCGTCGTCGAGGATTCGGCGCTGCAATGCGTCGAAGATCTCCTCCCCGACGAGCGCGCCGATCCACAGCATCGGTCCACGGAAGATCAACGCCAACGTGTTGACCTTGCGAGCGCCGCGCTTGTTCGGCCAGAAGGGCTCGACCCCTACGCGTTCAATCGCCTTGCCGAACATCAGCATGTGGCGCGCTTCGTCACCCAACTCGGTCAGTTCGTAGAAGGTGCTGTGCGACGTGGGCGACGAGTGCATCATCCGGCGCAACAGGGACTGGTTGAGCATGTTTTCGAACCAGACACCCATGGAGATGTAGTTGGCGAACTCCTGTCGCGACAGGTCGACGCGCTGTGCGCGGCTCATCTGGTCCCACATGGGTGTGCCGTAGAGGCTCAGCATCTGCGGTGGCAGAAAGAACGTGTCTTCGGCCGGCGGCGCATCCCAGTCGATGTCGACGACCGGCTCGTAGGACTTCTTCGCCGCACCCTTGAGGAGGCGCAGAGCGAATTCCTGCCGGGACGGAGCGGGCGCGGTCGGTGACGGTGATGCGGTCATGAACGCAATTGTGGCGGCTTTTTCGGACAGTATCTCGCCTCAGGAGGGCAACAAAACCGCCCTCATTTGACCCTTTCGGACAGTAGTGGTTGACCGCGGCCCCTATGATCGCCACTCATGCCGAGTGCACCGCCCGGGGAGACGAGGGTTCCGCAGCTGCCCTCGAGAACGCTGGAAGCCATGCGGGCGGGATTGCCGGCGCTGGCGGACCGGATGGTGGAAGCGGTGATCGCCGAGGTTCCGGCATTCGCACAGGCGGCACAGGAGTCGTGGCGACCCGTGATCTACGCATCGGCGGATCAACTGCTGACCGCGCTGGTCGAACAGCTTCGCGGCGCGGCCGATCCGACCGGATCGGCGACGTCGATGCGGGAAGTTCTCGACACTGCTGAGGGTTTCGGCCGTCGCGAAGCCCGACAGGGCCGGGCCACCGAAGTGCAGTTGGCGGCATACCGGATCGGCGCCCGCGAGATCTGGCGTGAGTGGTCTGCGCTGGCTGTTCGCCATGGCGTGGCGAGCGACGAGATCAGCGTCTTCGCCGAGATGTCGTTCGCGTACCTGGATCGAATCTCGGCGGCGGGCGTCGCCGGCCACGCGGACGAGCGGGCGCGGCTGGGTTTGGCGCGGGAACGTCACCGGGAGCGGTTGGTGCGCGCACTGTTACGGGACGTCTCCGCCGACGACCTGCGACTCGCCGCTGAGTCGGCGTCATGGGCTCCCCCGCATACGCTGACCGCCGTCGCGCTCCCGAACGAGCACCACGAGGGCGGCGGAATGATCACAGCCGATCCGCGGACGCTGGAGGTGCCCGACGACGCCATCGACTTCCCACGGGATATCCGAATATTCCTGGTCTCCGATGTCGGCGGAAGAGCCCGTGCACCGTTTCTCCAGTCGATCGGGATGACCGCCGCGGTCGTCGGGCCCGCGAGACCATGGATGCGGGTGCATTCCTCGATTCGACGAGTGCTGCGCGCAGCGGAGATACTGCCTACTCGATCGGCGGTGATCGACACCGACCAGTTCCTCGTCGAACTCATCGTCGGAGCCGATGCCGAAGCCCTGGCCGACCTACGGTCACGTGCTTTGGCGCCGCTGGCCGATCTGCCGCCCGCCACCCGCGAGCGGCTTGCCGACACACTGCGGTCCTGGCTGCTCCATCACGGACGACGGGATGACATCGCCGCCGACCTGTACGTGTCACCCTCTACGGTGCGCTACCGGCTGCGTCAATTGCGCGACTTGTACGGTGAGCAGCTTCAGAACCCCCGTGCCGTGGCGGAGCTGACCGTAGCCCTCGCGGTCCCCGATCAGGTCGGCACGTCGGATCCGCCGTAACACCGACGTCAGTCCTGCGTCTCTGACATAGTTTGCCCAGTGTTACGGGGGCATCGATGACGACTGGCTGGCATATCGCGGGGCGTCTGGCCGGAGCGGCGACGTTGGCTCTGGCCGCGCTGCCGATCATGATCCCGGTGGCGGGATCGCAGCCGTGTCCTGACATCGGGGTGGTGTTTGCCCGCGGCACCGCCGAACCCCCCGGCGTCGGTGGAGTCGGCCAGCGATTCGTCGATTCACTCCGAGCACAGGTGGTTCCGCGAACAGTCGGTGTCCACGGCGTCAACTATCCGGCCAGCAGCAACTTCAGTGGCGGTACTGCCTTCACCATGAACGTCGTCGAGGGCATGCGTGATGAGACGCAGCACCTACGCAGTGTCGTTTCGGCGTGCCCGAACACCCGCATGATTCTGGGCGGCTACTCACAGGGCGCCGTGGTGACGGCCCTGACAACCTCCGGCGTCGTGCCTGCCGACGTGCCTGCGGAAGCCGCTCCCCCGCCGATCCCCGGCGATGTCGCCGACAACGTTGCCGCAGTGGTGTTGTTCGGCATGCCGGCAGGTTGGTCCGCAACGAAATATCGTGCACCCGCCATCGATGTGGGCCCCTACTATGCGGCCAGAGCCATGGAACTGTGCGCTCCCGGGGACACCGTTTGTTCAGGAGCTCCAGCCACGGGTTCCAGTGCGGCGCATCAGCAATACGCCCAAAACGGCATGGCCGACCAAGCGGCGTCGTTCGCCGCCGGTCAACTTGCACGCGCCGGTACAGCTACGCTGACCTCGCAGCGACGATCTCGGTGAGGTGCCCGAGCGAATTGTCCAGATGCCGGCGGTCGAACGGTGGGAACTCGATCTCCGCGCGAATCGCCGGCGGCACTGCCGACCAGTCATAGGTCAGGGTGACCTGCGTCCGGGAGTCGCCGATCGGCTCGAGGTCGTAGCGCCAGGTCCACCCGCCGAAATCCACGTGTGCGTCGTCATCGCCTTGGCCGGGGAGCCACGCGACCGCATGTGGTGGATCGAACACCTCGACGCGGTTGGCCATCTCGTAGTGCATGCCGTCGAAGTTGGGGTGGTACATGGCCATTCGGAAAATCTGACCGACCTCCGTCAGCGGTTTACCGTCGATCGATTCCCGCACCCACCCGGTGCCGTCGATCGCCTGATGGGTGGTGGGGTCGGCCAGCACCGCGAACACCGCTTGGGCCGGGGCATCGATGGTGCACACACTTGTCATGAATTCGTCTGTCATACCGATACCGACCTGGGTGGGGGCAGAAACTCATCGTGCGCGCCTACACTGGCTCAGCGTGCGAATCGTCGCCATCCACATCGCTCCGGGACGGAAAATTCCGACCCGTTCGGTTCCCGCGGTCGACGCCGAAGCCGGCAAGGGGCTGATCGGCGACCGATATCACGGTGCCAAGCACCGGCACGTCACCATCCAGTCACGGGAACTGCTGGTCCGCGCGGCCGCCGATCTTGGACACGACATCGATCCAGGGGCCACCCGACGCAACCTGACCGTCGACGCCGGCGACATCCCTACCAAGCCCGGCGAGCGATTGAAGATCGGCGACGTCGAACTCGAGGTGGTGCGGGTCGCCGCACCGTGTCGGCTGTTGGACGACTGGATCGCACCCGGCGCCGCGGCCGCAATGCACCGGCGCGGTGGTTCGGTGTTCCGGGTGTTGACGTCGGGGCCCATCCGCGTCGGCGACGAGGTGGAACCCCTGATTGTCGAACCCTGATCTCGCTGGCAGAGAAGGGATTCAGACCGTCATCTCGAGGATCTTCTCGCCCTGGACGTTGCCCTCAAAGTACCCCAAGCCGTAGTCGCCCTCGATGGTGGTGCGGTGCATGATTCGCGGCTCGTTCGGATCGTGACCGCTGACGGCGTGCAGCATCCGCAGGTTGTCCCAGATCACCATGTCGGTGGGTCGCCATTTGTGAAAGTACGGATTGATCCCGGCCAACATCTCTACGCACACCGCTTCGAGCAGCTCGTCGCCTTCTGTTGACTCGTCGCCTTCGATACCCTCGGCCATCCATGGTGAGACGTGCAGGACCTTCTCGCCGGTCTCGCGCGTCCACACGGCGGGATGCACGGCGCGCGGAAGCTTCTTGCCGTAATCGATGGTCCTCTGCAAGGCCGCGTGCGGTTGGACCTCGCGGAATCCTTCGGACAGGCCGAATCGCATCTCGGCGAAGCGCAGGTTCAAGCTGTACAGCACATTGCGGTCCTCTATCCGGCGCCGCAATTCCGGCGACAGGATCCGGTAAAGCTCGATGCCGTCGGCGAATCCGGTCTCACCGCCTTCGCTGACACCGGTCACGCAGCGCAGCACGCCCGCGAAGTTCAGCTTGTTGTTGTAGCAGTGGTCGAAATGCCAAGGCAGCCAGGAAGTCACCTCCTTGCCGTCGATCTCCACGATGTTGCCCTCACGGGGACCTTGCCCGATCTCGATGACACCGGGGTGCAAGGCTCCCCCGGCCCGCGGCACGGTGGGAACCGGATGGTCTTTCAGCGGGCCGAAGACCTTGCTGATCTCCACCTGGAGTTCACCGTCGGGTTCGACGTTCTCGAACAGGATCATCCCCCGTTCGTGGAAGACCCGCCGTAGACGATCACGGACCTGCCGATCGCGCAGTGCCATATGTGTCACGCCGGTGATTCGCGCGCCGAACGAGAGGTCTTCTCGAAGCGGGCGCACGTGGATCGAAGACATCAGCGGTTCCTCCTCGGATCGGACCATTTATATCAATATATGATATAGTGACTCACTATCTAATACATTAACGAGGTGAGTGGATGGCCGTCAAGGCAAGCTCCACGGCTGCACGCGTCCTGACCGTGTTCGAGGCCGTGGCCGCCAACCAGCCCGTCGGAGTCGCCGCACTGGCGCGGATGTTGGCAATCGACAAGAGTGCCGTGCAGCGCGCGCTGGTGACGCTTGCCGAACAGGGGTGGATCCAGGCGCGCGACGAGCAGACCACCCGGTGGGAGATCACGTCACGCATCCTGAATATCGCTCACAGTTCGAGCGCCAAGGCCGACCTGCGGCATCGCATTCAGGCGGAGCTCGAACAGCTCGCGTTGCAGACCGGTGAGACCGCGATCTTCAACGAACCCGACGGTCCGCAGCTCGTCGTCTCGCAGGTGGCCGAAAGTCGGCAAGCCCTGCGCATGGTGCCGCGCATCGGCGCCACAGTACCCACACGTGACAGCGCGTCCGGTCGGATTCTGTTGCCTTACTTGACCATTGAACGTCAGATCGAGCTGCTCGGTGAACGCCCCGATGCGGACTTCCAGGCCGTCCTCGACGACTGCCGTGCGCGCGGCTACGCGGCCAGCAATGAAGTCAACACGCCGTCCATGACCATCGCCGCGCCGGTGTTCGACGTCGAAGATCGGCCGATCGGCGTGGTGGCGATCAGCGGACCGGCCGAGCGGATGCCGCCGGACGCGCACCCTCGTCTGTCCGAACTGGTGCGTCAGGCGGCGAACCGGCTGTCACACGGGGGCATGCGCACCACCCGGTGAAGCGACGCACCGCTAGAGGTAGCCTCGGCCCTCGTGAACCTCACCCGCATGCGAACGCCCGTGACATTGCTGGCCTCGGGTACTGCCATCGTCCTCGCGCTGACGGCCTGCGGTTCCGATGGTGACGCGCCGGCGACCCCGTCGCCCAGCACGTCCTCTCAGGCCGACGCGTGGCTCCCGCCCGTGCCTGAAACCGCCGACGAAACCGGCAACTGTCCCATGGTCGCTGCGCCGGGTGACGCCGAACCCGAGTGGACGTTGACCGGCGCGACGGGCAGCGTCGCGGTCACCGGACCCACTGACCAGGCCGGTCCCGCGATCGACATCCAGGCCCCGTTCAGCGTCACCGAAACGCAAGTGGAAACGCTGCAGCCCGGGGACGGCCCGGTGATCGCGGATACGGCCACGGTTATGGTGTGCTACACCGGCGTCAACGGACGCGACGGGTCTGTCTTCGACAGCACCTACGAAGTCGGGACCCCGGTCGACTTCCCGCTCGACGGTGTCATCGCGGGTTTCCGGAAAGCCATTGCCGGCCAACAAGTCGGATCCAGTGTCGCCGTGGCCATGGCGCCAGAGGACGGCTATCCCCAAGGCCAGCCCGCCGCCGGCATCCAGCCCGGCGACACGCTCGTATTCGCGATCAGGATCCTCGCAGCCTCGAGCTGACTAGCGGATTCCGACCCCACCGCCTGCCGGCACCTCCGCGGGTTGGGGCACCCTCGTCACCGTCGCGGCGATGCTCAGCACCGCGACCACAAAGCACAGCACGGCGTACCAGAGACTGCCGACGGGGTCACCGTTGGCGGTGAAGCCGTCGACGGCGTCGAAGTAGTCAGGCAGCGCGCTGATCCACAGCACCGCCATCACCGCCAGGTACACGGCGGCGTAGCCGATGACCGCCTTGTTGTAGCCGACGCGCCCAGAGCCGGGGTAGTTCCCGCGGCGCCACTGCGTGAACAACGCGAGCACCGCTACGCACGACAGGATCACCAGTTCGATGACATAGACCACGCCCGCCACGGTGGTGCTGCCGGCGATCCCGCCCGCAGCGGTCGCAGGCAGGGGCAGAATCGCGGTACCGATGGACGCGAGAACACCGACGACGATGGTGCGGCCGATGATCTGCGCGCCGGTGAAGGTCCTGCCGTCGTCGACATGTCGTCCGACGAAGAACTGCACACACAACGCCAGCGACATCGGCCACAGCGCTGCGAACACCACGACGCTGGAGACCGGCACCGAGGCGAAGAACGGCAGAGCGAAAGGATGATCCAGCGTCCACTCCCACCACCGCAGTTGCGGACCGAGGTGGTCGAAGATCTCGTAGAACGCGTGGTGGACGAACCCCACGCACACCGCCCCCACCAGGGTGCCGTAGCGGCGGAAAACTCCGAGGCTTCGCACGATCTCGAAGGAGATCGTGGCCATCATCGGATAGATGGCAATGATGTACAGCGGCAGTCGCCCCCAGAGGAATTCGACCGTGAAGACGTTGTGGGCGAACATCGTGTCGACGTAGTCGGCGATGCCGAAGGTCGACGGGAAGTACAGCGGCGGCTCGATGATCAGTAGGTAGGCAATCGCGCCGAACCAGAGCACGATGTTCGTCGGATCGTTGTGCCGGCGGAACCGGACGATCGCATACACCAGCGCCAGCACGGCACCGACGACGACCGTGAGCTCCAGAACCGGCAGCGTCCAGTTCTCCAACGCGAAGGGATTGCGGATTTCGACCAGACCCCCGGCGGCTTCACACGAGAAGCCAAGCCGCTGTGCGAGATCGGCGAATGTCGGCGTGCACAGATCAGACATGGAGCGAATCGCTTTCGTCCGCGGTGTACCACTGGGTCACGTCGTAGCCGGCCTCATAGCGATCGAACCACACCTGTGCCAGCGCGGGGAGTTTCTCGTGCGTGGGGTCGTGGCCCGGGATCTGGCTGCGCACAACGCCGTTGAGCGCGACCAGCTGCTCGCGCAGCGGCAGGTCGCTGAACGCGTTCGCGAACGGTCCGTCGTAGGGAGCATCGACAAATGGAAGGCGTTGCAGCAATGCCTTTTTGCGCCGGTGGATGCGGAACGTCGACATCGCGTCGACCCTGCGTTCCGACAGCGGGACGTGCTTGTTGAAGTCCTCCGAGACCAACCGGATGATGCCCATCACGTGCTTGAAGATCGACGGAGCGACGCGCATTCGGTACCACGGGTCGTCGACCACGGAGTTGTAGATGATCAACGCCGAACTGCGGTGTTCGACTTCTTCGACGAAGTGCCACAAAAACAGCGACGCCACCCGGTCATCTCCGGGGGCGAACAACGTGTCGTCGTGGTCGAGCATCAGCTTGAACACCGGGGTGAACGTCGCCTCCAGGTCGGCGGTGTACGCCAAGCGGTACTTCAACGGCGTATCGGCAGTCATGTCGTCATAGGCGCCGACGACCTTGTCGAGTGTCTCCTTCAGGCCCGGGTACGCCTTGATCAGCCCTTTGGCGTGCTGCCGATGGGCCATCGCGTGCTGACCCTCCTGCCGGACGAACGCATCGGCCTCCTCGGCGACGGCCGGATCCGTGATGTGCGGCATCGCCTCGGGAATCATGCTGCCGATCATCTTCTCGAATCCGATGGCCAGAAACGACACGGCGTTGGCCATCGCGGAGAATGCCGGGTTCGCCTCGTTCCACACGAACGGGACGTGGTGGTTGGCGAAGGCGAATCGCAGCTTGCGCACTATCAACTCGGTCATACCGGTCCTCCCGGTGCTCGATAAAGTAATCATACAGTCCAGCGGTTGTTTGTATGATTATGCACCCGGCGGTGTGCAGTCAACGCCGTGCTAGCGTCGAGCCACGATGGCCCGCAAACGCCGAGGTTGGAGCGGTGATCCGCCCGCCACCGACGAAGAAGCCACGCGGCGGATCGTCGGCGCCGCCGTGGACTTGATTGCCGCCACCGGCTCGGCGATCACCATCGCGGACGTCGCCGAATCGCTCGGTGTGATCCGCCAGACCGTCTATCGCTACTTCCCCACCGCCGAGGAACTCATGCGCGCCGCCGCGATCGCGTCGGTCGACGGATTTCTCGACCAGCTCGCCGAGCACGTTCGTGGCATCCACGACCCGGCCGAGGCGATGACCGAAGGCGTCCTCTTCACCCTCGATGCCGTTACCGACATCCCGCACCTCGCGATCCTGCTGTCGGTACCGAGCTCGGCCGCGCGACCCCGCGAGGTGGCCTCCGAGCTGGCACAGGAATTCGGCATGCGAATGATCACGCGCTTCGACGTGGATTGGCCGCGCTACGGCTACGACGACGCGGCGCTGCGCGACCTGATCGAGTTCACTCTGCGAACCATGCTGTCGTTTTTCGTCGCGCCGAATGATCCTGCGCGCTCGCACGATGACCTGCGCCGCTTCCTGCGGCGTTGGCTCGGCAGTGCGATCCTGGCGCAGGAGTAGCGTGATGAATCACCGGCGCCGACGGAACCCACCAGCGACGAAGGAGTACGCCCGATGAGCGCACCTGAGGACTGGAACACGAAGATCATCAAGGAGTTCCGTGCCAACGGCGGACGGGTCGGCGGGAACTTCGAGGGCGCGCCCATGGTGCTCGTCCACCACACCGGTCGAAAGACCGGTAAGCCGAGCGTGACACCGATGATGTACCTGCCCGACGAAGACGATCCCGACACCATCTACGTGTTCGCTTCCAAGGCCGGAGCCCCCACGCACCCGGCCTGGTATCACAACCTCACGGCGGCCGGCAGTGCCGAGATCGAACTCGGCACCGAGACACTCACCGTGTCGGTCGCCGAGGTCACCGGTGCCGACCGGGACCGCATCTACGACGAGCAGGCCCGCCGCTATCCCGGCTTCGCCGAGTACGCCGAGAAGACCTCGGGCATCCGCACCATTCCGGTGCTCGCGCTCAAGCGCGTCTGACGCGTGCGTCCTGAGGGCTCGCCACACTCGTGCGACTGAGCGGGTTTTAAGCAGCGCCACACGACAGTTCGCCGACACGCACGTGCGGCCGATTGTCGTTGTTTCTGGCGCGTAAACCCTTCGCGCCCCAGTTGACATTAAACATATGAAGTATAAGGTTTTCGCCACAAGGTGGTCCAGCTCACTTCGGGCCAGCTCACGCGTCTATGACACAAGCCGCCAGGAGGAACGATGCACGCTTCAGTCGACTGGACCCGCTGCGAAAACCACGGCCAGTGCGCGATCTCCGCGCCTGACGTCTTCGAGATCGGCGACGACGGCACCTTGCATTTCCACGAGGACCAGGTCGCCGCCCACGCTGACGAAGTGCTCGACGCCGCCGACGTCTGCCCTGCCCAGGCCATTCTCCTCAACCAAGACCGCTGAACAGACGCCAGGACAGGAGTCAGCCCATGACCGCCCTCAGCGATCACCAGGAACGCAACAGCCGGGTACCGGACCAGATCGCCGACGCCGTCGATGCCGGGGTCGAGACCATCTACTACCAGGTGGTGACCCTGAGTGGGAAGCTCATGGCCAAGATCTCCCCCGCCCGCCAGCTGGCGCGCAACTTGGAGAACGGCATCTTGATGCACCGCTCAGCGGTCGCCGACTTTCACACGTCGCTGTCGGGCGAACTGCTCGGTGGAGGCCCGGCCGCGCCGGAGTTCCAGGCGATCCCTGACATGGACACGTTCACCGTGCTGCCGTGGGATCCCAAGGCAGCACGGTTCCTGTGCACCCTGTACGAGCCCGACCATCGGCCCGGCATCGGCGGCGCGCCCTTCGCCGCGGACCCGCGCGGTCACCTCCAGAGGGTTCACGAGGAGTTCCGCCAGCGGACGGGCTTGGAGCTGCGTACCGGCTGCGAACCTGAAATGACCTGGCTGGGTGAGGGTTTGGAGGTACACAGTCGCCCCGGCGAAAACCCGTCCTACGAGTTCGAGCAACTCGAACGGATGCGACCGATCTATCAACAGCTGATCCGCTATGCCACGCAATTCGGCCTCGACATGATCGAGGGCGACTACGAAGACGCCGGTCAGTTGGAACTGAACTGGATGTTCGATTCCGCAGAGTTGACCGCCGACCGCCTCGTCACCTACCGGATGATCTGCCGGCAGGTCGCTCGGGAGTTTGGCGTCACGGCGTCATTCATGCCGAAGATTGCCCCCGGCGTGATGGGCACCGGCTGTCACCACAACATCAGTCTGTGGCGCGACGGCGTGAACGCCTTCTGCGAACCCGGCCGCAGCGACCTGCACCTCACGCCAATCGCCCGCCACGCGCTCGGGGGGCTGCTGGCCCACGCCACCGAGTCGATGGTCGTCATGGGCTCGACGGTGAACAGCTACAAGCGTTACTGGGATGTCGGACAGTTCGCACCGACCCAGATCGATTGGGGCATGGAGGACAAAACCTGCACGGTGCGACTGTCCGGCAACGGCCGCCTGGAATACAAGCTCCCGGACTCCGCGGTGAACCCGTACCTGTCTCATGCGCTGCTGCTCTCCCAGATCGAAGACGGACTGAACAATGAGACCGACCCGGACAGCGTCGGTGTACAGACCATCCCCCGCACTCTCGGGGAAGCGGTCCAGTTGTTCGCCGAGGGCAAGTTCGTCAAAGCCTCGCTTACCCCCGAACTCTCCAGCGTGCTGATCGCACTCAAAAGCGACGAGTGGGCGCGGTATTGCGGCGCCGTGACCGATTGGGAGCGCGACATGTATCTGACTGTGGGGCAATGACATGCGCCCACTGATCGCGATCGCTGCCATGCGCTCACCGAAGGTCGACGGGCTGCGCCTCCACGGGATGGTTGTCTCCCAGAAAGTCGCCGAAGCCGTCTACCGCGCCGGTGGAGAACCTGTCCTGCTACCACCGGTTCACGCCGATCACCGCCACCCGCTGCACCACTTCAGTGGGGTCGTCTTGCCGGGCGGCCGCGATATCGACCCGACCTGCTACGGAGCCGAAGCCGACGTGCATCCCGAGCACGGCCCCTTCGACCGCGTTCACGATGTCGTCGACCTGCGGATCGCTCGGGATGTCGTCGCCAAAGGCATTCCCACCCTGGCGATCTGCCGCGGGATGCAGGTGCTCAATGTCGCCCTCGGCGGCACGCTGCACACGGATCTGCCAACAAGCGACGTCGAACACGGCCACGGCTTTCACACGGTCACCCTCGACGAGGACTCCCTGCTGGCGCAGGTGATGGGGACGCCCGAACCGTCGGTGTCGACATGTCACCACCAGGCTGTGGACCGGCTGGGACGCGACCTGCGGGTGGTCGGACGTGCCGTCGACGGCTGCGTGGAAGCTGTCGAGCACCGCTTCAGCCCGGTGCTGGCCGTGCAGTGGCACCCCGAAGATGACGCCGAGACCACCGAGTACGAACAAGCGCTCTTCGACGCCGTCGTTGACCCGGCGAGATGGCCCGCCCGGCAGACTTTGACAGGAGCCCCCTCATGAACACGACGCTGCAGGCCAACATCGACGCCGCGGAAACCGTCATCACCCGGGTGGATGCATTCATCGACGGAGAGTTCGTGCCCGCTGCGAGCGGCGAACGCTTCCCCAGCGTGTCACCCCGCAACGGGCAGGTGATCGCCGAGATCGCGGCGTGCGACGGTACTGACGTCGACCGGGCGGTCGAGGCAGCGCGCTCGGCGTTCTCAGACGGCCGATGGGCCGATCAACATCCTCGTCAGCGTCGCATGGTGCTGCAGCGGCTGGCTCGTCTGGTCGAGGAACACAGTGCCGAGCTTGCGCTACTCGAGTCCCTGGACATGGGCAAGCCCGTCTCCGACGCTGTGAATGTCGACATGCGCGTGGTCAGGCAGTCCTTCGACTTCTTCGCCGAGGCGATCGATAAACGCTACGACGAAGTCGGACCGAGCGACCCCAGCGTGCTGTCGATGATCACCCGCGAACCCGTCGGAGTGGTCGGAGCCATCGTGCCGTGGAACTTCCCACTCATGCTCGCCGCCTGGAAGCTGGCTCCGGCACTGGCAATGGGTAATTCGGTGGTCCTCAAGCCGGCCGAGTTGTCTTCGCTGACCGCGCTGCGGTTCGCTGAGCTCGCCGCCGAAGCCGGGCTGCCCGACGGGGTGCTCAACGTCGTGCCCGGCCTGGGCGAGACCGCGGGGAGCGGTCTGGCCCGCCATCGCGACGTCGACCTGGTGTGCTTCACCGGGTCCGGGCCGGTTGGGCGGCAGCTGCTGCGCGACGCGGCCGACACCAACCTCAAGCAGGTCGCGCTCGAACTAGGCGGCAAGAGCCCTCAGCTGGTGATGGCCGACGCGCCGGACACTGACACGGTCGCGGCGGGGGTCGCCGGTGGGATCTTCTTCAACCAGGGCCAGATCTGTTCGGCAGGCTCCCGGCTGATCGTCCATCGGGCACGCTACGACGAACTGCTCGACGCGGTGGTGGCACGAGCACAGAAGATGGTGGCAGCCGACCCCCTCGACCCCGATACCGACCTCGGAGCGATGGTCGAGGAACGCCACCTGCAGAGAGTCCTGAGTCACGTCGAGGCGGCACGGGCGGCCGGCGCCCAGGTGGTCACCGGTGGCGAGCGCGCCGAAGTCATCCCCGGTGGCAGCTACATGCAGCCCACCGTGATCACCGGAGCAGATCCGAACTCGGTCGTCGCGCAGACTGAGATTTTCGGACCCGTGCTGGTGGTGCTGCCGTTCGACACCCCTGAGGAAGCCGTCGCCATCGCCAACGGCACCCCCTACGGCCTGGCATCGTCGGTGTGGACGACGAACCTCTCTACGGCTCACCGTGTCTCGCGTGCCATCCGCGCGGGTACGGTATTCGTGAACTGCTACGACGCCGCTGACGTCTCGGTGCCGTTCGGCGGCTACGGGCAGTCCGGTTTCGGGCGGGACAAGTCCCTGCACGCGCTGGACAAGTACTCGCAGCTCAAAACCACCTGGATTCAGCTGTGACCGGCGTCGACATCCGCATCGACGCGGCCGGCATCGCCCATCTGATGATGACTCGGACCGGCGCCCGAAACGCGCTATCCCGCGATCAGGCCGCCCGCATTGCCCGAGCCGCGAAAGCACTCAACGACAACCCTGCCGTCCGCGTCACCGTCCTGAGTTCCTCGATGCCGGATTTCTTTTGTGTCGGTGCGGATCTCAAAGAGCGGCGTACCCTCGACGAAAGGGGGCTGATGGAGGCGCGCCGAGACTCGACGGCGGCGACACAGGCGCTGCTCGACCTTTCGATGCCGACTATCGCGGCCGTGCGCGGGATGGCCCTCGGCGGCGGAGCGGAACTGGCGCTGACCTGCGACCTGATCGTCGGTGATCCCACCACCGTGGTCGGATTTCCGGAAACGGGTGTCGGAATCATCCCCGGCGGTGGCGGCACGCAGCTCCTGCCCCGAAAGATCGGTAACGGCCGGGCTGCCGAAATGATCTTCACCGGGCGCCGGTTGGATGCCGACGAGGCGCAACGCTATGGCTTCCTCGACGTCCTCGACGCCGCGGACGCCGAAGCGGCAGCACTGCGCCTGGCCACCACCATCGCGTCTAAAAGCTCTGAGGCACAACGAAATGCCAAGTCGGCACTCCGCGACGGGCAGAATCTTCCACTCGCCGACGCACTGCTGTGTGAGGACCGGTACTGGCGCGCGTCGGCCTGCTCGCAGGACTACCAGGAAGGCCTTGCGGCGTTCTCGGAGAAACGCCCGCCAGTTTGGCCCGCTGCCTCTGCCGCGCCTACCACCGAAATCCGTCACGAAGGAGCCACCGCATGAGCATGACCGCCCAGACCACCACCGACGGGCCATTCCTGGATATGTCGGACCCGAACTTCTCCATGCACTCCGAAGAGGCCCGCGCCGCGCGCGCCGGCAGTTGGTATGCGCGCACACCCTACGGTCTCGCGGTGCTGCGCTACCGCGAGATGAACAAGCTGCTCAAAGACCGTCGCCTGCGGCAGGGTAGTTACGCCTGGCCGGAAAAGAACGGTGTGACCAGCGGCCTGTTCCATCAGTTCTGGCGCACCACCCTGATCAACTACGAGGGCCCCGACCACGCCCGGTTACGCCGCCTGCACAACCCGGCCTTCTCGCGGAAGTTGATCGACGGTCTGGTCCCTCGGTTCCAGGCTCTGGCCAACGAACTGATCGACGAATTCGTCCACCGTGGAGAGTGCGACTTCGTCGCTGAGTTCGCCGAACCCTATGCGGCACGCGTGATCTCGATCTTGCTGGGCATCCCGGAGACGGAGTGGAAGACCATCGCCAGTTGGTCCTCGGTCGTCGGACTGGCGCTGGGTGTCACCATCCGCGAGGACTTCGACAAGATCGAGGAGGCGATGGCCGGTCTCTACGGCTACGCCGATGCGCTGATCGTC
The DNA here is from genome assembly GCF_050205565.1 of Mycobacterium sp. SMC-4. GTDB lineage: Bacteria > Actinomycetota > Actinomycetes > Mycobacteriales > Mycobacteriaceae > Mycobacterium. Next base: position 61,287 of record NZ_JBNMQU010000002.1, on the reverse strand, counting down.
GATCGCACTGCCAATCCGCGCGACGACTTCGCCACCGCACTGGTGCGGGCCGCCCAGGATGATTCCACGATGACGCGCGAAGAACTACGCACGGCGCTAGTCAACATCATTTTCGCCGGCATGGACACCACCCGTAATCAACTCAGCTTGGCGATGACCACTTTCATCGACCACCCCGACCAGTGGGAGCTGCTGGCGCAGCAACCCGAGTTGGGCCGCGCCGCCGTCGAAGAGGTCATGCGGGTGGCTCCGACGGTCACCTGGGTCACTCGGGAAGCGTTGGAAGACTTCGAGTTCCAGGGTGTGCAGATCGCCAAGGGCACCACCATCCACCTGCTCAGTGCGCTGGCCGGCACCGACGACACCGACGGCGCCGAGGTGTCGTTCGACATCACCGCGGAGCGGCGCACACACTTCGGCTTCGGCGGCGGTATCCACCACTGCCTGGGCCACTTCATCGCCCGCAGCGACATGAGTGAAGCGCTGCCGCTACTGGCCCAACGACTCACATCACCGCGACGCGCACCCGGTGACCGCTGGCTGCCCGACAGTGGCAACACCGGCCCGTCGGTACTGCCGATCACCTTCACCCCGGGAGCGGCTGCCGAATGACTCCGTTGCGCCTGATCTGCGTCAACATCGAGTCTCCGCCGCTGTTCACCAAGGAGACCGCCGAGACGCCGCGCGTCGGCTACGAGGTCGACGTCGCACAGGCCGTGGCCGAGGCGGCCGGACGTCGGGTGGAGTGGATCTACCTGCCCTGGTCGGAAATGATTCCTGCGCTCAACGACGGTGCCGGTGCCGCCATCCTGTGCGGACAGGGCATCACCGAACACCGGTCAGAGCTGGTGTCGTTCACCCGGCCCTACGCGGTGTTCGACGAAGCGGTGCTGGTCCGCCGTGGAGAGAACATCACCTCCGCGCAGGATCTGGCCGGCAAACGCGTGCTCGCGATCGCCGACTCGACCAACATCGCGCTGGCCCAGACGTTCACGGGGGCCGAGGTGGTGCCGTTCACCGCCAGTGGTGAGGACGTTCTCGGCGAGCTCGTCGCAGCTCTGCGCAGCGGCGACGTCGATGCCGTGGTCGATGACGAGGTGGCGTTGCAGCCACTGACCACTGCCGACGACCTGGACATCGCGTTCTCGGTGCCGACCGGCAACCGCTGGGCGATGGCGGTGGCGAAAGACAATCCGAGCGTGCTGGACGAGCTCGACGGCGCCCTGGCGCAGGCGTTCGCCGTCGGTGCGGTGCGCCGAGCCTGGGTTCGCTGGCTTCCCGGACTTCAGTACCCCTTCGCCGAAGCCCATGCAGGAGAACCGGTATGAGCACCGTTCTGGTCATCGGCTCTGCCGACGATCGCAGCCTGCCGCCGCCGTTCGTGAAGCTGGCGATCGCAGCTGAGCGCGAGGTACGGCAGGCCCTGGAATCACGGTCCTGCACGGTCCGGTTCGTCGACACCGCGCATCCTCCATTCCCGGACATGACCGGTGCGCTGCGTGACGTCGCCGGTCTGATTCTTCTCGGCGGCGGGGACATCGACCCCACGCTGTACGGCCTGCCGGCCGACCAACCGGGGCTGTACGGGGTCGACCGCGTCGTCGACGACTACACCATCGAGGCGGTCTGCAGGGCGCGGGAGGCCGGTCTGCCGATTTTCGGGATCTGCCGCGGCGCACAGGTGATCAACGTCGCGTACGGCGGATCGATCATCCCGGACATTCTCAACTGGCAACCGCATCACGGACCGACTGCGGAGACCATTTTCGTGCCGGAACAGGTGACACTGACCCAGGATTCGCGGCTTGCCCGGATCCTGCAGTCCACCGTGCTGACGGTGCAGTCCGGTCACCACCAAGCCATCGACCGCGTAGCGGAGGGTTTCGCCGTCACCGGCACCGCGGTCGACGGGATAGTCGAGGCCATCGAATCGGCCGACGAAAGTGAGTGGATTGTCGGCATCCAGTGGCATCCCGAACACGCCGACGCCGACCCGCAGGCGCGGGATCAGCTGTTCGCGGCTTTCGTCGAACAAACCGAAAAGACAACGATTGGAGTCAGCCGATGAGCGCGGCCGGGCATGACCTCCCACTGGCCGGGGTCCGAGTACTCGACTTCACCCGAATCCTGTCGGGGCCGTATTGCACTCAGTTCCTCGCCGAGCTGGGCGCCGAGATCATCAAGATCGAACGGCCGGGGGTCGGTGATGACACTCGGTCCTGGGGTCCGCCGTTCATCGACGACGAAGACCGAATCAGCGCCTACTTCGCCGCCCTGAACCGTGGGAAGGCCTCGGTGGCAGTCGACTTCACTGATCCGCGCGGACGCGAGCTGCTGCACCGTCTGGTGACGCAGTGCCATGTTGTCATCGAGAACTTCCGCCCCGGCGTCGCGGAACGCTATGGGCTCGATCACGATTCGCTGGCCGCGCACAACCCCTCGGTCGTGACCTGCTCGATCTCCGGGTTCGGCCGCAGCGGTCCCTATGCCGGCTACCCCGGCACAGAGATCGTCGTCGAGGGCATGTCGGGCCTGATGAGCGTGACGGGTTCGCGGCACGGCGAACCGGTTCGGTTCGGCATCGCGATGACCGACATCGCCACCGGACTGACCGCGGCCGGTCGGATCATCGCTGCCGTCGGGGTCGCCCGCGACACCGGAGCAGGCACTCACATCGACACCTCTCTGTATGAGACCGCAGTCGGGGTGCTCGGCACCCTCGTGGCCTCGGTGAGCGTGTCCGGTGAGGTGCCCGGCCGGTGGGGTTCCCACCATCCTTCGATCGTCCCCTACGGCGGGTTCCCCACCGCCGACGGCGACGTCATCACCGGCACGGTCAACGACCGGATGTGGCCCACGCTCTGCAAGACGATCGGCGCTGACGAGCTTCTCGACGATCCGGACTTGAATACCAACGCCGGACGGGTCCGCCAACGTGACCGGGTGGAATCCGCCATAGCCAAGGCGACTTCGCAATTCAAGACCGACGAGCTGACTGCGAAGCTGCTCGACGCTGGGCTGCTGGGCGCGCCGATCCGCACCGTCGCCGACATGGTCGACGACCCCGCCACCCACGAACTCGGGATTTTCAACCGCACCGAGGAATACCCGGGACTGCTGACCTCACGCCTGACCGGACCCGGGATCGACTCCGGCACCGGCAAGGTGCCCGAAGTCGGCGCCGACACCTGCCGTGTCCTGGCGCGACACGCGGGCCTCCGCGAGGACGAGGTCACCGCGCTGCGTGCCGCCGGCGTGCTGTGAGAGCACCCGCCCGAAATCACATCCCTCGAAAGGACTTCACCTGATGGCCGACACGTCCCCCACCCCGCTAAACCACATCGGCGGGCGGTGGCGCTCCTCAGCGCAGTCATGGAAGCTGACCAACCCCGCCGACACCCGCGAGACCGTTGCGACGGTGCCCGCCGCCGATGCCGCCGACATGACGGAGGCGATCGATTCGGCCGCGGCGGCCGCCCAGGCCTGGTCCAGGACGCCGGCTTTCGAGCGCGCCCAGGTTCTCGACAGGGCAGCGGATCTGATGGACGCGCGGCGGGAGCTCTTCGCGCGCGCCGTGACCTTGGAGATGGGTAAACCCATCACCGAGTCGCGAGTGGAGGCCGGCCGCATGGTCGAGCAGACCCGCTACTTCGCCACCACGGCCCGCCAGCAGGAGGGGTACACCGCCAACCTCGCCAATGTGGGCGAATTCGCCTACACGTTCCGCGCACCGTTGGGGGTCGTGGGTCTGATCTGCCCCTGGAACTTCCCGGCCATGATCACGAACTGGAAACTGGCCCCGGCGTTGGCCTTCGGCAATGCGGTGGTGTTCAAACCTGCCGAGATCGCCCCCCTCAGCGCCACGCTCCTGGTCCAGGTCTACCTGGAGGCCGGCGTACCCCCCGAGGCGTTGAACCTGGTTCTGGGCAGTGGATCGGTCGTCGGACCGATCCTGACGTCCCATCCCGCGGTGGCAGGCATCAGCTTCACCGGCTCCACCGAGGTCGGACTGCGCATCGCCGCACAGGCCAGTGGCCACGGCAAGCGGGTGCAGTGCGAGATGGGCGGCAAGAACGCACTGGTTGTCATGCCCGACGCCGACCTCGACAAGGCGATCGCGGCGATAATGGTCGGCGGCTACGGCACATCGGGCCAGCGCTGCACGTCGAGCAGCCGGGTGCTCGCCCATCGCGACATCATCGACGACATCCAACAGCGGCTCGAAAACGCGGTGGGACAACTGGTCGTGGGGCCGGGTCTCGACGAGAGGACCACCGTCGGCCCGATGGCTTCCGAGCAGCAGCTCTCGGCCACTCGCGAGACTCTGGAGGCCGCGCTGGTCGACGGGGCGAAGGTGATTTGCGGTGGCGGTCTCCTGACCGCCGGCGAGCACGCCCACGGCTGGTTCATGGAGCCGACCCTGCTGCGCGCGCCCAACGACGGCGCCGCCATGCACGAGGAGATTTTCGGGCCGGTCGTGTCGGTGCATGAGTTCGACAGCCTCGATGAGGCCATCGCATTGAACAACGCTGTGCAATACGGGCTTTCGGCATCGATCTACACCCGAGACCTGGTCGCTGCGCAGCGTTTCGTGCACGAGTCCGACACCGGCATGGTGCACGTGAACCGCCCGACCGTCGGCGCCGAACCGCACCTGCCCTTCGGTGGCGCGAAGGCCTCGGCACTGGGTAGCCCCGAGCTCGGCGCGGCCGCGCAGTTCTACACCAAGACCCGCGCCGCGCACCTGAGTTGGCTGTCATGAACGAGGTGATGATCGAGCACCCGGCCCCCGGCGTCGCCGTGGTGCGGATGTGTGCCCCGGAACGCAAGAACGCCCTCACCGGAGACAGCGCCCGCCAGCTCCTGGCCGCGTTGCGTGCGGTCGACGCCGACGAGGAGGTCGGTGCGCTGATCCTGACCGGCACCCCCGAAGCGTTTTGTGCCGGCGCTCACCGCGATCTGCTGGATGCTGTCAGCTGCGGTGAACCGCAGGCAACGGCCGACATCAGCGATGTGTACGAGCTGTTCGAGGTGATGCGCACCAGCCGGGTCCCCATCATCGCTGCGGTGCGTGGCGCAGCTGTCGGCGCAGGGCTCAACCTCGCTCTGGCTGCCGATGTTCGGGTGGTTGCGGACAACGCGTACCTGCGTTCGATGTTCGTCGCCAACAGCATCCATCCCGGCGGCGCCCATCTGCAGATGCTAGAGCGGCTGGGCGGCCGGGAAGCGACAACGCTGATGGCCATCCTCGACGAGCCGTTGTCCGGAGCCGCGTTCGCCGAAAGGGGATGGGCCGCCGAGGCCCTGCCCGACCACGAGGTGGAGAACCGGGCCTTGGCGTTGGCTCGGCGCGCCGGTCGCGCGGCCGGACTGGCGCGGTTGATCAAGGCCAGCGCTGCCGTCACGGCCGAGATGTCGTCCGCCGCGGCCGCGGCGTACGAAGGGGCGCGGCAACGGAAGACGTTGACCGACAGGCGATTGGCGGCGATGAATTCGCCGAAAAGCGTTACATCGACGACATAAAACTATTAACTTCATATTTTAATGTTTTAACGGCTACGGCAGCGTTCTCGCGCAGCCCGCCACTACTCCCCATCACCCCGCCCCCAGGAGATCTAGGATGGCAATCTCGCTCGAACCACCAGGACAGGACTCCGTGTCGGACGACGACGAACGCCTGCGTCGACTCGGCTTCAAGAACGAGTTCAAGCGCGACATGGGCCCCTGGGCCAACTTCGCGCTCGGCTTCACTTACCTGTCCCCCGTCGTCGGCATCTACGTCACGTTCGCGTTCTCGCTCGCGGCGGGCGGCCCGCCGATGATGTGGGCACTCGTGATCGCGGGTTTGGGTCAGTTGCTCGTGGCGCTGGTCTTCGGCGAGGTCGTCTCCCAGTTCCCACTGGCCGGCGGCATCTACCCGTGGGCACGCCGACTGTGGGGGCGACGCTGGGCCTGGCTGACCGGCTGGATCTACATGATGGCGCTGTTCGCGACCATCTCGGCGCTGGCCTACGGCTCGTCGCCGTACATCTGCGCGCTGTTCGGTATCGAGCACACCACCACTTCCACGGTCGTCGTAGGACTGGTCCTACTGGCGATCTCGACGGTGATCAACTTCCTCGGCACCGAGGCGCTGTCGATCGTGGCCAGGATCGGCTTCTCCGCCGAGTTGCTGGGTGCACTCGCCGTGGGTCTGTGGCTGCTGATCACCGCACGCCAGCACGACTTCTCGGTCTTCTTCGACTCGTTCGGCGCCGGCGGATCCGACGCCTACATCTACGCGTTTCTGGCGGCTGGGTTGATCGGCGTTTACCAGTACTACGGTTTCGAGGCCTGTGGTGACGTGGCTGAAGAGGTGGCCGATCCCAGCCGTCGCATCCCCAAGACGATGCGGATGACCATCTACGTCGGCGGTGCGGCAGCCATCTTCATCACGGTCGCGCTGACCCTGGCCGTCACCGACTTCGGCGCTGTCATCCGCGGCGAGGACACCGATCCGATCAACACGGTCCTGGCCTCGGCGTTCGGCGACGTGGGCTCGAAGGTCGTACTGGTGGTGGTGCTGCTGTCCTTCATCTCTGGCGCGCTGAGCCTGCAGGCGGCCGCTAGTCGACTGCTGTTTTCCTATGCGCGCGACGGGATGATCGGTGCCAGCGCAGCGCTTTCGAAGATATCGCCGAGTCGGCGGGTACCACTGCTGGCGCTGACGGTGTCGGGTCTGGTGCCGGCGATGGTGCTGATGATCACCTTCATCTCCACTGACACACTGGCCAAGATCGTCTCGTTCGCTACAGCGGGTATCTACCTCGGGTTCCAAATGGTGGTGCTGGCCGCTCTGCGCGCGCGGATGAAGGGGTGGCGTCCGTCCGGACCGTTTACTCTGGGCCGCTGGGGCATGGTCGTCAACGTGGCCGCCCTGATCTGGGGTGTTGCGGCGATCACCAACATGATCTGGCCACGCACTCCCGACGTGTCTTGGCTGGACAACAACATCGTCTCGGTGATGCTTCTCGGCGTCATCGCCGTCGGAACCGTCTACATGCTGGTCAGCGGGCGGGCCGAGGCCAGCGACGCACCGTACAGCGACGCGATACCCACATCGGACGACCCCACCAAAGTCTGATCCGCGACACCGGACCACGCCTGAGTCTTTCGAAAGGACACCATGACCGCCATCCAGTCCGCTCCCGTCGCGCGACGCATGGTCACCGAATTCCCCGGCCCACGCTCACGTGAATTGCACGGCCGTCGCGCCGCAGCAGTAGCCGACAGCATTGCTTCCACGCTGCCGGTGTACATCCGGCGCGCCGAAGGCGCACTGCTCGAGGACGTCGACGGCAACACGTTCATCGACTTCGGTTCCGGCATCGGCGTCCTCAACGTCGGCAACACCGCACCGGCAGTCGTCGAACGGGTACAGCTGCAAGTCGCCGAGTTCACCCACACCTGTTTTCTGCTGGCCCCCTATGAGGGATACGTCGAAGTGTGCGAGCACCTCAACCGCTTGACGCCCGGAACTCACGAAAAGCGTTCCATCCTTTTCAATTCCGGGGCAGAAGCGGTGGAGAATGCGGTGAAGGTGGCACGTGCGGCTACCGGTCGCAGCGCCATCGTGGTGTTCGACCATTCGTTCCACGGGCGAACCAACCTCACCATGGCGATGACGGCCAAGGCGGTACCCAACAAGCAGGGCTTCGGACCGTTCGCCAACGAGATCTACCGCGCGCCGATGTCGTATCCGTTCCGTGACGGGCTCGACGGCGGTGCTGCCGCCGCCCGCGCCATCGACATCATCGAAAAGCAGGTCGGCCGTGACGCCGTCGCCGCGATCGTGATCGAACCCATCCAGGGCGAAGGCGGATTCATCGTGCCCGCCGAGGGTTTCCTGCCCGCGCTGGCCGAATGGGCTCGCGATGCCGGGTCCCTGTTCATCGCCGACGAGATCCAGAGCGGATTCGGTCGCGCCGGAACGATGTTCGCCATCGAACACGACGGCGTGGTGCCTGACATCGTGATCACCGCCAAGGGCATTGCCGGCGGCTTGCCGCTGTCGGCGATCACCGGACGCGCCGAGATCCTCGACGGGGTGCGCAAAGGCGGTCTCGGCGGTACCTACAGCGGCAATCCGATCGCATGCGCGGCAGCACTGGGCACCATCGAGACGCTGGAGTCGCAGAACCTCGTGGCGCGGTCTGGGGCGATCGGACAACGCATCGGCGTCCGACTCGAGGATATGCGCGAGCGGTACGAAATCGTCGGCGACGTGCGTGGGCGCGGCGCGATGCGTGGGCTGGAGTTCGTCCGTCCTGGTGGGACGGAGCCGAACCCCGAAGCTTGCGCACAGGTCGCCGGTCACTGCCACAAGCACGGGGTGCTGGCGCTGGCCGCCGGCACCTACGGCAGTGTGATCAGGCTGCTGCCTCCCCTGGTGATCACCGACGAGTTGGTCGACGAAGGACTCGACGTGCTCGAGGAAGCGCTCGCCGCGGTGAACCCTGGGTAGCATCGGACACCGCCAAACCGACCACATATCCGATACGCGAGACGATCGTGACCGCCGACGCTGATTCCCAGCACCAGTTGACTCGACAGACGGTGTTCTCGCCGCTGTCGGACAGCGGGCGCGTGGAAGAGGTCGGGCAGCGCATCGCTTCGGCCGTGCACCTGGGTCTGCTGGTCGACGGCGAGCAGTTGCCGTCGGAAGCGGAACTGGCCGCCCAACTGAGTGTTTCGACCGTAACGCTGCGGGAGGCGCTGGTCCATCTCCGGGCTCAAGGGCTCATCGAGACCCGACGCGGACGCAACGGCGGCTCATTCATTCGGGCTGGCGCCGGCACGCCCAAGGACGTGCTCTACAACCGGCTGCGGCGGCTCAGCGCCGCCGAGTGGCGTGACCTCGGCGACGAACAGATGGCGATCGAATCGGCCATCGCGTTCGTCGCCGCAGAACGGGCCACCGAGGAGGATGTCGAGCGGTTGCATGCGGTGATGGAGCTGCTCCCCGCAGCCACCACGCCGGCGGCGCGCTACCAGGCCGACAGCCGGTTCCATCTGGCTCTGGCGGTGGCCTCGCAGTCCGAGCGTCTGACCCGTAGCGAGATCCGCATCCTCGGCGAGACTGCCGACGTGTTGTGGCTGCCTAATCCCGACGACGAACTCGACCAGCGCAAGGTGCAGGATGCCCACGCTGAGATCGTCGCCGCGATCGAGGCCGAAGACAGCGAACTGGCCGCGCGGCTGGCACGCGCACACGCACAGGCGGGCACTCGACGGATCCGCCAATTGCAATTGCGCGCAGTGGCGGCCGACAAGCAACGCAATGCTCGGAGGTCACCGTGAGCGAAGAGACCTGGGAAACCGATCTGAAGAAGGCCGCCGCGGAGGTCGGCGCCGTGGTCGAAGGCATCTTTACGGTGTTGCGTGACGGCGCCGAGGACGCGGCCCGCTTGTGGTCCAGGATTGCCGACGACACCGGGACTGTTCGGACGGTTGACCTCGCGGCGTTGAGAACACCCATCGAAGCGCGGCTGGAATCGCACCGGTACTTCGACGGGACCGGTTTGGTCGTGGATCCGAGCGCGCTGCGCGACGCAGAGCGCTACCAGGAATGGTGGCGGCCCAGCGTTGCCGGCGGATACGAATTCCTCGATGTGAACATCGGTTTCGGCGAAGAACCGTACGATTACACCGGCATGTCCTGGTTCGTCGGCGCCGCACGCGGGCTCGACAGCGTCCGAGGACCTTACGTCGATCTGTCGGGTTCGGACCTCTATGTGTTGACCTTCGCCGTCCCGGCGAAGGTCAACGACACATTCATCGGTGTGTCGGGCGCCGACATCACCGTCGCCAACTTCGAGAGTCTGGTTATCGGTGAGCTGTCAGCTCTAGACAGCGAGGTCGTCGTCGTCAATTCCGCTGATCGCGTGGTGATTTCGAGCTCGCCCGACTACTTCCCCGGCGAGCGAATGCGTGCCGCCGGAAATCGCGACACCCACATCGGCGGACCCGGGGTCAACTGGCGCGTACACCGCGTCTGAGGACCATGCAAAGCCCGCATGGCACATCGATCGCACGCATAGCACCATTCCGGTGCTCGCGCTCAAGCGCGTTTGACGCGTGCGTCAGGCTTCCGGCGTTCCCGGCTGCTGCTTACGTTGTGCGAGTTGATATTTGACGAGCGCCACCAGAGCTTTCGGGTTCTTGGCGAAGGCGCTCGCCGCCTGCAGACCCATTTTGACCTTCTGACCGACGGTTGGTTGCTGCTCAGGCTCCACGAGTGCCCTCTCTCGATGCGGATGACCTTCGCACAATAGCGGTAGCGATCGGTTCGCGGGCGGGTCGGTCAGAGCTCGGCGCGTTCGACGGGAACCAGTTCGGCCAAGCCGCTGACGGCGAACGTGGTCATCAGCACCGGATTGGCGATGACCTTGCTGATGCGCTCGGACAACGTGAACAACACGTTGATGCCGGCACTGTCGACGTACTCCACCTGGCTCAGATCGATGGTCAGTGATCCCGCATTGTTGTCCGCCGCAGCGGTCAGTGTGCGCCGAAACGCCTCGATGTTGCTCAGATCCACTTCGCCGGAAGCGACCACGATGAGATCGCCGGTGTCTTCCCGGGTGGTGTCGACGGTCAGCGACGCGGACATCAGTTGAGCCTCGCGGACAATTCGACTCTCGTTCCTGCCGTGTCGTGTTCGATGGTGACCTCGTGCATCAGCTTCCTCATGAGATCGATTCCTCTGCCGCGGTTCAACTCCGGATCGGTGCGCGGCTGCTTCCACGATCCGGTGTCGACGATTGTCAGATGCAGACGTTCCGCCGAGGCGGTCGCCCGCAGCCTGACGGTGCCTTCCGGGGTGTGCCGGTGACCGTGCTCGATCGCGTTGGCGACGGCTTCTCCGGCCGCAACCAGGACGTCGGTCGCACGGTCTGGAGCCAATCCGGCCCTGCTGAGCCAACCGCGCAGCGCGGCGCGTGTCGGCGCCAGATTGCCGGCATCGGCAAGGAACTCCAGCTCCAGCGGGACGGGTTGGCGATAGAGCAGCAACACCACGTCGTCTTGATACCCGCCCTCGGGTGCGAGATCCGCCATCGTCTGATCGGCCAGGTCGTCCAGCTGCGAGTTGCGCCTGTCCTGGACGTAACCAGCGGCCCGTGAGATGCCCTGCTCGAGCGCGACCTGCCGCCGTTCCACCAGTCCGTCGGTGTAGAGCACCACGGTGGCGCGTGGCGGAATGGTGACCCGCGCCTCCGGACGCGGGCGGTCGACCCGTATCCCCAACGCGATGGTGTGGCCTCCGTCGAGCGCCTCGATGCTCCCGTCCGCGTGCACCAGGATGGGCGGCGGGTGACCGGCGCTGGAATACACCATCTCTCCGGTCTCGGTGTCCAGCACCGCGCAGACCGCGGTCGTGCACGGCGCCCCGGGCAGACGCGCGGCGAACCGGTCCAGACCCACGAGCGCCGCCCCCGGACTCGGATTGGCGAACAGCAGCGCGCGGCAGGCGCTGCGCACCTGCCCCATCACCGTCGCCGCCGCCAGGCCGTGCCCGACGCAGTCACCGACGACCAGCGCGATCCGTCCGTCCTCGAGATCCACGACGTCGTACCAGTCCCCGCCGACCTGCAGTGGCTTGCTCGCTGCTTGATAGCGGACGGCGAATCCCTGCGGAAGATCGGCGGGCCCCAGGATCGCGTGCTGCAGAGCCAGTGCGGTCTCCCGCTGCTGATCCACCTGGTACACCCGCTGAAGGCCTTGACTGAGCCGACCGGCCAGCACGGTCAGCAGTGTCTGGTCCTCGAGTGTGAAGGGCCGCTGTTCGGCCAGATCGATCCAGACGACGAGCACCCCCTCGGGATGCTGTACCGAGATTCCCGCAGCGCCCGGACTCGCGGCGTGGGGTGTGAGTAGCTCACCGTCGCGCAGCGTCAGGAGGATGTCACGCTCCCGCGCCGGCACCGCGTCCCACTCGGTGTCCTCACCGACCGACACCACCTGCGGGGCGGTGCGCACGGAGGCGGCGGGCATCGGGAACGTGACCGCCAGGACGCGGCGCGCCCGCCATAGTCGACGGAGTTCCTCTGCTGCGGCGTGTACGGCTTCGCCAACTGAATTCGCTTGTGCCAGTTCCTGGTTCAGTGCGTGCTCGCGGCCCTCGGCCAACGCCAGCGCGATGGCGGCGTGCCGGGCGAAGTCGCTGACCAGCTCGAGGTAGGCCTCGTCGAAACGGGGTTGGTGGATCCGTCGGGCGACCGCGATGACGCCGAGCACCCGGTCGTCGGCCATCAGGGGCATCACGATCGCCGACCGCTCCCCCACGTCGGTGAACCCTTCGATCGGGTACTGGAACGAATCGGTGATCAGCGGCAGGCCCCGCCGGGCCACACCTCCGCTGGTGGAGCCGTCGATCGGAACCTGACTGCCGATGACTTCCGCGGTGTACCGGCCGGCGGTGGCGGCCACCACCAACGAGGTGACGTCCTCGCCGGGAAGCTCGGCCTCTTTGGGCACCAACAGAATCGCCTGCTCGGCGTCGGACAGCTCCAGTGCCAGGTTCACGATCAACTGGAGGGGACCCAACTGAGGGTCCCCGGACAGCAACGCGGTGGTGATCTCGCGGCTGGCTCGCGTCCACTTCGCCGACTCACGTTCCTGCTCGAACAGCCGCGCGTTGTCGATGGCTGCTGCCGCTGCGGTCGCCAGGGCCCGCACAGCGCCCTCCTGCGCGTCGGTGAACTCCCGGCCCGGCCGATCCTCGACGAGGTACAGCGTGCCGAAGTCGGCGCCTCGCACGACGATGGGGACGCTGAGAACGGCTCGATCGGCTCCCGCTCGACCCTGGGCGAGCTGTCGTGCGGCGGCGTCGTCGTCGACGCCGGCGCCGACGAAGGAGACGAATTCGCCGCCCGGCCCGCGCACCGCCAACGTGGCGTACCGGGCACCGCTGAGTTCCTGCGCAGCGTGGACGACGCGATCCAACGTCACATCGAAATCCAGATCGGAGCCGATGGCGATGATGGCCTGAACGAGCTGTTCCATGTGATCCCGAGCGGTGACCAGCTCGTCGAACTTTTGCTGCAGGTCACCCGGGCGGTTGTCCATCCCTCCAACCCTAGACCTACGGATCGCCGCGATCGGCGTCCGTCGTGGGCGGGGCGGATTTGTCTGAGGCGACGCCGTGCCACTGATTTGGCAGTTCGCGTCATCATGCAGGGAGCAACCTCCCGGTAGCTGCGCAGCATAGGGAAGACTGGAGTGGTGCCGGACCGCGACGTGCCACCAGGGCTGCGAGAGCGAAAGAAACAACAGACGCGGATGGCTATCCGCCGTGAAGCCTTTCGGTTGTTCGCCGAGCAGGGCTATGCGGAGACGACCATCGAACAGATAGCTGCCGCTGCCAACGTGTCGCCCCGAACCTTCTACCGCTATTTCGGTAGTAAAGAAGCCGTCCTGGTCACCGAAGACATGGTTGAACCGATCGTCACGGCGTTCGCGCAGGCTCCCGAACAGTTGGACTACATCGACGCCTACCGGCACGCGGTTCGTCAGGTGTACGGCGGCCTGACGCCCGAGGAGCGTGACGACGTGCTTGCCGGCGAGCGGTTGATGTACGAGATCCCCGAAGCGCGCGGCGTGCTCTACACCGGGTACGTCCAACTCATCGACTCGATCGCCGACGTCCTCCAAACACGGTCCGACGACGCCGTCGACGACTTCGAACTCCGGGTGATGGCCGGGGCCATCGCCGGGGTGTTGATGGCGGCATCGCACGGGACGCCCCTGCCCGACCAGTCCCTGGACCGGGCCCTGAAGATTCTCTCCTCCCGGATGTCGTGACCGAGTCGACGCGCGTGGATCGATGGCTGTGGGCGGTGCGGCTGACCAAGACGCGCCCCGACGCCGCCGAGGCGTGCCGGGGAGGTCACGTCCGCGTCAACGGTCGCGTCGCGAAGCCGTCGACGACGGTGGTCGCCGGTGACGAGGTGCGCGCGCGGATCGGGGATCGCACCCGCATCGTGGAGGTCCTGCAACCGATCCCCAAGCGCGTCGCAGCTTCGGTCGCGGTGAGCTGCTACCGCGACCGCACACCGCCTGAGCCGCGGATTGCAGCACCTCCGGTCGCGATCCGCGATCGCGGGGCCGGGCGTCCGACCAAGCGTGACCGCCGCGCCCTCGACAGGTGGCTGGGCTCGGGCCGTTAGCTGCGGGCGCTGCCGTTCGGGTTGAAGTGGAAGTTGGCGATCGCCGCGGACAGGCCCGTGCCGATGGGACCGTCGGCGTCGAACAGGGTGGCGCTTCCGGTGGCGATCCCGTCGGAGCTGTAATGCGTGAGCGCGGCCAGTCCGATGTAGGGGCCGCGCGGCAGCCGGCTCAGCGCCAGGGTGTAGTCGGCATTGATGAACGACAGACCGGCCGTCCCGAAGTTGGTCAACGAACTCGTCACGTCAACGGCCATCGCCGCCCGCACGAACGGCGTCAGCGGCTCGCCGTCGACGAGGTCGCGGATCTCGCGCAACCACGCGTGGCGTGGACCGTCGTGCTGCCACGGAAAGCCGCCTGGTTCGGCCGGTTCGCCACCGTGAGCGGTGATGAACATCGGGGTGGAGTCGTCGAACTCTGCGGGTTCCTCGGGCAGCGGCGGCATTTCGACCGGTGTGGTGAAGAACTGCCCGCCAGGCTGTTCCCCGCGGCGCAGGCACAGCGTCGAAGCGCGCGCGACGAGTTCACCGTCCTGGGTCATCGTGGCGTCGATCGAGCGCATGCGCCGACCGGAGCGGGTGACCTCCGCGCAGACGCGCACCGGCGCGGTGGCGACACGGCGCAGGATCTCGACGGTGAAGCGCGCCGGATGCAGGTCGGGGTCGTCGATCTCCTGCTCCACCGACCGGGCCAGCAGTCCGCCGACGACCTGCCCGCCGAGCGTCGGGCCCCATCCGCCGTGGGCGACGGTGTTGGGCATGAAACCGTCTTCATGCGGCACCAGGAACGGGGTCGGGCGGCGGGCTGTCATGCGCGACAGCATACTGAAGCCCTTACGGTAAAGCCTTACCCGCCGAGTTCGGTGACCGCGGTGTCGAGTGCCGTCGCCTGGGCGGTCAGTTCGGACTCACTGAGATTCGTCGATCCCCCGGTGCGCTCGAGAAGCGCCGCTCGGGAGATGACCTCCAGCGCGCCGCGGTTCTCGTCGCTGTCGGAGTCGCCCGCCGTGAGAATCTTCGTGCGTCCCTCGATCAGGACCAGCGTCGCGTCCGGTCCGGCGTCCAGCAGCCTGCGAAGATCATCGGTGGAAATCGTCATGCCTTGGTTATGCCCGGTCCGGGCGGTCTCACACTCACCGGATGCGGAGTTTCCTCGCCGTCGGCGACGGGTTGGTCCCAGCTCGACCAGGTGTACCGCTCCTCGTGCGCGACCGCGCTTCCGAGCATGAAGGCGCGGTGATAGCGGTTGGATCTGGCGATGGTCGCCAACCACGTAGCCACCGTCGCGACGCGGTTGCTGAGTCCGGTCAGGAACGCGATGTGGATGAAGCCCCACGCCAGCCAGCCCAGGAATCCGGCCACTTTGATCGGTCCCACCTGCAGCAGCGCCTTGCGTCGACTGATGTACGCCGCGGAACCGAGGTCCCGGTAACGGTAGGACTTGCGGCGTCGGCCGACGAGATCGCGGCGGATGCAGGCCGCGACGTGCATGCCGCCCTGCATGGCGTTCTCGGCCACCCCGGGCAGATTGTCGCGACCCACCAGGTCCCCGACGACGAAGATCTCCGGAAAGCCGGGCACTGACAGGTCGGGCTCGACTGCGATCCGGCCGGCTCGGTCGGACTCGGCGCCGAGAATCGTGGCGATGCGGCGGGCGAACGGAACGGCTTCCACACCGGCGGTCCACAGCACCGTTCGGGTGGCGTAGTCCTCGCTCGGACCGCCGGCCTTGGGCGTCACCGTCACCCCGTCCTGCCGCACATCGGTGACGCGGACGCCCAGCCGCAACTGCACGCCGAGGTCGGTCAGCGCCGCGCAGGCCTTGTCCGACAGGTCGGGCGCGAAACTCTTGAGCACCCGCGTGCCCCCGTCGAAGAGCAGCACCCGGGCCTCCCGCGGCTGAATGCTGTGGAACTCGTTGGCCAGCGTGCGGGTCGCCATCTCCCTGATCTGCCCGGCCAGTTCCACCCCGGTGGGTCCGCCGCCGGCGACGGCGAACGTCAGCCAGCTGTCCCGTTCCGGCCCGGGCGGAAGGCTCTCCGCGATCTCGAAGGCCGTGAACAGGCGCTGACGGATGCTCAAGGCGTCGTCGAGCGTCTTCATCCCGGGCGCCCACCGCGCGAAGTGCTCGTTGCCCATATAGGACTGCTGCATGCCCACGGCGATCACCAGCACGTCGTAGTCGACGGTGAAGGTGGATTCGTCGGGCCGCAGTGCAGTCAACCGGCGGGCGGTCGGGTCGAGGTCGATGGCTTCGCCGAGCAGCGTCCTGACGTTGGCCTGGCCGGCGAACTGCTCCCGAAGCGGCCGACTGATGTGACCAATGCTCAATGTGCCGGTCGCGCACTGGTACAACAGCGGCTGGAACAGATGACCGGCTGCGCGGTCGAGCAGCGTGACGTCGACGTCCGCATTTTTCAGGCGCCGCGCGCAGAAGAGACCGCCGAACCCGCCACCGATGATGAGCACTCGTGTCCGTTCCATGCCTCGCAGGCTAACCACGGGAAGTAACGCCGAATCGTCACATGACGAACTAACCCTCACAATCCCCCAACGGAGCGCGGCCAGGCGGGCGTGCCGGAAGAGGAGAAACGATGACACGAACATGGTTATCTCGATCGCTTCGGCGACGGATGCTGGCCGGGCTGGCGGCGGCGCTGCTCGTCCCCGGTCTGGTGACCGTCGCCGGCGGATCGGCCACCGCGGGCGCCTACTCCCGTCCCGGTCTGCCGGTGGAGACCCTGATGGTCCCCTCGGCGGCGATGGGCAGGGACATCCCGGTGAAATTCCAGGGCGGCGGACCCAAGGCCGTCTATCTGCTCGACGGGCTGCGCGCCCGGGACGACAACAGCGGCTGGGACATCGAGACCGCCGCGTTCGAGAACTACTTCGAATCCGGGCTGTCGGTCGTCATGCCGGTCGGCGGCATGTCGAGCTTCTACACCAACTGGCAAGGGCCTGCGGTCGGCAACGGACAAACCTACAACTATCAGTGGGAAACGTTTCTGACCTCAGAACTGCCGGCCTACCTGGCGGCCAACAAGGGCATCTCCCAGACGGGCAACGCCGTGGTCGGCCTGTCGATGTCGGGAAGCGCAGCGCTGATCCTGGCCGCCTACTACCCGGGTCAGTTCAGCTACGCCGCATCGCTGTCGGGGTACCTGAACCTGTCTGACGGCATCTGGCCGGCTCTGGTCGGTATCGCGATGCGTGACGCCGGCGGCTTCAGTGCCAGCACGATGTGGGGTCCGGGCGGGGGTCCGGCCTGGAAGCGCAACGACCCGACGGTCAACGTCGGAAAGCTGGTCGCGGCCGGGACGCGGATCTGGGTGTACTGCGGCACCGGGCGGCCGGGAGAACTCGGCGGCGGTGGTGACTTCCCCGGGCAGCTGCTGGAAGCCATCACGCTGAACAGCAACCGCGAGTTCCAGCGGCAGTATCAGGCTGCGGGCGGAAGCAACGGCGTGTTCAACTTCCCGGCCAACGGCACCCACGGATGGGGCTACTGGGCCTCGCAGCTCAACGCGATGAAGGGCGACATCCAGCGCACGCTGGGCGTGTGACCTTTCCTGGAACGGCAACGGCCGCCGCAGGCTCATGCCCGCGGCGGCCGTTCCGTGGTGACGATCAGAATGTCGGGACGAACACGCCGTTCAGCCAGACACCCCAGTGATTCCAGCCCTCGTCCCAGACCTGCGGGTTACCCGCGGCCCACACCGGGTCGACCGGCTTCGGCGGAGCCCACGCCGGCGGCTGACCGGTGTTCGGGCCGGCCGGCGGCACCGCCGGCGGCTGCCAGTTCGCGGGCTGAGCCGGCACGGTGTGGCTGGGCTGAGCCGGTTGGCCGTGGCCGGGCTGAGCCGGGACGGTGTGGGCGGGCTGGCCCGCGGCGGCGGGGCTCGGCTGGGCCGGGACGGTGTGGCCCGGCTGGCCCGGTGCCGGCGGCGCCGGCTGCGGTTGGGCGCCCGCAGAAGCGGCGACACCCACCGCGCCGGCGGCCATGCCACCGACAACAGCGGCGCTGGCAAGAATCCGGGTGAACTTCATCGGTCACAACTCCTTATCCCGGGTCCGTCCGGACCCGTATTGAGTGAGTACGGCTGACTACTAACCTGCTCTACGGCGACATAAACCCGTGGTACAGGTTGAAACTGTCCGATGTGGCCCAGCCCACACCCCCGGATGGCGTTCACTACACACATGGGTGACCGACTACGCGCCGAGTTGCAAAGGGCGCTCGACGACGGCGGCCCCGCAGCGGAGGCGGCGCGCATCGCGCTGGGGAGCGGTGCAATCCGCCGACGCCTGGAAGCCGGCCTGCGGGCCTTCGCCGAGCATCGCGGTCCGCGCAGCAGCACCTGCCCGTCCGACGCGGCCCGCGCGGTAGGTGGCGAACAGTGGCGCGACCTCATGGACTGTGCGCGCGAAGTCGCCGCGGAGATGGCGCGCCGAGGCGACGTGCAGATCACCCAGCGGGGCCGGGTGCTCGATCCCGACGCGCAGTGGCGCGGGCCCGTCCGGATCAGGACGACGAGGACCGATCCGTGACCGAGGCAGACCGGCAGCGCTGGGATCAGCGGTATACCCAACGGGGCTGCGCCCACCACGACGAGGTGGCTTTGCCCACGCCGTTCCGGGATTTCGCCGACATCTTCCCGACCGCCGGATCGGCACTGGACCTCGCCTGCGGTCGCGGCGGTGCCGCGGTGTGGCTGGCGCTGCGCGGGCTGAATGTGTCCGGCTACGACGTGTCCGGGGTGGCGGTCTCCCAGGCGCGGGAATGGGCCGTGCGCACCGGCTGCGCCGAGCGCTGCCACTTCGAGGTCCTCGATCTGGACGGCGGCCTGCCGGCCGGTCCGCCCGCCGACGTGATCATCTGTTCCCGGTACCGCGACGCTCGCCTCGACGACGCACTCATCGCGCGTCTGGCGCCGGCCGGACTGCTGGCCATCAGTGCGCTCAGTGAAGTCGGGGCGGAACCGGGCCGCTTCCGCGTCGCCCGCGGCGAACTCGCCCGGGCGTTCGGGGAGCTCGAGGAACTGGCCGCCGGCGAAGGCGACGGGTTGGCCTGGGTGCTCGCTCGCAAGCCGCCACTTGCGAAGATCAGCGCGTGGCCGACACCCCGCTGACCGTCGGTGCGCTGCTGGCGCGCGCCGTCGAGGACCATCCCGAGCACACCTACGTCGTCGACCCCGACGACCGACTGACCTACACGCAGGCCGAGCAGCGCTCCGCTGAGTACGCGCGCCGCCTGCTTGCCCGAGGCGTCGGCAAGGGCACGCGGGTAGGACTGTTCTTTCCCAACGGCACCGCCTGGGTGACCTGGTGGCTGGCAGTGTCGCGGATCGGTGCGATCGCCGTGCCGCTGAGCACGCTCTACCCCGCCGCCGAACTGGCCAAGGTGGTCCGGTTGGCCGACATCGCCGTGCTGGTGGCGCCCGAGCGTGTCCTGAACATCGACGTCGCCGCACTGTTCGAACAGGCCTGGCCCGAACTGGCCGACCAGCGCCCCAGCCGGGTGATGCTCCCGGGCGCACCGTATTTGCGCGCTGTTCTGATCGCCGGCACCGAGCGGCCGCGGTGGGCCGACGACCCGAGCCGGGACGACCCCGTCGGCGAGAACCTGCTGGCCCGCGCCGAAACCGAAGTCACCGCAGCAGATCTGGCGATCATGGTGCACACCTCGGGTTCGACAGCAGATCCCAAGGGCGTGCTGCACACCCACGGCACGCTGGCCCGTCAGACCTCCACGTGGCCCGACGCGATCCGCGCGGTCACCCGATCGGCTGCTGAGCCGGTGATTCTGTGCGCGATGCCGTTCTTCTGGATCGGCGGCGTCCTGGCGGTCACCGGGGCGCTGCACGAAGCGGTCACCCTCCTGGTGCTGCCCCGGCTGGATCCTGCTGTGGCACTTGACCTCATCGAGGACCAGCGTGCGACGGGCGTGGTGGGATGGCCGGCCTTCACCCAGCGGTTGCGCGAACACCCAAACTTCGCCGAGCGTGACCTGTCCTCGGCGCCGATGCTGCGCGACGGCCCCCTCGACATCGCGATGACCAATGTGCCCGACGGCTTCCCGGCGCACCGCACGATGTCGGAGACGGCAGGCGGCTTCGCCTATACCGACATCGCGATCGTCGACGAGAACGGAACGCCTGTCGATGACGGGACCGTCGGCGAACTGTGGGTGCGCGGCATCGGGGTGATGGCCGGCTACAACAAACGTGAACGCGCCGACACCTTCGACGCCGACGGCTGGTACCACACCGGGGACCGCGTCTACCGTAAGCCCGGCGACCCGCGGCTGTTCTACGTCGGCCGCAGCACAGACCTGATCAAAACCTCGGGCGCCAACGTCTCACCGCTGGAAGTCGAGGCCGTGATCGAAGGATTCGACGACGTCGCGCAGTGCGTCGTGATCGGGATCGATCACCCTCAGCGGGGCGAAGAGGTGTGCGCGGTCGTGGTCGCGGCCGGCGGCGAGGTGGACACCGCGTCGATGCAGCGACGCACCACCGCGCTGCTGTCCTCCTACAAGGTGCCGACCCGATGGGTCACCGCCACCAGCGACCAGATCCCGACGCTGGCCAGTGGCAAGCTGGACCGAAAGGCGTTGCGCGCATGGGTACAAGACAGGATGGCCTGATGACCGAACGCATCTCGTTTCCCTGTAGCTCCGGCCCGATGCTGGCGGGCGTGGTCGAGATGCCCGACGGTCCGGTGCGCGGCTGGGGTGTCTTCTCGCACGGCTTCACCCTGGGCAAGGACTCCCCCGCCGCCAGCCGCATCAGCAAGCAGCTCGCCGCGGAAGGCATCGGCATGCTGCGGTTCGACAATCTGGGCCTCGGCGATTCCGAAGGCGACTGGGCGGACGGGTCGTTCTCGCACAAGGTCGCCGACACCGCGCGCGCCGTGCAGTTCATGAACGAGTCCGGCCGCGAGGTGCGGCTGCTGGTCGGCCACTCGTTCGGCGGCGCCGCGGCGATCGCGGCCGCCCACGACTGCCCGACGGTGGCTGCGGTCGCCAGCATCGCCGCGCCGTGCGAACCGGCGCACGTGGAACGCATCTACGACGCGCTGGTCGACCGCATCGAGGAAGACGGTGAAGCACCGCTGCTCATCGGCGGGAAAGCGCTGACGCTCAAACGTCATTTCGTCGAAGACGTCCGGGCCGTCGACCTCAAGGAACACATCGCCACGTTGGGCCGCGCACTGATGATCATGCATTCCCCCACCGACAACACCGTGGGTATCGACAACGCGAGCAAGATCTTCCAAGCCGCCCGCCACCCCCGCAGCTTCGTGTCGCTCGAGGGTGCGGACCACCTGCTCACCGGCAAGGACCAGGCGGCCCGTGCGGCGCGGATCATCAGCGCCTGGGCCGACCCCTACCTGTAGCGCACCGACGGTCAACCCTCGTCGCCGCCCACTTCTGCGGGCAGCGGTGGCGGCAACGGCGTCGTCGGCGTCGGTGACGACTGGACCTCCGGGCTGGTGGAGGCGCCGGCGCCGTGGAAGTCGAGCATCGTCTCCTCGCGGATGATCTTCTCGCCGGAGCTGATCACCAACGACTCCGCGGTCACCATGTACTCGACGCCGTCGCGCGTCGCGGTGAACGCACCGTCCGAGGACCGGGTCGCCGGCGTCACCAGACGCGCGCCGTCGCGGACCCGCACCCCACGGTAGGTGAGGTCGCCGTCCTCGCTCTCACAGATCGCGACGCGCGAGGACTCGGTGTACCCGAACACCACCGCGGTGTCGGGTGCCGCGCAGCGGGCCGTCGAGTCGATGTACCCGCGCTCGTCGGATTCCGGTGCGCCCCAGGCCGCCGGGGCGGCGAGCAGCCCGGCGCTCGCGGCTGCGGCCGCGGCGAGGACGAGACGATGCGGTTTCGGTCGGGTGAGCAATCGTTGTGCGAACATCACCTTCCACCAGAGCACAGCCTGCGGCATCGCGCCGCTTACGACCCTCGATGAGCACGCATCGTTGGCCGTCTGAGACCGGGTCGTAATAACTTCGGCTGCCCCGGCGATCAAAGAACTGATGACTCTACGAACGCGAGCCCTGGTAGCCCTTGCCGCTCCGCTGATGGCGTGTGCCCTGGTGGTGAGTCCCGTCGGCACGTCACTGGGTCCCGCCGGGACCGCGCAGGCCGCCCCGTTCGTGGTCAAGGACTTCTCCAAGCCCGCCATCGTGATCCTCGGCTACGGCCTCAAACCCGACGGCACGATGCGCACGATCCTGCACACCCGTCTGCTGGCCGGGCTCGCGGTGGCTCACATCTTTCCGCAGGCACCGGTGATCGTGACCGGCGGAAACCCGCGCAACGGCAACACCGAGGCAGGGCAGATGCGCAAGATGCTGCGCCTGCTGGGGCTGCCCGACGAACGGATCATCGTCGAAGATCGAGCCAACAGCACTGTGCAGAATGCGCGCTTCTCGGTGCCGCTGGTCAACAAGGCCGGGGCATCAGGCATCATCCTGGTCACGTCGTCGTCACATCAGGGGCGCGCGGACGGCAACTTCGCCGATGCAGGCGCCAATGTGCTGGCCACAGTGAGCTTCCCGGACAACAACCCCACCCTCAACGTCACTCAGTTCGTCCGCGACGTCCTCAGCCCCTTCATCACGATCACCTGACGGGTTCAGTCGAACCCGCCGAGCAGGTACTCCGCGCGGCATGCCAGGCGAGCCAGCTTGCCGCTGGTGGTCCGCGGAATCGACCCGGCCGGGACGACCCGGACATCGGCGACCTCGATGCCGTGACGGTGTGCGACCGCGGTCCGTATCAGCTCGGCTGCCGCCGCCGGATCGGCGCGTCCCGTCCCGGTTGCCCGTTCGGCGACCACCACCAGCTGCTCCTCGTCGACGGTGAAGGCGGCGACGTATCCCCGCCGGATCACCGGTGACGCGTCGGCGACCGTGGTCTCCACATCGTGCGGGTAGTGCACCAGGCCGTTGATCTGGACGGCGTCGGCCAGTCGGCCGGTGACGAAAAGCTCGCCGTCCAGGTAGAAGCCGAGATCGCCGGTGCGGAACCAGTTTCCGTCCAGTTTGGCGCCCTCGGCATGGCTGTGTTCGGGCAATGTGCGGAGCAGTCGAGCGTGGAAGGCGTGCTCGGTGTCGTGCGGGCGGTCCCAGTAGCCGCGGCCGATGTTGTCGCCCTGCAGCCAGGTTTCGCCGACGGTCCCGTCGGGTTGTTCGGATCCGGTGTCCGGATCGACGATCACGCACCACAGGCTGCGCGCGATGTGGCCGCACGACACGTGGCCGAGTGCCCGGGGATGGTCGGCCGTCACCGGCACCACGCGACCCCGGCTGAGCTCGTGCCGGTCGGTGTGGACCACGCGCGCCTGCTCGGACGGGTCGATCGTGGAGACGAACAACGTGGCCTCGGCCAGTCCGTACGAAGGTTTGAAAGCGGTGGGAGGCAATCCGAATGGCGCGAACTTCGCGTTGAATGTCGTGATCGCGTCGAAGCTCACGGGTTCCGAACCGATGATCAACGACACGTTGCTCAGGTCGATGTCGGCGCCGGCGGCCGGAACCCCGCGCGCGGCAGCCCATTCGTAGGCGAAGTTGGGTGCGGCGGTCACGACGCGTCCGGTGCGCGATCCGGCAGACAACGCTTCGATCCATCGCAGCGGCCGGCGCAGGAAAGCCGTCGGCGCCATCAGCGTGGTGTGGCCACCGTAGACGGTGGGAAAGCCGATCATCGACAGACCCATGTCGTGGTAGAGCGGTAACCAACTGACGCCGTGGGTGTTTCGGTCCAGCAGGTCGATCGACAGGATCATCTGCAGGAGGTTGGTGCCGACCGCGCGGTGGGTGATCTCGACGCCGACCGGTGGTCGTGTCGCCCCGCCGGTGTACTGCAGATGCGACACGTCGTCGACACCGATGACGGTGGGCGAGAACATCGTCGCCGCCGAGTCGGGCATCTCGTCGACGGTCAGGACCTCGGCTGGGGTGAACGACGCCATGGTGCCCAGGAAGTCCTCGACAGCCGGCCGGGCCGCGGCCGTGGTCAAAATCGCGGTGGGGCGGGCGTCGCGTAGCGCAACGTCGAGTCTCTCGGTGTGCCCGGGCAATTCGGGTGCGAACAGGGGAACGGCGATGGCGCCGGCGCGGATGGCGGCGAAGAACGCCGCGACATACTCCAGCCCCTGGGGCGCCAGGATCGCCACGCGGTCCCCGCGTGCGGTCACCTGTTGCACCCGGGCGCCGATGGCCTGCATCCGCACACCGAGTTCGCACCATGTCAGTTGACGAACGCCGGGGTCGGCAGTCCCGGTGAAGTCCAGATAGCGGTAGGCGACGGTGTCGCCGACATTGGCGATGTTGCGCTCGATCAGTGAGATGAGCGTGACCCCGGGCGGCAGATCGATGCTGCCGTCGGGAGCAAGGCAGTCCTCGATCTGTAGCAGGCCCATGCCCTGCAGTCTACGGGTTGCCCCGAAACCCGGTCGCCACCAACGGGTCCCGATGATCAGGCGATGATGCGCACCAGGTACGGCGTCATGTTGCCGGTGCGCACCGCCGACACCGCGACACCCTTGTCGGTGGTCTCCACCATCTGCCCGTTACCGATGTAGAGCGCCACGCTCTGAGTGCCCTCGGGTCCGTAGAAGATCAGGTCGCCGGGCAGCGCCATCGAGGGCACGACCTTCTGGCCGACCTTGTACTGCTCGCCCGACGAGCGGGGCAGCTTCACCCCTGCCCCGGCGTACGCGTAGACCATGAGTCCGGAGGCGTCGAAGCCGACGACCTCGATGCGCGGCGCCGGTGCGGGTGCGGTCAGCGGCGGTGCCGGCGTGGCCGGCGGCAGGTTGAGCCCGGGCGCCAGACCCAAAGGTGCCGCTTCGATTTGGGGTTCTTCCGGTGTGGGCGCGGCGACCGTGCCCTTGCTGGGACCGGACGCTCCGCCACCGCCGTAGGCGAACGGCACGCCGCGTTGCGACAGCGCCCGGGCGATGACGAGATCGACGGCTTTCTGGTTGGTGGCCGAGCGCGTGATGTCGGCGGTCGCGAGGCCTGGTGTCGCCACCAGCAGCGCCAGACCGATCATCAGGACAAGGACGCGTCGCATCGCACTTCCACCGCTTTCCCGTTATCGGCGCCTCCGCAGCGCCGAGCTCAAACAACAACTGTCACTATGATCACTTCTACACCACGGTGCAGACAGTTTTTGACGTCGTCGCAGGAGCCCGGCCGGACGGATGCACAACCGGAATCGAACGGTGACCTACGTCGGCGCCCGGCCCTTTAGGGTGCCGGGCGCCGAACGCAAGAAACGGGAATCAGGACTTCAGTGCGGCCAGAGCGGCGTCGTAGTCCGGCTCCTGGCCGATCTCCGGAACCAGCTCGGTGTAGGAGACGTTGCCGTCGGCGCCGACCACCACGACCGCGCGGGCCAGCAGACCGGCCATCGGCCCGTCAGCGATGGTGAGGCCGAAGTCCTCGCCGAAGCTGCTGCGGAACGCCGAGGCGGTGGTGACGTTCTCGATGTTCTCTGCCCCGCAGAACCGCTTCTGAGCGAACGGCAGGTCCTTGGACACACACAGGACCGACACTCCGCCGGCGGCGGCACGCTCGTTGAACGTACGCACGCTCGCGGCGCAGACCGGGGTGTCCACCGACGGGAAGATGTTGAGCAGGATGGGCTTGCCACTGAACTGGTCGGTGCCGACGGTGCCCAGATCAGTACCGGTGAGGGAGAAGCTGGGTGCCGCTGAGCCGACAGCAGGCAGCTCGCCGACGGTGTTGATCGGGTTTCCACGCAACGTTATCTGTGCCATGGACACAGTCTGCCAAGTGTGGCCCGTGTGGGCGCGTCCGGGTCGCGGGCTCTCAACCGGTGCCGTAGAAGCGCGCGACGTCGGGCGAGTCCAACCACCTCTCGTACGTCGGCCCCTGTGGCCATCCCGGCGGGGAGTCCTGCCACTCCTCCTGCCGGCCCCACGGCAGCAGATCGATCAACGGAAACGTGTGGCTGAGTTGTTCGGTGCCGCGCCCGTTGGTGTGCCAGGTGCGGTAGACCGTGTCTCCGTCGCGCAGGAACACGTTGACCGCGAACCCCGTGTTGGGTGCGGCATCGACGTCGGCGGCGAAGCTGCTCTGCGACGACGAGTACCACTCCATCGTGTTGCCGACTTTGTCGCGGTAGGCCAGCGCTTCCTCGATGGGGCCCGCGGTCACGATGACGAAGCGCGCGTCGTAGTTGTCGAGAAACTGCATCCGGGTGTACTGCGACGTCAGCCACGTGCATCCGCCGCACTGCCACTCGGCGCCGTCGGTCCACATGTGGTTGTAGACGATCAGCTGACTGCGCCCGGCGAAGATGTCGGCCAGACGCACCGGCCCGTCGGCGCCGATCAGCGTGTATTCGGGCATCTCGACCATGGGTAGCCGGCGCCGTTGCGCGGCGATCGCGTCGAGCTCGCGGGTGGCGGCTTTCTCGCGCTCCCGCAGCTCGGCCAGCGCCGCGCGCCACGTCGGTTCGTCGACCACGGGCGGTAGGGCGCTCGGTCGGGTCGTGCGCGGTTCGGTCATGGCAGTGCCTCCGCTCGATGTCGTGTCAACCGATACTGACCGCATCCGCCCGTGAAAGTCATCGATTGGCAGGATGTCGGGCATGCCCGATACCTGGACGACTCAGCTCTGGACGGCGATCACCCCGATCTTCGACGCGATCGTGTCCCATCCGTTCATCACCGGTCTGACCGACGGCAGCCTGGCCCCGGAGTCGTTCGCCCACTACGTGGCCCAGGACGTGCACTATCTGCGGGCCTACGCCCGCGCCCTGGCCGTCGTCGCGGCCAAGGCCTCCACACTGGCCGAGAGCGCGATGTTCGCCCGGCACTCGGCGGAGGTCTTCGACGTCGAGATGGAATTGCACAGTGAGCTGCTGCCCGCCCTCGGGTTGACCGCCGAGGCGGTCGACCAGGTTCCCGTCGGACCGACCACGCAGGCCTACAACAGTTACCTGCTGTCCACGGTGCACAGCGGCAGCTTCGCCGACGGTCTGGCGGCGGTCCTGCCCTGCTACTGGATCTACGCGCAAGTCGGTACCGCACTGTTGCAGCAGGGCTCGAGCGACCCGCGCTACCAGCGTTGGATCGACAGTTATGGCGGCGAGGAATTCGCCGCGACGGTCACCGAGGTTCTGGCGGTCACCGACCGCGTCGGTCGGACCCTGACCGCGCAGCAGGAAACCGTGGCCCGGGCTCATTTCGTGACGACGTCGCGGTACGAATGGATGTTCTTCGACGCCGGATATCGACAGGAGAAGTGGCCCATCTGAACGCGCCGCGCCGTAGGGTGAAGCATGGCCATCACCGAAGCTGACCTTGCACCCGAGACGTCTTTCGAGCGCGATGTCGCCGAGACGCAGAAGTACTTCGACAGTCCGCGCTTCGAGGGGATCATCCGGCTCTACAGCGCACGTCAGGTCGCCGAACAGCGCGGCACCATCCCGGTGGACTACGCGGTGGCCCGCAAGGCCGCCACCGAGTTCTATCCACATCTGCGCAATCTGTTCGAGCAGAAGAAGAGCATCACCACCTTCGGGCCCTACTCCCCCGGCCAGGCCGTGGTGATGAAACGCATGGGCATCGAAGGGATCTACCTGGGCGGCTGGGCCACCTCGGCGAAAGGCTCGACCACCGAGGATCCCGGCCCCGACCTGGCCAGCTACCCGCTCAGCCAGGTGCCCGAGGAGGCTGCCGGGCTGGTGCGGGCGCTGCTGACCGCCGACCGCAATCAGCACTACGTGCGCATGCAGATGACTCCCGAACAGCGGGCAACCACGCCGGAGTATGACTATCGGCCGTTCATCATCGCCGACGCCGACACCGGACACGGCGGAGATCCGCACGTGCGCAACCTGATTCGTCGTTTCGTCGAAGCCGGTGTGCCCGGCTACCACATCGAGGACCAGCGGCCCGGCACCAAGAAGTGTGGCCACCAGGGCGGCAAGGTCCTCGTCCCGTCCGACGAGCAGATCAAACGGCTGAACACCGCACGGTTCCAGCTCGACGTCATGCGCGTCCCCGGCATCATCGTCGCCCGCACCGATGCCGAGGCGGCCAACCTGATCGACAGCCGCGCCGACGAACGCGACCAGCCCTTCCTGCTGGGCGCGACCAACCTCAAGATCCCGCCGTACAAGTCGTGCTTCCTGGCGATGATGCGCCGCTTCTACGACCAGGGCGTCACCGAGATCAACGGCCATCTGCTCTACGCGCTGCCCGAAGGCGAGTACGCCGCAGCCGAGGCCTGGTTGGAGCGGCAGGGCCTGCTCACCGTGATCGACCAGGCAGCGCAGTCGTACAAGGACGGCACCGAAGCCTCCCCCGATGCCGCATACGACAAGGTGGAGTCCAAGTTCGTCGAACTGTGGGAACAGGACGCGGGACTGGACACCTATGGCGGCGCGGTCGCCGAACTGCTCGAGTTCCGCGAGCGAGAGGGCGAACCGTCGACGATGAGTGTGGCCGAATGGCGGGCGTTCGCCGAACGGGCACCGCTGTACACCGCGCGGGAGAAGGCCAAGGAGCTCGGCGCCGACGTCGCGTGGGACTGTGAGCGCGCCAAGACCCCGGAGGGCTACTTCCAGGTGCGGGGCGGGATCCCGTACGCGATCGCCAAGTCGCTGGCGGCCGCACCGTTCGCCGACATCCTGTGGATGGAGACCAAGACCGCCGATCTGGCCGACGCCAAACAGTTCGCCGACGCGGTGCACGCCGTCTACCCCGACAAGATGTTGGCCTACAACCTTTCTCCGTCGTTCAACTGGGACACCACCGGCATGACCGACGAGGAGATGCGTGCGTTCCCCGAGGAACTCGGGAAGATGGGCTTCGTCTTCAACTTCATCACCTACGGCGGCCATCAGGTCGACGGCGTCGCCTCCGAGGAGTTCGCGACCTCGCTGCGCCAGGAGGGCATGTTGGCGCTGGCCCGGCTGCAACGCAAGATGCGTCTGGTCGAATCGCCGTACCGCACACCGCAAACGCTGGCCGGCGGGCCGCGCAGCGATGCCGCCCTGGCGGCGTCCTCCGGGCGGACCGCCACGACCAAGTCGATGGGCAAGGGCTCGACCCAGCACCAGCACCTGGTGCAGACCGAGGTGCCCAAGAAGCTGCTCGAGGAGTGGCTGGCCATGTGGGGCAAGCACTATGAGCTCTCGGAGAAGCTGCACGTGCAGCTGCGGCCGCGGCGAGCCGGTTCCGACGTGCTCGACCTGCAGATATTGAGCGACGGTTTCGAAGAGGGCGCAGAGCCGCTGGCCAACGTCGTGGTCGATCCGATCAAGGACCGGCACGGCCGCAGCATCCTGACCGTGCGCGACCAGAACACCTTCGCCGAACATCTGCGGCAGAAGCGGCTGATGGACCTGATCCACCTGTGGCTGATCCACCGGTTCAAGGCCGAGATCGTGTACTACGTGACACCGACCGAGGACAACATCTATCAGACCGACAAGATGAAGGCGCACGGCATCTTCAGCGACGTCTACCAGGAGGTCGGCGAGATCATCGTCGCCGATGTGAACCAGCCGCGCATCGACGAGCTGCTGGCGCCGGACCGGGAGGCGCTGACCCGGTTGATCAGCAAGCAGGACTGATCCGGGCCGCCGATCAGTGCGCGGTCCACCCGCCGTCGACCAGCAGCGAGGTGCCGGTGGTCAGTGACGACGCCGGGCTGGCGAGGTAGGCGACGGCCGCCGCGACTTCGTCGACCGAACCCAGCCGGCGCAGCGGGATCTCGCCGAGCACCCAGTCCCGAAACTCGGGCCGGGCCAGGCTGGCTGCGGTCAGCTCGGTCTCGATGAACGTCGGAGCGACGGTGTTGACGCGGATCCCCTCTGCGGCCAGCTCCAGCGCCAACGCCTTCGTCATGCCCTCCAACGCCCACTTCGACGTGCAGTACATCGTGCGCTGGGGGCCGCCGACGTGGCCCATCTGGGAGCTGATCGAAACGATCGACCCGCCCTCGCCGTGCTCGCGCATCCGTGCCACCGCCTGCTGGGTCACGAACAGCACGGCTTCGACGTTGACCGCCATCACTGCGGCATAGGTGTCGCGGGTGATGTCCTGCAGCTGTTGCGGGATGTTGCGCCCGGCGCTGTTGACCAGCACATCGACGCGTTCCCCCCGCAGGACCGACGAGGCGAACGACTCGTCGGTGACATCACCGGCATGAACCAACGCCGTGCCGCCGTAACCCGTTGCCAGACGTGCTGTTTCGTCGAGCGAGTCGACGGTGCGCCCCACCAGGTGCACGGTGGCGCCTAGGCGTGCCAGCGCGACGGCCGAGGCGCGGCCGATGCCCGAGCCGGCTCCGGTGATCCACGCGTGCTTTCCGGCCAGCGAGGAGCCACCGACCAGGGCGTCGACCGCGCCGTCGCTCACTTGATCGCCTGCGGGTTGACCGGGGACCCGACCGCGCCGGGAATCACCAGGGGCGGACCGACCAGCAGGAACTCGTAGCGGCCGTCGTCGGCGCAGTCGTCGGCCAGCGGGTCGAGATCCCAGATCTCGCCGACCAGCAGGCCCATCGAGACGATCATCACCAGGTGCAGCGGCTGGAACGTCCCCTCCAACTCGTTGGGACGGACCTCGGCGCCCCAGGTGTCGGTGGCGATGCCGGCAACTTCCTTGTCGTAGAGCCAGCGTGCGGTCGACAGGGACAGTCCCGGGGCATCGCCGGCGGAGAATCCGCCCCAGCCCGGCAGATTGCGTCGCGCGCCCATGTCGCCGGTGCGGATCAGCACGATGTCGCCGCGCCCGACGCTGACGCCCTGGGCCTCGCAGGCTTCGTCGAGGTCTTCGGGGTAGATGGCCTCGCCGGGTTCGAGGTGGGTCTTGCCCTTGACCCGCGGGATGTCCAGCAGCACGCCGCGGGACACGATTGTCGGCATGTGCTCGACTCCGCCCCGGGACGCACCGGCCGAGGTCACCTCGGCCGCGCTGAACCCGTTGAACATCTTGCCGTCCCGGAAGATGTGACCCAGTGCGTCCCACTGGGTCCCGCCCTGCAGGAACAGGAACAGGCTGTCGTCGGCGAAGCCCCAGCCCAGCGGATCGGCGCTGTAGGTCTGGTTGCCCGCGAGATGGTCGGTTCCGGTGGCGGCCATCTGATGGACGGGGTTCACGCGCCCGAACGCTCCGGTCTGCGGCCCGTTCCCGTCGAGCGGGAGCTGCAGCGAGATCGCCTTGCCGGTGCGCACCAGCGACGCGGCGTGCTGTACGACGTCGGGGGTGATGAAGTTCAGTGTGCCCCTTTGGTCTTCACTGCCCCACCGCCCCCAGTTGTTGCAGGATTCGTAGAGCTCGTGGAAGAGCTCGAAGGTGATGGGCGCCTTGCTTGTGGTCATGGTCAACTCCGTGTCTCGTGCGGTCGCCCGAAATCTACGGGCGCGGCACGCTACCCAGTTGCTCGTCACGGAGGAACTCCGCGCGGGCTGTTGCACGCATCGTCGAAAGCGCGGCGCCCATCACCTTCTCAGCTCAGGTCCACGCCGGGGTGCCGCCCGGTGCCCAGCTCAGCGCTTCGCCCCGATACTTGGACACCCGCACGTCGCCGGAGCGGGCGTGCCCCTCGAACAGCTCCACCCGGGCGGC
Source organism: Mycobacterium sp. SMC-4 (assembly GCF_050205565.1). Taxonomy (GTDB): domain Bacteria; phylum Actinomycetota; class Actinomycetes; order Mycobacteriales; family Mycobacteriaceae; genus Mycobacterium. The sequence goes on along the minus strand of NZ_JBNMQU010000002.1, from coordinate 29,456 downwards.
TCGCCCGAGCACCTCGCCCAACGCGGCGCTGGAATCGCGATTGGTGACCTCCTGGTAGGTGACCGTCTTCAGGTACTTGCCCACCCACAGGCCGCCGGTGTAGCGCGCCGCACCGCGCGTCGGCAGGGTGTGGTTGGTGCCGATCACCTTGTCCCCGTAGGACACTCCGGTCCCCTCGCCGAGGAACAGCGCCCCGTAGTTGCGCATCGCCTCCAGCGCTTCGCGCGGCTGTGCGGTCAGGATCTGCACGTGCTCGCTGGCGAAATCGTCGGCCACCCGGTACGCCTCCTGCAGGTCGTCGACGACGATGACCTGACCGTGGTCGCGCCACGCGGCCTCGGCGTAGTCGCGGGTCGACATCGTGGGCAGGATGGCATCGACCAGTTCGATGACCTTCTCGGCCAAGGCGTTCGACGTGGTGATCAGGATCGCCGGCGAATCCGGGCCGTGCTCGGCCTGAGACAACAGGTCCACGGCAACGACGAACGGATCCGCGGTGTCGTCGGCGACGATCAGGGTTTCGGTGGGGCCGGCGAAGAGGTCGATGCCGACCTCGCCGAACAATTGCCGTTTGGCTTCGGCGACGTAAGCGTTGCCGGGACCGGCCAACAGGTCGACCTTGCCGATGGATTCGGTGCCCAGCGCCATCGCCGCCACCGCCTGGACGCCGCCGAGCAGGTAGATCTCGTCGGCGCCCGCCAGACTCATCGCGGCCACGGTGGCGGCGGGGATCTCTCCTCGGATGGGTGGCGTGCACGCGGTCACGCGCTCCACGCCGGCGACTTTCGCCGTGACGATCGTCATGTGCGCCGAGGCGACCAGCGGATACCGGCCGCCGGGGATGTAGGCGCCGGCCGCGGCCACCGGAATGTTGCGCTGCCCGAGAAAGACCCCGGGCTGCGTCTCGACCTCGAAATCGTGCAGCGACGCCAGTTGGTGCTCGGCGAACACCCGCACGTTGTGCTGAGCCAGCTTGATGTCTTCGATCGTCTGCTCGGGCACGGTGGCGACGATGGATTCGATCTCCTGCGCGCTGAGCTTGAAGCTCTCCGGGCTCCAGTTGTCGAATTTCATCGAGTAGTCGCGGACCGCGTCGTCGCCTCGGCGACGGATGTCGGCGATGACGTCGGCGACGGTGGCGGCCACGTCTGAGTTGCGGGCGGTCTCGGCAGCAGTTGCTGTGGCGCTCTTGAGCGTTACGGGCATGGAACATTCCTTTCGACGGACAACGCCGAGGCTATGTGCATACGTATGCAACGTCAATGTTCGGCGTCGATTCCGCTGATGAATCGCGGCTTCAATTAAGATCTGGGAGACCCACTCACATACGTAGGCGGATGATGCCAGTGCAGTTCACCAGTCATGACGTCGCGAAACTCGCCGGGGTGTCCCAGTCGACGGTGTCCCGCGCCCTGCGCGGCGTGCCGGGCATCGCGCCCGAGACGGTGGCGCGGGTACGGGAGGCGGCTCGCACTTTGGCGTACGTGCCCAGTGAAGCCGGGCGCACGTTGTCGACGCGGCAGGCTCGCTCGATCGGCGTGTTCACCGCAGAGCTGACCAATCCGTTCTACCCCGCGCTCGTGGAACCGGTGCGCGCCAGGCTCGCCGAACTCGGTTACCGCACAATCCTGTTGACCGAACCCGACGATGCTGCCGGTGCGGTCGAGAGCCTTCCGCACGGCGTCGTCGACGGTGTCATCATCGCCACCGCCCATCTCGGCTCCCAGTTGCCGGCCAGCCTGCGCGCCCGCAACATTCCGTTCGTCTTCGTCAACCGTTCGGTCGACGGGGTGGACTGTGACCGCAGCATCGTCGACAACGTGGCCGGCGGTCGGTTGGCCGCTGAGTTCCTCGCCGACCTCGGACACCGCGACATCGCCGCGGTCTTCGGCCCGGCCGACACCAGTACCGGCCGCGATCGGGAATTCGGTTTCCGCATCGCCCTCGGCGATCACGCGATCTCACTGGGCGAGAGCAGGATCCGCCGCGGACCCTTCAGCTACGAGCACGGCTACCGGAGCACCTCGCTGCTGCTGGAGTCCGCCGACCCACCCACGGCCATCTTCTGCGGCAACGACGTGATCGCGCTGGGGGCACTCAACGCCGCGCGGGCCGCCGGGCGGGATGTCGGCCAGGACCTGACCATCGTCGGATTCGACGACATCGCCCAGGCGGCGTGGGAGCTGGTCAGCCTGACCACAATCCGGTGCGATCTGGCGAGGATGGGACAGTCCGCGGCAGATCTGATGGTCCGACGCATCGCCGAACCGCAGGCGGCGTACCGGGAGATCATCCTCGAACCCAGCATCGTCGCCCGCGGGTCGCACCACCGGCCGGGCTGATGCCGGCCGGTGGCGGTGATTTCAGCTCAGGTTGAGCCAGCGAACAGCGTTGTCGCGCAGTACCTCTCGATCCAGACCTAGAGCTTCGGCGGATCTCACCGGGTGCGGGTCGGCCATGTCGAACGGGTAGTCCGATCCCAACGTGATGCGACTGGGGTCGACCGTCTGGCACAGCAGAGCACCGGCCTCGACCGAATGGGACAGCGAATCGGCGTAGACATGGCTGCGGAACACCTCGCTGGGTGGTCGCGCGCTGTCGCAGGAGATGTCGCCACGCATCCGCCATCCGTGATCCCAGCGTCCCAGCAGCGCCGGCGCCACCCCGGCGCCGTGCACGAAAGCGATCCGCAGTGCGGGCTTACGGTCGAACGTGCCGCCGAGCAACAGCGACGCGATGGCCGTGGCGGATTCGACGGGGTTGCCGATCAGGTTCTGCAAGTAGTGCTCGTTGAACCCGGGCCGAGGCTGTTGCATCGGGTGCACCAGCACGGCCAGGCCCGCATCGGCACAGCTGTCGATGACATGGCTCAGCCCGTCGTCACCGAGCGTGAGCCCACCGACCACCGGGGGAACCGCCACCCCGCGGACACCCGCTGCCACAAGCTGTTTGACCTCAGCGGCCGTGGCCTTGGCGTCCTGCACCGGCAGCACACCGAGCGGGACCAACCGATCCGGATGGTCCTGGCACATCCGCATCAGTCCGTCGTTGACCCGGCGAGCGTAGTCCGCTGCCGCGTCGGCTTCGGCGTTGATCGCGAACGCGTACGGCGGTGCCGAGACCACCCGCACGGCGATGTCTTCGGCATCCATGTCGGCCAAGATGCGCGGCACCCCGGAGATCTGCTCACGGGTGACGGCGATCGGGAAGTCACCCAGGTGCAGTTCGCCGTCGCGCTCGGTCAGCGCAGTTGTGCCGCCTGCGCTCGGGATGTCGTAACACTCCTCGGGGAGCAGGTGGGCGTGGATGTCGATGTGGCCGGGAGCCAGCTCCGACGCGGTGTTCCAGTGGGTCATGGTCACTTTCTTTCAGTGCGACGCGGCCGCGTCACCGGGTTGGTCTAATTCAGCCGTGATGTGTCACCGCCGGTGAACCACGCGGGTGCACCCTCGGCGATCCGGACGATGACGTTCTTCTTCTCGAGGAAGCCGAAGAACGATTCGGTGCCTGCCTGCTTGCCGATTCCGGAGTCCTTGAACCCGCCCCACGGCATCGCCGGGGAGAGCCGGTGATGATCGTTGACCCACGTCATTCCGGCCCGAATGCTCTGTGCCGCACGGTGTGCGCGGCCGATGTCGCGACTCCACACCGCCGCCCCCAACCCGAACTGGGAGGCATTGGCCTTGCGGATGGCGTCGTCGTCGTCGACGAACGTCTCGATCGAGACCAGCGGACCGAAGACCTCCTCGCGCGCCACTGTCATGTCCTCCGTCACGTCCCCGATCACCGTCGGCTCGACGAAGTAGCCACCGTCCAGCCGGCCACCGAGCCTAGGCGCCTGTCCGCCGGACAGGATCTTGGCACCCTCGTCGGCCGCGCCGTTGGCGTACCGCAGCGTCCGGTCGCGGGCCGCGGCCGAGATGACGGGTCCCATCTGGGTCGACGGATCGAGCGGGTCGCCGAGGCGGATGGAGGCGGCGACATCGACCAGGCGCGCAGTGAAATCCGCGGCGAGGGACTCGTGCACGATCACCCTGGCGCCGGCGACACACGACTGCCCGGCGGCGATGAAACCGGCGAACGCAGCCCCGGCCACCGCGTCGTCCAGCGATGCGTCGTCGAAGATCAACACCGGTGTCTTACCGCCCAGTTCGGCGGTCACCTTGCCGAAGTTGCGTCCTGCGGCCGCGGCCACCGCGCGTCCGGTCTCGGTGCCCCCGGTGAACTCGATGCGATTGACCTGCGGATGGTTCGTCAGCGCGGCGCCGGCCTCCTGGCCCAGCCCGATCACCACGTTCAATGCACCGCCCGGAACCCCCGCCTCGTAAGCGAGTTCGGCCAACAACAGCGTCGTCAGCGGCGTGAGCTCCGACGGCTTGACCACCACGGTGTTACCGGTCGCCAGGGCCGGGGCGATACCGCGCGCAGCGATCATCACCGGGTGGTTGTACGGCGTCATCACCGCCGCAACACCGAGGGGCACGTACTCCATGTAGTCGAGGTAGCCCTCCCCCACCGGCACGGTCTCTCCGCGCAGCGTCAGCGCCAAAGCCGCGTTGTAGCGGAAGAAGTCCGGGACGATCCCGATCTGCGCCCGGGTTTCGTTGATCGGCCGGCCGTTGTTGGTGGCCTCCAGCGCGCTGAACTCCTCGATCCGCTCGTCGATGAGATCGGCCAGCCGGTTGAGCACCCGGGCACGCTGGGCGGCGGTGGTCTTCGACCACTCGCCGTGGTCGAATTCGCGCCGTGCCGCGGCCACCGCGAGGTCGACGTCGGTGGCGTCGCCCGCCGGCACCTCGGTGAGGACTTCGCCGGTGGCAGGGTTGCGGACCGGTAGCCACCGCCCGCCGGTCGCCGCGACCCGGCGCCCTTCGATCAGCATCTTGGTTCGCTCAGCCATTGGTGATCCTCGATTCCTTCGTGTCGTCGGTGACCGGCGGCGGTGTTGCCTCTGCCGCCGACTCTCGTTCGCTGCCTTCGTAAATCATCTGTCCGCGGGTTTCGGGAAGACCCTTGATGCCCACCAGCGCGATCAGTCCGACGCTGGCCAGGGTGAGGATGGCCAGCTGCAGGTTGCCGCCGAACACGGCCAGGGCCAGCGCCCCCGCGAAAAGCGGGCCGAAGGAGGTGACCATTCGGCCGACACCGTTGGTGAACGACAGTGCGGTGGCACGCACCCGCGGGGCGTAGAGCTCGGGGAACCAGACCGCGCACCCCGAGAACGCCCCGAAGATCCCGAAGCCGATGACCGGGAGGACCACCAGGTAGATGGTGAAGCCCCAGTCCCACGGGAACAACACCACCGAACCGCCCCACATGCACGCCATGCTGATCAGGAACGCCCGCTTGCGGCCGAGCGCGTCGGCCATCGATCCCCAAGTGGCATAACCGATCAAGCCGCCCAGATTGAGCATCGCGGTGCCGAGGGCCACCTGAGAAGTCGTCGACGCCGCATCCAGTCCCGCGTCGCCGGCCAGCTGACGGATCATCTGTGGGACCCATGTGGTGATCGACCAGAACGCGATGAGCGAACCGAGGGAGATCGCCATGGCCAGCAACGTGGTCCGGCGCAGCTTGCGGGAGAACAGTTCGGTGAGCGTGAACCTGCTGCGCTCGGCATGGCCGGCTTTGGCGGCTTCGTCCTGGGCGCGGCGCTCGGCCCGCGCCGCGGCGGCCACCTCCGGCTCGGCGACGAAACGTCGCATGATGATGACGAGGACGATCGGCACCGCGGTCATCAGCATGACGTTGCGCCAGCCCAGATGACCGATCAGTCCGAAGACCACCGAGGCCAGGAAGTAGCCGGCGGCGTAGCCGGACGCCATCAGGCTCGTCGCGCGGGCGCGGTACCGGTTGTTCCAGGTTTCGGCGATCAGCGCGGCGCCAACCGGATACTCGACTCCCGAGCCGATACCGGCGATGAAGCGGAACAGGGCGATCTGCCAGAACTCGGTGGCGAACGCGGTCAACACCGTGAAGACCGCGAAGGTGACGATGCCGATGGTCAGCACGCGGACCCGGCCGAAATAGTCGGCGAGGATGCCGAGGCTGATCGATCCGATCGCCCAACCGAACAGGTAGAGACTGATCGCGATGCCGATGTGCATCGTGACGGCGGACTGGTCGGGGGCGATGCCGTCCGTGGTGAGCACCTCGGTGATCGCCGGCGCTGCGACCAGAGTGAACAGGCTGCCGTCGAACCCGTCGAGCCCCCAGGCGGACATCGTGACGATGAGTGTCCACCACTGTGCGCGCGTCACCGTCCCGCGCATCGTGTCGGGCTTCCGTGTTCTCACGCGGGAACTCCTGTCGTCGTGTTTGCGGGGCGCTTCGGCACCACGCCGGCGAGTCTAGGAACGGGTGATCGGGGTCATGGTCATCGTTTTGATGCAAGATCGCCCCCGCCCGTGCACGAATGGACGAAAGCCCGTGGTGGCATGCTGGGGGCGTGGACATTGCGACGGGCATCTCGGTCCACGACCTGCCCCGCCAACTCGGCGAGGATCTCTTGGCGATCGTGGCTGCCCCGGGTGACGAGAGCCTGCGGGTGCGTTCCCTGTGCGTGTTCGACCGTCAGTCCAGCGAGCGCGCCGATCTGATGTTGGCCATCGGACACGGGGCCGGCGACTGGGCCGAGGTGATCGGCGTCGCGGCAGATCGCGGAGCCTGCGCGGTCATCACCGACCCCCTGCCGGCCGACGTCGTGCCACGGGTGCGCGCGACCGCCGCCCGTACGGGCGTGGCGCTGCTGGAGCGAAGCGGCGACATACCGTGGCTGGCGCTGGCCGACCTGATCCGCGATCTGCTCGCACACGCGCAGCCCGACGACATCCTGGGGTCGGGGGTGGCCGTCGAGGACCTGGCCGGTCTGGCCGAATCGCTCGCCGAGATGCTCGGCGGTCCGGTGATCATCGAGGACGCGAAGTTTCGGGTCCTGTCGTACTCGAGCTCCACCGACCAGGTCGACCGCGGCCGCGACATCGCGATCCTCGGTCGCCGCATCCCCGATGACTGGCTGCGGCACCTGGAGTCGCTCGGTGTCCTCGACACTCTTCTGGGCACCGACGAGGTGGTTGTCGTCGAGGAGGGACCCTTCGAAGCCCGGCGGCGGCTGCTGTGTTCGATCCGTGCCGAGCGCTTCCTGCTCGGCATCCTGTGGGTCGCCGAAGGCGACACCCCGTTGCCGGACGACGTCGAGGACCGGATGGCTGCCGCCGCCCGGGTGGCGGCACCATTTCTGTTGCGTCATCAGGAGATCGGGTTCGGTCGACGATCGACACAGGACCGGCAGATGCGGTACCTGCTCGACGAGGGCAGCATGCCGCATTCGGCCGCCGAAGAGTACGGACTCTCCCCTGCATCGCACTACACCGTGCTGGGTCTGCGGACGTCCCCGGATGCGTTGTTGAGCAACCTCGACCGCAACCGCATCGTCGAATCCGTCGGAATGTACTGCCAGTCCTACCGCCGCCGGGCGGCCACGACGACACTCGGTCACACCGTGTACTGCGTCTTGGCGCACGACGGGCAGACACCGACCGCCCGATGGAAGGAATTCGTGGCGGCGATGGGCACACATGTGGGGCAGGCACTGCCGGGGCGCAGCGTGCAGATCGCCATCAGCCGCACCGTCGGCGGCCTGCAGGATGTGCCGCTGGCCCGCGGCCAGGTCGACCAGGTACTCCAAACCGCCCTTCCCGCAACCGCTTTGACGGTAACGTCGTTCGACGAAGCCTTGCCGCGGATCGTGCTGGCGGAGTTGCACCAGTTCGTCGAGAGCAACCGGATCGACTATCCGAAGCTGGAGCTGCTGCGCACGGAGGACCGGACCAGCGGTTCGGAGTACGTCGCGACGTTGACCGAGTACCTGTCGGCGTTCGGCAACGTCGTGGTCGCCGCCCGGCGACTCAACGTCCACGTCACGACACTGCGGTACCGGTTGAAGCGGATCCGGGAGATCTCGGACCTGGATCTCAATGATCCTGCCGAGCGGTTGCTCTGTGAACTCTTGCTGAGTCGATAGCGAGGTCGCGTCGAGGGGCTCGTGCGGCTCGGTCGAGGGGTTCGTGCGGCTCGCCGTGGTCCTCAGCCGGGGAGTTTGCACGCGGTCGAGGCACTCGTGCCTCAGCTGTCACAGGTATCCGCATTGTGCAGGGAAAGTGCGAGAGGCCCTCTGCAAAAAGCGGATTCGTGTGGCTGCTGGTACGTGAGGGCCGGACGCAACCGTCAGGGTGTGAGTCGATGGCGACGTCCGCCCGGTCGTGGCACTCGTGCCTCAGCTGTCACAGGTATCCGCATTGTGCAGGGAAAGTACGAGAAGCCCTCTGCAAAAAGCGGATTCGTGTGGCTGCTGGTGCGTGAGCTCGGGAAGCAACCGTCAGGGTGTGAGTCGATGGCGACGTCCGCCCGGTCGAGGCGCTCGTGCCTCAGCTGTCACAGGTATCCGCATTGTGCAGGGAAAGTACGAGAGGCCGTCTGCAAAAAGCGGATTCGTGTGACTGCTGGTACGTGAGCGGTAACCAGCGGGGCGGGCAGGCGGTGCCAGCGGAGGCGGGCAGGTCGAGGCCAGCGGGGCGGGCAGTCGTGGCCACAGCGGGGCAGGCAGGTCGAGCCGGCGCGGTGATCGCTCGCCGCCAACCCGGATGTGACACAACTTATGCTCCCCGGACCGAGTGATTGACAACACAAACACCGGATGTATACATTCTGGTCCATTGGTAGACAAGGAGGCCAGATGGCATACGAAAGTGCTGCCAGTCGCATCGCCGCACAACTGCGGACCGAGATCCTGCACGGCCAGATCGCCCCTGGATCGCGACTGTCGCAACTGAGCCTCGCCGAACGGTTCGGGGTCAGCCGCATCCCCGTGCGGGATGCGCTGCAGATGCTCTCGGGCGAGGGGCTGATGCACCCCAGCTCGAACGCCACCGCCGTGGTGATCGGGATGTCCATCCCCGAACTCCAGGAGCTCTACGAACTCCGCGAAGCGATCGAACCGCTGGCCACGCGCATCGCGGTCCCGAAAGTCGGCCGCGCCGACATTCTGATGATGCGCAAGCAGATGACGTTGATGGAAACCAGCACCGAGCCGCCGGTCTGGTTGGCCGCCAACGCCGAATTCCATGCGGCCGTTTACAAGCGGGCCGGACGCCCACGCATGATCGAGCTCGTCGAACAGCTACGCCGGCTCACCGACCGCTACCTGTACATGCATCTGGAGGTGATCGGGCAGACCGAGCACCTGCATGCCGAGCACGTCGCGATCCTCGATGCCGTCGAGAGCGGCGATCCGGCTCTGGCTGCCCGGCTCACCCGCGAGCATCTGGCCACATCGCACGACTACATCCTGTCTTACCTGTTGGAACACCCGTCCGCGACCGGCGGCGACGAACTCGTCAGCTACCACGATCGCGACCACAAAGACCCCGCGCCCTCGGCAACGAAGCCGAGGGGCGGCCGACCGAAGGGAACTAGAGCGTGAACGGACTGGGACGACGGCTGGCAGCCGCTCTGATCGCCGCCACGACGGCAATTACGATGTCCGGCTGCGTATCTCGGCCGGACTCCGGTAGCGGAGGCGGAGGCGAAAGCGGAACCATCAGGTTCACCTTCGCCCCGGATCCGGTCTGGGACTACATCACCGACAAGGGAATCCTCGCCGAGATGGAGAAGGAGTCCGGAATCAAGATCGAGGCTTCGTCGACGTGGGATGAGTTCGGTGTCTTCGCCGGCGGGCACGCCGACATCGTCTCCTCGGCGTCCTACGAGGTCCCGGTGATCGAAGAGGAGACAGGCCGCGACACCGTCATCATCGGCAAGTACAACCTCGACCGCAGCGTCATCATCACCGCCGCCGACAACCCGGCCCAGACCCTGGCCGATCTGAAGGGGCAGGACGTCTCCGTCTACACCGCGGTGTCTGCGACCCTGCTCTGGGGCGCCTTCGCCAAGAAGATGCACGACGTCGACTTCCGCACCGGCGGAGGCGATTACAACCTCATCGTCTCCGACCCGCAGCAGCAGGCCGACCTCGTCAGCCGCGGCGAGGTCGCAGCGTGTCTGTGCCTGCCGGAGTTCGCCGCCCCGGGCCTGCGCAGCGGTGAGCTCAAGGTCCTCTACGACGGCAAGGCCTCCTCGGACATGTATGACGAACTCGTCGTCGCCGGCCACGAAGGCCCGATGATCAACGTGTTCCTGGCCGGCAACGAATGGGCCCAGGAGAACCCGGACAAGGTCGAGTTCTTCCTCGACGTCTGGCAGCGCGGCCTGTCGGAGTGGGAGGCCAACAAGGCCGAGATCATCGAGACCTACCCGCAGCACTTCGCGGTCGAGGCGCCTGAGGACATCGAGTTCGTGCAGAACTACATCAGCGACCACGACTGGTTCGTCCGCGATGTCCGCTTCGACCAGGAGTGGGCCGACAACGAGGCACAGGTCTTCCCGCTGCTCAAGGAGACCGGCTTCATGGCCGAAGAGCAGGCACAGCCCAAGTTCCGGCCATCTGAAAAGGGCGGACAGTCGTGACAATGACTGCTTCGTCCCGTGAGAAGGCCGACGCCGCCCCCGACAAGGGGGCGGCGCCCGGCCGGGCCATCACCGCATCATTCGGTCGGGTCGGCCTCCATCTCGTCGGATACGCGGTACTGCTTGGTGTTTGGTCGTTCTGCTCGCTGATCGTGTTCACCGAGTACGTCCTGCCCGCACCGTGGACCGTCGGTACCGAGATGTGGCACCTGGCCGCCGACGGCACCGCGTTCATCCAGTTCGGCGCCAGCATCGTCAAGATCGTCCTGGGCTTCGCCATCGGCACCGTGTTCGGCGTCCCGCTGGGTCTGCTGATGGGTCGCGTCCGCTACCAGAAGTACTTCTGGCAGCAGCCACTCCTGGTGCTGGGCAACGTTCCCGGCCTCGCCTACGCGGTGTTCGCGCTGATCCTGTTCGGCATCGGTGCGATCGGACCGGTCGTCGTGGTCGCGTTCGTCGCGCTGCCCTACGTCGCGCTCAACGTCGCGCAGGGCGTCGAGGAGGTGGATCGCCGCCTCGTGGACATGAGCACGGTCTACGGACTCGGCCGCGGCGACGTCATCAAGTCGGTCTTCCTGCCCTCGGTCATGCCTTTCCTGTTCGCCGCACTGCGGTACGGCTTCGCGATGGCGTGGAAGGTCGAGGCGCTCACCGAGGTGTTCGGTGGCCGCAGCGGTATCGGCTTCATGATTCGTCAGTCGTTCCAGGAGTTTTCGGTCTCCGGTGTGCTGGCCTGGACCGGGTTCTTCGTGATCTTCATCTTGTTGATCGAGCGAGTGTTCCTGGCCGGCCTGGAGCAGCGGTTCTTCGCATGGAGAGGAGGGCGCTGACATGAGCGCTCCCGTCATCGACGGTCCCGACAAGGTCGGCGACCGCACCAACAGTCCCGTCCGTTTTCTGACCGGCCCCACCGGGGCCACCACCGCCGCCGCGCTGCTGTTCCTGGTGCTGTGGCAGTTGGCCGGCATGTTCGGCGAGCGGATACCGGGCCCCATGCCCGTCGTCCAGGCTGCGATCAACGAGATCGAACGCGGCGAGTTCTTCTTCAACTTCTCCGTCAGCATGCAGCGCTTCGTGATCGGCATGGCCATCTCGATCGTGCTGGGCATCATCATCGGGCTCGCGATCGGGTCCTTCCGGGTCTTCGACGACATGTTCGGCGACGTCAACCTGGTCGGCCTGGCGATTCCCGCGGTGATCTGGGCGTTGTTGTGTGCCATGTGGTTCGGCTTCGCCGACACCGCACCAATCCTCACCGTCATCCTGTCGGCCGTGCCGTTCGTGGTCGTCAATGTCGCAGCCGGGGCGCGGTCGGTCCCGCCTGCGCTCCTGGACATGTCGCAGTCCTACGACGTGCCGTCGGCGCGCCGCTTGCGCCATGTCGTGCTGCCCGCGATCACCGGTTACGCGGCGGCGGGCATCCGGTTCGGTGTGATGTCCGGTTGGAACGGTCTGTTGCTGTCGGAATGGTTCGGCTCGGCAGACGGCGTCGGGCACCGTGCCCGTTACTGGTACGACGCCAACCAGCTGCCCGGCTTCGTGGCGTGGATCGCGTTCTTCATCGCCTTCATGGTGCTCACCGATCGGGTGCTGCTCGAGCGCCTGACCCGACGCGCATTCCGTTGGCGCGACGGTGAATCCAAGCCCGGCGATCCCACCGCTGCCGCGGCAGCCTAGACCCCTCTCGTTCAAAGGAGAACCACTCATGGCCAACGTCACCGTCACCGATCTGCTGAAGGTGTTCGCCACCCCCACCGGGCCGCAGACCGTGATCAACCGCATCGGGTTCGAGATCGCCGACCAGTCGTTCGTCTCGCTGGTCGGACCGTCGGGCTGCGGAAAGACCACGCTGCTCAACATCATCGCCGGGATCGAGTCGGCCACCTCCGGCTCGGTCACGATCGGCCGTGCCGGCCAGGCGGCCAAGCTCGCGTACGTCTTCCAGGAGCCACGGCTGCTGCCGTGGCGGTCGATCTTCGACAACTTGATGTACGTACAGAAGGTCCGCGACGAAGCCGCCAAACAGCGGGTCCACGAGGCCCTCAAGCGGGTCGGTCTCGGGCACGCGGAGAAGAAGTGGCCCGGACAGTTGTCCGGTGGGCAACAGCAGCGCGTCGGCATCGCCCGCGCTCTGTCGATCGAACCCGACGTGCTGCTCATGGACGAACCGTTCAGCCACCTCGACGCGATCACCGCCCGCGGCCTGCGTGAGCATCTGCAGGAGATCTGGGCGCAGACGCGCAAGACGGTCGTGTTCGTCACCCACGACGTCAAGGAGGCCGCCGAACTGTCCGACCGGATCTTGATGTTGGCGCCCGGTGGCACCATCCACGAGGACATCACCGTCGACCTGCCGCGGCCCCGCAAGGCTTCGAACACCGAGGTGGCAGTGCTCGAATCGTCGATCCTCCGCCGGTTCGAGGAGCTCGAAGCCAGCTCCCGCCAGCAGTCCACCAGCCCCGCTGCCGTCTGAAAACCTCTACCTGAGAAAGAAGTTCAATGTCTGAATCGGTTGCGACCTACTCGGTCAACGACCAGAACCCCCCCAACGGCCAGGACGTCGAGGGATTGCTCATCAACGGTGAACGTCGGCCCGGTCGCGGCGAGATCCTCGACCTGATCAACCCGGCGACCGGGAGCGTCTTCGCGCGGTGCCACAGTGCGAGCGCCGAGGACACCAACGATGCGGTGGTCTCCGCACGCGCGGCGTTCGACTCCGGGGTGTGGTCCCAGATGCCGATCCATCAGCGTTCCCGCATCCTGAACCGGTTCGGCGATCTGCTGGAACGTGACATGGACAAGTTGTACCGCCTGGAGACCGACAACAACGGCAGGCCGATCACCGAGACCAAGGCACAGATCACCCGCCTGCCCGAGTGGTACCGGTACAACGCTGCTCTGCTGCTGGCCGGCCGCGACTCGGTGGTGCCGATGTCCGGGCCGTACCACTCGTACACGTCGCGGTTCCCGCTCGGTGTGGTGGCCACGCTGTCGTCGTTCAACCACCCGCTGATGATCGCCTCCAAGAGCGTCGCGCCCGCACTGGCGACCGGAAACAGCGTGGTGCTCAAGCCTTCTGAGCAGACACCGCTGACCGCACTGCTGATCGGCGACCTGGCGCTGGAAGCCGGGATCCCGCCGGGGGTCCTCAACGTGATCCCGGGCCTGGGACCGGTGGCCGGTGCGGGACTCTCCGAGCACCCCCAGGTCGACAAGGTGGTCTTCACCGGCGGCACCGAGGTGGGCCGGATCATCTCGGTGGCCACCGCAAAGAGGTTCGCGAAGTCCACGGTCGAACTGGGCGGCAAGACCCCGGTGCTGGTGTTCGACGACGTCCCCGCCGAGGTCTCGTCGCGCGGCGCGGCGTTCGGCGGTTTCGTCGGGGCTGGCCAGACCTGTATCGCCGGAACTCGAATCCTGGTGCAGGAGACGGTGTATGACGACTTCGTCGCCGGTCTCGTGGCGCAGGCCGAGCGCATCCGGATCGGTGATCCCCGGGAATCGAGCACCCAGCTCGGACCGGTCATCTCCGAGCGGGCCCGCCAGCGGATCCTCAACTACGTCGAGATCGGTGTGTCCGAAGGGGCGACGCTGGCGACCGGCGGCAAGGCCGTCGACGTGCCGGGCCTCGACGGGTACTTCGTGGCTCCGACCGTACTGGCCAATGTCACCAACCAGATGCGGGTGGCGCGCGAAGAGATCTTCGGTCCGGTGCTCGTGGTCATCCCGTTCAAGGACGAGGCCGATGCGATCGCGATCGCCAACGACTCCCCCTACGGTCTCGGATCGTCGATCTGGACCCGGGATGTGGCACGCGCACATCGCGTCGCCTCGAAGTTGGAGCACGGCATCGTGTGGGTCAACGACCATCATCGGCTCGACCCGTGCTCCCCGTGGGGCGGGGTCCGCGAGAGCGGCCACGGCCGCGAAGGCGGCACCGAGTCGTTCGACGACTTCACCCATGTTCGCGCGGTGACGGTGCGGACCGCGCCCGACGATGTCGACTGGTACGGCGGCGTGGCGGTGGAGAGGCTGAACTGACGTGACTGTGGCACAGGAGATTTCGACTGTTCCGGGACTGGAGGTCGAGCGCGACGGCGCTGTGTTGACGGTGCGTCTGGACAGTCCGGACGGCAACCTGATGACGATGGACATGTGTGATGCTCTGGCCGGGATCCTGACCGCGCCACCAGAGGGCGTGCACATGCTGGTGCTGGCGGGCGCCGGGGACAGCTTCTGTCTGGGCCGGGAGCGCACGGCGGCGACGCCGGACGACCTGCCCGGTGAGGTGCGCCGTCTGATCGCGGTCAACGACGCGCTGGCTTCGACGCCACTGGTGACTGTGGCCCGGGTCCACGGCGACGCGGCCGGGTTCGGGGTCGGCCTGGCGGCGCTGTGCGATGTCGCGGTGGCGACCCGAGCCGCCCGGCTCAGTTTCCCCGAGGTGCGCATCAATCTGGCGCCGGCGCTGGTACTGGCCTGGCTCCCGGCCATGGTCGGCCGGCGCGCGGCGTTCTGGTTGACGGCCAGCGGTGCACCGGTGTCCGGTGACGAGGCGGTTGCGATCGGCCTGCTCAACCAGGTCGTCGACGACGTGGACGCCCTGGACGCGGTGATCTCCGAGAAGGTCGGGGTGCTGCTTGCGGCCCAGCCGCGGGTGCACACCGAGATCCGGGCGATGCTGCGGTCGGTGGAGTCGCTGTCGGAGAGCCAGGCCTACGAACTGGCCAGCGACCGGTTGGTGCTGGGATCGTTGCGTCGGCTGCAGACGGGCAACTGAGCCCGGCGTAGGCGCGGGTCAGGCGGTGAACGTGGGCATCGCCGCCCACCCGCGCACCGCAGCGGTCTCTGAGGGTTTCGCGTTGGCCCAGTCCACCTCCCAGGTCGGGAAGCGTTTGAGGATCTCCTCCAACGCGATACGACCTTCGAGCCGGGCCAACGCGTTGCCCATGCAGAAGTGGGTCCCCGCGCCGAAAGTCATGTGCGAGCGTTGTTCTCGGTGGATGTCGAAGACGTCGCCGTCCGGCGGGAACCGGCGGTGATCGCGATTGGCTGCGCCGACGAGCATGAGCATCGCCGAACCCGCGGGCACGGTTCGGCCGTAGTACTCGACATCGCGGGTGACGTAGCGGGCGATCTGTAGCGCGGGCGGCTCCCAGCGGAGGATCTCCTCGATGGCCTGCGGGATCAGCGCCGGGTTCTCGACGAGTTCCCGGCGCTGGTCCGGGTAATCGGCCAAAGTCTTTCCGGCCCAACCGATCAGCCGGGTCGTCGTCTCGGAGCCCGCTGTGGCGATTACGGTCAGATACAGCAGCAGCTCGTCACGACGCAGGGTGCGCACGGTGCCGGTCTCGTCGGTGAACTCGGCGGTGAGCAGATCGGTCATGATGTCGTCCGACGGATGCTCGGCGCGCCAATCGAGGAATTCCGCGAAGACCTCGCCCGTGGCCAGGGACTCGACCTTGTCGTTCTGTAGGGTCTCCTCGCCGTGGGCGGTGATCTGACGTTGCCGGTCCTCCGGAATGCCGAGCAACATGCCGATCACCCGCATCGGCATCTGCTCGCCGAGGTCGTTGACGAAGTCGAACCGCCCGGTGTCGGCGACCGGGTCGAGGCAGCGTCTGGTGAACTCACGGATCTGCGGTTCCAGCGCCAGTACCTTGCGGGGCGTGAACATCCGTGACAGCAGGTTGCGGTGGATGTTGTGGATCGGCGGATCCTCGAAGATCAAGGTGCCCGGCGGGATCTCCATGCCGGACTTGATGATCTCGAGCAGCGCTCCGCGACCGGAGATGAACGTCTCGTGGTCGATGACCGCCTTGTTGACGTCGTCGTACCGGCTCAGCGCATAGAAGTCGTGCTGCTCGTTGTAGTACAGCGGCGCCTCTTCCCTGATGCGGGCGAACACCGGGTACGGGTTCATGTTGAGGTCGACGTTGTACGGGTCGTAGTACAGCTCGGCGTCGGTCGGCGCGGTCATGGGGCTCCTGGGGCTGTGGGTGCTGGGCACCTGCTTAGCAGCCGGGGCGGCGCGTGGTCAAGATCAGCGCACGGCGATCGTGGTGTGTCAGAGCAGTGCCGCGGTGCGGTGCAGCAGGTCGCGCCACCGATTGACTGTTGCCGAGTCGGTGACCGCGAAGCCGGACAGGCGCGCCGGATCGGGCGCGGCCGGCATCGGCGCGGCGGGCAGCACACCGTCCGCGGGAAGCAGCGTGCGGGACGGCGAGACCACGTCGGCGTCACGCAGCCACTCCGGGACCGGACCACACGCGAACGCCAGCTCCGGCAGTACCGCGGCCAGCGCCACGTCGGCGGCCAGACCGATGCTGGTCGTACCGGTGCACGCGACCACACACGGCAGGCGCAGGCGTTCGGCGCGCCGCAACGCGCGGCGCACCCCGCCCAGCGGTGCGCACCGCAACACCGCGACATCGGCGCACTCGCGCTCGACAGTCAGCAATGCCGCGTCGACCGCCACCGGCACCTCGACCCGTCGCCGGACCGCTGCGGCGTCGTCGGGACTGCAGCCGACGAGCTCGACGAACTCCACCGCGTCACCCAACCCGGCGATCTGGGCGACCGTGTCGTCGACATCGGTCACCTCGACGACGACGCGGTCGGTGCCGTCGGTCACCGCGACCCTTCCCCGCACAGCGTCCGGCCAGCCGACCGTGCTCGGTTCCATTGCGGCGGTCAGCCACCGCGCGGCCAGCACTTCGTCCGCGTCCGGAGGCGGGCTGAACTCGCCCCAGCCTTGCGGGCCGTCGAGCAGCACACCCTCCCGAACGCCGGTGGCGGTCGGGACGGCGAAAACGGGGGCGGCGTCGAAATCGATCAGTGCTCTCACTGCTCGACAAGCTATCCCGTCGCTAGTCTGGCGCCGTGGCCGACGCCCCGTTCCTGTTCCTGTCGATCCGCGCCGAGGATGAAGCCGCCGACGACGAGTACCGGGCGGTGATGCGGTTTTCCGGGCTGGACGAACGCGGTGTGCGGCGCATCCGGCTGACCGAGCATGCGCTCGGAGAGGTCGATCTGGGTAACTGGTCGGGCATCATCCTGGGCGGCGGGCCGTACAACGTCAGCGACGCTCCTGAACAGAAGGATCCGACGCAGCGACGCGTCGAGAGTGAACTTGCCGGCCTGCTGGCCGCGGTCATCACGCGCGACTTCCCGTTTCTGGGCTGCTGCTACGGAATCGGCACCGTCGGTGTCGCGATCGGCGCGGTCATCGACAGGGTCCACACCGAGCCGGTCGGGCCGGTCAGCGTCACCGTCACCGATGCCGGGCGCCGGGACCCGCTGTTCGCGGATCTGCCCACGACGTTCGACGCGTTCGGCGGGCACAAGGAGGCGGTGTCAGCGCTTCCGCCCGGCGCGGAGCGACTCGCGACCTCCGAGGCATGCCCGGTGCAGGCATTCCGGGTCGGCGCCAACGTCTATGCCACGCAGTTCCATCCCGAGCTCGACCTCGACGGGCTGTACACCCGCATCGACGTCTACAAGGACTACGGGTATTTCCCGCCGGAGACTGCTGAAGCGCTCAAAGACACTGCGCGGCAACGGCACGTCACGCACCCGATGCGGATCCTGCGCGCGTTCACACGTCGCTACCGGCGACCGGCGTCGCCGTCACGATCTCCGCTTTGAGGGGTGCGAGCTTCTGCCCGATCGCGTCGACGATGGCCGTATCCACGCCGAGGTCGGCGAGGGTGTCGCCCAGGTGCGTCACCACGCGGTCGAAGTGTTCCGAACCGATGTTCAATGGCGCGTGGCTATCTCGCATGGACCGGCCGAGGTAGAGGTCCGGTCCGCCGATCGCCGCGGCGATGAACGACCGCTGATGGCTTTTCAGCCGCCTCATGTCCACGCCGTCGAAATACGGTGTCAAATCAGGGTCGGCGACGACTCTGCGGTAGAAGTCGTCGACAGCCGCTGTGACGGCGGCAGATCCGCCGATCTGGTCGAAGATGCTCATGGATCGAGGGTGTGCGTCAGGCGTAACACCCGACCGCCCGAGGTTTACCGAACCGGTTAACTTGTCCTCACCGGCGCGCCGTGCACCCGGTGAGGTCACGCCTCGGGGATCTCGAACTGCGCCCGCGCGATCTGCTCGACCATCGGCGTCAGCCGCGCCCGCAACTCGTTGTGGGCGGCGTCTTCGTCGTAACCGCGGTAGGCGGCCTCATCGGCGAAGTCGGCGACGATCACGTAATCCCAATTGCCGTCCCGCAATCCCGCGTCGGTGCCGACGGTCATGCGCACCGTGCCCGGGCAGTTCAGCTCCCGCATGCCCTGCTGGATGGCGCTCAACTCGACGGTGTCGTAGCCGGCTTTCAGTTTGGCCAGCACCACATTGCGGATCACCCGAGCACGGTAGCAGCGCGGCTCAGTACGGGTTGAGTTGCGCGCCGATCAAAGGTGCGATCTTGGCCGCCATGTAGGTGTGCCCCTCGTCGGTGGGATGAACCCCGTCCGTGCCGATCAACTCGGGTCCGCCGACGAACCACCGCGCCGCGATCGGGTCGACGAACGTGGCCCCGGCCAGTTCGGCCTGATAGCCGAGGATGTCGCGGATCCGCAGGATCTCCGGCGGTGGCGTCGCGGTCGGCCACGGCGGCCCGATCACCAGGAGCTTGGCCGAGCGGGCGATCTGACGGGCCAGTCTCAACGTGCCGTACATCGTGATGGACAGCCGTGCGGGGTCGACCTGCATGTCGTTGCGGGATCCGAAGAACACCACCAGCGCGTCGCTGGGCTTGACCGATCGCACGGTCAGATCCTCGAAGACACTCCCCCGGTTTCCCCGGGTGCAATAGCCGGCACCCCCTTCGGCGGCCACCGTGGGCGTGACCGCGATACCGCGTTCGGACAGGTCACGCCACACCTGGGGGGCCCACCCGTCGGGTCCGTTCCCGCCCTGGTCGCTGCCGGTGGTGTACGAATCACCGATCACCGTCACCCGGTTGGCGACGAAATTCAGATGCTGCACCTCGTGCCGCTCGCCCTGGGGCAATGCGACAGCCGCGCTGCCGAGAAGGACCACGGCGGCGAGCAGGTACGTCAACAGGCGACTCACCGGGCCAGCGTAGTTTCGCGGTCCGTCACCGTCCCAGCGACGCGCCGCAGCCACGGCTCGGTCAGCCCGCCCGTGCCACGAACTGCAGCGGGCCGTGCCCTGCATCGGCCGCCTGTGGGAGCTCGGGCCGGCGCGGGTCGATCATGCGGCGCATCCACTTTCGCGCAGGCTCCTCGACGAAGTGGTACAGCAACGCCGCGCCGAGTCCGGCCAACAGCACCAGTCCCAGCACCGTCAGTTTGGCCGACCAGCTGGGCGTCAGGGTGATCTCGAACTGCAGGACCGCCCAGTTCCACGCGGTGTGCACGATTTCATGGAGCATGTACAGGCTGAACGAGATGTGGCCGAGATAGACCATCGGCTTCAAGGACAACAGCGCCGGTAACGTGCCCGCGCCGACGGACAACGCGATTACGAACGGCACGAACAAGACATCGACCAGTCCCCCGGCGTCATGGATGTCGCCCGGCGGATGCGCGTCCAGCCAGTACAGTCCACCGACGATCGCCGCGGCGAGAGCCAACGACGCCACCCCGGCGGCCTGCCGCGACCGGTCGGACAGTTGGAGTTTGCGCACCGCGGCACAGGCCAACGCACCGGCCAGGAACTGCATGACGATGCGCGGCAGCCAACTCCACGGCGTGTAGAACACTCCGCTGGCCAACAGCAACAGCGTCGGCGGCAGCGCGGCCGCGAACGCCAGCCACATCAGTCCCCGCGCCCGCGTCGCCGACGCGATCCGGAACACCACCAGGACGAGTCCGCCGAACAGCAGGTAGGCCAACCATTCCGCACTGATCGACCACGCCGGTCCGTCCCAGCTCGACCCGTCGAAATACGGTTCGAACCACAGCTGGACCAACAGCACCTGCCGCCACCACGCCGTCGCGTTGAGAGATTCCACGACCGGCGGTTCGGCCGGAACCCGTCCGACGTAGAGGGTGAAGATGATCCACGCCGCCGCCAGGTGCATCGTCACCAGATACACCGGCCACACCCGCGCGAGCCGCAGCCACAGGAACCGCAGAGTCGCCGAGGTCGACCAGGTTTGACCCATCCGGTCGAGATAGTTCCAGGTGAGCACGAAACCGCTGAGGATGAAGAAGAGGTCGACGCCCTGTGCCCCGGCGTTGAGCACCGGGGCGAGCGCACTGGTGAAACCCGGTGCCGCCTCGGTCAGCAGCGGCCGGAAGTGAAACAGCACCACCCATACCGCAGCGACGATGCGCAGGCCGGACAAGGCCTTGATCTCTCCGCTGCGCACACCGCTCATTTCGTCGAATCGAGTTCTGGATCAGGGGTTTCGTACGACGCCGATGGACGGGAGGGCTTGCGCTGGGCCGCCTCCCCCGAGCTCAACAGCGGCGACCGATCGGACGTTACCAGCGGCGCGGCCCGCCGTCGGTGCGCAACGCCGGGTCCGTGGGATTGTCCGTGGCAGGTGTCCGCCGGGTATTGTCGAGAAATTGTCAATCGAACAAGCAGGCTCGCGCGAGTTGCGCGCGCCGATGAGAGTCCCGGGGCACATGAGCCTCCTGAATGACGCCGACACCCTGTCGTTGCTGCTGGTAGAAGACGACCGCGCCGACGCCATCCTGGTCGAGGAGTTGATCGCCGACACGGGAGCCGACATCAGGGTCGCGTGGGCGCAGACCATGGCCCAGGCCGAGAATCTGCTCGTCCAGAACCGCCCTGACTGCATCCTGCTGGACCTGCATCTGCACGACGTCGACGGAATGGACGGGCTGACCCGCATTGCCCGGGTGGACTCGACGATCCCCGTGGTGGTGCTGACGGGTCTCAACGACGAGCACTTCGCGTCGGTGGCGGTCGCCTCTGGTGCGCAGGACTATCTGGTCAAGGACCGCGTCGACCCGGAGACGCTGCGCCGCGCGGTGCTCTACGCCATCGAACGCAAGCGCGCCCAGCTCACCGCCGTCGACCTGCACGCCACCCGGCTGCGGGAACGCGAGAACGCCCGGCTGGAACGCGGGCTGTTACCGTCGCCGCTGCTGTTGGACAACCCCGGCGTCGACATCGTCAGCCAGTACCGGCCGAGCCGGGAGAACGCGCTGCTGGGCGGCGACTTCTACGACTTCGTGCAGACGCCGGACCGCACCGTCCACGTGATGATCGGCGACGTCGCCGGACACGGACCCGACGAAGCCGCTCTGGGGGTCGCGCTGCGCATCGCGTGGCGGACGCTGACGTTCGCCGGTTTACGCGGATCGGACCGCATGCGTCAGCTGGAACGGATCCTGCGGGCCGAACGCGCGGGCCGCGGCATCTTCGCGACCGTGCTGAGCCTGGCGATCCCGCCGGAAGGACCGTTGATCACCGCGGTGCGTGCCGGCCATCCCGGAATGCTGCTGCACGGCGGCGGGACCGTCGAATGGGTGGAACCGCCCGGCGGTCCGGCGCTGGGACTGCGGGCCGGGGACTGGACGCCCGCACAGGTTGAACTTCCCGAAGGGAAAGGACTGGTGCTGTTGACCGACGGCTTGTTCGAGGGACACATCGGCCGGGGCAACGAACGCCTCGGCGAAGACGGGCTGCTGGAGTTGGCGCAGTCGCTGGCGGCCCTACCGGGCCGGGCGTTCGTCGACGCGCTGATCAATGCCGTCGAAGACCGGGCACAGTCGCAAGGCGGCATCGGTGACGACATCGCTGTCGTGCGGGTCGAGCGGGTGGCGCAGCGATGAGCGCGTCGCAACAGGAGGTCCGACAGGGGCCGCGGCTGACCGTGCAGGGCTGGCAGTACCTCGTCATGTCGGTGATGGGTTTCGTCGTGCTGGTGGGCACCGTCGCGATCGCGGTGCTGGTGGAGCGCACCAACGAGGCGACGACCGCGGTCATCGACCAGATCCAGCCGTCCCGGATCGCCGCCTACCAGCTGCAGGCGGCCCTGCGCGATCAGGAGACCGCGATCCGTGGCTACCTGATCTCGGCGGACGAGCAGTTCCTGGTCCCGTACGAGGACGGCCGCCGAGTCGAGGCCGAAACCTCGGCGCAGTTGCGGATCCTCGAACAAGACCGTCCCGACCTGCTCGAGGACCTCGATGCCATCGAGCAGACCGCAGGCACCTGGCGGACCGACTTCGCAGAACCTGCGATCGCGACCGTTGAGCCGGGCCGGCCTGACGTCATCCCGGCCGCTCTGGCCGACGTCGGCAAGAATGAGTTCGACCGTCTCCGCGTGCTTTTCGACGTTCAGAACCAACGGTTGGAAGAGGCCCGCGAGGTCGGCGTCGCCGAGTTCGAGCGGACCCGCGAGTGGCGCAACGCTGTCATGGTCGCGATGCTGGCGACCTTCATCCTGACGATGGTCTTGTTGACACTGATACTGCGCCGGGCGCTGATGCAGCCGCTGTCGGCGGTGGCCATCGCGTGTCGCCGCGTCGCGCAGGGGCACTTCAACGAACGGATTCTCCCGCAGGGCCCCAGGGACATCCGTGCGATCGCGGCCGACGTGGAGAACATGCGTCAGCGCATCGTCGATGAACTGGAAGCGTCGCGGGCGGCCACCGCGTCGCTCGACGAGCACGCCGAGGAACTGCGCCGGTCGAACGCCGAACTGGAACAGTTCGCCTACGTCGCGTCGCACGATCTGCAGGAGCCGCTACGCAAGGTCGCGTCGTTCTGTCAGCTGCTCCAGAAACGGTACGGCGACAAGCTGGACGAGCGCGGCGTGGAATACATCGGTTTCGCCGTCGACGGCGCCAAGCGCATGCAGGTGTTGATCAACGACCTGCTGACGTTCTCGCGGGTGGGGCGACTGAACTCCACCGAGACCGAAGTCGACCTCGACGCCGCCCTCGACACCGCGCTGGGCAACCTCACGGCGTCGATCGAGGAGTCCGGCGCGGTGATCCAGCGGCCCGCCGACGGGCTGCCGACCATCAAAGGTGATCCGACGCTGCTATCGATGCTGTGGCAGAACCTGATCGGCAATGCAATCAAGTTCCGGCAGCCCGACGTCCTGCCGCGCGTCGTCATCGAGACACGCGTCGGGTCCGACTCCGATCAGCCGCACTGGTTGATCTCGGTCGCGGACAACGGGATCGGGATCGCCCCGGAATTCAGTGACAAGGTGTTCGTGATCTTCCAGCGGCTCCACGGTCGCGACACCTACAGCGGCACCGGCATCGGCCTGGCGCTGTGCAAGAAGATCGTCGAGTATCACGGCGGAACCATCTGGATTGACAACGACTACACCGGCGGAACACGCTTTGAATTCACGCTGCCCATCCCGGTGGATGACACGGCGGCACCAGCTTTGGAAGGATCGATGTCATGACACCGGCTGAACGCGCCATCGACGTGTTGCTCATCGAGGACGACCCGGGTGACGAGTTGATCACCCGAGAAGCTTTCGAACACAACAAGATCAAGAACACGTTGCATGTCGCTCACGACGGCGAGGAAGGTCTCGACTTCCTTTATCGCCGTGGACCTTTCGCCGACGCTCCGACACCTGATCTGATCCTGCTGGACCTGAATCTGCCGAAGTACGACGGGCGGCAGCTGCTCGAGAAGATCAAGTCCGACCCCGACCTCAGCCATATTCCGGTCGTGGTGCTCACCACCTCGGCGGCCGAGGAGGACATCCTGCGCAGCTACAAGCTGCACGCCAACGCGTATGTCACCAAACCCGTGGACCTGGACCAATTCATGAACGCGGTGCGCCAGATCGACGAGTTCTTCGTGCAGGTGGTCCGCCTACCCCAGTTCTGACGTGGACCTGCCCAGGCTCGATGCGGAATTGCCCCATCTCGCCGACGTCGCGCCGGCGGTGCTCGCTGCGATGGGTGTGCACGGCTTCGAATCGCGGTTGCAGTTGCCCGGCGACGTCGCCGGTGCGTGTGTGCTGCTGATCGACGGGTTGGGCGCCGAACTGCTCGAGCGCCACGCCGCCGATGCTCCGGTGTTGGCCGGTATGCGCCGGCAGACCCTGCAGGTGGGTTTCCCGTCCACCACCGCTGCCGGACTCGCTGCGGTCGGGACCGGTTGCCGCTCAGGCGAGCACGGCATGGTCGGGATGTCGTTCAAGCTGCCAGATGTCGGGCTGATCAACGCCTTGCGGTGGCGTCCCCACCCGTGGGGTGAGGATCTGCGGGCGAGCGCGGTTCCCGAGCAGGTGCAGCCCCGGGCCACAGTGTTCGAGCGCGCCGATTCCGCCGGTGTGGCGGTCAGCGTCGTCTCCGGCGCGCAGTTCACCGGGTCGGGTCTGACCCGCGCCGTGCTGCGCGGCGGACGCTACATCGGCGTGCACGCCCTCGGAGACCTCGCGGCAGCCGTGTCCGCCGCGATCACCGAACGCGGCTTCTGCTACGGCTATCACGCCGATCTGGACCTGGTCGGGCACCTGCACGGGCCCGGCTCCCCCGCCTGGCGCTTCCAGCTACGTCAGGTCGACCGGCTCGTGGAGTCGATCGTCGAGGACCTTCCGTCCGGTGGATTGCTGGCGGTGGTCGCCGATCACGGGATGATCGCACTCGACCGCGCTCAGACCGTGGACGCCGACCGATCCGAGGCCCTGCTCGATGGCGTCGCCGCCCTCGGCGGGGAGGTGCGGGCTCGCCACGTGTACGTGCGTGACGGAGCGCTCGACGACGTGCTTGCGGCGTGGCGTGCGGAGCTGGGCGAACGTGCGTGGGTGGTCGCCCGTGACGACGCGGTGAGTGCGGGATGGTTCGGCCCGCGGGTGACCGACGAGGTGCTGCGGCGGGTCGGTGACGTGGTCGCCGCTGCCCGCGGTTCGGCCGGGGTGCTCCGCGAGACCGCCGAACCGGTGGAGTCGTCGCTCGTCGGCCAGCACGGATCGCTGACCGACGCCGAGCAGCGGATTCCGCTGCTTCTCGCCGTGGGATGAGCCGTTTTGTCGGTGGCCGGAACTGATCGGCAGCGCCCCACTTTGGTGCGCCGAGGTGTCACACCCCACTGGCATACTCGAACACATGTTCGACAATGTTCCGGAGGTGGAGCAGATCAGCGCGGCCAGCGCGGCCGCGCTGATCGATGCTGCCCGGAACTGCTCACGCGCGGAGAACATCGCCGCAGCACGCAAGCTGGCGGTGCTGGCTGAGCTGTTCGATCGACGCACCCACGCCGCCACCGCCACCGCTGAGCAGCGCGAGGGCTGGTGGCTGGACCCTGATGCTGCCGTGGCTGCCGAATTGGCCGCCGCGCTGGGGGTCACCCAGGGGTTGGCGTTGGCCCAAACCCACCGCGGGGTGCGGTTGCGGGACCGGCTCCCCCGGGTCGCGGCCTTGTTCGCCCAGGGCCTGATCAGTGATCTGCTGGTGCGCACCATTGTCTACCGCACCGAACTGATCACCGACGACAATGTGATGGCCGCGGTGGACGCCGCGCTGGCCGGCCAGGTCGGGTTCTGGGGTGGGCTCTCGCGCGAGAAGATCGACCAGGCCGTCGATGCCGCCGTCATCGCCCACGACCCGGCCGCCCAACGCGTGCCCCGCTACACCCAGTCCGCGCGCAGCGTGGAGATCGGCGAGCACGCCGATCCGCCCGGCTATGTCAGTGTGCATGCGCGCATGCATGCCGGTGATGCCGCGGCGTTGCGTGACCGTATTGAACGGATCGCTCACAGTGTCTGCGCTGCCGATCCGCGCCGCCTCGACGAACGCCGCAACGATGCGCTGGCCGCGATCAGCTACGGGCTCGATGCGTTGGTCTGCCAGTGCGGTCTGCCCGACTGCGAGGCCGCCGACCACCCGGCCCCCACTCCCAACACCACCGTCTACCTCATCACCGAGGCCACCACCCTCGACCACGCCCACACCGCCGCGGCCGAGGCAGCCAAAAAGGACAAGCCCGACGAACCGGGCGAACCGGCCCACGGCGACAGCGAGGGCGAGGACGCCGAGAACGACCCGGTCGAGCCGGTCGACGGCGACGGCGAGGGCGACCCGGTCGCCCCGTCTGCGCAGCTGCGCCCGGGACCCGTCGGTGAGCAAGCATCGGATGGCAAGCAAGCCCAAGCCGAGACGGGTGAGCTCGACGATGGCAAGGGCCAGACCGGCGTCGCCGGCGACCATGCCACCAAGGCGGGTGACGGCGCGTCGACGGCGGAGGTGCGTCCCGGGCCCGCCGGCGAGCCGGCCGCCGAGCCCAAGCCGGTGCCCAAAGCCGCGCTGATCTTCGGTGCCGGGCTGATCCCGGCCGCCGGGCTACACCCGCTGCTGGGCAACGCCCGCATCCGCGAAATCATCCACCCCGGCAACAGCCTCGCCGAACCGCGCTACATCCCTTCCCGAACCCTGGCCGAGTTCATCCGCTGCCGCGACCTGACCTGTCGCTTCCCGTATTGCGACATCCCGGCCACCACAACCGACATCGACCACACCGTGCCCTACCCGATCGGCCCCACACACCCCTCAAACCTCAAGTGCCTCTGCCGTTTCCACCACCTACTGAAGACGTTCTGGTCCGGCCCCGACGGCTGGTACGACCGCCAATACCCCGACGGCACCATCGAATGGCACAGCCCCACCGGCCACACCTACACCACCAAACCCGGCAGCGCCCTGCTCTTCCCCACCTTGAGCAAACCCACCGCCACCCTATGGACCAAAGACCCACCCCCACCACAACCGACACACCAACGCCGCGGCACCATGATGCCCCGGCGCCGATACACCCGCGCCCAAGCACAAGCCCGCTACATCAACGTCCTGCGCCGTATCAACACCGAAGCCCTCACCACCAACGGCGAAGAACTCACCCCACCCGACGACACACCGCCGTTCTGATATGGGGTGCACCCTTGTCAAGGTGCAGGGTGAAGCGGCGGCCACGACCGTCGTCGCGGCCGCCGCTTCGATGGCCCGATAGGTTTGACGCGGCGTCATGTCGACGCTGGGTCAGTCTGATATTCGCGGGTTGGTTACCGCATGACGGGACTTTCGGCGTGAGCGGTTCGCTGGTCTAGGACCGAGGGTAAACATGCTGCGGTGCACCATGTTTCCTCATAGAACGGACGCGTGTCGCTCGGTCAAACGCTTGCCGGCGTCAGTGACTCCATCGGGACAATTCTGGGTTATTCAGTCGTCGAGCACAGCCAACGACCAGCACCAGCCGGCCAACTCACGAGCGATGGCGGCGTTGGCGATCACTGGACGTTTGTGGCGCTGATCAAAGCGTGCCCATCGGGTGTGTAGGCGTCGATTCGCAGCGTGACTGCGCGCGCGGAGCGCTGGGGTGACCGTCTCCCAGCGCCGGCGGAGTCGTTGGCTGGGTCGGTATGGTTTGCGATGGTGCCAGGAGGACTCGATCAGCAGACGACGAACGTGGCCGTTGCCGGTCTTGGTCAGTGGGCCCTGGGTGCGTGTGTCGCCCGAGGAGTACTCCGTCGGCACCAACCCAACGTAGGCGCCGATCGTGCGCCCGGTGAAGCGGTGCCAATCCCCGTTCTCAACGGCCAGACCGAACGCAGTGAGCGTGGAGATTCCGCGTAGGCATTGCAACCGGTCAGCGACATCGGTGAACTCCGAGTCGGCGGCCATCTCGGCGATCGCATGATCAAGGCGGTCCCGTCGATCGACAGTGGCCAGCATGGCGTCAAAGGCAGCGTCGAATGCTGCCTGTTGACCGAAATTGGTGAAACGCTGCTGGCGCAGCCACTGCTGGTGCTTGAAATTCCAGGCCTCACCGCCGTAATACACAATCCCCTGACGCAACAGCAGTTTCGAGATCCGGTGGCGCACACTCATCAGATCGCCGCGACAGTCATCACGAGCACGAACCAGATCACGCGCCGCTTCCTGGGCCACCGACGGTATCGCTACCGATACCACCTCGCCGAGATGAAGAAGCCGGGCTAGATGCCGCACATCACGTTCATCGGTCTTGACTCGATCACCCGACGGCCGGATCAACTTCGACGGAGCCAGCACCTGACAGTCGATCCCAGCTGCCGCGAACGCCCGCGCCAACCCGAACCCGGTTGGACCTGCCTCGTACACCGCGCTCACCGGTCCGGGCAACGACTGCACCCACTCGATAACCTCACCATGCACCGGCGTCATCCGACGTTCGGTAAGTGCACCGGTTTCCCCAATCAAGGGCACACGCAAATACCGATCGCGCGTGCACGTCCAACCCAACACTCGTACGCTGACGTATCACTGGGGCCTCCCAAATCTGTGGCTCTACCGGCCAGGACCCACTCCTGACGGCAACCCACGATCACATTTGAGCGAGGCCCCAGCCCCCCATATCGTCTAGGCGGAACCTGCGACCGGATGAGTTGTAATGGCAAGCGGCGCAATCACTTTCGTTGGCGCTGAGTGCGAGCCAAACGCGGCTTCCAACAGTCAATTTCGTGATGTGCACTGCACAATTCGACGGATTGTGGTCATGGTCACAGAGTTTGGGTTGTTTTAGAGACCCCTGTTAACGTCCGTCCGCATGTTTGCTCTCGCGACTCTCTTGACACTCGTCAACCAGGTGGCGGGGACTCCGTACGTGACTGGTGGTGACTCACCGTCCGGCACGGACTGTTCCGGTCTGGTGTCCTGGGTGACCAACGCCGCGACAGGCCGGCCGGTCTACGGCGACCGGTTCCACACCGGCAACATCGAAAGCGCGCTCCTGGCTCGCGGCTTCCAGCACGGCACAGCGCCGGGCGCCCTGGTGGTCGGCTGGAACCGCGGCCATACGGCCGTGACGCTGCCCGACGGCACCCCGGTGTCTTCCGGTGAGGGCGGCGGAGTCAAAGTCGGCGGTGGAGGTGCCTACCAGGACCAGTTCACCAACCACATGTTCCTGCCGATGCCCGCCGACATGCCGCCGCCACCCGACCCGATGCTGGCGCCCCCGATGGCACCGCCTCTCC
>NZ_JBNMQU010000001.1:0-985148 GCF_050205565.1 Mycobacterium sp. SMC-4 | reverse complement strand
CGCCCAGCCCGCCCCGGTGATGATCTTCGTTCCGGGCGGCGCCTGGGTGCACGGCAGCCGCCTGCTGCAGGGCTACGCGCTGATGTCGCACCTGGCCGAGCAGGGCTGGATCTGCCTGTCCATCGACTACCGGGTGTCGCCGCATCACCGCTGGCCCGCCCACATCACCGACGTCAAGACCGCCATCGCATGGGCCCGCGCCAACGTCGACCGCTTCGGCGGTGACCGCAACTTCGTGACCGTGGCGGGCTGTTCGGCCGGTGGCCACCTGGCCGCACTGGCCGGGCTGACCGCCAACGATCCCGAGTTCCAGGACGAACTGCCCGAGGGTTCGGACACCTCCGTCGACGCGGTCGTCGGCATCTACGGCCGCTACTGCTGGGAGGACAAGTCGACAGTCGAACGGGTGCGCTTCGTCGACTTCCTGGAGCGTGTCGTGGTCAACCGCTCGATCGACAAGCATCCCGACGTGTTCCGCAAGGCCTCGCCGATCGCCCAGGTGCACCCGGACGCGCCGCCGTTCCTGGTCGTCCACGGCACCGGGGACAGCGTGATCCCCGTGGCGCAGGCACGCAGCTTCGTCGAGCGCTTGCGCGACGTATCGCGGTCAGTGGTGGGCTACGTCGAACTGCCCGGCGCCGGACACGCGTTCGACATGACCGACGGTGCCCGCACAGGGGCGATGTCGACCGCAATCGGCTTGTTCCTCAACCACATTCACCGAAACAGCCTGGTCGCAGACAAAGAGGTTATATAGTACGTCGCCCGCTCTGGAGGTGACGCGTGAAAAGACTTCGCGGTTGGGATGCTGTGCTGCTGTACAGCGAAACGCCGAACGTGCACATGCACACGTTGAAGCTGGCGGTCATCGAGCTCGACGATCTCGGTGGGGCCGAATTCGGTGTCGAGGAACTGCGCAAGGTCATCCACAGCAGGCTGTACAAACTCGACCCGTTCCGGTGGGAACTGGTCGACATCCCGTTCAAGTTCCACCACCCGATGTGGCGGGAGAACGCCGAGGTCGACCTCGACTACCACGTCCGCAGCTGCCGGGTCGACGCACCCGGCGGCCGTCGACAACTCGACGAAGCCGTCGGGAGACTGGCCAGCACGCCGCTGGATCGCAGCCGCCCGCTGTGGGAGATGTACCTGATCGAAGGTCTGGCCAACGGTCGGATCGCCGTGCTCGGCAAGATCCACCACGCCCTGGCCGACGGTGTCGCCTCGGCGAACCTGCTGGCGCGCGGCATGGACATGTCCGAGGGGCCGCAGAGCGACCGTGACTCCTATGCCACCGAACCACCGCCGTCCCGTGGCGAACTGGTGCGCACGGCGTTCGCCGACCACATGCGCCAGATCGCCAAGATCCCATCGGTGATGCGCTATACGGCCCAGGGGGTGCGCCGGGTTCGGCAGAGCCCGCGCAAGTTGTCGCCCGAGCTGACCCGGCCGTTCACGCCGCCGCCGTCCTTCATGAACCACATGCTCGACCCCAAACGGCAATTCGCCACCGCCACACTGGCATTGGCCGACGTGAAGCAGACCGGCAAGCACCTGGGCGCAACGATCAACGACATGGTGCTGGCGATGTCGGCCGGCGCGCTGCGGACCCTGCTGCTGCGCCACGACGGCCGCGCCGACCACCCGCTGCTGGCCTCGGTGCCGGTGAGCTTCGACTTCTCGCCCGACCGCATCTCCGGAAACTTCTTCACCGGTGTGCTGGTCAGCCTGCCTGTCGACGTGGAGGACCCGCTGGAGCGGGTGCGTGCCGCCCACGACGCCGCCGAAGCGGGCAAGGAGAGCAACAACCTGATCGGGCCCGAGCTCATCAGCCGGTGGTCGGCCTACCTGCCGCAGGCCCCGGCCGAGGCGCTGTTCCGCTGGCTGTCCAGCCGCGACGGCCAGAACAAGCTGATGAACCTGCCGATCTCCAACGTGCCCGGGCCCCGAGAGCGGGCCCGGGTCGGCGGCGCGCTGGTCACCGAGATCTACTCGGTCGGTCCGCTGACCGCAGGCAGCGGCCTGAACATCACGGTGTGGAGCTATGTCGACCAGCTCAACATCTCAGTGCTCTCAGACGGCAAGACGCTCGACGATCCGCACGAACTCACCGATGCGATGATCGATGCGTTCCGCGAGATTCGTCGAGCGGCAGGCCTTTCCGATGAGCTGACCGTGGTGGAAACCGCTATGGCTCCATAGTCGGCTGTCCGACGCCTAAGCGGCGACCTTCTCCCTGCGCACGTCCTCGGCGGCTTCGGCAACGGCCGTCTCCTCCGGGACCCCCTGCTGACGGTAGCGCTGCAGATAACGCTCGAAAGCCCGGCGGTCGGTGTCCCCACGGATCGGGTCGAGACCCAGCGTGATGTCACTGTCCGGGTCCGCATTGGCGATCTGGCGGCGACGCAGCATCACGCAACCGATGGCCATCGCCCAGGCCGCGACCATGGCGGCACCCAGCACCGGTGCGAACGAGGCGCCGAGCGCCAGCGACGCGACGAACAGGCCCAGGAAAAGGAACCCGACCAACGTCAGCAAATAGGCGAATATCGGCCACGGAGCGTTCTTGAAGAACTTACGCATGTCAACCTCCTAATAAAACGCTACACGTAGCGTAGCGCTACGTATGGTGTAGCGTCAACCGGTCGGGATCTATTCCCCGACGGCAGGAGAGCCCG
Organism: Mycobacterium sp. SMC-4; assembly: GCF_050205565.1. Classification (GTDB taxonomy): domain Bacteria; phylum Actinomycetota; class Actinomycetes; order Mycobacteriales; family Mycobacteriaceae; genus Mycobacterium. The sequence continues at coordinate 982,470 of NZ_JBNMQU010000001.1, read as the reverse complement.
ATGACCGGACCGGCAGCCACCGACGCGCTCGGTGTGCGTATCCACCACGCCGCACTGGAGCTGCTGCGCGCCCGCGGACCGCGCGCCGTCACGATGCAGGCCGTCACCGAGGCGACCGGCATCGCCAAGACCACGCTGTACCGGCGCTACCCGAACCGGCGCGCCTTGTTGGCGGCGGCACTGGAAGAGTTGGTCGCCCGACTGGCCCAGTCGTCGGAGCCCATGGTCGCCGATGCCGGGTCACGCGTGCGGTGGGCGATCGCGCAATCGGTCGAGGTGATCGCCGACGGCATCGGCGTCGGCGGCTTCGCGGCGCTGCTGACCGGGGAAGACCCCGACTTCAGCGATGCGTTCCGCACCATCCTGGGGGCCCACCGCGTCCAGGCCATCGAGGCCCTGGGCTGCGACGAGAGCACCGGCGACACCCTGATCGACATGATCGTCGGCAGCTACGTCGCCGAACTCGCACGCGCCGGGACGGTGGACGACACCTGGAGTGAGCGCGTCGCCGCCCTCATCGGACGACTGGCGACCTGAAAACCGTTATGGCGTCAGCGCTTTGCGCTTGGCCTGCACCCACGACAGGAACGTCTCGACCGCCTGGGCCGTGTAGTGCGCCCGCGGAGACCCGTAATAGAAGTCGAAAGCGTGCTGCGCGTGCGGGATCTCGGCGTACACCACCGGTGCAGTCGAGACCTTCTCGAGCGCCGCGGCGAACTCCCGGCCCTCCGGGATCGGGATGATCGAGTCGTCCTGGCCGTGCAAGATGAAAAACGGCGGGGCGTCGGGCCGCACCCGGTGCAGCGGTGATGCGTCGGTGTAGACCTTGCGGTGGCTGGCAAGTGGCTTCTTCACCACCAGACGCTGCAGGAACGCGATGAACTCCTTGCGGCCGCTGCCGCGTGCCGAAATCCAGTCGTAGCGACCGTAAATCGGCACCGCCGCGACGACCGACGTGTCGGCGTCCTCGAACCCGGGCTGGTACTGCGGGTCGTCGGCGGTCAATGCCACCAGCGCCGCCAGGTGCCCGCCCGCGGACCCGCCCGAGACGGCGACGAAGTCCGGGTCGCCGCCGTATTCGGCGATGTGCTCCTTGATCCACGCCAGCGCACGTTTGACGTCGACGATGTGATCTGGCCACGTGTGCCGCGGGCTGACCCGGTAGTCGATCGACACGCACACCCACCCGTGGTCGGCCAGATGACTCAACAGCGGGTAGGCCTGCGGCCGGCGCATCCCGATGGCCCAGGCGCCGCCGGGAATCTGAAGCAGCACAGGCGCTTTACCGTCACGCGGGAGGTCGGCGCGACGCCAGATGTCGGCGCGGTTGACCGACGGGTGCGGTCCGTATTGCACGGTGCCGGCCTTCTCGACGTAGCGGCGACGGATGAGGTCGTGGGGCCATACCCCGATCATTCGGCGTCGCGCGGACTTGGCCCGCTCTGCGATCGCCTGGTACTGGTCTCCGAGCACGTCGCGCAGCGGATCCTCGAAGTGCGGCTGGGAAGCGACGTTGCGACGGTGGATCAGATACAACAGCCCCCAACTGATCGCACTGAGCAGCAGGGCGATTCGACCTTGTGGACCGCGGAAATCGCCGCGCCAGCCGCGCCGCGCCGCGTCGAGCATGGAGCCGGCCATGTAGAGCGGCGACATCTCCGACGTCGGCCACCCGAAGGCGAACACCGGAATGGTCAGGTATCCCTCGCGGGCCAGCGGGCGCACCCCGTTGGCGGCGTTGAGCAGCTCGGCGGTGGCGCGCAGCAGCGGACGGGGTTTGCGAATTCTGAACGCGATCGTGCAGATCCTTTCGTGGTCGGAACGACTAACCCAGCACCGGCAGCTTGCGTTCAGCGGCCAGTTCGTCGAGCGCGCGCTGCATCACGCGGCGCACATGGGCGTCGACCTCGTCGATGTCGGGGTTCTCGCCGAATTCGGCGACGATGTCGATGGGCGGCAGGGCCTGCATGGTGATCTTGGTCGGCAGCGGCACGTTGACCGGCAACACCGCCGACAGCCCGAACGGGAACCCGAACGAGATCGGCAGGATCTTGGTGCGGAACATGCGCGCCACCGGACCCAGCGCCTTGGCGATCTCGGTGCCGCGGGTCAGGAAGAACTGCGCCTCCTGGCCGCCGATGCCCACCGTCGGGACGATCGGAACACCGTTGTTGAGCGCAGCGCGCACGTATCCGGTGCGGCCACCGAAGTCGATCTTGTTGGCCGCCAGGGTGGGTCGGTACACGTCGTAGTCGCCGCCCGGGAACACCACCACGACGCCACCGGAGCGCAGCGCCTCGTCGGCGTTCTCGTGGTTGGCCGGGATGAAGCCGGTCTTCTTGAAGAACGTCCCACTCGGTCCCACCATCAGCATGTCGTGGCTGAGGGTGTACACCGGCCGGTCGAAGCCGAACTTCTCGTAGAAACCGCTGGCGAACACCGGCACGTCCATGGCGAACAGCCCGCCGGAGTGGTTGGCCACCACCAGGGCACCGCCGGGCGGGAAGTGCTCGAGTCCGCGCACCTCGGCGCGGTGGTAGCCCTTCAGGATCGGCTTCAGCACGCTCATCACGCGCTCGGTGAGAACGGGGTCCCATTTGGTGATCTCGGACGTCTTGATGTCGTCGCTCACGCCGGTCCCCTTCGCCGAATTGAAACATGTTCCAACGCGCGGAGTTTACCCGCTGCTCACAGCCTTCCAAACAGATCGAAATTTGTGCGCTCTCCCGAAAACCGCCGCGGGGCCCGACGAGGTCGCATAAGTTTGCCTATGGCTATGGCGGAACCTGGTCGGGGATTCCGCCATAGCTGAGCCATACGACAGCAGGAAAAGTCATGGTCTGGCGCCGCGCGGCCGACGATACTCACACACCGTGAAAGGCCGCGACCGGTTACGCGAACTCCTCGACGCAGTCACCGACGCAACCAACCAGGACGTCGTCGCGATGGCCCGCAGCAGCCACGCCTCGGAGTTCCACTTCTCCCGTGAGGTCCGCCGGTTGACCGGCGAGTCACCGGCGGCGCTGCGGCGACGCATCATGCTCGAACGTGCGGCTTGGCGTCTGCAGCGTGGGGCGACGGTCTCGGCCGTTGCCGCCGACGAGGGCTGGTCTTCGGTCGAGGTGTTCTCCCGAGCGTTCCGCCGCGCCTACGGGCGGCCGCCTTCGCAGGCCGGCGCGGCGCCGTTCCGCCTGCCCGCACCCAACGGACTGCACTTCCATCCGCCGCACTCGTTGTGGATCGACGACGATCCGGCCCGGCCGGTGGCCGCGGGCGACGTCACCGAGCTGATGGTCGTCCACGACATCGACGACACCGCGCACCTGATCGATTGCGCCCGGCAGCTCAGCCCGCAGCAGTGGGTGGCCGAGGTACGGCCCGGCCAGACCGTCCTGGACTGGGACGGTGAGGAACCCAGCGTCGGAGCGGTGCTCGGCGCGATCGTCTGGACCAAAGAGGTCTGGCTGGCGACGATCGCCGGGGACGATTTCCCGCCGCGCACATCGACCCAACCGGGCTCGGTCGACCCGGCGGCACTGTCCGCGCACCATGACGCGATCGGAAAGCGTTGGCGCACAACGGTGACCGATTTCGCAGCGGCCGGTCGGCTCGGCGACACGGTGATCGACGCGCTGTGCGACCCGCCCGAGTCCTTCCAGCTGCACGGCATCGTCGCGCACGTGCTGACCTACTCGGCGCACCGGCGGGAACTGGCCCGCGCCATGCTCGCCGGCCACGGCGTATCCGCTCGCCGCGGTGACCCACTGGACTGGATGAGGAGCCTTTGACATGAGCTGCGTCTACTACACCGCCTCGAGCCTGGACGGCTTCATCGTCGACGCCGACGACAGTCTGGATTGGTTGACCTCGCGCGACATTCACCCCGACGGCCCGTTCGCGATCGAAGCGTTCGTCGACAGCGTCGGTGCGTTGGTGATGGGGGCGACCACCTACGAGTGGATCGCGAAGAACCATCCGGGCGAATGGATGTACAGCCAGCCGTCGTGGGTGATGACGCACCGGCCCGACATCGTCGTCGACGGCCACCCGGTCCGCACCTACGCCGGTTCCGCCGAACAGCTGTACCCGGAGTTGGTCGCCGCGGCCGCCGGCAAGACCGTCTGGGTGATGGGCGGCGGAGACGTCGCCGCGCAGTTCGTCGCGGCCGGCCTGGTCGACGAGATGATCGTCGCCTACGCGCCGTGTTCGCTGGGTGCCGGTTCGCGGCTGCTGCCCATGCGCTCGGAGTGGCGGCTGGCCGAATCGGCGGTCAACGGCGACTTCGTCGTCGCGCGCTGGTGCCGAGTCGGGGAACCCGCCCGGCAACCGTAGTCTGGCCACCATGGGGCACTACCGGAGCAACCTCCGCGACCTGGAGTTCAACCTGTTCGAGATTCTGGCGCTGGAGAAGGTGCTGGCCACTGGCGCGTTCGGGGACCTCGACGGGCCTTCGGTGCGCGAGATGCTCGGCGAAGCCGTGAAGCTGGCCGAAGGGCCGGTGGCCGAGACGTTCGCCGCGTCCGATCGCACTCCGCCGACGTTCGACCCGAAGACCCACCGCGTGAGCATCCCCGAACCGTTCAAGCGCAGCTACCGCGCCTGGTACGACGGCGAGTGGTTCCGCGTCGGGATGGCCGAGGAGATCGGCGGTGTGCCGGCTCCGGCGGTCGTCGAGTGGGCGATCAACGAGTTCGTGCTCGGAGCGCAGCCGGCGGCGTTCATCTACTCGGCCGGCCCGAAGATGGCCGACATCCTGTTCGACATCGGCAATGAACAGCAGCGGCACTGGGCCAAACTGATGGTCGAGCGCGGCTGGGGCGCCACCATGGTGCTCACCGAACCCGATGCGGGTTCCGACGTCGGTGCCGGCCGCACCAAAGCGGTCCAGCAGGCCGACGGCACTTGGCATCTCGACGGCGTCAAACGGTTCATCACCAACGGCGACGCCGACGACCTCTACGAGAACATCATGCACGTGGTGCTGGCTCGTCCCGAAGGTGCCGGCCCGGGTACCAAGGGGCTGAGCCTGTTCATGGTCCCGAAGTTCCACTTCGATCCGCAGACCGGCGACATCGGCGAGCGCAACGGAGCGTTCGTCACCGGCCTGGAACACAAGATGGGCCTGAAGGTCTCGGCGACGTGCGAGCTGACGTTCGGTCAGCACGGCGTGCCGGCGGTCGGTTGGCTGGTCAACGACAGCCACGACGGCATCGCCCAGATGTTCCGTGTCATCGAGTATGCGCGAATGATGGTGGGCACCAAGGCGATTGCGACACTGTCGACGGGCTATCTGAACGCCTTGGAGTACGCCAAGACGCGGGTGCAGGGTGCCGACATGACGCAGATGGCCGACAAGGCCGCCCCGCGGGTGACGATCATCCACCACCCGGACGTGCGCCGCGCGTTGCTGACCCAGAAGGCCTACTCGGAGGGCCTGCGGGCGCTGTACCTCTACACCGCCGCGCACCAGGACCCCACGGTGGCGGCGGAGGTGTCGGGTGCGGACGCGTCGATGGCGGTGCGGGTCAACGATCTGCTGCTGCCGATCGTCAAAGGCGTGGGCTCCGAGCGGGCCTACCAGTGCCTGACCGAGTCGCTGCAGACGTTCGGCGGTTCCGGGTATCTGCAGGACTATCCGGTCGAGCAGTACATCCGCGACGCGAAGATCGACTCCCTGTACGAGGGCACCACCGCGATCCAGGCGCAGGACTTCTTCTTCCGCAAGATCGCCCGCGACCGCGGCGGCGCACTGATGCATGTGGTCGCACAGATCAAGGCGTTCCTCGACCATGCGTCGGCGCGCCCGGAACTGGCCGACGAACGCAAGCTGCTCGCGACCGCGGTCGACGACGTGCAGGCGATGGTCGCGACCATGACCTCGTTCCTGATGGACTCACAGCAGGAGCCCAGCGCACTGTATCGGCTTGGCCTGCAATCGGTTCCGCTGCTGCTGGCTGTCGGCGACGCACTGTTGGGCTGGCTGCTGCTGCGCCAGGCCGAGGTAGCGCTGAGTGCGCTCGAGGGTCAGGTCGGCGAGCGTGACCGGGCGTTCTACACCGGCAAGGTGTCTGCGGCACGGTTCTTCGCCAAGAACATGCTGCCGATGCTGTCGGCGCAGCGAAAGGTCCTGCAGGCCGTCGACCTGACCGCGATGGAGCTACCCGAAGCCGGGTTCTAGATTCTGCCGAACAGACACAAACTCGCACGCCCACCGCAGTGAGCGTGCGAGTTTGTGTCTGGTCGCGTTACTGCTCCGGGGTGTAGCCGAACGGCAGCAGCACGCTCTTGGACTCGCAGTACCCGGCGATGCCCTCCGGCCCGCACTCGCGGCCGATACCGGAGTTCTTGTAGCCGCCGAACGGCGCGCCGGCATCGAAGGCGTACATGTTGATGCCGTAGGTGCCGGTGCGGATCTGCTTGGCGATCTCCAGGGCCTTGGCGTTGTCGGTGGTGTACACCGACCCGGCCAGCCCGTACACCGAGTCGTTGGCAATGCGCACGGCGTCGGCCTCGTCCTCGTAGGGGATCACCACCAGGACGGGTCCGAAGATCTCCTCCTGGGCGATCGTCATCGAGTTGTCCACATCGGCGAACACGGTCGGCTGCACGAACCAGCCGCTGTCCAGGCCGTCGGGCCGGCCGCCGCCGGTGACCAGGCGGGCGCCCTCGTCGAGACCCTTCTTGATGTAGCCCTCCACGCGCTCGCGCTGCTTCTCGCTGATCAGCGGGCCGATCATCGCGGCCGGGTCGTCGGGCAGGCCGGGTGCCATGCCCGCCGCAGCGGCGGAGATCTTCTCCACGACCTCGTCGTAGCGCGACCGCGGGGCCAGGATGCGGGTCTGTCCGACACAGGCCTGACCGGAGTTCATCAGGCCGGAGAAGATCAGCATCGGCAGGGTGGAGTCCAGATCGGCGTCCTCGAGGATGATCGCCGCGGACTTGCCGCCCAACTCCAGCGTGCACGGCTTGAGCCGCTCGGCGGCGATCTTGCCGATCTCCTTGCCGACCGCGCTGGACCCGGTGAACGTGAACTTGTCGATCTCCGGGTTGTCGGTCAGCGCACGGCCGGTCTCCACGCCACCGGGCACCACCGAGAGCACACCCTCGGGCAGGCCGGCCTCGGCGAACACCTCGGCCATCAGGTTGGTGGTCAGCGGGGTCTCGGCGGCAGGCTTGAGCACCAGGGTGCAGCCGGCCAGCAGGGCCGGGCCCAGCTTGTTGGCGGCCAGGAAGAACGGCACGTTCCAGGCGACGACCGCGCCGACGACGCCGATCGGCTCCTTGAGCACCAGGGTCTGGCCGTACGCGCCGTCGCGGATGTCCTGCCAGCTGAACTTGTCGGCCGCCGAGGCGTAGAACTGCAGCGTCGACATGGCCGCGCCGTACTGCATCATGTCGACGATGGTCTGCGGCTGGCCGGTCTCGAGTTTCAGCAACGCCTTGAACTCGTCGGCGCGCTCCTCGATCAGGGTGATCGCCTTCGCGATGACGGCCTCGCGCTCCTTTGGGGTCATCCGCGGCCACGGGCCCTCGTCGAACGCCTTGCGCGCCGCGGCGAAGGCGGCGTCCACGTCGGCCTTGCTGGCCAGCGGCACCTGGCCGACCTTCTCACCGGTGGCCGGCGAGAACACCTCGATCACGTCGGAAGTGGCCGGCTGGACCCACTTGCCGCCGATGAACAGCTTGTCCCAGTCGGTCTTGAGAGCAGTGCTTTGCGTCATGTGCGTCACACTACCGAGCGATCCGCCAAACGAGAACCTGTTGCAAGACACCCGTCAAGTCGGGCGCAACACCAGCACCAGGTTGCTCACCAGGAATTCCCGCACACCCGGCACCTTTGTCACCGCCCACGCCCATCGTGGGTGGTAGCGCGGGAAAGCGGCGACCAGCGCGCCGGTGCCGCGCGCCCAGCGCAGCCCGTCGGCCGCCGACACCGCGAACAACGACGAGCCGTAGTCGTTCTTCGGTCGGTGCCCGTGCCTGCGGGCGTAGCGGTCGGCGGCCCGCCGGCCGCCGAGATAGTGCGTCAACCCCATCTCGTGGCCGCCGAACGGCCCCAGCCACACGGTGTAGGACAGCACCACCAGCCCGCCGGGACGGGTGACCCGCAGCATCTCGTCGCCCAGACGCCACGGCGCCGGCACATGCTCGGCGACGTTGGACGACAGGCACACGTCGACGCTGGCGTCGGCGAACGGCAGCGCCATGCCCGAGGCCCGGACGAACGTGCCGGCGTCGCCGGAAGTGCGCGGCCCGGCGGCGTGCATCTCGCCCGGATCGGGCTCGACGCCGATGTACGTGACGCCCGCCTCGGCGAACGCCGACGCGAAATAGCCGGGCCCGCCGCCGACGTCCAGCAGAGTCCGTCCCGACAGCGCGGAGCCGTCGGTGGCGTGCCACAGATCGCTGACCAGCGCCACGGTGTCGGCGGCCAGCGCGCCGTAGAACCGGTCGGGGTCGGTCTGCTCGAACCGGAACTCGGCCAGCAACCGCGCCGACCGCGCCAGCGTCGCCCGCCGGGCGAACAGATCGGTAGCGAGCACCCGGCCACCTTACGCAGCGGTTTAGGCTGAACACCGATGTCTGACCGCTCCCGCCCGCCTGCGCGCGTCGAGTCCGTGCTGCTGCTGTGCTGGCGAGACACCGGCCACCCGCAGGGCGGCGGCAGCGAGACCTACCTGCAGCGCATCGGCGCGCACCTGGCGGCGACAGGCGTGCGGGTGACGCTGCGGACCGCCCGCTACCGCGGTGCCGCGCGCCGGGAAACGATCGACGGCGTGCACGTGCAGCGCCGCGGCGGCCCGTACACGGTGTACGTGTGGGCCGGCCTGGCGATGGCCGCCGCCAAGGTGGGGCTGGGGCCGATGCGCCGCGTGCGGCCCGACATCGTCGTCGACACGCAGAACGGGCTGCCGTTCCTGTCCCGGCTGGTCCACGGCCGGCGCACGGTGGTGCTGGTCCACCACTGCCACCGGGAGCAGTGGCCGGTCGCCGGGCGCGTGATGAGCCGCATCGGCTGGTTCGTGGAATCGCGTCTGTCGCCGCGACTGCACCGCCACAACCAGTACGTCACCGTCTCGCTGCCCTCGGCGCGCGACCTGGAGCTGCTGGGGGTCACCCCGGACCGCATCGCCATCGTGCGCAACGGCGTCGACGCGGCCCCGACGCACACCGTCACGATCCCGCGCTCGCAGACACCGCGGGCGGTGGTGTTGTCCCGGTTGGTGCCCCACAAGCAGATCGAAGACGCGCTCGACGCCGTGGCGCAGCTGCGCACCAGGATTCCCGATCTGCACCTCGACGTCCTCGGTGACGGCTGGTGGGCGCAACGGCTGGTCGACCATGCGGCGTCCCTGGGCATCACCGACGCGGTGACGTTCCACGGGCACGTCGACGACGCGACCAAACACGCTGTGCTGCAACGTAGTTGGGCGCACATCCTGCCCTCCCGCAAGGAGGGGTGGGGTCTGGCCGTCGTGGAGGCGGCCCAGCACGCGGTGCCGACCATCGGGTACCGCTCGTCGGGCGGGCTGACCGATTCGATCGTCGACGGCGTCACCGGACTTCTCGTCGACGACCTCGCCGGCCTGGTCGACGGGCTCGAACGCCTGCTGACCGACCGGGTGCTGCGCGAGCAGTTGGGCACCAAGGCGCAGGTGCGCAGCGACGAGTTCTCCTGGACCCAGAGCGCCGAGGCGATGCGCGCGGTGCTGGACAGCGTGGCCGCCGGACAAAGCGTCAGCGGCATCGTCTGAGCCTGCGATTTCCAGTACACGGCCGCGAATCGTCATTAACATAGCGGCCATGCAGGATGCGCTGCGTCAACTGCTCGGCTACCGCATGACGCTGGCCGAGTGGCTCGGCACCGCCGCGCTGCTGGGAGCGCCGTACTTCGTGATCGGCGTGGTGTGGGCGGTGTACCAGGCCGACGTCCTCGCCACCTTCGACGGGCTGCAGAGGCCCGTCGCGATCGTCGGCTCCGTGCTGTTCTGGCCCATCCTGATCGTCGCTCAGCTGTGCTAGCCGTGACGAAGACACGCATTCACATCAACCGCCGCACCGCGCGGTGGGATCCCGACGAAACCGTCACCGTCGCCGACGCGATGGACTTCTGGTCGTTCGCCGCGGGCGCGGCCAACGTGATCATGCAGCTGTCGGTGCCCGGCGTCGGTCACGGCGTCGTCGAGAGCAAGGTGGACTCCGGCCACCTGATGAAGCACCCGTGGAAGCGGGCGCGCACCACCTTCCAGTACCTGGCTGTGGCGGTGCTCGGCACCGACGACGACCGCGCCGCGTTCCGGGACGCCGTCAACGAGGCGCACCGGCACGTCAAGTCCGACGCGTCGAGTCCGGTGCGCTACAACGCATTTGACCGCGACCTGCAGATGTGGGTGGCCGCGTGTCTGTTCGTCGGACTCGAGGACACCTACCAACTCCTGCGCGGTGCGATGACCCCGGAGCAGGCCGAGCAGTTCTATCGCTCGGCCTGGCCGCTGGGCACCACCTTGCAGGTCAGCGAGGATCAGTGGCCGCCGACGCGCGCCGACTTCGGCCGGTACTGGGACGAGGCGTGCGAGCGTATCGCCGTCGACGACGTCGTCCGCGGCTTCCTGGCCGACCTGGTGAACCTCAAGATGATCAATCCCGTTCTGGCGCTGCCTTTCCGGCCGTTGTTGAAGTTTCTGACGGTGGGGTTTCTGGCGCCGGTGTTCCGCGATGCGCTCGGGGTGAGGTGGGGCCGGTCGCGGCAGTGGTTGTTCGAGCGGCTGTTCCTGTTCGTCGCGTTCGCCAACCGGTTCCTGCCCGGCTTCATCCGGCAGGGCGGTACCTACGTGCTACTGGCCGACGTGCGCAGACGCGTCCGCAGGCAACGGCGGCTGGTGTGAGAGGACCACGATGACCGGACTGCGCGTGGCGACCCGGCGGCTGCTGAGCCGGCGGCTCAGCATCGCCGACGTCATCGAGATCGGGCTGTGGGCCGCCATCCCGTATCTGATCATCGGGCTGCTGTGGGCGTTCTTCGGTGTCGAAGACGTCCGGCATCTCGAGGGACTGCTGCAGACGCGGCTACCCGCCGGGGCCAATATCGCGGCGTACCTGCTGGTCACCGGGCTGTGGCCGGTGTATGTGATGGTCCCGACGGTGTGCGCGGCGTGACGCGAGCATCACGATCAGTCCTGCGACCAGCTGCGCCAGCCACACGCCGTGCGCGGCGATCATGACGGCCCGGTCCGGGGCCGATCCCGCCGTGTTCGTCGGCGGTGACGGCTGGGCGCGGCCGCCGACGTCGTACAAGGTCAGATCGGCGTCGCGGTAGGCCACCGGCAGGTCCAGTTCCGGGGCTGCGTCCACGTCCGAGCCCGCACCTGAGGACTCGATGATCACCCACCCCACGCCGGCGGCCGCGAGTTCGTCGCGGCCCGCGCCGGAGACCAGCAGCTGCTGGATCTCGCGCGCACGCGTGCCTTCGCCGGAGACCGTCTGCCCGGCGATCGACAGGTCGCCGGTGGTGAGCACCTCGGCGCGTACCCAGCGCGGCAGCGGGTCCAGCACCGGCGCCGGCCCCGCCCAGTCGAATCGGCGCATGCTGTCCACCGGCAACACCGCCACCGGCGCCGGCGCGGCGTTGATCAGCTCGGCGACGGCGGTCCACCCGGGCGGATACTGCACCGGGCTCACCCGTCCGCCGACGCCCCACGCCAGGTCCGGCTGTGTCGCGACCAACGCGGCGCAGCACACCGCCGACGCGGCGACCGCCGGGATGCGGCGCCGCAGCACCAGGACCGTCGCGGCGCCGGCCAGCGCGTAGATCGGCATCGCCAGCGCCACCCACTTCTGCCCGTCGCGGATCACGCCGAGTCCCGGGACCGCGCGGATGACGCCGTCGGCGAACTCCAGCCCCGGGCCGGTGGCCAGCAGCGCCGGCACCACGATCGCCGCGACGCCGACGACCAGCAGCGGAATGCCGATGCGCCGACGCACGAGCAGCGGCAGTCCGATCGCGACCACGGTCAGCAGCACCGCGGTCGCGACAACGGCGAACAGTGTGGTGCGTGAGGCCGGGACGGCCTCGGCGTTCCAGATCCCGCCCAGCCCGGCCAGGCTGCCGAAGGTGCCCAGGCCGGGTTCGGCCCGGGCGGCGAACGCGTCGACGCCGGTGTCGGTGGTCGCGCCCGCCCAGTCAGGTGCCACCACGGACGCGACCAGCCACGGCACCGCAGCGGTAACCGCCGCGGCGGCGCTGACCGCGACGCACCAGAGCCTCGAACGGCCCTCACCGGGACCCAACGCGCAGGCCAGCGCCACCGTCGCGGCGAGCATCAACCCGCTGGGGGTCAGCCCGGCCAGCGCGACCCAGAACAACAGCGCCCCCACCGCGCCGAAATTGCATTCCACGCGTGTCTTTGGCGATTTGACGCGCGTGGAATGCAATTTCGGCGGGGGAAGGGTCGGGGAACCGCGCAGCGACAGCACGGCCACCGCCACCCACGGCAGGCAGCCGTAACCGACCAGCAGGCTCCAGTGGCCCTGCAGCAGCCGCTCGCCGACATACGGATTCCAGATCGCCACCGTGGCCGCCACACATCGGCCCGCGATCCCCGCGTCGGGCAGCAGCAGCGCCACCAGGCGCGCCGCACCCCAGCCGGCCGCCCACAGGCCTGCGACCAGCAGCAGCTTGACCACGATCCCGCCGTCGAGCACGGTCGAGGCCAGCGCGACCGCGAAATCCTGCGGCAGCGCGCGCGGCGCCGCCTGCGACAGCCCCAGCGCCGCATCGGACAGATACGACCGCGGCGTCGACACCGCATCGCGCAGCAGCAGATATCCGGGGGCCGCCAGCGGGGCGGTCACCGCCAGGGTCAGCGCCAGCGCATACGCCGGCACCACCACCGACCGGGCGATCAGACCGGTCGGTCCGGGGGCAGGTCGGACGGTCGCTGCGCGGGCAGCTTCTCGGTCTTGGCCTCGGCGCCCGGCACGGGCTCACCCTCGTCGCCGCGACCGCCGAAGAAACGGTTGCCGGTGTCGTCGAGACCCGGATCCAGCAGCATCGACTCCGCGCGCAGGCTGAACGAGCCCAGCAGCGCGCCGCCGATCAACGCCACCAGGCCCAGCGCGGTGAACGTGATGGGCAGGATGCGGCCCCACAGCGCCACGCGGTCGCGCTCGTCGGACGCGGCGGCCACCTGAGCCTCGACCGTCTCCTCGTCGGAGGTGACGGTGTAGTCGACGAACGTCACCTCGGGCTCGAGCGCCTCACGCGCGTAGTAGTGGTAGCCGCGGTCGGTCTGCTTGACGATGGTGCCCGACACCGGGTCGACCCAGAACGTGCGCTGCGCGGCGTAGTACCGCGTCATCGTGATCATCTCTTCGGGGTCGCCTTCCAGGCCCCACAGCGCGGCACGGGCGCTGACCTGGGCGTCGGCGTCATCGTCGTACAGCGACGCGTACTTGACCGGCTCGACCAGCTTGCCGTCGGAGTCGAAGCCCACGTTCTGGGTGAACTTGTAGGCCGTCAACCCGTTGACGTCCTCTTCGCCGGAGTAGTTGGCGTCGAATGTCTTCTGCGCGATCGGGTCGAAGAACGGATAGGTCTTCTTCTCGGTGTCGAACGGGAAGCGGTAGGTGAGTCCCTCGTGCGGGAGCGCGATGTTCGTCGGCGGGTTCTCGTCTTCCAGGGCGCGCGGCTTCTGCACGGCGCCGCCCGGATTGCTCTCACTGGAGACCGCCTCGGCGGTGCTGCGGTCCAGGGTGACGGTGTCGACCATCGCCAGCAGCAGACCGTTGTCCTGCTGCTGGTCGGTCCGGCGCAACGAGCTGCCGACCTGCAGGGTCACCACGTCGGCGTTGGCCGGAGCCTCGACGCTGACCTGACGCTGCAGAACCAGCGGCACGTCCTCGTCGACGACGAACCGCTCGCCCATGAGCGAAGCCGGGTCGAACGCCGTGCCGGTGCCTTCACTGACCAGCGTGGTGTCGATGTCGAGCGGAATCTTGGAGATCTGGCCCTTGGTATAGGTGCTCAACAGCAGCGCCGCGATGAGCAGGGCGGCGCCGAGGCCCATGATCGCGCACGCGGCGATCCTCAGCGCAACTGCGCGGTTCAATACCGTGTCTCCCTTCGCGCCCGCCATGGGGTCGGGTGATGAATCAGGTGCCTGCGTATGGAAGCAAACCCGTTCGACCCTAACAGCACGAATCCAGGTCGGCGCCGACTACGAGCCGTTGGCCGGCGCAGTGGTATTACCCATTTCCGGGGTCGACGCCCGCGCGGGCACACTGTGAGCCATGACCGCATCCGGCGCCGACGCCGTCGGCGGGACCCGCAGCTTCCTGCCCGCTGTCGAGGGCATGCGCGCGTGCGCGGCCATCGGCGTCGTCGTCACCCACGTCGCGTTCCAGACCGGCTACAGCAGCGGCGTGCTCGGCCGGGTGCTGGGCCGCTTCGATCTGGCGGTCGCGGTGTTCTTCGCGCTGTCGGGATTCCTGCTGTGGCGGGGCCACGCCGCGGCCGCGCGCGGTCTGCGGGAACGGCCGCGGACCGGCCATTACCTGCGGTCGCGGATCGTGCGGATCATGCCCGGTTACCTGGTGGCGGTCGTGGTGATCCTGAACCTGATGCCCGACACCGACGCGGACGCCACGGTGTGGCTGGCCAACCTCACGCTGACGCAGATCTATGTGCCACTGACGCTGACCAACGGGTTGACCCAGATGTGGAGCCTGTCGGTGGAGATGAGCTTCTACCTGGCGCTGCCGCTGCTGGCGCTGTTCGCGCGCCGGATCCCGGTGCCCGCCCGGATCCCGGTGATCATCGCCGTCGCGGTGGCCAGCCTGTTCTGGGTGCGGATCCCGTTCGACGGCGGCGAAGGCCACAACCTCTGGAACTGGCCCCCGGCGTTCTTCTCGTGGTTCGCCGCGGGCATGGTGCTGGCCGAGCTGACCGTCACCCCGGTGGGCTGGGCACACCGGCTGGCCCGCCGGCGGGTCCTGATGGCGGTGCTGGCGGTGACGGCGTTCGGGATCGCGGCGTCGCCGCTGGCCGGGCTGGAGGGCCTGCATCCCGGATCGATCAGTCAGGTCACGTTGAAGACGGCGATGGGCGCGGTGGTGGCGGGCGCGCTGCTGGCTCCGCTGGTGCTGGACCGGCCGGACACCCCGCACCGAATCCTGGGCAGCACCACGATGGTCACGTTGGGCCGCTGGTCCTACGGGCTGTTCGTGTGGCATCTGGCTGCGCTGGCCATGGTCTTCCCGATGATCGGGGCGTTCCCGTTCAACGGGCACTTCACGGTCGTGCTGGTGCTGACGCTGGTGTTCGGGTTCGCGATCGCGGCGGTCAGTTACGGGTTGATCGAGTCGCCCTGCCGCAACGCGTTGCGCCGCTGGGAACTGCGCCACCAACCGACGCCGCTGGACAGCTCGGTCGACGACTCCGTGGCCACCACCGTGCCCCGCTGACGTTGCGGGATCGCCGACGCGGCGACGGCGAGCACCGACACCAACGCCAGGAACTGCACCCCGGCCGAGTGCCCGACATATCCGTCGACGGACCGCCACGGATTCTGGCTCAGGATCGTGCCGGACAGGATCAGTCCGCCGGCGGCCGCGGTGACGGTCACTGCGTCGCGCAGCGCTTCGCGTCGCCGTAGCAGGTGACCTACGCCGAGGACGGCCAGTGCGGTCACCGCGCCGACGGGCCCGGAGATCACCGCGCCGACCGCGGTCACCGCCGCGGCCACCGCCGCCGGTGCGGGCCGCCACACTGTGCCCGGCTCGCCCGGCGTGAGGCGGCGCCTGCTCGGGATGAGCGCCAGCGCAGCCAGGATCGGCAGCAGCGCCAGGCCGGTGATCAGGCCGACCCGATAGCTGGTGTTGGACGTGAAGGTCATCGTCACGGTGGTGTCCGGGCCGGCGGGCAGCACCCAGCCCTGCTGCCAACCGTTGACGGTGATCGGCCGCAGCGCGGAGCCGTCGGCGGCGCGGGCCACCCAGCCAGGGTTGATGCTCTCGGGCACCACCAACAGGCGCTCGGTGTCGGATGCGCCGATGCGGACTTCGCGGTGGTGGTTGTCCCACTGCGCGGCGTCCACGGAACTCATTGTGGCCGTGGTGATTTGGCTGGCTTCCGGGGTCACCAGCCGGACTCCGTCGACGACGAAGGTGGGGCCGGGACTGATCAGCAACTCTTGTTCGCCGGCGGGCAGGGTGATCGGCTCGCTGCGGCACGGCTGCGCGGCGATGGGCCGGTTGTCGAGCAGTTCGGCGACGGTGGCGCTCACCGAGGTCTGCACGAACTGTCCGGCGACACCGATCACCGGACCGCGGCCACACGGGATCGTGACGCGGCGCAGCCGATTCGCCGACGCGTCGGCGGCATCCAGTGCGGCACCGCGCGGATCGAGTGCGACGATCTCAGCGAGCCCGGGTGGTTTCAGTTGGTCGAATCCCAGTGCGGTGCGGTCGATCACGTCGTCCCAGTCCAACAGAGACAGCGTGACGGTGTCGGTGACCCGTGGCTTGAGGCGCAGGGTCTCGGTGCCCGCGGTCAGGCGGCGCACCTGCGGTCCGTCGCCGAGGTCGATGGCGATCATCCGCGGATGTGCCGGCAGCGCCGATTCGCTGGGTGTCACCCGCAGCGCCGCGACGGTGCGGGGCCCGGGCAGGCGCACCGTCAGCGTCGGTGGGGTGCGCGGCTGCACCACCTGCTGCGGTGCCGTCCACGCGGTACCGAGATCGCCGTCGGTGGCGGCATAAGCGGAGCCGAGCACGTCGACCAAATCGGAATCACCTGCGGCGCGGGTGGTTTCGGGTTGTGCGATCAGGTCGGCGAGATTGGGGCCCTGGCGGGCCCGCACCCAGACAGTCGGGGTGACGGTCGTCGATTCGGGCACCGTCAGCGTGCGGCTGAGGTTGACAGGTTCCTCAGAGGCCAGTGCCATCGCCGCCGAGCAGCGGGTGCCGGTCGGGCTGTCCGCGCAGCCGGACCGTCCCAGCAGCCCGGTACCCAGATCCCACTGCGCCACCGTGCTTTCCGGGCGGGGTGCGGGCACGTCCACGGTGTGCCGCAGGCTGACCGGGTGGGCGAACCCGTTGGCGTCGTACTGCGTGACGTGGAGGTCGGTGATGCCGAACTGGACGCCGGGGGAACCGTCGTCGGTGGCGACGGCGGTGATGCGGACCCACGGAGATTCGCCGTAGGGCAGCGCGACGGTGACCGGCTGGCCGGCTTCCTCGAACCGCACGGTGCTGGTGCCGTTGACCGTCGACACCTCCATGCGGCGCACCTGCGCGCCGACCGCCGTCGCGCTGGGCGTCAGAGTCAGGGTGGCGTTGGTCAGCGGGCGGTCGAAGTCGATGTGCAGCCACTGGCCGACAGCGGCCTGCAGCGAGTTCGACACCCAGCTGGTGGCCGCGTCGCCGTCGATGGCAGCGGGCGCCGCCGACGACGGGGACACGTTGGGCAGCGCGGTGGAGTCGCCGGCCGAGCTGGACACGGTGATCCGTCCGCCGGTCCACCGGCCCTCGACGAGTTCAGCGCCGTCGGCGGGATAGTCGGGCACCCGGTTGTAGGTGTTGCGCGGGTCGCCGGGCGCGCGGACCGCCGACGAGTGGTCGTCGACGCGGCCGTAGTCCGTCTCGCGGGCCACCGGGGTGTCGGTCACCGTGGTCAGCGGCGCCGGCAGACCCGCCCGCAGCGCGTCCTGGGTGAGCAGCGCCGGACCCAGCGGTGGCGCGCCATCGAGCCGGCGGCGTTCGTCGAGGCGCAGCAGCGACTCGGGGGCACCGTCGATCCGAGGTAACGCATCGGCGTCGACGACGTACGGCGCCATCGCCGCGTCCGCGCCGTCCACGCGGTAGATCTCCACGGCCGGATACCGCGGCCGCAGCCCGCTGTCGGCGACGAAGCCCTCCAACGTGCCCGGCCCGATCGGGGCGCCGAACTCGGCGACCTTCGTCAGCCCCGGGGAACCGTCGACGGTGCGGTGCACCAGGATCGGCCGCGCCGAGCGCGACGCGTCGGGATCCAGGTCGTTGCGCACCACCACATGGGAGATGCCCTGCCGGATCAGGGTGTCGGCCAGCCCGTCGGAGGGCCGGCCCGCGGCGAACAGGCGCTGCACCGAGTCCAGCGCGCGGATGGTCTCCGGCGGGGTCAACGGAATCGAGTCGCGCACCCCCCATGCGGAATCGCCGAGCACCTGCAGCGGTTCGTCGTGCGAATTGCCCCATGTCTGTGTGGCGAACGGTGCGCCCGGCGCCACCAGCACCCTGCCACCGTCGTTGTGCTCGTCGAGCCACGCCGCCGTGTCGTGCCAGTACTGCGGGATCGCGTCGAACGCCCCGGGCGGGGTCAGGCGCCCGGTCCACGCCAGCGACGTCGCGGCGACCAGCGCCGACATCACGACGAGCGCGACCGCGACCCGCTTGTCCTCCTCCGGGTGGGCGAACGCCTTACGCCACACCGGCCGGGGCGCACTGCCCGGCAGCGGTATGCGGCTCAGCAGATGCGCCAGGCCGAGCACCAGCGGCAGCCGCAGCAGCGGCTCGAGTTTGTGCAGGTTGCGCAACGGGGTGCCGTCGGCGTCGAGGAAGGCCTGCACCTGCAGCGCCACCGGCGAGCCCAACCCGCCGGAGTAACCGGCCGCCAGCAGTACGACACCGACCAGCAGCATCGTGACCAACCGGCCTTTGGCCGGCATGGTCCGCATCGCCAGCCCGGCCAGCCCGGCCGCGGCGACCAACGTCGTCGCCAGCACGGCCACCGTTCCCGTCACCAGCGGCGCCCCGGCGGTGGCGCTCGGCGCGACGTACGGGGTCCAGGCGCCCGTGCCGCGCAGCATCTCGGTCAGCGACATCCACCGGGTCGTCACCCCCGACGACTCGATGAAGTCCAGGAACGGTGGACTGATCCGGCCGAGATGCAGCAGCGCCACCACCCACCACGCGGTCGCCAGCACGACGCACGGCAACCACCAGGCCACGAAACGGCGCCACACCCGGTCGGGGCGGTGACAGCACAGCCACACCACCGCGCACAGGCATGCCGTCAACGTCGCGACCGCGTTGACCGCACCCATCAACGCGACGGCCACCGCCGAGCGGGCCGCCAACTGCCGGATCCTGGGATCGCCCTGCAGGACGAGCACGATCGGCAACAGCACCCACGGCGCGAGCATCATCGGCAACGTCTCCGACGAGATCGCGCCCAGCGTGGTCAGCACCCGCGGAGACAACGCATACGCCAGCGCGGCGATCATCCGCGACGTGCGGCTGCCGATGCCGAGCGCCTCGGCCAGCCGCAGCACCCCCCAGAAGCCGACCACCAACAGCAGCGCCCACCACAGTCGCTGCGTCACCCAGCCCGGGACGCCGAGGATGTCGCCGGCCAGGAAGAACGTGCCGTGCGGGAAGAGGTAGCCGTAGGCCTGGTTCTGCGCCTGCCCGAACGGCAACTCGCTGTTCCAGAGCGTGAACGCACGCGTGAGGAAGCGCAGCGGATTGGCTGTCAGATCCAGTTTGGTGTCGGGTGAGATCTGTCCGGGTGACTGGGCGAAAGTCAGGATCAGAGCCGCCGCAGCGACCACCCACAGCCAGCGCCGCGAAAGCGGCTCGGAGATAGAGCTAGCTTCGGTCGCCGTATTCCACCCTGTTGAGTACCGACGACGCCGGATCGCCCGCCTGCAGCGGAGGCCTGGTGTCCTGCTGCACCATCAGCGTCACCCCGAAGACAGCAGCCGCGCCCAGCAGCAGGCCGACGACGAGGCTGGCGGCGGCGGGCACGAGAAACCGATCCATGGGCCACAAACTAGCACGACGGCCCGGGGTGACCCCGGCCTCGCATCACGGCGCCGGCGGCACGATCAGCACTGGTCGGTGGCCCCGACGCAGCACGTGATCGGCCACGCTGGACTGGATCAGCGAGCGGAAACCCGTGGTCGCGCGGGTCCCGGTGACGATCAGGTCGGCGTCCACCTCGTCGGCGACGTCGATGATCGCCTGCCACACCGTGTAGGTCTGGGCCACGCACAGCGGCTCGACCGGTAGGCCGGCCGCTGTCGCCAACTCGTGGCCCTGCTCGTTGATCCGCTGGGCCTCGGCCAGTGCGATGTCGATCTCGTCGGCGGGCACCGGATCCGGGGGTCCGTCGAGGTCGTAGGACGCCACCGCCTCGGAGCCGCGATCCAGGGGCGACCACACGGTCAGCAGGATGGCACGGTCGGCGGAGAGGAAACGGCCGGCGTAATGCACGGCCCGGCGCGCGGTGGGCGACCCGTCGAAGGCGATGACGATGACGGTCTTCTTCTGTCCGGCGTCCCTGTCGTTGTTCGCCGACGGCATCGTCGCGCCCCCTTCGCTCTCGGTGTTGGGTCCACAATATTGGGCGGCGCGCACCTCGGAGGGCATAGATCGCAGCATCGGTTGCCGCTATGGTCGCAGACGATGGTTGTGCCACCGACGTCGGTCACGATGCCGAAATCCCTGATAGGCGCTCTGAGCGCGGTCGCCCTACTGGCGGGTTGCTCCTCGGGCGTCGATGTCTCGCCCCCGCCGGAGCCGTCTTCGCGGGTGGTCAAGGCCGCCACGGCGGTGCCGCAGGCCCCGCCGCCGATGCCCGCCGCGCCGGTGTGCGGCGACCCGGCCACCGCGGTCGCGGCGATGTCGACGCGGGACAAGCTCGCGCAGCTGCTGATGGTCGGCGTGACCGGGGCCGCCGACGCCCGCGCTGTCGTCGACACCCATCGCGTCGGCGGCGTCATGGTCGGCAGCTGGACCGACCTGTCGATGCTGTCGAACGGCTCGCTGGCCGACATCGCCGCAACCGCCGCGCCTCTCCCGCTGGCCGTCAGCGTCGACGAGGAAGGTGGCCGCGTCTCGCGGCTGTCGTCGATCATCGGCACCCAACCCGCGCCGCGCGTGCTCGCGCAGACCCGCTCGGCCGACGAGGTGTATCAGATCGCCCTGGACCGCGGCCGCAAGATGCGCGGGCTCGGCATCACCGTGGACTTCGCCCCGGTCGTCGACGTCACCGACGCATCGGCCAGTTCGGTGATCGGCGACCGAGCGTTCGGTTCGGACCCCACCACGGTCACCGAGTTCGCCGGCGCCTACGCGCGCGGCCTGCGCGAAGCCGGGGTACTGCCCGTCCTCAAACACTTCCCGGGCCACGGCAGCGCATCCGGCGATTCTCATACGACCGGGGTGACCACCCCGCCGCTCGACCAGCTCAAGGCCGTCGACCTGGTGCCGTACCAATCGCTGACCACCCAGGCGCCGGTCGGCGTCATGGTCGGGCACATGACGGTGCCCGGCCTGACCGGCAGCGAACCGGCCAGCCTGAGCCCCCAGGCCTACGGTCTGCTGCGTTCGGGCGACTACGGCGGCCCCCCGTTCAACGGCCCGATATTCACCGACGACCTGTCGGGCATGCGCGCGATCTCCGACCGGTTCGGTGTGGCCGACGCGGTGCTGCGCAGCCTGCAGGCCGGCGCCGACGTGGCGCTGTGGCTGACCACCGCCGAGGTGCCCGCGGTGCTCGAGCGGCTGGAAAGCGCCGTGGAGTCCGGCGAGCTTTCGATGTCCTACGTCGACGGCGCGGTGATGCGGATCGCGGCCATGAAGGGGCGGTCTCCGAGCTGCTGATTACCCTGTGTGGGGTAGACCGGTCGCCCGCACAGTCGGGACCGCGCAGGGAAGGCACGATCATGGCGGGTGGAACCAAGCGCTTGCCGCGTGCTGTCCGCGAACAGCAGATGCTCGACGCCGCCGTGGAGATCTTCTCGGTCAACGGCTTCCACGAGACGTCCATGGACGCGATCGCGGCCGAAGCGCAGATCAGCAAGCCGATGCTGTACCTCTACTACGGCTCCAAAGAGGAGTTGTTCGGCGCGTGCCTGGACCGTGAGCTGGGCCGGTTCGTCGAGGAGGTCCGCAGCAAGATCGACTTCGACGACCCGCCCAAGGAGCTGTTGCGCAGCGCGGTGCTGGCGTTCCTGAAATACATCGACGAGCACCGGGCGTCCTGGATGGTGCTCTACACGCAGGCGACCAGCTCGCAACGCTTCTCCCACACCGTGCGCGAAGGCCGCGAACGCATCATCGAACTGGTCGGCCGGCTGCTGCGTTCCGGCACGCGCCACCCCGGCCCGGACACCGATTTCGACATGATGGCCGTCGCACTGGTGGGTGCCGGCGAGGCCATCGCCGCGCGCGTCAGCACCGGCGATGCCGACGCCGACGAGGCCGCCGAACTGATGATCAACCTGTTCTGGCGGGGCCTCAAAGGAGCGCCGAGCGAGTCGGGGCCGGTGGCTTAGCGCCGGCTGGCGTGTACCTCCGCGAGAGTGCCCGCACCTCCGCGAAAGTGCCCGCAAGGTAGTGGTGCCGGTCTGTCAGCGACGCTGAGTGCACTTTCGCGTGCCGACTGCAGCGGGGCGCACTCTCGAGGCCGGTGGCTTAGCGCCGGTTGGCTCGCACCTGGCGTGAAAGTGGCGCGAAAGTGCCCGCGCCTCCGCGAAAGTGCCCGCACGGTAGCGGTGCCGGTCTGTCAGCGACGCTGAGTGCACTTTCGCGTGCCGACTGCAGCGGGGCGCACTCTCGGGGCCGGTGGCGTAGCGCCGGTTGGCTCGCACCTGGCGTAAAAGTGGCGTGAAAGTGCCCGCACCTCCGCGAAAGTGCCCGCACGGTAGTGGTGCCGGTCTGTCAGCGACGCTGAGTGCACTTTCGCGCGCCGACCACAGCGGGGCGCACTCTCGCGCGCCGACTACAGCGAGGCGCACTCTCGCGCGCCGAACTAGAGCGGGCTGACGGTGCCCGTCAGGTGCGGGTGTCCCTTGGTCAGGTGCCGCAGCGTCAGCTCCCAACCGTCGCCGCGGCGGTCGACGTACAGGCCGGCGCGCGCGGGCAGGATCACCGGCTTGGCGAACCGCACCGAGTACTTGACCGCATCCGGCAGCTGACCTTCGACGTTGCCGAGTACCGCTGCGGCGCTGAACATTCCGTGCGCGATGACCGTCGGGAACCCGAACAGCTTGGCCGCCAACGCATTCGTATGGATGGGATTGTGGTCCCCGCCCACCGACGCGTACCGGCGGATCTGCCCCGGCGTGACGTGCAGGACCGCGTTGGGCGGGCCCAGCTTCGGCTGCTTCTGCGGCGGCGGCTTGGGCTCGTCGGACAAGCTGGTGCGCTGCTGATGCAGGAACGTGGCGACCTGCTGCCACGCCAGATCATTGCCGACCTTCACGTCGGTCAGAACGTCCACCAGCAGGCCCCGCCGATGCTCGCGCAGGTTCTCCGCGCGCACCGTCGCCGAGACGACGTCGGACACCGCGATCGGGCGGTGCGCGGTGATGTGGTTCTCCAGATGCACCGAACCCATTGCCGCGAACGGGAAGTCGAAGCTCGTGATGAGGGCCATCAGCGTCGGGAAGGTCAGCGCGAACGGATACGTCACCGGCACCGTGTCGCCGAACCGCAGCCCGGTCACATGGCAGTACTCGGCCACCGTCGCCGGGTCGATGCGCAACTCGTCGACGGTCAGGCTGCGGTTGGGCAGTGTGTCGCTGCGCGGGACGAACGGCAGTGCGCCCGCAGCCGCCAGGGCCAGGTTCCGCAGCGCGGAGGGTTGATCGCTGCTGCTCATGCGCCCAACCAGGCCTGTCCACACACCCGAATCGTGTTGCCGGTCACCGCGTTCGACGCCGGGCTGGCGAAGTACGCGATGGTCTCGGCGACGTCGACCGGCTGACCGCCCTGGAACAGCGAGTTCAGACGGCGGCCGACCTCACGGGTGGCCAGCGGAATGGCGTCGGTCATCTTGGTCTCGATGAACCCGGGCGCCACCGCGTTGATGGTGATGTTCTTCTCCGCGAACTGCGGTGCCAGCGCATCGGTCAGGCCGATCATGCCGGCCTTCGTCGCGGCGTAGTTGGTCTGGCCGCGATTGCCGGCGATACCCGCCATCGAGGACAGCCCGATGATGCGGCCGTTGTCGGCCAGCGTGCCGTTGCCCACCAAGCCCTCGGAAAGCCGTAGTGGCGCAAGCAGATTCACCGCCAGCACCGAGTCCCAACGACCTTCGTCCATGTTGGCCAGCAGCTTGTCTCGCGTGATGCCGGCGTTGTTGACCAGGATGTCGAGCCGTCCCCCGTAGTGCTCTTTGACGTGCGCGGTGATCAGATCCACGGCGTCGTCGGCAGTGACATCGAGCGCCAGCGCGGTGCCACCCACCTTCTGGGCCACTTCGTCGAGCGCGTCCTTGGCGCCCTCGATGTCCACCGCGATCACCTTGGCGCCGTCGCGGGCGAACACCTCGGCGATCGTCGCGCCGATACCGCGCGCCGCGCCGGTGACCAACGCGACCTTGCCGTCGAGCGGTTTGTCCCAGTCCGCCGGCGGGGCGGAGTCGGCCGCGCCGACGCGGTAGACCTGCCCGTCCACGTACGCCGACTTGGCCGACAGGATGAACCGCAGCGTGGACTCCAGTCCGGTGGCGGCGGGTTTGGCGTCGGGATGCAGATAGACCAGCGAGACGGTCGACCCGTTGCGCAGCTCTTTGCCCAGCGAGCGGGTGAACCCTTCCAATGCGCGCTGGGTGGTGCGCTCGTGCACGGCGTCGATCTCGTCGGGGGTGGTTCCGATCACGACGACGCGCGCTGAGCGGCCGAGGTTGCGCAGCACGGGGGTGAAGAACTCGTAGAGCGCCTTGAGTCCGGCCGGCTCGGTGATGCCGGTGGCGTCGAACACCAGTCCGGCGAACCGGTCGGCCCACCGGCCGCCGAGGTTGTTGGAGACGACCTCGTAGTCCTCGGCCAGCGCCGCCCGCAACGGTTCGACGACGCGGCCCTCCCCGCCGATCAACACCGACCCCTCGAGCGGCGACTGGCCGGGCTGGTAGCGGCGCAGCGGCTCGGGCTGCGGGACACCGAGTTGCTTGGCCAGGAATGAGCCCGGCCCGGAGTTGACGACCTGCGAGAGGAGATCGGAAGCCACGACGCTGCCTTTCTGATGACCTGGGTGAGATCCGGGTAGTCCTAGTGCGACGGTGACGGGTTACCCAGCACTGTCGCATCCCTCACGAACTTACTCCAGAGTAAGAACGGTGGGTAGTATGACTCTCAACACCCCTTGAGCAAGCCGGGAGGCAGACGTGGCCGACAGCAACTCCACCCGCCGGGTAGCCATCCTCGGAGGAAACCGAATCCCGTTCGCGCGTTCCGACGGCGCGTATGCGAACGCGTCCAACCAGGACATGTTCACCGCGGTCCTCGACGGGCTGGCCGAGCGGTTCAACCTGCAGGGCGAGAAGCTCGACGCGGTGATCGGCGGCGCGGTGCTCAAGCACAGCCGCGACTTCAACCTGATGCGCGAGTGCGTGCTGGGCAGCTCCCTGTCGTCGTACACGCCGGCGTTCGATCTGCAGCAGGCGTGCGGTACCGGTCTGCAGGCCGCGATCTCCGCAGCCGACGGCATCGCCCACGGGAGATATGAAGTGGCGGCGGCAGGAGGTGTTGATACCGCCTCGGACGCACCCATCGCGATCGGCAACGACCTGCGCCGCGTGTTGCTCGGGCTGCGCCGCGCCAAGTCCAACGTCGAGCGCCTCAAGCTCGTCGGCAAACTGCCCGCATCGTTGGGTATCGAGATTCCGGTCAACAGCGAACCCCGCACCGGCATGTCGATGGGCGAGCACGCGGCGGTCACCGCCAAGGAGATGGGCATCAAGCGCATCGACCAGGACGAGCTGGCCGCGGCCAGCCACCGCAACATGGCCGCCGCCTACGACCGCGGGTTCTTCGACGATCTGGTGACGCCGTTCCTCGGCGTCTACCGCGACAACAACCTGCGACCGGACTCGTCGCCGGAAAAGCTGGCCAAGCTCAAGCCGGTGTTCGGCGTGCGCAACGGTGACGCGACGATGACCGCCGGGAACTCGACGCCGCTGACCGACGGCGCGTCGGTGGCGCTGCTGTCGTCGGAGGAGTGGGCCGCCGAGCACTCGATCCCGGTGCTGGCCTACTTCGTCGACAGCCAGACCGCCGCGGTCGACTACGTCAACGGTCGCGACGGCCTGCTGATGGCGCCGACGTACGCGGTGCCGCGGATGCTGGCCCGCAACGGTCTGAAACTGCAGGACTTCGACTTCTACGAGATCCACGAGGCGTTCGCCTCGGTGGTGCTGGCGACCTTGGCGGCCTGGGAGTCCGAGGAGTACTGCAAGGAACGCCTCGGGCTGGACGCCGCGCTCGGCTCCATCGACCGGGCCAAACTCAACGTCAACGGCTCGTCACTGGCGGCCGGGCACCCGTTCGCCGCGACCGGCGGACGCATCGTTGCCCAGATGGCCAAGCAGCTGGCGGAGAAGAAGGCAGAGACCGGCCAGCCTGTCCGCGGCCTGATCTCCGTCTGCGCTGCGGGCGGCCAGGGCGTGACGGCGATTCTCGAAGCCTGACCGTGTAACGCCTGCGGGTAGCCCTTCGATACATGGGATAGCTCCGTGTTGCCGTCTGACCCCCCGACCCGACGGCAACACGGGGCACTACTTTTGGGACATGCAGATCAGCATGTTCGGACAGCTCAGCGGTTTCGATTCGCCCGTTGACGCCACCGTCGACTACCTGGCACAACTGCGTGACGAGGGGTTTCGGCGAGTCTGGTTGAGCCAGCTGCCCTACGAGCCCGACCTGCTGACCGTCCTGGCCGTGGCGCTGCGTGAAGTCGACGGCATCGAGGCCGCCAGCGGTGTGGTGCCCATCCAGAACCAGCATCCGATGCTGATGGCGCAGCGCGCGCTCACGCTCAGCCTGATTTCGGGTGGCCGGTTCACCCTCGGACTGGGTATGACGCACGCGGCGGTCACCGAGGGCATGTGGGGCATCCCGTGGGACAAGCCGGTGCGCCGGCTGGGTGAGTTCCTGGACGGGCTGCTGCCGCTGCTGGCCGGGCAGCCCGCCGACGCGACCGGCGAGACGGTCACCACCCGCGGCGCGCTGATGATCCCCGGCGCCGCCGCCCCGGACGTCTACATCGCCGCGCTCGGCCCGCAGCTGCTGCGGCTGGCGGGTCGGCGCACGGCCGGCACCTGCACGTGGATGACCGGTCCGGCCACCCTGCGCGACCACGTCAACCCGACCTTGCGGCAAGCCGCCGCCGACGCCGGCCGCCCGGCCGGATCGGTGCGCGTCGTCGCGGCGCTGCCCGTGGCGGTCACCGACGACGTCGACGGCGCGCGTCGGCTGGCCGCCCAGCAGTTCGCCGTCTACGGGACGTTGCCGTCCTACCGCGCGATGCTGGACCGGGAGGGCTTCGCCGGTCCCGAGGACGCCGCGATCATCGGCGACGAGGACACCGTGGCCGCGCGGCTCGACGAGCTGGCCGCCGCGGGGGTCGACGAGTTCGTCGGGGCCACGTTCGACAGCTCGCCCGAGGGCCGGGCCCGCACGCGTGCGCTGCTGCGGGCCGCCGAGTCCGCGGGATAGCCGTTCAACACCGTCTCCGCTCGTCACACGCGCCTCAGATATCCACGTTTTTCAGAGGCCTTCTCGCACTTTCTCTGAATTTCGCGGATATGTGAGGCCCATGGGACTCGCCGGACCCACCGCCGAACGCAAGACGCCCCCGGGAAGAGTCCGGGGGCGTCTCGGGTCCGAAGCGGCTGTCTAGAACGCCGCCTCGTCCAGCTCCATGACCTCGTTGTCGAGGTTCTCCAGGATGGACCGCGTGCTGGTGAGCAGCGGCAGGAAGTTCTTCGCGAAGAACGACGCCACCGCGACCTTGCCTTCGTAGAAGGCGCGGTCTTCACCGTCTGCCCCGCCGTCGAGCTTGTCGATCGCGACGGCCGCCTGCTGCTGCAGCAGCCAGCCGATGACCAGATCGCCGACGCTCATCAGGAAGCGCACGGAGCCCAGGCCGACCTTGTAGATCTCGGCCGGGTTCTCCTGCGCCGCAACCAGATAACCGGTCAGCGTGGCCGCCATCGCCTGCACGTCGGCCAGTGCGGTGGCCAGCAGGGCCCGCTCGGCCTTGAGGCGCCCGTTGCCGGACTCGTTCTTGACGAACTGCTCGATCTGGCCGGCGACGTGCCCCAGCGCCACACCCTTGTCGCGGACGATCTTGCGGAAGAAGAAGTCCTGCGCCTGGATGGCGGTGGTGCCCTCGTACAGCGAGTCGATCTTGGCGTCGCGGATGTACTGCTCGATCGGGTAGTCCTGCAGGAAGCCGGAACCGCCGAAGGTCTGCAGCGATTCGGTCAGCTTGGCGTACGCCTGCTCTGAACCCACACCCTTGACGATCGGCAGCAGCAGGTCGTTGACCTTGACGGCCAGTTCGGGCTCGATGCCGTACAGCGTCTTGGCGACCTCGGCGTCCTGATGCGTCGCGGTGAACAGGTACAGGGCGCGCAGACCCTCGGCGTAGGCCTTCTGCGTCATCAGCGAGCGACGGACGTCCGGGTGGTGCGTGATGGTCACGCGCGGCGCGGTCTTGTCGGTCATCTGGGTCAGGTCGGCACCCTGCACGCGCGACTTGGCGTACTCCAGCGCGTTCAGGTAGCCGGTGGACAGCGTCGCGATGGCCTTGGTGCCCACCATCATTCGGGCCTGCTCGATGACGTCGAACATCTGCGCGATGCCCTCGTGCACCTCGCCGACCAGCCAGCCGACGGCCGGTGTCCCGTGCTGGCCCAGCGACAGTTCACACGTGGCGGAGACCTTCAGGCCCATCTTGTGCTCGACGTTGGTGACGAACACACCGTTGCGCTCGCCCGGCTCGCCGGTCTCGGGATCGAAGTGGAACTTCGGCACGAAGAACAGCGACAGACCCTTGGTGCCCGGGCCGGCGCCCTCGGGACGGGCCAGCACCAGGTGCATGATGTTCTCGAACAGGTCATCGGAGTCGGCCGAGGTGATGAACCGCTTCACGCCGTCGATGTGCCAGGTGCCGTCGGGCTGCTGCACCGCCTTGGTGCGACCGGCGCCGACGTCCGAGCCGGCGTCCGGCTCGGTGAGCACCATGGTCGAGCCCCAACCGCGATCGGCGGCGAGCTTGGCCCACTTCTTCTGTTCCTCGGTGCCGAGCTGGTAGAAGATGTCGGCGAATCCGGCGCCCATCGCGTACATGTACACCGCGGGGTTGGCGCCGAGGATGTGTTCCTGCAGGGCCCAGGACAGCGCGCGCGGCATCGGGGTGCCGCCGAGTTCCTCGCTGACCGACAGCTTGTCCCAGCCGCCTTCGACGACGGCGCGCACGGACTTCTTGAACCCCTCGGGCAGGGTCACGGTGTGGGTCTTGGGGTCGAAGACCGGGGGATTGCGGTCGCCCTCTTCGAAGGAGGCGGCCACCGGGCCTTCGGCGAGACGCGCGATCTCGCCCAGCATCTCGCCGGCAGTCTCGACGTCGAGGTCTGCGTAGCTGCCCTGACCGAGCGCCTTGTCGACACCCAAGACCTCGAACAGGTTGAATACCTGGTCACGAACGTTGCTCTTGTAATGGCTCACGGGTTACTCCTCGTCGAGAACTGCCCTATGGTTGGGTACTTCACTTAAGTTACCCACCAGTAACTGGGGCTTAACTATACCGCTCGGTAACCTCAACGCAAGACGCGCGCGGGTAATTCCGTACCGGATCCCAACCGAGCGGTTGGCCGATCGCCCTTCTTGGGCGGAAAAACGCGCCGGGACCTGCGTGAAGGGCTGCCTGTGATGATGGTCACGTTTATGTGATGCGCGCGGCGCGGGCGGCACGATCGAGCAGATCCGCGGATCTGCCAGACGACCGACAGAGTTAGCTGCCGGCCAACCGCTTGTTGACCAGCCGGGTCAGCCAGGCCGGCGAGAACCGGGCCCCGAGGGCCAGCGCCTTGGCCTGCACGCCGACCGGGAAGTGCACCTGGGACACCAGCCGGCGCGTCCAGGGGGCATCGACCGCGGCGAGGATGTCGGTGGCGATGTCCTGGGCGGTCAGCCTGATGCCCAGTGACTGGGTGGTTCCCGTGCTGACGCCCTTGGTCATCGCGGTGTTCACGTACAGCGGCCACATGTCGATCACCCGGATGCCGTAGCGACCCCACTCGAGGTCCAGTGCCTCGGTGAGCGCCCGCACGAAGAACTTGGTGGCGCTGTAATTGGCCAGCTCGGCCTGCCCGTAGATCGCCGACGCCGACGCCAGGTTCACCACCACCGCGCCCGGAGTGTCCTTCAGATACGGGAACGCGGCGTGCAATCCGTGGACCACGCCCTTGACGTTGACCTCGATCTCCCGCTGGTGAACTTCCAGCGGAATCTCCTCGAACCGTCCGGCGTTGAGCAGGCCCGCGTTGTTGATCAACACGTCGAGCCGGCCCCCGGCGGCGTCGACGAACTCGCCCAGTCGCCGAGCCATTTCGTCGGCGTCGGTGACGTTGAGGTGCCCGACCACAGGCGTGCCACCCAGTGCAGTGACATCGGCGGCCAGGACACGCAGTCCGTCCTCGTCGATGTCGTACCCGCCGACGATGTAACCGCGGCGCGCGAACAACAGTGCGGTCGCACGCCCGATGCCGGTGGCGGCTCCGGTGATGAACACCGATTTGGTCATGCCGCAGGCTACCCGGAGGCGGCGGCTTCCTCGGCGGGCCGGCTGTCCGGACTCGGTTCGGCGTCGGGCAGCTGGCCGACGAGGTACTCGGCGAGCCCGCCGATCGTCGGGTAGTCGAACACCGCCGTGGCGTTGATCGTGAACGCACCGCCGAACTGGCTGTGCAACCGGTTGCGCAGTTCGATCGCCATCAGGGAGTCCGTGCCCAGATCCAGGAACCGGCTGCTCGCTGCGGGCGGTTGGGCCAGCCGCAGGAACGTCTGCACCTCGCGCTGCAGGAATTCGGTGACGAACCCTGCCCGCTGCGCCACCGGAATCTCCTGCAGTTGGCGCAGCAGCTCGCTGTCGCCGGTCACCTCGCCCTCGGGCCGCGGCAGCACCAGGTCGAGGATCGGCGGCCGCGAACTACCCAGCACCTTCGCGGCGCGCTGCCAGTTGGCCTTGATCACGGTGGCCTGCCCGGTGCCGTTGGCGACGGCCTCGGCCAGGGCGCCCAGCGCGGCGGACGGCTCCAACGGAATCAGGCCTTGGGCACCGATATTGGCCGTGGCGGCTTCCGACGACGCCATGCCGCCCTGTGCCCACGGACCGAAGTTGATCCCGGTGGCGGGCAGCCCGTGGGCTCGGCGCCGAGCCACCAGCCCGTCGAGGAACGCGTTGGCCGTGGCGTAGTTCGCCTGTCCGGGCGAACCGAACAGGCTCGACACCGACGAGGACACCAGGAAGAAGTCCAGGTCGTCGTCCCGGGTCAGACGGTCCAGGTGCGCCGCGCCGAACGCCTTGGGCGCCAACGTGGTCCGGAACCGTTCGACGCTCTGCTGGGACAGCAGCGCGTCGTCGAGCACCCCGGCCAGGTGGGCGACGCCGGCCAGCGGCGGCAGGGTGGCACGGATGTGCTCGAGCAGCTCGGCGACCTCCGACTCGACGCCGACATCGGCGGTGCACACATGGATGCGGCACTTGTGGCGCTCGATGATCTCGTCGATCACCGAGCGGGCGTCGGCGTCGGGTTCGCGCCGACTGGTCAGCACGATGTCGCCGGCGCCGCGCTGAGCCAGATAAGCCGCGGTGTGCAGGCCGATCGACCCGAGGCCGCCGGTGATCAGATAGGTGCGATCAGCGCGCGGGGCCAGCGGTTCGGGCACCTGACACACGATCTTGCCGATGTGTCGGGCCTGCTGCATGCGCCGGAACGCGGCCCGGGCCTCCGTCAGCGGGTAGATCTCCGCGGGCAGCGGCGTCCACTCACCCTTGCCGAGACCGTTCGACACCTCGGTCAGCAGCGTGCGGATCCGCTCGGGGTCCTGGAAGCTCACTGTGTCGAGGGCGACGATCTCGTAGGCGATGTCCGGGCGCGCCTCCGCCATCTGCTCGACCGACCAGATGTCGCGTTTGGCGATCTCGGCGAACCGGCCGTTCTGTGCGGTCGCCCGCACCGTCGCTTCGATGAAGCCCTCGCTGGTCAGGCTGTTGAGGACCACGTCGACACCGGCGCCGTCGGTGTCGGCCAAGATCTGGTCGGCGAAATCCGTGCTGCGGGAGTCGTACACATACTGGACACCCATCGCGCGCAGCGTGGACCGCTTGAAGGTGCTCGCGGTGGCGAAGACGACGGCGCCGTGCTGTTGGGCCATCTGGATGGCGGCCAGCCCGACGCCGCCGCTGGCGGCATGGATGAGCACGCGGTCACCCGGTCGCAGCTGCGCCCAGTCGAAGGCCAGCCGCACGGTGAGCGCCGCAGCGGGAATGGTCGCCGCCTCCACCGCGGTGATCCCATCGGGAATCGGGGCCAGCAGCTGTGCCGGCACGTTGAACCGGCTGGCGAACGCACCCTGCATGAACCCATACACCCGCTGACCGACCTCGAGCGCGATTCCATCCCGTCGCTCCGCTCGCCCCGAACCAACACCGTCGCCGACCTGCGTGACCACACCGGCGAAGTCGCCGCCGATCGGCCCGGGGTCGCCGGGGTAGAGGCCCAGAACGTTGAGCACGTCGCGGAAGTTCAGGCCCGCAGCCTCGACGCGGACCTGCACGTACCCCTCGGCGGGGGCCGGCACGTCGGTCTCCACCAACCGCAGGTTGTCGATCGCGCCGCGCTCGGTGGGCGCCAGCACGTAATCGGTGGCCCGAGGCACCGTCAGGTGTCCGCTGCGGGCCCACGGAAGCAGCCGGGAGGCCAGCAACTTTCCTTGTCGCACAGCGATTTCAGGCTCGTCGGCCGGCGTCGTGAGGAGGCCGGTGAGCACGCGCACCGCTTCGGGTGATCCGTCGGTGTCGACCAGTCGGCAGCGCAGCGCCGGTTCCTCGTTGATCGTGGTGCGGCCCAGCCCCCACAGCGCTGCCTGTACCGGGTCGACGGTCTCGCCCGATTCGGTGGCGACAGCGCGTTCGGTGACGATCCACAGGCCGCCCGGCAGTTTGACCTGGCCGCCCTGCACGGCATGCACAGCGCTGAGCAGTTCGGCGACCTCGGACTCCAGCCGCGCGGCGGCTTCGGTGTCGGTCTCCTCGAGGCGGCTCGCGGCGGCGCGCCACACCACACCGGAGAACGGCACACCGCGTTCGTGCGCGTCGATCAGCTTCTGCCCCAACGGCTCAACGTCGGCGCCACGGTCGTGCGTCAGGCATCCGCGGACACCGGCGGCCAGTTCGTCGAAGCCGGCGATCAGCCACGTGCCGTTGGTGTCCTCCGTCGGCTCCGGCGCCGGGAGCTCATGCCAGCCCAGTGTGTAGAGCAGCCGGGTGGCGTCGCCGCCCAGACCGCGCAGCAGCGCCTCGCGCGGCGCACGCTTGACGGTGAACTCGCGGATCCCGCCGAGGTGCTGGCCGTCCCGGTCCAGGAAGTCCAGGTCGAACGCCTGCGTCTCGCTGTCGAGCGCGCTGGCGTGCCACTTCGCTCGGCAGTAGAACCGGCGCGGCATCTTCTCGCGCAGCAGCACTTTCCCGTATCGCAGCGGCAGGAACAGGTCACTGACCCCTTGTTCGGCGGCCAGCAGTGCCGGGAACGCCGGGAAGGCCACCCCGGTGCACAGATCCATGAGCACCGGGTGCATGGGCTCACTGCCGAGGTGTTCGGCGAGTTCCTCGCCGACCAGCAGGTCGCCGACGGCCTCACCGTCACCGAGCCACACCGACTTCAGCGATCCCGACCACGTCGGCCCCCATGACAGTTCCATGTCGGCGAACGTCTCGAACAGATCCTGCGGGCGCAGCCGGTTGAGCCGCTCGACGGCTTCGTCCACCGGTTCGGTGTCCTCGGCGGGCCGCTCCTCGTCGACTCCGCTGACGACGGTGCCTTCGGCGTTGAGCGACCATTCGGCGTCCCGCACCCCGTAGGGGCGGCTGTGTACCTGGAACTTCTGCGCACCGTCTGCGAGCGCGTGCAGGGTCAGCTGCACCTCCCGAGAAGCCTTCTCGGGCAGGATGATCGGCTCGTAGAAGAAGACGTCCCTGGCGTGGGCCGGGGTGCCGACCGCGGCCAGGGCCATGGCGGCGTACGTCGCTCCCGGAACCACCACGGTGCCGTAGATGACGTGGTCGGACAGCCAGGGCTGCGATTTCACCGACAGGCGGCTGGTGTACACGCAGTCACCGGACGCCAGATCCTTGGCGCTGCCCAGGATTCCGGACACCGTGGGCCCGTCGACGGTGATCGACGAGGACTTGGGCCAGAACCGGCGCCGCTGGAACGGATAGGTCGGCAACTCCAGACGACGTCCCGGCGTGGAGTGCAGGGCGGCGAAGTCGGGGCGATGCCCACCGACGTAGGCCGAGGCGAGCGCGTCGGCGATCTGGCGACGGTCGGCCACCCCCTTGCGCAGCGACGCGATGGCGCGGGGTGCGGCCAGGTGCTCGGGCCACACCTGCACCGCGGCGCCGGTGAGCACCGGCTGCGGACCGATCTCCATCAACATCGAGCAGCCGAGCGCCGCGACGGTACGCACGCTTTCTGCGAATTGCACCGGCTGGCGGGAGTGCCGTCGCCAGTACTGCGCATCGAGGGGATGCTGCGCGGTGAGCACGGCGCCGGTGCGGTTGCACACCAGCGGCAGCGTCGGCGCGGCGAATTCGATTCCGGCGGCGTAGGACTCGAAGTCGTCGAGTACCGGGTCCAGCAGTTCGGAGTGGAAGGCGTGGCTGGTGTGCAGCCAGGTGCAGCGGATGCCCTCCTCCTCGAATGTCGCGACGATCTGTTCGAGATCCTCGCCGGGCCCGGAGAGCACGGTGTTGGGGCCGTTGTAGGCGCCGACGGAAACCCGCGGGAATCCCGCCGCGACATGTTCGACCTGCTTGGCGTCGCTGAACACCGCCACCATCCGGCCGCCCTCGGGCAGGCTGCCGAACATCCGCCCGCGCTCGGCCATCAGCCGGGCGCCGTCCTCGAGGCTGAACACGCCTGCCACACACGCCGCGGCGTACTGGCCGACGCTGTGGCCCAGCACCACGTCGGGTTCGATGCCCCAGGACTGCCACAGTCGAGCCAGACCCATCTCGACGGCGAACAGCGCCGGCTGCGCGAACGAGGTGTGCCGCAGCAGTTCGGCGTCGGCGCGGTCGGTGGCGAAGAGCACGTCGAGCAGTGGGCGGGTGACGATGTCGGCCACCGCCTCCGCGCAGCGGGTCACGGTTTCGGCGAAAACCGGTTCACTGTCGAACAACTCACGGGCCATGCCGGGATACTGGCTGCCCTGACCGGTGAACAGCCAGGCCGTCGTGGGGTGATGGGTGTGCTCACCGCGGACCACCCCGGGGCGCAGCCGGTTCTCGGCCAGGTCGTTCAGCCCGTGCCGGGCGGCGTCGACCGACTCCACCACCAGCGCGGCACGGTGCTCGAAATGCGTGCGGCCGGTTCCGGCGGTGCGGCACAGGTCGGCCAGGTCGACATCGGGTTGGGTGTCCAGCCAGTTCTGGTAACGCTGCGCCAGGGTGGTCAGCGCCTCGGGCGAGCGCGCCGAGAGCGGCAGCACGTGCACGGGCCGCTGCTCGACGGCGTCCGGGGCCTCGGGCGCGGGCTGCCGGGGTGCTTCCTCGACCAGCACATGGGCGTTGGTTCCGGTGAACCCGAAGGAGCTGACGCCGGCGCGACGCGGCCGGCCGTTGGTCTGCCACGGCAACGGCTTGTCGACCACCTGCACCGGCAGCGAATCCCACGGGATGTGTGGGGACGGCGTGTCGAAGTGCAGGCTCTGCGGCAGCATCTCGTGCTGCAGCGACAGCACCACCTTGATCAATCCCGCGGCGCCGGAGGCTGATTCGAGGTGACCGATGTTCGTCTTGACCGAGCCCATCAGCAACGGCCGATCCCGGTCGGCGCCGTAGGCCGCCGCGGCGGCCTGCACCTCGATCGGATCGCCGAGCGGGGTGCCGGTGCCGTGGGCTTCGAGGTAGTCGACGTCGGCTCCGCGCACCCCGGCACGAGCCAGCGCCGTGCCGATGAGGCGTTGCTGCGCACCGCCGTTGGGCACGGTCAGACCGCTGGAGGCGCCGTCCTGGTTGATGGCTGTTCCAGGGATGACCGCGCAGATCCGGTCACCGTCGCGCTGGGCGTCGCTGAGCCGCTTGAGGACGAGGATGCCGCAGCCCTCGCTGCGCACGTAGCCGTCGGCCGACGCGTCGAAGGTCTTGCACCGTCCGACCGGGGACAGCATCCGGGCCCGCGACGCCGCGACCACGGTGACCGGGCTGAGCAGTACGTTCACCCCGCCGGCCAGCGCCATGTCGCAGTCACCGTTGTGCAGCGCCAGGCAGGCCTGGTGCACGGCCACCAGTGCTGAACTGCACGCCGTGTCGACGGCGACCGCCGGACCCTCGAGGCCGAGCGCGAACGACACCCGGCCGGAGATCGCGTTGAGCGCGTTGCCGGTGATGAAGTGCGGTTCGATCTTGTCGATCGACTCGGCCGACAGCAGGTGGGCGTACTCGTTGGCGGCCACACCGACGAAGACCCCGGTCCGGCTGCCCCGCAACGACTGGGGCGAGTAGCCCGCGCGCTCCAGCCCCTCCCACACGGTCTCGAGCATCAGCCGCTGCTGCGGCTCGATCCACACCGCTTCGCGCGGTGAGATGCCGAAGAACTCGGGGTCGAAACCGTCGATGCCGTCGAGGAATCCGCCGAAGCGGGTGTAGGTCTTGCCGGGGCTGTCGGGGTCGGGGTCGTAGAACTCGTCGATGTCGAACCGATCCTCGGGCACCTCCCGGATGGCGTCGACGCCACCGGCCAGCACCTCCCAGAACGCTTCCGGATTCGGGGCACCGGGGAATCGGCACGACACCGCGACCACCGCGATCGGCTCGTCGGTGCGGGCGGTGACGGTGACCTGCGCCGGCTTGGCGGAGGCGGGGTCGTCGAAGCCGAGTACGTCGGCGAGCAGGTAGTCCGCGACATCCGACAGCCGCGGATGGTCCATGGCCAGGGTGGCCGGAATGTCCTTGCCGACACCCTGTTCGATGCGCCGCCGCAACTCGACCGCCATCAGCGAATCCATGCCGATGTCGAAGAAGCCGGCGTCCTCGCGGATCTCGGCCGCATCCACCCGCGTCACCTCGGCGACAGCGCCGCGCAGATAGTCGATCAGCAGTTTGCGGCGCTGCTGTACCGGTGCGGTGCGGAGCCTATCGACCAGCGGCGTCGTCCCGGTGGGGGTGGCGGTCGGGACGGCGGCGACGGGCAGTTCGCGTTCCAGCGCGGACAGGAAGCCGCGCCGGCCCGCCTGCTGATAGAGCGGAAGGAAGCGCGCCCAGTCGATTCGGGCCACCACCGATTGCGGCGCGGCGGCGGCGACGGCGTCGGTCAGTCCGGCCAGTGCGTCGGCGGCGCCGAGCGTGCGCACGCCCCGCTGTTCGAGCCGCGCACGGGCTTCCGCGTCGGCCATGCCGGCCGACCACGGCCCGAAGTTGACGGCCGTGGCGGGGACGCCCTGGGAGCGCAGCTGCCAGGTCAGGCCGTCGAGGAACGCGTTCGCCGCACCGTAGGCCGTCTGCCCGAATCCGCCCCACACCGAGGCGATCGACGACGTGCTGAGGAAGAAGTCGAGGGACAGTTCGCGCGTCGCCTCGACGAGATTCCAGGCACCCCAGACCTTTCCGGCGAAGACGCGGTCGAGTTCTGCGTCGTCGACCTCGGTGAGCGGCGTCGTGCCGATCTCTCCG
Organism: Mycobacterium sp. SMC-4; assembly: GCF_050205565.1. Classification (GTDB taxonomy): domain Bacteria; phylum Actinomycetota; class Actinomycetes; order Mycobacteriales; family Mycobacteriaceae; genus Mycobacterium. The sequence continues at coordinate 944,742 of NZ_JBNMQU010000001.1, read as the reverse complement.
GCGGCGTGCACGATACCGGCGAGCGGTGGCAGGTCGGCGCCCACGGCTGTCAGCAGCCGTGCGACGTCGTGCGGGTCGGCGACATCGGCGCAGTGCACCCGGATGTCGCAGCCGGACCGGGCGGCCAGGGCGTCGATCTGCTCCTGCGCGGTCCCGCCGGGCGCGCGGCGGCTGGTCAGTACCAGGTGCCCGGCGCCCTGCTCGGCCAGGTGTGCCGCGGTCGCGAGACCGATCGCCCCCAGCCCACCGGTCACCAGATACGTGGCGTCCTGGCGCAGCGGCAGCGGCGTCGCGCTGGGGGGCCCGGTCCGGCGCACCAATCGGGGCACGTAGGCGTCGGACCCACGCAACGCGACCTGGTCTTCGCGCAGATCTGATTCGTGGTGCAGGGAAACGAGAGTCGCGACCGCAGACCATTCGTCGGGAGTCCCCGCACCCAGGTCGACCAATCCGCCCCACAGGTGCGGAAGTTCCAGTGCGGCGGCCCGCCCGAAACCCCAGAGGGTGCTGTGGTGCGGCGCGACGGTGTCGGAGTCGACGACGCGCTGGGCGCCGCGGGTGACCAGCCAGACCGGAGCGCGCAGCTCGGCGCTCGCCGCAGCGCGGAACAACCGACGCGTGCCACCGAGAATCCGGTGCTGCATCCGCAGCAAGGTGCGCGCCGAGGTCGTCGGGTCGGGCTCCAGTGCGGCGAGGTGCACGATGCGCAACTGCGGATCCTGGTGCGCGGCTGCGCGCAGCGCCTCGGTCAGCTGCGCTTCGTCGTCCGCGGTCACCGGGAGCCCGACCACCTGGTACCGGTCTCCGCGGGCCGACAACACGTCCACCATCGGCTGGATGGCGGCGCTGTCGTCACCGACGAGGATCCAGGAGGCGGCATCCGCGGACCCGAGAGTGGTTTTCTCCCAGGCGATCTCGTATCGGTCCTCGGCGATTGACTGGGTCCCGCGCTGCCGATTGTGCTGGGCGGCGAGCTTGTTCAGCACGTCGCGGGTGTGCGGGTCGGTGTCGTCGAGCAGTGCTGCGAGCTCGTCGATGCGGCCGTCCTCGAGGAGCCCGACCGCCTGGGTGCGTGCGGCGGCGTGCTGTGCGCGGCCGGGTTCGTCGCGGTTGTCCTTGTACCAGTACTGGCGGTGTTCGAACGGGTATGTGGGCAGATCGAGTTTGCGTGCCTGCGGTCGGCGCAACGCCTCGAATCGGGGAAGATGCCCGGACACGTAGGCGTCGGCGAGCGCTTCGGTGATCTGCCGGTGGTCGGCAGTGGTGCGGCGCAGGGAGGCGACGACGCGCGGCGCGGTCGCCGGGTCGGGCCACGCGCTCAACGCCGCCGCGGTGAGCACCGGTCGCGGTCCGATCTCCAGCAGCAGTCTGCAGTTCAGGTCGGCCAGGGTCTGGACGCTCTTGGCGAATTGGACGGGCTGGCGGGCATGCCGCCGCCAGTAGGCGCCGTCGATCTGCACGCTGCGGCCCAGCGCGGTGCCGGTCCGGTTGTCGATCAGGATCCGTTGCGGCGCTTGGAATGTGAACTCATTCGCATACGCCTCGAAATCGTCGAGGATCGGGTCCAGCAGCGCGGAGTGGAACGCGTGGCTGGTGTCGAGCCAGTCGCACCGCACACCATCGGCGACCAGCCGCGCCACCGCCTGCTCCAAATCTGTTGCCGGGCCGGACAGCACGGTGTTCGCACCGTTGTAGGCGGCCACCGACAGCGTCGGGAACTCGTCGGTCAGGCGTTCGACCCGCTCGGCGGCGGTGAATGCCGCCGCCATGCGCCCGCCCTCGGGCAGGCTGCCGAACAGTCTCCCGCGTTCGGCGATCAGCCGCGCCCCGTCGGCGATGCTCATGACTCCGGCCACGCAGGCCGCCGAGTACTGGCCGACGCTGTGTCCGAGCACCACGTCGGGCTCGAAGCCCCAGGACTGCCACAGCCGCGCCAGACCCATCTCGATGGCGAACAGTGCCGGTTGCGCGTACGACGTTTGCCGCAACACCGCGTCCGCCTCGGGGTCTTCGGCACTGTCGACCGCGAAAACCACATCCAACAACGGCTTCTCGAGCACCTCGACGACAGCGTCCGCGCAGCGGCGCACGGTGTCGGCGAACACCGGTTCGGTGTCGAACAATTCACGCGCCATGCCCGGGTACTGGCTGCCCTGGCCGGTGAACAACCACGCCGTCTTGGGTGGTTCGTGGCATTCGCCGCGCACCAGCCCCGGCGCCGGACGGTCATCGGCGAGCGCGCCGAGCAGATCGAGCGCGGACTCCGTCGAGTTCGCCACCAGCGCCGCACGGTGCTCCAGATGTGCGCGCCCGGCGCCGGCGGTGAAACACACGTCATCGAGCGTCGCGTCCGGGTGCGCGTGCCACCAGGAGCGATACCGGTCGGCCAGCGCCACGAGCGCGGCGGGTGTGCGCGCCGACAACGGAAGAACACGGAACATCCGGTCGTCGGAAGGCTCAGACGCCGGCGTCTCCGCGACTTCCGGTGCCTCCTCGAGGATCACGTGCGCGTTGGTTCCGGCGAACCCGAACGAACTGACCCCGGCAATACGGGGACGACCGCCGCGCTCCCACGGGACGGTCTCGCGGAGCACCTCGATCGGCAGCCGGTGCCACGGAATGTGCGGCGACGGGTTCTCGAAGTTCAGGTGCTTGGGCAGCGTCTGATGTTCCAGTGCCAGGATCACCTTGATCACCCCGGCGATACCGGCTGCCGCCTCGAGATGGCCGATGTTCGTCTTGGCCGACCCGACCAGCAGCGGCTGGTCGGCAGCACGCCCCACGCCGAGCACCTCGCCTGCGGCCTGCGCCTCGATCGGGTCGCCCAGCGACGTCCCGGTGCCGTGCGCCTCCAGATACCCCACATCGGCGGGATCGAGCCCGGCGCGCTTCAGCGCGGCGGCGATCACCTGTTGCTGCGCAACACCATTGGGCACCGTCAGCCCGCCGGACGCCCCATCCTGATTGATGGCGCTGCCGCGGATCACCGCGCGGATCCGGTCGCCGTCGGCCAACGCGTCCTCGAGCCGCTTGATCACGATGACGCCGCAACCCTCGCCGCGGACGTAGCCGTCGGCAGCCGCGTCGAAGGTCTTGCACCGACCGTCGGGCGCCAGCATGTGCGCGTTGGAGAACGTGATCATCGTGGCCGGGGTGAGCAGCACGTTCGCGCCGCCGGCGAGTGCGAGGTCGCACTCGCCGAGCTGCAGCGCCTGGCACGCCTGATGGATGGCCACCAGCGAAGAACTGCACGCGGTGTCGACCGCGACCGCCGGGCCCTGCAGGCCGAGCCGATAGCTGATCCGGCCCGCCGCGGCCGCGTTGGACGTCCCGATGGCCATGTAGGCCTCGATTTCGGGATAGGTGAGCTCGTCGGAGGCCATGCCCAGGTAGTCGTGGGTGGCCAGACCGACGAACACGCCGGTGTTGCTGTTGGCCAGGGCCGTGGGCGCGGTGCCGGAATGCTCCACCGCGCGCCACGCCGTCTCCAACAACAGCCGGTGCTGCGGATCCATCAACCGGACCTCGCGCGTCGACATCCCGAAGAACGGCGCATCGAAGCCCGTCGGGTCGTCGACGAACCCCGCCCGGCGGGTCACCACCTTGCCCGGTGTCCCGGGTTCGGGATCGAAGAACTCGTCGGCGTCCCACCGGTCTCGCGGAACCTCGGAGATGGCGTCGCGACCTTCGCGCAGCAATTCCCAGAACGCGTCGGCATCGGGGGCGCCCGGGAAGCGGGCGGCGTAACCGATCACCGCGAAACGCGGCATCTCGCTCGGATGGTCGGCGGAGCCCATGCCGTTGTCCTCCCTGTGCAGCGGCGGTGAGACTGGGAATTCGTGCGACATCGACGGCCCCGATGATCAGCTTCCCGGGGGACACTATGGCATGCCCGACGACGCCCCGGGGGCTGTACCGAAGGGATTTGCCGGAGGCACGGCAACGACGGGCCGCGCCAGAGTATGTTGATGCCGGCAACGGCTGACGCCGGCTCTGTCGGCAGTCATGCGGGGAGGACGAAGTATTGCGCATCGGCAAGATCACGATTGGCGCGCTTGAGGAATGGCAGTTGGAGGCCGGGACGGTCACGTCCTGGCATCCGACACCCGAATCGGCAGATCGGGCGCTGCGCGCACCGGTCAGCGCGGTACCGGTCAGCTACATGCAGGGTCAGCATCTGCGGAACTACTGCGAACGCACCGACGCGGGCCTGACGTTCTCCCGGCAGATCATCGCCAGCTGCGAGGTGCCCGGGCACTGCGACATCACGGCCATGGACCACGCCGTGAACACTTATTTGCGCAGGCATGACACTTTCCGCAGCTGGTTCGAGCGCACCGCGGACGGCGATTTCGTCCGCCACGCGATCGAGGACCCGGCCGACATCGAGTTCGTGCCGGTCGACCACGGTCGGCTCAGCGTCGAGGAGATCCGCGCCCACGTGGTCGGCATCCCCAGCCCTCTGGAGTGGGGCTGCTTCACCTTCGGGATCATCCAGAACGAGGGCCGATTCACGTTCTTCGCCGCCATGGACCATGTGCACGGTGACGCGACCCTGATCGGCACCACGATGCTGGAAGCCAACGGCATGTATTCGGCCTACAGCGGCGGCGGTGAGGCGTTCACCCTTCCCGATGCGGGCAGCTTCGACGACTTCTGCGTCCGCGAACACGCGCACACCGCCCAGTTGACGGCCGATTCGCCCGAGGTGGCAGCCTGGATCGATTTCGCGGACAACAACGACGGGGGCTTCCCTGAATTTCCGCTGCCGCTGGGTAATTCACGCGAGGCGACCACCAGCACGATGTCCTCGGCGACACTGCTCGATCCGGCGCAGACCGAACGCTTCGAGGCGGCCTGCGCAGCGGCCGGTTCACGCTTCGTCGGTGGGCTGTTCGCCTGCCTGGCGCAGCTGGAGCACGAGCTGACCGGTGCGCTGACGTATTACGGCCTGACACCGCGGGATTCGCGCAGCGCCGGAGACAACTTCATGACGCAGGGGTGGTTCACCGGGCTGGTCCCGATCACGGTGCCGATCGGTGCGGCTTCGTTCGCCGAAGCCGCGGGCGCGGCGCAGGCGTCCTTCGACGGCAATCTGGCGATGGCGAAGGTGCCCTACTACCGCGTGCTCGAACTCGTGCCGTCGCTGAAATGGCCGCAGCCCAACTTCCCGGTGTCGAACTTCTTCCACGGTGGTGCGGCGCCGCTCAACGCGATCCTGGCCGCCGCCGACATGGGCCTGGCCGACAACATCGGGATCTTCCCGGACGGCCGGTACTCCTATCAGCTGACCATCTACATTTTCCGCTACGGCGAAGGCACGGTCATGGCGATCATGCACCCGGACAATCCGGTCGCCGCGAAGTCAGTGGCCCGGTACATGACGGCGATGGGGGACGTGTGCGCCCGGGTCGCCGACACTGGGCACTGGGGACGCGTCGCCTAGCGTGAAGCAGTTTGCATGCGCCGGATAGCCGATGTCGTGGTGCGGTGGCCGTGGGCGGTGATCGGGGTCTGGATCGCCCTGGCCGTTGCGTTGCCGCTGTCGTTCCCGTCCCTGGGCCAGCTCGCCGAGAAGAACCCGCTGGTCATCCTGCCCGCCGACGCGCCATCGAGCGTCAGCGCCCGCAAGATGGCCGACGCCTTCGAGGAGTCGGCGTCGGACAACCTTGCCGTCGTCGCGTTCATCAACGAGAACGGTCTGCGCCCGGACGACGAGCGGGTCTACCGCAAGGTCGTCGACGCGCTGCACGACAACGTCACCGACGTGGTGTCGGTGCAGGACTTCGTCGCCACCCCGCAGCTGCGGCAGTTCCTCACCAGCGAGGACAAGACGACGTGGGTGCTGCCCATCAGCCTCGAAGGTGAGCTCGGCACGCCGCGGGCGTTCGACGCGTTCAACCGCACCTCCGACGTCATCAGCCACCACGTCCCGCGCGACGGCCCGCTCGAGGTCTACGTCACCGGGCCCGCGGCCACCGTCGCCGACCTGACCGTCGCCGGTGAACAGGACCGGTTGCCGATCGAGATCGCGATCGCCGTGCTGGTGCTCGGGGTGTTGCTGCTGGTGTACCGCAGCCTGGTCACGATGCTGCTCCCGTTGATCACCATCGGGTCGTCGTTGCTGATCGCCCAGGGTGTGGTGGCCGCCTACTCACACCTGACCGGTGCGGGAGTGTCGAACCAGTCCATCGTGTTCCTGAGCGCGATCATGGCCGGCGCCGGCACCGACTACGCGGTGTTCATGATCAGCCGCTACCACGACTATCTGCGCTCGGGCGCCGAGTTCGACCGAGCCGTCCGCTCGGCGATGATGTCGATCGGGAAGGTCATCACCGCGTCGGCGGCCACCGTCGGCATCACGTTCCTGGTGATGAACTTCGCCGAGATGGGTGTGTTCCGGACCATCGGCGTCTCGGCGGCGATCGGCATCGGCGTCGCATATCTGGCCGGCATGACGCTGCTGCCCGCGATCCTGGTGCTCGCCGGGCCCCGCGGCTGGATCCAGCCGCGCCGCGAGCTGACCGCCACGTTCTGGCGACGGTCGGGTATCCGCATCGTGCGTCGGCCGGTGCCGCACCTGGTGGCCAGCGTGCTCGTGCTGGTCCTGCTGGCCGGTTTCGCCGTCGTCGCCCAGTTCAACTACGACGACCGCAAGACCGTCGCCGCGTCGGCGCCCAGCTCGGTCGGTTACGCCGCGCTGGAACGGCATTTCCCGATCAGCCAGTCCATTCCGCAGTACATCCTCGTGCAGTCCGAACGCGACCTGCGCACCCCGCAGGCGCTGGCCGATCTGGAGCAGATGGCGTCGCGCATCGCGCAGCTACCCGACGTGTCGCTGGTCAGCGGCGTCACCCGGCCGCTCGGGGAGGTCCCGCCGGAATTTCGGGCCACGTTCCAGGCCGGCATCGTCGGGGACCGGCTGGCGGCCGGGTCCGCCCAGATCGGGGAGCGCCGCGGCGATCTGAACACCCTGGCCGACGGAGCCAACACCCTGGCCGACGCGCTCGTCCGCGTGCGTACGCAGATCAACGAGGTCGCCCCGAGTCTGCAGACGCTGCTGACGGCGGTGACCTCGGTGCGCACCGAATACGGCGGCGACCGGCTGGTGCGCGACGTGGAGACCGCGGCGAAGCTGGTGCAGAGCGTCAACGAACTCGGTCTCTCGATGGGCATCAACTTCGCCGCGGTGCGCGACATGTTCGGCTGGATCGGTCCGGTGTTGATGGCGCTCAACGGCAACGCGGTCTGCGACGCGAACCCGTCGTGCGTTAACACGCGCATGCAGTTCCAGAAGGTGATGGAGGCGCGCGACGACGGCCGGTTGGAGCGCATCAACACCCTGGCCGGCGATCTCGAGGGCCTCGACGACCGGCAGTCGCTGAACCAGACCGTCAAGACGCTCAACGCGGCGTTGACCGACATCGTCAAAGCCGTCGACGACCTGGGCCTGGATTCCCCGGCTGGCGCACAGGCAGGTTTGCGCGATGTCCGGCAGAACGCCGATCGCCTGGCCACCGGCAGCCAGCAGGTGGCCGGCGGCGTGGGCGAGCTGGTCGAGCAGATCAAGGTGATGGCGGCCGGGCTGGACCAGGCGTCGGCGTTCCTGCTCACCATGCGCAAGGACGCCGCTGGGTCGACGATGGCCGGCTTCAACATCCCGGCCGAGGTGCTGGGCGCGGTGGAGTTCCAGAAGGCCGCCGAGGCTTTCATCTCACCCGACGGCCACTCGGTGCGCTACCTGGTCCAGACGAAGCTGAACCCGTTCAGCCCGGAGGCCATGGACCAGGTCAACGCGATCAGCGACATCGCGCGCGGCGCCCAACCCAACACCACGCTGGCCGACGCCGAGATCTCGATGGGCGGTTTCCCCGCCGCGCTGCGCGACACCCGCGACTACTACGAGCGCGACATCCGGTTCATCATCGTCGTCACCTTGATCGTGGTCCTGCTGACGCTGATGGTGCTGCTGCGGTCGGTCATCGCGCCGCTGTACCTGGTGGGGTCGGTGGTGTTGTCGTACTTCGCGGCCATCGGTATCGGGGTGCTGGTGTTCCAGCTGATACTGGACCAGCAATTGCATTGGAGCGTCCCGCCGTTGGCCTTCGTGGTGCTGGTCGCGGTCGGCGCCGACTACAACATGCTGTTCGTGTCGCGGATGCGCGACGAGTCCCCGCACAGCGTGCGCTACGGCGTCATCCGGACGCTGGGCTCCACCGGCGGAGTGATCACCGCGGCCGGTCTGATCTTCGCCGCGTCGATGGCCGGCCTGCTGTTCGCCAGCATCGGCATCGTCGTGCAGGGCGGATTCGTCATCGGTGTGGGAATCTTGCTGGACACCTTCGTCGTCCGCACGATCACCGTGCCGGCGATCGCGACGCTGGTGGGCAAGGCCAACTGGTGGCCGTCGCGTCCGCCGCCGCGCAGTCCGGCTCCGCGGGAGCCGGCCGAGGTCGCGCAGTGACACGACGGACACGATGGGATCAGGAGTAGGGATGGGGCAGTCGTCGATCCTGTCGATGCTGCACGGCCGCGCCAGCATGCGGCCTGACGACGTCGCGTTCACGTTCACCCACTACGACCGTGACCCCGATGGGTTCCGCGAGAGTGTGACGTGGGCGCAATTGTCCGGTCGCACACTGAATTTGGCCGGCGAGATCGCGCGGCACGGCTCAGTCGGCGACCGTGCCGTGATCCTGGCTCCGCAGGGGCTGGAGTACATCGTGGCGTTCCTGGCCGCCATGCAGGCCGGGCTGGTGGCGGTGCCACTTCCGTTGCCGCACCGCGGTTCCAGCCACGACCGCGTCACCGCGGTGCTCGCCGACACCACACCCACGGTGGTGCTGACGACCACAGCGGTCGCCGGGGACGTCGGCGACTACGTGGCGCAAGCACCGCTGCCGTTGTCACCCAGGGTCGTCGAGGTCGACGCGCTCGATCTCGACGGCCAGGCCGCCGCAGCGTTGCCTACCGAGCTCCCGAGTATCGCTTACCTGCAATACAGTTCGGGGTCCACGCGCACGCCGACCGGAGTGATGCTGTCGCACCGCAATCTGACGGTGAACTTCGATCAGCTGATGAGCAGCTTCTTCGCCGACGCGCCGCTGCCGGCCGACGCCACACTGGTGTCGTGGCTGCCGTTCTATCACGACATGGGCCTGGTGCTCGGGGTCTGCGCACCCATTCTCTGCGGCCGCCGCGCCGAACTGATGAGCCCGGTCGCGTTCCTGGAGAAGCCGTCACGGTGGGTGCGTGCGCTGGCCGAACATCCGCACGCGTGGTCGTCGGCGCCGAACTTCGCGTTCGACCTGGCCGCCCGCAAGACCCGCGACGCTGATCTCGCAGGGCTGGACCTCGGGGGCGTGGTCGGCATCATCAGCGGCGCCGAACGCGTGGAGCCCGCCACCCTGCACCGCTTCGTGGACCGGTTCGCGCACTTCGACTTTCGCGACCACATGATGCGGCCCGCCTACGGACTGGCCGAGGCAACCGTGTTCGTGGCGACCGGCACCTGGAACGAGTCCTCTCCGGCCGCGTTCTTCGACACCGCCGAACTCGGCGCCGGCCGCGTCCGGCCGTGTCCCGAGGGCACCGGTACCGCGCTGGTGAAATACCGGATCCCGCAGTCACCGTCGGTGCGCATCGTCGACAGCGAGACACGCCGTGAGTGCGCACCGGATGTCGTCGGGGAGATCTGGGTGCACGGGGAGAACGTCTCGCAGGGGTACTGGGGCAAGCCCGCCGACGAGCAGAGTTGTTTCGGGGCAACGCTTCTCGATCCGTCGCCCGGCACGCCCACCGGGCCGTGGCTGCGCACCGGTGACCTCGGTTTCGTCTCGGCCGGCCAGCTGTTCATCGTCGGCCGGATCAAGGATCTCCTCATCATCCGAGGCCGCAACTACTATCCCGACGACATCGAGACGACGGTCGGGGAAGTCACCCGCGGCCGCGTCGCAGCGATCTCGGTGCCGGTGCGGGGCACCGAAACACTGGTCACCGTCATCGAGGTCAAGAACTCGATGGACGCCGACGCGGCGGCGCGGGTCACCGGCGAAGTGACCGCGGCCATCGCGACGGCGCACGGACTGAACGTCGAGGACGTCGTGCTCGTCGAGGCAGGTGCGCTGCCGACGACCACCAGCGGCAAGATCCGCCGCGCGGCATGCGTCGAGCAGTACCGCAACGGGGAATTCGCGCGCGTGGGTGGATGAAGGACCTCGGCCGGCCGGGGGCTTGACCCTCACGTGGCGTGAGGCACCAACCTGGTCGACCTGAGGCAGGAGGTGCAGATGGACGAACTCACCGTGGGTGAAGTCGCGCAGCGATTCGGCATCACGGTCCGGACGCTGCACCACTACGACGAAATCGGGCTGTTGCGCCCGAGCCGGCGGGCCGCTTCGGGCTACCGGGTGTACACGGCGGCGGACCTCACGCGCTTGTCCCACATCATCGTCTACCGCCGGCTCGACCTGCCTCTCGACGAGATCGCGAGCCTGCTGGACGACGGTGACGAGGTCAGCCATCTGCGTCGGCAGCGACAACGCGTGACGTCTCGACTCGACAACATGAAACGCCTCCTCGAGGCGATCGACCAAGCATTGGAGAAGGCGATGAGCAAGACCCCGATGACCGACGATGACATGCGCGAACTCTTCGGTGACGGCTTCGACGACTACCAAGCCGAGGCCGAGCAGAAATGGGGAGAGACCGAGGAGTGGAAGGAGTCGCAGCGCAGAGCCAAGTCCTACAGCAAGGAGGACTGGGTGCAGATCAAAGCCGAGGGCGAAGCGGTCGAGAAGGCGTTGGCCGATGCGTTCCGGTCGGGGTTGCCGCCCGACTCGGAGGAGGCGATGAACGCCGCCGAGCAACATCGGCTCCACGTGAATCGCTGGTTCTACGACTGCCCGCCGGCGTTCCACCGCAACCTGGCCGACATGTACGTCAGCGACCCCAGATACGTCGCCACCTACGACGAATCATTCGGGCTGCCAGGCCTTGCGGCCTACTGCCGCGACGCGATGCACGCGAACGCGGACCGGACGTCGCCGTAGTCGCCGGCAACATGGGCCGACCGGGGTAGAGTCCGAAACGGTGCTGTCGAGCGGGTGGGGGAGTCCGAGGTACACATGAGACGACTACTGGCCTTCGGCACCGCGCTGACCACTCTGGGCGCCGCAGGCTGGCTGGGCTACGGCACCGCCGCCGCACAGGATCCGCCGCCTCCACCGCCGCCCGCGAACACCGACGGGCCGCCGATCGGCACTCCGGGCCGAGGCTATGCGCTCGGCGGGGCACACGTCCTCGGCATCCCGTACGACGAATACATCATGCGTACGGGTGCGGACTGGTTCCCTGGACTGGAGCGCCAGATCGTCGACTATCCCGCCGGTCAGGTCCAGGGACACACCCTGGAACGCCTGTTTCCGGGCATCGGCGCTTTCGGGGACCGCTTCATGCCGGGGCTCGGGCTTGACGGACCCAGCGTCGGAGAGTCCGTCGACATCGGCGCACCCGACACCATCAAAGCGATCCGGGAAGGCGGGCGCGGCACCGCGATCGGTCTCTCCGAAGGCGCGATGGTGCTCAACGACGTGCAGGCCCGCCTGGCTTACGACCCGGCCGCGCCGCCGCCGAGCGAGCTGAGTTTCGCGATGTACGGCGATCCGGTCGCGCGGCACGCGTTCGGCGAGAGCTTCCTGACGCAGAACTTCCCGGTCGGCAGCGTGGTGCCGTCGCTGGACTACCGGATCCCGCCGCCGGTGGAAAGCCAGTACGACACCCACCAGTTCATCTCGGCCTACGACAGCATCGCCGACTGGCCGGACCGGCCGGACAACTGGATCTCGGTGGCCAACGCGATCGTCGGCCTGGCCACCGGGCACACCGCGGTCGCGTTCACCCGGCCCGAAATGGTGCCGCCGCAGAACATCCGCACCACCGTGAACTCGCGCGGCGCGAAGACGACCACCTACATGATCCCCGAAGAGCATCTCCCGCTGGTGCTGCCGTTCAAGTATCTCGGCGTACCCAAAGAGACGCTGATCGAGCTCGACCGGGTGCTCAAGCCCTACGTCGATGCCGGCTACTCACGCCACGACGACCCGCTGACCGCGCCGATCACCGTCGACCCGGTCAACGGCTACGACCCCGCCGAGGTCACCGCACCGGCCACCCAGGCCGCGTTCGGCGGCGACGCGGATCCATTGTCGCAGTTGCTGTCCGGCCTGCAGTACGTGCTGAACAACCCGCCCACGTAGGCGTCACAGCCCGCTCACCCCGACGCCGAGCAGCATGGCGCCGACCGCGGCCAGCAGCACGGCCACCCCGCGCCGGCCCTGAGCCCGCAACCACGCGTACAGCGCCGCCAGTGTGGCGCGGGTGCGGTCGGGCGCGACCAAGTAACACAGCAACGGGATCTCGATGAGTGCGAACGCGACGGCGTTGAACAGCAGCAGCGCACCGAGCTGGACGACGGTCGCGGCGCCGGACGCGACGATGAGCGCCAACGCCGCCAGATAGTCGACGGACGGCAGCGCGATGCCCAGCCCGGCGAGCCCGGCGGTCCACAGCGAACGTCCCTCGAGCAGCCGACGGCCGTGGGTCACCAGCCGGCCCGGCGGCCCGTCACCTCCGCCCAGGACACCCGCGGCCACGAGAGCGGCATTGACCAGGATCACGATCCCCACCACGATCTGCACCCGCGGCAGGGTGAAATGCGCGGAGCCCAACGCGGGACGCAGCACGAACAGCGCCACCACCCCGACAACCGTGCCCATCAGGAAGCCGCCGGCGAGCAGCACCAGCAGCTGCAGCGCGGGGCGGGGACGGTTGATCATCACGACCGTCATCCCGATCCGGAACGGCTCCAGGCTGACCGCCACCGCCATCGCCAGCAGCGGAATCCACATGAAGGGCGACGTTACCGTCGCTCCCGGGCGCGTGGGATGATGCGTCGATGAGCGGCGCACAGAACCCCTCACCGAGCCACTTGGACCCGTCGACGCTGCGCGAAGCGTTCGGGCACTTTCCGTCCGGCGTCATCGCCATCGCCGCCGAGGTCGACGGCGTCCGTGTCGGCCTGGCCGCGAGCACGTTCGTGCCGGTGTCCCTGGACCCGCCACTGGTCGCCTTCTGTGTGCAGAACTCGTCGACCACCTGGCCCAAGCTCAAAGACCTGCCGTTCCTCGGCATCAGCGTGCTCGGTGAGGCCCACGACGCGGCCGCGCGCACGCTGGCCGCCAAGACCGGCGATCGCTTCGCCGGGCTGGAGACCACGTCCTCGGAACGCGGCGCGGTGTTCATCCGCGGCACCAGCGTCTGGCTGGAGAGCAGCATCGATCAGCTGGTGCCCGCCGGGGATCACACCATCGTGGTGCTGCGGGTCAACGACCTGACCGTCCATCCGGACGTGTCACCGATCGTCTTCCACCGCAGCACATTTCGCCGGCTCGGCGCCTGAGGCGTCTCAGGGCCGCGCGGCGAGCTCCTCGCGGTAATGCGTGACGCGCCGGTCCAGTTCGGCGGCGTCGGCGGTGCGGCCCTGCTTGCGGGCCAGCTCGGCACGGGTGCTCAGTTCGCGGATCGCGGTACGAATATCGTTGATGCTCTGAATCGCACGAACAGACATGGCGCTTACTTTCTTCAAGGGTGGCTGCGGGCGCAGTGTGCCCGCGGTGATTGCGGCTGTCCCCGCAGCCTACCCCCGATGGCAAGTCCTCAGGTGTGCATCGGCGCGATGGTCTAGCGGCGGCGAAACAGCTTGTTGCCCAACCACACGACCGGGTCGTACTTGCGGTCGGCGACCCGCTCTTTCATCGGGATCAACGCGTTGTCGGTGATCTTGATGTGCTCGGGGCAGACCTCGGTGCAGCACTTGGTGATGTTGCAGTAGCCCAACCCGTGCACTTCCTGCGCGTCCTCGGCACGACGCGAGTGCACATCGAGCGGATGCATGTCCAGCTCGGCCTGCCGCATCAGGTACCGCGGACCGGCGAAGGCCTTCTTGTTCTCCTCGTGGTCACGGTTGACGTGGCACACGTTCTGACACAGGAAGCACTCGATGCACTTGCGGAACTCCTGTGACCGGTTCACGTCTTCCTGCGCCATCCGGTACTCGCCGGGCTGAAGATCCTTCGGCGGCGTGAACGACGGGATTTCCCGGGCCTTTTCATAGTTGAAGTTCACGTCGCAAACCAGATCCCGCATCACCGGGAACGTACGCAGCGGCGTCACAGTGACCACTTCGTCCTCGCCGAACGTCGACATCCGGGTCATGCACGCCAGCCGCGGGCGGCCGTTGATCTCGACCGAGCAGGACCCGCACTTGCCGGCCTTGCAGTTCCACCGCACTGCCAGATCACCGGTCTGGGTCTGTTGGAGCCGGTGGATGATGTCGAGGACGACCTCGCCCTCGTTGACCTCGACCTTGTAGTCCTTCAGCTCGCCGCCCTCGGCGTTGCCCCGCCACACCCGCATCTTCGCTTCATAGGCACCCATGGTTCAGCCCTTCCGTTGCGGGTGTTCGAGGAGTTCATCGTCGGTGTAGTACTTCTCGAGTTCGGACAGCTCGAAGCAGCCCAGCAGGTCGGGGCGCATCGGCGGCTGCGGCTGCTTCTCGACGTGGACGTCGGGCACCACCGGATCGTCGCCGGAGCTGCTGACCACCAACAGGGTGTTGCGCCACTGGGCGTCCATGTTCGGGTAGTCGTCGCGGGTGTGCCCGCCGCGGCTCTCGGTGCGGGTGATCGCCGATTTCGCCACCGACTCGCTGACCAGCAGCATGTTGCGCAGGTCGAGCGCCAGATGCCAGCCGGGGTTGAACTTACGGTCGCCCTCGACCTTGACGCGCTTGTAGCGCTCCCGCAGCTCGGTCAGCTTGTCGAGCGCCTCCTGCATCTCGTCGGCCTTGCGGATGATGCCCACCAGGTTGTTCATGGTGTCCTGCATGTCCAGCTGCAGCGTGTACGGATTCTCCGGCGAGCCGTCCTCGGGACCGTCGAACACCGCCAGCGCCATGTCGGTCGCCGCGGTGACGGCGTCCTCGGAGACCTTCGGTCGCTCCGACAGCGCGCGCACGTAGTCCGAGGCGCCCAGGCCGGCGCGGCGGCCGAAGACGAGCAGATCCGACAGCGAGTTGCCGCCCAGGCGGTTGCTGCCGTGCATCCCGCCGGCGCATTCGCCGGCGGCGAACAGGCCGGGTGTCCTTGCTGCTCCGGTGTCGGGTTCGACCTCGATCCCGCCCATCACGTAGTGACAGGTGGGCCCGACCTCCATCTCGTCGGTGGTGATGTCGACCTCGGCCAATTCGATGAACTGGTGGTACATCGACGGCAGCCGGCGCTTGATCTCCTCGGCCGACATGCGCGACGCGATGTCGAGGTACACGCCGCCGTGCGGGGTGCCGCGGCCTTCCTTGACCTCGGTGTTGATCGCGCGCGCGACCTCGTCGCGGGGCAGCAGGTCAGGGGTGCGGCGGGCCGAGTCGTTGTCCTTGAGCCACTGGTCGGCTTCTTCCTCGGTCTCGGCGTACTGGCCTTTGAACACGTCCGGGATGTAGTCGAACATGAAGCGCTTGCCCTCGGAGTTCTTCAGCACCCCGCCGTCGCCGCGCACACCCTCGGTGACCAGGATCCCCTTCACCGACAGCGGCCACACCATGCCGGTCGGGTGGAACTGGATGAACTCCATGTTGATCAGCGTCGAGCCGGCGCGCAGCGCCAGGGCGTGCCCGTCGCCGGTGTACTCCCACGAGTTCGACGACACCTTGTAGGACTTACCGATGCCGCCGGTGGCCAGCACCACCGCGGGCGCCTCGAACAGCACGAAGTCGCCGGTCTCGCGGTAGTAGCCGAACGCGCCCGCCACCCGGCCGTCGTCCAGGATCAGCTCGGTGATCGAGCACTCGTGGAAGACCTTGATGCGGGCCTCGTAGTCGCCGAGCTCGTGCTTGTCCTCCTGCTGCAGCGAGACGATCTTCTGCTGCAGGGTGCGGATGATCTCCAGACCGGTGCGGTCGCCGACGTGGGCCAGGCGCGGGTAGGTGTGGCCGCCGAAGTTGCGCTGGCTGATGCGGCCGTCTTTGGTGCGGTCGAACAGTGCGCCGTAGGTCTCCAGCTCCCACACCCGGTCCGGGGCTTCCTGCGCGTGCAACTCGGCCATCCGCCAGTTGTTCAGGAACTTGCCACCGCGCATGGTGTCACCGAAGTGCACCTGCCAGGAGTCCTTGGTGTTGACGTTGCGCATCGCGGCCGCGCAGCCGCCCTCGGCCATCACGGTGTGCGCCTTGCCGAACAACGACTTGGTCACCACGGCGACCTTCAGGCCGCGTTCGCGCGCCTCGATCACCGCTCGTAAGCCTGCGCCGCCGGCACCGATCACGACCACGTCGTAGGAGTGCCGTTCGACCTCGTCAGCCA
This sequence comes from Mycobacterium sp. SMC-4, assembly GCF_050205565.1. Classification (GTDB taxonomy): domain Bacteria; phylum Actinomycetota; class Actinomycetes; order Mycobacteriales; family Mycobacteriaceae; genus Mycobacterium. The sequence continues at coordinate 928,327 of NZ_JBNMQU010000001.1, read as the reverse complement.
TATGTCCTCGCTTGTTCGATCATCGCTCGTGGGTGGAACTGGGATTTGAAATCGCTTGTCGGAAAGGCTGATTCAGCCGATGAACCGCAGGTCGGAGATGGTGCCGCTGGCGACCAGCATGATGTAGAAGTCCGTCAGCATCAGTGTGGCCAGCGTGATCCACGCGAATTCCATGTGCCGGGTGTTGATCTTCGACACCTGCGTCCAAATCCAGTACCGGACCGGGTGTTTCGAGAAGTGCTTGAGACGGCCGCCGGTGACGTGACGGCACGAGTGACACGACAGCGTGTACGTCCACAGCAACACGATGTTGATCATCAGGATCACGTTGCCCAGACCGAAGCCGAAGCCGGTGGGCGAGCGGAACGCCAGAATCGCGTCGTAGGTGTTGATCAACGAGATCAGCACCGCGATGTAGAAGAAGTAGCGGTGGAAGTTCTGCATGATCAGCGGGAAACGGGTCTCGCCGGTGTATTTGGCGTGCGGCTCGGCCACTGCGCAGGCGGTCGGGGACTGCCACACCGACCGGTAGTAGGCCTTGCGGTAGTAGTAGCAGGTGAGCCGGAACAACAGCAGGAACGGCAGGGAGAACGCGGCGTAGGGCAGCCACCACACGTCGGGCAGGTACTGGCCGAAGTGGCTGGACTCGGGGATGCAGCCGACGCTGACGCACGGTGAGTAGAACGGCGTCAGGTAGTGGTAGTCGGCCACCCAGTACGCGTCCTGCCAGAACGCGCGGACGGTGGCGTAGATGACGAACGCCGCGAGTCCGAGGTTGGTCAGTAAGGGCGCTTGCCACCAGCGATCGGTGCGCAGAGTGCGCTGTGAGATCTGGGCACGGCCGGGGGAGAAGACGCCGGTCGCCTTGCGGTCGGCGGTGGGTGCGCTCACGTTTCCCTCTCGATGAACTTATAGGCCACGAACTCGTGGTGCCCGGAAGCCGGGCACCACCCGGCTCAGCGCGTCCCGCCGAGGCCTTCGTCGTCGACACCGCGCCAGAACTCGGTGTCGTACTGCGTGTCCGGGATCGGAATCCGCTCGGCGATATGACGATGTCCGCTGACGCCGCGGGCGAGCTCGAGCTCTTCGGCGTCGATGTCGAGCCGGTCGATGTCGTTGAGGATCCGTTCGGCGTCGTTGACGATGCGACGGGTGGCTGGGCTGTTCCCGTATCGCGAGGCAAGCGACGTCACGCATCGCCGGAGGCTTCCGATGAGATCGTGAAGCTCGGCGAGTTCGGTGGTGCTGGACAAGTGACCTCCTTGGGCTGAAGGGTGTCATGGATCACATTACGCATCCGATGCTAGCCACATCACCCACTAGATGGGTGAGACAAATCACTTTGACGAGCGGAGAAGAGATGGCCGACGAGGCGCTTGCACGGCGAGCCGAGCAGTTGCTGCAACTACATCAGCCCGGGAATCCGGTGGTTCTGCCGACGGTGTGGGACGCGTGGTCGGCGACGCTGGCTGTCGACGCCGGCTTCGCCGCGCTGACGGTGGGCAGCCACCCGGTGGCCGACTCGATCGGCAAACCGGACAACGAGGGAATGACGTTCGCCGATCTCACCACTCGCGTCGCGCAGATCACCGCAGCGGTCGACGTGCCGGTCTCGGTGGATATCGAGTCCGGCTACGGCGAAGCCCCGACCCGGCTGATCGAGGGACTGCTGGAGGTGGGCGCGGTCGGGCTCAACATCGAGGACACGGTGCACAGCGAAGGCGGTCGCCTGCGGTCGGTCGGTGAGCACGCCGAGCTCGTCGGCGCGCTGCGTGCCGCGGCGGACGCTGCCGGTGTACACGTGGTGGTCAACGCGCGCACAGATCTGTTCCTGCGCAAGGACGGCGACGACGGTGACCGGGTCGAGCGGGCGATCGCGCGGCTGCGGCAGGCTGCCGAGGCCGGCGCGGACGTGCTGTACCCGGTGGGGCGTCACGATCCGGACACGTTGCGGCGGCTGACGTCTGAGCTGCCGCTGCCGGTCAACGCCATCGGGGTGCCGCAGTCCGACGATCCCGCGTCGTTCGGCCCGCTGGGGGTGGCGCGGATCAGCTTCGGGCCGTTCTGGCAGGCCGCGCTGGCTGAGCGTGCGAGGGAGATTCTGGCGCGCTGGCGTTAGCGGTCGTCGGTCAGAAGAATTGACCGACGATGAAACCGCTGAACAGCACCGCGAAACCGCCGATCTCGCCGATGATCAAGGCCGCCATCGCGATCCGCAGCGTGGTGTCGACGTGCTCGAACTGGTTGGTGGTGTCGCGTCGGGCACCGTGCAGGACGTAGGTGGCGACGGCGATCACGAAGAATGCGACCACGACTGCGGCCGCGGTCAGGTTCACCCAGGTGGGCCACACGCTCAGCTCGACGAACACCGCCAACAGCAGAGTGGCAAAGGAGTACAGCAGCGCTGCGCGGTGCGCGATGTCGACATAGGGGTGCGCCAGATGCGTGGGGCTGGTTGCCATCTGCTGGTACTTCCAGATGCCCAGCACCAGGGCCCACAGGAAGATTGCCCCCGCCGCCAAGACGGTGAGAGCGGTGTCGAGCTGCAGTGGTACGTCCATGTTCCGCACACCCTAACCGGCTGTAGGTGGTGTCAAGGCCGTGGGTATGCGTGGGTCGGCATCCGGGATGGTCCGGGGCGGGGCGAACCGGGAACGGGTGCAGTCGATCGAAAATCCGTGGTGCGACTCAGCGCGCCGAGCTGCCGAATTCGTATCGCTGCGCCATGACGATCAGCTCATCGCGGACCGTCGAATCGGGCAGTGCGTTTATCCGGCGATAGAGACGGCGCCGATTGCTGGCACGCTTCCGATCCCGGCGGAATTGCGCGAAGGACATCACGGTTCACTCCTCTGGGTCCCCGGATCGCGGGAACCACTCAAGCTCTGCGGTTGACGACAGCGGGGATCGCCCGCCGTGTGTACCAACGCCGCAGCCCAGGGGGTGTTCCGCCGAAGGCGGGAATATCCGTGTGACGCTGCCTACAGGTGGGACGCGCCTATTCTGTTAGCTCTACGAACAAACAGGGAGATCCATGACCACCGAGGCGACGGAGCCCTCGACGCGCGAGCGCCTGCCATCCAGCGCCAACGTCATCATCGCCATACTCGTCGGGTCGGCGTTCGTCATGATCCTCAACGAGACGATCATGAGCGTCGCGCTGCCCGCCTTGATCGTCGATCTGGACATCACGGCCGGCACGGCTCAGTGGCTGACCAGTGGGTTCCTCCTGACCATGGCCGTCGTGATCCCGATGTGCGGGTCGCTGCTGCAGCGGTTCCCAGTGCGAGGCGTCTATCTCACGTCGATGGCGTTGTTCTGCGCGGGCACTTTCATATCGGCGGTGGCTCCGGGCTTCGCGGTCCTGTTGGCCGGCCGGATCGTGCAGGCGTGCGGCACCGCGGTCATGGTTCCGCTGTTGATGACGACGGTGTTGACCCTGATCCCGCCCGAGCGGCGCGGCCAGACGATGGGAACGATCTCGATCGTCATCGCGGTGGCTCCGGCGATCGGCCCGACGCTTTCCGGCTTCATCCTTGGCGCACTGAGCTGGCGGTGGATGTTCTGGATCGTGCTGCCGATCGCGGCGCTCGCGCTGGCGGCCGGCGCCGCACGGCTGCGGGTGGTCGAGGAACGGCAGCGGCCGACGCCGATCGATCCCGTGTCCATCCCGCTTTCCGCCGTCGGCTTCGCCGGTCTGGTGTTCGGTCTCTCGCTCATCGGTGAATCCGGGAACGGACATCAGGGTGTGCCCGCCTGGGTGCCGATCGTCGTCGGCGCAACGGCGTTGGTGATCTTCGGGATTCGGCAGGTGCGGCTGCAGCGGCGCGACCGGGCGTTTCTGGATCTGCGCCCCTTTGCCTACCAACGCTTCTCACTATCGCTGGCGCTGGTGATCCTCGGATTCATGGCGCTGTTCGGCGCGATCATCATGCTGCCGCTCTACGTCCAGGATGTGTTGGGAGGAAGTGCGTTGGCCGCAGGCCTGGTGAGCCTGCCCGGCGGCATCCTGATGGGAGCGGCCGGCCCACTGGTCGGGCGCATCTACGACCGGCTGGGCGCGCGGCTGCTCGTCATCCCGGGCTCGCTCATGCTCTGCGCGTCGCTGTGGGGATACACGACGCTGTCGGCGACGTCGTCGATGTGGGTGATCATCGGCTTGCAGACGGTCATGATGGTGGGCCTGTCGATGATGTTCACCCCGCTGATGACCGACGCGTTGGGGGTGCTGCCCGAATCGCTCTACACGCACGGCAGCGCGATCTTGACGACGCTGCAACAGGTCGCCGGTGCCGCCGGCACGGCGTTGTTCATCACCGTCATGACCAAAGCGTCGCTGTCGGGCGGAGCGCCCGACCTACCCGGTGTGCGTGCTGCTTTCACCGTCGCCGCGGTGCTCGGCGTGATCGTCGTCATCGTGGGGTTCTTCACGGGACGCCGGCCGGCAGGTTAGACCGATCACACAGTGCCAATCGACCGGTGGGAACGTCGATTCCCACCGGTCGGTAGCCGCTCAGGACGTGCTTACTTGGCTTCGATCGCTATCCGCTGCGCCTGCGCGTTGCGGTGCGCGCCGGCCACTCGGACGGTCAGCACCCCGGCGTCGTAGGTCGCCGATACCGCGTCACCGGTGACGTGGGCCGGCAGCGCGAAGGATCGCCGGAAGGATCCATAACGGACCTCGCTGACGCGTCGCCCGTCTTTTTCTTCCGATCGTTCGTCGCGGCGCTCGCCGCGGATCACCAGGCGGCCGTTGTCGACCTCGACGGTGACGTCCTTCTCGACGTCGACGCCGGGCAGGTCCGCGCGGATGACCGCGTCCTCACCGTCGGCGGTCACCTCGACGGCCGGTGTGATCCCGGCGCTCCACTCGTGCGCGGTCGCGGGTCCGAAGAAGTCCCGGACCCATCGGTCGGCGGTCCAGGCCGGCCGGTTCCACAGGGCAACGTTGCTCATGTCCACTCCTCTTGAGATCGTGACCGGTGCCGTCACCGGTACATCTGACCGATAGAACTTGAGTCAACCACGCTCATGTTCCCGGAGCTGGGTTCGCTGTCGGCGAACGCTCGGAGCGGGACGGCAGAGCGTGCTCGCCGGTCGCTCGCCGAGTGTGCGGTGGCGGCGGCGATCGGGCCGGTTTCCCGCCCTGAGCGCACGCTCGATGGGACGGGTCGCCCTGAATGCACGGTCGCTGTCGGCGAACGCTCACAGACCGGCGCCGGCAAACGTGAGCAGACCGTGATGGGCGCTTCACACGAGGCGACACAGCGGCAATATCGGCTTCCTAACGTGGCCGCCATGGCGTCAACATCGAAAGTCGTGGTCATCGGCCACGGCATGGTCGGACACCGGTTTGTCGAGGCACTGCGCTCCCGCGACACCGAAGGCAAGTGGCGCGTCACCGTTCTGGCGGAAGAACTGGACGCCGCCTACGACCGCGTCGGACTCACCGGCTACACCGAACACTGGGAAAGGCCCCGACTGGCACTGCCCGGCAACGACTACCTCGGCGATGAGCTGGTCGACGTCCGGCTGGGCAGTCGCGTCACTGCCATCGACCGCGCGAACAAGACCGTCACCACCGCCGACGGCGCCACCTTCGACTACGACGCGCTCGTGTTGGCCACCGGTTCGTTCGCGTTCGTCCCGCCGGTGCCGGGCCGCGACCTGCCGTCGTGCCACGTCTACCGCACCCTCGACGATCTCGACGCCATCTACGCCGACGCGCAGCGCACCCTCGCAGGAAACCGCGCGCCGGTCGGCGTCGTGATCGGCGGTGGCCTGCTCGGTCTGGAAGCCGCAAACGCGCTGCGCGGCTTCGGCTTGCAGGCGCACGTGGTGGAGCGGTCATCGCGGCTGATGTCCCAGCAGCTCGACGAAGCCGGTGGCGCGCTGCTGTGCCGGATGATCAGCGACCTCGGGATCACCGTGCACACCGACGTCGGCACCGAGTCGATCGCACCGGCCCAACGCAACCGGCCGCTGCGCCGCTCCGCCGACGACGACTCCGTGCGGGTGATGCTGAGTGACGGCACGTTCGTCGACGCCGGCGTGGTGGTGTTCGCCGCCGGCGTGCGCCCGCGTGACGAGCTGGGCCGCGAGGCCGGCCTGGAGATCGCCGAGCGTGGTGGAGTGCTGACCGACCTATCCTGCGCCACGAGTGATCCCGACATCTACGCCATCGGTGAGGTGGCCGCGATCGAGGGCCGCTGCTACGGGCTGGTGGGTCCCGGTTACACCAGCGCGGAGGTCGTGGCCGATCGGCTGCTCGGCGGGGCCGCCGAGTTTCCCGAGGCCGACATGTCCACCAAGCTCAAACTTCTCGGCGTCGACGTCGCGAGCTTCGGCGACGCGATGGGCACCACACCGGACTGCCTGTCGGTCGTCGTCAACGACGCGGTCAACCAGACGTACGCCAAACTGGTGCTCTCCGACGATGCGAAAACCCTGCTGGGCGGCATCCTGGTCGGCGACGCGTCGGCGTACGGCATCCTGCGCCCGATGGTCGGCGAACCGCTGCCGGGTGACCCGCTGGGGCTCATCTCGCCGTCCGGAACCGAAGGCGGGGCAACAGGTCTGGGCGTCGGCGCGCTGCCGGACGCCGCGCAGATCTGCTCGTGCAACAACGTCACCAAAGGTGATCTGACCGCAGCCATCGGGTCGGGCTGCTGCGACGTCGCCGACCTGAAGAAGTGCACGTTGGCCGGCACCTCGTGCGGCTCCTGCGTGCCGCTGCTCAAGCAGATCCTCGAAGCCGAAGGTGTCGAGCAGTCCAAGGCGCTGTGCGAGCACTTCTCCCATTCGCGCGCCGAGCTGTTCGAGATCGTCACCGCCACCGACATCCGCACCTTCTCCGGACTGATCGAGCGTTTCGGCACCGGAAAAGGTTGCGACATCTGCAAACCCGTGGTCGCCTCGATCCTGGCATCGACCAGCTCCGACCACATCCTCGACGGTGAGCAGGCGTCGCTGCAGGACTCCAACGACCACTTCCTGGCCAACATCCAGCGCAACGGCAGCTACTCGGTCGTCCCGCGGGTCCCCGGCGGCGACATCACCCCGGAACACCTGATCCTGATCGGCGAAATCGCCCGCGACTTCGGGCTGTACACGAAGATCACCGGCGGGCAGCGCATCGACATGTTCGGCGCCCGCGTCGAGCAACTACCCGAGATCTGGCGGCGCCTGGTCGAGGGCGGCATGGAATCCGGTCAGGCCTATGGTAAGTCGCTGCGCACCGTCAAGAGTTGCGTCGGCAGCGACTGGTGCCGCTACGGCCAACAGGATTCGGTGCAGATGGCGATCAACCTGGAGCTGCGCTACCGGGGCCTGCGGGCGCCGCACAAGATCAAGATGGGGGTGTCCGGGTGCGCCCGCGAGTGCGCCGAGGCGCGTGGCAAGGACGTCGGCGTCATCGCCACCGAAACCGGCTGGAACCTCTACGTCGGCGGCAACGGCGGGATGACCCCGAAGCACGCCCAGCTGCTCGCCGGCGACCTCGACGACGAGACGCTGATCCGCTACATCGACCGGTTCCTGATGTTCTACATCCGCACCGCGGATCGCTTGCAGCGCACCGCGCCATGGGTCGAGCAGGTCGGACTGGATCACCTGCGCGAGGTCGTGTGCGAGGACTCGCTGGGGCTGGCCGCGGAGTTCGAGGCAGCCGTCGAGCGTCACGTCGAGGGCTACGCCTGTGAATGGAAGGGCGTGCTGGAGGACCCCGACAAGCTCGCGCGGTTCGTGTCCTTCGTCAACGCCCCTGACGTGCCGGACCCGACCATCGAATTCGTCGAACAGCACGGGCGCAAGGTCCCGGCCCCCGTTTCCATCGGCATGCCGAAGGTGGTGCAGAGATGACAGTTCTCAACGACGTGACGGTGTGGACCACCGCCTGCCGTTACGACTTCCTGATTCCCAACCGCGGCGTGGCCGTGCTGCTCCCCGACGGCGCACAGGCCGCACTGTTCCGCCTCGACGACGGCAGCGTCCACGCCGTCGGCAACATCGACCCCTTCTGCGGAGCCGCGGTGATGTCGCGCGGCATCGTGGGGGACCGGGGCGGACGCGTGACGGTGCAAACGCCGATCAAGAAGCAGGCGTTCGCGCTCGACGACGGCAGCTGCCTCGACGATCCCGATCACTCACTGCCCGTCTTCGCGACCCGGGTCACCGCCGACGGCGACGTCCAGATCGGCTCCTGACCCGCCGAAATTGCATTCCACGCGCGTCAACTGGCGATATCGTCGCGCAGGATGCAATCTCGGCGTGATCGAAGAAGGGACTTTCGGCCCCTGCCGATCGCGCGTCGGCTTCCTAACCTCGAAGCCATGACGTACGTGATCGGCAGCGCGTGTGTGGACATCGTGGACAAGTCCTGCGTGCAGGAGTGCCCGGCGGACTGCATCTACGAAGGCGATCGGGCGATGTACATCAACCCGAACGAGTGCGTCGACTGCGGCGCCTGCCGCATCGCGTGCCGCGTGGACGCCATCTACTACGAATCCGACCTACCCGATGAGGAAGCCGCGTTCTTGGGGGACAACGCCGCGTTCTTCACGATGGTCCTGCCTGGCCGCGACGCCCCACTCGGTGACCCGGGCGGTGCGGCCAGGCTGGGCCGGGTCGGCGCGGACACCCCGTTGGTGGCCGCATTGCCGGCCTCAACGACTCCGCACCCCTGACCGGTCCGCCACTCGGGCGCGCAGGAACCGGCTGACGATCAACCGCGTCACGCCGGGGTGCGTGCCCAGCGGGTCGGTCACCAGATCGGCACCGCTGGCACGTAACCGGTCCTGGAACAAGCCCTCCGAGAGCAGGTAGGACGCGACGACGACGCGCCTACCGGACCGTCGCGCCGCGGCCACCGCGTCGGCGACGCGCGGCTCGCCGGTGGCCGCGAACGCCAACTCCACACGCGACCCGGTCATCGCGGATAACCAGGTCGCGGTGGTGTGCAGATCGCGCATCGCTGCCGGGTCGGATGTCCCGGCGGCCGCCAGGATCACGAAATCTTCGGGGTGCCAACCGGATTCGATGAGCCGATCGAGCAGTGCCCGCACCAGCTGTGGATCGGGGCCCAGTGCTGGGGTGACGGTGACGTCGGGGTGGTCGCTGTCCCGGACGTGGCCCGGAATGTCGACGCTGACGTGGTAGCCGCGCGCCAGGAACGCCGGCACCAGCACGGCCGGCTCGGCGTGCTGGGCGCCGAGCACCTCGGCCGGCGTCGGCCCCAGCACGTCGACGAACGCGACATGCACAGCGCGGTCCAGGTGCGCGGACACCTCGGCGGCGATGTCGGCGATCAGCGACACCCCGCGCTGCTTGCGGGTGCCGTGCGCGACCAGGACACAGCTCACGACGCACACGCCTCGTCGACGGGCAGCCGGTAGCCGCGTTTGACCACGGTGGCCACCATCTTCTTGTCGCCCAACGCATTCCGCAGCCGCAGCACGGCGGTCTCGACGGCGTGGGTGTCGGTGCCGGTGCCGGGCAGGGCGCGCAACAGATCGACGCGCGAAACCACCGCGCCGGGCCGGTGCGCCAGCGCCCGCATGGTGGCCATCGCGGCGGGCGACATCGGCCGTACCGCCCCGTCCACCAGCACGCAGGTGCCACGGATCTCGAGCAGATGCCCGGCCACCCGGATGGTCCGTGACTGCAGCAGGGGCAGCTCGTCGGTGATGTGACGGGCCAACGCGCCCAGGCGCATTCGCTCCGGCGATGAGGTCGGCACCCCGAGCCGCACCAGCGGACGCGCAGTGACCGGACCCACGCACATCGCGTGCACGCTGGTGCGCAGCGCCGACAGCACCGGCGTCTCGAGCCCCATCTCGGTGGCCCGCAGCAACACCGACGCGACTGCCGGCGCGGAGGTGAAGCTCACCGCATCGAATCGCTCCTCGGCGATACCGGCGACCAGCTGGTCGAACTCGCCGTTGCGGGGTGCGGGATGCCAGCGGTACACCCGGATGGGGACGACTTGCGCCCCGGCGGCGCGCAATTCGTCGAGGAACTCGGGAAACGGATCCCACTCGGCGGTCGCGCCGTGCAGCTGCACCGCGATCCGCGTCCCGGCGATGCCGCCCTCCAACAGGTAGTGCAGCACCTCGCGCGAGGACTCCGATTCCGGGGACCATTCCTCGGGCAGACCGGCCGCCCGCAGCGCACCGGTGGCCTTCGGGCCGCGCGAGACGATGCGCGCCCGAGCCAGCGCCGCGGTCAACTCATTGGCCATGCCCCACCCGTCGGCGGCGGCCATCCATCCGCGCAGTCCGATGCCGGTCGTGGCGATGACGATGTCCGGCGGGTCGGCGATCAGCGCGTGGGTGTGCTGGCGCAGTTCGTCGTCATCGGGCAGCGGCACCATCTCGATCGCCGCGGCGCTGGTCACGGTCGCGCCGCGACGGCGCAGCAGCGCTGCCAACTCGTCGGCCCGCCGCGCCGACGTCACCGCGACTCGAAATCCGGTGAGCGGCGCCCACTCCGGCTCACTCATGCCCACCTGTTTATGCAGCGCGTGTTTCGGCCTGATTAACCAGCGATTGCCCGACCGTATCGTCGCCGCTCAGGCAGTGAATTTCCGCTCACTGACACACGTCGGGATCTGTGAGGCTCACCAGACGTCGCCGTTGCGCCAGTCGCACGCCACCGGTCCGGCGGGATCGAGCACCACCCCGTCGGGCAGCGCGCAGGGCAGCACGTACAGCGCGCCGTCGTCGTCCGGGGTACGGACCGGACCGTCCGGGCCGAGCACCGAGGTGGGTCCGGTCCACGGCGTCCACCCGCGCCCCTGGTAGACGGGCTTGCCCAGCTCGGTCGTGCTGAGCGCGCCCAGGTGGTAGGCACCGCGCAGCACCTGCTCGACGCCGTCCATCAGCACGGTAGCCAGGCCCTGGCCGCGGTGGTCCTCGCGGACAGCGAGTCCTTCCACGTAGCCGCACCGCAATGCGACGTCACCGACGTAGAGGCGGCGCTGCACGACGGCGGCGTGGCCGATCAGTGCGCCGTGGCGGAAGATGAGCGCGTGCATGCCCCCCAGCGCGTGCTCCCAGTCCGACTCCAGGAACTCGCCGCCGAACGCCTCGACGACCATCTGTCGGGCACCGTCGAAGGTCTCGGCGTCCAGATCGGACGTATGGACCAGGCGTGCACGCACACCTCAAGGTTCTACCAGCGCGGTCCTCAGCGGTCCACAGCGTCGAACGGCTGCCGGGGCCGGGACCAGTGCAGCCGGATCGTCTGGCCGGGCCGGGCCTGCGCGATCTTGTCGACGTCGTCGTCGGTGACCACTCCGATGACCGGGTAGCCGCCGGTGACAGGATGGTCGGGCCCGAGGATCACCGGAAATCCGTTGGGCGGGACCTGGATCGCGCCGCGCGTGACGCCCTCGCTGGGCAGCTGGCGGTCCGCCCACCGATACTCCAGCGGCATCCCGACCAGGCGCACACCGACGCGGTCGCTGCGGTCGGTGACCTGCCAGTTGGTGCGCACCAGGATGTCCGGGTCGGCGAACCAGTCATCGCGTGGTCCGGGCACCACGTCGACCTCCAGGACGTCGTCGGAGATCGCGGCGACCGGCGCCTGATCGATCTCGGGGAAGTCGTCGCTGGGTGTCCCGACCGGCAGCACGTCGCCGCGGCGCAGCGGAGCCGGCCCGATCGCCGACAGCACGTCGTAACTGCGGGACCCGAGAACCGGTGCGACGTCGAAGCCGCCCCGCACCGCCAGGTAGGACCGCAGACCGGTGCGCGGCGTACCCAGCGAGATCACCTGACCGTCGTGCGCATGGTGAATGCTGTTGGTGCCGAACGGTTTTCCGTCCACGGACGGGTCGGTGTCGGCGCCGGTGACCGCGATCGCGACCCCTTCCCTGCCTGCGCCGTGCACCCGCGCGGCGAAACCGCCGAGGGTCACTTCGACGGTGGCGCGGTCGTCGGGGTTGGCGACCAGCCGGTTGGCCAGTGCGTGCGAGCGTCGGTCGGCCGCGCCGGAGCGCGTGACCCCGAGGTGCGACAGCCCCGGCCGGCCGAGGTCCTCGACGAGCGCCAACGGACCGGTCCGCAGAACCTCCAGCGTGACCGTCATGAGACTCCTGTCGCGTCCGTTGCCCGGAACTGCACCCACAACCCCGGTGTCAACAGAGCGGGCTGCTCGCGCTCGACGTCCCACAGCACGGCGGTGGTGTGGCCGATCAGTTGCCAGCCACCGGGCGATTCGCGCGGATACACACCGCTGAACTGCCCGGCCAGCCCGACGGCGCCGACGGGCACCTTGGTGCGAGGTTCGGCCTTGCGGGGCACGACCAGACGGTCGTCGCCGCCGACCAGGTAGGCGAACCCGGGCGCGAAGCCGCTGAAGCCGACGCGCCAGGGCCGCGCGGTGTGGGCGGCGACGACCTCGTCGCGCGTCAGGCCGGTCAGTTCGGCGACGTCGTCGAGATCTTCTCCGTCGTAACAGACGTCGATGACGACGTCGGCGTTTCCGTCGGGCGGTGCGGCCGCCGCCTCGACCGCGCCGCGGCCCGGGGTCACGCGGGCCAGCCGCTGCCGCGTCGGCGCCACATCCTGGGGCCCGTCGAGCTTGACGAGAATGGTCTGGGCCGCCGGCACGATGTCGATCACCCCGGGCAGCTGGGCCGCGCGGAGTGTTTCGTGGAAGGCCAACACCTCTGCGATATCGGAGAATTCGAGGAGCAGCCCGTGATCGCCGTAGTCGCGGATGGCGGTGGGTCGCATTTTCTTACGTTACCCAGGGACTGCGCCGGGAATGCATCCTGCGTGCGGAAGCCCGGAATCAGGCGGCGCCGGAGTAGCTGGGCTCGCGGCGCTTGATGACGGCGATCACCCGGTAGGTCAGCGGCAGCACCACGATCTCGATGGCGGTCTTGTACAGCCAGCCCAGCGCTGCGTAGGTGACGAAGTCCTCGATGCTGGTGATTCCGATCGCACCCGCGGCGATGGCACAGAACACCAGCGTGTCACCGAGCTGACCGACGAAGGTCGACCCGATCAGGCGCGCCCACAGATGCTTCTCCTTGGTGCGTTGCTTGATCCGCACCACCGTCCACGCGTTGAGGGTCTGGCCGACCAGGAACCCGGCCAGTCCGGCCACGATCAGCTGCGTATAGGCGCCGACGACGTTCTCGAAGTGCTCCTGGTTGACGTAGAAGTCCGCGGCGGGCAGGTACACGGTGACCCAGAAGGCCAGGGCAGCAAGGGCGTTCATGGCGAAGCCGGTGAGGATGGCGCGCCGAGCGGCCCGGAACCCGTAGACCTCGCTGAGCACGTCGCCGATCACGTAGGTCAGCGGGAACACCAGGAACCCGCCGTCGGTGATGATCGGACCGAACGCCACGCCCTTGGTCGCCGTGACGTTGGAGATGATCACCAGCGCGGTGAACACCGCGACCAGCACCGGGTAGTAGGCCGACCCGACGCGCGCGAACGCGATGCGGTCGTCGGTGGCGGTCGTGTCGGTCACGCGCCCATTAGATCAGGACGCGGCGCTGACCTCGAAGTTGCCGAACAGCAGCAGCGCCAGGCCCAGGGCGACGACGATGTTGACCACCGTGGCCGAGGCGAACACCGCGATCGGGCGCCACCCGGCTTCCCGCAGTCCTTTCAGCGAGAACTCCAGGCCGATCGCGACGAACGCGAAGATCAGGAACCAGGTGCGCAGGTCGTTGACCGTCGTGATGGCCGCCTTGTCCCCGCCCCACTGCAGGAACAGCGTCCCGATGACCGACGCGGCGATGAACCCGAGCACGAACTTGGGGAAGCGCTCCCAGAACTGCCCCACCGTGGGCCGCGCGGCCGCGTTGCGTTCCACCTTCAGAGCGAAGTAGGCGGTCAGGGCGATCGCCACGATGCCGATCAGCGCGTTCTGGGTGGTCTTGACGATCGTGGCGATCTGCAGCGCGTCCTCGCCGGCGATCGCGCCCGACGCGGCGACCGCCGCCGTGGTGTCGATGTTGCCGCCGATCCAGGCGCCGGCCACCGCGTCGGAGAGACCGAACACCCCGGCCAGCCACGGCAGCAGGAAGATCGACGGCAACGCGAACACGATCACCAGCGATGCGGCGTAGGCGAGTTGTTCGCGTCGGGCCTGCACCGCGCCGGCGGCCGCGATGGCCGCGCTGACCCCGCAGATCGACACGGCCGAGGCCAGTAGCGCCCGCAGCTTGTCCTCGATGCCGAACCGGCCGCCCAGCCACCAGGTGAATCCGAACACGATGGTGATCAGCAGCAGCGCCTGCACGATCGCCGGCCCGGCCGCGGTCACCAGCACCTTGAGGTTGATCGACGCGCCGAGCAGCACCAGGCCGGTCTTGATGAAGAACTCTGTCCGGAATCCGCCGGACAGCGCGTCGCGCAGCGCGAGCTTGGACAGCACCAGGTTGCCGAGCAACCCCAGCGCGATGGCGTAGACGGGGAATTCGATGGACTTGGCGACGCGCGCGAACCCGGTGCCGTCGGCCCATCGGGGCACCTGGGTTTCCAGGTACCGGGTCAACGCGCCCAGCAGGAGCACGACGACGACACCGGCGACGGCGTAGCCGATGCCTTTCGAGCCCCCGGACCGCGCCGGTGCGTCCGTGTCGGCGGTCTGCTCGGTCACGGGATCACGCCCCCGGGGATGGCGCCGACGAGCACCAGCGCGAGCAGGGTGAGTCCGACGACGACGGCCAGCCAGTCTTCGTTCAGGCGGCGCGGCGGCGTGACGTCTTGCTGATCAGCCATGGGACGCGACCGTACGGCCGGTCGCCTGCGTCGTCACCGATTGCGATCATCGAGAACGCAAACCGGCCGCGGCGACTACGGAATGGGAGCGGGCACCATCCCGGCGGGCGGCCAGATCGGCGGCGGAGCGGAGGCCGGGGCGGGCGGTGCGCCCGGCGGCGGGACGGGCACTGCGCCGGGCGGCAGGACGGGCGCGGCACCCGGCGGCGGGACGGGCGCAGCGCCTGGCGGCGGAGAACCGTAGGGGGTGGGCGGCACCCAGGTCGCCGGGTCCATGGTGCCGGGGCCCATGGATTGGAAGAACTCCGCGGAGTTGCGCATGTTCCACAGTTCCCGCAGGAAGTCGAGCTGACCGGTGTTCCCGAAATTCCCGTTGGGCACCGGCGGGATGTACGGCGCCCCGACCGGGGGCGGCGCGGGCGGCGGCACCTCACCGGGGGCCATCGCGGTGTAGGCGAACACCGGGGGCGCCTCGGGTGCGGGCGCGCCGGGCGCGGGCGGCAGGACAGGATCGACCGGTGGAGCCGGCTGCGCGCCGGCCTGAGCGGCGACGACGAGCGCGGCGCCGACCGCGACAGCGCCGGCCGCGGCGAACTGGGCGACGCGGACGGACGCCGGGATGCGAGGCGAAGTGGCCATCAGGCGAGGCTAGTGGTTTCCGGGTCGGCGCGCCGAGTTTCGTCGTCTTGACCGCAGGGCAGCGGCAGGCCGGCGTCGAGGAAATCCAGGCCTTCGAACAGCGTGACCGGTTCCATCGGGGTGTTGTGCAGCGCCGACATCAGCACTCCGGTCATGGCGCCGGCCGTGATCCGCAGGCGGGGGTCGGTCGCCGGCAAATCCAGCCGGCGGGCGAGCGCGTCGGTGATCAGTTCGATGACGTGGATGTATTCGTTGTAGAGCGCGCCGGCCGCCTCGGGCAACGTGTACAGCAGCCGCTGGCGGCCCATTTCCTCGATCCACTCGCGGCCGGCGATTCCGCTGAACACCTGCTCGAGGGCGTGGCGGTAGGCCGCGATCGGCGGGAGGTGGGCGGGGGCGTCGACGAACACGTCGATGATCGGATCCATCATGTGGTCCGGGATCAGCAGGGCGGCCTTGTTGGGGAAGTAACGGAAGAACGTCCGCGGAGACACGTCGGCCGCCTCGGCGATCTGTTCGACCGTGGTGTTCGGATAGCCGTTGCGTTCGAAGAGCCGGAAGGCCGCCGAGCGGACGGCTTCGCGCGTGCGCCGCTTCTTGCGCTCCCGCAGTCCCATTCCGTCGGGAACCGGTGCATCGGCCATGGCCAGTGATTCTTCCCCAGGAAGCCTGCCGACAACGCACTTATTGACGACGTCGACATTCCTTTTGCGTCGGTCAGTGCAGAATCAGCAAACCGGCCAGCGTCAACATCGTCACCGCGATGACGACGTCGAGCACGCGCCAGGTGGTCGGGGTGGCGAACAGGCCGCGCAGCTTGGTGGCGCCGAACCCCAGCCCGGAGAACCACACCGTGCTCGCGGCGGCGGCCCCGCCGCCGAACAGCCAGCGCTGTGCGCCGTGGTCGTTGGCCAGCGCTCCCAGCAGGATGACAGTGTCCAGGTAGACGTGTGGATTCAGCAACGTCAACGCCAGGCAGGTGGCGAGCACCCCGGTCAGCCGGGCAGGCGCGCTCTCGGCGGGAGTCAGAGTTCCCGGTCGCAGTGCACGCCGCGCGGCGACGACGGCGTAGACGGTCAGGAACGCGGCTCCGCCGTATTCGGCGACCGTGATGACACCCGGGTGAGTGGCGATCAGAGCGCCGAAGCCGGCGATCCCGGCAAAGATCAGCAACACGTCCGTCAGCGCGCAGATCGTGACGACCGCCACCACGTGCTCACCGCGGAGTCCCTGCCTGAGCACGAAGGCGTTCTGCGCACCGATCGCGGCGATCAACGCGATGGCGGTGGCGAACCCAGTGGCCACGGCGAGCAGTTCGGTCGGCACGCGTTCAGGTAAGCAGGTCGGCGCACCGAACAGAAACGAATATCGACCCCGGGCTTACGGCGGGTAGGGCAGCCCGAACTCGTCGGCCAGCAGGCTCTGCACGATGATCATCGCGGCCTGTGCACCGCCGGCCGCCGCCCCGGCGACGTACGGCTGTTCGGTGCACACGTCCCCGGCGGCGAACACCGTCGCGGTGCTGGTGCGGTGCAACGGGTCCACGCCGATCGTGTTGACCGACAACGGACCGGGCGTGCATGCCGCGCCGAGTTCGGTGGCCAGCTGCGACCGCTGCTCCAACGGAGCTTCGACCAGCAGCGCATCGCGGGCGAGGCGTTGCCCGTCGGTGAACACGATCTCGGCGAGTTTGCCATCGCAGCCGACCAGTTCTGCGACGCGGCGCTCGTCGACCGTGACTCCGGCATTGGCCATCAGCCGCTGCTGGTCACCGTCGAGACCGGCTGGCCCGTCGGTCAACAACACGACGTCGTCGGACCAACCGCGCAGCATCAGCGCGGCGTGCACTCCCTCCTCGCCGGCGGACATCGCGGCCAGTCGTGAATCGCGCACCTCCCAGCCGTGGCAGAACGGGCACTGGAACACCGAGGTGCCCCACAGTTCATCCAGGCCCGGCAGGTCGGGTGGGCAGTACTTCATCCCGGTCGCCAGCAGGATCCGGCGGCCGTACACCGTCTGCCCGTCGTCGAGTTCGAGCGCGTACCCGCCGTCGACGACTTCGCCGCGCACGGCGAGGTTCTGGCGAAACTCGACGCTGGGATAGGCGGCGAGCTCCCGTCGGCCCGCTTCGTACAGCTCGGCCGGCGACGTTCCGTCGTGGCCGAGCAGACCACCGATCCCGGCCGCGGCCCGGTTGCTCTGTTGCCCGGCGTCGAGCACCAGGGTGCGCCGTCGGGCCCGCCCCAGG
This sequence comes from Mycobacterium sp. SMC-4, assembly GCF_050205565.1. GTDB lineage: Bacteria > Actinomycetota > Actinomycetes > Mycobacteriales > Mycobacteriaceae > Mycobacterium. The sequence continues at coordinate 910,699 of NZ_JBNMQU010000001.1, read as the reverse complement.
ACCAGGGCGCCACTGAGTCCGGCGGCACCTCCGCCGACGACGATGCACTCCCAGTCAGTCATCGCCCTTGCATTTCCCGTCTCGGATGCTCCAAACCCTCGCACTGTCCCCCCGAGCTTTCGAATCGGCCTGTATAAGGAAAGAGGTGGACGTGCGCGCACGCAACAACGTGCAGATTCTCGGCGCCACAGGCGGGCCTACTCTGCTGCTGGCGCACGGATTCGGCTGTGATCAGACACTGTGGCGGCGGGTCACCGGCCCCCTTTCGGACCGCTACCGGCTGGTCCTGTTCGACCACGTCGGCTCCGGCGGTGCGGACCCTCGCTCCTGGGACGCGGCGCGGTACGCCCGGCTCGACGCCTACGCCGAGGACATCCTCGATCTCGTCGACGGGCTGGAGCTGACCGACGTCGTCTTCGTCGGCCATTCGGTCGCCGGGGTGATGGGTGTGCTGGCTGCCAACCGTCGCCCCGACGCGTTCTCCAAGCTGGTGCTGGTCGCACCGTCGCCGTGCTACCTCGACGACGGGGAGTACCGGGGCGGGTTCAGCCGGGAGGAGATCGACGAGCTGCTGGAGTCCCTCGACACCAACTACCTGGGCTGGGCGCGGGCGATGGCGCCCACCGTCATGGGCGCTCCGGAGCAGCCGGAGCTCTCCGCCGAACTCGCCGAGAGTTTCTGCCGTACCGACCCGGCATGCGCGAAAGTCTTTGCGCGCGCGACCTTTCTGTCGGACAACCGTGCCGACCTGGCCACGGTGCGCGTGCCGACGCTCGTCGTCGAGTGCGCCGACGATGCAATCGCGCCGGCCGGGGTCGGCGCATTCGTCGCCGACCAGATCCCGGGTAGCGTTCTGCACACGCTCGACACCAGCGGGCACTGCCCGCATGTCAGCGAGCCCGAGGCGACGGTCGATCTGATCGTCGCGTTCGTCGACGGGTCACCGTGACCGGCGCCTACCCGCCCGGGCACGCCGAGGAGTTCTTCGACCGGGCGCCGTGCGGGCTGCTGAGTGCGACATCGGACCGCCGTATCGTCGCGGTCAACCGCACCCTGGCCGAGTGGTTGCGGTGCCGCCCCGAGGACCTGCTGGGCCGGTCGTTCACCGAATTGTTCAGCGCCGGCGGGCGCATCCACTACGAGACCCACTTCGCACCGCTACTGAAGATCAACGGGCGCGTCTCAGAGTTCGCCGTCGACCTGGTCGCGACGGACCGGTCCCGGTTCGCGGTGTTGATCAGCGCCAACCTGGATCTCACCGCCGGCTCCGCCCCGCTGATCCGGATGGCTCTGCACGATGCCCGCGGTCGGCACTCCTACGAGCGTGAACTGCTGGCCGAGCGGCGCCGCGCCGAAGAGCTGGCCGCGACCCTGCAACGGTCCCTGCTGCCGCCGTCGGTGTCGGCTCCGGCCGGGGTCGAGGCCGTTGCGCACTACCACGCCGCGTCCGACGACGTGACCGGCGACTTCTACGACGTCTACCCGCTGGCCGCGGACCTGTACGGCTTCTTCCTCGGCGACGTCGTCGGCAAAGGCGCGTCGGCGGCCATGCTGACGTCGCTGACGCGGTACACCCTGCGGGCGGCCGCGGTCGTCGACGACGACCCCGCGCTGGTGCTGCACACGTTGAACACGGTGCTGCTGCAGCAAGCCATCGACGAAGGGCTCGTGCTCACGACGGTGATCGTGGGGACGCTGCGGCTGACCGACAACGGGGTGGAGGTGCGGTTGGCCAGCGGCGGGCATCCCCCGGCGCTGCTGCTGCGGGTAGACGGGGAGGTCGTCGAGGTCGACACCCGGGGCGGGCAGGCCGTCGGCATCACCGCGGCGGCATCGTTCGTCGAAGCGCAGCTGGTGCTGCGGCCCGGCGACACCCTGTTGCTCTACACCGACGGGTTGACCGAGGCGCGCACCGGAGCGGGGACGGCCCGATTCGACGACGACGGCGGTCTGCTGCGTTTCGTCGCCGACCACGCTCCGTCGTCGGCCGACGACATCATCGCCGCGTTGGTGCGGTTGCTCGCCGATCTGGGGTCCCTCGTCGACGACGACGTGGCGTTGCTTGCGTTCGGGGTTCCGGCGCCGGCGCCGTGATCGAGGTCAGGTACGCGGCCATCTCCCGGGCCACCGGCCCGGCCTGGTGCCGCAATGCGCGCAGGGGTCCGATCAGCGGCTCGGCATAGCCCAGAAACCACAGACCCGCCGCGGCGCTGCGTGTTCCGTTGCTGACCGGCAGGCCGTGGCCGGTCAGCACACCGAGGTGGCCGACCACCGGTTCGAGTCCCCGTTGATAGCCGGTTGCGGCGATGACGACGTCGGGACGTACCTCGCTGCCGTCGGCGAGCAGGACGCGGGGGCCGTCGAAGCCGGTCACCGCCGCGACGATCTCGACGCGTCCGGTCTTGACCCGAGGTACCAGGCGGTCGCCGATGGTGGGAATGCGGTGCTCGCGCAGCAGCGCGCTGTAGAGGCCTCGGCCGGGGCGCGGCAGGCCGTACCCGCTCAGGTCGCCGAACCACAATCGCTGCATCAGGTCCGCCGCGCGGTCGAGGACCGGGACCGGCAGTCGGCGGAACACCGGGCTCAGCGCGTCGACGGGCAGGCCGGCGGCCGAGCGTGGCACCAGATGTGGCGGTGTGCGCACCGACATCGCGACGCGGCGCGCGACGCCGTCGCTGAGTTGCAGCGCGATCTCGGTGGCCGAGTTGCCCGACCCCACCACCAGCACGTCGCAGCCGGTGAACGCTTCGGCGTTTCGGTACTCCGCCGAGTGCAGCAGATCCCCGGTGAACCCGTCGCTGCCGTCCCACGGCGGCACCCAGGGAGTGTGGTAGTTACCTGTGGCAACCAATACCGCTGACGCGTAACAGGTTTCGGCGTCAGTCTCGAGGCGCCACCGCGCTCCGTCGCGCTCCAGGCGGGTGACGTTCACACCGAGTCGCAGCCGCAACCGCTGACGCCGGACGTAGTCGTCGAAGTACGCGATCATCTCGTCGCGGCCCGGCCATCGACCGTGCCGCACCGGGATCGGCTGTCCCGGCAGGTGCGACCAGAAACCACACGTGTTCAGCCGGAACCCGTCGTATCGGGTGCGCCAGGCCGACGCGGGGGCGTCGGCACGGTCCAGGATCAGCGCGTCGATGCCGTGCTGCCCGAGTTGACGGGCCACCGCCAGACCGGTCGGCCCGGCGCCGATGATCACGACGTCTTCGCCGGCCGCGGCGCTGTCCGTCACGGCAGGTGACGCGTGGTCAGCAGACCGTCGGTGAGGTCGCGGCGCAGCTGTTCGAGCAGGGAGCGACGGCGCAGCGGAGGGCTGTCGGTGTGCGCCTGCTGCGCGACACCGGTCAGCACATCGGACAGCGCTGCCACCGATGACCAGCTGGGATGCCAATCCAGTTCGGCGCGGGCACGCGCACAGTTCAGCAGCGGCACCGTGAACGCCATGTCGAGCCAGCCCCGGTCGATGGGCTGCAGACGGGTCCGCCAGCTGAGGTCCACCAGCGTGCCCAGTACACCGGACGGCACGTGAATCGCCTTGGCGTGCATCAGCTTCGCGACGTCGGCGCGGGTGATCGGCGGGTCGGCAGCGAGGTTGAACGCGCCGGTGGCCTTGCGTTCGATGGCGCTGGCGTAGGCGGCGGCGACGTCGTCGGCGTGGACCAGCGGGATGCACAGGTCGCGGTCCAGCGGCAGCACCGGCAGCAGTGGCACCGCGAGCATCGGCACGTAGCCGGGCAGCGCGTAGCGCATGAGTCCGCTGGCCGCGGCGCGTTGCACGATGAAGCCGGGTCGCATCCGGGTGATCGGCACACCGCTGTCGGCGTGCGCACTCTCGTAGTTGTCCAGAAGCGCCTCGGCGGCGGATTTGTGGCGGCTGTAGGGCGACGACGGGATACCCGAGGTGGGCCAGGACTCGTCGACGGGCGTGCAGTAGCTGCCGGCGGCGTAGGCGCCCACCGACGACATGTGCAGCAGATGACCGACCGAGGTGGCGTGCGCGGCCTCCAGGACCGCCGCGGTGCCGCCCACCCCGATCCGCTCCAGGTAGGCGATGTTGCGGGTCGGCTGGAAACCCCAGGCCAGGTGGACCACGGCGTCGGCGCCGTCGAACACCGGCCGGAGTTGGTCGGCGGCGTTGTCGGCGGCCAGGTCGATGCTGCGCCAGTGCACGTGCTCGTACACGCCGGTCGGCGGAGGCGGACGGCGCACCACGCCCACGACGTCGTGGACGCCGCGCTGCCGGGTCAGCCGGCGCAGCAGGGCGGTGCCGACATTGCCGGACGCGCCGGTGACGACGATGCGCATGGGTGGGTCACCCCACGACGGAGGCTGGGCTGTGCGCGAGGTCGCGTCGTCGTGCCAGCAGCACCCCGGCGCCGACCGCGCCGGCCGCGGTCAGCACGGTGGGCCAGAACAACATCTGGGCCAGCGCGACGCGACGCTGGATCTTCAGCCCCTTGCGGGTCAGGGAACGAGCTCGACCTGTGACGCTCACGGAAGTGGGCTCCTTTCAACGGAATACACCGGCGGTACCCGGGTTCTCCGGCCAGCAAACGCGACCTCAACGGGGACCGGTGTCGGGGTCGTCGTCGGAGTCGTCGAAACTCACGTCCACCTGCTGGAAGCTCTTGGCGCGCTGGGCTTCTGCCTGCCCGGCATAGGCCTTGCGGTCGGCGTCGGTGAGCTCGACGTTGTCGGTGAACGGCGTCAACAGCGCGCGCGGATGCAGCCGGTCGACGCGAACCACGTTGATCTCGGCGCACACCATCAGCGCCGTCGACACCAGGTACAGGAAGGCCAGCATGCCGAGCACGATCGCGAACACACTGTTGGTGACGCTGGCCGACGCGACCACCCGGGCCACGTACGCCGCGCCGAACCACTGCAGCATCTGCCAGACCACCGCGGCCAGCACCGCGCCGGGCAGCACCTGCGCCACCGTCAGCGAACGCACCGTGGTGACCCGGAACGCGACGATGCACACCACCGTGTTCAGGGTGATCGACGCGGCGACCACCGCGGCGGTGCCCAGCACCCCGAGCCCGGACCAGTTGCGGCCCAACGCCGTGAGCATCGTCGTCCCGATCAGCGACGAGCCCAGCGCCATCAGCAGCAGCAGGCTGTGCAGGCGGGCGCGCAGCGGGTCGCGGCGCACGAACCGCGGAACCGACCACACGCTGTCCATCGCGTTCTGCAACGCCTGCCCGACCCCCAGCCCGCCGTACAGTGCGCCGACGATGCCGATGACCACCGCGGTGGTGCCGCCGCTGAGCGCCTCGGGCTGGTTGAGCTGGTCGCCGAGCAACGGGAACTGGCTCAGAGCCGAGTCGAGGATGCTGGCCCGCCACTCGGGCCGGTTCCACAACACCACGCCCAGCAGCGTGGTCAGCAGAAGCAGCAGCGGGAACAGCGACACGAACGCGTAGTAGGTGATCAGCGCGGCGAGGTAATTGGCCTGGTCGTCGACGTACTTGTAGATCACCGCGATGACGAACCCGGCCGCGCGACTGCGCTGCTGCAGCCGGTCCAGCCACTTCAGCATCGCGACCTCCACCCACACGGCCCAGCGCCGCTGCGCTGGGATACCCGCTGTCCAGCGCCGTCACGCCGACCGGCGGCCTGAGGTTTCGACGGTCTCCGCGGGGTGAATCAGCCCGGCAACTCGTGTTCCGAAAGGCTGGTGCGGCGATGTCGGCAGTGCTCTACAGGATCGGGCGGTTCGCGTTCGGTCACCGACTGCTCACGCTCGCGGTGTGGGTGCTGGTGCTGTTCGCCGCCGGGGCCTCGACGCTGCTGGCCAAGCCGTACCAGATGGACTTCTCCCTGCCGGGCACCGAGACCGAGCGCGCGGCCGCGATGCTGGAGGAGCACTTCCCCGGCCAGGGCGACGCCGACCAGATGGCCGCGGCCAAGGTGGTGGTGCAGGCGCCCCCGGGGGAACGGCTGGACAGCCCGGCGTCCACCGCGGCGATGGACGCGCTGGTCGCGCAGCTGCGCGAGCTCGACCACCTCGCGGCGCCGCAGGCCGTCGTCAACCCGGTCACCGCGCCGCCGATGGCGGCCCAGGTCAATCCCGACCGCACGATCGCGTACCTCGACGTGCCGTTCGACCAGGCGTTCACCGACATCGGCGCCGAGACGGTGGACGCGTTCAGCCAGGCACTGCAGGTCGGCCGGGACGGCGGACTGACCGTGGAGGCCACCGGCACACTGTTCAACGGTCAGCCGCCGCAGCAGGGTCTCAGCGAGGCCATGGGTTTCGGTGTCGCGCTGATCGTGATGATCATCGCGTTCGCTTCGGTGGTCGCCGCGACGGTGCCGATCATCACCGCGATCGTCGGGGTGGGCACGTCGGTCGCACTGATCACGGGTGCGACCGCGTTCGTCAACATGGACACCTCCGCGCTGCTGATCGCGTCGATGATCGGCATCGCGGTGTCGATCGACTACTCGTTGTTCATCATGTCGCGCTACCGAAGCGCGCTCGATGACACCGACGACCGCGCCCACGCCGTCGGCATGGCGGTCGGCACCGCCGGGTCGTCGGTGGTGTTCGCGGGGCTGACCGTGGTGATCGCGCTGGTCGCGCTGCGGGTGGTCAACATTCCGTTCCTGTCGGTGATGGGCTACACCGCCGCGGTCACCGTCGTGATCGCCGTGCTGGTGGCGACGACGCTGCTGCCCGCGCTGCTGGGCTGGTTCGGCGGCCGGGTGTTCGCCGTGCGGGTGCCGGGTCTGCATCCCACCGCCGGGGACAACGACACGTCCCGCGGGGCCCGGTGGGCGAAGCTGGTCGTCGCTCACCCGGTCGCGATTCTCGTCGGCGCGGTCGTCGCGCTCGGGGTGGTCGCGCTGCCGGTCACCAAGCTCGAACTCGGGATGGACTTCACGCCGGCCGATCAGAAGCGTGCCGTCGAGCTGATCGGTGAGGGCTTCGGCGAAGGCGTGCTGGGTCCGCTGGTGGTGGTCGTCGACGCCGCCGACGCCTCCGATCCGGCCGCGGCGTACCGCGAGCTGGCCGGCGCCATCGGAGAGCAGGACGACGTCGCGCTCGTCACTCCGCCCCAACCCAACGCCGACGGCTCCGGTGCGCTGATCACGGTGATCCCGCAGAGCGGCCCGACCAGTGTGGCGACGCAGGACCTGGTGCACCAGATCCGGGACCTGGAGGCCGGGTTCACCGAGCGCACGGGCATCGAGTTCGGGGTCACCGGCCAGACCGCGGTGTTGGCCGACCTGTCCGAAGCCCTGCTGAAGTCGCTGTTGCCGTACCTGGCGGTGATCGTGGGCCTGGCCTACCTGGTGCTGATGGTGGTGTTCCGCTCGCTGCTGGTGCCGCTGACCGCGACGCTCGGCTTCCTGCTCTCGATCGGCGCGACCTTCGGCGCCACCGTCGCGGTGTTCCAGCTGGGGTGGTTCGGCATCGTCGACGATCCGGGACCGATCATCAGCTTCCTGCCGGTGTTCCTGATCGGCATCGTGTTCGGCTTGGCGATGGATTACCAGGTGTTCCTGGTGACTCGCATGCGCGAGGCGTACATCCACGGCCCGCAGACCCGGGAGGGTGCGCTGGACGCGGTCCGGGTGGGGTTCCGGCACGGCGCCCGAGTGGTGACCGCGGCCGCGGTGATCATGATCTCGGTGTTCGCGGCGTTCATGCTGTCACCGGAAACCGTGGCCAAGTCGGTCGGCTTTGCGATGGCCGCGGCGGTGCTGTTCGACGCGTTCCTGGTCCGGATGACGGCGATCCCGGCGTTGATGGCGCTGCTCGGTGAGCGGGCGTGGTACCTGCCGAACTGGCTGGACCGCATCCTGCCCGACGTCGACATCGAGGGTCGGCAGATCGAGCAGGTCGCCCACAGCGACTCCGAAACGGTCGGCGCCAGGCGGTGACGGTCAGCCGCGGCGCCCGCGGGACCGCCGCAGCAGCCGGCCGCGCGCGCGGTCCTTGCGGCCCTGTTCTTTGACCTTGTCGATCGCGGTGGTGTCGCGCAGCGGCAGCTGGAGCGTCTCCTCGGCCGGTATGCCGGCCTGCAACTGGCGTCCCCGCTCGAGTTCGGCATCGATCTCCGCGCCGAACAGCAACGCCAGGTTGGTGATCCAGATCCACAGCAGGAACACGATGACACCGGCCAACGCGCCGAACGTGCGGTCGTAGCTGCCGAAGTTCGCGACGTAGAAGCCGAACCCCAGCGACGCGACCACCCACGTCACGATCGCCACGGCCGCCCCGACACTGATCCACCGGAACTTGGGTTGCTTCACGTTGGGGCTGACCCGGTAGAGCATCGCGACACCGAGCACGACCAGGATCAGCACCACCGGCCACCGCGCGATGTTCCACACGGTCAGCCCCGTCGAGCCCAGGCCGATGTAGCCGCCGATCGCCTCGGCCACCGGTCCGCTGACCGCGAGCAGGAACGCGACGGCTGCGACGATGACCAGCCCGGCGAAGGTGATCAGGAGCTGCTGCACACGCAGCTTGACCGCGGGCCGGCCCTCCTCGACCTCGTAGATGCGGTTCATCGCACGGCCGAACGCGCCGACGAACCCGGAAGCTGACCACAGGGCGCCCAGAATGCCGATGATCAACGTCAGCCCGGCTGCGGGCTGGTTGACGATCTGCTCGATCGGCTGGCGCAGGGTGTCGACGGCCGCGCCGGGACTGACGTCGTCGACGATCTGCAGGATCGCGTCCACGGTGCGCTGATCCTGACCGACCACACCGAGCAGCGAGATCACCACGACGAGCGCGGGAAACAGCGACAACACCGTGTAGTACGTCAGCGCAGCCGCCAGATCCATGCACTGGTCGCGGCTGAACTCGCCGACGGTCCGGCGCAGCACGAAGACGGTCGAGGGGCGGGTCAGGTCGGTCGGGGACTGCGGCTTGACCGGGTCGTCCGGCGGCGGCACGGAATCGTTCTTGTCATTCGGATCAGCCGGCTCGTCAGGCTCGATGCGCCCGTCGTCACGGGCCGGCGACGTCGGCGACGTCGGAGGCAACTGTGCTGGTGCGCTGCGGGAGCGGTTGGATTTCGTCAGCGCGCCGGTGGCGAGCCCGGCCAGGAAAGCGCCGATCAGGGCGCCGGGCCGGCGACGTCGGGGCGGGGGGAGCGCGGAAGCCGTCTGGTACTGCATGTCGCGTTGATGCCCCGCGGCACGCGCGGCGAAACCGTCGGGCCGCTCAGCCGGCGAGCACGAAGGACAGGAAGAAGCCGGCGGCAGTGGCGAACGCGTTGAGCGGGCGCCCGTGCTCGAACGCCTCCGGCATCAACGTGTCGGCCAGCGAGGCCAAGACTGCTCCGCCGGCGAAGGACAACGCCAACGCGAGCACCGGATCGCTCATGTCGGCGGCGACCGTCCGGCCGACCACGACCGCCACCGCCAGCAACGCCGCGCAAACGGTCCAGGTCAACATCACGGTGGCGGGCTTGGTGCCCGACTCGCGCATGGACACCGCCCCGACCAGGGACTCGGGCATGTTGGAGAAGAAGATCGCGACGAGCAGCGACAGCGACGCCCCGCCGACCAGAGATACGCCGAGGGCCATGTTCTCCGGTACGCCGTCGAGGGTCACGGCTGCGAGCAGGGCCAGCCCGACTCCGCCCCGGGACCCGGCGGAGGTCACCTCCCGCTCGTCCGGACTGGCCGAGCCGGCGACGTAGCGGTCCAGCAGGCTGTCGGTGATGACGAACGTCGCCGCGCCGGCGATCAGGCCCAGGCCCGAGCGCAGCGCCCCGCCCATGTGATAGGCGTCCTCGAAGAGCTCGAACGCCAACGCCGAGATCAGCGCGCCGCTGGCGAAGGCCAGCAGGATTCCGGTGAGCCACCGAGGTGGACTCCACCGCGCGCCGATGGCGCTGCCGATCAACAACGAACTCGAGGCCGCGGCGCCGAACAGAACAGCAGTCAGCACCCCACTTCGATGCCCGCTGGCAAAGGCGACGAAACTCCTTCAGAACGCGTATCGGATGCGGCAGTCCGGGAGGGTCTCGGCGATGAGGTCGCTGAGCTGCGCCACCCAGCGGCCTTTCCACGACGTCTTGTAGCGGACGTTCCACTGGCCGCTCTGGCTGCGCTTGACCTGCTGCAGATCCGGCCGCCACAGCAACTGTTCGCCGGTCGGGTGCCAGCCGAGGTTGACCTCGTGCAGTGCCTCGTTGTGGGTCAGGAAGATGATCTCGGCCGCCAGCTGACGCCTGGTGCGCGCGGTGGTGCCGTCGGCGATCTGCTGCAGGAGCTCGGCCCAGTCGGCCAGCCAGGTCTCGTGCACCACGACCGGGCTGAAGTTCAGGTGCACCTCGTAGCCGGCCTCGACGAAGTCGTCGAGCGCGGCGATGCGGTCGCTGATCTTCGAGGTACGGACGTCGACGACGCGGGACGTCGGTTCGGGCATCAGGCTGAAGCGCACGCGGGTGCCGCCGCGCGGCTCGTAGTCGAGCAGCGCCGGGTTGACGAGCTTGGTCGCGAAGCTGGCTTTGGCATTGGGCAGGCGGGCGAACAGCGCGACGAGGTCGGCGACGTTGTCACTGACCATCGCGTCGGCCGAGCAGTCGCTGTTCTCCCCGATGTCATAGACCCACGCGGTCGGGTCGCACTGGTTCGGTTCGGGTTTGACGCCTTGGCGCGCGGCGTGGCGTTCCAGGTATCCGGTGATGCGTTCGATGTTCGCGAAGACGGTGATGGGGTTCGCGTAGCCCTTGCGCCGTGGCACGTAGCAGTACGAGCACGCCATCGCGCAGCCGTTGGCCGTCGACGGCGCGATCCAGTCGCTGGAGCGTTCGTTGCGGCGCGCGGACAGGCTCTTCTTCTCGCCGAGCACCAGCACCTCGCGCTTGATCCGCACCCAGTCCTCGACGTTGCCGGCATTGCCGTACAGCCCCGGAATCGCCTGGTGGGACGGCACTTCGATCCGCTCGGCGTCGGGGAACCGCGCGAGCACCTGAGCGCCGCGGCCGAACCGGTCGATGCCCGGCTCGTGGTAGATCCGCTTGATGTCGAGGAGCCGGTCGGCCAGAGCGGTCGGGGTCCGGCGGGTCATGGGGAGTCAACGAGTGGCTCCGTTGGTCGGTTCCGTGGTTTGTCCCAGACCACAACGGGCATCCGACGCGGGTAGACCTGCCGATCAGGAGGCAACGACATGGCGAATGACATGGCGAATCCGACGGCCGACCACAGGGCCGAACCCAGTGTCGGGGAGTTGATGACCCAGCTGTCCGCACAGACGTCGCGCCTGGTCCGCGACGAGATGAAGTTGGCGCAGAAAGAACTGCAGCAGTCGATCAAGCACGCGGGCGTCGGCGCCGGACTCATCGGCGCGGCCGGATTGCTGGCGGTGTTGGGCCTGGCCACGCTGATCGCGGCGGCGGTCGCGGCGTTGTCGCTGGTGCTGCCGGTGTGGGCGGCCGCGGTGATCGTCGCCGCCGTGCTGTTCGTCGCGGCGGGCATCGCCGCGCTGGTGAGCAAGAAGCAGGTGGAGCAGGTGCCGCCGCCGGCCGCCGAGTCCGTGGAGTCCGTCAAGCGTGACGTCACCGAGATCAAGGAGGCCCGCCATGGCCGACGCTGACCAGCGGCCCGAGCCGGGCCCGGACGCGGGCGTCGACGAGATCCAGGCCGACATCGAGCGCACCCGCGAGGAGCTCTCCGACACCGTGAGCGCGCTGTCGGACAAGCTCGACGTCAAAGGCCGCGCCCAGCAGAAGGTCTCCGACACCAAAGAGGCCGTCGCGCAACGGGGCCACGACGCGGTGGTCACCGCCAAGGCCAAACCCGCCATCCCGGTGGGCGCGGTCGTCGCGGCGGTGGCTGCGATCGCCGTGGTGATCTGGCTGCGCCGCCGCTGACCCCAATTCCCGCCGAACTTGCATTCCACGCGCGTCAACCTGCGGTTTGACGCGCGTGGAATGCAATTTCGGCGGTGGTCTGCGGGCGCGATCAGTCCTCGGGTTCGGTGAGTTCCGGGGCCAGCTCGCGGGTGGCCATGCCGCCGTCGCGGCCGTGATCCTCCGGCCCGGGACGGCCGCCCTGCGGCTCTTCGGTCTTCGCGTCGTCGTCTTTCTTGTCGGCCATCGCCACTCCTTCGGTCCCGACCTGGTGGGGTCGTGGCTGGATACCCCGAGCGGGCCCGCGTCAGTCCATCCGGCCGGCGTCGACCATCCGGACCACCGCGACCCCCGCCTCATCGGAGGCCGCGAGGTCGACCTCCACCTCGAAGCCCCAGTCGTGGTCACCGGCCGGGTCGTCCAGGATCTGGCGCACCCGCCACACGTGGTCGCCGCGGTCGAAGATCAGCAGCGCGGGCCCGCGGGCGTCCGGGCCGGTCCCGACGTCGGCATGCTCGGCGAAGTACTCCGCACCCACGTCGTGCCAGCGCTGGGCCGACCAGCCCGCGTCGCCGTCCAGCTCGCCGAGCTCCTCCCACCGCTGCCGGGCGAACAACTCGACCCGGCGGAACAGCGCATTGCGGACCATCGCGGTGAACGCGCGCTCGTTGCCGGTCAGCGGTCGCGGCCGGGTCGGCACGGTGACCGCCGCGACCTCCGGTTGCGGACTGGTCAGCTGTTCCCACTCGTCGAGCAGGCTGGAGTCCACCTGGCGCACCAGTTCGCCGAGCCACTCGACGATGTCGGCCAACTCCTCGGTGCGGGCGGCGGCAGGCACTCCTGAGCGCAACGCCTTGACCGCATCCGACAGATAGCGCAGCACCGCCCCCTCGGAGCGGGTCAACCCGTACAGGCTCACGTACTCCTGGAAAGTGCTTGCCCTCTCCCACATCTCACGCACCACCGACTTCGGTGCCGGGTGCGTGTCACCGGCCCACGGGTTGCTGCGGCGGTACACGTCGAAGGCCTGCTCGAGCAGCTCGGCCAACGGCTGCGGATAGGTGATGTCGTCGAGCAATGCGATGCGTTCGTCGTACTCGATGCCCTCGGCCTTCATCTCGGCCACCGCCTCCCCGCGCGCCTTCTTCAGCTGCGCGGCCAGGATCTGACGCGGGTCCTCCAGCGTCGACTCGATCACCGACACCACGTCGAGCGCATAGCTCTCCGACGAGGGATCCAGCAGCTCGATCGCGGCCAACGCGAACGTCGAAAGGGGTTGGTACAGAGCGAAATCCGGCGGAAGGTCGACGGTCAGCCGATAGGCCCGGCCCGTCGGCCCGTCGACGCGTTCCATCACCCCGGCCTGCAGGAGCGAACGGGCGATGCCCACCGCCTCGCGGATGAGCGCCAATTGGCGCTTGCGGGGTTCATGGTTGTCGGTCAGCAAGCGGCGCATCGCGATGCAGGGGTCACCGTTTGCTTCGTCAGCCCTGGCCACCACATCCAGGATCATCGCCGTCGACACCCGCATTCTGCTGTTCAGCGGCTCCGGCGTGGCGTCCACCAGTTTGGTCATGGTGGCCTCACCCCACGGCACCATGCCTTCGGGGGCCTTGCGCCGCACCAGTTTCCGGCGCTTCTTCGGGTCGTCGGCGACTTTGGCGAACTGCTTGAGGTTCTCCACCTCGTGGTCGGGCGCTTGCACGACCACGGTGCCCGCGGTGTCGAAACCGGCCCGACCCGCTCGGCCGGCGATCTGATGGAACTCGCGTGCGTTGAGCAGCCGCATCCGGGTGCCGTCGTACTTCGACAGGGCCGAGAACACCACGGTGCGGATCGGCACGTTGATGCCGACCCCGAGGGTGTCGGTGCCGCAGATGACCTTGAGCAGACCGGCCTGCGCGAGCTGCTCGACCAGGCGCCGATATTTGGGCAGCATGCCGGCATGGTGCACGCCGATGCCGTGACGGACCAACCGCGACAACGTGTTTCCGAACGCCGACGAGAACCGGAAGTCGCCGATCGTGTCGCGGATCGCGGCCTTGTCCTCCTTGCTGCTGACGTTGACGCTCATCAGCGCCTGCGCGCGTTCCAGTGCAGCGGCCTGGGTGAAGTGCACGACGTAGATCGGAGCCTGCCCGGTGTCGAGCAGATCGCCGATGGTCTCGTGCATCGGGGTGGTGGCGTAGGAGTAGAACAGCGGGACCGGCCGCACCGCGTTGGCCACCAGCGTCGTGGGACGGCCGGTACGCCGGGTCAGGTCCGCGCGCAGTGTCGTGACGTCGCCGAGAGTGGCTGACATCAAAAGGAACTGGGCGCGCGGCAGTTCGAGCAGCGGGACCTGCCATGCCCACCCCCGGTCCGGGTCGCCGTAGAAGTGGAACTCGTCCATCACGACCGTCGCCTCGGCGGTGGTGTCTTCGGCCCCGCGCAGCGCGATGTTGGCCAGCACCTCGGCGGTGCAGGTGATCACGGGGGCGTCGGCGTTGACCGCCGCATCGCCGGTCAGCATCCCGACGTTGTCTGCGCCGAACACGGCGCACAGCGCGAAGAACTTCTCGCTCACCAGCGCCTTGATCGGGGCGGTGTAGTAGCTTCGCCGACCCGCGGCCAGCGCGGCGTAGATGGCGCCGGTGGCGACCAGGGACTTGCCGGAGCCGGTCGGCGTCGCCAGCACCACATGCGAGCCGCTGAGCAGTTCGATCAGCGCTTCTTCCTGCGCCGGATACAGCGTGGTGCCCTGTGCGGCAGCCCAGTCGCTGTAGGTGGCGAACAGTGCGTCCGGGTCGTCGGCCAGGCCGGTCGGCACGCTCAGGTCCACCCGACCCACTAAACCACCGACCGGTCGGCGACTTGTTCCGATGCCAATGGCATCGTAATGTGGGCGCCTCGGAACAGAAGGAGGCGACGGTCGTGCGCATCGCGGTCACCGGCGGCACCGGCTATCTGGGCGCGCATACCGTGCGGGCACTGCTCGAAGCCGGCCATGACGTCAAGTTGTTGGCCCTGCCCCACGAAACGGACAGCCGCGTGGTCACCGAGCTGGGCGCGCTGGGTCGTGTCGACGTCCTCGTCGGCGACGTGCGCGGCGAAGCGACCGTGACAGAGTTGCTGCGCGACGTCGACGCGGTCTTGCACGCGGCCGGCGTCGTCGGCACCAGTGAGCGCCAGGCCGCCCTGATGTGGCAGATCAACGCCCACGCCACCGAAGCGATCCTGACCCGCGCCGTCGAGGCGGGCCTGGACCCCGTGGTCTCGGTCAGCAGCTACAGCGCGCTGTTCCCGCCGCCGGACGGCGTGATCTCCGCCGACAGCCCGACCGCGCCCGGGCGCAGCGCGTACGCCAAGACCAAGGGCTACGCCGACCGTGTGGCCCGCCGCCTGCAGGATGCCGGTGCGCCGGTGGTGGTGACCTACCCGTCCAGCGTCGTCGGGCCGCCGTTCCACACCGTCGTCGGCGTCACCGAACGCGGCTGGGCGCCGATCCTGCGCGCCGGCGTGGCACCGAGCGTGCGCGGCGGCATGCAGATGGTCGACGTGCGCGACGTCGCCGACGTGCACGCCCGGCTGATGCAGCCGGGCCGCGGCCCGCACCGCTACGTCTGCGGCGGCCACCTGCTGACGTTCGACGAGATGATCGACGCGCTCGAGCGCGGTCTGGGACGGCGGGTGCGACGGGTGCGGATCGCACCGGGCGCCCTGCGCACCTTCGGCCGGTTCGCCGACGCCGCCGGCCGCTTCCTGCCGCTGACCGACGGCCTGAGCTACGAGGCGGCGTGGTTGCTCACCTCGGCGACCCCGACCGACGACAAGATCACCACCACCGACCTCGGCATCACCTGGCGGGATCCGCGCGACACCATCGTCGAGTCGGTCCGTTTTCAGCTAGCTCACGGCAGTGGTGAGCAGCTGGGTGATCTTCGCGCGTAACTGCTCGGCCTCTCCGGTTTCGTCGGCGATGGTCGCCGAGAACAGTGCCGCGCCCGCCGCCATCGTCAGCAGCGCCCGCGCCTCGAGCGCGGCACGTCGACGCTGTGCGTCGGTCGTCGCCTCGACATGGGTGACGTAGAGATCCACGGCGGGACCGCTGAAGGTGGCCCACAGCGCTGTGCGCAACTCGCTGCTCTCGGCCAGGGCCAGCATCAGCCCGGGCACCGCGGCACGCACGTCCGGCCGGTCGAACAGTTCGTGGCTGCCGCGGACCACCCACTCGATCCAGCCGCGCACGTCGGTACCCGAGAACGGGCCCATGTCCGGGGATTCGCCGAGGATCGCATGTAACACCAACTCCGCCTTCGACTTCCATCGGCGGCTGAGGCTGGCCCGGCCCACACCGGCGCGGGTGGCGACCAACCGCAGACTCAGCTCGTCCCACCCGACCTCCAGCAGCAACTCGCGGGTGAGCGTCAACACCCGCTCGTCGATCGACGAATCGCGCGGCCGACCGGGGGAGCGCCGGCCGGCGGAGGTCATGTGCGGGCTCCCACCGGTCTAGGGGCGCAGGAAGCGGCGCAGGTAGCCCACCAGCTGCCGGGCCGGGACCGGCCGCGGCCAGTCGTCGGGGCGGAAATACGCATCGGTGCCGCCGTCGACGAAAACAAGGCTGCCGCACAGGAATTCGGCGGCATCGGAGAGCATGAAGCACACCCACTCGGCCAGCTGGTCGGCATCTCCGAAGCCTCCGACGGGAACCGGGAAGCGGCGGACGGCCTTGCTCTGCTGAGGATCGGCCAGTTGCTGTTCCAGGAGCGGCGTCAGGATGGCGCCCGGTGCCAGCGCGTTGAGCCGGATGCCCGCGCCCGCCCAGTCGGATCGGACGGCGTGACGTCGCACCCATCGTGTGAGCGCGATCTTCGACGCCGCGTACATCATCGCCGGGCGTGCGGGTCCGTAGAGGCGCACCGCCCGTTCGGCTCGTGCGACGTCACCGGCGAGGAGCGCGCGCACCGCACGCGCCGGTACCAGCGGGGTGGTGGACGTCGAGTTGCTGGAGATCACCACGACCTTGGCGTTGCCCGCGGCGGCCAGGGCCGGTTGCCACCGCTGCAGCAGCTCCACGGATCCGAGGTAGTTGACCGCTCCGATCCGCCCGACGTTCGGGCCGGGGTTCGGTCCGATTCCGGCGGCCAGCACGGCACCGTCGAGGCGACCTTCAGCCGCGGTGAGCACCCGCAGCGATGCCTCGCGTCGTCCGCTGTCGGTGGACAGGTCGGCAACGACGTCGGCCTCTTTGATGTCGACGCTGATCACGCGGTGGCCGGCGGCCCGTAGCCGTTCCGCCGTCGCCGCGCCCATGCCCGATGCCGCGCCGGTGACGGCGTAGGTGCCCATGGAACGTACCTCCCGGAGTCGTGTGCGCACGCAGCAGCGGCGCTCGCCTCAGCCTAGTTCCGACGCCAGTGGCACCGGAAGTCAGTCGGCGTCGGCCTCGGCAGCGAGGTCGTCGGTGTCGACGAACTCCAGCCCGCCGTCGTCGAGGGCGACCGCCCAGCGGCGGCTGGGATCGACGATGCGCGTCTCGCCGACTTCGACCGGGTACCCCGCGTCGGCCCCGAAGTCCTCGACGATCACGCCCCGTTTCTCGTCCGGGGTGTCTGGTCGCACGCGAACCCGCTGGTCGATCGAGAATTCGGCGCTCAGCCCACTGTCGGGGTCGGCTGCGTCGCCTCCGTCGGTGTTGTCGTCCACACCATAGGTATACAAGACCGCTCGGTGAACTTTGCTGTTGTCCGCGCCCGAAAAGCCGACTTCTGTGCTGTCGCGTCCTCATATACCGCGCGTCAAAATTAGCCGAGCAAACTCCCCAGCAGGCATAATCGACGGCGAAGATCAAGAGTGTCCGTGCCGCGGCCGGAATTTCAGGAGGGTGGTCATGGCCGAAACCGTCCTCGTCGACGCCGATGACGTCGGAGCGGCCGAAGCGGCGCTGAGCACCTTCTACTCGTCGATGCGCCTGATGAAGGCACCCGAGAACGCGCCGTCGCGCACCCGGGTCTTCCGCCGCCAGATCGGTCCCTTGACGATCGACGACGCCGAGTTCACTTTCCGGTTGGCCGCCGACATGGACCCGATCGACGCGGTGATGATCTGCCGGGTGCGTTCCGGGGTGCTCGGCGGGCACCTGCCCGGCCACGACCTCGAATTGCACGGCGCCGGTTCGGTGATCGCCTTCGGCGGCCGGGCCGGGCAACGCATCGCCGGCCACATCGACCGGGCGCGCTACGACGTCGTCATGATCGACCGTGCGCTGCTGTCGGAGGTGTCGGCCCAGGGAACCGAATGCGACGGCGAACCGGTCGCGTTGCTGTCGATGTCACCCGTATCGGCAGAGGCCAACCGGCATCTGGCCGACACGTTGTCCCACGTGCGGATCGGTGTCGGCTCCAATCCGTACGCACTCGAGCAACCACTGGTCACCGGCCCGCTGGCGCGCTATGTCGCCGGCTGCGTGCTGGCCGCGTTCCCGAACACCGCCACCGCCACCGACGACCAGGACATCCGCGACACCGGTCAGGAGTTGCTGGAGCGGGCCATCGCATTCGTCGACGATCATCCCGACACCGACGTCTCCGTGGCCGACATCGCCGCCGCCGCGCGCGTCGCACCGTCGGCCGTGCATGCCATGTTCACCAAGCACCTCAACTGCACGCCGATGGACTACGTGCGCCGGGTCCGGCTGTATCACGCGCACCGCGACCTGGAGCGCAGCGATCCGGGGAAAACCACGGTCGCCGAGGTCGCGGCACGGTGGGGCTTTGGCGTGCTCGAGGCTTTCGAGGTGTCCTACCGCGGCCGGTACGGCGTCGACCCGATTCACACCCTGATCGCCTGACTTCCGCGCTCGACTACCCTGGCTGACTGTGATCGAAATCGCCCTCAGCGAGATGACCGACTGGTTCGGGTTCGGTGTCGCCGGCAACTTCGCCGGGCACCTCGAGCAGGCCGGGGAGGCCGCCGATTTCGTCAACGTGACCAGTCAGGGGGAAGCGCCGAAGGGCATCTTTCCGTGGTACGCCCCGGGCTCGGACACGTTCCTCGGCGAGTTCCCGCTGTCCAACGATGCGATCGTGCTCCCACCCGCGGAGGATTCCGGTCCGCTGAACCTGCAGATCGAGCCCGAGGTCGGACTGGCCTGCGAGGTGGTGTGGGACGGCGACACCGTCGTGACGCTCAAGCCGTTCGCGCTCGGCGCGTTCAACGACTGCTCGATCCGGCGCCCGGGTGCCCCCAAGATCAGTCACAAGAAGAACTGGGGACCGTCCTCGAAGGGTGTGTCGGCGGAATTCTTCGACGTCAGCGATCTGACCCCGGACGGGCCGACCGCGACCATGCGGTTGGTGTGCCACCTGCTCAGTGACGGCGAGGAGCATGAGTACGGCGTCGACAGCCCGCTCATCGGCTACTCGTACTACGGCGAGGTGCTGCTCGACTGGATCGTCGAGCGGTTGGCCAACCAGAAGGGCTCACCGGACACCCCGCTCGAAGATGTCGGCGCGTTGATGGTGGCCGCCGGCCATCCCCGCAACGTGCTCATCGGGATCGGCGCCACCCGCTACACCGAGGTGGGTGCGTCCACCTTCCTCAAGCCCGGCGACCGGGCCGTGGTGCGCGTCTACGACACCGCCTCGGAGTCCGCGGCCGAACTCAACCAGCTGGTCCGCTGAACCGTCGGCATTACCGTAGCAATCTCCGTTACCATCCCTCGACATGGCAGGCGATGAGGACGTGACGGTCTCGGGGCAGCGCGCACTGGTGCTGGGCGCCAGCGGCAACGTCGGGGCGTGCGTCACGCGCCATCTGGCCGCCGGCGGCGCCGACGTCCGCGTCCTGCTGCGGAAGACCAGTTCCACCAAGGGAATCGACGACATCGATGTCGAACGCTGCTACGGAGACCCGTTCGACCCCGCGACGGTCGCCGCGGCGATGGCCGACCGCGACGTCGTCTACTACTGCATCGTCGACACCCGCGCCGAACTGCGCGATCCCGCCCCGCTGTTCGCCACCAACGTCGAGGGCCTGCGGACCGTGCTCGAGGCCGCCGTCAAGGCCGACCTGCACCGCTTCGTCTTCCTCAGCACCATCGGCACGATCGCCGTCGGCGAGAACGGCGAGACGGTCGACGAGGACACCGCTTTCAATTGGGCAGACCGGGCCGGCAACTACATCGCGTCGCGGCGCGCCGCCGAGGATCTGGCGTTGTCGTACGCCACCGACCGCCGTGTGCCGGTCGTCGTGTGCAACGTCTCCAACCCCTACGGCCCGCCGGATTGGCAGCCGCGCCAGGGTGTGTTCGTGCAGATGGCCGCGCTGGGCAAGCTGCCGTTCTATGTCCGCGGGGTGGGTTCGGAGGTCGTCGGTATCGACGACGCGGCCGACGCGATGCTGCGGGCGGCGGTGCGTGGGCGGGTGGGCGAGCGCTACATCATCTCCGAGCGGTTCATGACCCATCGCGAGCTGCTCACCACTGCCGCGGAGGCCGTGGGGGCCCGGGCGCCGCGGTTCGGCGTCCCGATGGCGGTGGTGCGCGGTGTGGCTTGGGTGTCCGAGATCGCGGGATCGATTCTGCGCAAAGACATCCCGATGAGCCGCCAGAGCGCCTTCCTGCTGGAGTTCACCTCGCCGGCCAGCCACGCCAAGGCCACCCACGAACTGGGGTGGCGGCCCGCTCCGACCGAGCACTCGATCGCCCGCGCGGCGGAGAACTACGTGCAGCGCGCCCGAGCCACCTGACCTCATCCCCGCCGAAACCGCAATCCGCGCGCGTCTCTGGCGAATTCAGCACGGCGAACGCGATGTCGGCGGAGTCAGCTAGGGGAACACCGGGCGCGGCTGCGGTGGGTCGGCGAGAATGGCCGGTAGGACGAAGGTCTGCAGATAACGCCGGGCCGTTTCCGGCGCATCACTGCCCGGGATGATGCCCAACAGCATCGTCAGTGCCGTGGTGATCAGGAACTGCCCCACATCGCGCGGACGTAATCCGGGGCGCAGCTGCGCCGCGGCCGCGTCGTCGTGCAGGACCGAGACGAGCTGCTGTACCAACTCGGGCAGGGCCGGATCGCCGGCCACCAGATGTGCGACGGTGCCCTCCTCGCTGTACTCCGACAGTGTCTGCAGCAGCGGGTCATGAATGAGTTCGGTGGCAACGATGACCAGGCTTTCGACCAGCATGTCGGCGAACGCGGCGTGGTCCGGTAGCCGGGCGAGTATCTCGGCCTGGGCGCGGCGGGTCCTGCGGTGCACCGAAGCTTCCAGCAGGTGCCGGCGGGTGGGGAAGTGTCGGTAGACCGCGGCGCGCGAGTACCCGGCTTCGCGGGCGATCACCTCCATCGTGGAAGCCGCGTAGCCACGCTGCAGTATCGAACGCTCCGCAGCGTCCATCAGCGCCGTCCGGGCCTGCTCTGCAGTGTTCCCACCGCCCGGCGGACGCCCGCGGCGTCGAGCGGCCGGTTGGCGTGCGGGCATCGCGCTCCTCTGTCGCGGGTTCGGAGGCCCAAGTATGCCGCAGCGGAACCTTGTGCTCGATGCCGGCGACCGCTATAAAGAGACATCCAATCCTAAATGTCTATTTTAGGTGTCGGCGCGGAGGGGATTCTCATGGCGCGTGGCGTGGCGGTTCTCGTCGGGGCGGGCGTTCTCGCTGCGTCGCTGTCGGGCTTGACGGTCGGGTTGGCTCCCTGTGCCGCAGCGGATTCCGAAGGGGCTTCGAGTGTGTCGGCCGACCGTGGTCAGCCGCGCGCCCGCGCCGAGAACCGCGCTGCGCAGCGCGAACAACGGCGGACCGCTCGCACCGAACGGGAGCAACCCTGAGTGCGCGCGGCGGAGACGGACGACGATCCGCCCGCCGGTGAACTCGTCACCGACCTCGCTGAGGCACTTCCCGAGGCCCGCCGCTCGGTGGCCGTGTCGGTCGAACCGGAGAAGACCGAAAAACCTGACCGGACCGCCGAAAAGCCCGCTGCGGCAACGGACGACGAACCAGCCGAACCGACCGCCGAATCATCCGCCATCGACGTGCCCGCCGGCGCAGCAACGGCTCGGACGACCACGGCCACCGACCGAGCGCCGCGGCGCGCCCGCGCGGAGGCGGCAGCCGAAACCACGACCGCGGTGGCCGCACTGCGGATGACACCGCAGTCCGAGCCGCGCAAACCGGCCACGCTGCTCAACGTCGTCGGCTCCATCGTGCTCAACCTGGTTGGGGGACTGGTCCGGCTGATCGACGGTCCGCCCATGTTGCCCGCCAACAGCACTGTGACGGTACGGACATCGTCGCTGAATCTGCCGATCGGTAAGGGCCGCACCGTCCAGGCGGACTGGTACTTCCCCGACACGGTCGACGACACCACGCGACTGGTCTACCTGCAACACGGGTTCCTGGCCAGCTCGCCGATGTACAGCTACACCGCGGCCGATCTCGCCGAGCGCACCAACAGCATCGTGGTCGCACCCTCGCTGTCGTCGAACTTCTTCGCCCCCGACGCCGCGTGGGTGGGCGGGTCGACCATGCATCGGGCGATGGCCGAACTGTTTGTCGGCGACCGCGCCGCGCTGACCGAAAGTGCCAGCACAGCAGCGGGTTACGACATCACCCTGCCGACCAAGTTCGTCATGGTCGGACACTCCGCGGGCGGCACGATGGTCACCAGCACGGCGGGCTTCATGGTCGACAACGGCGCAATCGACGACCTGGCCGGCATCGTGATGCTCGACGGCGTGGAACCGGCCAATTCCCGCCTGGTGTCCGAGGCACTGGCCAAACTCAGCGGCGATGCGCATGGGCCGCTCTACCTGATCTCATCGCAGCGTTACTTCTGGAGCCGCGGCGGCGACATGGCCGACAAGATGTCGCTGGCTCGGCCGCACGAGTTCACCGGCGTCGGGCTCGAGGGCGGGATGCACATCGACTACATGACCGGCGGCAACCTCCTGCTCCAGATCGCACAGTACGTTGTCGGCGGCTTCAGTCAGCCGCGAAATGTGCACGCCGCCGGCATGATCACCGCCGGTTGGGTCAACGACATGTTCGCCGGGACCACCGAGCACGGCGTCTATGGCGATGCCCACCAGCAGATCCCGGTGCAGACGCCCGCGGGCACCGCCATGGCCGTGGTCCTCCCGCTCGGTAACCCACCGCGTCCGGTCTGGCCGGTGTGGCTCGATGCGGTGCTGACCGCCGTGCTGGACTTCGTGGGCAACCACCTCGCGGTGTACGAACCGCTGCGGGGGTACGACGTGGAAGTCGGTTACCCCCTGGCCACCTCGGCGAGCAGCGCGAGCACCCGCGGCAGCGACGGGAGTGCGTTGGCCGTCGCGTGAGCGGCCAGCAGGTCCACGGTCAGCGACGCCGGGGACAAGGGCACATACCGCACACCGAGGATCTCCAATTCCGCGGTCGGCGCGGGCACGATCGCGACACCGAGGCCGGCGGCGACCAGGGTGACCAGCGTCGAGGTCTCCGCCACCTCGTGCCGGACCGTCGGCGCGAAACCGGCCTCACTGCACAAGCCGGCCACCACCGTGCTCATGGTCGAGCGTCCGTGACCGGCGTGCACGACGAACGGCTCGTCACGGAGGTCCTGGACGCGGACGTGACGACGACGGCCGAGCCGGTGACCGGCCGGGACCGCGACCAGCAGTCGGTCACGACGCACCGTGACCGTCGCGATGCCGGGCTGGTCGACCGGCGGACGCAGCAGCGCCAAGTCGATGTCGCCGGCCGCCAGCGCGGAAAGCTGTGCAGGGGCGAGCATCTCGCCGCGGACATTGACCTCGATACCAGGGAGCGCCTCACCCAGTGCCCGCACCAGCCGCGGCAGCAGCGAGTAGGTGGCTGATCCGACGCAGCCGATGGTCAGTTGCCCTTCCACACCGTCGGAGATCCGGCGGGCCTCCCGACCGGCCGCCTCCACGTCGTCGAGGATCTTGACCGCTCGCCGCAGATACGCCTGCCCGGCGCCGGTCAGCTCGACCGTGCGTGTGGTCCGGATCAGCAGCTGGGCGCCGAGTTCGCGTTCGAGCTGGCGGATCTGCTGCGACAGCGGAGGCTGGGCGATGTGCAGACGGTCCGCGGCGCGCCCGAAGTGCAGCTCCTCGGCGACGGCGCGGAAGTAGCGCAGGTGACGAAGCTCCGGCATTGAAACTCCAAACATCTCAATACATTGAAAATAAGTACTTCACGATATCGGATACCGTCTCTAACCTTGAGTCATGTCTGACAAGTCCACCGCGATCCCGGTCCACGCGATCGACAGCGGCCGCCGGGACGGCCCGGTGGTGGTGCTGTCGAACTCGCTCGGGTCCACTCACCGGATGTGGGACGCGCAGGTTGCGGCCCTCGAGGAGCGGTTCCGGGTGATCCGCTACGACACTCGCGGACACGGCAACTCACCGGTTCCCGACGGTCCGTACACGATCGACGACCTGGCCGACGACCTGTTGGCTCTGCTGGATCGCTTCGAGGTGCCACGTGCGCACCTCATCGGGCTCTCGCTGGGAGGCATGACCGCGATGCAGCTTGCCGCCCGCGAACCGGCCCGCGTCGACCGGATGGCGTTGCTGTGCACCGCGACCCAGTTGCCTCCGGCCAGTGCGTGGCGACAGCGCGCCGCGACGGTGCGCACCGAGGGGACGGCCGCCGTGGCCGAATCGGTGGTGGCGCGCTGGTTCACCACCGCGTACCTGCAGCAGCACCCGGACGACAAGAGCCGCTACGAGCAGATGGTGGCCGCCACGCCCGCGGAAGGTTACGCCGCGTGCTGCGAGGCCATCGCCGAGCTCGACCTGCGCGAGGCGCTGCCGAACGTGAAAGCACCGACGCTCGCGATCGCCGGTGCCGACGACCCGGCCACGCCCGTGGCGAAGCTCGCCGAGATCGTCGACCTGATCCCCGATTCCCGGCTCCGCGTGATCGACCACGCCGCGCATCTGGCCAACGCCGAGCAACCCGTGCAGATCACCGAAGCCCTCATCACCCACCTGGAGCACTCATGACCTGCAACAAAGTGATCGACTCCGCGGCCGACGCGGTCGCCGACATCCCCTCGGGAGCGAGCCTCGCCGTCGGCGGGTTCGGTCTCGCCGGTATCCCGTGGTTCCTCATCGAAGCGCTGCTGGACCAGGGTGCCGACGATCTGACCATCGTCAGCAACAACTGCGGCGTCGACGGCGCCGGTCTGGGTCTACTGCTGGAGGCGCGGCGCATCACCCGCGTCGTCGCGTCCTACGTCGGCGACAACAAGGAGTTCGCCCGCCAGTACCTGGCCGGCGAACTGCACGTCGAACTGACCCCGCAGGGCACCCTGGCCGAACGGCTGCGCGCCGGCGGCAGCGGTATCGGCGCGTTCTTCACCCCGACCGGGGTCGGCACTCTGGTGGCCGAAGGCGGGCTGCCGTGGCGCTACCACTCCGACGGCACGGTCGCGGTCGCCTCACCGGCCAAGGAGGTCCGCACCTTCGGTGGCCGCGAGATGCTGCTCGAGGAGTCCATCGTCACCGACTTCGCCCTGGTCCGCGCCGCGGTGGCCGACCGCGCCGGCAACTGCGTCTTCCACGCCGCGGCCCGCAACTTCAACCCGCCGGCCGCGATGGCCGGCCGGATCACCGTGGTCGAGGCGGAGCGCGTGGTCGACGTCGGTGAGCTTCATCCCGACGAGGTGCACCTGCCGGGCGTCTTCGTCCAGCGGGTCGTCGAGCTGACACCTGAGCAGGCCGCCCGCAAGGGCATCGAGAAACGAACCACGCGGCCGCGAGTGCCGCACCGCGACGAGGCGATGCAGGAGGCGTTGACATGAGCTGGAGTCGACAGGAGATGGCCGCCCGCGCTGCGCTGGAGCTTCGCGCCGGCGACTACGTCAACCTCGGCATCGGGTTGCCGACGCTGATCCCGGACTTCCTTCCCGAGGGCTCGGGGGTGACGCTGCACGCCGAGAACGGCATCCTCGGCGTGGGACCGTTCCCGTACGACGACGAGGTCGACCCCGACCTGATCAATGCCGGCAAGCAGACGGTGTCGGTGGTGGCGGGGGCGTCGTACTTCGATTCGGCGACCAGCTTCGCGATGATCCGCGGCTGCCACATCGACGTCGCAGTTCTGGGCGGGATGCAGGTGGCGGTCAACGGAGACCTGGCCAACTGGATGGTCCCGGGCTCGATGGTCAAGGGAATGGGCGGTGCCATGGACCTCGTCAACGGGGCGCGCCGGGTGATCGTGTTGATGGACCATGTCGCCAAAGACGGCTCCCCGAAACTGGTTTCGCGGTGCGACCTGCCGTTGACCGGTAAGGGGGCGGTGAGCCGCGTCATCACCGACCTGGCGGTGCTCGACGTCGCCGGCACCGACTTCGCGGTCGTCGAACTCGCGCCGGGCGTGAACTACGACGACGTCGTCGCCGCCACCGGCGCGCCCGTCAGGGATCTCCGTCAGCGGCGCAGCGCGGCCAATTCCGATCGGGAGCGCACGCCGAGCTTGGCGTAGATCCGGGTCAGGTGGTACTGCACGGTCTTCTGCGACACGTACAGCTCGGCGGCCACCTCGCGGTTCGAAAGCCCTTGCGCCACCAGAGCGCTCACCGCCTCCTCCTGGGGGGTGAGCTCGGCGTCGTCGCTGCTCTCGCGTTGGGGGTTGAGGCCGCCGGCTTTGAGTTCGCGGTCGCAGCGCGCCACGTAGGTGGCCGCCCCCAGCGACAGATACAGTTCCCGCGCGACGCTGATCACCGCGTCGGCGGCGCGGCGCTTACCCGCCCGGCGCAGCGTCTGCCCGTAGGCGAAGTTGATGCGGGCGGTGTCGTAGCGCAGCGGCAGCCCGTCCAGTTTGTCCAACGCTTCGTCGAATGCCCTTCGCGCAGCGTTGATGTCGCCTTGCGCACCGAGGAGCCGGCCGCGCGCGTAGGCAAGACGCGCTGCCGCACTGCGGTGCCCACGCGCCTTCGCGCGCTGCTCGTGGGGTCGGAGGAACTTGTCGGCACCCTCGAGATCGCCGTCGAGCACCATCGCGTTGGCCAGCAGATCCGGCCACGGCCAGTAACCCGGCTCCTGCAGCGACGTGCCCGACGCCAGCGCCTGCAGCGGCGCCACAATCCGACGGACCGCGGGGTAATCAGCTTGCGCCTCGGCGATCTGGCCGCGCAGCAGCAGTGTCGGCACCCGCATCATCAAGTACTCACCGGGCGCCGAGGATGCCACGCGCAGCGCGGCTTCGGCGCCCGGCCAGTCGCCACGCAGCGCCGCGATCTGACCCGCGGTCCACTCGAGGAGCGGTGTGACCAAGACGATTCCGCTCTCCTCGGCCAGCCTGCGGCCGTGCGTGACGCTGACCAAGGCGTCGTCCCAGTCGCCGGCGACGAACTGGACCCGCGCCAGCCACGCGAAGGACCACAACGTGATCCGCGTCGAGCCACCCAGTGCCGCCGCGGCGACCGCACTCTCCAGGCTGGCGCGCGCGCCGTCGATGTCGTCGCGCACCAGCTGCACCCAGCCGCGACCCATCACCACCCGCTGGGCCTGCGCACCGTGCCGCACCCGTGCCGACAGATCGTCGTACGCCTCTGCCGCTTGTCGGGGATGCCCGGCGGCCAGCAGCCCGAGGCCCCGGATCGCGGCCGCCTCGATCGCGGCGGGGGAGTCCTCGTCCGCCAGGCCCAACGCGCGATCGGCCCAGTGCACCAGTTGTTCTCCCTCGCCACGGACCAGGGTGTGCAGCACGTGCCGCTGGGCGATGAACGCGGCGTCGGCCGGGTTGCGGTCGGTGTTGACGATGTCCCATGCCCGGGCCAGTCGCATCTCGGCTTCAGTGGCGCGGCCGCGCAGGATGGCCAGGTAGGCCAGGACCGCGTTGCGCAACGGGGTTTCCCGCAGGCTTTCGATGGCGGGCACATATGCGGCCGCGCCCAGGCAGTCACCGGCAGCCACCAGCGCGTCGACCGACCGGGTCAGGCGTGCGTCCCGGGCCAACGGGTCGGCGGTCAGTCGGCTCGCGTCGCGGAACAGCGTGGCGGCCCGAGCCCAGGCGCCATCGGCGCCGGATGCCCGCGCCAGCGCGTCGACCGCGTCGGCCAGCGACTCGTCGGGGACCGGGGTGGCCGCGACGTGGTGTCGCAGTCTCTGCGTCGGGTCGGCCACGACCTCGGCGGCGCGCCGGTGCATGGCGGCCACACCGTGTGGCCCGGTGACATCGAGCACCGCCGCGACCGTCAGGCTGTCGCGCAGCCGCGGCGTCGCGGTGTCGCCGGATGCGAGCAGTCCCGCACGCATCGCCGACTCCAGCGCCGCCAGCGGGTCGTCCAGTCCCGCCAGCGCAGCGGCCTCGGCCAGGGTGGCCTCCGCGCCGAGCACTCCGAGGGCCACACACAGTGCCCTCCCGTTCGGTCCGGCACGGTCGAGCGCGTCGGCGACCTGCCGGGTGACGCTGCGCGGAGCGGGCAGCTGGCCGTCATGTCGGCTCCAGACGTCCGGCGCGGCCTCATCGAGCAGTGCCAGGATGTGCCCGGGGTGACCGCCGGTGTGGTCGGTGAGCCGCTCGGCCATCGTGGGATGCAGGACGCGGCCGCGGGCGGAAGCCAACTCGACGACGTCGCTGCGCTGTAGGCCCTTCAGTCGCAGCGGTGCCCCCACGAGATCAGCCAGCGTTGCCGGGATTTCGCCGGAAACGCTGACGATGACAAGTGCCGGGATCCGACGATGGTGGCGCACCAGCGTCGAAAATGCTTGCAGGGATACAGGATCGGCCAGCTCTGCGTCCTCGACCACGAGCAACGTCGGCTGGTCGGCATCGAGCACCTGGGCCAGTTCCGCGGCGGCGGCCACCGGATCCGCTGCGGCGGCCCGCTGCAGCAGTTGTGATACCACCCCGCCGGCCAAGATGGTCTCCCACGCCGTGGCCGTCGCCCATCGCACGTTGTCGATCCGTGCGGCGAACTGACGCAACAGGCTTGTCTTGCCGAGGCCGGGGGCGCCCGTGAGCGCGACGACGTCGACTCCGTTGTGGCGGATCGTCACGAACCGGCGGGTGAGTTCGTCGATCTCGCGCACGCGACCCACGAACGGGACCGGCGCCGGGCTCACGCACCCATGGTACGAGGGCGGGCAATCTAGCCACGTCGCCGGAGGCGGCGAATTTAACCACGTCGCCACAGGCGACAATTCAACCTAAGTCGCCGCCGGCGACCGGCAGGACCGTCCCGGTGATGAACGACGCCTCGTCGGACGCCAGGAAACAGATCGCGGCGGCCTGCTCGTCCAGCGTGGCGTAGCGCTTGAACAACGACGACGCCAGCGTCTGGTCGATGTGCGCGTCGAACCACGCCTGCTCGGTCTCGGTGGCCGGCGTGGGCGTGCCGCGCGAGATGCGTCGCGGCGGCGCAGCCGTCCCTCCGGGAGCGGTGGCGACGACCCGTATCCCGGCGTCGGCGTACTCCATCGCCAGCGAGGCGGTGAGCGCGTTGACGCCACCCTTGGCTGCCGAGTACGGAATCCGGTGGATCCCGCGCGTGGCCACCGAGGACACGTTGACGATGACGCCGTGGCCCTGGTCGACCATGGTCGGCAGCACCGACCGGCACGCATACAGGGTGGTCATCAGCGAACGGTCGATCTCGGCGCGGATCTGCACGGCGGTGAACTCGGTGAACGGTTTGAAGTTGATCGCACCACCGACGTTGTTGACCATCACATCGACCGTCCCGAAGGTCGAGACCGTCTGTCGCAGCAGACTTTCCGCGCCCTCGGGATGCTCCAGGTCCACGGTCACCGCCAGGGCCGGAGGTGTGCCCGGGGACGACAGTTCTTCGGCGAGGTCCTTGACCAGTTCGGAGCGGTCCGCCAGCACCACGGTCCCGCCTTCGGCGTGGATGCGGCGCGCGGTGTGCTCCCCGATCCCTTGCGCCGCGCCGGTGACGATCACGACCTTGCCGCCGAACCGTCCCGGGCTGGTGAACGCGGGAGCGGCATCCGTTGCGGCATCCGCCATTGCGCGCCGCATGGTCTGCATGGACCGTTGCGCATGGGCGGAGATGAGTGTGCGGGCGGTGTCCCGGTCCCCGGCCTCGATGGCGTCGACGATCTCGACGTGGTCGGTGGCGCACCGCGGGTGGCACCACGTCGCGCGACGCAGCACCTCGCTCATCCGGCCTTTCACATCCAGGGCCTGGTAGGCGTGCAGGAGGTGCTCGTTGCCGGTGAGGGTGAACAGGTAGTCGTGGAACGCGGCGTTGGTCTCGGTGTACTGGGCGGGGTCGACGAAGCGGTCGCCGTCGACGTAGGGCAATGTCGATTCGGCGAGCAGGCGGTAGCCGGCCAGTTGTGTGCTGGTCAGCCGCCCCACGGTCAGTTCGAGCGCGCCGAGCTCCAGGGCGGCGCGGGCCTCGAACAACGCGTCGGAGGCGCACATGTCGGGGTGTTCCTCGCCGATCTGGTAGCCGTCGGGGCTGATCACCGGCTCTGGCGGGGCGATTGCCGGCAGCATCACCTGCCCGGCGATACGGCGAGCGGTGTCGTCGGCGTCGGTGGGTGCCGGGTAGGCGGCCAGTGGGGCGATGGGCTGTGCCGGCAGCATGGTCTGCCCGGCCAGTCCTCGTGCGTCGGGCGTGGTGTGGAGGGCCTCTTCGGGTTGTGCCGGGGCCGTGCGGTCGACGGCGGCGCTGCTCGGCTCGACTGCCGTGGCGGCCTTGGCCAGGCCGAACTTCTCGTAGTAGAACCCGCTCGGTTCGATGCCGGCGCCGGCGAGGTGGGTGCGGACCGCCTCGACCATCGGTGGCGGGCCGCACAGGTAGATGGCGACGTCGCCGCCGTGGAGGTGTTCACCGTCGATCAGGCTGGTGACGTAGGCGCGGTCCGGGCCGCGGTTGATCGCCGTGCTGTTCGGGTCGGACACGCAATGGTCCCAGGTGAAGTTACCGAGATCTGCTGCGACGGCGGCGATCTCGTCGAGCGCGACGAGATCGGCGTCGGTGCTGACCCCGTAGATCAGGTGCGTGCGTCGACCGCTGCGCTTCTGTGCCATGGTACGCAGCATCGACAGGACGGGTGCGAGGCCGGTGCCGCCGGCGAGCAGCAGCACCGGGCGGTCGGCGTCGCGCAGGAAGAACGATCCGTTGGGCCCGGTGAAGGTCAGTTTGTCGCCGATGGCCGCCCGCTGCGCGAGGTACTCCGACATCGCACCGCCCGGCGTGAGCTTCACCAGGAACGTCAGGCGCTCCTCGTGCGGTGCGTTGGCGAACGAGTAGGAGCGGCTCTGGTCAGTGCCCGGAACCGCGATGTTGACGTATTGACCTGGAAGAAACGCCAATTCGCCGCGGTTGGGGATGTCGATGCCGACCTTGACCGTGGTCGGTGACAACCGCTCCAACTCGGTCAGGGTGCCCGAGTAATCGGTGGCCTGGGTCTTCGCCGATTCCGACGTGCCCGCGATCTGCAACACCAGATCCGAGCGGGGCCGCATGCTGCACGGCAACACGTAACCGGCGGCGGCTTCGTCGGCGGACAGCGCGTCGTCGATGTAGGTGCCGCCGTCGTAGCTACCGGACTCACACAGCGCCTTACAGGTGCCGCAGGCACCGTCGCGGCAGTCCAGTGGGATGTTGATGCGCGACCGGTAGGAAGCGTCGGCGACGGTCTGGTCGTCACGGCAGGTGACGAAGCGGGTCACTCCGTCTTCGAACGACAGGGCCACGGAATAGGCGGTTTTCGTGGTCACGGCAGTCTCCTCTAGAAGTGGTAGACGTCCACCACGTGGTGGATGTAGTCGTTCTTCAGCACGACGGTCTTGCGTCGGATCAACGGCTGCGGGCCGCCGAAGTCGATGGTGTAGAACGAGGTGCCGTAGTACGGGTCGATGGTGTTGTAGCGGAAATACATGGTGTGCCAGTTGAATCGGACGTCGACCAGGTTGCCGCGCTGTTCGATGACCTCGACGTTGGTGATGTTGTGGCTGGTGCGTGGCTCGGGGATGGACGTCGCCGACGAGCGCTCGGTCCGAATCCGGAACACGCGGTCCTCCAGACCACCCTTGTTGGCGTAGTAGATCAGCGAGATGTCGCGTTGCGGGTCCTCGACCAGGCGGTCGTCGTCGGTCCATGCGGGCATCCAGTACACGACGTCGTCGGCGTAGCACTCCAGCCACTTCTCGAACTCGCGGTCGTCGAGGTAGCGCGCCTCGCGGTAGAGGAACTGCTCGATCGCGTTCTGGGTGATGCCCGACGTTCCTGCGACGGGGTCGCTCACGGTGTTGATGGTCATCGTCACTTCTCCGATTCCGTTGCCAGGGCACGCTTCATCGCTGTCAGCCAGTAGCCGTGCTGGACGGGGTAGAGGCCCTCGTCCTCGTTCTTCAGTCCTGAGGAGATGACGCCGTGCATGCCGAGCGACTCGGCGACCTCGTCGGGGCCGGACAGCCAGTGCTGCGCGCCGCGGCTCATGTCGTTCCACGGCGCGGCCTGCGCCCGGAAGGTCAGTTGGCAGGACCGGAACTCCTCCAGGTCGTCCGGAGTGGCCATCCCGGAGGCGTTGAAGAAGTCCTCGTACTGGCGGATCCGGGCGGCGCGGGCGGCGTCGCTTTCTCCCTTGGGTGCGATGCAGTAGATGGTGACCTCGGTCTTGTCCGGGCTGATCGGCCGGAAATGCCGGATCTGTGTCGAGAACTGGTCCATCACATACACATTCGGGTACAGGCACAGGTTGCGGGAGCCCTTGACCATGAACTCGCCCTTGGCGTCGCCATGGACGGCCTTGAGCTCGTCGAGCTTGTCCCACAGGGGCCGGTCCTGCGGATTGGCCGCCCACGTCCACAGGCACAGATGTCCGTGCGGGAACGACCAGTAGCCGCCGCCGGACTTGCCCCAGCCGCCGGCATCGAGCGCCTTGGTGTCGTTCTTGGACTCTCCGGTGTTGCGCCGGCTGGTGGTGGCCGCGTAGTTCCAGTGGGTCGCCGTGACGTGGTATCCGTCCGCGCCGTTCTCGGCCTGCACCTTCCAGTTGCCGTCGTAGGTGTAGGTCGACGACCCGCGCAGCACCTCCAGACCTTCCGGCGACTGGTCGACCAGCATGTCGATGACTGTGGTCGCGTCGCCCAGATGCTCCGACAGAGGAAGCACGTCGGGGTTCAGACTGCCGAACAGGAACCCGCGGTAGCTGTCGAACCGCGCGACCTTGGTCATGTTGTGTGAGCCGTCGACGTTGAAGGACTCCGGATATCCGGCGCCCTCAGGGTCTTTGACCTTGAGCAGGCTGCCGTCGTTGCGGAACGTCCACCCGTGGAACGGACACGTCAGGGTCTTGCGGTTGTCGGTCTTGCGGCGGCAGATCATCGCGCCGCGATGCGCGCAGGCGTTGATCAGACAGTTGAGGGTGCCGTCGGTGGAGCGGGTGATGACGACCGGTTGACGGCCGATGTAGGTGGTGAAATAGTCGCCGGGGTTGGCGACCTGGCTTTCGTGCGCGAGGTAGATCCAGTTGCCTTCGAACAGGTGCTTCATCTCGAGTTCGAAGATCTCTTCGTCGGTGAAGATGCGCCGGTTGCTCCGGTACACCCCGGCGTCGGGATCATCGATGACCGCGTCGGCCAGCACGGCGGCGACGTGGTTCACAGGGTCGGTCGCAGATGCGGTCACGAGCGTCTCCTTGCGGTGCGATGTGATGTCTCTTTGCACAGTGACACGTAGTGGCCGTCGTCACACTAGGCAAACCCCTAGTCCTGACCTAGGTCGAGATTGAAAACGACCGTCGATCAATAGCGGCAAACTAGGTCTTTGTGGTCTATCTATCTCCGGTCTACCGTCGATCGTGTCGGCCATCACATCCAGCCGGGACATCGGGAGGACTCACATGGAGCTGCGCCACCTGCGCTACTTCGTCGCAGTCGCCGACACCTGCCATTTCGGGCAGGCCGCCGAGCAACTGCACATCGCCCAGCCCGCGCTGTCCTACGCCATTCGTCAGCTGGAGAACGAGCTCGACGCGGTCCTGCTGACCCGCACCACTCGGCAGGTGTCCCTCACGCCGGCCGGTGAGTTCCTCCGCGGCGAGGCCATCCGCATTCTCGACGCCGTCGACGAAGCGCAGCAGGGCGTCCGGCGGATCGCTGCGGGCCACAGCGGACTGGTGCGCCTGGGCCTGACCGGCACCGCCGCGTTCTCCCATCTGCCGCGCATCGCACGGGTACTCGGCCAGGAGTTGCCCGCCGTCGCCCTCGACATCCAGTCCGACATGCTGACCCCGCAACAGTGTGACGGGCTGCGCGTCAACGCGCTCGACGTCGGAGTGCTGCGGCCGCCGGTCGTCGGGGAGGACATCGAGGTCCGCACGATCGACGACGAACCCCTCGTGCTCGCGGTCTCCGCCGACCACCGCCTCGCGGTCGAGCCGGTGGTGTCGCTGACCGACCTGCGCAGCGAGGCGTTCGTCGGCTATGCCAGTCACGATTCCGCGGTCAACCAGGCGGTGTTGCGCAGTTGCCGGCGGGCCGGCTTCGTGCCACACCGTGAGCACACCGCCCCCAACACCGCCGTGCTGCTGGCGCTGGTGGCTGCGGGCATGGGCGTGGCGGTGCTGCCCGCCTCGGTGCGGGCGTTGCCGCTGGGTGGCGTCGTGTTCCGGGACCTGGTCGACGGCGGTTCGATCGAGCTGGCGCTGGCCTGGCGCCGCGGCACCGACAACCCCGTCGTCGACGCCGTGGTCCAGGCGCTGACGGCCGCTCTGGCGCCGCACTCCGGCTACTTGACCACCACCGAGGAACTCTGATGAAGATCACCGCGCTCGAAGCGATCCCGTTCTCCATTCCCTATGCCAAACCATTGAAGTTCGCGTCCGGGGAGGTGCACGTCGCCGACCACGTGCTGGTGCGCGTACACACCGACGAGGGTGTGGTCGGCGTCGCGGAGGCGCCGCCGCGGCCCTACACCTACGGCGAGACCCAGGACGGGATTCTCGCAGTGATCCGGAACATCTTCGCGCCGCAACTGGTCGGGCTCACCCTGACCGAACGCGAGGTGGTGACCGCGCGGCTGTCCCGCACCGTCGGCAACCCGGCCGCGAAAGCCGCTGTGGACATGGCGATCTGGGATGCGCTGGGCCAGACCCTCGGGTTGTCGGTGACCGCGTTGTTGGGCGGCTACACCGATCGGATGCGGGTGAGCCACATGCTCGGCTTCGACACCCCGGAGCGCATGGTGGTCGAAGCCGAACGCATGGTCGACACCTACGGCATCCGGACGTTCAAAGTGAAGGTCGGCCGCCGGCCGGTGAACCTCGACACCGCGGTGGTGCGTGCCCTACGGGAACGGTTCGGCCTCACCGTCGACCTCTACGTCGACGGCAACCGCGGATGGTCGGCCGCCGAGTCGGCACGCGCCATGCGCGAAATGGCCGACCTGGACCTGCTGTTCGCCGAGGAGCTCTGCCCGGCCGACGATGTGCTGGGCCGACGATGGCTGGTTTCGCAGGTCGATGTGCCGTTCATCGCCGACGAGTCGGTGACCACACCGGCCGAGGTGACCCGTGAGGTCCTCGGCGGCTCGGCCACCGCAATCAGCATCAAGACCGCCCGCACCGGGTTCTCCGGGTCGCGGCGGGTGCACCACCTGGCCGAAGGCCTCGGCGTCGAGGTCGTCATGGGCAACCAGATCGACGGTCAGCTCGGCACGGCCTGTTCTGTGTCTTTCGGCGCGGCATACGAATTGACGTCTCGGCGGGCCGGGGAGCTGTCCAACTTCCTCGACATGTCCGACGACCTGCTGACCGTCCCGCTCTGCATCCGCGACGGAGAACTGCAGGTACCTCCCGGTCCGGGCATCGGTGTCGAGATCGACGCCGACAAGCTCGCGCACTACCGCACCGACAACTGAACTCACCCGGGTGCCAGCCACCCCCGGGGCAGTCACATCACCCGCACAGGAAAGAGAACACCATGACCACATTGGAGACCCCGATGGACACCGCTTCGGCAGCGGCGTCGGGCGCATCGGCCACCGCACGCTTCCACACCGACAAGTCCCCGTTCGCGGCTGTCGCCGGGACGCCGCCCGAGCGCGTCAGTACCCTTGCGCGCGAGGTGCTTTCGGCCGTACACGACACGATTCGCCGGCACCGGGTCACCTACGACGAGTACAACGCGCTCAAAGCGTGGCTGATCAGTGTCGGCGAAGACGGTGAATGGCCGTTGTTCCTCGACGTGTGGGTCGAGCACGTCGTCGAGGAGGTCGCCACCGACCACCGCGCCGGCAACAAGGGCACCATCGAAGGGCCGTACTACGTGCCTGATTCCCCGGAGTGCGGGGCCCGCGGCACCATCCCGATGCGCGACGGCGAGGTCGGGACACCGCTGGTGTGGAACGGCACCATCACCTCCACCGACGGCACGCCGCTGGAAGGCAAGGTCGAGCTCTGGCATGCCGACGCGGACGGCTTCTATTCGCAGTTCGCCCCGAACCTGCCCGAGTGGAACCTGCGCGGGACCTTCAGCACGGGATCCGACGGCGCCTTCCAGATCACCACGATCCGGCCCGCGCCGTACCAGATTCCCACCGACGGAGCGTGCGGCAAACTGATCGCCGCCGCCGGGTGGCACGCATGGCGGCCCGCCCACATGCACGTCAAGGTGTCCGCGCCCGGCCACGAGTTGCTCACCGCGCAGCTGTACTTCCCCGGTGATCCGCACAACGACGACGACATCGCCGACGCGGTCAAGCCGGAGTTGGTCCTGGACCCGCAGCCCAACGGTGACGGCAGCCAGTCCATCACCTACAACTTCGTCCTCGACCCCGTAAAGAGCTGAGCTCCATGTTGTTTCACGTACGCATGGACGTCGCGATCCCGCATGACCTCGATCCGCAGCAGCGCACGGAGCTGGTCGCGCGGGAGAAGGAGTACAGCCAGCAGCTGCAACGCGCCGGAAAGTGGCCGCACATCTGGCGGATCGTCGGCGAGTACGCCAATTTCTCGGTCTTCGACGTCGAATCGACCGACGAACTGCACGACCTGCTGGCGGGGCTTCCGTTGTTCCCCTACATGAAGATCCACGTGACACCTCTGGCCACGCACCCGTCGGCCATCTCGGGACAGGACTGAGGAGATTCCGTTGACCACATTCGCCACCCGTACGGTCGACGTCGGCCGACTGGCCGACAGCGCATCGATGACACCGCGACGTTGGGGGGTCATCGCGGTGTGCTTCGTCATCGCGCTCCTCGACGGGTTCGACACCCAGTCGATCGCGTTCATCGGTACGTCGATCAAGAACGACTTCGGGCTGTCCACCGCACAGATGACGTGGGTCATCACCGCGAGCACCATCGGAATGTGTTTGGGGGCAATGAGTCTCGGGGCGCTCAGTGACCGCTTCGGGCGTCGGCCGACCATCCTGTTGGCACTCGTGGTGTTCGGCGGGTTCTCCATCCTGGGCAGCATGGCCCAGACCCCGGAGCAGATCATCGCGCTGCGGTTCCTGATCGGTATCGGGATGGGCGGCGCCACACCGGCGCTGCTGGCGCTGACCGCCGAGTACAGCTCCCGGGAACGTCGCGGCACCTTCATGACGTTGGTGCTGCTCGGTCTGCCGGGCGGCGCGCTGCTCGGCGGTCTGGTCGCTGCGGCGTGGTTGCCGATCGTCGGCTGGCGCGGCATCTTCCTGATCGGCGGACTGCTGCCGATCGTGCTCGCGGTCGTGTGCTACCTGGTGGTGCCCGAGTCGCCGGCGCTGTTGGCGGCCAAGGGAACCGCCGACGGCCAGCGGCGAATCCGGGTGCTGGCCGAACGGTACTTCGGCGCGCGGTTCGACGACACCACCACGTTCGTGATGTCGGAGGTCAAGACCTCCCGCGGCCCGGTCCGCGAGTTGTTCTCCGAGCGGTTCCGCGCCGTGACGACCGCGGTGTTCAGCATCTACTTCCTGAACTGGATCGCGTGGTTCCTGCTGCTGCTGTGGATGCCGACGGCACTGAACATGCTGGGTCTGTCCCCGGCGACGGCCGCGATGGGCACGGTCACGGTCAACGGCGCCTTCATTTTGTTCGCGCTGCCGCTGTCGCTGCTGCTGCCGCGGGTCAACGCCCGCGATCTGCTGCTCGTGATGTTCGGCTGCGGTATCGCCGTGGCGGTGGGGTTGGCCATGGCGGGTTCGTCGTTCGCCATCGTGTTCGTGCTGATCGGTCTGGCCGGCTTCGGCATCGGCGGCCAGCAGCTGGCACTGAACTATCTGATCGCCAACGCCTACCCGACCCAGCTGCGGGCCACGGCGACCGGATGGGGCATCGGGATCGGCCGGATGGGCACCATCGTGGGGTCCGCGCTCGGCGGGGTGCTGTTGAGCGCCCTGGGTGTCAGCGGCTACTTCCTGTTCCTGGCGCTGCCGCTGGTGCTGGCCGCACTGGCCACGCTGTTCGTCAAGAAGAACTACGGTTCGCCGGTGGCCGAGACGGTTTGACGGGCTGTGCCCGGCGGGACCGCTTCCGCTGGTAAAGGTCGCTGTCGGCCGCGGCGAGGATGCCCTCGAAGGCATCGTGGCTGGCCGGTCCGACGGCCACCCCGTAGGTGACTGTCACGGGTGGCCGTCGGCCAGCGTCGCCGCGAGCGACTGCGCCTGCGCCTGGTCGTAACCACGCACCACGACCACGAATTCGTCACCGCCGATCCGCCCGACCACACTCGACCGCGGGGCCCGAGCCCGCCAGCGGCGCGCCAGCTCGCTGAGCACCAGGTCGCCGGCCGCATGCCCGCTCTGATCGTTGACGCCCTTGAAGTCGTCGACATCGAACACCAGCACCGCGATCGACTGACGCCGACGCCGGGCCTGCGCCAACAACCGATGGACCTGCCGTTTGATGCCGGCGCGGTTCCACACCGCGGTGAGCGGATCACGGAACGCCGCTTCGAGCAGAGCGGCATTGGCCAGGCCGAAGACCTCACAGGCTCCGATGATGCTGGCCGCGTACAGAATCAGGTACAGGACCGGCACCGGTGCGGGCGCGAGGTGAAGCGCAGCCACTGCTCCGAGCGTCATCACCGTCGTCGCCGTCCGTGCCGTCGTGGGGTCGTGCCAGGTACGGATGAAGATCGCGACGAAGATCAGCGGCACCACCGACCACACCTGCGCGACCAGATGGTCGTGGAACAACACAGCCACGATCGGAGCCGTGGCCAGACACACCACCGCGGCGGCGTAACGGACGCCGCACAGGGGGGACCGCAGGCACAGCGCCAGACCGACACCGGTCACCAGCGCAGCCAGGACTTCGCCGCGCACGTCGGTGCGCACAAGTTCGAAGACCTCCGCCTGCACCACGGCCGACGAATACAGCGCCAGCAGGATGGCGTGGTAGGAGATCAGCATCCGGCGCCGTAGCGCATCGTCGAGATGCAGGGCCGCACCATCGCCGCTTCGGCTTCGCCAGTCGGCCGACGTGGAACGGTTCATCGAAATCGCTCTGATCCTCTCGGGCCGAATCAGTATGACCGACCGCGGCGGGACAGAATGGCGGAGATGAGCGCGGTCAGGCCGCGGATCCTCAGCCGGCCGTGCACTCCCTACGATGACGACGTGAGAATTCTGGTCACCGGTGGTGTGCGCTCCGGCAAATCCGGCCACGCCGAGGGGCTGCTCGACACCGCCGAACGGGTCACCTACGTGGCCCCCGGCCGGCCCGCCGACGGCACCGACCCGGACTGGGACAGTCGTGTCGCGCAGCACCGGGCGCGCCGGCCCGCGCACTGGCACACCGTGGAGACCGCTGACCTGCCGACCGCGCTGCGCGCCGCCGATGGGGCGGTGCTCGTCGACTGTCTGGGTACCTGGCTCACGGCGCTGCTGGACGGGGACGGGCTGTGGGACGCGCGTTCCGAGGACGCCCGGCAGGTCGTCGACGTGCGCGTCGCCGCGTTGTGCGACGCGCTGGTTGCTGTCCCGCATGCGGTCGTGGTGACCAACGAGGTCGGCCTCGGCGTGGTGCCGTCGCACCGCTCGGGGGTGCTGTTCCGCGATCTGCTCGGTTTCGTCAACCAACGCGTCGCGGCGGTGTGCGACGAGGTGCATCTGGTGATCGCGGGCCGCGTGCTGCGGCTCTGACGGACCCACTGTGCGCCGAGCGTGAACTCAGGGCGGAATCCGGCGTCTTTTTCCGCCACCAGTTCACGCTCGGCGAGGGGTCCTCAACCGCCGTAGCGCTCGGAGTGCAGCACGGTCTCCAGCGACGATCGGGCCCGCCAACCGAAGCGCTCCAAGTCCGGGACC
Organism: Mycobacterium sp. SMC-4; assembly: GCF_050205565.1. GTDB lineage: Bacteria > Actinomycetota > Actinomycetes > Mycobacteriales > Mycobacteriaceae > Mycobacterium. The sequence goes on along the minus strand of NZ_JBNMQU010000001.1, from coordinate 870,661 downwards.
TCGGGCAGGTCGGTGACCGCGCCGACGCACAGCCACGCGACCGGGCGCACATGCTCGGGCATGCCGACCAGCGAGCGCAGGTAGTCCTCCCGGTAGACGACACCCAGCCCACCCCGAGACCTTCGAAAGTGGCTGCCAGCCAGAGGTTCTGGATCGCACACACCACCGAGTACAGACCTGCGTCCGGGATCGCGTGGCGGCCCAGCACCTGCGGACCGCCCCGGGCCGGGTCGTAGCCGACGACGATGCCCAGACCGGATTCGCAGATGCCCTCGACCTTGATGCGCTCGAACGTCTCCGCGCGTTCGCCGGACAGGGCGGCGGCGAAGGTCTCGCGTTCGGCCGCCACGTGATCGCGGAAGGCGCGCAACGTTTCCGGTGAGCGCACCAGGATGAAGTCCCACGGTTGCGACATGCCGACCGACGGCGCCGCGTGCGCGGCCAGCAGCACCCGGTCGAGAACGTCGTCGGCCACCGGTGCGCCGGTGAACTCCCGTCGAGTGTCGCGGCGACGATTGATGACGTCGTAGAGCGTCATGGTCAGACGGGCTCTCTGCTCTTCGCGCAAGCGCTCATCGCCGTCGCTCCCGCGCCGGGTCGTAGAGGAAGCTCTCTCCGGCCTCGGGGTCCGGTCTCCCGGCCAGCGCCCGCCCGACCAGGATGACCGCCGCCTGCCGCAGGCCTGCCGATTCGACGGCGTCGGCGATGTCGGCGACCGTGCCGCGCAGGATGCGTTCTGATGGTTGCGACGCGCGGTAGACGACGACGACGGGGCAGTCCGGCCCGTACTCCGGTTCGATCTCGGCCATCAGCTCACGGGTCCGGGTGATGGCCAGGTGCAGCACCAACGTAGCGCGGGTGGCGGCAAAAGCCTTGAGCGACTCGGTGTCCGGCATCGCGGTCGAACGCTGCTGGGTCCGGGTCAGCACCACCGACTGGGCGACCAGCGGCACCGTCAGTTCACGGCCCACTGCGGCCGCCGCGGCGGCGTAGGCCGGCACGCCCGCGGTCACCTGCCACGGCACACCGGCGCGGTCCAGACGTCGGGTCTGTTCGGACACCGCCGAGTACAGCGACGGGTCACCGGAGACCAGTCGCACCACGCGCCGGCCGGCCTGTTGAGCGGTGACCAGCCGGTCGAGGATCTGGTCCAGGTCCAGGTGCTCGGTGTCGACGAGCTCGGCGGTCGGGGAGCAGTGCGCCAGCACGTCGGGATCCAGGTAGGTCCCCGGGTAGAGCACCACGTCCGCGTCGGCGAGCAGGCCCGCGGCGCGCACGGTGAGCAGGTCGGCGGCACCGGGCCCGGCGCCGACGAACTGGATCGGCGCGCGATCGTCTGCCATCGACGGAGAAGTCTAGGCGGCGCGCCGCGCTGCTCAGGCGGTGGCCAGTGCCGGCGGCTGGGTGGCCGACGGGTCCGGGTTGGCGATCGGCAGCCCCATGAAACGGCGGGCGTTGTCGCCCATGAAGTCGTAGGTGCGGCGTACGTCCATGCCTTCGGCGTACTTCCAGAAGCCCTTCGGCTCGGCCAGACCCTCGGGGTGCGGATAGTCCGACCCGAACAGCACCTTGTCCCATCCGACGGTGTTGACGACGTCGGACACGCAGCCCTCCCAGAACGGGCTGACCCAGATGTTGCGGCGGAACACCTCCAGCGGGTGTTCGGGGAAATTCTGCGGCATCTTCTTGGCCAGCTCTTCGAAGTCGTTGAACAGCGGGAAGATCCACGAGCTGCCGTTCTCGACCGACGCGATCCGCAGCTTCGGGAATCGGGTCAGGGTGCCGTGACAGATCAGGCTGGTGATCATGTCGGCGATCTCGCGGTGGCCGAGCACCATCCAGCGGAAGGCGCTCTGTGCCATGAAGTTCTGGGTGTGCGGTGGTTCCCATTTGTTGACGTAGTCGTCCAGCGGCGGGTAGCTGGCGTGCAGCACGATCGGCAACCCGGCGGCTTCCACGTCGCGCCAGAACGGATCGAATTCGGGCAGCGCGGGGGAGCGCCACCCGCGCAGCCCGTTGACCGGGCCCGGCTTGATCAGCGCGACCTTGGCGCCGTTGTCGAGCAGGTACTCGAGTTCGCGCTGCGCGCCCTCGACCTCGGAGAGGTTGATGATCGGCGTGGAGAACACCCGGCCCTCGTAGTCGTAGGTCCAGTGCTCGAGCATCCATTGGTTCAGCGCGTGGATCACCGCGAGTGTCAGTTCGGGGTCGTCGGCGGTGGCGTGCTCGATGAGGCTGGCCAGAGTCGGGTAGTTCAGCGCCTCGCGCACACCTTGGCGGTCGAGTTCGGCGACCCGATCGGCCGGATTGCGGGTGGCGGCGGGGGCTTCGATGGCCGGGCCCTGCATCTCGCGCAGGGTGAGGCCCTCGGTGTTCTCGCCGGCGAAGAATTTCTCGTGTGCCCCCGGGGCGGCGACGCGTTCGAAGGTCGGGTTCGGGATGAAGTCCGACACCCGGTTGTTGATGACGATGCGGGTGTGCCGGCCGAACTGTGCGTACTGCACCGCCCGGGAGTACCGCTCCGGCAGGTATTTCGTCAGCGCGTCCGCCGTCTCGTACATGTGCTGGTCGGCGTCGAAGATCGGCGCATCCCGGAACTGCCCGGTGCTCTCACTCATGGGCGTTACTGTAATGCCAACGGTTGGGCATGTGAACCCACGCCTGGCGCCGAGACCATCGGTTAGCGCCGGGCTACACGCCGAGCACGGACTCCAGCGGGGTGCGCGCGAAGTAGATCGCGAAGCCGGCGGCGACCACCCACAGCAGCGGGCTGATCTCACGGACCTTGCCGGCCGCGCTGCGCATCACCACCCACGCGATGAATCCGACGCCGATGCCGTTGGCGATCGAGTAACTGAACGGCATCACCGCCACGGTCAGCACCACCGGCAGCGCGATGGAGAACTCGGTCAACTCGATGTAGCGCAGCTGCGACGCCATCAACGCGCCGACGACCACCAGCGCGGCGGCCGCGACCTCGGTGGGCACGATAGAGGCCAGCGGCGAAATGAACATCGCCGCAAGGAACAGCACGCCGGTGACCAGGTTGGCCAGACCCGTCCGGGCGCCCTCCTCGATGCCGGCTCCGGACTCGATGAACACCGTGTTCGACGACGACGAGGTGGCACCACCGACGACGGCGCCGGCGCCTTCGACGATCAGCGCCGACTTCAGCCGAGGGAAGGTGCCTTTGTCGTCGGACAGATTGGCCTCACGCGACAGCCCGGTCATGGTGCCCATCGCGTCGAAGAAGTTCGCGAACACCAATGTGAAGACCAGCATCACCGCGGCCACGATGCCGATCCGGCTGAAGCTGTTCAGGCTGAACTCGCCGACCAGCGACAGGTCCGGCAGCGCGAACGGCGACCCCGACAGCGCCGGCACCGAAAGGCTCCAGCCGTCGGGGTTCTCCTGAGCCGATCCCAGGTGCCAGATCGCCTCGATCACCACGGCCGCGACCGTGCCGACGGCCAGCCCGATCAGGATGCCGCCGCGCACCTTCCGCACTACCAGAATCCCGGTGAGCAGCAGCGTGCCCACGAACACCAGCGTCGGTACGGTGCTGATCGAACCGCTGCCTTCACCGCCCAGACCGACCGGCGGGGATGCCACCCCGGTGGAGCCGATGAACCCGGCATCGACCAGACCGATGAACAGGATGAACAGCCCGATACCGGCGGTGATCGCGAGCTTGAGCTGCATCGGCACGGCGTCGAACACCAGCCGGCGCAGACCGGTGGCGGCGAGCAGCACGATGATCAGGCCGTTGATCACCACCAGGCCCATCGCCTCGGCCCACGTCAGCTCCACGACGACGGTGGTGGCCAGGAACGAGTTGATGCCCAGACCCGCGGCGAACGCGAACGGCAGCCGGGCGATGAACCCGAACAGGATGGTCATCACGCCGGCGGCCAGCGCGGTGGTCGCCGAGACCTGCGCGAAATCCAGTCGTCCGCCGGTCACGTCCGCCGACCCCGACAGGATGATCGGATTCAACACGATGATGTAGGCCATCGCGATGAAGGTGACGACGCCGCCGCGGATCTCGGTGCCCACGGTGGACTGGCGGGCCGAGATCTCGAAAAAACGGTCCACGAAGTTCATGTGTGGCCTCAGACCCGCGGTGCGGGCGGTGGCGGCGGCGCCGCGACGGGCATGCACAGACCGGTCTGCGTATCGAGGAACTTGCCTGGGACACAGAACGGCGAGCAGCCGTAGATCACGCCGGTCTCACCGGGCGGGCACTGGGCGACGGCGCTGGGCGCAGAGGATCCGGCCAGCGCGGCCAGCGGCGCTGCCACCAGCGCCGCGGCAGCCAGATATCGCGCGAGGCGCTGGTTCGATCGGGCCACGTCTTCCCTCTCAGCTCGACAATCCGGTGGCGACGCGCGGAGCGTCCTTCTCCGGCGCGGCGTCGAGGATGAACTCGGCGATCCGCGCGCGGTGCTGTTCGGCGCTGCCCAGCAGGGCGGCATCGGTGTAGGCGCGCTTGTAGTACAGGTGGGCTTGGTGTTCCCAGGTGAAACCGATTCCACCGTGGACCTGAATGGTGTCGCCCGCAACTCGAACGAACGCCGCCGAGCACGTCGCCTGCGCGATGCTGACCGCCAGCGCCGGATCGTCGGATCCGTCGGTCAGCGCCCACACCGCGTGGAAGGCCGTCGATCGGGCGTGTTCGACGGCGACCAGGTCGTCGGCGAGCCGGTGCTTGACGGCCTGGAAGGAGCCGATCGGCCGGCCGAACTGCAGTCGGGTCCTGGCGTATTCGGTGCTCAGATCCAGCAGATGTTGCGCGGCGCCGACCTGTTCGACGGCCAGTAGCGCGCCGCCGACGTGCAGCGCGTGGGTGATGACGCGCTCGGCCTCGTCGGCACCGGCGATCAGCTGTGCGGCCGCACCGGAGAACGTGACGGTCGCCTGTGGCCGGGTGAGGTCCAAGGTGCCCAACGAATCACGTTGTACCTCAGCAGAATCCGCATCGACGGCGAACAGTCCGATGCCGTCGGCGGTTTTGGCGGCCACCAGCAGCACGTCGGCTGCGGCCGCGTCCACGACCCGCTCCACCGTGCCGGTGACCGTCCAGGACTGGCCGTCCCCGGTCGCGTCGACGGTGACGGCCGATGGGTCGAAGGCGCCCGCGGTGTCGTTGACGGCGAACGCCGCGGTGCGGCTGCCGTCCATCAACGGTTCCAGCAGCGGGCTGGTCTGCGTCGCCGCGACCAACGCGGGGATGGCCAGATAGACCGTGCCGAACAGCGGCCCGAACGCCAGTGCCGCACCGAGCTGTTCGACCGCGACCGCCTGGTCGATCAGCGTGCCGCCCACCCCGCCGGCCGACTCGGGCACCGACAGCCCGAGCACACCCAACTCGGAGCCCAGCCGCTGCCAGACCTTGCGGTCGAACGGCGGATCGGACTCCATCGCCGCGCGTACCGCGCTCTCGCCGATGTGGTCGGCGCAGAACTTGCGCACCGCCGAGCGCAGCGCGCCCTGTTCCTCGGTGAACACGAACTCCCGCTGATCCGCAAGCTCCTCAGCTGTGCCCTTGGGCTGATCCGCAAGCTCCTCAGCTGTGCCCTTGGGCTGATCCGCAAGCTCCTCAGCCACGCGGGATCTCCTTCCACGCCATGCCCGCATCCGCGCGCAGATCCGCCGGCAGCCCGAGCACCCGCTCACCGAGGATGTTGCGCATCACCTCGGACGTGCCGCCTTCGATGGTGTTGGCGCGGCTGCGCAGGAACCGCTGCTGAATGGGCCCGCGATAATCCTCGGGATCGCCCTCGGTCATGCCGTAGCCGTCGTAGAGGATGCCCTCCGGGCCGAGCAGGTCCATGCAGAACTCGTAGATGTGCTGGTTGAGTTCGGCGCCGACGAGCTTGCCGACCGACGCCTCCGGGCCGGGCCCACCGGTGGTGGTGGCCGCGGCGCGCGACCGCTCCGCGGTCAGGCGTTGCGCCTCGGATCGCAGCCACAGCGAGGTCAGCCGGTCGCGCAGCACCGGGGTGTGCAGATCCGGGCGGGACGCCCACAGCGCGACCGCATCGGAGATGGTGCCCGCGCCGCGCCGGCTGCCGGAACCTCCGAGCGCGCTGCGCTCGTTCATCAGCGTCGTCATGGCCACGCGCCACCCGTCGCCGACGCCTCCGAGCCGGAACGCGTCGGGGATGCGCGCGTCGGTCATGTAGACCTCGTTGAACTCCGCATGCCCGGTCAGTTGGCGCAGCGGCCGGGTCTGGACGCCTTCGCCGTGCATGTCGATGACGAAGTAGGTCAGCCCTTTGTGCTTGGGCGCGTCGGGATCGGTGCGCGCCAGCAGCAGACCCCACTTGGCGCGGTGAGCCAGGCTGGTCCACACCTTCTGGCCGTTGATCACCCAGGAGTCGCCGTCGAGGACCGCCGAGGTCGCCAGCCCGGCGAGGTCGGAACCGGCGCCCGGCTCGGAGAACAGCTGGCACCAGATGTGCTCGGTGGTGGCCAGCGGCCGCAGCAATTGCCGCCGCACGTCGTCTGTCTGGGCGTGCTCCCGCACGGTCGGGGCGGCCATGCCGTACCCCATCGGGTTCAGGCCGAGCGGGACGGGACCACCGGCACCTTGCAGGATGCGGTCGGCGACTGCCTGCAGTCCGCGGGAAACACCCAGCCCGCCGAAACCTTCGGGGAAATGCACCCACGACAGGCCCGCGTCGAAGCAGGCACCGAGGAACTCGTGAACGGGAACGGTCTTCGGATCGTGCTCGGCGACCACGCGGCGCGCGGCATCGGCGACCCTGTCGGCGTCAGTGCCCATAGCTGCACACTAAATCAGAGTGTGCGCACACCGCGGGGGCAGTCTTCCGACGGTGGCGGCGACCTAGCCTGCGGTCAGCGCCAGCCTCTCGGCATGGGACCGATGACGGCGCTGCAGCAGGTACCGGAGCCAACGAACATCAAGTAACACGTCTGATCCTTACGCAGTCTTGGTGAGGATGGGAAGCAGTTGACGACGGGCGACCATCGCGTCGGCGAATTCGTTGAGCGCCTCCGGAACAGAGCCGGCCGAATCGAATTCGATACCCAGGTCGCGCAGCGTCTGCTCGACGGCGCGACTGGCCACCAGGGACCACTGCACATCGGCGAGAGCGCAGACGTCGTCGATCACGAAGAGCAGGAAAACCGCATCCTCGGCAAAGGAGGTCACATCGCTGAGATCCAGCACGAAGGCCTTTTCCGCGATGACGAAACGCCGCGTATAAGCGGTAGCGCGTTCGACGTTGCACGCGTCGAGCTCGCCGCTGATTCGCACCACCGTGGCCAATTGACGACAGTGTGCGCGGATATCGGCACCACCACCACAGTCGAACGTCGGATTGCCGTACATGGCGACCTCCTCGAGTCCAGTCCTGACGTGGCCCACCTTCGGGCGATACAAGACTCAAGGTAATGAGCCAATTTAAGGCCCTAGGGAGTAACGACTAATACTTCGGTAAGAACTGTGCCGAATGTCGGCAGCAAACTTGTCGGCGATTTCAATTGCGAAACGGCTGCTGCGCGCCGGTGTAGTTGCGCCAAGGGCTGTAGTCGGCCAGCAACTCTTCCTGCGGTGGCCGCTGTTCTTCGGGGACGTGCTGCAGGTTGATCCGGATCCGGTACCAGATCGAACTGGGCCCCCGCATACCGTCGACGAGAACATCTGCGGGCTCGAGCTTTTCGGATGCCGCGGGATATTTGGTGCGCCACTGCTGCAACGCGTCCAGCGCTTCGTCCTTGGTCTTCGTCCGGGCGATCTCGATCAACGGCATGGTCGATTGACGTCGCCCGTCGGTCGAGCGGCGCGCACCCTTGGGCGCCTTCTCGGCCGGTCCCAACCGGTCGGCGAGGTCGAGCAACGCGTCGAGCGCACCCGGATGGTCGTCCATGCTCTCCCATGGATCACCGAGTAGCTCGAGGCGCCGCGGCACGGTGGCGATGGTGAACTCCTCGGGCCGGCAGTCGGCCACCTCCGACCACAGCAGCGGAGTCGAGACCCGCGCGTCCGGCGTCGCGCGCACCGAGTACGCGGACGCGACCGTGCGGTCCTTCGCGTTCTGGTTGAAGTCGACGAAAACGCCGTGCCGCTCCTCCTTCCACCAGCGCGCAGTGGCCGACTCCGGAGCACGCCGCTCGACCTCGCGGGCCACAGCCTCGGCGGCCAGCCGGACGGCCTTGAACGGCCAGCGGCGGTGGATGCGCGCATAGATATGGAAGCCGCGGGACCCGGAGGTCTTCGGCCATGCCGTCAGGCCGTGGTCCTCCAGGACCTCGCGAGCCACGAACGCGACATCGAGGATCTGGCGCCACCCCACCCCGGGCATCGGATCCAGATCGACCCGCAACTCGTCGGGATGGTCGAGGTCGTCGGCGCGCACCGGATGCGGGTTGAGGTCCACGCAGCCGAGGTTCACCGCCCACACCAGACCCGCGGCGTCGCGCAGCACCGCTTCTTTGGCCGACGTTCCAGAGGCGTACTTCAGTTCGGCCACGTCGACGAAGTCGGGACGGTTCTCGGGTGCACGCTTCTGGAAGACCGCCTCGACCTCGATGCCTTTGACGAAGCGTTTGAGGATCATCGGACGGTCGCGGACGCCGCGCAGCGCACCGTCGGCGACAGCGGTGTAATAGCGGATCAAGTCCAGCTTGGTGAGGCCGAGTTCGCCGAAGACCACCTTGTCGGGATTGGTGATCGGCACAGGGGTGCCGCCGACGTCGAACTCCTGCCGGGCGGCCATGCCTTCGATGGTAGGGGCCGGTCGCCGGCTGTCGCCGGTTCCGGGAATGACAGCAACCGTTGTCCCCTAAAGTTGTCGCATGTCAAAGCTCGCTGATCTCTCCACGCAGACTGCAGCCAAGCTTGCCCAGTCGGTGAGTACCTACGTTGATCGTGGTTCAGCCGAGCTGCACTACGCGCGCAAGATGTTCGAGGCCGGCGCGTTGAGACTCGAAGCGCCGCAGGACATGGCAGCCCTGTTCGCCGACATCCGGCGCTGGGGTGAGTTCGGCATGATCCCGGCCCTCAACGCGCGTCGCTGGCCGCACCGCACCGCCGTCATCGACGAGGAAGGCGAGATGACGTTCGGTGAACTCAACGACGCCGCCCACGCGGTGGCCAACGGTCTGCTCGCCAAAGGCGTCAAGGGTGGCGACGGCGTGGCGATCCTCGCCCGCAACCATCGGTGGTTTCTGGTCGCGCTGTACGGCGCCGCGCGGGTGGGCGCCCGCATCATCCTTCTCAACAGCGAGTTCTCCGGCCCGCAGATCAAAGAGGTCAACGAGCGCGAGGGCGGCAAGCTGGTCATCTACGACGACGAGTACTGCGCGGCGGTCTCCCAGGCCGAACCCGAGTTGGGCAAGCTGCGCGCGTTGGGCGTCAACCCCGACAAGTCGGAGCCGTCGGGCAGCACCGACGAGACGCTCGCCGAACTGATCGCCCGCACCAATGCCGGGCCCGCGCCGAAGGCCACCAAACACGCATCGATCATCATCCTCACCAGCGGAACCACCGGCACCCCGAAAGGCGCCAACCGCAGCGCGCCACCGTCGCTCGCGCCGATCGGCGGCATCTTGTCCGCGGTCCCGTTCAAGGCCAACGAGATCACGTCGCTGCCGGCGCCGATGTTCCACGCGCTGGGTTTCCTGCACGCCACCATCGCGATGATGCTGGGCACCACCCTGGTGTTGCGGCGCAGGTTCAAAGCCGCCCACGTGCTGGCCGACATCGAGAAGCACAAGGTCACCGCCATCGTGGTGGTCCCGGTGATGCTGTCGCGCATGCTCGACGAACTGGAGAAGGCCAGCCCGAAGCCGGACCTGTCGTCGCTGCGCATCGTTTTCGTGTCGGGTTCGCAGCTGGGCGCCGAACTGGCCACCCGCGCGCTGAAAGACCTCGGACCGGTGGTGTACAACCTGTACGGCTCCACCGAGGTCGCCTATGCGACCATCGCCGGCCCACAGCACCTTTCGATCAACCCGGCGACGGTCGGGCCGGTCGTCAAGGGCATGAAGGTCAAGATCCTCGACGACAACGGCAACGAGCTGCCGCGCGGTGAGGTCGGCCGCATCTTCGTCGGCAACTTCTTCCCGTTCGAGGGCTACACCGGCGGCGGTCACAAGCAGATCGTCGACGGCCTGATGTCCTCCGGCGACGTCGGCTACTTCGACGAGAACGATCTGCTCTACGTCAGCGGGCGCGACGACGAGATGATCGTCTCGGGTGGCGAAAACGTGTTCCCCGCCGAGATCGAGGACTGCATCAGCGGCCACCCCGAGGTCGTGGAAGCCACCGCCCTGGGTGTGGAGGACAGGGAGTGGGGTCATCGGCTGCGGGCGTTCGTCGTCAAGGTCGAGGGCGCATCGATCACCGAGGACGACGTCAAGGCCTACGTGCGCGAGAACCTGGCCCGCTACAAGGTGCCGCGCGAGGTCGTCTTCCTCGACGAGCTGCCGCGCAACCCGACCGGCAAGATCCTCAAGCGCGAGCTGCGCGAGATCGAGGTGGAGTAGGGGAGCGGACTACGCGACGCCGCCCGCCAGCGTCGCCATTCCGGGGACGGCCAGCGTCACCAGAACCATCAGCAGCAGGAACCACCCCGCGCCCTGCCAGGCCGCCCAGCCGCGGTCGGCCCGCCACTCGCGGTAGGTCTTCACGAAGGCCCCGATGCCGCCGGCCAGGAACACGGCGGGCACCAGCCACGCGGTGAACTCCGAGTCGCGCGCTGCGACGAGGAAGTAGACGAACACCACCCCGGCCACGGCGACAACGGCGCCGACGTAGGTGATCGCCGCGCGCGCCACTCCCGGCTTCGAGAGCCGCTTCTCGACAAAGTCACGGTCGTTGGTCACTCGGGGAGGGTTCCCCGTTTCCGGCAACGTATGCCTGGCGACTGCGGGCACGTACTTGACCACGGTGTCACCCGGCGTCTACCTTACATACCGACCGGTTCGTTTGAGCCCGTATGCGGACAGCCGCGCGCGACCGAAGTGAAAGGTGCTGCCACCCATGGATTCAGCAGTGGTCGTCGAAGCCGTTCGGTCGCCGATGGGACGCGCACGCGTCGGCGGCGTCTTCGCCGATCTGCACCCGGTGGAACTGCTCTCGCAGATCCTGTCCGGCCTCGTCGAGCGCACCGGCATCGACCCGGGACAGGTCGACGACGTGATCGTCGGGTGCGTCACCCAGTCGGCGGAACAGTCGGGCACGGTCGGCCGCATGGCATGGTTGGCGGCGGGCTTCCCCGAACACGTCCCCTCTGTGACGGTCGAGCGGAAGTGCGGTTCCGGTCAGCAAGCCATCCACTTCGCAGTGCAGGGCGTCATGTCAGGCCAGTACGACCTCGTGATCGCCGCCGGCGTCGAGTCCATGAGCCGGGTGCCGATGGGGTCGAACAGACAGGGAGCCGACTTCATCGGACCGTCGGTGAACGACCGCTACGCACCTGGCCTGGTCTCGCAGGGGGTAGCTGCCGAGCTCATCGCCGCCCAGTGGAATCTGACGCGAGAACAGTTGGACGCCTTCGCGGTTCGCTCACACCGGCTGGCCGCCGCCGCGGCTGAGGCCGGCTGTTTCGACCGCGAGATCGTCCCGGTGCGCACGGGCGAGGGAACCTCTGTCACGCGCGACGAGACGATCAGGGCCGGCACCACCGCCGAGGCGATCAGCGCCCTGCCGACCGTCTTCCGTAGTGACGAGTACGCCGAGCGGTTCCCCCATCTGCAGTGGCGGATCACTCCGGCGAGCTCCTCTCAGCTCACCGACGGTGCATCCGCGGTGCTCATCGCCAGTGAGCGCGCGGCTGCGCGGCTCGGCCTGCGGCCGCGCGCGACCATCACCGGCATGTACGCATGCGGCGACGATCCACTGATGATGCTCACCGCGCCGATCCCCGCCACCGAGTCGTTGTTGAAACGATCGGGTATCACCATCGACGAGATCGACCACTACGAGGTCAACGAGGCGTTCGCTTCAGTGCCGTTGGCCTGGCTCGCGCAGATCGGGGCCGATCCGGACAAACTCAACCCGCGGGGTGGCGCGATCGCTCTCGGACATCCCCTCGGCGCCTCCGGATGCCGGTTGTTCACCACGATGTTGCACGCACTGGAGGACTCCGGCGGGCGCCGAGGCCTGCAAACCATCTGCGAAGCAGGCGGAATGGCCAACGCGCTCCTTCTCGAGCGCGTGGGCGACTGACACCGGATTCTCCAGACCGAAAGACACTGAAAGGGATGCGATGACGACGATGCCGGATGAGCGCAGAAAGACGTTCCTCGCCGAGCCGCGGGTCGGAGTCGTCGCGGTGGAGTGGGAAAACCGCGCCCCCCTGAACGTGCCGGTCTGGTACCGCTACGACGTGGACGGTGACGTGTCCGTCTGGACCTACGCCGACTCGGTCAAACTACGGTTGATGCGTGCTGCCGGCCGTTTCTCCCTGTCGTCCCAATCGCAGGACCTGCCCTACCGGTACGTGACCGTCGAGGGACCGGTGACCTCCGTCGAGCCGGCGACACAGGAGTGGGTGCACCAACTCGCGGTGCACTACCTGGGCCCGACACGCGGCGCCCACTACGCCGCGAACGACTTCAAGCCGGAATCCGTGATCGTCCGTATGCGCCCGCAGCGGTGGTTCAGCGGTGAATTCCTGACCGACGACGTCTACATCTCGCCCGGGGCAGGCAGCTGATCCTTCTGCCGCGGAGCGGCAGAAGGCACTCAATGGCATTGCGGTGCAGCGGCTTAGGAAGAAAGAGGTCGTGCAAGGGACCCGACGGTGCAGGATGGCGCGGGGCCGGTTTTCCTATGCGCAGGGCCGGTACGGCGGCATCGACGTCTCGACCGTAGTGTCCGTCTCGCATGGTCGGTGAGCCTGGTGGTCGGTGCTGTGCTCTATGTCGGTGCAAGGCGCGGCCCACTCATCGGGAGAGCGCGAAGAGGTTGCCAAGACTCTCTGATAGACCGCTGGGAGCACTGGTTTTGCGGGTGCGGCCGCCGACTGCGCCCGCGTCATCGGTGCCTTGACCCAAGCGGGTCGTGTGCTAGGTTCGTCGCATACCGACCGGTATGTAGGTGGTCCGCGGTGAGCCCACGACTCAGGTCGGTGTCACCGCCGTCGTGTTCCCGACACAGGGCGGCTCACGTCGCATGCTCGACCAGAGAGGACTTCACGTGCGAACGACATTGGTGCCTGCATCGGTGGACACGCAGGAGTTGCGCGCGCTCCGTGCCGAGGTTCGTGAGTTCCTGCGCGAGTCCATTGACAATGGTGACTTCGTGCCGAAAGCCGATGCCTGGCAGTCGAGCATCGACACAGAGTTCAGCCGTCGATTGGGCGAGCGGGGTTGGTTGGGCATGACGCTGCCGGTCGAGTACGGAGGACACGGACGCAGCGCGCTCGAGCGGTTCGTCGTCACCGAGGAGCTCCTCGCGCACGGCGCGCCGGTCGCGGCGCACTGGATCGCAGATCGGCAGATGGGCCCCTCGATCCTCAGCCATGGCACCGAGGAGCAGAAGCACAAGTATCTGCCCGGTATCGCCCGCGGCGAGCGCTTTTTCGGTATCGGGATGAGCGAGCCGGACTCCGGGTCGGACCTCGCGTCGGTACGCACCCGGGCAGTGCAGGACGGAACCCGTTGGCGCATCACCGGAACCAAACTGTGGACGACGTCGGCGCACGTCGCAACCAACATGATCCTTCTTGCCCGCACCGACGACGGGGAACGGCACCAGGGTTTGTCACAGTTCCTGATCGACCTGCCCAACGATGGTGTGTCCGTCAATCCGATCATCACCGTCGACGGCGAGCACCATTTCAACGAGGTGGTGTTCGACGATGCGGTCTTCGAGGCCGACGCGCTGCTCGGTACCCGTGGCGCGGGATGGCAGCAGGTCACCGGAGAGTTGGCCAACGAGCGCTCCGGTCCGGAACGCTTCCTGAGTCCCTTCCCGTTGCTGGCGGCGTGGAGCAGCACCATCGACACCGACGATGCGCCGGCGACGCTGGAACTCGGCCGGGTGGTATCCCGGCTGCTCGTGTTGCGCCAGATGTCGCTCGGCGTTGCGCGCCAACTGGCCACCGGTAAACAGCCTGCCGTCGAGGCGGCATTGGTCAAAGACCTCGGCACCACGTTCGAAGGCGACCTCGTCGACACGGTACGCCGCATGGCGATGACCGAACCTGGCTCGGCGGCAACAACGTTCGATGACCTCCTGGTCGACGGTATTCGGCACACGCCCGCCTTCACCCTGCGCGGAGGCACGAACGAAGTCCTCCGCTCCATCATCGCGAAGGGACTGTGAGCGCACCGATGACTGATATGCACGAGCACCTCGACGACCTCCGCGATACCGCGCGGGCGGTGTCCACGACCCACCTGGCGGTCGATGCTCGCCCCTATCCGACGTTGGACCGGGGCTTGTGGGACGAGCTGGACAAGCTCGGGTTCATCGGGCTCTGCGCGCCGGAATCGGTGGGCGGAGCAGGCGGCGATCTGCTGGACGCCGCCACTGTCCTCAACGAACTCACCACCGCCCGTGTCCCGTACGCCGAGGCGGCGCTCATCGCCGCACCAGCGCTGGCCCACGCGGGGCTGAATCTGCCTGACGGGCCGTTCACCGCCGCTCACGGCGAGCTCACCGTCGATTCCCAATCGGTCAGCGGCCGGTTGGACCGTGTTCCCTTCGCCCGGGACTGCGAGTCGGTTGTGGTGCTGGTGCCGGGCTCGACCGCGATGCTGTACGTGATCGCACTGAATGGCCCTGGCGTCACGGTCACGACAGGGGAGAACCTCGCCGGCGAGCCGCGCGACTCGGTTGTCCTGCACCAGGTCCTGCCTGCTGCCGGCGCACAGGTCGAAGACGGCGCGCTCCGCGGGTGGCAGCTTCGCGGGGCGCTCGCCCGTGCCATCTCGTCGGCGGGTGTCGCCGCGGCCATCGTGGACCAGACGGCGCAGTACGTCGCTGAGCGGGTCCAGTTCGGTCGGCCGTTGATGAAGTTCCAAGTCGTGCAGCACGCTGTCGCGCGGATGGCGGCTGATGCCACCGCGATGCAGGTGGCAGCGACAGCGGCGACCATGGCGATGCTGGACGACCCGGATTCCGCCGAGATGCTGGTGGCCGCAGCCAAAGCCGAGACCGCGATCCTGACCCGGACCGTGACCGCCGCCGCGCACCAGAGCCACGGAGCCATCGGCTTCACACAGGAGCATGTGCTCGGAGCGTTGACGACCCGGTTGTGGGCGTGGCGCGACGAATACGGCAACGAGCGGTACTGGCACCAGTGTCTCGGCGAGTTGGCACGCGGGCAGAACCTGTGGCAACTGATCACCGGACAGCACTGACCGGCACGTGGCCGGCACAACGAAGAAGGAGCACCGCCATGAGTGACGAGGCACGCGTCGACGTCAGCATCGAGAACGGAATCGCACGGCTGACCCTGGTCAACCCGAAGCGTAAGAACGCCATCACGATTCCGATGACCGAGCAGATTGCCGAGTTCTGCCATCGGGTCGAGTCGGACACCTCGATCGGAGCGGTGATCGTCGATTCGGCGGGCACCTACTTCTGCAGTGGGGCCGACACGCGGGATCTGGCGGCGAACTCCGATGCTCCCGCCTCACCCGAGGCGGTTGCCCGCACATCTGCGGTCTACGGCTCTTTCGTCCGCGTAGGGATGCTGCCGGTGCCCACCATCGCTCTGGTCAAGGGCGGTGCCGTCGGCGCCGGGCTGAACCTCGCGATGGCCGCTGACATCATGCTGGTGACACCGGATGCCGTGCTGGACAGTGGATTCTTGGCGCGTCGGATCCACCCGGGCGGCGGCCACCTGCGCATGCTGGGCCGGTCGATGGGATACCAGCAGTCCGTCGCCATGGCGGTCTGTGGCGCTGCCCTGTCAGGTGAAGAGGCGGTGGCGCGCGGGTTCGCGTGGGCTGCGGTTCCCGAAGATGAACTGCTCGACACCGCGCTGGGCCTGTGCCGTCTACCTGCGGCCGATCCGGAGTTGGCACGCCGCATAAAGCTCTCGGCGACGGTCGAATTGGACCGGGGCCTGTCCTGGGCGGCGGCCGTCGAGGTCGAACGCGGTGTTCAGATGTGGTCGCTGGGCCGAAAAGGGTCGCAGGCCTGGGAGCAGAAGCCGGGCATCCCCACAACCGGGCGATAGTGTCGGGGCCGCTGGCCGGAGCCAAGGTGCTGGACCTGTCCACCACCTTCTCCGGCCCCTACTGCACGCTGCAGCTGGCCGACCTCGGGGCCGAAGTCATCAAGATCGAGGCGCCGGGGGGAGACATCACCCGCAGTCTCGGGGTGAGCCGGGAATCGGGTATGGGGTCGGTGTTCGTCGCGTGCAACCGCGGAAAGTCCACCCGCGTACTGAATCTCAAGGAAGAGTCCGGGCGCGTCGCGGTCGATGAGCTCATCGGTGAGGTCGACGCCCTCGTGCACAACATGAGACCGTCGGCGGCCGCGCGACTCGGCATCTCCCCCGAGCGGGTCCGTGAACTCAATCCCCGCATCGTTCACCTGGCCATCACCGGCTACGGAAGCACTGGGCCATACGGCGGTCGCCCGGCATATGACGACACCATCCAGGCGATGAGCGGCTTGGCGTGGTTGCAGGGTCTGCACAGCGAACCCACCTATGTCGCAACGGCGATCGCAGACAAGGTGGTCGGACTGACCGCGGCGATGGCAGTGGTCGCCGCACTCTTCTCGGCTGCGCGGTCCGGGATCGGACAGGCAGTCGAGGTGCCCATGTTCGAGACCATGGCGGCCTTCAACCTGATGGAACAGTGGGGTGGCCGCGCGTTCATCCCCGCCGAGGGCGACACCGGGTACGCGCGGATGCGCTCGCCATATCGGCGTCCCTACCGCACCGCGGACGGGTACATCTCCGTGGTTGTCTACCACGAGGGTCATTGGCGCCGCTTCCTCGGCGCGGTCGGCAAGGGACATCTGCTCGAACTCGACGAGTACCGGACCGTGGAGGCACGTAACCGCAACATCGATGCTCTCTATGCGTTGCTGGCCGAGGAACTGACGTCTCGCAGCACAGCGGCGTGGTTGGAACTCTTCGAGCAGATCGACGTACCCGTGTCCCGCGTCCAGACGCTCGATGAGCTCTTCGACGACGAGCACCTTCGCGCGGTCGACTTCTTCCGGGAGTTCGGACAGGGTGCCGATCGGTATCTCGGAGCTCGACCGGCCGTCCGGTTCAGCGACACACCTGTGGACGGGCCCGATCGCACGCTGCGGCCGCCGGACCGCCTCGATCCAGGCTTGTGACGGAGCGATCAGGCCATTAACATACCAATCAGTCGGTATTTAGAGCTGAGGAGCGATATGACCGAGTCGAGAGCGTCTGATCCCCTGTGGTACCGCAAGGTGTTGGGGCAGTATCCGACCGGGGTCTGTGCCGTTACCGCCACCGATGCGGACGGCCACCGTGCCGGCTTCGTGGTGGGGTCGTTCACCTCGGTCTCGCTGGATCCGCCGCTCATCGCCTTCTTTCCGGACAAGGGATCGACGAGTTGGCCTCGGATCAAGGCGGCCGGCCGGTTCTGCGTCAACGTCCTCAGCGCGGACCAGGAGTTCGTCTGTCGCCAGTTCGCCGCCAAGGGGATCGACAAGTTCGCCGGCATCACGGTGCGAGACAGTGACTTCGGCTCTCCGATCATCGACGGTGCGGTCGCATGGATCGACTGCGAGCTCGGCGATGTCTACGAAGCCGGGGACCACTACGTGGCGTACGGAAAGGTCCTCGATCTCGACGTTGCGGGCGGTGGACAACCCTTGCTCTTCTTCCAGGGGGGATACGGCAGGTTCTCCCCGCTGTAGGCGAGCGCCGTGGCGGCCAGGTCCGCGGTGCTCGTTCGGCGAACATGTTGCCGATAGCCCGCGGCGACACCACCCGTCCGGCTCGAGCCGCGTATGGTTTCCGGGACACATGCGAACGATGCCGAAGGAATCGGCGCATCCATATCAGCCGGCATGAGGTCAGGACCTACCCAGGCACGGCATGACGATGTGAGGCGGCCGAGGTGGCGGGTTCCTCGTTTTCGGCGAACGCAGCCCGTGTATTTCACGCATTGAGCAATTCCCAGGTGTGTGACAGCCCACTAAATTCAGCGTAAGAGACGGTCGGCACCGTGAGCGGGCCGACCTGATCCGCCCGCGTCACCCGCGAATGCGATCACCGCACATCCCTCTGTACAGGACGAAACTTTATGCGCTACAACGCGACAACGCCACAACGGCGCCACGTACCAGACGGGTCCCTGCCGCGCGTGCGGAATCGGAATGCGGATCGGAAGAGGTGTGACACGCCGTCAAAGCTCTTCTCACCCAACATGGTTGAGGACAAGGCGCAAACGGATGCGTGGATATCGGACCACGATCTGGCATGGGGCCTTGCCGGCGAGTTGCAGTCGTCTCTCGCCGACACTCAGATCCTTTGGCTGTATGTCGACCTCGGAGCCGGCGAACACATCGCCGCGGTCGAAAACATGCTCAAGTGCGCTCTGGAACAAGGCATCCCGCTGCGAAACGCAACCATCGTGCAACTCCGCCAATGGACGCAGCGGTACGCCGGGTTCGATGACGTGGCGCGGATCGTCGAGCTTCTGCCCGCCTTGACCCGATGTGAAGGACCGGCCGGACACCCCGCGCGCGGGCGGTGGCGCAGGTACGCCGACGAAGCGCGCGGCGCCGGCACAGCGCGACGCTCAGTTCCCCAGTCGGACAACCAGTCTGGGATCGTGCCGCCCCTGGTGGCGCCTCGGCACTGAACCGACCTTTCGTCGCACTCACCCGTTTCGGAACATCACCTGCTTCCAGACGGCGACCCGGCATGGGTCCCCTCGCCGGAGGTGCGCACACGCGTTCCGCTCGATACATCGTCGTGACCGATCAACCTGATCCGGAGGAAAAGTTGAAACTCAAAGCCGTTGGCTTCATCGGGGCACTGTGCCTGATCCTCGGCCTCGTCACCGGTACCGGCGTCGCTCACGCCGGGCTGGACGACGAACTGTCCATCATCGATTCCCAGGGGCGGACCTTGACAGTCCAACAGTGGGACACTTTCCTCAATGGCGTTGCGCCGCTGGACCGCAACAGGCTGACACGGGAATGGTTCCACAACGGCCGGATCAAGTACGAGGTCAGTGGCCCGGGCGCGGAAGACTTCAACGGCACCATGCAACTCGGCTACCAGCTCTATGCACCCTGGGCGATGAGCGTCGGACTGAACTTCAGTTACACCACGCCCAACTATCAGGAGTGGAACTGGGCCGGCAGCGACTTCCCCATCGGAGCTGCGGTGACACCCCCGCTTCTGCCGGGTGGATCGATCGCTGTCGACCTGAGTAACGGTCCAGGTGTCGGCGACGTCACCACCATGGAATCGGCGGTGAGCGGCCCGTCGGGAGTCGCTGCTGTGGCGAACGCGCACGGGACACTCACCGGAGTCGCGGGGGGAGTCACATTGCGGCCCTTCGCCAGACTGGTCTCCGACACCGGTGATTCCGTCACGACCTACGGTCGTGCATGGAACATGAACTGACCGCCTACGGGTCGCGGGGCAGGCCGAGCAGACGTTCGGCGATGATGTTGAGCTGCACTTCCGAGGTGCCGCCGTAGATCGTGGTGGCGCGACTGGCCAGTAGGTAGTCGGCCCAGACCCCGGTGGCCTGCCCCGAGTCGCCGATGACGGCGTCCGTGCCGAACGACGACACCGCGAACTCCGCATAGCCCTGCCCGGTCTTCATCGACAGCAGCTTCGAGATCGCGGCGGCCGGCATCGGGTCGCCACCGGCCAGGGTCAGCAGCGTGGAGCGCATGTTGAGCACCTTCGCGGCGTGCCCCTCGGCGATCAGGATGCCTGCCTGGTGGTGACCCACCTGATCGAAGTGGCCCTCGGCGACGAACTCCACGAACTTGTCGAGGCTGGGCAAGAACGGCGGTTCGCTGCTGCCGATGGAGACCCGCTCGTTGGTCAGCGTGTTGCGGCTGACCTCCCAGCCGCGGTCGACCTCGCCGAGCACCATGCTGTCGGGCACGAACACATCGTCGATGAACACGGTGTTGAACATCGCGTTGCCGGTCAGCTCGCGCAGCGGCTTGACCTCCACGCCCTCGCTGGCCATGTCGAGCAGGAAGTAGGTGATGCCCGCATGCTTCGGCGCCGCCGGGTTCGTGCGGGCCAGCAGCGCACCCCACTGTGAGTACTGCGCCCCGGTGGTCCAGATCTTCTGCCCGGTGATGCGCCAGCCACCCTCGACCTTGGTGGCCTTGGTGGTCAGGCTGGCCAGGTCGGAACCGGCCCCGGGCTCGGAAAACAGCTGGCACCAGATCATCTCGCCGCGGAATGTGGGCGGCAGGAAACGCTCCTTCTGTTCGTCGGTTCCGAAAGCCACGATCGAGGGGATGATCCATGCCGCGATGCCCATCTGCGGACGCTTGACCCGACCCGTCGTGAACTCCTGGGCGATGATGATCTGCTCGACCGGGTTGGCCGCCCGCCCCCACGGCGCCGGCAGATGCGGCTGCACCCAACCGCCTTCGGCGATCGCGGCGTTGCGCTGCTCGCGTGGGATCTCCTTCAGCGCAGCGACTTCCGCGCGGATCTCGTCACGCAGTTTCTCGGTGTCGGGATCAAGGTCGATCGTCAGCGTGCGCATGCCACGGGTGGTGGCCAGGTCGACGACGCGTTGCGCGTGCTCGGACGCGCGGCCGAACGACGCGACCAGTACCAGTGCGCGGCGGTAGTAGACGTTGGTGTCGTGCTCCCAGGTGAACCCGATGCCGCCGTGGACCTGGATGCAGTCCTGAGCACAGTGCTGGGCGGCCACCGGGGCCAGCGTGGCGGCGACGGCGGCCGCGAACTCGTAGGCGCTGTCGGCGTCACGGTCGGCCAGGTGCTCGTCGATGGCGCGCGCGGCGTCCCACACCGCGGACGTGGCTCGCTCGGTCTCGGCGATCATCCCTGCGCACTTGTGCTTGATGGCCTGGAACTGGCCGATCGGCCGCCCGAACTGTTCACGGATCTTGGCGTAGCCGGCCGCGGTGTCGGTGGCCCAGCGGGCCACGCCGATCGCCTCGGCCGACAGCAGAGTGGTGATCAACGCCCGCGCCAGCTCACGGTTCAACCGGCCCAGCGCGCGGTCCTCGGCGACCTCGACGGCGTTGGCCCGAACATGAGCGACGGGGCGCAGCGGGTCGACGCTGGGAACCGGCTCGATCTCGAGCGCCTCGGCGTCGAGGACGATCCATTCCTCGCCCGACTCGATCGCGACGGGCAGCACCAGCAGCGACGCCTGCGCCGCGGCGGGCACCGCGCGCACCTCGCCGCGGATGACGAGTCCGTCGCCATGGCGGGTGGCGGTCAGCCCGGAATCGATGGCGTAGGCGGCGATGACCTCACCGGAGGCCAGCCCGTTCAGCAGTGCCGATTCCGGATCGTGCGCGGAGATCAGCGCGCTGGCGATCATCGACGGCACGAACGGTCCGGGAACCGCACCGTAACCGAATTCTGCTGCGACAATGGCGGATTCGAGAATGCCGAAGCCCTGGCCGCCGACAGCCTCGGACAGGTGGACGCCCGGCAGACCCTGTTCGGCCGCGGCCTTCCAGAACGGGGGTGGGTTCGGGATCGGGTTCTCGAGGGCGTCGTGCAGAACTTCCGACGGCGCCACCCGCTCCACGAACGAGCGGACCGAGTCGGCGAGGTCGTTGTGCTCCTCGAGGATCGCGATGGGCATAGCTACTGCACCTTTCCACTTCGTCGTGGCTGGTCCCAACCGGTTGGTTGGTGCCGAGATTACCCCGCCGGCCCGTTCACGAGGTGGATCAGTGCACGGCCGTCGCGCAATCGCGCACAGTTGTCGACCGCGAGCTCGAGATAGCGGCGCATGGTGTCGGCGGTGTACCAGGTCACGTGCGGGGTCAGCACCACGTTGTCCAGTCCCAGCAGCGGATTGTCGGCCGGCACGGGCTCGGTGGCGAAGACGTCGAGGCCGGCCGCAGCCAGATGCCCGCGGCGCAGCGCATCGGCCAGGGCGGTCTCGTCGACGATGGGTCCGCGCGCGGTGTTGACCAGGACCGCGCCGGGCTTCATCGCCGCCAGCGCGGCGCCGTCCAGGAGTGCGTGCGTGTTCCGGGTCAGCGGCACGTGAATCGACACGATGTCGCTGGCGGCCAGCAGGGCCGGCAGGCTGCGCCAGCCGGGATGGCCATCGTCGCCGGTGCTGGTGTGCAGCACCTCGGCGCCCATCGCCGCCACGATCTGCTCGACCCGGCGGGCGATGTTGCCGTAGCCGATCAGCCCGACCGTGCAGCCGCCGATGTCGCGGACGGTCTCACCCAGGGTGGGATCCGACGGCCACCCTCGGCCGGCGCGGGTCGCTCGGTCCAGTTCGGGCAGACGGCGCAGCGCGGCCAGCATGAGCAGCACCGTCCCTTCGGCGACCGACGGGGCGTTCGCACCGGGCATGTTGGCCACCGCGATGCCGGCTGCGGTGGCCGCTTCGACGTCGATGGTGTTGACCCCGGCGCCGAGCTTGTGCACCAGCTTCAGATGCCGCGCCTGTGCCAGGTCGTCGCCGGAGAGCGGCCGCAGTACGTGCCAGATCACCTCGGCGGCCGGCAGTTCGGCGTCGAAGGCCTCGTCGTCGTTTTCGGCGCAGAACCGAACATCGAGCCAATCAGTGTGCGGTGCAAGGAATTCGGTGACCTTCGGGGTCGGCACGAAGTGGGCCAGGACGTTCACCACCGAGACGTGATCCATTCGGCGATCAGGTCGGCCTTCTCGGCGCGGGCGCCCGGAGTGGTGAAGTAATGGTCGGTGTCGATGGTGCGCAACGTCTTGTCCGCGCCGGCCAGCGCGTCGTAGATGCGTTGCGCATCCGACGGGTACACGCCGGTGTCCTGCTCGGCATTGACCGCCAGCGCGGGGCAGTCGATTCGGGACAAATGCGGTTCGGCGCGGGTCTGGGCGTGGCGCAGGCTCCACATCCCCAGCCAGTTGCGCAGCGTGGTCGCCGCGGCGATGCCATAGGTGGATCGGTTGGCCTTGACCGGCTCGCCGGCGTAGCACGCGTTGGCCGGCCTTTTCGTCGGCTCCAGGGTCGGGTCCACCATGCGGGGATCTGCCCAGGTGCGCATCACCGTGAACGGCCGATCCGAGAACCCGGCCGCACGTACCCGGGCGAGCTCCGCCTCCGCCCATTCGGTGATCGCGTCGTTGCGCGCCACCTGCGCGGCGCGGTAGCGCGCCACGAACTCGGCGTCGTACGGTGGACCGTTGCGCTCGTTGAACAGGTCGAGGTCCGAATCTGTTGCCGCCGCGTCATTTTCGTCGACCACCGAGGCGTCCATCCACGCGGTCAGCACGTCGGGCCGGCCGGGATGGGCGGCGGTCGCGACGTACCCGTCAGCCGGGGGCAGGTCGTCGAGCCCGGCGGCCGGCCGCATGCCGGCCAGGGGTGTGACGTGACTGTGCAGCGCGTTGGCCTGGTAGGCGGCCATCAACGAGCCGCCGCCCGAATTGCCGAGCAGCACCACGGTTTCCACGCCCTCGATTTCTCGCAGCCAGCGCACGCCGACGCCGATGTCCACCAGCGCGTGGTCGAGGAGGAAGCTGCTCTCGAAGCCGCGGTAGCGGGTGTTCCAGCCGAGGAATCCGATGCCGCGCTCGGCCATGTACTCGGCGAGGTAGTGCTCGGAGAAATCGATCTGGTAATGCGCGGCGATCATCGCGATCCTCGGCTTGCTGCCGGCCGGGCGGTGGTAGAGGCCCTGGCAGGGGTGCCCGCCTGAACCGGCCCGATGCGCGGTGGTCGAATCCAGACCGATGAACTCCCGGTCGATGTCGGTCATGGAGGTCCGGCCTCCTCGTCGGTGGGTCGTTCGTTTCACGCTCTGATGGGCAACCCCGATGTTAGATTCAGTCCCCAGTGAGGGAGGCGGGATCGTGATCAAGCCGCACAACACCAACACTGAGTTCGAGCTCGGCGGAATCAACCACGTCGCGCTGGTGTGCTCGGATATGCGCGCGACCGTCGAGTTCTACAGCGGGATCCTGGGCATGCCGCTGGTCAAGTCGCTGGATCTGCCCGCGGGCATGGGGCAGCACTTCTTCTTCGACGCCGGCAACGGGGACTGTGTGGCGTTCTTCTGGTTCGCCGACGCACCCGACCGGGTGCCGGGCATCTCGTCACCGGAGGCGATTCCCGGCATCGGCGACATCGTCAGCGCGGTGAGCACGATGAACCACCTGGCGTTCCACGTCCCGGCCGACAAATTCGACGAATACCGGCAGCGGCTCAAGGACAAGGGTGTGCGCGTCGGTCCGGTGCTCAACCACGACGAGAGCAAGATGCAGGTCTCGCCGACGGTGCACCCGGGCGTCTACGTCCGGTCGTTCTACTTTCTCGATCCCGACGGCATCACGCTCGAATTCGCGTGCTGGACCAAGGAATTCAGCGAGATCGACACCGTCACCACGCCGAAGACGGCGGCCGACCGCAGGGTGCCGGCCAGTAGCTAGCCCCGCGGCACGTACAGCGACGGATCGGCCAGCCGGTCGATCAGCGCGCCGAGGTGCGTGGCGAGTTGTTCGGGGGTGAACGTCACCTCGCCGGCCAGCCAGGCGCTGAGTGTCTGGCCGACCCCGCCCACGACGAAATGCGCGGCGGCTTTGATCTGCTCGCTGGGGCTCACCTGCAGTGCCTTGCCGGCGTGCTGACCCGACAGCAGCGCGAACAGGGCGCCCGACTCGGCACGTTTGCGCACCACCACGGGATTGGTGAGGTGGATGCTGAACAGCAGCCGTCCGACCCGCGCGTCTTCGGAGATCGTTCGCACGATGTTGGCCATGCCCTGGTGGCTCTGTTCGCGGGCCGGTGCGGCGGCCACCGCAGCCTGGGTGGTGGCGGCGATGTCGGCGACCACCCAGTCGAACACTGCGCTGACGAACTCGTCCTTGTCGACGAAGCTCTCGTAGAAGTAGCGCGCTGCCAGTCCGGCCTGGGAGCAGATCGCCCGCACGGTCAGGTCCGCCGGGGCCGGCTGCCCGCCGAGGAGGTCCAATCCGGCTTCGAGCAGCTTGTGCCTGCGCTCGGCGATGCGCTGGACAGCGTCGACGCCGCGGTACGGACGGACCTGGGCCATGAACCCATATTGACAGCTGTGCCAACGCGGAGCAATATCAGGAAACAAGCGTTCGCACAATTGGTGCGTCGGGTTCTGAGAGGAGTGGCCGTGACGGTCAACGAGGCAGCGCAGCCTGAGGCTCACCGCGAGAGTCGGCCGGCCGTCCGGAGCGATCTCCCCGTGGTGGAGCGGCCGATGAGCGACCTGACGGGCCAGGTGCGGCCCAGCAAGCGGAGTCTGGCTCGCGCCGACGGCATGCTCGGCCTCGGATTGCTGGCCGGCCCCGCGAACGTCATCATGCAGCTCGCCCGCCCCGGCGTGGGATACGGCGTCGCCGAGAGCCGGGTGGAAAGCGGACGCATCGATCGGCACCCGGTCAAGCGGGCCCGCACCACGTTCACCTACCTGGCCGTGTCCACCAGTGGCACCGACGCGCAGAAGCTCGCGTTCCGCCGCGCCGTCAACGGCGCTCACGCCCAGGTCTATTCGACCGAGACCAGCCCGGTGAAGTACCACGCGTTCGACAAGGATCTGCAGCTGTGGGTCGGCGCCTGCCTCTACAAGGGTGTCGTCGACGTGAACCGGCTGTTCGTCGGCGACCTCGACGAGGCTCGGGCCGACCACCTCTACGAGCAGGGCCGTGCGCTGGCCACCATGCTCCAGGTCGACGACGAGATGTGGCCGGCCGACCGCGAAGCCTTCGACGAGTACTGGCAGGAACAGCTCGAGAAGGTGCACATCGACGACACCGTGCGGGAGTTCCTGTATCCGATCGCGGTCACCCGGCTGCGGGGTCTGACCCTGCCCAGGTCGCTGCAACGGCGAACCGAGTCGCTGGCGCTGCTGATCACCACCGGGTTCCTGCCGCAACGCTTCCGCGACGAGATGCGACTGCCCTGGGATGCCAAGCGTCAGAAACGGTTCGACAGGCTCATGGCAGCCCTGCGGTTCGTCAACAACATCTCGCCGAAGTTCGTCCGCGAATTCCCGTTCAACGTCCTGCTCAAAGATCTGGACTGGCGCATCCGCACCGGCCGCCCGCTGGTCTGACGACTTCTGCGTTCAGACTCCGTAGCGAGTTTGCCGATGCGACCATGGTCGGGTGATGGAAGCCGTGGTCACCCGGATCGGCGAAGAGCGAGCCGTTGCTGATTTGCTCCAGTGCGCGCTCGAACGCCCCGCGGCCCTGCTGCTCGAAGGCGAAGCCGGTATCGGAAAGACCACGCAGTGGTTGAGCGGGCTCGAGCAGGCCCGCCGTCGCGGGTTCGAGGTGTTCTCGGCGCGGGTCGGGCAGGCCGAGTCGATGCTCGCGTACGCCGCCGTTGCCGACCTGCTGAGTGACATCGAGTCCGACGACTACACCGCGTTGCCCGAGATGCAGCGACTGGCTCTGGACCGCGTGCTGTTCCGGGCCGGCAACGATGGGCCCCCCACCGATCAGTGGGTGGTGACCGCCGGCCTGGTCACGGTGATGGAAGCGGTGGCGATGCGGACACCGGTGCTGATCGCCCTCGACGATGCGCAGTGGCTCGATCCGTCCAGCGCCGCGGTGCTGACCTTCGCGGTGCGACGGCTGAGGGGCCGCATCGGGTTCCTCGTCACCGAACGCTGCGAACCGGGCGCGGGCACCACGCAGTCATGGCTGCAGCTCGGCGGTCGCCTCACACGAATCCGGTTGGGCCCGTTGCCGGTCGGCGCCCTGCGCACGCTGATCTCGGACCGTCTGGGTCGGGTTCCGCCGGCGCCCAGCATGGCGCGCATCGCCGCGGTGTCCGCCGGTAACCCGCTGTTCGCCCTGGAACTCGCGCGGGCGATGGACGAACGCCCGCACGACACCGAACCGCGCCTGCCCGGCACGCTGTCCGACCTGGTCCGGTTGCGTACCGACGGCCTCGACGACGACGTGCGCGAGGTACTGCTGGCGGCGGCCAGCGTCGCGCAGCCGACCGTGGATCTGCTGGCGCGAGCTTGTGGCCGTACCCCCGACGAACTTGCCGTCCGCCTGGCCTCAGCCCAGCGCGACGGTGTCGTGCACGTCGAGGACGGCCGGGTCCGGTTCACCCATCCGCTGTTGGCGCACGGTGTCTACGCCGAGGCGGCCCCGGCGCGGCGTCGCCAGATGCACCGTGTCCTGGCCGGCCTCGAGGAGCGTCCGGAACTGCAGGCGCGCCATCTGGCACTGGCGACCACCACCGCCGACGACGCGACCCTGGCGGTGCTCGACGCGGCGGCCGAGTCCGCGCGGGCACGCGGAGCGCCGGCGGCCGCAGCCGAGTTGGCCGAGTTGGCGATCGGGCTCGGCGGCGACAAGCCGTGGCGTCGGGTGCGCGCGGCGGGGGACCACTTCCAGGCCGGTGCCACCACCCGGGCGCTGACACTGCTGCAGGACACCGTCGGCGGACTGCGACCGGGGATGCTGCGGGCCATAGCGCTGAACCTGCTGGCCGGAATCCTGATGTACGCCAACCGATTCAGCGAGGCGCGCGACGCACTCAAGAGCGCCGCCGAGGATGCCGAGGCCGCACCGGCGGTGTTCGTCCAGACCCTGATGAGCCTGTCCTTCGCCCAGGGCATGGGTTCGTTCGCCGAGGGCACCTCCGAAGTCGGTCTGTTCGACGATTCACTGCGCAACGCGCGCCGCGCCGCCGACATCGCCGAAGAACTCGGCGTGCCCGGCGTGATCAGCAAGGCGCTCGCGTTGTGGGTGCATGCGAACTTCCTGTTCGGCAACGGCGTCGACGAAGACGCACTGCGGCGTGCCCTGGAGCTCGAGGACTACGACGACGACGTGCCGATCCCGTTCCGCGCCTCCGCGGTGCAGGCCCTGGTCCGCGCCTGGACCGGCCACCTCGGTGACGCGCGCCGGCAGATGGCGGCGGTCCGGACCCGGTGTCTGGAGCGCGGCTCTGAGCGCAACATGATGGCGGTCGCGTCCTACGGGGCCCTGATCGAGTTGTGGGACGGAGAACTGGCCACGGCGCGGGCGCTGGCCGACGAAGCGGTCGAACGCGCGGCGCAGCTCGGCGGGGACAACGTGGCGCTCATTCCGCTCAGCGTGCGCGCCTCCGTCCTGGCCCACCTCGGACAGGTCGAATCCGCGCGCGCCGACGCGATGACCGCGCTGGAAGCAGCGCGACGAGCCGGTTCACCCCGGATGGAGGAGTGGCCGATCAAGACACTGGGATTCCTCGAACTGTCCCGTGGCGACCCCAACGCGGCCTACACCAGGTTCGCGCCGCTGATCGAGCGTCTGCAGCTGCTGCCCGAGATCGAGATCATGGGCGCGGGCTACCTCCCCGACGCCGCCGAGGCGATGATCGCGATCGGCCGGCTCGACGAGGCCGAACCGCTGATCAAGATGCTGGAGAACAACGGCCGCCGGTTGGACCGCAGCTGGATGGTGGCCGCGAGCCTGCGCTGCCGCGCCATGCTGTTGGCCGCCCAGGGACATCTCGACGCCGCGCAGGCCGCCGTCGATGAGGCACTGGTCCACCACGAGCGGTTGCCGATGCCGTTCGAACGTGCTCGCACGCGGCTGCTGGCCGGTCAGGTGCAGCGGCGTCAGCGCCGCAAGGAGGCCGCGGTCACCTTGCTCGACGAGGCGCGCGCCGAATTCGACCGGATGGGCGCGGTGCTGTGGGTGCAGCGAGCCCATGCCGAGCTGGCCAGGGACGCCGGTCCCGGCGGACACACGCTGACCCCGGCCGAACAGCGGGTCGCCGAGCTCGCAGCGGCTGGGACACCCAACAAGGAGATCGCCGCCAAACTGTTCATCAGCGCGAAAACGGTCGAGCACCATCTGGGCAGGGTCTACCGCAAGCTCGGTATCCGCTCCCGCGTCGAACTCGGGCGGCGTCTCGACGAACTCGACACGGCGCGCTGAAGGGAGTTCGCGATGCCGGTGTTCTTCCAGCCGCCGACGGCACGGATCGACCCGATCGGGCGGCTCGAGACGATCGGCGACGTGCTGGCAGCTTTCGAGAAGACGATCGACTGGGCCGAACGCAGTCAGACGCCGATCGGGTACTTCGCCGTGATCTACCGTCAGGCCACCCTCGCGATTCACCAGGCCATCGAGGCCGGCGACTGCTTCGAGCACGACGAGTGGATGCGGACCTTCCAGCTGACCTTCGCCCGCCGGTACTTCGAGGCGCTCGACCTCTACAACGGTCACGACGGCGGTGTGCTGTTCCCCTTCCGAAGCCTGCTGTGGCAGAAGGCGTTCCATTCCGAGACTCCGGACGATCCCATCATCTTCCAGCACCTGCTGACCGCGCTGAACGCCCACATGAACCTCGACCTGGGGGTCGCGGCCGTGCAGGCCGCACGGGCCCACGAGCTGCCGATCGAACCGTTGCGTTCAGACTTCGATCTGGTCAACGCAGTACTGGGCAGCCAGGTCGACGCGGTTCTCGACGTCGTCGAACAGGTCTCCCCGCGCATCAAGACGATCCGGCGGTGGCTGTTCGGCGCCGACGTCGAGATCTTCGAGTGGCTCATCATCCAGTTCCGGGACATGGCCTGGGCCTTCGCGCTGAGGTGCGCGGCCCAGCCCGACATGGACCCGGCGATCGAGCGCTGCGACCTGAATTACCTGCGGTTGACCGAGCAGTATCTGTATCCGCCACCGGTGGCCGACGACTGCGTTCGACAGATCGCCGCGGAGGAGTCCCGCGACGTCGTGGGCAACATCGCGGCGCTGCGCGCGGTGCGCCCACCGCAGTGGGAGACGGTGGTCGACTACCGAGCCAAGCTCGACGCTCTCACCAGCGCGTAAGCACGCGGTCAGGGTGCGTCTCGACAGTTTGCTCTCACGGTGCTAATTTCAGCGCGAGTTAGCTTAGCCATACATAACAGATGTCGAGGGAGTTGGGCGGGAATCCGGGATTCTGGCAAATGTGCCGGATTTCCCGCACCGCGACTATTTCATGGAAACGCGATCTGACACGCTGACGTCCCGCGCGAGCGCGGCGACCCGGGTGGACCCCGACATCGTCAGCAGGTTCGCCACCTGCTGCCGCACGCTCGGGCTGTCCGTCTACGACCGACGCCGACCGGCCGACCCCGCCTCCGCGCGCGCGGGTTTCGCCGCGCTGACCCGCGTGGCACACGACCAGTGCGACGCGTGGACCGGACTGGCCGCCGCCGGGGACGTCACCCCGGCCGTCGTCGAGGCCATCTGGCAAACTTCTGCCACTGCCGGTGTCCTCCAGCGCGAGATCGAGCTGGCACCGGATGCGCTGGGCTTCCTATACGACACCGGTTTGTATCTGCAGTTCCGCGCCACGCAACCGGACGACTTCGCGTTGGCCTACGCCGTCTCCCGCTGCGACGCGGCGAACGGCCCGACCTCGTGGGGCGCGGCCGACCGCCTCGTCGGCGAACTTCTCGACCGGCGGCCCGGGTGGCTGGAGGCGCGCTGGGTGCGTGCCGCCATCCACTACCGGGCGGGTCGATGGTCGGATGTGGTGCGGATGCTGACGCCCGTCGTCGCCGACGAGTCCCTCGACCCCGCCTACGCGCACGCCGCGCGCATCACGCTGGGCGTCGCGCTGGCGCGGCTGGGCATGTTCGCCCCGGCGCTGTCGCACCTGGAGAAGCCCGAGGGCCCCGTCGCGGTGGCGGCCGTCGACGGCGCGCTGGCCAAGGCGCTGGCGTTGCGGGCTCAGGGTGAGGACGAAGACGCGCAGGAACTGCTCCAGGAGCTCTACGCCGCCAACCCGGAGAGCGCCCAGATCGAGGAGGCGTTGTCGGACACCAGCTTCGGCATCCCCACCACCACAGCCGCGCGCATCGACGCCCGGTCGGATCCGTGGGATCCGCAGACCGAGCCCGGCGAGGCCGACTTCGTCGACCCCGGCGCCAAGGACCGCAAGGCCCACCTGCTCATCGAGGCCGAGGCCGAACTCGCCGAGTTCATCGGCCTGGAAGAGGTCAAATACCAGGTCGCGCGACTGAAGAGCTCGGTCGCGATGGCAATCCGCCGCCAGGAGCGGGGCCTGACGGTCGCCCAACGCACCAACCATCTGGTCTTCGCGGGGCCTCCCGGCACCGGTAAGACCACCATCGCCCGCGTGGTCGCCAAGATCTACTGCGGCCTGGGGCTGTTGAAGAAGGAGACGGTGCGCGAAGTGCACCGCGCCGACCTGATCGGTCAGCACATCGGTGAGACCGAGGCCAAGACCAACGCGATCATCGACAGTGCGCTCGATGGTGTGCTGTTCCTCGACGAGGCCTACGCGCTGGTGTCCACCGGCGCCAAGAACGACTTCGGTCTGGTCGCCATCGACACCCTGCTGGCCCGCATGGAGAACGACCGCGACCGCCTCGTGGTCATCGTCGCGGGCTATCGCAAGGACCTCGACACGTTCCTCGACACCAACGAGGGCCTGCGTTCGCGGTTCACCCGCAGCATCGACTTCCCGTCGTATTCAGGTAAGGAGCTCGTCGAAATCGCCATCCGCATGGCCGAGAAGCGTGACTCGCGCTTCGAGGACGCTGCCCGCCAGGACATGGAGCGGCTGTTCGAGTATCTGGCCCAAGCCACCACCCCCGATGTCAACGGCGTCGAGCGACGCAGTCTGGACATCGCCGGCAACGGTCGTTTCGTCCGTAACCTCGTGGAGCGTTCGGAAGAGGAGCGGGAGTACCGCCTCGACCACTCGGACGCCGAGGACTTCACCGACGACGAACTGATGACCATCACGGCCACTGACGTCGCGAACTCCGCCGGGCCGCTGCTGCGCGGGCTCGGCCTGTCGGTGCCGCAATGACCACCCCCGACGACGACCGGCGCTCCTTCCAGTCCCGCACGCCGGCCAACGAGAATCCCGAGCGGGTCAGCTACCGGCGGGGCTTCGTGACCCGGCACCAGGTCACCGGATGGCGATTCATGCGGCGTCGCATCGCATCCGGTGTCGCGCTGCACGACACCAGGATGCTGGTAGATCCGCTGCGCACCCAGTCGCGGGCCGTGCTGGTCGGCGCGCTGATCCTGGTCACCGGTGTGATCGGTTGCTTCCTGTTCTCGTTGATCCGTCCGGGCGGAGTCGCCGGCACCGACTCGGTGCTCGCCGACCGGGAGACCGCCGCGCTCTACGTCAGGCTCGGCGACCAGGTCCATCCGGTGCTGAACCTGACCTCCGCGCGACTGATCACCGGCCGCCCCGACAACCCGTCGTTGGTCAAGACCGCCGAGATCGACCAGTTCGCGCGCGGCAACATGCTCGGAATCCCGGGCGCACCGGAACGTATGGTGCCCAACCCGACCGCCGACGCCCACTGGTCGGTGTGCGACGCGGCGACCGGCTCGGTCACCGGCGTCACCGTGATCACGGGACCCCTGGGCGAGGGCGGCGAGAAGGCCGCGCCGCTGCCCGACGGGCAGGCCCTGCTCGTCGAAAACGACGGCAGGACATGGCTGTTGTGGGACGGCAAGCGCAGCCCCGTCGACGTCAACGACCGCGCGGTCATCGACGCCCTGGGGCTGGGCGGTGCACCGCTGCACATCCAGCCGATCGCCACGGGACTGTTCAACACCATCCCCGAGGCGCCGGCTTTGACCGCGCCGGCGATCCCCGGAGCGGGCACCCCCTCGTCGGTGCCGCTGCCGATCCCGGCGCCCATCGGCGCGGTCGTCGTCGCCTACGAGGCCGACAACACGCTGCGCCACTACGCTGTCCACGCCGACGGACTGCAACCGATCTCACCGGTGGTGGCGTCGATCCTGCGCAACACCAACTCGTTCGGACTGGACCAGCCGCCGCGGCTCGGCGCCGACACCGTCGCCCAGTTGCCGACGGTCGGGGGCATCGACACCGCGGCCTACCCCGCCGAACCGGTCACCCTCGTCGACACCGCGGCCGACCCGGTGATCTGCGCAGCGTGGGACAAACCCGAAGGCGCACAGGTCGAGTCGCTGACGCTGCTGTCGGGTGCGGCGCTGCCGATCCCCGACGGCGTGAAGACCGTCGATCTGATCACCGCCGGTGCGCCCGGCGGCCCCGCCGCGCGCGTGGCCACCGCCCCCGGCACCGGCTACTTCGTCGACAGCGGCAGCGGACTGTTCTGGCTCAGCGACACCGGAGTCCGCTACGGCATCGAAACCGGCTCGAACGACGGCACCGATACCGTCGAGGCACTGGGACTGACCTCCGCGCCGCTGCCGATCCCGTGGTCGGTGCTGTCCCAATTCGCCGCCGGGCCGACCCTTTCGCGCACCGATGCGCTGCTGGCCCATGACACGCTGGCGCCCAACCCGTCACCGGCACGGCTGCAGACCGCGCCCCGTTTGGAGAACCCGTGAGCAGGCTGATCTTCGAGCACCGCAAGCGGATACCGCCGCCGGTGTCCCGTAAAGGCACCATCGCCATCGAACCGCCGCCGGAGCTGCCGCGGGTGGTCCCGCCGTCGCTGCTGCGGCGGGCGTTGCCCTACCTCATCGTCATCCTGATCGTCGGCATGATCGTGGCCCTGGTGGCCACGGGTCTGCGGCTCATCTCACCGACGACGCTGTTCTTCCCGTTCGTGCTGCTGCTCGCGGCCACGGCGCTGTACCGCGGTTCGGACAACAAGATGCGCACCGAGGAGGTCGACGCCGAGCGCGCCGACTACCTGCGCTACCTGTCGGTGGTCCGTGACAACGTCCGCGCGCACGCCGACGAACAGCGTGCCGCACTCGAGTGGTCGCATCCCGAACCGCTTGCGCTGACCGGTGTTCCGGGCACCCAGCGGCAGTGGGAGCGCGATCCCCACGATGCGGACTTCCTGGTGCTGCGCGCCGGTCTGCACGATCGTGCGCTGGATGCGACCCTGCGGGTCAAGGAGATCGCCGACGAGATCGACCTGGAACCGGTGTCACACACCACGCTGCGCGGCCTGCTCGACACCCAGCGCACCCTGCACGACGCGCCCGTGGGACTGGAGTTGACCCGGCTGGCGCGGATCACCGTGCTCGGCGAGGACACCGAGGTCGACGGCGCGCTGCGCGCCTGGCTGGCCCAGGCGGCGGCCTGGCACGACCCGTCAGTGCTCGGGATTGCTTATGCGGGAGCGGATCTGGAGTCACCTCGGTGGTCGTGGCTGAAGTGGTTGCCGCACGTGGACGTGCCCAACGCCGTCGACGGCGTCGGCCCGGCACGGTATCTGGCCACCACGGCCGCCGATCTGCGTGACCGTCTGGCACGGGAACTGGCCGATCGCGGCCCGTTCACCGGGACCGGCGGCGCCGACGCCAAGCACCTGGTGATCGTGCTCGACGACCCCGAGGCCGATCCGGCGGAGTTCGTCGGTCGCGGTCTGTCCGGTGTCACCGTGATCCACCGCGGTGCACAGGAACCCAATCGCGACCAGTACGCCGATCCCGAGCGTCCCGTCCTGCGCATCGCCGACGGCCGGATCGGCCGCTGGCAGAACGGCGACTGGGCCCCGTTCATCGACCACGCCGACACCCTCGATGTCGCCGACGCCGCTCATCTGGCCCGGCGCCTGGCCCGCTGGGACTCCAACCCCGACCACGGACGCTCGGCCACCACCGGTGGCGCGACCTTCACCACGCTGCTGGGTATCCCGGACGCTTCGGCACTCGACGTCGCCGCGTTGTGGGCGCCCCGCAACCGTGACGAAGAGCTCCGGGTTCCGATCGGTGTCACGGCCACCGGCGAGCCGCTGATCTTCGACCTGAAAGACGAAGCCGAAGGCGGCATGGGGCCGCACGGCCTCATGATCGGTATGACCGGCTCCGGCAAGTCGCAGACCCTGATGTCGATCCTGTTGTCGCTGTTGACCACGCATCCGGCCGACCGGCTCATCGTCATCTACGCGGACTTCAAGGGCGAAGCCGGCGCCGACATCTTCCGCCACTTCCCGCAGGTGGTGGCCGTGATCTCCAACATGGCCGAAAAGCGTTCGCTGGCCGACCGGTTCGCCGACACCCTGCGCGGTGAGGTGGCCCGGCGCGAGCAGTTGCTCAAAGAGGCCGGCCGCCGGGTGCAGGGCAGCGCGTTCAACTCGGTGACCGAGTACGAGGCGGCTCGCAACACCGAGGCCGGAGCGGACCTGCCCCCGATCCCGACGCTGTTCGTGGTCGCCGACGAGTTCACCCTGATGTTGGCCGACCACCCCGAGTACGCCGAGCTGTTCGACTACGTCGCCCGAAAGGGCCGCTCGTTCCGGATCCACCTGCTGTTCGCGTCGCAGACGTTGGACGTCGGCCGGATCAAGGACATCGACAAGAACACCTCCTACCGGATCGGCCTGAAGGTGGCCAGCCCGAGCGTGTCGCGCCAGATCATCGGCGTCGAGGACGCCTACCACATCGAGTCCGGCCGGGAACACAAAGGCGTGGGCTTCCTGGTGCCTGCTCCGGGTGCCCGCCCGATCAAATTCCGCAGCACCTATGTCGACGGCATCTACGAACCGCCGCGAGTGGACAAATCCATTGTGGTGCACGCGATTCCGCGTCCGCAGCTGTTCAGCGCGGGATGGGTGGAGCCGGAGCCCGACACCGTCATCGTCGACGACGGTGCCGATGTGGAGGTGCTGCCGCCGCGCAAGCTGATCGCCACGATCGGCGATCAGCTCGCGCAGTACGGTCCCCGCGCACCGCAGCTGTGGCTGCCGCCGCTCGACGAGGAGATCCCGCTGGCGGAGTTGCTGCGCCGCGCCAATATCGGGGAGCGCCAATGGCGTTGGCCGCTCGGCGAGATCGACCGCCCCTTCGAGATGCGGCGCGACCCGCTGGTGTTCGACGCGGCGTCGTCGGCGGCCAACATGGTCATCCACGGCGGACCGAAGTCCGGAAAGTCCACCGCGGTGCAGACATTCATCATGTCGGCGGCGGCGCTGCACGCCCCGGGCGATGTGTCGTTCTACTGCCTCGACTACGGCGGCGGCCGGCTGCGCGAACTCGAGCAGCTTGCCCACGTCGGCAGTGTCGCCTCACCGCTGGAGCCCGAGAAGATCCGGCGCACGTTCGGTGAACTCGAGCAACTGCTGCGGGCCCGTCAGCAGCGCGGGGCCTCGGCCAGCGGGGCTTACCAGGACGGCTACGGCGAGGTGTTCCTCGTCATCGACAACCTGTACGCGTTCAGCCGCGACAACACCGACACGTTCAACACCCGTAACCCGTTGCTGGCCCGCGTCACCGAGCTCGTCAACACCGGTCTGTCCTACGGCATCCACGTGGTGCTCACGACGCCGAACTGGCTGGAGGTGCCGCTGGCGATGCGCGAGGGTCTCGGGTTGCGCCTGGAGTTGCGCCTGCACGACCCGCAGGACAGCAATGTGCGGGTCGCGGGCGCGCTGCGCCGGCCCGCCGAAAGCGTGCCGGCCGACCAGCCCGGCCGCGGTCTGACGATGGCGGCCGAGCACTTCCTGTTCGCCCGCCCGGCGCTGGAATCCATCCCGGCACTCAACGCGCGTCATCCGGATCGGCAGGCACCGCCGGTGCGGCTGCTGCCCACCAACCTGGCGCCGTCTGCACTGCCGGTGCTCTACCCGGCACCCGAGCAGGTCGTCATCGGTCAGCGCGAGGAGGACCTGGCCGGGGTCACGGTGGACTTCGCCGACAACCCGTTGATGATGGTGTTCGGCGACGCCAAGACCGGCAAGAGCACGCTGCTGCGGCACCTGATCCGGACCATCCGGGAGAACTCGCGTCCCGACGAGGTGGCCTTCACGGTCATCGACCGCCGGCTCCAACTGGTCGACGAGCCGCTCTTCCCCGACAACGAGTACACGCCCAACATCGACCGGGTGCTGCCGGCGATGCTCGGCTTGTCGGCCCTACTGGAGAAGCGTCGTCCACCGGCCGGTCTGACGCCGCAGCAGCTGTCCGGTTGGTCCTACCGCAACGGCCAGGACAACCACCTGCACTACCTGATCATCGACGACGTCGACCAGATCCCGGACGGCCCCGCGGTCAGCGGACCGTTCGTCGGACAGCGGCCGTGGACGGCGTTGATCGGACTGCTGGCACAGGCAGCCGATCTCGGCTTGCGGGTCATCGTGACCGCACGGGCCTCGGGCGCGGCGCACGCGGTCATGACCGCGCCGCTGCTGCGCAGGCTCAACGAACTGCAGGCGACCACGCTGATGATGTCGGGTAACCCGCAGGACAGCGGAAAGATCCGTGGGCACCGGTTCAGCCGGCTGCCGGTGGGTCGGGCGATGCTGCTCGACGAACGGGACACCGCCACCTACGTCCAACTCGTCAATCCGCTGGCCGGCGAGACCGCCGGCAGCCGGGCGGGCGGAAGCGAACATCGATGAGCTGTAACGGTTCACAACGAGGAGGGGAGCAACGATGACACTTCGTGTCGTGCCCGAGGGACTGACCGCGGCCAGCGCAGCCGTGGAGGCGCTAGCGGCCCGGATGGCCGCCGTCCACGCCGCCGCCGCGCCGGCCGTCACCGCCGTGATCCCGCCGGCCGCCGATGCGGTCTCGCTGCAGACCGCGGCCGGATTCAGTGCCGCCGGAGCCGAACACCAGACGGTGGCCACCCAGGGCGTGACCGAACTGGGGCGCGCCGGAGTGGGAGTCGGCGAGTCCGCGGCCAGCTACGCCAGCGGTGACGCGATGGCCGCGTCGTCGTACATGATCGCGCGCGGCTGATGACCGCCCCTGTCTGGATGGCGCTTCCGCCGGAGGTGCACTCGACGCTGCTCAGCAGCGGTCCCGGACCGGGTTCACTGCTCGCCGCGGCAGCGGCCTGGCAGTCGCTGAGCACCGAATATGCCGCCGCGGCAGCCGAATTGACCAACGTGCTGGCCGGTGTGCAGGCCGGCGCCTGGGAGGGGCCGAGCTCGCAGCAGTACGTCGCGGCCCACACGCCGTTCCTGGCGTGGCTGTCGCAGCAGAGCGCGCACAGCGCCGCTGCGGCCGCCCAGCACGAGACCGCCGCCGCCGCCTATTCGACCGCGCTGGCGACCATGCCGACGCTGCCGGAGCTCGCGCTCAACAAGACGACGCACGCCGTGCTGATCGCGACGAACTTCCTGGGCATCAACACGATTCCGATCGCGCTCAACGAAGCCGACTACGTCCGGATGTGGATCCAGGCGGCCACCACGATGAGCACCTACCAGGCGGTGTCGGGTGCGGCGCTGGCCGCGACACCGACCTCGGTGCCGCCACCGATGCTTCTGGCACCCGGGGTGGGTGAAGCAGGCCGGGCAGCCGCCGACATGATGAACAACGCCGCGCAGGCCCAAGCCGCCGAGGCCGGTTCGTCGTTCAACATCATCGACTTCTACATCGATTTCCTGCGGATGCTGTTCGAGCCGATCATCGACTTCCTGCGCGACCCGATCGGCAACTTCACCCAGCTGATCAACGACTTCCTCACCGACCCGGCCGGGGCGCTGGTGACCTGGTTCCCGCTGTTGTTCGCGGTGGGCTACCAGGCCATCTTCCAGCCCGTCGGCTGGACCACCTGGACCCTCATCGCGACCGCGCCGTTCCTGATCCCGCTGATCATCACGCTCGGTGTGGTCGGGTTGCACGTGCTGACCCAGAACCCGCCGGTAGCGCCCGAACAGGCCCCCCAGGAAAGCCCGCAACCGGCTGCGCCCGCACGACCCGAGCAGCAGTCGTTCCCCGTGGCCGCAGGTGCACCCGCCGGTGTGCCCGCCGGCGCGCCGGCCTCGGCGGCCACCGTCGTCAGCGGCTCGGCGGCGAGCGTCGCCGCACCGGCCGGAGCCGCACCGGCATTCCCCTATGTGGTGGCCAGTCGTGATCCGGGCGAAGGGTTTTCGCCGACGGTGCGCGACTCGACCAGCGCCAAGGCGCCGTCGTCGGGCATCCCGGCCGCGGCCTCGGGCATCGCGGCGTCCGCGGCCGAGCGGCGCAAGCGTCGCCGTCGTCAGAAGGACGACATGGGCGGCCGGCAGTACGCCGACATCTCCGTCGACTACGAGGACGAGCCCGACCGCGACGCCCCGCCCGCGCCCGAGCCACGGGTCAGCGCGTCGCAGCGCGGCGCCGGGCCGATGGGCTTCGCGGGGACGGTCACCAAGGGTGACGCCGACGCCGCTGGGCTGACCACGCTGGAAGGCGACTCCTTCGGCGGCGGGCCCAAGAGCCCGATGCTGCCGTCGACGTGGGGGTCCGACCCGGCACAGACTTCAACCGAAGAACACCACCACAACCGAAAGGAAAACCCATGAGCCTCTTGGATGCTCACATCCCACAGCTCGTCGCGTCGGAGAGCGCGTTCGGCGCCAAGGCCGCCTTGATGCGCAGCACGCTTGCGCAGGCCGAGCAGGCCGCGCAGTCGTCGCAGGCCTTCCACATGGGTGAGTCGTCGGTGGCGTTCCAGGGCGCACACGCCCGCTTCCTCGAAGCCTCGGCGAAGATCAACGCATTGCTCGATCTGGCACAGGCCAACATCGGTGACGCCGCAGCGTCCTACGTCGCCGAGGACGCCGCCGCCGCGAGCACCTACACCGCCACCGCCATCTGACCCGGCACCACCACGAAGGGAAGACCTCGATGTCTCAGATCATGTACAACTACCCGGCGATGCTCGCTCACGCCGGTGAAATGTCCGCGTACGCAGGCGCTCTGCACGCCGTCGGTGCCGACATCGCCAGCGAGCAGGCCGCCTTGCAGGCCGCCTGGCAGGGCGAGACGGGCATGACCTACCAGGCCTGGCAGGCGCAGTGGAACGGTGCGCTCGAGGAGTTGGTGCGTGCCTACCGCGCGATGGCCAGCACCCACGAGATGAACACCACCTCGATGGCGGCCCGCGACCAGGCCGAAGGCGCCAAGTGGGGCTGACCGGGTCCCGTGCGGGCTAACGCCGTCGAGCTCGGCGCGGAGGCCGCCTGGTTCCTCGCCGAGACCCTCGGTGCCGGATCGTTCCCGTGGGTGCTGGCCATCACGCCGCCCTACACCGACTACGCGCAACGCGCGGAGTTCGAGGCTGGGCAGGTCGAACGCCTCACCCGGATGGGAATCCTGGATGCCGACGGTGTCGTCGACGCCTCGGTGGCCGGGTGGATCCGATCGGTGTGCCGGCCGGCCCAGTGGCTGGAGCTGCGGTTCATCGGGCCGGACGGTTCGATGCTGCGGGGACTGGTCGCCCGCGACGCGACCGGGACCGTGGTGGCGCTGCGCAGCGCCGACCTGGTCACTCTGACCGCGATGGACATCGACCATCCACAGGCGCTGGTGCCGGTGCTGACGGTCGGCCTGTCCGGTCGTGCACCGGCCCGGTTCGACGAGTTCGCGCTGCCTGCTCACACCGGCGCGAAAGCCGACGAACAGATCCGCAGTGGAGCGTCCGTCCGCGACATGCTCGACTACCTCGGAGTCCCCTCGAACGCGCGCCCTGTGGTGGTGGCCGCGTTCGAGGAACCGCGCACGTATGTCGAGATCGTCGCCGGACAACACCGTGACGGGCACCGGGTCAGCACCGACGTCGGGGTCAGCGTCGTCGACACGACGGTCGGGCGGGTGCTGGTCAGCCCGACCAAAGCGTTTGACGGCGAATGGATCTCCACGTTCGCCCCGGGTACCACCCTGGCCATCGCCGCAGCTGTCGAGCGCCTCTGCGCCGCGTTGCCCGACGGGCCGTGGTTCCCCGACCAGGCAGTCACCAAAGACTTCGACGAGTACACCGCCGAGAGAAGACGGCAGAAAGAAGAACAATGTCAGAGCACGCTGTAGCCACCAACAACGCGGTGATGCCGATCGTGCGCGTCGCCGTGCTCACCGCCGCGGTGGGTGACGGGGATGCGGGCCGGTTGACCGAGATCGCGTTGCCGGCCGAACTGCCGCTGCGCGAGATCATCCCGGCGATCCAGGGCATCGTGGCGCCGAGCGACGTGGTGGCCGACACCGCCGGACTCGTCAGCCTCGCGCCGATCGGCGGTGCGCCGTTCAGCCTGGACGCGACGCTGGCCACCGTCGGCGTGGTCGACGGCGATCTGCTTGTGCTGCAGCCCGTTCCGGTGGGACCGCCTGCCCCGCGCATCGTCGAGGACATCGCCGATGCGGCGATGATCTTCTCCCAGTCGCGGGACAGGCCGTGGGGCATGGTCCAGATCCGGCGCGGTGCAACGCTGGCCGTGCTCGGGTTGATTCTCGTGGCCACCGCGCTGTCGGTGGCGCACCGCGTCATCACCGGCGACACGCTCGGTCTGGTCGTGGTCTCGGCCACCGCAGTCCTGAGCGTGCTCGGCGCCCTGCTCACCAGGCCGGCTTCGGCCCGCCTGGCCACCGCGCTGGCAGTGACGGCCCTGGTGCCGGTGGCGGGTGCGTTCGCACTCGCCGTGCCCGGCGATTTCGGTGCGTCCCACATCGTGTTGTCGGCCGCCGGCGTCGCCGCCTGGTCGATCATCAGCATCATCGTCGGTGAGCGCGCCATCGCGCTGTTCACCACCACCGCCACCACCGCGCTCGGTGTGCTGCTCGCCGCCGGTGCCGCGGCGCTGTGGACGGTGTCGCCGCTGGCGCTGGGCTGCGGTCTGGTTCTGGTCGGCCTCCTGGTCACCGTTGCCGCGGCCCAGCTTTCGGCGATGTGCGCGCGTCTTCCCGTCCCGGTGATCCCCGCCCCCGGCGACCCGGCTCCGGCGGCGCAGCCGCTGCGTGTCCTCGAGGACCTGCCTCGCCGGGTCCGTGCGACCGACTCGCATCAGACCGGATTCATCGCCGCCGGCGTGCTGCTGGGAGTCCTCGGTTCTGTGGCTCTGCTGTGGCCCGCTTTCGGCGACGACACCACGGCGTCCCCGTGGGCCTGGTATCTGGTCGTGGCCGTCGCGCTCGGCGCGGCACTGCGCGCCCGGGTCTGGGATTCGGCGTCCTGCAAGGCGTGGCTGCTGGGCCACTCCGTGTTGGTGACCATTGTGGTGCTGGCCGGTTTCGCGTTCAGCGGCCACTACGACGCGGCCTGGGCTGCGCTCGGCGTCCTGGCGATCGTGACCGCGGCCTGGGTGGTCGTCGCGCTCAACCCGCGCATCGCAGAGCCGGAGAGCTACTCGCTGCCGGCGCGCCGCATGCTGAGCTTCGTGGCCTCGGCGCTCGATGCGTCGATCATCCCGGTGATGGCGTACCTGATCGGCCTCTTCTCCTGGGTCCTCAATGGATTCTGAGGGCCTGGCCACCGGGCGGCGCGCCGCGGCGGCTGCCGCGGTCGCCGTGCTGGCTCTGGCCTTCACCGGCTCGGCCGCAGGGGCGATCACCCCGCCCCAGGTCGATCCGGCCGTGTCGCCGCCGAGTGGCAGCGCCGGCCCCGCCGCGACGATGAGTCAGCGCAGCCCGTGCGTCACCAGCGGCGTCGTCGCGGGGACCGATCCCGCGGCGGCAGAACCGAACTCGTCGGCTCTGAAGCTGCCGGAGGCGTGGCGGCACAGCC
The DNA here is from genome assembly GCF_050205565.1 of Mycobacterium sp. SMC-4. Taxonomy (GTDB): domain Bacteria; phylum Actinomycetota; class Actinomycetes; order Mycobacteriales; family Mycobacteriaceae; genus Mycobacterium. The sequence continues at coordinate 828,154 of NZ_JBNMQU010000001.1, read as the reverse complement.
GCGGCGAAGGGCAGCTGGTGGCCGTTCTCGACACCGGGGTGACCCCGGGTCCGCGCCTGCCCAACGTCGAGGCCGGCGGCGACTTCGTCGAGTCCACCGACGGGACGACCGACTGCGACGGACACGGCACCCTGGTGGCCGGGCTCATCGCCGGGCAACCCGGCGACGACGCCTTCTCCGGCGTGGCGCCGGCCGCGCGGATCCTCGCGATCCGCCAAACCTCTGAACGCTTTTCGCCGCGCAGCCCCGGTGAGGATCCGGAGTTGGCGCGCGCCACCGTCGAGGTCCAGACCTTGGCGCGAGCGGTGGTCCGTGCCGCCGACGCAGGCGCACGGGTGATCGCGATCCCCAGCGCGATCTGCCTGCCCGCCAACCGCGCCATCGACCAGGATGCACTCGGGGCAGCGTTGCGCTACGCCGCGGTCGACAAGGACGCGGTGATCGTGGCGGCCGCCGGCGACACCGGTGCCGGTTCGACGAGCGGGGCGTCCTGTCAATCCAATCCGCTGACCGATCCGGCGCGCCCCTCCGATCCCCGCAACTGGGACGGTGCGACCACGGTGTCGATGCCATCGGTCTGGCAGCCCTACGTGCTGTCGGTCGGGTCGTTGGCCGCTTCGGGGCGGCCGTCGCCCTCGACCATGGCAGGTCCGTGGGTCGGCATCGCCGCACCCGGGGACCGCATCACCTCGATCAGCAACGACCCGTCCGGTGGTCTGGCCAACGGGCTGCCCGACAACGACAACGGGTTCGCGCCGGTCAGCGGCACCAGTTATGCGGCGGCATATGTCGCGGGAGTCGCGGCGTTGGTACGCAGTCGTTTTCCCGAACTGACCGCCGGCGAGGTCGTCGACCGGCTCACCGGCACCGCCAACGGTGCCGCGCGCTCGCCGTCGAACCTCGTCGGCACCGGCCGCGTGGATCCGGTCGCGGCGTTGACCTGGGACGTGCCCGAACGCGCCGAAACCGACAGTGCCGCAGTGCGTCCGGTGGCAGCACCGCCGGCACCGCCGGCGCAGGACCCGACCCCCCGCATCGTCGCCTTCGCCGGTGTGGGCGTGCTGGCGCTGCTCGTGCTCACCGCCGTGGTGGTGCGCAACCGACGGAAGGACCCGACGTCATGATCGTCCGAATCACTTTGGCGCTGCTGTTCGTCATTCCCGCCGCCATGGCCTACCCCTGGGATACGCCCGCCTCTCGGTGGCTGCTCGGGATCGCGGTAGCCGTCGTGGTCGTGCTCTTCGCATGGTGGCGGGGCATGTTCGTCACGGACATGATCGGGCGACGGATCGCGATGCTGCGGCGGCGCGGTCGCGTCGCGGGCAGCCATCGCTCCACCGAGTACGCGACGGTGGCCTTGCGTGTCGAGCCGCGGGAAGCCGACGACCTCCCCCTGGAGGTGCCGGCCGGTTACGTCGACCGCTACGGGATCCGCTTCGACAAGGTGCGGGTCACCAGCCGTGACGTGGCGGGCGAACGGACGACCTGGGTGAGTCTGACCCTCGGCGCGGCCGACAACCTGGCCGCGCTTACCGCCCGGTCGCCGCGAATCCCGTTGCAGGACACCGTCGAGCTGGCGGGGCGGCGATTGGCCGACCAGCTTCGTGAGATGGGCTGGGAGGTTTCGCCCGACCCGGAGCCGGCCGTGGTGCTGCCCGAGCCGGTCAAGGAGTCCTGGCGCGCGGTGGCCGACTCGCGCGGACACGTCGCGGCCTACCGCATCGCCGTGGACGACCATCTGGCCGACACGCTGGAGGCGGTACGCGGTCTGGACGCCACCGAGGTGTGGAGCGCGGTCGAGATCACCGGCACCAGAACGTCTCACCAACTGGCCGCGGCGTGCGCGGTCCGGACCCAGGACCGGCCGTCTGCCGGCGCTCCGATCAGTGGCCTGACGCCGGAACGCGGCAACCACGGCCCGGCGCTCACCGCGATGCATCCCAGGTCGGACAAGCGGCTGGCCGCACCGGCCACCAGTAGCCACGGTGGCGTCGACCTGGATTGGTCGACCGGGGCAGCGCTCAGTCGAACATGAACGGCGCCATGAACCGGGTCATGCGGCGCAGGTAGTCCGGCTGGCTGATGTGGAGCACATGGTTGCCGGGGAACCAGTGGAAATCGCAGCGGTCCCAGTGCTTCCAGAGGATCTCGGCCTGTTCGGGAGGGGCCAGACGGTCACCCAGACCGGCGATGATCAGCCGTCGCTCTCTGGCCGGTAGCGGTGTGTAGTTCAGCGGCGAGGAGTACATGGTCGCCGCGTCGGTCAGCGCGGTGTCGGTGCCGGCGATCCATTCGCGTAGCGCCACGATCTTGTTGGCGGGGAACCACTCGTCGACGGTCCGGTCGGGAGTCACCACCGGGACGTTCGGGATGACGGCGTCGATCCGGTCGTCGACGCCGGCGATCAGCGCCGACGTGTAGCCACCCAGCGACATGCCCGTCAACGCGATGCGGTCCACGCCGGTGAACTCGAGATAGTCCAGCAGCGAACGGAAATCGTGCACCGCCTGGGCCATGGCTTCACAGAACCCCGCGAACCCGTGGGCGAAGTAGCCGTGGCCGGAGAACGGCGAGTACTTCTCCGCTCGCCGGCCGTGGAACGGCAGCGTGTAGAGCATGACGTCGTAGCCGGACCGGTAGAACCAGGGCAGCGAGAAGAACAGCCCGTTGAACAGGTACGCCGAGCCCATGAAGCCGTGGATGAGACACAACGTGGGACGAGGACCGTCGTCGTGGCGCCAGTGCTGGGCGTGGACGACGTTGTTGCGGGCGAAACCGGCGCACTGATCCCGCAGCGCGGGGTTGACCGCTTCGAAGCTGCTCTCGAACCGGATGTTGTTGACGTTGCCGTGGGCCACCCACTCGGCGACCGGGTTGGCCGGACGGGAGAACACGCGCGGCGGCCGGGTCGGGGCGGGAAACGCTCGCTGCGGATCCTGGGCGGCGGCCAGGCCGGCGTAGAACTTCAGGTGTTCGTGCTCGGCGCGGGTTTCCGAGCGGCGCAATGCCGTGAGGACCGACGGCACCATCGTGGCACTGAGCAGCGAGGCGATCGAGGTGCGCAGCGCCAGGTCTGCCATTGCCGAGGAATCCACGATCGCGCGCTGGCGCCAGGTCAGATCGGCCCGGCGGGGTAGGCCACCCGGACCTGCCTCGGCGCCCGGCACATCCGGAACGGGGATCGGCGGATCGGGCTCGCCGGGCACCTGCGGTTCGGTCACGGAACTGCCTTTCCTCGTGCGGTGCGGTCGGCCGTTGGCGGCCCGGAGAAGGTACGCAGGGCGCCGAACAAGCGAGCGCCGTTGTCGTGTAACACGTTGCGTAACCAGGTGTCGTCGATGCCCGGCAGCTCGGTGAGGACCCCCATCGCGTGGGCGTAACCGTACGGAATGTTCGGGAAATCGCTGCCGAACAGGATGCGGTGTCCCATGTCGCGCAGCCGGACGTACTCGCTGGGCGGGAACGGCATCGTCTCTTCGGTGAACCCCGTGAACGCCATCGTGGTGTCGAGATGCAGATTGTCGAAATCCGCGCACAGATCGAGGAATTCGCTGTATTCGGGCGCGCCCATGTGGGCGACGACGAGCCGCAACCGTGGATGCCGCTGCAGCACCGACCGGATCGGTTCCGGTCCGGTGTACGCGCCGGGGGTCGGCCCTGAACCGCAATGGATCACGACGGGCGTGCCCGCGTCGGAGATCGAACCCCACACCTCGTCGAGCAGCGGGTCGGTCGGGTCGTAGCCGCCGACCTGGAGGTGTGCCTTGAACACCTGCGTACCGGTCTCCAGCGCGGTGACGACGTACCGGGCGGCACCGGGCTCCGGGTAGAAGGTCGCGGTCTTCAGACAGTCCGGTGTGGAAGCGGCGAAGCCCGCGGCCCACTGGTTGAGCCATGCGGCCATATCGGGCTTGTGCGGGTAGATCAGGGACGTGAACGCCAGCACGCCGAACGACCGCAGCGTGCGCAGCCGGTCCTGCTCATCGCTGCGGTAGGTGATGGGCCACGGCCTGCCGATCAGCGGACCGGCGCTGTCGAAGTACTTCCACACTTTGTCCATCACGTTCTTCGGCATGAAATGTGTGTGCACGTCGATGACACCGGGCAGGGACAGCGCCTGCCAGATCCGGCGCACTGATTCGGAGTCGTCCATCGACTCGATGATGGCATCCGCGCAGCCGTCCGTCGCGCACGCACGCCGTCAGGTGGGTAGGCCCGCTCTCGCGGCGTCGGCGCGGTAGCGGTCCACCCACTCGTCGGACCGCCGATCGGCCTGACGCTCCAGCACCGGCGCCGGCGCCAGCCGGGGGTCCTGACCGAGTGTCTCGAGAATGGTCGCGACGATCTCGGTGAGGTTGCGCCACAGCGTCGGGTACGGCACGTCCATCGGCGTGACATTCTCTTCGGCGAACCAGTTGCGCCACCCGTCTTCCTGCGCGCGCAGCATGCAGACCACGTGGGCGATGGCACCGGCGTGGTACTCGGCGCGGGCGTCGCGCGTCGGGTCGGGACGGCCACGCCACACTCGCGTCTGCACCGCGCGCCAGAACGAAACCGCTTGGGAGACCACGTCGGGACGGTAGACGTGGATCAGCAGCGGGTCGCTGCCGACGACATCGCGGATCGCGCAGAGAAGTCCTTCTCCGGAGCGCTCGGGCAGCCCGCCGGCGCGTTGCAACAGCAACGGTGTCTGGTTCCACATGAGCTTGCCGCCCCAGATGCCGTTCGGGGTGCGCCCCACGGTACGGATGTAGTCACGCCACACCTCGGGAGGCGCCAGATCCGGCCTGCCCTCGTCGAGCGGATCGAGCAGCCGCAGAATCGATTCGTCGCCGACCTCTGCGAACCACTGCCGAGGCTGCGGTGCCTGGCTGGTCGTCGGTAGGTACTGGAAGAACTCGCCCGGCTCGCCGGCGACGCCGGTGGCGCGCAGCGATTCGACCAGCAGGGTGCTTCCGCTGCGCTGCGACGCAAGCACGAGATACGCCGTCGGGCTGGCTGACATGCGCGAGAGCCTAACCGCAGATCGTCAGCCCGGCAGCCCGGCATTTCCGTTCACGCTGAGCGGAATCATTGTGGGGCGCTTCGATCTTGATGGAGTCCGCGTTCGGCGGCGCCGGCTTTGCGGCTGGGCAATTCGATGCCCTGGATGTGTCGGTACGTCTCGGTGTACCGTTCGGCGATCCGTGTGCCGGCGAACTCCGACGGGATGACGTCGTTGGTCTTCTGGCGCCAGCTGTCGAGCAGCAAGGCCAGTTCGTTGCCGATCGCCTGCGCTTCCTCGCCGGCATCGGGCCCGAGCAGATTGCGGGTCTCGGTGGGGTCGGCGATCAGGTCGTAGAGCTCACGCTGCGGTCGACGGTCGTGCACCAGCGGTGCGAGCGCCCTCCCCGGGGCGCTGTCGGCGATATCCCAGGGCAGGTCCAGCAGCGGCCGGGTCGCATAGTTTTCGATGTAGCTGTACCTCGTGGTGCGGACCGCCCGGATCGGGTCGAATGAATCGTGGTACGTCTTCATCGAATACACCGCATCTCGAACCGGGCGCCCCTCAGGGGTGTTGCTTCGCAATCGGTTTGCGTGGGACAACCCTTCGATGTCGTCGGGAACGGCCACCCCCAGCAACTCCAACAGGGTGGGCACGAGGTCGACGCCGCTGAACAGGTCGTCGTAGCGCTGCGGCGAGACCAGGGAACCGCGGGGCGGTCGCACGATGACGGAGATTCCGGTACCGGCGTCGTACAGCGTCGATTTGGCGCGCGGCAGGGCCGGTCCGTGGTCGGTGACGAACACCACCCAGGTGGTGCGGTCCAGTCCGGTGGCAGTCAGGGTGTCGAGCAACTGGCCGACGGCGGCGTCGGCGACCGAGATGGCACCGTAGAAGTCGGCGAGATCCTGACGGATGTCGTCGGTGTCGGGCAGATAGTCCGGCAGCGCAACGGTTTCCGGGTCGGCAGGTTCGTACCGGTCGTGCGGATAGGGGCGGTGGGTCTCGAAGAAGCCGGCGGTGAGGAAGAACGGCGTCCGGGGAGCATCGGCGAGCCACCCGATGGCTCGGTCGACCACGTAATCGCAGTACGAGTTGGACACGTCGAATTCGTCGAACCCGAGCCGCGAGGGATACGACGTCTCGTGCTGCATGCCGAAAAGCGCGGTATACCAACCATTGTCGGACAGGATGTGGGGCAGGGTGCGCACGCCGGCGCGGTACTCCCAGCCGTGGTGGGCCAGCCCGACCAGGCCGTTGCTCTGCGGGTAGCGCCCGGTGAACAACGATCCCCGCGACGGCGAACACAGCGGTGCGGTGGCGTGCGCGGCGGTGAACAGGACGCCTTCGGCGGCCAACCGGTCCATCCGCGGGCTGAATACATCGGTGTGGCCATACGCGCCGAGGTGGCGGCCGAGGTCATGCCAGTGCACGAGAAGGACGTTGTCGCGCTGCCGGTCGGTCACTGCGTCAGTCCCCTTCGGTTGAGGTGTACCGAACCTAGCCGGTAAGTCTCGTCGACACCGTGTTCCCGTAACGGGCTCTCCATCGACCGTTTGCTGGACGTTCAGTCGATCTCACGCGCGCCGTGGCGTACGTCGGGTGGGTACGTGCCGTGGCCTACGTGCGGACCGAACCTGAACCGCTACGGAAGGGACTTTATTCCCTAAGTTTGCACAGCGACTTCTGAGATCGGCACCATGAGCTTATTAAAAATTGCTGGGCCGGATTACGAGCAAAACACATCACGATCACGGCGATGTCACTGCCTGCACCGGCGCGATCATCGTTGCAGGCTCAAAGATAGTCTTGAACTGGAATAAGGCTGCGCTGACGAGTCTGAAACTGCGCGCCGGCCTTGTGCGGCACCGAACCATCGCGCACTGATCCGCGCGTGACAGTTACGCAAAGGGCGTTCGCTGTAAATAGAAATAAGAGAACAATAAAAAAGTTGCTATACAGCCGTGGATGGCGGCCTTAATCTGGGATCACACCGCGAACACGCGGACTCATCACCACAGAAAATCCTGGAGAAAACCCGTGCACACCACCCTGCGCAACGCCGGCATCACCGCCGCCACCACCGTAGCCGCAGCCGCTGTCGCTCTGTCGACGGCCACCGGCGCCGGGGCCGCCAGCTCGGCGGTCATCATCGGCGGAATCAGCGTGCCCAAGATGTCGGATCTGCTGATGGCCCCCTTGCTCGGTGGTGCGTTCAAAAACCAAGAACGCATCAACGTCCAATGGCCCGCTGAGGCCGGCCCCTTCACCGGACGCGGCGACCTGACCCTGGGCGCCTCGATCGCCGTCGGTAAAGAGAACATGCACGCCGCGATCAAAGACGCGCTGGCCAACCTCGACCGCGACGCGGCCGGCAACATCGTCGCCGGCCAGAAAGTCACGGTCGTGGGCCTGTCGGCCGGTGCACTGGTCGTCGACGAGGTCATGCGGGATCTGGCCGGTACGCCCGGAGCGCCCTCGGCCGAGCACCTGACCTTCGTGGTGGCCGCTGACTCCAGCCGCCAGAACATGATCAACAAGTCCAGCCGCAACGACCGCTACGACTACACCTACCAGCCCGCCCCGGCCACCGGTTACGACGTCGTCGTGGTCACCGGCGAATACGACGGCATGGCCGACTTCCCCGACCGCCCGTGGAACCTGCTGGCCATGGTGAACGCCATCGCCGGGGGCATCGTGGTCCACGTACCGTCGACCTACGCCGACCTGACCAAGGTCCCGACCTCCAACATCACCGTCGAGACCAACGCCCAGGGCGGCACCACCACCCACTACCTGGTCCCGACCAAGAAGCTGCCGATCGTCACCCTGCTGCCGTTCCTGGCCCCGCGCGAAGCCGAGCTCAAAGCCAAGATCGACAAGGCCTACATCCGCAACGACGTCAAGACCACCACCACGGCGGCGAAGACCGCCGACGCGCGCACCGCGATCAGCTCCGTCCCGGCCACCGTGGCCCGCACCCTGGCCGTAGACACCGAGGCCACCGCGGTTCAGTCGGAGGCGAACGTCGAGAGCAAGGCTGAGGTTGCCGCCAAGGCCAAGGCCAAGGCCGAAGTCGAGGTCGACACCAAGGCGCAGGCCAAGGCCGAGGCCAAGCAGTCCCGCGCCGAGGCCAAGCAGGCTCGCGCCGAAGCCCGTCAGGCCAAGGCCGACGCTCGCGCCGAGGCCAAGAAGGCCAAGGCCGACGCCCGCGCCGAGGCCAAGAAGGCCAAGGCCGACGCCAAGCAGGCCACGGCCGGCACCAAGAACGTCGGGTCGTCTGACTCCACGGACTCCTCGGAATAACTCTCCAGGTTTACTCCGCGACGGCCCGAAAAGACGGACCACCCGAACCCGAAACCCCGGCACACCACCGGGGTTTCGTGGTGTCTACGGGTTGTACGGCACCCCGACGGTGCGGAACACGAACTCCGGGGGCACGTCGTAGGCCAGCGACCGACGCGGCAACCGCGCCAGTACGTCGGCCGGGATGGGGTGCTTGTAATGCAGGGACAGCTCGCCCTCGCAGCGCGCGTCGATTTCGGCGATGTCGGCGGTCAGCGTCAGCCCGTCTTCGGACAGCTCGGCCTTCACCGCACCCGTCTGGGGTGCGTCCCAACGCAAGTCGATCGTGCGGCCGGCCAGTTTGGGTACCGACGAGAGCGTCCCCATCACGCGTTGATTGGTCACCACCAGCGATCCGACATAACTGGCGATGCTGCCGCTCGAACGCAGCCCCGGCACCGTGCCGCGGAACCTGCGGGTGACGGCGACGTACTCGGCGAACACCAGGATGCCTTCGGCTTCGACTTCATTGCGCAGCTCACGCGGGAGCTTGCCGATCCGGAAGAGCTTCCGAAGGAAGACGGCCATCCCGAAACGGTAACTCAGGTACTGGTGGAGGGGTGAAGACGCATGGCCGTAGTGCGGCGGTGACCGCGGGGATCGCCGTCGGCATCTACGTGACGATGTGGCTCGGCTACCGCAACGGCTGGCCGGCGGTGACGTCCGTCGACAACTGGGCGCTCGCGGCGATGCACCGGATCGGCGACGCGCACCCGGCCTGGGTCACGGCGTGGGACGTCTTCTGCACCATTTTCGGCCCGACGGCGTTCCGCATCGTCGCGCTGGTGGTGATCGTCGCGGCGTTGGCCCGACGGAACCTGACCGTGGCGATGTTCCTCGTGATCAGTGTCGAACTGAGCGGGCTGATCACCCAGATCGGAAAGTACCTGGCGGACCGGCCGCGTCCGGAGACTGCGTTCGTGGCGGAGCACTCGACGGCGTTTCCGTCCGGTCATGCGGTGGGCGTGATGGTTTCGGTGTGCGCGCTGTTGACCGTGGTGCTGCCACTGGTGGGCGGCCGGATGCGAGGCGGTCTGATCGCGGCCGGCGCGATGCTCGTCGTCGCGATCGGCGTGGGCCGGGTGGTGCTCAATGTGCATCACCCCTCCGACGTGGTGGCGGGTTGGGCGCTGGGCTACGCGTACTTCCTGCTGTGCCTACGTCTGGTCCCGCCGCGCCGTCCCGTCACGGAAGCGGACGAAAGACCGACAGTGCCCGATACTTCACACTGAAGCTGGCCTCTTCGATCTCGGTGCCCACCTCGCCGTCGAGCGCGAGCACGGTGGGGCCGTCGACCGCGCGGAACGAGAACTCCGGCACGCGCATCTCGTGGTACAGCGGGCTGCGCTGGAGTCGACCCAGCGCGACCGCGGTCATGATGCGCAGCCGGGCCAGCCTGCGGCCGGTCTCCAGGATCCGCACGTCGATCAGGCCGTCGTCCATCCGGGTGCGCCGCGACGGTGCGAAGCCCGACGGCAGGTAGGCGGAGTTGCCGAGAAAGAACAGCGAGGTCTGCAAGGTCTGGTTGTCGTAGCTGATCCGGACCGGTTCGCTGCGACGCAACGTGTGGAACATCGCGTACACACCGGCCAGTGGCTTGCCGATCTTGTGCTCGAGTTTTTCCCGGGTCTGCACGAACCGCGGGTACGCACCGATGCTGGCGGTGTTGACCAGCATCTGCTTCTCGTTCATGCACACCATGTCCACCTTCGACAGCCAGCCCCGCTGGATGGCGGTGATGGTCTTGTCCGGGGTGTCGCAGCCGATGTCCTTGGCGAAGTGGTTGAAGGTGCCGGCGGGGAACACCGCCAGCGGTACGCCGGCGTTCAGCGCGATGGAGGCCGCAGAGGCCACGGTGCCGTCACCGCCTCCGACCGCGAGCACCTCCGCACGTCCGGCGGCTGCGCGCATGACGTCGGTGACGTCGTCGTTCTCGGCGAGTTCGACGATCTCGGCGCGCGGCAGCGCCGCACGGACCTCCTCGACGACCTGGGCGCCGGTGCCGCTGCCGGAAGCCGGATTGATCACCAGCACGACGCCCGCACCGTCAGGCCGCGCCGGGGTCTCGACACGCAGTGGGGCGGCACCCGGCAACTCGGGTTCCACGACCGGGGGCACCACCCGCGCACCGAGCACCGCGATGCCCGCACCGAGACCGAGACCCGCCAATACGTCACCCGGGTAGTGCGCGCCCGTGGCAACCCGGGAGATGCCGACCAGTCCGGCCAACAAGGACAAGCCCAGACCGAGCGTCGGCTTCTCGAATCCGACGCCGATCGCGAAGGCCGCCGCGCTGGCCGAGTGTCCCGACGGCAGCGAGTTCGACGTCGGGTGCCGGCGCGTCTGCCGGGCCAGGGGGACGAGCACCCAGTTCGGACGTTCCCGCCGCCAGATCCGTTTGGCACCCTGGTTGGTCACCAGGCTGGTCACCGCCAACGTCGCCACGCCCCGCGCGGCGCCGCGCCTGGTCGGCCCGTCGCCGAACGCGACCAGCGCGGCGGCGATGGCGAACCACAGCTTGGAATGGTCGGCGGCGCGGGTCAGTCGCGGCATGACCGCGTCGAACAGTGGGCTGGGTGAATTCGCGATGGCCTGGAACACCTCGCGGTCCAGCGTGCCCAGGCCTTTTCCGATCTGACGGATTCCTCGGCGGCGTGGTCGCACAGGGAGTAGGTCCATGGCGTCCAACCTAACTGTCGGCACTGCGATCGGATCGAAACCGAATCTTTACAGCTTGTGGTGCGCGGCCCGGCAACCATGGACGACATGCGCCGACTGCTGACCCTGCTGTGCGCGGCGACGGTCGGTGCGGCGACGGCGATCGCCGGTGCGCCCACGGCGGCCGCGGGCTTCACCCCGTGGTTCGCCCGCTCGGCGGGAACCGCCACCCAGGTGCTGTCGGTGACCGGCACCGGCGGGTCCGACGCCAAACTCGATGTGTGGCAACGCACCGGTGCGGGCTGGCAACCAGTGACCGGTGGCGTCGGGGTACCCGCCAAGATCGGCGCAAAAGGCATGTCCGCCAACCACTTCGACGGTTCCATGATGACGCCCAAAGGTATCTACACGTTGGACTTCGCCTTCGGGACCGAGCCGAACCCGGGCGGCGGTCTGCGCTACGTGCAGGTCGGCCCCGACCACTGGTGGGACGGCGACATGAAGAGCCCGACCTACAACACCATGCAGGTCTGCAAGAAGGAGCAGTGCCGGTTCAACACCTCGCTGAGCGCGGGCACCGAGAACCTCGACATCCCGCAGTACGCGCACGCGGTGGTGATGGGCGTCAACAAGCAACGGATCCCCGGCAAGGGCGGCGCGTTCTTCGTGCACAGCACCGACGGCGGGCCCACCGCGGGATGCGTGGCGATCGACGACGCCACACTGGTCAAGATCATGCAGTGGTTGCGCCCCGGCGCGCTGATCGCGATCACCGAGTAGTCGGTCAGATGTTGAGCGCGCGTCCCGGCTTGACCTTGAAGTTCAAGGCTTCCAACGACATCGACGCGTCATAGGTGCGGTCGTATCCGGTTTCACTGATCTTCCAGCCGTTTTCGGTGCGGCGGTACCGGTCGTGATAGAAGCCGGCGCCGATCAGCATGAAATTGAAGTCGGGGGCGATGACGCGATCCTGCAGATACCACGTCGCGGTCGCCTCGTCGCCGTCGACGGTGATCTCCGGATGGTTGACGCGGTGCTCGGTGATGATCTCCGGTCCCAACGAGTTGCGCATGAAGCCGACGAGTTCGTCGCGGGTGCTGAAGTGGTGCTCCTCGCCGATCGACTCGCCGTATCGGCCGACCACATCCTCGGTCAGGGTGTCGGCGAACTCTTCCCAGTTCTTGGTGTCGAGTGCGCGTAGATACCGGTACTTGACCTGCTTGATCTCGTCGATGTCGCCCATGGCGCATGAGTGTCTCATGCGCTTCGCGGGGCCAGACGGATTATGGTGGCCCACGTCATGAGCGATGCGTTGGGATTGTCCGTCGGGACCACCAACCTCGTCGCCGCCGGTGTGGGTCGCGCTCCGGTGATCCGGCGTGCGGTGGTCACCTTGTACGGTCATGCGCCGCCGCAGGTCGGCCTGCCGAGCGAACCTGGTGGTCTGACGCTGTCCGGGTTCGTCGAACGTGTGGGGGACCGGGTGCCGCTGGTGGCCGCCGACGGGTCCACCTATCCCGCCGAACAATTGCTGGTCGAAGCGCTGGAGACGATGGCCGGGCTCGCCCTGCCGGCTCGCGCCGACTCGCCGGCACCGCCGGCCGACGTCGCCATCGCGGTGCCCTCCTATTGGCCCGCCGCGACGACGGCCGCTCTGCGCAGCGCTCTGAGCGCCAGCGCGTTGCTCGCGCCCGACGGGGCGCCTCCGCGCCTGGTGCCCGATGCCCTGGCGGCGTTGACGTCGCTGAACGCGAACCCCGGGCTGAACCGCACCGGCGTGGTCGCCCTGATCGATGCCGGCGGCAGCGGCACCAGCATCTCGCTGGCCGACGCGGCGTCGACGTTCACGCAGATCGGGGACGCCGTCCGCTTCGGTGACCTCGCCGGTGACCAGATCGACCAGGACCTGCTGGCCATGGTCTTGGACAAGGCCGGGGCGGCGGATGCCGAGCAGACCGCGGCGGTCGCGTCGCTGGCGCGGTTGCGCGACGAATGCCGGGCGGCCAAGGAACGGCTGTCCGCCGAACCCGTCACGACGGTGACCGTCGAAAGAGGCGGGCAGTCTGCCGAGATCGAGATCACCCGCGCGGAGTTGGAGAGCCTGATCGCTCCCGCACTGGACGGGCTGTTCGTCGCGCTGGGCAGGACCCTGGCGCAAGCCGGTGTCAGCGAGAACCAGCTGTCGGGCCTCGTCCTGGCCGGTGGCGGCGCCGCGATCCCGATGCTGAGCCGGGAACTCGGCCGACGGTCGTCGGCGCCGGTCCTGACGTCCCCGCGGCCCGGCCTCGACGGCGCGGTCGGGGCCGCCCTGTTCGCGGCCTACGGCCGCAGCGCCGACACCTCCACGATGCTGGCGCCCGCCGTCGACGGCACCTCCACGATGCTGGCGCCCGCCGTCGACGGCACCCAGGCCATGCCCCCGGCTGCCGGCAGCACCGAAGCACTGGCCTGGTCTGCTGCCGACCCGGGAACCGACGACATCATCCCGTACCAGGGGGAGGACCCGTACGACACCGCGGACACCTACGAGGTGTCCAACCCCTATTACGCTCCGCACCTGCACGAACCTCAGCCTGCCGAGACCGACGTCAAGCCATGGCAGCGGCTGCCGCTGGCACTGATGGGGCTCATCGCGGTCATCGCGCTGGTGGCCGTCGGCGGCGTCGCGGTGGCGTTGACCGCGGTGGACACCTCCGGTGAGGAGCCGCCGAGGCCGGGCACCGACCCGCTGAGCCGGGAACTGCCTCCTGCCGAACAGACCGTGACCGTCACCAACGAGCCACCCCCGATTGCGCCGACGGAGCGTCCTGCCGCACCGCCACCTCCGGTCGAGACGCAGTCCCCGGCCGCGGTGCCGACCACCACCACGACGACGCCGACCACCACCACGACCACCACAACGACGACGACGACCACCACGACGACCACCACCACGACGACGACCACCCCGACCACGACCACGACCGTGCCGACCACCACCACGACCGTGCCGACCACCACCACAACCGTGCCGACCACGACGGTCCCGACCACGGTGGCGCCCACGACCGTGACTTCCCGGCCTGCGATCACCACCACGTACCTGGACGTACCGTTCCTGCCGGACATCCCGATTCTGGTACCCGACGGCTCCTGAACCCGCTCAGGTTTAGGGATTTCCCCGATTCCTCCGCAGCGGCGGCCCGCCTATGTTTGCAGCGTCGGGTCGATCGGCTGCGGAGGGGACAGCCGATCGAACGGCGCTGACTGGCCCACAACGGAGTGGCGCCGGTACAGCGCAACACCGAAGGCTCGATCGTCGGCATGGGCAGCGCCGCCGCCAAGCAGGAACCCGGGCGGAGTGAGTCGCTGGGACTCTTAGAACTTCAGATAGCCGCCGTCGAGACGCAGTACGTCGCCGGTGTGGTAGCGACTCGCCGGGGAGGCGAGGTACACCGCGACGCCGGCCATGTCCTCAGGGGCGCCCCAGCGGCGCAACGGTACGCGCGGCAGCACTCGTTCGCGGAAGCGTTCGTCGGCCAGACCCGCGGAGGTCATCTCGGTGTCGAACCAGCCGGGGGCCACGGTGTTGGCCCGGATGCCGTGACGGGCCAGTTCGACGGCCATGCTGTCGATCAGCGAGGTGACGCCGGCCTTGGACGCGGCGTAAGCGGGTTGCCGCGGCATGCCCTGGAACGCACCGAGACTCGACACCGCCACCAGGCTGCCCCCGCGGCCGGCCTCGATCATCTGCCGCGCCGCTTCACGCAGTGTGAGGAACACGCCGTCGAGATCCACGCGCGTCACCTCGCGGAACTCGGCCAGCGACGTTTTCAGCACCGGAGTGAACACGCCGCGCACGCCGGCATTGGCGAAACATGAATCCAGCCAACCGAATTCACCCCGGATCCGCGCCATCGCGGCGGTGACCGCGTCCTCGTCGGCGACATCGCACACCACCGGCAGGACCGGTCGGCCATGGGCACGCAGTCCTTCGGCGGCGGTCTCGAGGCGGGCTTCGTTGCGCCCGAGGATCGCGACCGTGGCGCCCGCCCGGGCCAGCCCGTCGGCGATGCCGAGGCCGATACCCGACCCCCCACCGGTGATGACGGAGACGTGGCCGGTCAGGTCGAACGGGTTGTCCGGGGTGGGTGCGTCGGTCACGATCCCGACCTTACGCAGCGCCCCGGCGCGCGAACTCGGGAGCCCGCTCGGGCCGAACACCGACGCCGACGAGGTAGGCCGGGACCACCGACAGCCACGGCAGCGCCTCGATGAGGCGGATCAGGGCAGCCGGGGGACCTGCGTCGCGTTCGCCGCGCACGATCGGGCCGAGGAGTCGTCTGTCGATCTGGCGTTGCAGGGCCTGTGTCACCGCGGTGGGAACGAGGCGGCGGCGTCGCACCGCGGCGAGTTCGCGGCCGGTCACCGCGCCGTCACGCAACGCAGTGGCCAGCAGCCGTGCGGCGGCCACCCCGTCCTGGACAGCGAGGTTGATGCCGACACCGCCGGCGGGCGTCATCGCATGCGCGGCGTCACCGATGCACAGCAACCCCTCGGCGTGCCAGCGCCGCAACCGATTCATTCGCACGTCGAGATGCTTGACATCGTCGAGGGTGGTGATCGCGGTGACGGTGTCGGCGGCCTCGGGGAACAGCCCCCGCACGTCGGAGTGGAACGCGGCCAACCCGCGGGCGCGCAGCTCGGCGTCGGCACCCTTCGGGATGAGCAGGGCCACCTGGAAATAGCCTTCGCGCGGGATGACGATCATCGCCCGGCCGGGGGCGATGCGCGGGAACAGGTTGTAGCTGGTGTCGTCGGGATGTCGGGGCAACCGGAACCACCACACGTCGAAACCGGCGGGCCACTCCCGCATCGGCAGCCCGGCGTCGCGGCGCACCACCGACCAACGACCGTCGCAGGCCACCGTGAGGTCGGCATGCAATTCCCCTGTGCCGTTGCTTGTTTCGTAGCGGACACCGGTCACGCGAGTCCCCTCGCGCAGCAGGCCGATGACCTCGGTGTTCATCTGCAGCGTGAAGCTCGGCTCGGCTCGGCCGGCCTCGGCCAGCAGGTTGAGCAGATCCCACTGCGGCACCATCGCGATGTACGGGTGCGGCTGGCGACGCAGCCGGGTGAAGTCGACGAACGTGACCGGGCGGCCCGCGACGTCGAACGTGGCCTGCTGCAGCCGACTGTGCGGGACAGCGGTGAACTGCTGCCAGAGACCCAACTCGTCGAGCAGGCGCAGTGTAGTGGGATGCACTGTGTCGCCGCGGAAATCGCGCAGGAAGTCCGCGTGCTTCTCCAGCACCGTGACCTCGACACCGGCGCGGGCCAGCAGCAGCCCGAGCACCATTCCGGCCGGCCCGCCTCCGACGATCGCGCACGTGGTCTTCGTGCTCACGTTGCTCACGCTAGTTGCGGTGGTCGCCGGCGTACAGGGCAATCGGCGAGAGTGCCGTCAGGGCACTGTCGCGACGCGCGTCAAAAGACGCGGATCCAGTCGATCAGCATCTCGGCCGGATACGTGCCACCGGCGGGTTCGCGACCGCCGGATCCGCCGATCGCGATGTTGAACACCGGCGCCATCGTGAAGCCCGGGTCGTTGAACGGCCACTCCGGCAACGAGTTCGACAGCACGGTCCAGAACGGCTCCATACCGGGCTGATAGTCCTGCCAGAAGTACATCCCGGACGGCAACCACGTCATGCGCCAGGTGTGCCATTCGCCGTCGACGGGACGCTTGAGGGTTTGGAACATCGTGCCGTCCAGCTTGGCGTGCACGGTTGAACCTGACGGCCAGTCGCGGTTGCCGTACCACTCGAAGATGTCGACTTCGCCTCCGCGGACCGGGTTTTCGTTGACCAGCCAGAACGCGGGCCAGGCGCCGTCGGTCAGGCAGTTCAGTTTCACCCGCGCTTCCCACGTGGTTCCCACGCCGCCGCGCCAATTGCCGACGATTTTCGCGCTGGCGTACTTCTCCTGGATGTTGGCGCCCTCACCTCGGGTCGCGCGGATGACCAGGTTGCCCGTCCCGTCGTGGAACACGTGGTCGGTGTCAGTGACGTAACGGCCCATGTTGTAGGGCTTGTCCCATTCGACCGGATTCCGGATGGTCTCGCGTTGCGGAACGATGAACCACGACGCCGGATTCGGCGGGGTGCCGGCCGGCGCATCGAACTCGTCGGAGAACAGCAACGGGGGTGTCGCCGCGGTCGGCACGCCCGGCGCGCCGGGGCCGGGTGCGGGTGCGTCACCGAAGATCGGTTGGGCACCGGCCCGGGGCAGCGGCAGTGCGGCAGCGGCTGCGCCGAACCCGAGCATCATCATTGCGCGGCGACGATCCATGCTTGGCATTCCTGAACCGTAAAGGCAACTACGGCGATTGTGCGGGCAAACCCGCAGGTGTCGTTGAAAGGCCCAGACGACAGACGACGGCCCCCTCGTGGTGGAGGGGGCCGTCGCTGCAGATCACGCGGTGTTACTCGTTACCGAGACTGCCGCTTCGAGGACCGCTCGGACTTCGCCGAGCTGCCGCCGCTGGACTCGCCGGCGGCCGCTTCGTCATCACCGGTGGATTCCTCGACGGTCTCCTCCTCGGCTTCGGTGGCGCCTTCCTCGACGACGACCTCGGCCTCTTCTTCCGTGGCCGGCTCGGTCTCGGTGGCCGGCTCGGTCTCGGTTTCGGTGGTCGGGTCGGTCTCGGTGGCCGGCTCGGTCTCGGTCTCGGTGACCGGTGCGGTCTCGGAGGCCGGCTCGGTCTCGGTCTCGGTCGCCGAGTCGGACTCAGCGGCCTTGCGTGCCGAGGACTCGACGTCCAGCGTCACGACGTTGCTGGCGAGCAGCGCGGTGGCGGTCGAGTTCGCCGCGTCGGGGGCCGTGGTCGGCGGGGTCCAGGGGGCGCCCTCCACCGGGTCCGGCTTGAGCGCCTCGGCGATCGCCTTCGGGATCGTCGAGAAGATGCTGACCAGAGCGCTGGTGGCGTTGATCAGGCCGGGGAACTGCTCGCAGTCGCTGCCTTCACACTCGGGGTTGACGTAGCCGTTGAGGAACGAGTTCAGCATGACACCGGGAGCGTTGATCAACGCCCGCACGACGCCCTCGCCGTCACCCTCCTTGAGAGCGCCGGTGATCGCGTCGGCCAGCAGCGCGAACTCGAAGCCCATGGCCAGGACGGGCCCGAACAGGTTCTTGGTGATGTCGTTGACGATCGAGTTCCGGTCGAAGATCGCCTGCACGACCTGCGTGAAGTTGATCGCAACCTGCTCCGGAATACCCATGTTGCCCTCGGGATTCCGCTGGCTGGGTGCCTGCGACCAGAACGCCGCGTACAGCGGCGAACCGATGTTCAGCGCGTAGACGAACGAGCGGTTGAGCCGGTCCCAGCCGTCCGCGAACTCACCGGCGCGGAAGTGAGCGGAAGCCGCCTCGAGCAGGGGCTTGCCATTGTTGCCGTTGTACCAGGACTCGAAGGCCGCAGGAATGCCGAAGAAGCCGTCGAGGACCTTCTTGCCGTAGGCGAACTGGTTGGCCAGCAGCTGGTTCAGCACCGGGAAGGGATCCGACACGAACGTGTCGAAGAGCATCCCGAAGTTGGCGGACGTCTGGCTGAACAGGTTCTCGTAGACGGCGGACGTGTCGCTGCCGTACGTCGGGTTGGCCGACGCGGTCAGCGCGACCGCGTGGTTCTGCGCCTGGATGTCGACGACCGGCGACACCGGGGTGACGGCGATGGCGCCGGCTCCGACGACGGCGACGCCGGCAGCAAGGAACTTGCTGACGCGGGACGTCGAGGGGGCGAATTCCGGGCCCGACGCGAGGGCTGGGGCAGGGTGCACTGGTTCTCCTGAGCTAAGTAACTAAAGGGCTGCCGTGTTCGGCAGCGCGACGTTAACTGAAGAGAACCTGAGGAACAATGCCTTCCTCTCAGCTGCGAGGATGCCCGGACATCCGCGACCGTTCCATCGAACCTGAGATTTCACTTAAAAAATATCGCCGTAGCTGACCGCGGTGAGCGCTGCGAAATTGACGGGCGAATTGCCTGGATATGCGGCGACGAGAAAGGTAGCGCCCCGACAGGGCGCTTTGTTTGAAATAGTTAGCAAACCTCGCGACGCCCGGCTTTTCGCAACATGCCTGGTAATAGGGTTGCCTACCCTAATTAGGCTAACCTAATTTCCGCCCCTGTCGGCAGCGACAATTTGCACGTCATGGTTCGCGCAGCGGCCACCCCGCGTGCTCGGCGCGCGTTTGCCTACGTCGAATATCGCTGCGAATTGCTGCTTCTCCTTTGCCGGTCGCAGGGGTGTTGCGGGGACCGACCTGTGATGCTTGTCACACCCCACGGGCGTGTCGCGCACGCGACGAAAAGTCCTGTGGATGTGGGAGTGAGCGCCGTAGACGCACGCGGATGTCGAATTCGTGGAGCCGGTGACGGGAATCGAACCCGCGTATTCAGCTTGGGAAGCTGATGTTCTGCCATTGAACTACACCGGCACTGGTCTGAGAGGCTATCACCACCGCCTCACCCGCCGACCCCTGCAAGCCGTTCGGGCTGCCGTGGTGGGCGTCCGGGCCGGGGCTCCTTGTCCTTCGTTGGACTACAACCTCAACCTCGAGGGTGAGGCGCAAGCCCTCGTCGGCAACGGAGCGTCGACCGCGCCCCGGGGTCCCTACAGCGGAAGCGCCGTGGAGTCAGAGGCTTTCGGCGATCCCAGTTCGGACGCGACCAGCCGATTGATCGCCAAGAACCGCGGCGCGATAATGGATTGCAATTACGGGATTTCGGTGTCGGGATGAAACGCACCGCCAATGACGAGAACGGTTGGGTCAGCGTCGTACTCGGCGCGCCGCGGGCGCCCGCGCCGACACCCACCGTCACCAACACGTCAACTTTGGTGGGGGAGTGCGACTGCGACGCAGCGCCCACGAACAACCGCTTGCTGCCGCCGGTCCACCGCAATTCAGCATTGCCGCCCAACGGATCCCATGAACTCGGCCTCGCCGCACCGCCGCTGGGCGTGACTTGCGGCTACACCGTCGTGTGCCGCGGCGACTTCAACGGCCAGAACGTCGAGTTCGGACGCGTCGCTGGCGGGGTGACGGGCAGTCTCTGATTCGGTGTCCGCCCATCGCCCGCCCGGTTACGCTTCCCCTGGAAGGGGGCGGAGATGGAAGTGACGGTCACGGGTAAGCGCATCGCTGCGGTGAGCGCAGTGATCGTGGGCGCCGTGCTTCCGCACCCACCGGCCGGCGCCACACCGCCCGACGGAGACATCGAACGCACCGATCTCGCCAACGGCACCACCGGCGCGCCCGTCGTCATCGTCTCGGTCGGCCAGCCCACCACCCTCTACGTCCAGGACCTCGTGCTGCACGGTCCGGCCAGCAGCGGCTGGCACACCCACCCGGGGCCCGAACACACCGTCATCGCCGACGGAGCCGTCGTCGTGCAGACCGCGCCCGACTGCCGGCCCGTCACCTACCCGGCCGGCCAGGCGGTGTTCATCCCCGCCGGGGTGCCGCACGTCGTGCGCAACGAGAGCGGCGACGACGCGCACGCCGTGGTCACCTACACCCTGCCCGTCGACCGCCCGGTGCGCGACGACGCGCCCGCCGCCTGCCCCTGAGAACGGGCCGCGCCGTTACGCTCGTCCGGTGCTGCTCTCCGACCGCGACATTCGCGCCGAGCTCGATACCGGAAGACTGGGGCTCGACCCGTTCGACGACAGCCTGATCCAGCCGTCCTCGGTCGACGTCCGACTCGACAGTCTGTTCCGGGTGTTCAACAACACCCGCTACACCCACATCGACCCGGCCAAACGCCAGGACGATCTGACGACACTGGTCGAACCGAAAGAAGGCGAACCGTTCGTCCTGCACCCGGGGGAGTTCGTCCTCGGCGCGACGCTGGAGCGGTGCACACTGCCCGACGACCTCGCCGGGCGGCTCGAAGGCAAGTCCTCGCTCGGCCGGCTGGGGCTCCTCACGCACTCCACGGCCGGGTTCATCGACCCCGGGTTCTCCGGCCACATCACCCTCGAGCTGTCCAACGTCGCGAACCTGCCCATCACGCTGTGGCCCGGAATGAAGATCGGGCAGCTGTGCCTGCTGCGCCTCACCAGCCCGGCCGAGCACCCCTACGGCAGCGCCGGCACAGGCTCGAAATACCAGGGTCAGCGGGGCCCGACGCCGTCGCGCTCCTACCAGAATTTCCCGCAGTCGAGCTGACCGAAAACGTCACTGACGGAACAGTCGTCTCGCGAGTAGTGTCGAAAGCGCCTTCACCGCGCCAGCTAACAGCGTCGTTGTAACGCCACAGCGCCAGGCGCCGATGAAGTATCAAGGTGTCGGCTCGCCAGGCGGCTTCCCGGCGCGCATAACGCAACAGCGCAGCAAATGGTTGGGAGGAATCGAGTGGACATCGTTCTGGGTGTGTCGATGACACCTACGACGGTCCGCATGGTGCTGGTCGAGGGCAAGTCGGCCGACGGTGTCACCGTCGACCACGACGCCTTCGACGTCACGTCGCTCGATGCGTCGGCAAACGTCGCCGACCACGTCGTGGCGGCCGTGCTGGGGACCCGAGAGAGCGCCGAGACCGGAGGGCATCACCTCCACTCCGTCGGTGTCGCATGGAGCGACCACTCCGAAGCCGCGATCCTGCGCGACAAGCTCGCCGCCCATGGCATCGACGACGTCATGCTGGTGTCCGAAGGGCACGCCGCCGCCTCGCTCGCGCAGGCCGCCGGCCGCGCCGTCGGCTACGACACCACCGCGCTGCTGTTCATCGACCGCGACACCGCGACGCTGTCGGTGGTGCAGACCGGTGACGGCTCGGTGGTCAAGGTGCTCAGCCGCACCCTGCACAGCGCCGACGCATTGGCGGTGCTCACCGAGATGGCCGAAGCGGTCGCCACCCACGCGACTCCGCCGCAAGGCTTGTTCGTCGTCGGTTCGGGCGTCGACGTCACCTCCGTCAAAGCGCACCTCGAACACCTCGTGGCCCTGCCGGTCAACGCACCCGAAGACGCCGAGCTGGCGCTGGCCCGCGGTGCGGCCCTGGCGTCGGCCGCCGCGCCGGCCTTCGAGGCCAGCACCGTCGGCCTGGCCTACTCCCAGGATCCCGACGACGGGCCCACCGCCGGCTCGCTCTATCCCGGTCTCGCCGGAGCCGAGACGCAGCTGGCGTCGGTCGCGGCCACCCCGGTGGTCGACGAGTACGCCTTCCCCGAGGCGCCTGCCGCAGAGCAGGAGCGCAAGCCGTTCCTGCTCGTCGGCAGCGCGCTGTCCTCGATCTTCGTGATCGGTGTTGTGGCGCTGGTGATTTCGCTTGCCGTCAGCATCCGTCCCACTGCCGATCAGCGACCCAGCCCGGCCCAGAGTGCAATCGTGCCCAACAGCCAGGTCGCACCGCCCAAGCCGGCCCCGGTCCAGCAGGAGGCGGCCGTGCAACCGGTCGCTCCGCCGCGCGCCACCCGCACCGTCGAACCCACCAGGCCGCAGTGGCCGGGTCGCGACGACGACGACGCGCCGAGCCGACCGACCAAGCCGACGCTGCCCACGCTGCCGACGCAGACCGTGCAGCCCACCCGTACGCAGGTCCCGACGGTTCCCCAGGTGCCGCAGCGACCCAGCTGGCCGGGTTCGGGTTCCGGCCGCGGCGACGGCGATTCCGGTCGCGGATCGTCGTCGCGCCCCGACTCGGGCAGTCGAGTGCCCGGTGATGTCAACGGCGACGGCTGCTTCCTGATCTTCTGCGCGCCCGGCGGCGGCCGCGGCTGAGGACCGTCACCTGCCGTTGGCCTGGCGGCCGATGTCGCGTTGCGGATAGGTCATCCCGGCCGCTTACAGAAGCGGTATGCGATGCACCGTCTTCGGCACCGGATACCTCGGCGCCACCCACGCGGCCGGCATGGCCGAGCTCGGCCACCACGTCCTCGGCGTCGACATCGACCCGGCCAAGATCGCCAAGCTGACCGCCGGCGAGGTGCCGTTCTACGAGCCAGGTCTTCCAGAAGTGTTGCGCCGCAACATCGAAGCCGGCCGGCTCGCCTTCACCACGGACTACGCCGAAGCGGCCGAGTTCGCCGACGTGCACTTCCTGGGCGTCGGCACGCCGCAGAAGAAGGGCGACTACGGCGCCGATCTGAGCCACGTGTACGCCGTCGTCGACACCCTGGCTCCGCTGCTGCAACGGCCTTCGGTGATCGTCGGGAAGTCGACCGTCCCGGTGGGCACCGCCGCCGAACTGGCGGCACGGGCCCGCGCGCTGGCCACCGTCGACGTCGAGGTGGCGTGGAATCCGGAGTTCCTGCGCGAAGGCTTCGCCGTGCAGGACACGCTGCACCCGGACCGCATCGTTCTCGGCGTCGCCCCGGATTCCGACCTCGCCGAACCTGCTGTTCGCCAACTGTATTCGACACACCTCGACGACGGTGTTCCGTTCCTGGTGACCGACTGGCAGACCGCCGAGCTGGTGAAAGTGTCGGCGAATGCCTTTCTGGCGACCAAGATCTCGTTCATCAACGCGATATCGGAGGTGTGCGAGGCCGCCGACGCGGACGTCACCCTGCTGGCCGACGCGCTCGGCTACGACGCACGCATCGGACGGCGCTTCCTCAACGCCGGGCTGGGGTTCGGTGGCGGCTGCCTGCCCAAGGACATCCGCGGATTCATGGCCCGCGCCGGCGAACTCGGCGCCAACGAGGCGCTCACGTTCCTGCGTGAGGTCGACAGCATCAACATGCGTCGCCGCACCCGGATGGTGGAACTGACCGCCACCGCATGCGGTGGGTCGCTGCTCGGCGCCACGGTCGCTGTCCTCGGCGCCGCATTCAAACCGAACTCCGACGACGTGCGCGACTCACCTGCCCTCAATGTCGCGGGCCTGCTGCAGCTGCACGGCGCCGCCGTCTCCGTCTACGACCCCAGAGCAATGGAGAATTCGCGGCGCCTGTTCCCGACGCTGAACTACGCGACGTCGGTGCACGAGGCGTGCGAACGCGCCGACGCCGTGCTGGTGGCGACAGAATGGGCCGAGTTCGTCGACCTGGACCCGGCTGCGTTGGCGCCTGCGGTGCGCACCAAAGTGGTTGTGGACGGCCGTAATTGCCTTGACCTGTCCGCCTGGCGACAGGCAGGTTGGCGGACTTACGCGCTGGGCCGTAACGTCGGGCAGTAGCGTCGGGATGTGACCGTCTACGCGTTGAACCTGTTCGACATCGCCGACCGCGACGAATACCTCGCCTACGCGAGACGTTCGCCGGCCGAAGTCGCCAGACACGGCGGACGGGTGGTCGCGCTCGGGAAGTACCGCGAATCGGTCACCGGCGACATCGAACCCCGCAAGGTGCTGATTCTCGTCGAGTGGGACTCGCTGGAGGCGTTCAACAGCTACCGCGACGACCCTGCCCTGGCCGACCTGCACGCCCACCGGGAGAACGGCTCCTCGTCCTACATCTGGCACCTGTTCGACCGGTTGGACGATCTGCGCCCGCTGCTTAAGCTCGAGTGATGGCAGGCGATCGGCTTCGGCACCGGGTGCGCTGGTTGTCGATGCACGGGGTGATCCGCGGCTTGTCGACGATCGCCGCGCGCCGTAGCGGGGACCCGCAGGCCCGGCTCATCGCTGATCCGTCCGTACGCGACGACCCGGCGGCCTTCGCCGACGAACTGCGCGCGCAAGGCCCGGTCGTCCGCTGCCGCGCCGTACTGATCACCGTCGACCACCAGGTGGCCGGCGACCTGCTGCGCTCCGACGACTTCCGGGTCTCCGCGCTGGGCGCCGGATTGCCCGCACCGCTGCGGTGGATCAACGAGAAGACCCACCCTGGGCTGCTGCACCCCATCGAGCCGCCGTCGCTGCTGAGCATCGAGCCGCCGGATCACACCCGGTGCCGCAAGCTGGTGTCCTCGGTCTTCACACCGCGCGCGGTGGCGGCGTTGCGTGACCGTGTGCAGGACACCGCCGACCGCCTGCTCGACGAACTCGAAGGCCGGACCGGTCCCGTCGACATCGTCGCCGAGTACTGCTCGCAGCTGCCGGTCGCGGTGATCAGCGACATCCTCGGTGTGCCCGAGGCGGACCGCCAGCACATCCTGCGGTTCGGTGAACTCGGCGCTCCGAGCCTGGACATCGGACTGTCCTGGCCGCAGTACATGCAGGTGCACGAGGGCCTCGTCGGGTTCAACGAATGGCTCACCGGCCACCTGGATCACCTGCGCAGACATCCCGGCGACGACCTGATGAGCCAGCTCATCCGGGCCAGCCAGGACGCCGAGGAGTCCGCGCGGCTCTCCGAACGCGAACTGCAGGCCACGGCCGGGCTGGTGCTGGCCGCCGGCTTCGAGACCACGGTGAACCTGCTCGGCAACGGCATCCGCGTGCTGCTGCAGAGCCCCGAGCACCTCGACACGCTGTCCCGGCGACCGGAGTTGTGGCCGACCGCGGTCGAGGAGATCCTGCGGCTGGACTCGCCGGTGCAGATGAGCGCGCGCATCGCCCGCCGCGATGTCGAGGTGGCCGGCACCGACATCCGCCGCGGCGAACTGGTGATCATCCATCTCGCCGGAGCCAACCGCGACCCCGACGTGTTCACCGACCCGCACCGGATGGACCTGGAACGCGACAACGCCGGCCGGCACCTGTCGTTCTCGGGCGGGCGACACTTCTGTCTGGGTGCCGCGCTCGCCCGCGCCGAGGGTGAAGTCGGGCTGCGGACGTTCTTCGAACGCTTCCCCGACGCCCGGCTGGCCGGAGCGGGCAGCCGGCGGGACACCCGCGTCTTACGGGGGTGGGCAACATTGCCGATCACGCTTGGGACGGCGCGCGCCGCGATAGGTTCGTGACGTGGACTTCCGAGCAGCCCTGCTCGAGCAGACTCGAGCCTTCGGTGACCTGATCCGGTCCGGAGACCCCGCCACGCCCGTGCCGACCTGCGGCGAGTGGAACCTCAAACAGCTGTTCCGGCACGTGGGGCGCGGAAACCGCTGGGCCGCACAGATCATCACGCAACGCCGCAACGAACCGTTGGACCCGCGCGACGTGCTCGACGGCCGACCGCCAGACGACCTCGACGGCGCCATCGCGTGGCTGCAGCAGGGCGCACAGTTGGTCATCGACGCCGTCGACCACACCAGCAGCGAGACCCGGGTGTGGACGTTCGTCGGTCCCCGGCCCGCCGGGTGGTGGCTGCGCCGCCGACTGCACGAGACCGCCGTGCACCGAGCCGACGCCGCACAGGCGCTGGGCGTGGACTTCGCCCTGGATGCAGATCTGGCGGCCGACTGTCTGTCCGAATGGATCGAGCTGGCCTGCGTGGACCGTCGCCACCCGCCGGCGCTGAACCGCGGAGAGTCCATCCACCTGCACGCCACCGACGACCAGCTGGGGCCGACGGGCGAGTGGACCATCGTCTGTGACGACGACGGCGTCTGGTGGTCGCACAACCACGGCAAGGGCAGCGTTGCGCTGCGCGGCCCCGCGAAAGAACTTCTGCTGGCGACCGTGCGCCGCAAGTCGATCGCCGACAGCGGCCTGGAGCTGTTCGGTGACGAAGCGGTGTGGGACGGCTGGCTCGAACGCACCCCGTTCTGAGGTGTCCAGTACCTTCGCGATCATGACCACATCGGAGATGGCCACCGTTCTTGCCTGGCATGACGCGCTCAACGCGGGCGACACCGACACGCTGCTGCGCCTGTCGAGCCCCGACATCGAGATCGGCGATGCGCACGGCGCCGCGCAGGGGCACGCGGCACTGCAGGACTGGGCTCGGTCGGTCGACGGCACCATCGAACCCGGCCGCACCTACGTGCGAGACGGCGTGGTCGTCGTCGAGCAGCGGATCACCTCGGTCACCGGGGAGACCGGTTCGGCCGCTTCGGCGTTCCGCGTGGTGCGCGACCACGTCACGTCGGTGTTCCGGCACGCCACCCTGGACGATGCGCTCGCGGCGACCGCGCTGACCGAGGACGACCTGACCGGCTGATGCGCGGAATCATCCTGGCCGGCGGATCGGGCACTCGGCTGTATCCCATCACGATGGGGACCAGCAAGCAGCTGCTGCCGGTGTACGACAAGCCGCTGATCTACTACCCGCTGTCCACGCTGATCATGGCGGGGATTCGCGACATCCAGGTGATCACCACCGCTCACGAGGCCGGCGCGTTCCACCGGCTGCTCGGCGACGGCTCGGCGTTCGGGATCGACCTGAGTTACGCGGTGCAGCCCGAACCCGAAGGACTGGCTCAGGCGTTCGTCATCGGCGCGGACCACATCGGAAACGATTCGGTGGCACTGGTGCTGGGCGACAACGTCTTCTACGGCCCCGGGTTGGGCACCAGTCTGTCGCGGTTTCAAAACGTCAGTGGCGGCGCGATTTTCGCGTACTGGGTGGCCGATCCGAGCGCCTATGGGGTGGTGGAGTTCGCCGACGACGGCACGGCGCTGTCGCTCGAGGAGAAGCCGGTCACCCCGAAATCGCACTACGCCGTGCCGGGCCTGTACTTCTACGACAACGACGTCGTCGAGATCGCGCGGTCACTGCGCAAGTCCGCACGTGGGGAGTACGAGATCACCGAGATCAACCAGACCTACCTGAACCAGGGCAGGCTGCGCGTCGAGGTACTCGCCCGCGGCACCGCGTGGCTGGACACCGGGACGTTCGATTCCCTGTTGGACGCCAGCGATTTCGTCCGCACCATCGAACGCCGGCAGGGCCTCAAGATCAGCGTGCCCGAGGAAGCTGCGTGGCGCGTCGGCTTCATCGACGACGAGCAACTCGCGGCGCGGGCGCAGACCCTGGTGAAATCCGGCTACGGCGCGTACCTGCTGGAACTGTTGCAGCGCTAGTCATTTCAGCCCGGCGAGCACCTTGTCGAGTGTGACCGGCAGTTCTCGTACCCGCACCCCGGTGGCGTGGTAGACGGCGTTGACGACCGCGGCGGCGGCGCCGACGATCCCGATCTCGCCGGCGCCACGCGAACCCATCGGGTTGAAGTGTTCGTCGGCTTCGTCCAGCCAGATCGCGTCGATGTCAGCCACATCGGCGTGCGCGCTGATGTGGTAGGTCGCCAGATCCTGAGTCACCACGTGACCGAAGCGGGGGTCGCGGACACCGTCCTCGTGCAGCGCCATCGACAAGCCCATCGTCATGCCCCCGATCAGCTGCGACCGCAGCGTGCGCGGGTTGATCGCCCGGCCGATGGAGAACACGCCCAGCATCCGCGGGACACGGACCTCGCCGGTGAAGCGATTCACGTGCGCCTCGACGAAGTGCGCACCGAACGACTGCACGGTGACATCGTCGGTCTCGGGATCGGGAGCCTTGGCCAGCGTGCTCGCCCCGACCGCGGGAGGGTCCCCGTGGTCGGCGCGGAACTGGCGCACCGCTGCGACGATCGCCGAACCCCACGACGCAATGCCCGAGGAGCCGCCCTCCACCGAGGCGTCAGGCAGGTCGGTGTCACCGATCTGCAGGTCCACCGCGGTCACCGCGCATCCGAGCGCGTCGGCGGCGATCTGCGTCAGCGCCGTCCACGTCCCGGTCCCGATGTCGGCCGCGCCGATCTGAACCGTGTATCGGCCTTCGGCGCTGTAGGTGATGCGCGCGGCGTTGCCAGGCATCGCCATGCCCGGGTACGTCGCCGACGCCACCCCCGTGCCGACGAGCCACTCGCCCTGCTCTCGCGCACCCGGTCGCGGATCGCGCTGCGCCCAGCCGAAACGCTCGGCACCCAGTCGCAGACACTCCACCAGGTGGCGACCCGACCACGGCTTGCCCGATTCCGGATCGACCTCGGGATCGTTGCGGACCCGCAACTCGATCGGATCGATGCCGGCCGCCACCGCCAGCTCGTCCATCGCGACCTCGGCCGCGTAGGTGCCCGGACATTCCCCCGGGGCGCGCATCCAGAACGGCACCGGAACATCCAGGGTGGCCAGCCGGTGGGCGGTCCGTCGGTTCGGCGCGGCGTACATCTTGCGCGACGTCACCGCGGTCTGCTCGGCGAACTCCTTGACCGAAGAGGTCTGGCTGATCGCCTCGTGCACCAACGCGGTCAGTCGGCCGTCCCGGTCGGCGCCCAGCCGCACCCGCTGGATGGTCGGCGTCCGGTAGCCGGTCAGCGAGAACATCTGCTGGCGGGTGACCGCGAGCTTGACCGGACGGCCCGGGTTACGTTGCGCGGCCAGCAGTGCCAACACGTTGTGGGAGTGCGGCGCGCCCTTCGAGCCGAAACCGCCACCGACGTGCGGTGCGATGACCCGCAACTGCTCAGGTTCCAGCCCCAGCATCGGGGCCAGTTCCTTGCGGACTGCATGCACGCCCTGCGTCGAGTCGTACAGCGTCACCGCCGGCTGCCCGTCGCGCTCGGCCCACAGCGCGATGCACGCGTGCGGCTCCATCGGGTTGTTGTGTTCGTGGGGCGTGACGTAGGTCTGATCGACCGTGTACTCGGCGGCGGCCAGCCCGGCCTCGACGTCGCCCTCCTCGGTGTCGGGCGGGTAGGACGGGTTGACCGACTCCGGTGTGTACAGGCCGGGATGATCGGCCCGCAACTCGACGTCGTGGTGCTCGACGCTGTACTCGGGACGGACCAGAGATGCGGCGTGGCGGGCTGATTCGGCGGTCTCGGCGACGACTCCTCCGATCACCTGACCGCGGTAGTGCACGTCGGCGTCCTGCAGTATCGCCAGGTCACCGTCCGAGGCGTCGGCCAGGCTCGGTGCGTCGAACACCGTCAGCACGTCCAGCACGCCATCGATCTCTCGCGCCGCCGCGGTGTCCATCACCGTGACCCGCCCCCGGGCGATCGTCGACTGGACCGGATGCACGTACACCGGATGTTCGACGCCGTGCTCGAACGCGTACGGCGCGGTACCGGTGACCTTCGCGCGACCCTCGCGCCGCTTCAGCGGTGTCCCGATGGTGTGGGGTTCGAGCAGTGTCATCGCCGCCCCCGCTCGGTCAGCATGCGCAGCTGCGCCATCAACGTGCGGCGGGTGAGCTCGACCTTGAATTCGTTGCCGGGCTGCGGATCTGCATCGGCCAGTTCGGCGTCCGCGGCGGCGCGGAACGTCTCGTCGGATGCCGGTGCACCGACGAGGACCTGTTCGGCGCGGCGGGCCCGCCACGGCTTGTGCGCGATACCGCCCAGCGCGATACGTGCGGTCGCGATCTGGTCACCGCGGAACCCGAGTTCAGCGGCCACGGACGTCAGCGCGAACGCGAACGACGCGCGGTCACGCACCTTGCGGTAGTCCGACACCACCCCTGCGGCAGGTGCGGGCACTTCGACCGCGGTGATCAGTTCACCGTGACGCAGTTCGGTGTCGCGATGCGGTTGGTCTCCCGGCAGCCGGTAGAACTCGTCGATCGGGATGCGTCGTTGTCCGTCCGTGCCTTCGACGAGCACCACCGCGTCGAGAGCGGCCATCGCGACCGCCATGTCGGACGGGTGCACGGCGATGCAGTCCGGCGACGCCCCCAGGATCGCGTGGTAGCGGACGTAGCCCCCGACCGCCGAGCAGCCGCTGCCCGGTTCACGCTTGTTGCACGGCGTGGTGACGTCCTGAAAGTACACACATCGAGTGCGCTGCAACAGGTTTCCGGCCGTGGTGGCGGAGTTGCGCAGCTGTCCCGAGGCCGCGGACAGCAGTGCGCGGGCCAGGACCGGATAATGCGAGCGGATCACCGGGTGCGCCGCGAGATCACTGTTGCGCACGTTGGCGCCGATGCGCACCCCGCCGTCGTCGGTCAACTCGACCTCGGTCATGTCCAGCCGGCTCACATCGACAAGCAGATCCGGTTGCGCCACACCGAGTTTCATGTGGTCGACGAGATTGGTGCCACCCGCCAGGTAAGCAGCGTCGGGATGTCCGGTCAGGGTTGCCACCGCGTCGGCGGGGCTGGTGGCCACGTGGTACGCGAACGGCTTCACTGGCCGGCCGCCTTGCTGATCGCCGCGACGATGTTCGGATACGCCGCGCAGCGACACAGATTGCCGCTCATGCGTTCCCGGATCTCGTCGGCCGTCAGCTCCGGTGAGGCCTCCAGATCATCGGCGATGAAGCTGGGCGAGCCCGACTTGGCCTCGTCCAACATCCCTACCGCAGAACAGATCTGGCCGGGTGTGCAATAGCCGCACTGGAACGCGTCTTCGTCATGGAACGCTTGCGCGACCGGATGGAGATGGTCTCCGTCGCCGAGACCGGACGCGGTGGTGACATCGGCGCCGTCGACCGCGACCACGAATGTCAGGCAACTGATGGCGCGACGGCCGTCGACCAGGACGGTGCAGGACCCGCACTGGCCGTGGTCGCACCCCTTCTTCGGGGCGGTCACACCGATCTTCTCCCGGAGGGCGTCGAGAAGAGTGACGCGGTTGTCGACTGTCAGGTGGTGGGATCGGCCGTCGACGGCCAACGTCACCTCGGACGTGTGATTGGGCTGGCTCACCGTGCCCGAATACCCTGGGCCTTGCTCCCCAAACGCCGTGTCAGCGCCGCGGCGTCGCGAGCACGGCGGCGATTCCCGTCGTCAAGGGGACCGACAGCGCCAACGCGATGCCGCCGACCGCGGACCGCGCGATCTCGATGGCCACGCTCTCGCTGGTGAGCACATCGCCCAGGGAGCGGTTGGCGACGCTGAACAACAGCAGCAGCGGCAGTGCGCTGCCGGCGTAGGCCAGCACCAGCGTGTACACCGTGCTGGCGATGTGGTCCCGTCCGACCCGCATCGCACCGACGAACACCCGCCGTCGGCTCGCGCCCTCCAGTTCGGCGAGTTCGAACACCGTCGAGGCCTGGGTGACCGTGACGTCGTTGAGCACACCGAGCGAGCCGATGATGAACCCGGCCAGCAGCAACCCGGTGATCGACACGTTCCCCAGATACGCGGCCACCTGGTTGTTTTGGTCCTCCGACAGTCCGGTCAGATGCGCCAATTCGATTGCCGCCCACGACAGTCCTGCCGCCAGCAGCAGCGATGAGAGCGTGCCCAGCAGCGCGGCGCTGGTGCGCAGACTCACCCCGTGCGCCAGATACAGCACCGCGTAGAGAATGGCCGCCGAGGCCACCAGCGCGACCGGGACCGCGGGTGCGCCGTCACGCAGCGCCGGCAGCAGGAACACCACCAGCACCCCGAACGCGACCACGATGCCGACCAGTGCGCGCAGGCCGCGCCACCGCGCGACCGCCACCACCACGATCGCGAAAGCCGCCGCAAGCGCCACCAGCGGCCACGTCCGCTGGTAGTCGTAGAACGAATAGGTGGTGGTGCCGGTGCTGTCGACCTGCCGCGTGACGCGGACGTCGTCCCCGGCCACCAAACGCGGTTGGCCACCGCCGCCACTGAACTCCAACAGAGTGCGCGCGCCCTGGTTCGGGCCGGACTCGATCGCGACCAGCGTCTGCACACACTCGGTGGCGCCCTCGCGCGCCGGGAGCGGATCCGCGGTCAGGACCGCGCCGACCGACGGGCTGCCGCAGGTCGCCGTCGTCGTGGACAGCACCCGCCCCGCCTCGGTGGTCACCGCACCGCCGGCGGCGTTCTGGAACGGCAGCGGAATCTCGGCCTGCCGGCCGCTGGGCCACAGCCACGCCGCCCCGGCGAGCACGGCGACACCGCACGCCACCAGAAGCCCGACGACGATCTTGGCGGCCAGCGGCCCCAGCGGAGACGGCCCGCTCAGCGAGTGGGAGTGACTGTGGGCCACGGCCTCACTGCCGGTAGCTGACCAGGAAGTTGCCCAGCCGTTCGATCGCAGCGGACAGATCCCGCGCCCACGGCAGCGTCACGATGCGCAGGTGATCCGGGGTCGGCCAGTTGAAGCCGGTGCCCTGCACCACCAGGATCTTCTCCTGCAGCAGCAGATCGAGCACCAGTTGCTCGTCGTCGACGATGTCGTAGACCTCGGGATCCAGCCGCGGGAAGGCGTACAGCGCGCCGCGCGGCTTCACGCACGACACCCCCGGAATCTCGTTGAGCTTCTCCCACGCGACGTCGCGCTGCTCGAGCAGCCGCCCGCCCGGCAGAACCAGATCCTCGATGCTCTGATGCCCGCCGAGCGCCACCTGAATCGCGTGCTGCGCAGGCACATTCGGGCACAGACGCATGTTGGCCAGCAGGCTGATGCCCTCGATGAAACTGGTCGCGTGCTCCTTGGGCCCGGTGATCACCAGCCACCCCGACCGGTAGCCGGCCACGCGGTAGGCCTTCGACAGCCCGTTGAACGTCAACGTCAACACGTCCGGCGCGACCGACGCCATCGAGATGTGCTCGGCGTCGTCGTAGAGGATCTTGTCGTAGATCTCGTCGGCCAGCAGCAGCAGCTCGTGCTTGCGCGCCAGATCGGCGATCTTCTCCAACGTTTCGCGGCTGTACACCGCGCCGGTCGGGTTGTTCGGGTTGATCACCACGATCGCCTTGGTGCGGTCGGTGATCTTGGACTCTATGTCGGCAACGTCGGGATTCCAGTCCTGGGTCTCGTCACACAGGTAGTGCACCGGGGTGCCGCCGGCCAGCGACGTGCACGCCGTCCACAGCGGATAATCCGGCGCGGGGATGAGCACCTGGTCGCCGTTGTCGAGCAGCGCCTGCAGCACCATCTGGATCAGTTCGGAGGCGCCGTTGCCGAGGTACACGTCGTCGATGTCGAAACGTGGGAAACCCTCGACCAATTCATAGCGGGTGAACACCGCGCGCCGCGCGCTGACGATGCCCTTGGAGTCGGAGTAACCCTGCGCGTACGGCAGCGCGGCGATGATGTCGCGCATGATCACATCGGGCGCCTCGAAGCCGAACGGGGCCGGGTTGCCGATGTTGAGCTTCAGGATGCGGTGGCCTTCGGCCTCCAACCGCGAGGCATGTTCGTGTACGGGACCACGGATCTCGTACAGCACGTCCTGCAACTTCGAGGACTGCGCGAACTCGCGTGGGCGCGTGTGCTGGCCGCTGGCCGCCTGCCACGGCACCTGATGGGTACTCACGTCACCCATGATCGCACCGCCGTCCAATCAAATAACGAGCGAGAGTGCATCCACGGTCGTCGATCAACGTGGATCGCGACCGTGGATGCACTCTCGGTGAGCTGGATTACCGTCGACCCGGCCGGCGAGCACCCCTGGCGATGCCCAGGCCCTTGACCGGGGGTTCGTCTCCCACGACGCGGTCGCCATCCGACGACGACTTCGGTGCGGGTTCCGCCTGGGGCGCGGCCCCGGAATCGGACTCGGCAGCAGGCTCCGAGGCCGGCTCGGCGGCCGGTTCGGGAGCAGGCTCGGCGGCCGGTTCAGCCTTGGGCTGGGCCGGCTTTGCGGGGCCCTTCTTGGCGCCCGGACGACGCGCACCCGGCGCGATGCCGAGGCCCTTGACTTCCGGCTCGGGCTTGGCCGTCTCGAGCCCACGGTCGGAATCGGCGGTGTCGGCCGATTCGGTGCCGGCAGCAGCTTCGTCCGGATCGACGTTGGGCGGCTGCACCACGGTGCCCGCACCCTCATTCGGCGACGCGGTCTTGGCTCCACTCGCCGGGGCCTTCTTCGCCCCCGGGCGACGCGCACCCGCAGCGATGCCCAGACCCTTGACCTCGGGCTCCGGCTTGGCTTCCGCGGCCGGAGCGGATGCCTCGGCGGCCGGAGCCGATGCCTCGGCCTTGGGGGCCTCGGCCGGCGCGGCGGTCTTCTTCTTCGCGCCGGGACGCTTGGCGCCGCCGGCGATACCCAGACCCTTGACCTCGGGCTCCGCCTTCGCCGGCTCGGCCTTCGCGGGCTCGGCGGCAGCCGGTGCGCTCTCGGCGGCCGGTGCGGCCTTCTTGGCACCCGGACGCTTGGCGCCGCCGGCGATGCCCAGACCCTTCGCGGGCGCCGCGGCCGGCTTGGCCTCGCCGTCGGTTGCGGGCTTCTTGGCACCCGGACGCTTGGCGCCACCGGCCAGACCCAGTCCGGTCGTCGGCTTCGCCTCGGTCGCGGTGTCGGCCTTGGCCTCCGCCGGCTCGGGTGCTGCCTCCTCCTCGACCTCGGGCTCGTCGACCTTGGCCGGCGCCTCGGCGGCCAGCCGCGCGGCGCGCTCCTCGGCTTCCTTTGCCGCCGTGCCCTTTTCGGGCAGCGAGATGGCGCTCTTGTCCAGCGCACCCAGCAGCAGCTGGGCCACGTCGAGCACCTCGGCCTTCTCCACCTCGCGTGCGGCGGAGACCTCGTCGACACCGTCGGTGATCATCACCCGGCAGAACGGGCAGCCGGTGGCGATGGTGTTCGCGGTGTCCATGGCCTCTTCGGTGCGCTCGGTGTTGACGCGCTTGCCGATGTGTTCTTCCATCCACATCCGGGCACCACCGGCGCCGCAGCACAGGCCGCGGTCGGCGTGGCGCGGCATCTCGGTCAGCTTCGCACCGGACGCGCCGATCAGCTCACGCGGAGCGGTGTACTCCTTGTTGTGCCGGCCCAGGTAGCAGGGGTCGTGGTAGGTCACGTCCGGTCCGCCCACCGACTTGACCGGGACCAGCTTCTTGTCGCGCACCAGACGGTTGAGCAGCTGGGTGTGGTGCAGCACCGTGTAGTTGCCGCCCACCTGCGGGTACTCGCGGCCCAGCGTGTTGAAGCAGTGCGGGCAGGTGACCACGACCTTGCGGTCGACGCGCTCGACACCCTCGAACAACTCGTTGAGCGTCTCGACGTTCTGGGCGGCCAGCTGCTGGAACAGGAACTCGTTGCCCGAGCGGCGCGCCGAGTCGCCGTTGCAGGTCTCGCCCTCGCCGAGCACCAGGTACTTCACGCCGGCGGCGGCCAGCAGCTCCGCGACGGCCTTGGTGGTCTTCTTGGCGCGGTCCTCGTAGGCGCCGGCGCAGCCGACCCAGAACAGGTACTCGTAGCCGTCGAAGCTCTCGACGTCCTTGCCGTAGACCGGGACGTCGAAGTCGACCTCGTCGATCCAGTTGGTGCGGTCCTTGGCGTTCTGGCCCCAGGGGTTGCCCTTGGTCTCCAGGTTCTTGAACAGCACACCGAGCTCACCGGGGAACTCGGACTCCATCATCACCTGGTAGCGGCGCATGTCGACGATGTGGTCGATGTGCTCGATGTCCACCGGGCACTGCTCGACGCACGCACCGCAGGTGGTGCAGGACCACAGCACGTCGGGGTCGATGACACCGCCCTGCTCCTCGGTGCCGACCAGCGGCCGGGTGGCCTGCAACGGCGAGTCGGCCGGGACGCGCTCGAAGCCCGACTCCGGGACGTGCTCGTGGGAGTGCTTCTCGCTCTTCTTCTCCCCGCGAACTTCCTCGCCGAGACCACCCTCGGGGGTGTTCTCCAGCGGCGATTCCTTGCCGTCGAGGATGTAGGGCGCCTTGGCGAACAGATGATCGCGCAGGTTCATGATCACGAGCTTGGGCGACAGCGGCTTGCCGGTGTTCCAGGCCGGGCACTGCGACTGGCAACGACCGCACTCCGTGCAGGTCGTCATGTCGAGGTAGCCCTTCCAGGTGAAGTCCTCGATCTTGCCGCGACCCAGCACCGCGTCCTCAGCGGGATCCTCGAAGTCGACCACCTCGCCGTTGGACTCCACGGGCAGCAGCGGGCCCAGGCCGTTGGGCATCCGCTTGAAGGTGACGTTGATCGGCGCCAGACCGATGTGCAGGTGCTTGGAGTGCAGCACGATCAGCAGGAACACCAGCATGACCGCGATGTGGCCGATCAGAGCGATGGTCTCGATCCACTCGTTGGCGGTGTGGCCGAGCGGGCGCATGATCCAGCCCATGAACTGGGAGAAGAACGCGCCGTTGCCGTAGGGCAGGTTGCCGACGACCGCAGCGGCGCCCCGGACGAGGGCGTAGGTCCAGATGACGTTGAAGATCATGAACAGGATCAGCCAGGCACCGCCGGTGTGCGATCCGTAGAAGCGGGAGTCGCGGCCGTGCTGCTTGGGCTCCTGCATGACGCGGATGATCGCGAACGTGATGATGCCGAGCAGCACCGCGACGGCGAAGAAGTCCTGCAGGAAGCCGAGCGCGTCCCACTTGCCGATGATCGGGATGTGGAAGTCGTGGTCGAAGATCAGGCCGTAGGCCTCGAGATACACCGACGCCAGGATGAAGAAGCCCCACATCGTGAAGAAGTGCGCGATACCCGGGATGGACCAGCGCAGCAGGCGGGTCTGCCCGAACACTTCTTCGAACTGTGTGGTGATGCGTTTACGCAGGTTGTCTTTGCGGTTGTTGCCTTCGCTCATCGGTTGGCCGGAGCGGATGAGTTTCGTCAGCCACAGCACGCGTTTGACAGCGAGCGCCCCGACGACAGCGGTCATCAGCACACCGACGATGAGTCTGATCAACATCTGCGTATCCACGCGGGCCTCCGGTCTTCTAGTTACCGGTCGGTAACTTAGACTTGGTTACTGGCGAGTAACTTTTGCTCTTGGCCTGCTCATAGTTGCACCCGGTAGGGAACTGGCGCTACGAAGGCTGACCTAACTCACTCGTCCGGCGTTCCGGAAGGGGCCAGCATGGCCCGCAGCATCGACAGCAATTCCGTTCGGGACCCGGCTCCGAGGCGCCGGCGGATCCGCGCCACGTGGTGCTCGACCGTCTTCGCCGAGATGAAGAGTTGCGCGCCGATCTCGCGGTAGGGCAGCCCCTGCAAAAGCAGTTCGGCGACCTCGCGCTCGCGCTCGGACAACACCGCGCGCCCGCGCGGCGAGCCGGACACCACCTCGGGTGCGGCCACCGCTGCGTCCGGCGGCAGTTCGCCGCCGGCCGTCGCCTGCTTCAGGTCGCGCGCGAGCTGAAGCATGGCCTGGGATACGCGCGGGTCGGTCGTGTGCAGCGCCGCCTGTCCGGCCAGCCGGGTGGCGTCCCAGGTGTGGCCGAACTGCGCCAACCCTCGCGCGGCCGCAGCCACGTCGCCCGGGTCGACATGGTGGGCCAGCACCCGCAGCCACGTCCGCCCCGCGGTGGCCAGTGTCTTGGCGAACGCCGAGTGCGGCGCGGCCGCGGTCAGCGCCTGTCCATGCGGGGCGACGGCCTCGGGGGAGTTGGCGAGGATGCCCGCGTGCACGCCCGACCAGTGCAAAGGCACCGCCCACAGGATCGGGTCACCGAGCTGGGTCAGCAACGCGAACGCCTCGTCGAGCACATGTTGCAATCGGTCGACCTGGCGCAGCCGCGCTGCGGCGACCCACAACTCTCCGAGCGGCAACAGCGTGAACAGATCGACCGAGTACTCGGCGAGCACCTCCATCGCGGAATACCAGTGCAGCTGCATTGCGCCGGCGTCGCCGTTGCGGCGGGCGATCGCGGTCTGCAGCGCCGCCGTCCACAACGCATCCCGCCGATCCGGCGCGGAACCGACCGTCGCTGCGGCCCCCTGCAGCTGACCGTCCAGCATCAGCGCCCAGCCGAGCAGAACCCGGTGCCGGGCGTCGTGCCCGGCCCGTCCCAGAACACTGCGGGCGCGCACCGGATCGCCGCCGTGCAGCGCGGTCAACGCCACCAGCGCCGCCGGCGTGTCGGGGAACGCGCCGAATTGCGCGTGGTCGGCGACCAGCCCCTGGCTCAGCCGGGCCACCGCGACCGGATACGGCTCGTCGAGGGTCAGCAGCAGGCCGTCGGTGATGCTGCGCGCGGCCCGGGCTGTCGAGGTGGGCGGACCGGCCGTCGGCGCGGCCGCTGCGGCCCGCAGCGCGTCGGCATCCCCGGCGGCCAGTGCGGCGAGGGCCGCGGCTGCGGTCACCACCGCATCCGGTGCGGGCCCGAGCCACGTGAACAGCTCATTGGCCTGACCGGCGCTGCCGTCCTGCAGCGCCAGGCTGGCCGCGATCCGCACCGCGGCGGCCCGCTCCGCGGGGTCCGGGGAATCCAGCAGACCGTCGGCCAGGCGGCTCGCGGTCGCGGTGTCCCCGGTCAGCGCCAGCGCATCGGCGAGGTGGGTGCTCGGCGCGGTGGCTCCGGCGTCGGCGGCGGCACGGTACAGGCGCGCGGCCCGGCCGGGTTGGCCGTGACTGCGGGCCGCGAAACCGGTCAGCGCGGCGGCAAGCCGTTCGTCACGCAGGCCGTGCTCGGCCAGGCGCAACGCCAATTCGTCTGTGAGCGTGTGCAATTCGAGTTGCGAGGACAGGAGCGCGAGCTCGACGTCATGGTGGCGCGCGGCGCCGACGAGCTGCGAAATCGCGTCGTGCACCGAATGCAGGAACTCCGGTGGGTGAGACGGCTCGAGCAGGCCGCTGGCGCGGCCGTGATCGACGGCCGACAGCGCGGCATCGGGCGACAGCTGCAGCGCCGCGGCGATGTCGTCGGGACCCAGACCCGAACTCAGCGACGACACCAGCAGCGTGTCCAGCAGCCGTCCGTCGACGCGGCGCAGCCGGTCGATCAGCCCGAAACGAGCCGCCTGCCGGACCGCAGTCGGGCCGTCCCCGGCGGCTGCGAGCGCTGCGCGAAGCAGAAACGGCAGCCCGGCCGTCGCCGACACCAGCAGCCGCACCAGGTCCGGAGCGGCCGGCGCGCCCAACACCGCGGTCGCGACCCGACCCACCTCCGCAGGCGGCAGCGGACCGAGCACGACGGGCGGGTTCTCGCGCTCCAACGCGGTCATCACGGTCCGCAGCCGCGCGTGGTGGGCCAGCGGCTCGGCCGCCACGACCACGGTCGCTGCCGGCTCGGCGGCCAACTCCGCAAGTGCATCGAGGTCGACGTCGTCGAGCAGGTGGGCGTCGTCGATGACGACGGCGGTGTTCCCGCTGTTGGTCGGACGCGCGACCACCTGGCGTCCGGCGGCCCGCAACGATGCCCGCAACATCGCGAGCACCGTCGACTTCCCCGTACCGAAACCGCCGGTGACCAGCAGCTTGACGACGCCCTGCGGATCGGCCTCCACGGCGGCGACGGCTTCCCGCGACGCCGGAGGAAGAGCCGTCGGCCGCGCCGGACTCGTCATCGTCGCAGGATCAGGCGCCGTCGTCGGGAACGATCGTGGTGATCACCGGGTCGGGCGGGTCGACCGTCGGCGGCGGCGCGGCGGTCGTGGTGGGCGGTGGGACCGTCGTCGTCGGTGGCGGCTGCGTGGTGGTGGGCCGCGTCGTCGTGGGCCGCGTCGTGGTGGTGGTCGGCGGCGTGGTGGTCGTCGTCGTTGTGGTCGTGGTCGTCGTAGTGGTGGTCGGCGACGTCGTGGTGGTGGTCGTGACCGGATCTGTGGTCGTCGGCGGAGGCGGTGGCGGGGGTTGGCTCACCGTCGTGGTGGCAACCCCGTCCGGGCCGACGGTCACGGTGGTCACCGGCGGCGGAAGCGGCGCGGGTTCGTCGTTCGGCGGGGTCGGAGTGGCGGTCTCGGTGACGGGCGTCTGGTCGGCGTCCGAGCTGGTCAATGTCACCGCCAGGCCGCCCATCGCGAGCAGCGCCGCCGCCGCGGCCGCGCCGAACAGCACGGTGGGCCGCTTGTACCAGGGCAGCGGGGCCGGCTCGTCGGGGTAGCCCTCGTCCCCGGCGAACGCGACAGGTGGACGGGCGCCGGTGGCGCTCGCATCGGCATAGGCGCCCGCCGAGGTGTAGTCGTCCCCGGTGTACGGCACCACCCCGTCAGCCGCGTCGTCGTCCTGCGACCACGCCAGCGCGCGGAAGGTCGCCGAGGCCGCGCCGTCGTCGGCGGTCGCGCCGGCCGCCAGCCCCGCGGCGCCTGCGGCCCACGCGGCGGGAGCCATCGCCGTCGGGATGTCCGCCGCCGGTGCCAGGCCGGTCGCGGCGTCCGCCTCGATGCTCCGGTTGGCCACCAGCGCGGCGCCCGCGGCGATGTTGAGGTGCGATTCCGGGGTGGTGACCACCGGTGCGCGCAGTCGCTCCGAGAGCCGTTGGGTGACCAGCGGAATGCCGGCTCCGCCACCCACCGTCGCTATGGCCGAGACCTGTGCGGGCGCGATGTTGTTGCGCTGCAACGTGTCTTCGATCGTGGTGAGCAGCCCGGCCAGCGGTTCGGCGATCAGCTGCTCGAGCTCGGGCCGGGTGACCCGGACGTCGGAGCGGAAGCCGGGCAGATCGGCGGCGACGACCGTGACGGTCTCCGCGGAGAGCTTCTCCTTGGCCTCACGGCACTGGTCGCGCAACCGCAGCAGCGGCCCGACCGCGGCCGTGCCGGCGGTGTCGGCCGTCGCGGGGTCGCTGATGCCGGTCAAGACGTGGTCGAGCAGGGCCCGGTCGACGGCCTCGCCGGAGAACTCGGAATAGCGCACGGTCTGGCCGACGGCGTCGAGATTGGCGCCGGCGTCGGCAAGGGAGATGCTGGTGCCGCTGCCGCCGAGATCGACGAGTACCACCACGCCGTCGCCGGGCAGGCCCGGTGCGGCCTGTAGTGCTGCCAGGGCTGCGGTCGAGTCAGGGATCAATGCGGCGGGCACGCCGTCGGGGGACAGGTCCGGCCGGGTGCGCAGTGCGCCGCGCAGGGCACCGACCGTCGCCGGTCCCCAATGCGACGGCACGGCCACAGCCACCGGGGATCCGCCGTCGACGGTGCGCGCCATGGCCGACAGTGCCTCGGCGAGCAGCTGTTCGGCGCGGTGGGCCGATCCGTCGGTCGCGACCAGGGGAACGGGGTCACCGACGCGCTCGACAAAGCCGGTCAGCGTGACTCCGGAGCCGTCGGCGTCGGGCAGCTGCGTGCGGTCACCGACCTCGGGCACCCGGTCGGCGTACAGGTGCAGAATTGATCGCCGGGTCACCGGTGGCCGACCCACGCGGGCCGCTACCAGGTTGGTCGTCCCGATCGACAACCCCAAAGGTTCGGTCATGACGACGCCTCTCGTGTCTGGGCCGTGGACCACGATAGCGGCTGCCTCCGTCACGACGCCGGATATGCCCCTAGCGTGGCGAATCCCCTATAGGGCAACCCCCTAATGCCTCTGCATCGGTGGTGGGCTGCGCACCGATCCGCAACGGCGGCCGGGTCAATACGATCGACGACAAGCACATCCGACTCTGCACCGAGAGGCGACCGACGACCATGGCGAACTCACTGCTCGACTTCGTGATGTCGCTGGTCCGCGACCCCGAGGCGGCGTCCCGGTATGCCGCCGACCCTGCCGGCACCCTTGCCGCGGCCCAACTGGACGGCGTGACCAGCGCGGACGTCGACAACCTGATCCCGGTGGTGTCGGAGTCGCTGTCGGTGAACCCGTCGACGTCCGGATGGGAGGGATTCGGCGCGGCACCGGCCGGCAATGTGTGGGCCAGCGGAGCCGCGGCCGGGGCTTTCGAGGCTTTCGGCGCCTTCGACGAACAGTTGCCGGATCCGCTCGGCGCGCCCCTGGCGGAACGGATCGGCGTCGACGCGTTCGACATGGAGCCGGACGTGCCGGCCCGTACCGGGCTCGACGACGTGGATGTCGCGGTGTACTCGCCGGAACCGCTGGTCGACGAGGTGGCCTCCGCAGATCCCGGGGTGCTCGACGACGTGTTGCCCACGCGGGGTGCCGACGACCTCCCCGACTACACCGACCAGGCATCGTCGTTCGACGTCTTCGACTGATCCCTCGCCTGTCGCACACCCGCACGGAAGCCTCCGTGCGGGTGTTTTTGTGCTGTCAGCTGGGAGAACTCGCGCCCCCGGGATTTCCCCTATCCCCCTAACGGCAGGCGTGGGCAACCCCTAGGTGGGGCCATGCGGGGATAGGCCCCAACCCCGTTTTCGCGCCGTCGCGAACTCCATACCGTGGTCTGCAGATCGCCGGAGACAGCCGGCGGGACCAGAAAGGAACTGCCATGCAGACTCTCATCGACTTCATCCTCGACCTGTTCCGCAGCCCCGCGGCCGCGACGTCCTTCGTCGCCGATCCGGACGGCGCGCTGCGTGACGCCGGCCTGCCGAACGTCACCGCCGCGCAGCTCGCTTCCGTGGCCGCCACCGCCGCCCCGGCCGGCTACGCGCTCGGCGGCGGCGACCCGATCGTGGGGCTGCAGCGGGCGGTCGCCGACCATCACCAGCTGGCGTCGAACTTCGCCTCGCCGTTCTCGCCGCAGACCTCGTGGGCGCCGACGTTTGCCCCGGAGACCAACACCGACCTGCTCAGCGGCAACAACGTGCCGGTCGCCAGCCCGGTCCAGGACGCCGGCGCCAACGCGCAGAACGGCGGCTTCAACCTCGGGTTCGGTGACATCACCTTTGGCGACAAGACCAGCAACACCGCCACCAACGGTGCGGTGGTCGTCGACGGGGACAGCGACGGCGACATCGTCAGCGGTGACGGCGCGGTGCTCGGCGACGGCAACACCATGAACAACGGCGACATCCTGGCCGGCTCCGGCTCCAACGTCGTCGTCGGCAAGGACAACGAGGTCGAGGACAACTCCAAGACCGCCGGCGGTGACCTGATCACCGACAACGAGGCACCCGTCCTCAACGACGTCGACACCAGCGGCGGCAACGGCGGCAGCGCCGACGGCGGCGGAAGCCTGATCGGCATCGGCAGCGGCGACGCGGTCGGTGGTTCCGGCGGCAACGGCGGCGGCATCGTCATCACCGACACCGACGTCAACACCGGGACGCGCATCGACGGCGACTACGGCAGCAACAACGGAGGCAGCCGCAACGTCGAGGACAACTCGGTGCGCACCGAGGTGGAGACCGACATCTCGTCCGAGACGAACACCGTGGT
The DNA here is from genome assembly GCF_050205565.1 of Mycobacterium sp. SMC-4. GTDB lineage: Bacteria > Actinomycetota > Actinomycetes > Mycobacteriales > Mycobacteriaceae > Mycobacterium. The sequence continues at coordinate 784,558 of NZ_JBNMQU010000001.1, read as the reverse complement.
GGAGGACAACTCGTCGACCTTCGAGTCCAACATCGGCTCCGGCAACGTGACCGAGACGGATCTGTTCTCGGGCAACAGCACCGGTGTCGAGACCGGGTTCGACACCGACATCGCGTCGAACAACGCGGCCCTGGCCGGACTCGACGCGTTCTGATCGACACCACCGCACGCCACTGGCGGGGATCGTCATGGTCCCCGCCAGTCGGCGCGCCTACCGTTGAAGCACCCGACGCCGGAGGCGACACCGATGACACAGGCCCACGACCAGCGCACCCCGCGCGCGCTCGTCGAGCTGATCGACCACACCCGCGCCATCGCCGAAGCCCAGTCGCGCAGCGACCTGGTGGCGCGGCTCGCGCGTGCCCGGCAGCGCCTCGACGATCCGCAGATCCGGGTGGTGATCGCCGGCCAGCTCAAACAGGGCAAGAGCATGCTGCTCAACTCGCTGCTCAACATGCCGGTGGCCCGCGTCGGCGACGACGAATCAACGGTGCTGGCGACCGTGGTGTCCTACGGAGAGCAACCCTGCGCGCGTCTGGTGGTCGCGCGCCCCGACGGGCAGGAACCCGAACTCGTCGACATCCCGGTGACCGATCTGGGCAGTGACCTGCGCCGCGCCCCGCAGGCCGGCGGCCGCGAGGTGCTGCGCGTCGAGGTGACCGCCCCGAGCCCGCTGCTCAAAGGCGGGCTGGCGTTCGTCGACACCCCCGGCGTCGGCGGACACGGGCAACCGCACCTGTCGGCGACCCTGGGCTTGTTGCCCGACGCCGACGCCATGCTGATGATCAGCGACACCAGCGCTGAGTTCACCGAACCCGAAATGACCTTCCTGCGGCAGGCTCTGGAGATCTGCCCGGTGGCCGCGATCGTCGCCACCAAAACCGACCTGTACCCGCAGTGGCGTCGGATCGTCGACGCCAACACCGCCCACCTGCGCCGCAACGGCATCGACGTGCCCGTCATCGCCGCGTCCTCGACGCTGCGCGCGCATGCGGTCGCGCACAACGACAAGGAACTCAACGAGGAATCCAACTTCCCGGCCGTGGTGCGGTTCCTCTCCGAGCAGGTCCTGACCCGGCAGAAGGACCGGGTGGCCGAGTTCGTGCTGGGTGAGATCCGCACTGCGGCAGAGCATCTGAGGCTCTCCGTCGATTCCGAACACTCGGCACTGACCGACCCGCGCACCCGGGAACGGTTGACCGCGGAGCTCGAGCGCCGCAAGCGCGACGCCCAGGAGGCGCTGCAACAGACCGCACTGTGGCAGCAGGTGCTCAGTGACGGCATCGCCGACCTGACCGCCGACGTCGACCACGACCTGCGACAACGCTTTCGCACCATCACTTTTCACACCGAGCAGGTCATCGACACCGGCGATCCCACGCTGCACTGGGCCGAGATCGCCGCCGAGCTCGAGGATGCGATCGCCACCGCGGTCGGCGACAACTTCGTGTGGGCGTACCAACGCGCCGAAGCCCTCGCCGCGGAAGTGGCCCGCACGTTCCACGAAGCGGGGATCGACGCCGTGCGGGCGCCCACGCTCGACGCCCGCGAGATGGGCGCCGACCTCGGCGAATTCCGGGCGGTGTCGCACCTGGACGCCAAACCGCTCAAGCTCGGCCACAAGATCGTCACCGGAATGCGCGGCTCCTACGGCGGCGTGCTGATGTTCGGCATGCTGACGTCGTTCGCGGGACTGGGCATGTTCAACCCGGTGTCGCTGGGCGCCGGATTCATCCTGGGCCGCAAGGCTTATCAGGAAGACATGGAGAACCGGATGCTGCGGGTGCGCAACGAAGCCAAGGCCAACGTCCGCAGATTCGTCGACGACGTCGCGTTCACCGTCAGCAAGGAGTCCCGCGACCGGCTCAAGGGGATCCAGCGGCAACTGCGCGACCACTACCGCGGCATCGCCGATCAGACGTCCCGCTCGCTCAACGAATCGCTGCAGGCCGCGCTGGCCGCCGCCAAGCTCGAGGAGACCGAGCACAACGCGCGGATCAAGGAACTCGACCGGCAGCGCAACATCCTGCGGCAGGTTCTCGACCATGCCGGGGCGGCCCCGTCACTAAGCTCGACGGGTCAGTAGTCCCCGACCCAGGGGGTCCCCACCCTGAGCACCAGCGACCGAGTGCGCGCGATCCTCGGCGGCACCGCCGCCGCCTACCGCGCCGACCCCGCCTACGCTGCGCGTCCCGACGTGCACCACGAGCTCGAACGCATCGGCCGCCGCCTCAACGAGCCGATCCGCATCGCGTTGGCCGGCACTCTCAAGGCGGGCAAGTCGACGTTGGTCAACGCGCTGGTCGGGGAGAACATCGCACCCACCGACGCCACCGAGGCCACCCGCATCGTGACCTGGTTCCGCCGCGGACCGACCCCGAAAGTCACGGCCAACCACCGCGGCGGGCGACGGTCCAACGTGCCCATCACACGCGACCCGCACTCAGGCGGGCTGACGTTCGACTTCGCGACCCTGAACCCCGACGACGTCGTGGACCTCGACGTCGAGTGGCCCGCAGCCGAACTCGCCGACACCACGATCATCGACACCCCGGGCACGTCGTCGCTGTCCCGCGACGTCTCGGCGCGGACTCTGCAGCTGCTGGTGCCCGACGACGGCGTTCCCCGCGTGGACGCGGTGGTGTTCCTGCTGCGCACCCTCAACGCCGCCGACATCGCGCTGCTCAAACAGATCGGGGAGCTGGTCGGTGGCGCGACCGGCGCGCTGGGGGTGATCGGGGTGGCATCGCGGGCCGACGAGATCGGCGCAGGCCGGATCGACGCGATGATGTCGGCCCAGGACGTCGCGCAGCGGTTCACCGCCGAGATGGAGCGCACCGGCATCTGTCAGGCTGTCGTGCCGGTGTCGGGGCTGCTCGCCTTCACCGCCCGCACGCTGCGGCAGAGCGAGTTCGTGGCCCTGGAGCGGCTCGCCGGGGTCGACGCCGCCGAACTGGCCAAAGCGATGCTGTCGGTGGACCGGTTCGTGCGCGAAGACGCCGCCCTGCCGGTCGACGCGGCCACCCGTGCCGCCCTGCTGGACCGGTTCGGCGTGTTCGGGATCCGCATCTCGATCGCCCTGTTGCGTGCGGGCGTCTCGGATTCGGTCGCGCTGGCCGACGAACTGCTCGAGCGCAGCGGGCTGGTGGCACTGCGCGAAGTCATCGACCAGCACTTCGCGCAGCGTTCGGATCTGCTGAAAGCCCACACCGCGCTGTTGGCGCTGCGCCAGTTCGTGCAGCAGAACCCGATCCACGCGACGCCCCGCATCCTCGCCGACGTCGAGCCGCTACTGGCCGACACGCACGCGTTCGAGGAACTGCGCCTGCTCAGCCAGCTCCGATCACGGCCGACAACGCTCAATGACGACGAGATGGCGTCGCTGCGGAGGCTCATCGGGGGCTCGGGTACCGACGCGGCCAGCCGCCTCGGGCTGCGTCCCGACGCGTTGTCCGACGGGCCGCGGGCCGCGTTCGCCGCCGCTCAGCGCTGGCGCCGTCGCGCGGACCATCCGCTCAACGATCCGTTCACCGCGCGGGCGTGCCGCGCCGCGGTCCGCAGTGCGGAGGCCCTGGTCGCCGACTACGCCCGCAGCGGGCACGACCCGATGTGACCCACCGGCAGGGCCCGGTTTAACGTTTCGGGTCCGCCCGGCGACATAGAGGTATGCGCGCTTCTCTGGGCCTCTCGCTGGGCGCAGCCAGTCTGGTGGCCGTCGCCGACGGCCGGCCGACCGTGCGCCCCGCGGAGGTGACGCTCAGGCCGGGCCTGACGGTCAACGGATTCGTCGAACGGGTCGGGGACCCGGTTCCGCTGGTGGCCGCCGATGGCTCGATGCACCGCGCCGACGAGCTCGCCGCGGCGGGACTGGAGGTGCTGACGCGGGCCGCCTGCCCGCAGCGTCGCCCGGACAGCGTGACGGTCGCAGTGCCGGCGCACTGGTCGGGGGCGGCGGTGGCCGCGTTGCGGTCGCGCGCCCCGCACCTGGCGGTGGTGTCCGACGCGGTCGCGGCGGTGACTGCGCTGCAGTGCAATCCCGGTCTGCCCGGTCAGGGCGTGGTGGTGTTGTGCGACTTCGGCGCGACCGGCAGCAGCATCACGCTGGTCGACGCCGCCCGCGGGCTCGCGGTCATGGGCCCGACGCTGCGCGATGCCGAGTTCTCCGGCGACCTGATCGACCAGGCGCTGCTGCGGCACGTGCTGTCCGGGCTGGACCGGGACCCGGCGGCGACCGCGGAGGTCGCGTCGCTGGTCGACCTGCGGGGCCGGTGCCGCGCCGCCAAGGAACGACTGTCCGGCCAGACCGCGACGAGCGTGTTCGCGGCCGGGACGACGACCCGGGTGACCCGCGCCGAACTCGAGTCGCTGATCGCCGGCCCGCTGGACCGCTTCGTCGCCCTGCTGCAGGATGCGCTGTCCCGCAACGGGATCGCCCCGGCGCAGGTGTGCGCGCTCGCAACCGTGGGTGGCGGTGCGCGCATTCCCCTTGTGACGGAACGGCTCTCACAAGCGGTGCGCGCGCCGGTGGTCACGGTCCCCGCGGCTCAGGTCGTCGCGGCCGCCGGTGCCGAACTGATCGCCCGCCGCGCGCTCGCACAGGAGCCGCCGACCGTCCTGGCGCCGACGTCCGCGTCCGACGACACGATGGCGGCGCCGCCGCTGGCGTGGTCGGACGAGATCGTCGGTACCGACGGGCCTGCGATCGACGACACCGCCTATGCGCGGCCGGCGGTGTACTTCGACGAATCAGACTCTGTCGAACCGGATTTGGCGCCCTTGGCCTGGTATCGCCGGCCAGGTGTGCTGTTCGCCGGTGCGGCATGCCTGGCCGCTCTCGCGGCGACCGGTCTGGTGTTGACCTCGCAGGCCGAACCCATCGACGGTGTGGCTGCCGGGACCGCGAAGATCGAGGCACCGGTTGTCACGCAACCCGCGGAAGTGCCCGTCGCACCGGCGCCGCAGACGGTCACCGAGACGGTCGCGGCCCCGGATCCCCGGCCGGTCCCAGTGGCGGCTGCGGCACCGCAGCCTCAGGTGATCGCGAAACAAGCTGCGCCGCAGCCAGTTCCAGCAGCGCCCGGCCCTGCGCCCGCGCCAGTTCCGGCTCCTGCGCCGGCTCCTGCTCCTGCTCCGGTGCCGGTGGTCGTGGTCCCGGTGGCCCCTGCCCCGACGACTACCTCCGCGCCGAAACCGACTCCGACATCGACTCCGGCGCCGACATCCACTCCGAAGCCGTCGCCGACCCAGGCCCCGGCGCCCACCTCGTCGCCGAGTCCGACTCCCACCCAGTCTCCGACGCCCAGTCCGACGTCGGCGCCGACCCCGACTGTCGAACCGACACCGGAACCGACACCGGAACCGACGCCCGAGCCGACCGCCGAACCGACGCCGGCGGCCACCGCGACCGCCGAACCGGAACCCGCGCCGGTCAGCGAGTGCGTCGCGCTACCCGAAGCGCCCTGCTGATCAGGGCTCCTCGGCGGGCGGCGGGGTCTCCGTCACGGTCTGCGTCTCGGTTTCGGTCTGCGTCACCACGCTCGTGCTGGTGCTCGTCTCGACCGTGGTGGTCGGCGACGGAGTGGTCGTGGTGGTCGTTGTGGTGGTCGGCGCTGTGGTCGTCGTGGTCACCGGGTCGGTGGTCGTGGTGGTCGCGGCCGGCGGGGAGGTTTCGGTCACCGTGGCCGGCGGCGCGACGGCGGGGGCGGGCGTCGTGGTCACCGGGGTCAACGACGTCGTCGTCGTGGTCTCCGACGTCGAATCGCCGGTGATGGCCTTGGCCAGTCCATAGACCACCAGCGCGATCAGCACCGCGCCCACCGCGCCGAATGCCACCAGTGCGACCGGTTTGCGGTACCAGGGAGTCGGGGCCACCTCGGATGCGACCGGTTCACCGTAGTCCCCGTAGGCGTACTCGCTCATCTGAGTCGGGTCGTCGTCGCGGTAGTAGTTCTGGTCGTCGTCTCCGTAGCGGGCCACGGATCCCGATAGTAGGCGCTGGACCCTACTGACCCGGTGACGCTGTGCGTGTCACGTTGAGTCGTGGCCGATTGCGCGTCGTCGTGGTTGTGTCCTCGGACTCTTCGGCATCCTCGTCGTCTTCGCGTGTTCGCGGAGCCCGCGTCCGCGGCGTGGTGGTCGAGGTCGTCTCCGATTCCGACGTCGTGGTGGGCAGTGCCGGGTCGATGTCGGTGGTCGCGGGGGGACTGGTGCTGGTGACGCTCGAGGACGTCGGGGTGCGCGACGTCGACCGGGACGTCTTGCTCGGCGTGGCGGAGCGGCTGGTCTCGGTGAAGTACATCGGTGTCTGGGTCGGCTCGGACTGACGGGTCACGTACATCACTGCGGAGACCACCACTGCGATCGCCGCCAACGCGGCGACACTGACGCCCAGCAATGTCGATGTGCGGTTGTGCCACGCGACGGGTTGCTGTCCGTCGTCGTCACGCTCCCGGCTGGCCACGGCTGCCGATAGTAGCTGCGGCACTCGACCGCGGCGCGCTCAGCGGAGCTGTGGGAGCACCTGCTCGGCGAAGAACTCGACGTGCTCGAGGTCGGACATGTCGAGAACCTGCAGATAGATCCGTTGCACACCGGCTTGCAGGAACGGGCCGAGCTTGTCGACGATCTCGGCCGGGGTGCCGACGACCGGGGAATTCGACCGCAGCTCGTCGACCTCACGTCCGATCGCGGCCGCGCGTCGGGCGACCTCGTCGTCGTCGCGGCCGGCGCACAGCACGAACGCCGCCGAGTAGGTCAGGGAATCCGCGGGCCGCCCGGCCTTCTCGACTGCCGCGGCCACCCGCCCGAACTGGGTGGTCAGCGTGTCGAGGTCGACGAACGGGATGTTGAACTCCGCAGCGAACTGGGCCGCCAGCGCCGGCGTCCGCTTCGCGCCGCCACCGCCGATGATGATCGGCGGATGCGGAGACTGCAGCGGTTTGGGCAGTCCGGGGGAGTCGGTGACGGTGTAGTGCTCCCCGCGGTAGTCGAATTTCTCACCCGAGGGTGTCGTCCACAGGCCGGTGATGATCTCCAGCTGCTCGGTCAAGCGGTCGAACCGCTCCCGTAGCGGCGGGAACGGGATCGCGTAGGCCTGGTGCTCGGCTTCGAACCAGCCGGCGCCGAGCCCGAATTCCACGCGCCCGCCGCTCATCTCGTCGACCTGGGCCACCGAGATCGCCAACGGCCCGGGATGCCGGAACGTGGCCGAGGTGACCATGGTGCCCAGCCGGATGGTCGAGGTTTCCCGGGCGATGCCGGCGAGGGTCACCCATGAGTCGGTGGGGCCGGGCAGACCGTCGCCGCTCATCGCCAGGTAGTGGTCCGAGCGGAAGAACGCCGAGTAGCCGGCGCTCTCGGCGGTCCGGGCGACCGCGAGCTGATCGGCGTAGGTGCCGCCCTGCTGGGGTTCGACGAAAACGCGGAAATCCACCATCTGGTCAGTCCTCCGAGGTCACAGTCCGGCGCGGGCGCGCTTCACCCGCTCCACCACATCAGATGGGCCGTCGATGTCGACTCGGGCTTCGTCGCGTCCCGCCACGAACATCAGCAACTCACCGGGTTCTCCGGTGACGACGATCTCCGGCCCGCGTCCGACCGTACCGAGGGTGTCACCGGCTGGTGTGGTGAGCACGATCGTGGCCGGCGCCTTGCGCAACGTCATGCGCGCCATCATGGCCACCGGGCGACGCAGCGCCGCAGTGGTCTGGTCGTCGAGCGGGCGGGGTTCCCATCCGGGCCGCGCGCGGCGGATGTCCTCGTGGTGGATGAAGAACTCGGCGACGTTGGCCACCGCGTCCAACGGCTTGAGCGGGGAGTACAGCGGAGGTCCCGACGCTGTCTGATCGACCAGCCGGTCCCACTGCGCCGACGACGCCACCCGGTTCTGCACCCGCTCGGTGTATCCGGCCAGGAACGGCACGAGAATCCCTGGTGCAGCGTCGAGGCGGCGCTCACGGACCACGAGATGAGCCGCCAAGTCCCGGGTGGACCACCCTTCGCACAGGGTGGGCGCGTCGGGGCCGACGTCGCGGAGTGAGGACACTAGGGCGGCGCGTTCGCGCTGTGCGACGGTCATGGGTTCGGGGGTTCCCTCCTGCGCGACCGGAGAATCACTCGAGTTTCGCGGACGTCGGCACGTCAGAAGGTCTCGACGCCCTCGATGCTGATCATCATGCCGCGGCCGGTGCGGTCGTTGGTGAAGGTCGTCCCGTCCTCGCGCGCGTCGACGGTCCAGCCCTGCGCGGAGTAGGTGCGGTAATCGAGGGTGACGGCCGGGATCGCGCCGATGTTGCCCAGGACCCACGCGAGCTGACCGTCGGCGGTGAAACGGACGCCGTTGGCCGGCATGCCCTCGATCTCGGGCGCATCGGTGAACGCCGACTCGCAGCCGATTTCCGCTGTGTTGATCTGGCAGCGGGTTTTGCCGGACTTGGTCTCGATGAAGACATAGCCGTTCTGCGGTCGCAGCACCTCGCCGCTCGGCGGGCGCGTCGGTTCCGGCGACGGCGTGGGGGCGGGGGTGGGCGGGGGTGACGGGGTGCGGGTGGGCCGGGGTATCGGGAACGCCGGCTCGCTGTGCTGCTCGCCGGCGCGGGTCGCGGTGCCCTCGACCGTGGACTGGCAGCCCGCCAGGGCGGCGACGAGCGCCAGACCGCCTGCGACCGCCGCTGCACTCCTCATCGCTTCGAGCCTACGCACGATGTGACGCCTGTGACGGACGTGACTCGCCGTGAGGGGTCGGCCGGTGCGTGATCACGGTCGCGGTCCGGCGGTTCGGCGCCGCCGGGAACGCTGTTCCGCGCCAGAAAATCTGGCCGGACAGTCGGGAACAAAGTTGCCAGCGGGCCCGTTGAAGACCACAGTTGAGTGAACCAGACTCAAGTATGAGTTGACAGGGGACCCCCCCGAGGAGCAGGCTTGAGCGCGGTGCACTCAGACTGAACAGAGTGTTCGCACTCGTGACCCCAAGAACGTCTATCAGGAGGCAGCAACTATGGCTCGTGCGGTCGGCATCGACCTCGGGACCACCAACTCCGTCGTCTCGGTGCTCGAAGGTGGCGACCCCGTCGTCGTCGCCAACTCCGAGGGGGCGCGGACCACGCCCTCGGTCGTCGCGTTCGCGCGCAACGGCGAGGTACTGGTCGGCCAGCCCGCCAAGAACCAGGCGGTGACCAACGTCGATCGGACCATCCGCTCGGTCAAGCGCCATGTCGGCACGGACTGGTCCATCGAGATCGACGGCAAGAAGTACACGCCGCAGGAAATCAGCGCGCGCGTGTTGATGAAGCTCAAGCGGGACGCCGAGAGCTACCTCGGCGAGGACATCACCGACGCGGTGATCACCGTCCCGGCCTACTTCAACGACGCCCAGCGTCAGGCCACCAAGGAAGCCGGCCAGATCGCCGGCATGAACGTGCTGCGCATCGTCAACGAACCGACCGCAGCCGCCCTGGCCTACGGCCTGGACAAGGGCGAGAAGGAACAGACCATCCTGGTCTTCGACCTCGGTGGCGGCACCTTCGACGTGTCGCTGCTGGAGATCGGCGACGGTGTCGTCGAGGTCCGCGCCACCAGCGGCGACAACCACCTCGGCGGCGACGACTGGGACGACCGGATCGTCGAGTGGCTCGTCGACAAGTTCAAGGCCAGCTCGGGCATCGACCTGACCAAGGACAAGATGGCCATGCAGCGGCTCCGCGAAGCCGCCGAGAAGGCCAAGATCGAGCTGAGCTCCAGCCAGAGCACCTCGATCAACCTGCCCTACATCACCGTCGACGCGGACAAGAACCCGCTGTTCCTCGACGAGCAGCTGACCCGGGCGGAGTTCCAGCGCATCACGCAGGATCTGCTCGACCGCACCCGCAAGCCGTTCCAGCAGGTCGTCAAGGACGCCGGCATCGCCGTCGGCGACATCGACCACGTCGTGCTGGTGGGTGGTTCCACCCGCATGCCCGCGGTCACCGACCTGGTCAAGGAGATGACCGGCGGCAAGGAGCCCAACAAGGGCGTCAACCCCGACGAGGTCGTCGCCGTGGGCGCCGCGCTGCAGGCCGGCGTGCTCAAGGGTGAGGTCAAGGACGTTCTGCTGCTGGACGTCACCCCGCTGAGCCTCGGCATCGAGACCAAGGGCGGCGTGATGACCAAGCTGATCGAGCGCAACACCACCATCCCGACCAAGCGCAGCGAGACCTTCACCACGGCCGACGACAACCAGCCGTCGGTGCAGATCCAGGTCTATCAGGGTGAGCGCGAGATCGCGGCGCACAACAAGCTGCTCGGCAGCTTCGAGCTGACCGGTATCCCGCCGGCTCCGCGCGGCGTGCCCCAGATCGAGGTGACCTTCGACATCGACGCCAACGGCATCGTGCACGTCACCGCGAAGGACAAGGGCACCGGCAAGGAGAACACGATCAAGATCCAGGAGGGCTCCGGCCTGTCCAAGGAAGAGATCGACCGGATGATCAAGGACGCCGAGGCGCACGCCGAGGAGGACCGCAAGCGTCGCGAAGAGGCTGACGTCCGCAACCAGGCCGAGTCGCTGGTCTACCAGACCGAGAAGTTCGTCAAGGACCAGCGCGAAGCCGAAGGTGGATCGAAGGTCCCCGAGGATGTGCTGACCAAGGTCGACGGCGCGATCGCCGACGCCAAGAAGGCGCTCGAGGGCACCGACATCGCCGCGATCAAGGCCGCGATGGAGAAGCTCGGCGAGGAGAGCCAGGCCCTGGGCCAGGCGATCTACGAGGCCACCCAGGCCGAACAGGGCGCTGCCGGCGGCGACGCCGCGGGTGCCGCCCCGGGCAATGACGATGTCGTTGACGCCGAAGTTGTTGAGGACGACCAGGAGCGCAAGTGAGTAACGCAGCTGACCACGAGGAACCGATCACCGTCACCGACAAGCGGCGCATCGATCCCGAGACCGGTCAGGTGCGCGACACCCCGCCTGCCGGGCCGGCCCCCTCGGGGCCGGCGCCGGAGGCGTCCGACAAGCCGGCCGGTGAGAACACCGCTGAGGTCGACGAACTCAAGGCGACCCTGCAGCGCGTCAAGGCGGAGTACGACAACTACCGCAAGCGCGCGCTGCGCGACCAGCAGCTGATCGCCGACCGCGCGAAGGCGGCGGCGCTGGCCGAACTGTTGCCCGTGCTCGACGACCTCGACCGGGCCCGTAGCCACGGCGACCTGGAGACCGGGCCGCTCAAGGCGGTCGCGGACAAGCTGACCGGCGTGTTGGAGGGGCTCGGCCTGGCGGCCTTCGGCGAGGAGGGCGACCCGTTCGACCCGGCGTTGCACGAGGCCGTACAGCACGAGGGTGACGGCACCTATCCGGTGGTCGGCACCGTGATGCGGCGCGGCTACCGGGTCGGCGAGCATGTGGTGCGCCACGCGATGGTCGGGGTGATCGACACCGTCCCCGACGCAGCCGGAACCGACAATGCAGCAAATGTGCCTGAACAGGCCGCAGAATCGAATTGACGACCCACGTCACGACAGGAAGGTGAGGAGGTGACCCGATATGGCCCAGCGGGAGTGGGTTGAGAAGGACTTCTACAAGGAGCTCGGCGTCGCCTCTGACGCCAGCCAAGACGAGATCAAGCGGGCAGCCCGCAAGATCCTCGCCGAGAATCACCCGGACCGTAACCCGGGCAACACCGTGGCCGAGGAACGCTACAAGGCGGCCTCGGAAGCCAAAGAGGTGCTGACCGATCCGGCCAAGCGCAAGGAGTACGACGAGACCCGCCGCCTGTTCGCCGGCGGCGGGTTCGGTCGGGGCCGGTTCGGCGGTGGGGGCAATTTCGGCGGGTTCGGGGCGGCGAACGGCCAGGAGTTCAACCTCAACGATCTGTTCGACGCAGCCGGCCAGACCGGCGGCGCGAACATCGGGGATCTGTTCGGTGGGCTGTTCGGTCGCGGCGCCCAACAGCCGCGGCCGAGCCGGCCGCGGCGGGGCAACGACCTCGAGACCGAGACCGAGCTGAGCTTCCTCGAGGCCACCAAGGGCGTGGCGATGCCGCTGCGGCTCACCAGCCCGGCGCCGTGTACCAACTGTCACGGCAGCGGTGCGCGCCCGGGTACCAGCCCGAAGGTGTGCCCGAACTGCAACGGCGCCGGCGTCGTCAGCCGCAACCAGGGCGCGTTCGGGTTCTCCGAACCGTGCACCGAGTGCCGGGGCAGCGGCTCGATCATCGAGAACCCCTGCGACGAGTGCAAAGGCACCGGTGTGACCACCCGGACCCGCACCATCAACGTGCGGATACCGCCGGGCGTCGAGGACGGTCAGCGCATCCGGCTGGCCGGACAGGGCGAGGCCGGGCTCCGCGGGGCTCCGTCGGGTGACCTGTATGTCACCGTGCACGTGCGCCCGGACAAGGTCTTCGGCCGCAACGGCGACGATCTGACCGTCACCGTGCCGGTCAGTTTCCACGAGTTGGCTTTGGGCACAACGCTTTCGGTGCCCACGCTGGAGGGCAAGGTCGGTGTGCGGGTGCCCAAGGGCACCTCCGACGGCCGCATCCTCCGGGTCCGTGGACGGGGCGTGCCGAAGCGCTCGGGCGGCCATGGCGACCTGCTGGTCACCGTGAAGGTCGCGGTGCCGCCGAATCTCGAGGGCGAGGCGGCCGAAGCGCTGGAGGCCTACGCCAAGGCCGAACGAGCGAGTGGGTTCGACCCGCGGGCCGGATGGGTCGGTGCGTGATGAGCGTCGATCGCGGGTCCGATCGGGCGGATGACGCTCGGACGTTCCTGATCTCGGTGGCCGCCGAGTTGGCCGGTATGCACGCGCAGACGCTGCGCACATACGACCGGCTCGGTCTGGTCAGCCCGCAGCGCAGTTCCGGTGGGGGACGGCGGTATTCGAAACGCGACGTCGAACTGCTGCGCGAGGTGCAGCGGTTGTCGCAGGACGAAGGCGTCAACCTCGCCGGCATCAAGCGCATCATCGAGCTGACCAACCAGGTCGAGGCGCTGCAGTCGCGGGTCCGGGAGCTCACCGAGGAGGTCGAGCACCTGCGCGCTCAGCCGCGCGCCAAGAGCACCGCCCTGGTGGTGTGGCAGCCGCGCAACAAACGTTGAAGCACGGCGCCGAAATTGCATTCCACGCGCGTCAAGTCGCGATTTGACGCGCGTGGAATGCAATTTCGGCGGGAGGGGGAGAGAGGTCAGGCGACCTTGATGCGGAACTGCGCCACCGCGGATTCACCCGGCGCGACCTCGCGGTAACCGCCGCGCCGCAGCGCATCCGTCGCGGCAGCCATCGGCTCGAAGCACACGACGTCGTCGTCACCGGGGGCGTAGACCTGCGCCGCGGTGAAGCCCTCGTCGAAGTGGACGTCGATACGGCGGCCACCACCGGAGAGCGAGAAGACCGAACCGGGCGCGACCTCGTCGTAGCCGTCGTCGATGAACTTGTCGCCCAACACTTCTGTGGACGCGGGCCGCTGCTCGACCCGGCCGGTGGGGATGCCCCAGGCGTTCACCGGCTGGTAGCGCATCGCCGGTGTCTCGATCTGCCACTGCGCGCGCGGCACCCCCGGCAGTTGGAAGTACGGGTGGAATCCGAAGCACAACGGCACCCGGGACCCGGTGGTCGCGGTGACCGTGGTCTTGACCGTGAGCGTGCGGTCGCTCAGCGTGATCTCCAGCCGCAGCAGGTGCGGGAATGGGAACGTCGCCAGCAGCGCCGGCCGAGCCGCGAAGTCCAGTTCGGCGCACAGCTTCGACTCCGTCTGCTCGGTGACCGTCCAGTCGCGGTAGCCGCCCAACGTGCCGTGGATCGGCACCCCGTGCTGATCGGTGCGCACTCCGCCGGTGCCGGGCGTCAGCGTCACCACCGCGCCGTCGACGCCGTAACCGTTGCTGCTCAGCCGGTTGGCCCACGGGTAGAGGATCGGGATGCCCATGGTCTTGTGGTTCGAGACGTACGCCTGCAGTCCGCGTCGCTGGCCGAGCAGCTCGACCCCGTCGTCGGACAGCGAGGTGGCCACCATGCCGGCGACCGGAACGTAGGTCGCCGTCAACGGAGATGACGGGTCGCGCAGCGTGACGGTCTCGAACTCGTCCATGACGTCCGATCCTGCCACGGAACGGCCCTCAGTTGGCCAGCGGATCGTGGCGGATGCGTTCGGCAGGCGCACCTTTGGCCACCAGCGCCGCCTTGGTGCTCGTCACCATCTGTGGTCCGCCGCAGATCAGGATCTGCCGGTCGCCCCAGCTGCCGTACTGCGTGACCACCTCGGGCAGCGTCCCGATCTGGCGGACGTGCAGCCCCCGCGGCGGGGTGACGTCGGGGTACTCGCGAGCCCAGGGCGGGTCGAAGTTCAGCTCACTGACGGGCGTGACCGACAGCCACGGGTTGGTCGACGCGATCTCCCACAGCGTGCACAGGTCATAGAGCTCGCACGGGTATTTGGCGCCGAAGAACAGGTGCACCCGCGGGTTCTCGGTGTACCGGGTCATGTCCATGATGAGCGCGCGCAGTGGCGCGAGGCCGGTGCGTCCGGCGACCATCAGCACGTCGCCGTCGTCGCGGTCGACGTCCAAGGCTCCGTGCGGGTTGGCCAGGCGCCACCGATCGCCCGGCTGGGTTTCGCCGACGATGGCCGTACTGACCATTCCGCCCGGCACCGAGCGGACGTGGAACTCGACGTAGCCCGCCGGATCGGCGGGGATCGACGGGCTCAGATAGCGCCACCGTCGCGGCCACTGCGGAACCTGCACCGGCACGTACTGGCCGGCGTGATAGTTCAGCGGGTGGTCCATCTTCAGTCGGATCACCGAGACGTCCCGGCTCACCCGCAGATGCTCGAGGACCGTCCCGTCGCAGAACGGCGGCGTGGTCTCCGCGTCCGCGGCGCCGCTCATCACCCCGGTGATCAGTGTGACGACGTCGGTGACGGCTTCGGCGAGGCGGCGGTCCCAGTACTCGGCGAGCGCCGAACGCAGGCTGCCCAGCATGGCGTCCTGCAGGGTGGCGTAGTGCTGCTGCGTCACACCGTATTTGCGATGGTCGCGGCCGAGTTGCGCGAGGAAACCGACGGGTTCCTCGGCGCGCTGGGCGATCAGTTCGTCACACAGCCACGACAGCGCGTGGGCGAAGGCCTTGCGCTGGGTGGCCATGTCCGGTGGGAAGAGGTCCCGCGCAGACAGGTCCGCGGCGAACCAGCGGGTGTACATGTCGGCGATCAGCGTGTCAGCTCCCGATGCGGGGTCGAGCGCATCGCGCAGGATGCGCATCGACTCCTTGTCTTCGAGACCCACGCGCAGATACTAGGTCACCGCGAGCGGGAGTCGGCGGTTCGAAGGGCGGCGACTCCGATCAATGCGATGCCGGCCACAGCCCAGCAGCTCAACACGAGGATCGACGTCGGGGCACCGAGGCCGCCGAATGCGGCCGCAGACCGCAGCAGCGTGGCGGTCGCACCTTGGGGCAGCAGCTGGCCGAGGTCACCCCAACCGGCGGGCAGCATCTCCGGTGCGCTGGTCAGGCCGGACAGCGGGTTGCCGACCAGGACCGCCAGCAGCGCCCCTGCGGCGAGCCCGAGACGCCCGAACACCGCACCGAGTCCCAGCAGGAACAACAGCGCCGCAGCGATGCCGAGCGCCAGTGCCGCCGTCACGGCCCAGAAGTTCTGGTCGAACGAGCCCAACACGAAACGCAGCAGCGCAGCCAGGGTGACGGCGCCGACGACGGCGAAGGCGACCGCGCTGCCCAGCTGCAGGACGTGCCGCCCCGGCAGGGCCAGCAGGAGGGCGACGGCCGGCAGGATGCCGGCGAGTGTGATCGGCAGCGCCGAGGCGGCCAGCCCGGCGCCGCGCGGATCGTCGGCGGTCGGCGGGGCGACGTCCTCGATGGGCACCGGGGCGCCGAGCTCGGCGCCGATCCTGGTGCCGAGCTGTGTGAGGAGCTGAGCCACGGCGGGGCTGGCGCCCGTGGCGATCAGCATCGTCGGCGTCGCACCCGGACGGTCGGGCAGCACGAGGCCGCCGTAGGCCTCGCGGTCGGCGATGGCGTCGCGCAGCGCTTCCTCGCCGGGGAAATAGGACAGCGCGAACGCGCCGGGCGCCTTCTGCTCGAGCATCTGCGCGACCTGACCCCCGGCAGCCTGCGGGCCGGCCGCGCCGATGGGCACGTCGTGCGGGCCGGATCGGGCGGCGGGCAGTGCGAACGCAATCGCGACCAGCGCGATCAGCACGGTCAGGACGCCGACGACGGCGGCGGCGCGCACCCCGGGCGCGTGTGCCGCGGCGGGAGTGCGGTGTTGGGTGGCGGTCATGGCGACCTCTTTTCATTGGGCGTTGAATTAACGGCTGAACTGAGAGTAAGCCGTCACGTGGAAGTTTTCAACGACTATTGAAATGTTAGGGTCAGCGTATGCCGTCAGCAGGGAAAACGGAGAAGCGTCGGGGGCGCCGGCAGGGGGTACCGGTGTCCCGCGAGGCGGTGCTGGCCGCGGCGCAGAAGCGCTTCGCGCAGGACGGATACGACAAGACCACGCTGCGGGCGATCGCCCGCGACGCGCACGTCGACCCGTCGATGGTGCTCTACCTGTTCGGCTCCAAGGAGCAGCTGTTCCGCGACTCGCTGAGCCTGATCATCAACCCCGAGGTGCTGGTCGCCGCACTGACCGGTGCCGACGGGGACGAGCCCGACATCGGGACCCGCATGGTGCGCACCTACCTCGGCATCTGGGAGGCGTCCGAGAGCGCGGCCACCATGCGCGCGATGCTCGCCTCGGCGACGTCGAACGACCATGCCCGCGACGCGTTTCGCAGCTTCATGCGCAACTACGTGCTGACCGCGGTGTCCGGTGTGCTCGGCGGCGACGAGCAGGCCCGGCTGCGGGCGACGCTGGCGGCCAGCAGCCTGGTGGGTACCGCGATGCTGCGCTACCTGATCGGGGTGCCGCCGTTGTCGGAGTTGGCGACCGAGGATGTCGTGCGGCTGGTGGCGCCGACGGTCACCCGCTACCTGACCGCCGACGCGGCCGAGCTCGGCCTGCCTGACCTATAGCGCGTGAATTCCCTTGTACAACACCAACAAGCCGATGACCACGAGGATGGCGGCGACCAGCGCGGCGTGCTGACGCTCCATCCACGCGCGGAGCCGGTCGAGGACGTCATCGAGACGACCGCGCGACAGCGCGGCCGCCAGGATCGGCACGGCGACAGTGCAACCCGCGACCGCCACGAACCACGCCACCGCGCCCCAGATCGCCGGTGAGGTGATGCCGGCCGAACCGATCGCCAGACCCGCTGCCGTGCAGAGGAACAACACCTTCGGGTTGACCACCGTCAGCGCGGCGGCGGTCACGGCCGCCTTGGCCGGTGTGAGCCTGCTCATCCGGGACATCCAGGCCGGCATGTGCTCGGAACTCTTGCGCTTGACCCAGCGGTAGATCCCCAGCGCGATCAGCGCGGAACCGACCACTATCCGCAGCCAGGACGCCCAGCCGGGCGGGTGCTCGCCGACGCCGCCGATGAGGTTGGACGCCGCGAGGAACGCGCTGGTCAACGCGGTCAGTCCCACCAGCCAGCCGAAGAGGAACGCCAGACCCGTCGGTGCCGGGCGCGGACTGTGCAACACCAGCACCGCAGGAATGATCGTCAGCGGCGACAACGCGATGACCAATCCCAGCGGTATCAGCTCGGTCAGAATCGATCCCCAGGTACCCGACACGCGGAAAACCTAGCAGGGGGACCGGTTTCAGTCAGTCATTGCGGATGTTCTCGCGAAGCGTCCGGCCGGGATAGGCCGTGCGGTAACGTCCGCGGCGCTGCAACTCAGGGACGACGAGATCGACGAACTCCTCGAAACATCCTGGCGTGTAGGTGGCCAGCAGCATGAAACCGTCGGCACCCCCGTCGTCGAGGAACACCTCCAGCTGATCGGCCACCGTCGACGGGGTCCCGATCACCTGGGGCATCGAGAACCGGAACGCGTAGGTGTCCGCCGCCTCGGCCACCGTGACCTGTCCGCCGGCGCCGCTGGCGACCAGCGCATCCTTGACCCCCTGAATGCCCGGAACGGCAACCTCGTCGAGCGGCGTGGCCGGATCGAC
Organism: Mycobacterium sp. SMC-4; assembly: GCF_050205565.1. Taxonomy (GTDB): domain Bacteria; phylum Actinomycetota; class Actinomycetes; order Mycobacteriales; family Mycobacteriaceae; genus Mycobacterium. The sequence continues at coordinate 766,502 of NZ_JBNMQU010000001.1, read as the reverse complement.
GGTCGAGAAGTCCACCCCCAACTGCCCCGACAACATCGCCAGCGACGCTTCCGGTCGTAACAGCGATCGCAGGAACTCGGCCTTCTCGTGGGCCTGGCCCTCGGTCTCGCCGATGATGACCTGCGCGCCGTAGTAGAGCTTGACCGACTCCGGGTCGCGTCCGGCCGCTGTCACCCGCGCCCGCATGTCGTCGGAATAGGCGCGCATCGTGGTCACCGTGGGTTGTATCGCGAAGATCGCCTCCGCTGTGGACGCGGCGAACTGTCGGCCGGGCTCGCTGGCGCCGGCCTGCCACAGGACTGGACGACCCTGCGGGGACGGAGCGACGAAATGCCGCGCCCGACAACGGAAGTACCTGCCCTCGAAGACGACCTCGCCGATCTTCTCGGGATGAGCGTAGATTCCGGTCTCGCGGTCGGCGACCACCGCGTCGGGCTGCCACGAGTCCCACAGTTGGCAGCACAGGTCCACGTACTCCGCGATGCGCTCATACCGTACGGCGCGGTCCGGCATCTCCTGCCCGTACGCTGCGAACTCCGACGGCGAGTACGAGCCGACGATGTTCCACGCGACCCGCCCGCCGGAGAGGTGGTCGAAGGTCGAGAGCCGCCGCGCCATCGAGTACGGATGCTCGAATGCCGTGGACAGTGTCAGTCCCACTCCGAGATGCGTTGTGGCCCCGGTGATGATCGGCGTCAGCGCCGCCGGCTCGTGCGTCGGCGCCTGCACCGCATACCGCACAGTGGCATCGGAGCTGTCCTCGAATGAGTTGTACGGGGCCAGCTCGTCAGCCAGGAACACCGCGTCGAACAGGCCGCGCTCCAGAGTGCGGGCCAGATGCTCCCAGTAGGGCGGGGACGCGTAGTCCCAACCGATCTTGTCCTGCGGGTGTCGCCACATGCCCACGGAATGACTGCTCACCCCGTGCTGCATGAACGCCAGGAAATGGGCTGCGCGGCGGGTCTTTCGGTGCGCCAAGAGCTCAGTACTCCTGCAGGCTTTCGCGCAGGGTGGTGCCGGGGTAGCGGGTGCGGAAGCGGCCGCGGCGTTGCAGTTCGGGGACCAGCAGTTCGGTCATGTCGTTGAAGCATCCCGGGGTGTCGGTGGCCAGCATCATGAAGCCGTTGCAGCCGCCCTCGTCGAGGTACTGCTCCATCTGGTCGGCCACATCGGCGGGGGTGCCCACGGCCACGGGTGCGCCCATGGACACGCCGTAGATTTGTGCGGCTTCGCGCACGGTGACCGGGGCGCCGTCCTTGGCTTCCAGGATGGCGTCGAACAGGCCGCGGATGCCTTGGACGTCGGCGTCGACGACGTTGTCGTCGAGTCCGAGGGTGGAGAAGTCGAAACCGGTGTGCCCCGAAAGGATTCCGAGGGCGCTTTCGATCTGGACGTTCTCGACGAACTCGGCGTAGCGGTCGTTGGCGCGGGACTTGTCGCGGTCGATGACGGTCTGCAGGCCGTAGATGAGTTTGACCGATTCGGGGTCGCGGCCGTGGTCGTCGGCGCGGGTGCGGATGTCCTCGGCGTAGGCGCGCATGCTCTTGGGAGTGGGGAAGATGCCGAACACCGATTCGGCGTGTTTGGAAGCGAAGTCACGGCCCTGTTCGGAGGACCCGGCCTGCCAGAACACGGGGCGTTTCTGCGGGGAGGGAGCCACGAAGTGGCGGCCTTTGGATTTGAAGAACTCGCCCTGGAAGTCGATCTCGCGGACTTTGGTCGGGTCGGCGAAGACGCCGTTCTCCCGGTCGTAGACGATGGCGTCGTCGTCCCAGGAGTCCCAGAGCTGGTAGAGGATCTGCATGTATTCCTCGACCACTTCGTAGCGTTTGTCGCGCGGGGTCAGGTTGTCTTTGCCCATCGCCTGGAACTCGCTCTTGGAGTACGAGGTGACGATGTTCCAGCCCACCCGGCCGTTGGTGAGGTGATCGAGCGTCGAGAGGTGCCGGGCCATCATGTACGGCGGCACGAACGACGTCGACAACGTGATGCCGATGCCGAGATGCTTGGTGAACGCCCCGATGATCGGCACCAACGTGGCCGGTTCGTGCACCGGGCACTGCCCGGCGTACTTGACCACCGGATCCGAGCTGCCCTTGTAGGTGGTGTACGGCGCCAGCTCGTCGGCGATGAACATCGCATCGAACAGGCCGCGTTCCATGGTGCGGCCCAGATCGCGCCAGAACTCCGGGCGCGACCAGTGATAGCCGACCTTGTCGCGCGGGTGCGCCCACATCGTCGACGCATGGTTCATCACACCGTGCTGGACAAACCCCAGCAGATGAGCTTTCTTCTTCACGATCTTGGTCACGCTTGCACTTTCCGGTCGATGAGGAACGCCGATACCACCGCTACTGCCGAGCCGACCGCGAGAACCGCGGGCAGATACCAGAACACCGGGCTCACCCCCAGCAGCACGATCACCGTCGTCGAGGTCACCACCGCACCGAGCGCCTTCCAGGTGAACGAACGGGTGTCGTCCTCGAGGCCGGTGATGTCGATCTCCCCGGCCGCTTCGGATTCGTTCGGCGTCAACAGATCTCGTCGCACCCGGAAGAACGCCTGCACGCCCAGGGTCACGTAGGCCGCGGCGACCACGACGCCGGCCACGACGGCGAGCCAGAACGCGGTCATCGGACCGGATCCGGTTCCGCAGTCGGGGCGACGAGAGGAACGTCGCGTCCGGTCAGTACTTCGCCCCGGCTCTTGAGCGAGCCGTAGTCGAAGCGCTGGTTGGACAGCAGACTGATACCGACTGCAGCCACGAGAGAAATCGCCTCCAAGGTGATGATGCCGGGGAGTTCGCCGACGAACTCACGGACGGGATAGCCGATGGCGATGGCCAGCACGAGGCTCGCCACGAACGCCGTCGAGGTCATTCGTTTCCAGAAGATGGCCAGGCCCAACGGGATGATCAACGCAGCCTTGAGGAAGTACACGGTGTTCACCAGATCGACATAGTCGATGCCGGAGCTGACCACGATGCCACCGACCACCCCGGCGACCAGGATCGAGGCTTTGGTGTAGCGGAACAACGACTTCGGTGCGATGTCGCGCTTCGCGCGCTTGAGGATGTCGACAGCCACAACCGACGACAGCGCCGAGAACGCACCGTCGATCGACGAGTAGCAGGCGTTGAGGATGATCAGTACGTAAAGCGCGATCAAGACGATCGGCAGACCGAGGTGGCTGATGACGTACGGTCCGATACCTCCGGGCCCTGCAGCCCCGAGATCGCCGACCGTGACCCCGAATCCGAGACCGATCAGGCCGAGCAGACCCAGCACGATCGGGATCGGATAGAACCACATGCCGGCCCAGACGAAGGTGCGGCCCGCGGTCGCCGGCTTGAGCGCCCACGCCTTCTGCCAGAACGTCTGGTCGGCCATCGTCGAGGCCAGCAGGCCCAGTGCCAGCGAGATCCCGAACGCCGCCGCGGCCTGACCGTCGAACGCGTCGAGCGTATTCACCCCTGCTGCATCGACTTTCTGGAAGACCAGGGCCGGTCCACCGACCTTCTGCAGCACGTAGAGCACCACGATTGCCGCGGGCACCGTGATGAGCAGGGTGTTGAACGTCGCGGTGATCGCCGACGTCCACAACCCGCCGAAGTAGGAGTAGACGGTGACGGTCGCCAGCGTCACGATCAGCACCACCGTGGGGTTGATGCCGAAGATCACGCCCATCACCAGGACCACACCGAACAGGTTGATGAAGATCTCGGCGAGCAGGCCGAGCAGCATCGCGACCAGCATCACCGTGGTGGCGGGCTTGTTCTGGAAGCGCTCGCGGATGAACTCGACGATCGTGTAGCCGGCCGGCATCTGGCGGCGCAGGCGCAGCGCGAACGGCACCATCACCATGACCGCAAGGCCATTGGGCACCACGAACCAGAGCAAGCCCGACGTGCCGAACGTGAAGGCCTGTGCCGAGGACATCATCACCGCCATCGACCACGTCCACACCGCGATCACCGAGCCGACCCCGAAGCCGAAACCGATGCGCCTGTCGGCGATGACGAAATCGTGGGTGTTCTTCACCATCGAGCGGACGGTGAAAGCGACCACGAACATGAATGCGCCCAACCCCAACATCAGGGCGAACCCGAGGCCGGGCGACAGATCCGACGGGTGGAACACGAGTACTCCTCGGCGAGGGAAAGCGCCATGACGGGCCGGGGCAGCGGCCCGGCCGGGCGGGTGGAGGGAGGGGCGCGCGCGAAAGCAGCGCTCCCGCCACAGGGCGTGGCTACGTCATCTTGTGCGGACTGATTGCGCACGCAAAGGGTTCAGCTCAGCCTGAGTGCAACTCTCCCGGCGCGGCGGCTAGGTTCCGTCGAACCGGTTCTGGCCCAGACTCTCGACGAATCGCGGGCCGGCGAGGTCGAGTTCGCGGCGGTAGTCGTCGGCCCACGTGCCGAACGGGTGGTACGCCAGGTACTCGTTGCGGAAACGGTCGTCCTCGGACACCTCGGTGCGGCAGAACGACGGGATCGGCAGGTCGACCACCGGCCCGTTGCGTTCCACCTCGGCCAACACCAGCGGCGCGTTGCCGGCCAGGAAGCGATCGATGATCCAGCCGTCCTCGCCGAGCCAGACCGACGAACGGACCTTGAGTACGACGTGCTCGGCGCGCGCGACGATCTGTCCGGCCACGAGCGGATCGATCTCGCGTTCGGCCTCGTAGCGGGTGCCGCCGGCGGCCGGACCTTTCGCCGTCATGGTGCCGATGGTGTCGTCGCCGAGTGCGGCGACCAGCTCAGCGGGGCTGCCTTGGAGGTCGGCAGGGGCCGGGCCCTGCAGCCGCACCCGGACGGCGTAGCCGTCGGCGGCGAACAGATAGGCCTGCGCGATCAGGGACGGGCTGGGGTCGGACGCGGCGACGGCGGGCATGTCGCCGACGAAGAACTTTCGTTCGAACTCGAAGTCGCCGAAGCCGGAATCGGACATGCCGGGGTCGGACATAGGAGGACGTTAACCCGGTTACCCATGGAAATACGGTCATGGCGTTCGTGTCCGCCCGGCGTGGTCTGGTAAAAATGACCAGACTTGAGCGGAACACACTCAACCTTGACTGCGTTGAGTAAGGCGACAAGCATTTTTCGAAGGGCGGCTCAGCGTCCTTCGGCAAGAACGAAAGGAAGCTGTCGTGGACTCGTTCAACCCGACGACCAAGACTCAGGCGGCATTGACGTCGGCGCTGCAGGCCGCGGCGGCCGCGGGCAACCCGCAAATCACCCCCGCGCATCTGTTGATGGCCCTGCTGACGCAGAACGACGGCATCGCCGCGCCGCTGCTCGAGGCCGTCGGCGTCGACCCCTCGACCATTCGCGGCGAGACCCAACGGCTGCTCGACCGGCTGCCCAGCGCCACCGGCGCCAGCACGCAGCCGCAGCTGTCGCGGGAGGCGCTGTCGGCCATGACCGCGGCCCAGCACCTGGCCACCGAGATGGACGACGAATACGTCTCCACCGAACACGTAATGGTGGGCTTGGCCAGCAATGACACCGACGTCGCCAAGGTCCTGACCGGCCACGGAGCGTCACCGCAGGCGCTGCGCGAGGCCTTCGTGAAGGTGCGCGGCAGCGCGCGCGTCACCAGCCCCGACCCCGAAGGCAGCTACCAGGCGCTGGAGAAGTACTCCACCGATCTGACCGCGCGGGCCCGCGAGGGCAAGCTCGACCCGGTCATCGGTCGCGACACCGAGATCCGCCGCGTGGTGCAGGTGTTGAGTCGTCGCACCAAGAACAACCCGGTGCTCATCGGTGAGCCCGGCGTCGGCAAGACCGCGATCGTCGAGGGCCTGGCCCAGCGCATCGTCGCCGGCGACGTGCCGGAAAGCCTGCGCGACAAGACGGTCGTGTCCCTGGACCTCGGGTCGATGGTCGCCGGCGCCAAGTACCGCGGCGAGTTCGAAGAACGCCTCAAGGCCGTGCTGGACGACATCAAGAACTCAGCCGGCCAGATCATCACGTTCATCGACGAGTTGCACACCATCGTCGGCGCCGGCGCGACCGGTGAGTCGGCGATGGACGCGGGCAACATGATCAAGCCGATGCTGGCCCGCGGTGAGCTGCGGCTGGTCGGTGCGACCACGCTCGACGAATACCGCAAGTACATCGAGAAGGACGCCGCCCTGGAGCGCCGCTTCCAGCAGGTGCTCGTCGGTGAGCCCTCGGTCGAGGACACCGTCGGCATCCTGCGTGGCCTCAAGGAGCGCTACGAGGTGCACCACGGTGTGCGGATCACCGACTCCGCGCTGGTCTCCGCGGCGACGCTGTCCGACCGCTACATCACCTCCCGGTTCCTGCCGGACAAGGCGATCGACCTGGTCGACGAGGCCGCGTCACGGCTGCGCATGGAGATCGACTCCCGGCCCGTCGAGATCGACGAGGTCGAGCGGCTGGTCCGCCGTCTCGAGATCGAGGAGATGGCGCTGTCCAAGGAAGAGGACGAGGCCTCCAAGGAGCGGCTGGACAAGCTGCGCGGCGAGCTGGCCGACTACAAGGAGAAACTCTCGGAGCTCACGACCCGGTGGCAGAACGAGAAGAGCGCCATCGAAAGTGTGCGTGAGCTCAAGGAACAGCTCGAGTCGCTGCGCGGCGAGGCCGATCGCGCCGAACGCGACGGCAACTACGAACGCGTGGCCGAGCTGCGGTACGGGCGCATTCCCGAGGTGGAGAAGAAGCTCGAGGCCGCGCTGCCGCACGCTGAGGCGCGTGAGGACGTGATGCTCAAGGAAGAGGTCGGTCCCGACGACATCGCCGAGGTGGTGTCGGCGTGGACCGGGATCCCCGCCGGTCGCATGCTCGAAGGCGAGACCGCCAAGCTGCTCCGCATGGAGGACGAGCTGGGCAAGCGCGTCGTCGGGCAGCGGCGCGCGGTGACCGCGGTCTCCGACGCCGTCCGCCGCAGCCGCGCCGGGGTGGCCGACCCGAACCGGCCCACGGGCTCGTTCATGTTCCTGGGCCCGACGGGTGTCGGTAAGACCGAGCTGGCCAAGGCGCTGGCGGAGTTCCTGTTCGACGACGAGCGCGCGATGGTGCGCATCGACATGAGCGAGTACGGCGAGAAGCACTCGGTGGCTCGCCTGGTCGGTGCTCCTCCGGGCTACATCGGTTATGACCAGGGCGGTCAGCTGACCGAGGCGGTGCGGCGGCGTCCGTACACGGTGATCCTGTTCGACGAGATCGAGAAGGCCCACCCGGACGTGTTCGACGTGCTGCTGCAGGTCCTCGACGAGGGCCGGCTGACCGACGGTCAGGGCCGCACGGTGGACTTCCGCAACACCATCTTGATCTTGACCTCGAACCTCGGTGCCGGTGGCAGCGAGGAACAGGTGATGGCGGCGGTGCGCTCGGCGTTCAAGCCCGAGTTCATCAACCGGCTCGACGACGTCATCATCTTCGACGGCCTGAACCCCGAGGAGCTGGTGTCGATCGTCGACATCCAGCTCGAGCAGCTGGCCAAGCGCCTGGCGCAGCGCCGACTGACCTTGGAGGTGTCGTTGCCGGCGAAGAAGTGGCTGGGTCAGCGCGGGTTCGACCCGCTCTACGGCGCGCGTCCGCTGCGCCGGTTGATCCAGCAGGCCATCGGCGACCAGCTGGCCAAGATGCTGCTGGCCGGAGACGTGCACGACGGTGACATCGTGCCTGTCAATTTGAGTGCGGACGGCGACTCGCTGGTGCTGGGATGAGCGCTTGCTGATCAGCCCCGCCGAGCCCCGCCGAGCAGACGCGGAGGCCCCCATTCTCTGGCGAGATTGGGGGCTTTCGCGGACTGTCCCCAGCTTCGCGAGGGCCCCACGCGCCTGGGAGTGGAGCTAGATACCGTCTTGTGACCGGCTCGAGTTCTGGAGATTGCCGTACCTGCAAGTAGGCTAGGGCGCAATGGTTCCGCTTTGGTTCACGCTGTCCGCACTCTGCTTCGTGGGTGCGGCGGTGTTGTTGTACGTCGACCACGACCGTCGGCGAGGTCTCGGCCGTCGCCGCAAGTCGTGGGCCAAGTCGCACGGTTTCGACTACGAGCAGGAGTCCACCGACATCCTCAAGCGCTGGAAGCGCGGCGTGATGTCCACCGTGGGCGACGTGACGGCACGCAACGTCGTGCTCGGCCAGATCCGTGGCGAAGCGGTCTTCATCTTCGACCTCGACGACGTGGCCACCGTCATTGCCCTGCACCGCAAGGTCGGCACCAACGTCGTGGTGGACATGCGGCTCAAAGGCATCAAGGAGCCCCGCGAGAGCGACATCTGGCTGCTGGGTGCGATCGGCCCGCGCATGGTCTACTCCACCAACCTCGACGCCGCCCGCCGGGCCTGCGACCGCCGCATGGTGACGTTCGCCCACACCGCGCCCGACTGCGCCGAGATCATGTGGAACGAGCAGAACTGGACGCTGGTCAGCATGCCGATCACCAGCACCCGCGCGCAGTGGGACGAAGGTCTGCGCACGGTCCGCCAGTTCAACGACCTGCTGCGGGTACTGCCCCCGGTGCCGTCCAGCGCCGCGGCGCCCGTCGCCCGCCGCAGCGGATCGCCCAGCCGTCCGCTGACAGGCGCGCCGGCCATGCCGGCCGGTCGCGGCGAGGGACCTCCGCCGGGGCCCCCTCCTCCCCCTCCGCCCCCGAACTACGGGCCGCCGCGTCCTGATCCCGGCCGCCGCGCGCCGCAGCCGCCCGGTGGGCGGCAGTCCCCTAACTATCAGCGATAGATATCCTGACGGGCATGTCCCGCCCCGTCGCCCTGATCACCGGACCGACGTCCGGGCTGGGTGAGGGGTTCGCGCGCCGCTACGCCGCCGACGGCCACGACCTGGTGCTCGTTGCCCGTGACGCCGACCGTCTCGACCGCCTGGCCACCGAACTGCGCACGCGCCATGGCGTGGCCGCCGAGGTGCTGGCCGCCGACCTCGCGGTGGACGCCGACCGGCAGACGGTGGCCGACCGGCTGCGCGACGGCGTGAGCGTCCTGGTCAACAACGCCGGCTTCGGCACCTCCGGTGAATTCTGGTCCGCCGACTATGCGCTGCTGCAGAAGCAGCTCGACGTCAACGTCACCGCGGTCATGCAGCTGACCCACGCGGCGCTGCCCGCGATGCTGGCCGCGGGGAGGGGCACCGTGCTGAACGTGGCCAGCGTGGCGGGTCTGCTGCCCGGCCGCGGGTCGACCTACTCGGCGTCCAAGGCGTGGGTGGTGGCCTTCTCGGAGGGGCTGGCCAACGGTCTGACCGGTACCGGCGTCGGGATCCACGCGCTGTGCCCGGGTTTCGTGCACACCGAGTTCCACCAGCGCGCCGGCATCGACATGGCCGGAACGCCGTCGGTGCTGTGGCTCGAAGTCGACGACGTGGTCCGCGAGACGATGGCCGGTGTGGCCGGCGGCAAGGTCGTCATCATCCCGGGTGTGCAGTACAAGGTGTTGACCACCGCCGGACGTATGGTGCCGCGAAACCTGGTGCGCGCGTTGACCAAAGTCGTGGGCAAGGGCCGTGACCGAACCTGAGATCCGGTGCGGGTAATCGCGATCCTGGCGACGGTCATGCTGGTGGCCGCCGCCTGCTCGGGTGACGACGCGCCGTCCGACGTCTACGGCGCTGCGCGCGCGACAGTCGGGGAGGCGTTGGCGATTCTCGGCTGGAACATGTCGGTGGCCAACCTGCGATTCGACGCCGACCACGTCCTCGTCGACGTGGATGCCGCGCCGGCACAGGAGGATTCGACCCCCACCAAGCCCGAGGACGTCCGCTTCGGTCTCTACGGCGCGCTGGCGCATCCCATCGAGGCGCCGGCGGTGGGCAGCTGCGAGGACGTGACCGACCTGGGCGTGCAGCCGGTGACGGCGACGCCCGACCGGATCACCGGCACCGTGTGCCTCGGCCCGCTGCGCGACCAGTCCCAGGTGCGCGGTGTGTACGCGTATTCGCCACGCGAGCGGATTCCCGGCAGCACCGTGGCCTACCCGGCGGCGTTTCCCGTCGGACTGCTGCCGACCGGCGACAACGACACCGGCCTGAACCTGCGCACCACCAGCCTGGACGCGTTCCGCGCCGACGGAGCCCGGATCGAGCCGCCCGCGCTGGGGGATCCGACCGCGTTCGAAGGGCAGGGCTACATGCTGATGGGTCTGCAGGCTGAGGGGGTGGCCGAACGCTACCGCGACGAGTCCGCTTCCCGTGGTGGACCGTTGATGATTCTGGTCGGCCCCACTCTGCCCGGGCGTGGACTCAGCCGCGCGTGCAGCACCTACGGATCGTCGGTGCTGGTGCTGCCGGAGGCCTCTCGAGATGCTGTGCAACTCAATGCTTCTCTGTGTACCCAGGGGGAGATCAATCAGGCGCTGCTGTACGCCACCGTGTCGGTGGTCGGCACCCGCGCCGGGCTGTGGACGCTCGATGAGCGACGCTGATCTTCCCGGTCCCACCGAGTGGGGCGAGGGCAACGGTGTCGGGCCTTGGCAAGGCGCGTTACCCGACGATCCGCGCCTTGATCCGGATCTGTTGCGCGACGGGGACTCCCGCAACGTCGTCGACGCCTACCGGTACTGGACACGCGAGGCGATCGTCGCCGACATCGACACCAGACGGCACCCACTCCACATCGCGATCGAGAACTTCGGCAACGACGCGAACATCGGTGCGGTGGTGCGCACCGCCAACGCGTTCGCCGTGGACACCGTCCACATCGTGGGGCGTCGCCGCTGGAACCGCCGGGGCGCCATGGTCACCGACCGCTATCAACGGCTGCGTCACCACGACACCACCGCTGAGCTCCTGGCCTACGCTCAGCAGGAGGGGTTGACGGTGGTCGCTGTGGACAACGTCCCGGGTGCGGCCCGGATCGAGCGGACCGCCCTGCCGCGGGCCTGTCTGATGATCTTCGGCCAGGAGGGCCCCGGTATCACCGAGGACGCGAAAATCGGTGCGGCGTCAACGGTTTCGATCGCGCAGTTCGGTTCCACCCGTAGCATCAATGCCGCCGTCGCCGCCGGCATCGCCATGCACGCCTGGATCGCTCAGCACGCCGACCTCGGCGCCGCCTGGTAACCGGTTGTCGCGCAACAACACCCACACCGCCACCGCCGACACGAGCATCAACGCCGCCCCGGCGCCCGCGGCGATCGACAACCCGCTGGTGAATGCTTCCCGGGCCGCGGCCAGCAGCGGTTCTGCCTGCACCTCAGGCAGTTTAGCGGCCTCCTGCGTCGCGGCTGCCAACGATTCCCGGGCGTGGGCGGCGACGTCGGCCGGGACGCCGGCAGGCATCGTGAGCCCGCGGTAGACGGCGGTGACGATGGAGCCGAGGGTGGCGATCCCGAGCGCCATCCCGAGTTCGTACGCGGTCTCCGACACCGCGGCAGCAGCTCCGGCGCGCTCTTTCGGCACGCTGGCGAGGATGGCGTCGCTGGCGACGGTGAACGCCAGGCCCAGTCCGACACCGACGAAGAACAAGGCCACGCCCAGGGGCAGGTAGGAGGTGTCGGGGCGGATCAGTGCCAGCGTGGCCATCGCCACTGCGACCATCGCCAGCCCGGAGGTCAGCACCGCGCGGGGAGTGAACCAACGCAGCGCCAGGCCGGCCAGCACGCCGAAGACCGTGGCGGTCACCGCGGCAGGCAGCTCGGCCAGGCCGGCCTGCAGCGGGCCGTATCCCTTGACCAGTTGGAAGAACTGGGACAGGAAGAACACCAGGCCCGAAAGCCCCAGCACCGTGAGCAGATTCGCGCCCACCACCCCGGAGAACGCGCGATTGGCGAACAGCCGGACATCGATCAGCGGACTGGGCAGGTGCAGCTGGCGCCGTACGAACCAGACCAGGGCCCCGACACCGACGACAGCGGCAGCCGCCACTTCTGCGCTCAGACCGTGCGCGGCGACCTCTTTGACTGCGTAGACCACCGCGAGGATGCCGACCATCGACAACCCCACCGACGGCAGGTCCCACGGCCCTGGTTGAGGATCCCGGTGCTCGGGCACCAGGATCAGGCCGCCGATCAGCAGCACCAGCATCACGGGCACGTTGATCAGGAACACCGAGCCCCACCAGAAGTGTTCGAGCAGCACCCCGCCCACGACCGGACCCAGGGCGGCACCGGCGGAGAAGGCCGCGGCCCAGATTCCCACGGCCAGGGAGCGTTCCCGGGGGTCGCTGAAGATGCCGCGGAGCAGGGCCAGCGTGGCCGGAGCCAGTGTCGCCCCCGCGACGCCCTGCAGGGCGCGGCCGGCGATCAGCAGTTCGGCGCTCGGTGCGTAGGCGGTCAGCGCGGACACGCCGGCGAATCCGACTGCCCCACACAGCAGGAGCCGTCGGTGGCCGATCCGGTCGCCCAGGCTGCCCATGCTGATCAACATGCTCGCGAGCACGAACGAATAGATGTCGCCGATCCAGAGGATCTCGGTGCCCGTGGCGTCCAGGTCGCGACTGATGAACGGGGTCGCCAAGGCCAGCACGGTGCCATCGATGCCGATGAGCAGGACTGCCAGCGTGAGGACGCTCAACGCGGCCCATCGGCGGGTCATGCGGTGTGCACTCCGTTCAGCAGTAGCTCGACGATCATGTGGTGGAAGTCGCGGGCGGCCACCCGGCCGTTCTGGATGGCCCACCCGGCTCCGGCCACCAGGTTGTAGAACGCCTCGGTCAGCCAGGCCGCCGACATGTCGGGGCGGAACTCGCCGCTGCGCTGACCGCGCTCGAAGAGAGCGCTGACGGCGGCGTCGGCCTCGGCCCAGCCCTGCAGCCAATCCTCGACGTCGAGCTCCTGAGCCTGGCTGTACAGCAGGGCCAGGAACGGTGCCACCGGTTCACAGGCCGCAACGAGTCGGCGCAATGCGTCGGTGGCCGAGCCACTGTGCAGGTCCGCGCTGTCTAGTGCGCGGCGCATCTCGGCGATCGCGAACTCGTCGAGCGCGGCCAGCAGCGCCGGCTTGCCCGCGAAGTGGCGGTGCAGGGTGGCTCGGCTGACCCCGACGGCGGTGGCGATCTCGTCCAGCGTGGCGTTGGGGCGGCGGCCCAGGAAGTCCGCCGCAGCCCGCAACAGGTGTTCACGCCCGACGGCCATGAGACGAGAATAGACCGAATGAGACAAAAACGTCTCATCCGGACCGCGTGACCAGCCACCGAACCAGCGTCAAGTGCGGCAGGATCAGACGATGGAGCAGATGTGGGCCAACCGTGCGGCCAGCGCCGAGGCCGCGATCACCGACCGCCACCTGCGGCACCTCTGGTACCTCCCCGGCACCCAGCTGGGCGTCGTCGCCTGGCCACCCGCCGGCGGGCACCGCCGGTTCGGAAAGTGGCACTACTGGTGGCAGGCCCATCTGCTGGACAACCTCATCGACGCGCAGTTGCGCGACCCCACGCCGGAACGGCTGAAATCCATCACCCGCCAGATCCGCGGGCACCGCCTCCGCAACCTCGGCCGGTGGACCAACAGCTACTACGACGACATGGCGTGGCTGGCACTGGCGCTCGAACGAAGCGACCGACTGGTGGGAGTGCGCCGCCCGAAGGCGCTCAACACACTGGCCGACCAGTTCCTCACCGCGTGGGTGCCCGAAGACGGCGGCGGTATCCCGTGGCGCAAGCAGGACCAGTTCTTCAACGCCCCCGCCAACGGACCGGCCGGCATCTTCCTGGCCCGCCACGGAGACCGGCTGCGCCGCGCGCAGCAGATGGCCGACTGGATCGACGAGACGCTGATCGATCCCGACACCAAGCTGGTGTTCGACGGCATCCAGGCCGGGTCGCTGGTGCGCGCGCAGTACACCTACTGCCAGGGCGTGGTGCTGGGGCTGGAAACCGAGCTCGCCGTGCGGACCTCCGACCCGCGGCACCGGCAGCGGGTGCACCGACTGGTCGCCGCCGTCGCCGAGCACATGGCGCCCGACGGGGTGATCCGCGGCGCGGGCGGCGGCGACGGCGGCCTGTTCCACGGCATCCTGGCCCGCTACCTCGCGCTGGTGGCCACGGCGCTTCCGGTGGCCGGCCCCGAGGACGACGACGCCCGCGAGACCGCGCGCGCCCTGGTCACGACGTCGGCACGGGCAGTGTGGGACAACCGCCAGACCGTCGAAGGCGCACCGCTGTTCGGCGCGTTCTGGGACCGACCCGCTGCGCTCCCGACGGCCGCGGCGCGCGACGCCGAATCGGTCGACGGTGCGGTGAACTCGTCGGAGATTCCCGAACGCGATCTGTCGGTGCAGCTGTCGGGGTGGATGGTTCTGGAAGCGGCGCACGCCGTCGCAGACGGCACGTCCGGCCCGAGTGTGACCGCAGGTGAGCGTGACTGACCGACCCGCCCAGCGGGGTTTCCCGCTGCTGCCGTCCCGTCTCAACCGGGGAAGCAAGGCCACCAGGACCACCGATAACACCGCCGCAGCGCTGCTGCTGGCCAGCACCGTGGTGGCCATCGCGTGGGCCAACTCGCCGTGGGCCGCGAGCTACTGGGCGCTGCTGGACACCCACGTCAGCGTCGCGGTCGGAGACCAGCACTTCGACATGTCGGTCAAACACCTGGTCAACGACGCGCTGATGGCGTTCTTCTTCTTCATCGTCGGCCTGGAGGTGACGCGCGAGTTCACCATCGGCGAGCTGACCGACCGGTCCCGCGCCGCGGTCCCCGTGGTCGCGGCAGCCGCCGGACTGATCGTCCCCGCGATGGTGTTCCTGGCGTTCAACCCCTCCGGTGAGAACGCCCACGCCTGGGGCGTGGTGATCTCGACCGACACCGCGTTCCTGGTCGGTGCGCTGGCGATCATCAAACCGATGTTCCCGGCGCGGGTGCGGTTGTTCCTGCTCACCCTGGCGGTCGTCGACGACGTGGGCGCGCTGTGTGCCATCGCGCTCTTCTACTCCGACAATCTGCGGGTCGGTCCGCTGCTGGTGTCGGTCGGGTTGATCGTCGCGCTGGTGTTGGTGCGCAAACTGCCCGGAGTGCGTGGGCCCGCGTATGCCGTCCTCGGCGTCGCGCTGTGGATTGCCTTGTACCTGGCCGGCATTCACCCGACGTTGGCCGGCGTCGCGGTGGCGTTGTCGATTCCGGTCTTCACTCCTGAGCGTCGCCCGGTGGAGCGCGCCGTCGAGCAGATCCGCGCCTTCAGCCAGTCCCCGAACTCGCACTACGCCCGTGCGGCGAGCCGGTCGCTGCGGGAGTCGATCTCGATCAACGAGCGGTTGCAGATCTCGGTCGGGCCGGTGGTCTCGTTCGTGATCCTGCCCCTGTTCGCGTTGGTCAACGCCGGCGTCCGGCTCGACGCGCAGACCCTGGCTGCGGCGTTCCGATCTCCGCTGACCTGGGGTGTGATCGCCGGGCTGGTCGTCGGCAAGTTCGTCGGCATCACGGGCGCCACCTGGCTGATGCGGCGCACCGGACTCGGTGTGCTGGCTCCGGGCCTGTCCCTACGCCGGGTGGCCGGCGGCGCGGCGCTGTCGGGCATCGGGTTCACCATCTCACTGTTCATCGTCGACATCGCGATCGCCGATCCCGAGCGCCAGGACGAGGCCCGCATCGGTGTGCTTGCCGCCTCCGCGCTGGCGTTCGGGTTGGGCTGGTTGATCTTCCGGATCACCGACCGGCTCAGTCCGCCGGAACCGGTGGGGCTCAAGCTCCTGCGGCCGGTGGACCCGGAGCGCGACCATGTGCGCGGCAGGGCGGACGCACCGCTGGTGCTGGTCGAGTACGGCGACTTCGAGTGCCCGTTCTGCAGTCGGGCCACCGGCATGATCGACGAGGTGCGCGCCCACTTCGGCGACGACCTGCTCTACGTGTGGCGGCATTTTCCGCTCGAACGCGCGCATCCACGCGCCTTCGACGCGGCCCGCGCCTGCGAAGCCGCCGCGTTGCAGGGCCGGTTCTGGGAGATGGCGCGCGAGCTGTTCGGCCACCAGGAGGACCTGGAGTGGTCGGACATGTACCGCTACGCGGTGGCCGTCGGCTGCGACATCGAGCGCTTCGACCACGACGTGCGGGTGCACTCGTCGAAGGTGCTGCACCGGGTGACCGACGATGCCGACGATGCCGAGGAGATGGATTTACACGCCACGCCCACGCTGTTCGTCAACGGGGTGCGGCACCGGGGGCCCTGGGATGCGGCCAGCCTGATCGGGGCGCTGGAGGCCGCGCGACGTTAGGCGGTCGGTTCGGCGGCTTCACCCGCCGCGCGAGCGGTCTTGCGCCGCTTGTACCACTCGAAGGCCATCGGCAGCACCGACAGGATCACGATGCCGATGACGATCGGCTCGAGGAGTTTCTGCACCATTTCGAAGCGTCCGAGCCAGTAGCCGAGGACCGTCAGGCCCACACCCCAGACCACGGCGCCGACGGCGTTGTACACCGTGAACACCGCATAGTTCATCTTGGCGGCGCCGGCGGTGATCGGTGCCAGGGTGCGCACGATGGGGACGAAGCGGGCGATGACGATCGCGAACGGGCCGCGCTGCTCGAAGAACAGGTGGGCCTCGTCGAGGTACTTCTGTTTGAGGAACCGCGCGTCGGGCTTGAACATGGTGGTGCCGATGTTGCGGCCGATCCAGTAGCCGACCTGCGCGCCCAGAACCGCCGCGATCGGGATGAACACCAGCAACTGCCACAGTTCGAAACTGGCGGGCACGGTGCCGTCCTGAGCGGCGGCGGCGGTGCCCGCGGCCAGCATCCCGGCGACGAACAGCAGCGAGTCGCCGGGCAGGATCGGGAACAGCACGCCGGATTCGACGAAGACCACGAGCAGGAGGCCGATCAACGCCCAGGTGCCGAAGTAACCGAGAAGGTTGATCGGGTCCAGAAAGTCCGGCATCAGGGCGAGGGTGTCGACGACCACGGCTCCCAAGGGTACCGGCGCTTACAGTGAATTATGTCGATGCACCGAGCCGTCCATGTCGCCTCTGCCAACGCGCCGCTGAGTCTGGTCGAGGTCGCGACCGAGTCACCGCAGCCCGGCCACGTGCGCGTCGCCGTCGCCGCGTGCGGTGTCTGCGGCACCGACCGGGAGTTCTACGCGGGGCACTTCCCGGGTCTGCAGTGGCCGATCACGCTGGGCCACGAGATCGCCGGCACGGTGGCCGAGCTGGGGGAGGGTGTCTCGGATTTCGCGGTCGGTGACCGGGTGGCGGTCGGTTGGTTCGGCGGCAACTGCAACCGCTGCGTGCCGTGCCGACGCGGCTTCTTCATGCAGTGCGAGAACCTGCAGGTGCCCAGCTGGCACTATCCGGGCGGGTACGCCGAGTCGGTCACGGTGCCGGTGACCGCGCTGGCGCGGATCCCGGACGGGTTGTCGTTCGTCGAGGCCGCGCCGATGGGGTGTGCGGGTGTGACTACGTTCAACGGGTTGCGGCAGACACGCGCGAAGGCCGGCGACGTGGTCGCTGTGCTCGGTGTCGGTGGGCTCGGCCACCTCGGCGTGCAGTTCTCCCGTGCGATGGGCTTCGAGACGGTCGCGATCGCCCGGGGGTCGGGCAAGGCCGAAGAGGCCGCGCAGCTCGGGGCGCACCACTACATCGATTCGACCGCGCAGGACGTCGCAGCGGAGCTGAAGAAGCTCGGGGGTGCCGCGGTGGTGCTGGCCACGGCCAACAATGCCGCCGCGATGGCGCAGACGGTCGCGGGGCTGGGGCCGGCCGGTGAACTGGTCGTCGTCGGGGTCACCGCCGAGAACCTGCCGATCAGCCCGCTGGATCTGATCACCTCCGGACTGTCGGTGACCGGTCATCCGTCGGGCACGTCGCGCGACGTCGAGGAGACGCTGCACTTCGCGCTGCAGACCGGGGTGCGGGCCATGGTCGAGGAGCGCCCGCTGGCGCAGGCCGCCGAAGCGTTCGCCGCCATGGACGAGAGCCGCGCGCGCTACCGCATGGTTCTCACCATGTGAGGTCGCCGGTTTCCTGGGATACTTCGGTATGCCGATCGCGACACCCGAGGTCTACGCCGAAATGCTGGGCCGTGCCAAAGAAGGCGGGTTCGCGTTCCCCGCGATCAACTGTGTGGGGTCGGAATCGGTGAACGCCGCGATCAAAGGCTTCGCCGACGCCGGTTCGGACGGCATCATCCAATTCTCCACCGGTGGTGCGGAATTCGCGTCCGGTCTGGGAGTGAAGGACATGGTGACCGGGGCGGTGGCACTGGCCGAGTTCGCCCACGTGGTCGCGGAGAAGTATCCGGTCACCGTGGCGCTGCACACCGACCACTGTCCCAAGGACAAGCTCGACAGCTACGTGCGCCCGTTGCTGGCCCTGTCGGCCGAGCGGGTCGCCCATGGCGGCGACCCGCTGTTCCAGTCGCACATGTGGGACGGCTCGGCGGTGCCGATCGACGAAAACCTCTCCATCGCAAGGGAACTACTCGACCAGGCAGCCGCGGCGAAGATCATCCTGGAGGTCGAGATCGGCGTGGTCGGCGGGGAGGAAGACGGCGTGGAGGCCGAAATCAACGACAAGCTCTACACCACGCCCGAGGACTTCGAGAAGACCATCGACGCCCTCGGCGCCGGTGAACACGGCAAGTACCTCCTGGCAGCCACATTCGGCAATGTCCACGGCGTCTACAAGCCGGGCAATGTGGTGTTGCGCCCGGAAGTCCTGGCCCAGGGACAGCAGGTCGCCGCCGCCAAACTCGGGCTGCCGTCGGACGCAAAGCCCTTCGACTTCGTCTTCCACGGGGGCTCCGGATCGCTGAAATCCGAGATCGAGGACGCGCTGCGCTACGGCGTGGTCAAAATGAACGTCGACACCGACACGCAGTACGCGTTCACCCGGCCCATCGCCGGGCACATGTTCGCGAACTACGACGGGGTGCTCAAGATCGACGGGGAGGTCGGCAACAAGAAGGTCTACGACCCGCGCAGCTATCTTAAGAAGGCCGAGAGTTCGATGAGCGAGCGAGTGGTCGAGGCATGCAGGGATCTACACAGCGCAGGCAGGAGTGTGACGGCCGGCTGAGCTGGCCGGGGGCCCGGTTCGTCCGGGGGACACGAGGGGTGATGTGGCAGGGATCGTAGACGTCGCCGCGGCGGCCGGAGTGTCGCCCACGACCGTTTCCCATGTCTTGAACAACCGCGGACGAATCGCGGAACAGACCCGCGCGAAGGTCCTCAAGGCTGCGCGACAGCTGGGCTACCAGGCCAATGTCCACGCCCAGCAGTTGGTGACGCGCCGAAGCCGCATCATCGCGATCCAGATGCCGCATCTGGGCCAAACCGGTGGTCCGTCGCTGCCGCACTCCGCGTACTTCCTCGATGTCATCAACGGTGCCGCGGCCGCAGCCGACCACCTGGGCTACGCCCTGGTGGTGTCTCCATCCGGCGGACGGGCCGGCATTCTCAACGGGTTCTCCATCGACGGGGCGATCATCGTCGACCCGCAAGCCGACGAGCCGGCGTTCGAGGCCAGTGTCCCGGTGGTGGTGATCGGGGCGTCCGAGGAGACCGGCGACGTCCTCTGGGTGGACAACGACCATGTCGCCGCTGCGCGGGTAGCGCTGGACCATTTCGCCGGCGCCGGGCGGCGCCGGCCGGCGTTGCTGACCGACCGCACGCGACGGCCCTATGTCAACGATGTGGTGACGGGATATCGGACGTGGGTGGCTGAGCACGATATCGCGGAAACGATTGTGGCCGTAGGTTCGCCGGAGGATTCCGCGTGGTATGACGAGTTGGCGCGGTTGTTGGCCGCGCCGATCGACGCGGTGTACACCAGTTCCGACGACTTGGCTCTGGCATTGCTCGACGCCGCATCGCGGTCCGGTGTGCGAGTGCCCGACGACCTCGCGATCGCATCCGCGGTCGACGGTAGGCCCTTGACGTTGACGAGCCCGCAGATCTCGGCCACCAATCTGTTCCCGTTCCGGACCGGGGAGACGGCCGCAACCCTGCTGATCGAGCACCTCGAGGTCGAGTCCGAATCCCTGCCGGGCAAGTTGATCCCGACGGAGTTCCTGGTCCGGGCGTCGTCGTCGCCGACAAGCTGACGCCGCCATAAGTCTTTTTATGTGATGTGCTTGACAGCGTGAACGGTTCGTGACTACGGTCACAACCAGCACAGCCAAAACCATTTGGCAGCTGGCGGAGATGTCCGCAACTCCTCGACGACTCGCAGGTCAACGCATGCAGACACATGCCAAAACGTTTTGTATCGGAGGGTGATGTCCACAAAGCGCGAACGCGCCAACCGCGCGGCGATCGATGCGCTGCTGGCGGCAGATCCAGTTCTCGTCGGTGTCGAGAGTGCGCAGACGGCGATGGGCTTGCCGCCGTCGACGGTGCTCACGTCTGGCCCCACCATGCCTTTCGGCTCGTACACGGGCGGTCAGCGGGCCGCGATCATCGGCGGCGCACTGTACGAAGGCATGGCTGCCGACGAGGCGGCGGCAGTAGCCGCGTTCGAGCGCGGTGAGTTGACCGTGCGCGGTTGCCAGGAGTTCGGATGTGTCGGGTCGCTGGCCGGCGTCACCACCGCGTCGATGCCCGTTGCGGTGGTGGTCGATGACAACACCGGCGACCGGGCGTACTGCACACTTTATGAAGGCGACAGCGCGGACCGCCTGAACTACGGCACCTATTCGACCGCCACGCGCGACAACCTCGAAGCACTGCGGTTGCGGGTGGCGCCGGCGCTGCACGCCCTGGTCGCCGCGCAGACCGAACCGTTGCGGCTCAAGCCGATCATGTCCCGGGCGCTCACCATGGGCGACGAACTGCACAGTCGCAATGCGGCAGCCACACTCCTGTTCCTGCGGCGATTGCTCAGTGGGGCAAAGCAGCTCGGTCAGGAACTCGAGCACGCACTCGATGTGCTCTGCGACGACTACTTCTTCCTGAGGTTGTCGATGGCGGCGAGCAAAGTGATGGCCAATGCCATGCGCGGCTACGAGGGTTCCAGCGTGGTCACCGCAATGGCATTCTCGTGCAGGGAATTCGGCGTGCAGACCTCGGGGACGGGCGACACCTGGTTCACCGGACCTCTTCCGGTGTTCGAGGATTACCGCATCGATTCCGGCTACAACGTCGACGACATCGAGTTCATGGGCGGAGAGAGCATCATCACCGAGGTCGTCGGACTGGGTGGCCTCGCGCAGGCAGCCGGCCTCCCCCTGCAGCGTTCGAGTGGCGGCGACGTCGCGCTGATGATCTCGAGAACCACCGCGATGTACGACATCACGGTCACCGAGAGTCCGGACTTCCTGATTCCGGTATTGAACTACCGTGGCGCCCCGCTGGGGTTGGACGTCGAGAAGATCGCCCACGCAGAAGGCGTCACACCGTACCTGGACATCGGGATAGCGGGTCGGTCGCGTCGTCAGATCGGCGGGGGAGTGGCGAGGGCGCCCGTGGAGCCGTTCCGGCACGCATGGGAGGCGCTGAGAGCCGGGTAGGCCACCGACACCGAAGAACCCCGTGGTGCAGGGATCCGCACCGAAGTGATCAGAACCTTTGAGTAACTCCATGTATTCCGTTGACCTTGAAGGAAATCCGTATGCACGAAGAAATAACCCAGCGCAGGGCTGAGCCGTCGGCGCCGATGCTGGACGTCGTCGGGAAGGTCGAGAGTTTCGGGATCGAGTACATCCCCGAAGAACATCGGCATTCCCGGCCGAGAAACCTGTTGTGGATCCTGTTCGGCGGGAGCATGACGTTCGGCATCATCGTCATCGGCTGGGTGCCGGTGTCCCTCGGCCTGGGGTGGTGGGCATCCGCGAGCGCCATCGTCGTGGGATCGGCGATCGGAGCCACCCTGATGGCCCCGATGGGGCTGCTCGGGCTCCGCAGCGGAAGCAACAACCCGGTCGCCAGCGGCGCACACTTCGGAGCCCTGGGGCGGATGATCGGGTCGGCCCTCGGCATCACCGCCGATATCGTCTTCGCCGCACTGTGCATCTGGGCTGCGGGCGAAGTGCTCGCCCGCAGCGTGGTCCGCATCTTCGGCGTCGAAAGCCAAGCTGTCACAGTGGCATTGCTGGTCATTGCCTACGCGCTGGTTGCGATCGTCATGACCGTCATCGCGGTGATGGGACACGCCAACATGGTGACGTTCACGAAGTGGATGGTGCCCACTGCCGGGTCCATCATGATCCTGTACATCTTCGTCGCCTCGGAGAACTTCGACCCCAGTTATGCAGGCGGCGACTACGCATTGGGCAGCTTCTGGCCCACGTGGATCCTGGGCATGCTGGCCTGTGCGGGCACCGTCAACTCGTACGGCCCTTACGTCGGTGACTGGACGCGGCACATCTCGACGAAGAAGTACCCGCCTCGGAAATCTGTGACAGCAGCCTGGCTGGGTGGCTTCTTCGGCATGGGCGGGGCGTTCATGTTCGGGGCGTACACCGCGGTCACGTTCAAGGACCCACTCAACGCCTACGCCACCGAGTTCGCCAACAACGTCCCCTACTGGTTCCTCTTCTTCGCGTTGTATCTGGCCTTCATCCCGGGGACCGCGCAGGCCGTCATCAACATCTACAACATGGGACTGGACTTCTCGTCGATCGTCCCGGGGCTGAGCCGGGTGAGGGCGACGATCTACCTGTCGATGCTGTCGACCGTACTGGTGTTCATCGGCGCCTTCTATCAACAACTCTCGGCGATCGTGAGTTCGTACCTGGCCATCCTGATCGTGCTGGGCGCACCGTGGAGCGTCATCAACCTGATCGGCTATTTCAACAACCGCGGCTTCTACGATCCCGACTCTCTGCAGGTCTACAACCGCGGCGAGATGGGCGGGCGCTACTGGTCCTCGATGGGCATCAACCACCGCGCCGTGCTGGCATGGGCTTCGGCGGTGACGATCGGCCTGTTGTTCGTCAACACCGGCTGGTATGTCGGCCCCGGTGCTCGACTGTTCGACGGTGCGGACTTCGGCTTCATCGTCTCCACCACGGTGGCCGCAGTGGTGTACTTCGCGTTCCTGAAGTGGAATCCCGAGCCGGCCTACACCTTCGGTCCCAAGGGCGCGCGAATCGCGAGCGCTCCGCCGTCGAAATATGGCGACTTCATGCCGATCCAGCCGATGGACATGACCAAGGTCCGGTTCCGGATCGGCTGACACGCAAGGGGTGGCCGTCACCCCATCAAACCCAGTTATCCGCGTAACAAGAGAGAAGGAAACGAAGAAACATGGACACACTCAACGCAATCGACTCGTCGCACAGGGACAAGGCCAAGGAACTCGCTGATGCCGGTGTCCGCTACGTGACGGCATCCTGGGTCGACGTCTTCGGTCGGAACCGGGCCAAGAGCCATCCCGTGAGCTTTCTGCCGGAGTTGATGGCCGGATTCGCCAGGTACACGCCTCGTGGCATCAACGGAATCGGCATCATGGACCCGGTCGAGGAGGAGGTCACGGCGCTGCCGGATCTCGACACCCTGACCGTCCTACCGTGGGACACCCGCTTCGCGTGGATGGCGGCCGACATGTGGTCGGACAAGGGTGAGGCGTTCTCGCTGTGCCCGCGGTCGATCCTGAAGAAGCAGATCGAACGGGCAGCGGCGCAAGGGTACCGGTGCACTCTGGGCATCGAGCCCGAGTTCTACGTCTACCGTCCCGACGACGTCACCTCCGCCGGCTTCGGCGCCCTGACGTCGACCGGCGACATCGAGCCCAGCCCTGCCTACGATGTCGAAACCGCCTATGACGTGGCGGATTTCCTCGACGATGCGGTGTCGACGATGGAGAAGATCGGGTTGCGGGCTTTCGCGTTGGGAGCCGAGGGCGGTGTCGGTCAGTTCGAGATCGACTTCTACTACAAGGACCTGCTCGAGATGGCCGACCGGATCACGCTGTTCCGGTTGATGATGCATCAGGTGGCCAAGAAGCACGGCCTTGCCGTCACCTTCATGCCAAAACCTTTTGCCAACCTGTGGGGCTCCGGAGCCCACTTCAACATGGGTCTCTACCCGGTGGACGGCTCGGACAGCAGCGTGCTTCGACTCGGCAACCCGGAGATTCCCGGCGAGGAGGAATGGTCCAAGGAGTCGAAGTATTTCGTCGGTGGGCTCCTCAAGCATGCTCGCGCGCTGACCGCCATCACCAACCCGCTGGTCAACTCCTACAAGCGGTTGACTCCGCGGCTGGTCGACGGATCGGTCTCCTGGGCTCCCATCAAGATCGCCTACGGTCCCAACAACCGCTCGTGCATGATCCGGTTGCCGGAGAACCGGCCGGCCATCGAGGTGCGCAACCCCGACGCATCGGCCAACGTCTACCTTGCCGGTGCCTTCCTGCTGGCGGCCGGACTCGACGGCATCGCCAACGAGATCGATCCGGGTCCCGAGGTCACCGAGTTGGCGTCGGAACGCGCCGAGATCTCCCGGCTGCCAAGGACTCTGCTCGAGGCCATCGAAGCGTTCGAAGCAGATGAGCTGAGCCATGAGGTGTTCGGCGAGGACTTCATCAAGGACTATGCCGAGACCAAACGGATGGAGTGGGAGAAGGACCATCTGCCTGTCGGGGATGCCGAGCGGGCCGATCACCTGGCCTACTACTAGGCCTTCGGCTGAGCAGTTGACCTCGTCCTGAAGTACGTGGATCTGGCCGGGTTCCACGAAGACGCGATGGTTCGCGTCTTCGTGGGCCCGGCCGGATCTGCGCCGGGCGTGACTACGGGTAGCAACGGGTAGGAAGCGGTGCATCATGACGGCGATTGCCGAAGACTGGCTCAACGGCCTGGTGGACAAGGTGCGGCCCCATCTGGGGGCCGGGAAGGTGTCGACATATCTTCCTGAACTGCGACAGGCGAATTCCGGCGATCTCGCCGTCGCGGTAGATCTCGGGCAGGGATGCCTGCGCACGGCCGGCAACGTCGACGCGAGGTTCACGGTCCAGAGCGTGGTGAAGGTGTTCACGCTGTTGCTGGCGTTGCACTTTCGCGGTGAGGAGCAGGTGTTCGCTCGCGTGGGGCGTGATCAGGCGATCGGGTCGTACGACTCGCTGGAGACGTTCATTCGTGGATCCGGCGTGCCGGTGAATCCGTTCGTCAACGCCGGTGCCCTGGTCGTCGTCGACATGTTGCCCGGTACGGGACCCGACGAGCGGGTGGGCGAGGTTCTCGAGTTGGTCCGGGCGTTGACCGGCAATCCCGGAATCACGTTCGACCAGAGCACCGCGCGGTCCGAGTTCGTGCTGGCCGAACGGAATCGCGCGCTCGCCTACTTCCTGCGCAGTCAGGGCCTGATCTCGACCGAGATCGAGGAACTCCTCTGGGCGTATTGCCAGGTGTGCGCGATCGAGGTCGACGTGGTGGATCTGGCGCGCGCGGGCTACGTGCTGGCGGGCGGAGCTGATGTGGCGTTCGGGGGTCGGCTGCTCCGCGCCGACCATGTCCGCCTGGTGCGCCGGCTCATGCTGTTCGCCGGGATGTACGAAGCCTCGGGTAGATACGCCTGCGAAGTCGGCATCCCCGCGAAGTGCGGGGTGTCGGGGGCGATGATCGGGGTCGTTCCGCATCGCGCGGGCGTCGGAATCTACGGTCCCGCGCTCGACGAATGCGCGAACAGCATCGGGGGTCTGCGTCTGATGCGGCTGCTGGCTCAGGCGCTGGACGTGGAATGAACCGACCCGGAAGTCAGTCGCTCTGGCAGATCTTCCACTGGTCGTCGTGGAACTGAAGGTCGAAGCTGCGGGTGGACCGGGTCTGCGGGTCTGAGGCAATGAACGTGGTGACGTTGGCTTCGGCATGGTCGCCGTTGACGACGATCTGGTCGACACTGGCCACCACCGGATACTGCTTGGCCGCGGCGACCCGCTGATGGATGTCGGCCCACCGTTTTTCGTCGTACTCGACGTAGCTGTCGCGTTTGGTTCCGCAGGTGATGCTGCGCAGTGTGGCCAGGTCGCCGTTCTGCACCGCGGAGTCGAAGTTCTGGATCGTCGTGCGGACCTGTTCCTCCTGTGACGTGCCCGACACGCCGCCGCGGGTCAACAGGATGGTGCCGAGGATCGCGACGACCGCCAGCGCGGCGATGATCACCACGATCGCAGCGACCCATCCCCAGTGCCGCTTCTGCTTGGGCGGCGCGGGCGTCTCGCCACGCGGCGGAATCACCTGCGGTCCAGCGTTTTTCTGGCTGGCGAACACTTCGGTGGCGGGCTCTTGGGGGCGATTGATGATCTGCGTGGAGCCGGCGTCGAACCCCGACGGCGCGGTGAAGCGTCGTTCGCCGGGGTCGGACGGGTCGTCCTGGCCGGGGGACTGCGGTGCGCTGAAGACCTCGGTCGCGGGCTCGTGGTCGGGGTCCGGCTCCGGCAGTACCTCGGTTTCCGCATCACCGACCGCGTCGGCGCCCTGCGGCACCTCGTCGGCGGGTTTGTCCGGATGCTCCGGCCCAGTGGGGTTCGACATCGGTGTTGCGGTCCTCCCTAACGACGCTACGGCCGAAGCTTAGCCATCCGCGGTGACGAACGCCCGCGCCCGCACGGCACAATGAGGCCATGACTCGGATGGGTGATCTCCTCGGACCCGAACCAGTGTTGCTGCCCGGTGATCCCGACGCCGAAGCGGAGCTCGACGCGGCGGAAAGTCCGGCCATCGTGGCCGCGGCGCATCCGTCCGCCTCGATCGCCTGGGCCGTGCTGGCGGAGCAGGCCCTCGACGAGGACCAGGCCGTCACCGCGTACGCCTACGCCCGCACCGGCTACCACCGGGGGCTCGACCAGCTGCGCCGCAACGGCTGGAAGGGTTTCGGCCCGGTGCCCTACGCCCATGAACCCAACCGCGGGTTCCTGCGCTGTGTCGCGGCACTGGCCCGCGCCGCGGATGCCATCGGTGAGACCGACGAGTATCAGCGCTGCGTGGACCTGCTCGAAGACTGTGATCCGGCCGCGCGGTCGGCGCTCGGGTTGTCCTGAGCTAACGCTTCTGCGTCTCGCACTCACAGTCGCCGGCCGCGTCGGGCGGTTCCACCTGAACCGTCGAATGCTCGAGCCCGTGGGCGCTGAGCACCGCGCGCGCGTCGTCGAGTACCTCCGCGGAGTCGCGCTTGCTGGTCAGGTGCGCGGTCACCATGTCCTTGCCCGGCACCAGCGTCCACACGTGCAGGTCGTGCACGCCGGTGACGCCGTCGACCGCGCACAGCGCCCGGTGTAGCTCCTCGACGTCGATGTGACTGGGCGAGGTTTCCGACAGGATCCGCAGCGCGGCGCGGGCCAGGGAGATCGCGCGCGGCAACACCCACAGTGCGACCAGAACCGCGACGACGATGTCGGCGTACGGCCAGCCGGTGGTGACCGTGACGACCCCGGCGATGAGCACCCCGATGCTGCCGACGGTGTCGGCCAGCACCTCCATGTAGGCGCCCTTGACCGCGAGGCTGTGCTCGGAGTGCGACCGCAGCAGCAGCACCACGATGAGGTTGGCTGCCAGCCCGGCCAGGGCGACCACGATGAGCGGCACCCCGGGCACCTCGGGCGCGTCGCCGATGCGGTCGAGGGCCTCGTAGAGGATGAACGCGGCCATGGCCAGCAGCAGGCCGGCGTTGGCGACCGCGGTGAACACCTCGGCGCGGTGCCAGCCGTAGGTACGGGCGGGGGAGGCGCTGCCGTGGCGGGCCAGCAGAACCGCCGTGAGCCCCATGAAGATCGCGACCAGGTCGGTGAGCATGTGGCCGGCGTCGGCCAGCAACGCGATCGAGTTGATCGAAAGCGCGGTGATCAGTTCGACGAGGAAGAAGACGGTCAGGACGATCGCCGCGAGCACCATCCGGGAGATCCGGGCGTCGGCGTGGCTGTGGTCGTGTCCCGCACCCATGCCGGCCAATATATGCATATTTCCGCATATATGGCAAGGTTCGGGCAAGGTGCCGCGGCTACAGCCAGGCCGACCAGAACCTGGTCAGCGCACCCCCGACCGACGACAGTTGCGCCGGCACACCGGAGAGGTCGAACACCCAGTACACCGCCGAGAAGAACCACTGATTCAGCGGCGGCGCCAGCAGCAGCACCAGCAGGATGACGAACCCCCACTGCTTGGCCGGAGCCACCGCGCGCCGGTTCTCGGCGCCCAGATGCGGTTCGAGTGCGCCGTAACCGTCCAGCCCCGGAATCGGCAACAAGTTCAGCAGTACCGCTGTCACCTGCAGGAATGCGAGGAACGCCAGGCCGGCCCAGAACACCGCGTGCGCGGGGTCGAACAGCACCCGGGTCGCGACCAGCAGCACCACACCCAGAACCACGTTCATCGACGGACCCGCCAGGCTCACCACCGTCTGCTGGCGCTGCGTCATGCCCGCGGTCTGCAGATACACCGCCCCGCCGGGCAGGCCGATCCCACCGAGGGCGATCACCAGCACCGGAAAGCCCAACGACAACAGCGGATGGGAGTACTTGCGCGGGTTGAGCGTCAGATAACCCCGCACCGCGACGTCACGGTCACCGAACCGCCATGCGCTGTAGGCGTGCCCGAACTCGTGCAGGCACAGCGACACCACCCAGCCACCCAGAACCAGGACGAAGACCCCGGCATACGCCAGCGGCTGCACCCGGTCGCCGCACAGCCATGCCGCCGCCCCGCCGGCAACCGTGGCCGTCACGAGCAACCAGAAGATCGGGCTCGGCCGCACCGAGCGCCGCAGGGGTTGCGCGTTCACGAGCCGAACCGCATCCCGGATCGTGTGGTCGGCACCCGCATCCAGCCCTGGATGTGCCGGTAGAACGTCGATCGGCGTACCGCCCGCTTGCCCGGTTCGCCGTCGCGCACGACGAGGGCGCCGGTTGTGCCGAGCTGGGCGGCCCGGCCCGCCACCCACCGCTTCGGTCGCCAGCGGCCCCGCCACACCGTGGCCCGCAGCCCGGGCAGCGTCGTCGTCGGTTCGACACGCACCGCGACGCAGGCGCCGTCGAACAACCGGTGATCGTCGACGATGGCCTCGCCGAGGATGGTGTTCTCGCCGTCGGGCGGTAACCAGTACGCGGCACGGGTGAGCACGGCGGCCGTCTCGTCACGGATCAGCGGGGTGCGTACCGCTTCCCCGCGGCGCGCCCGGCGCGCCTGCCACCAACGGCGCACGTGGGCGACTTCCACGTCGAGCTGCTCGGCGCGCAACAGCTGCCTGAGCACCGCGCCGAGGTCGGCGTGAGAACCGACGACGATCACGCGGCGGCACGTCACGACGTCGTCGATGTGGTCCAGAACCGGCAGATCGCGCAACGCTCGCGGGACCTGGTGGTCCGCGCCGCACCACACGGCAATGGGAGAGGAGTCCACGCTGCTCCTTGGCAGGGCCGGGAATCAGATAAGGTAGCTCACCGGCTGCACACATTATCGAGGGCAGAATGCTCGGAAGACAGCGGGAGACGACGCATGCCGGCAATCGTCCTCATCGGCGCCCAATGGGGCGACGAGGGCAAAGGGAAGGCCACTGATCTGCTCGGTGGTCGCGTCCAGTGGGTGGTCCGTTATCAA
Organism: Mycobacterium sp. SMC-4; assembly: GCF_050205565.1. Lineage (GTDB taxonomy): Bacteria > Actinomycetota > Actinomycetes > Mycobacteriales > Mycobacteriaceae > Mycobacterium. The sequence goes on along the minus strand of NZ_JBNMQU010000001.1, from coordinate 737,129 downwards.
GGCGGCAACAACGCCGGACACACCGTGGTGCTCCCGACGGGAGAGAACTTCGCGTTGCACCTGATCCCCTCGGGCATCCTGACCCCCGGGGTGACCAACGTGATCGGCAACGGCGTGGTGGTCGACCCTGGCGTGCTGCTGACCGAGTTGCACGGCCTGGAGCAGCGCAACGTCGACACCGAGCGGCTGCTGATCTCCGCCGACGCCCACCTGCTGATGCCGTACCACGTTGCGATCGACAAGGTCGTGGAGCGCTACGCGGGCAGCAAGAAGATCGGCACCACCGGGCGCGGGATCGGCCCGTGCTACCAGGACAAGATCGCCCGCATCGGTATCCGCGTCGCCGACGTTCGGGACCCGAACGTCCTCGCCGAGAAGATCGAGGGCGCCCTGGAATTCAAGAACCAGGTGCTGGTCAAGGTCTACAACCGCAAGGCGCTGGATCCGGCCGAGGTGGTCGACAACCTGCTCGAGCAGGCCGAGGGGTTCAAGCACCGCATCGCCGATGCCCGGCTGCTGCTCAACACCGCGCTCGACAACGGCGAGACGGTGCTGCTGGAGGGCTCCCAGGGCACCCTGCTCGACGTCGACCACGGCACGTATCCGTTTGTCACGTCGTCGAACCCGACCGCCGGTGGGGCGTCGGTGGGTTCGGGCATCGGGCCCACCCGCATCACGACCGTGCTGGGCATCCTGAAGGCCTACACGACCCGCGTCGGGTCGGGACCGTTCCCGACCGAGCTGTTCGACGAGCACGGCGCGTACCTGGCCAAGACCGGCGGCGAGGTCGGCGTCACCACGGGCCGGGCGCGGCGCTGCGGATGGTTCGACGCGGTCATCGCCCGCTACGCCACCCGGGTCAACGGCATCACCGACTACTTCCTGACCAAGCTCGACGTGCTGTCGAGCCTGCAGACGGTGCCGATCTGCGTCGGCTACCGCGTCGACGGCAAACGCACCGACGAGATGCCGATGACCCAGACCGACATCGCCCGCGCCGAGCCCATCTACGAGGAGATGCCCGGCTGGTGGGAGGACATCTCCGGCGCCCGCGAGTTCGAGGACCTGCCCGCCAAGGCCCGGGATTATGTGCTGCGGCTGGAAGAGCTTGCCGGCGCACATGTTTCGTGCATCGGCGTCGGCCCGGGCCGCGACCAGACCATCGTGCGACGCGACGTGCTGGCGGCCAGGTGAGCGACTACGGCCTCGACCCGCGCCGCGCTGACCCCGACTACGACCGCCATGGCGGGTTCCCGGTGTTCGAGCCGGCCGAGCCCGGTCCGGGTTTCGAACGGTTCCTGACGGCGATGCGCCGCGCGCAGGACCTCGCGGTGTCGGCCAACCCCGACAAACAGACCTGGGACCGCGCGGCCGACCTGGTCGAGGAGCTGGTGGACCTGCTGGCGCCGCACGAAGCCGGCGAGGGGGTCGGCCCGGCCAACCGGGTGCCGTCGCTGCCGGGAGCCGGCAGCCTGCTGATGCCGCCGTACCGCGTGACCAAGTTCGAGGCCGACGGCGTCGAGCTGGAGGTCGAATTCAGCCGGTTCTCCGTGGGCGGCAACAAAGCTGTGCACGGCGGCGTGCTCCCGCTGCTGTTCGACTCGGTCTTCGGCATGGTCATCCACGCCACTGGACGGCCGATCAGCCGCACCGCGTTCCTGCATGTGGAGTACCGCAAGGTCACCCCGATCGACACGGTGCTCACCGCGCGCGGCTGGGTCCGAGAGGCCGAGGGGCGCAAGGCGTTCGTCAACGCCGAACTCCGCCACCCGGACGGCAGCCTGCTCGCCGAGGCGAACGGTCTCATGATCCGCCTGCTGCCCGGCCAGCCGTGACATTCGATGGAAAAGGGCTTCCGCGAATTCTTTCGGATCTGGTGGCGGCAGCCGTTTGACTTCGATTGGACCGCAAGGCATCTGCGTGCCCGCGGCCTGCTGCGGGTGCACCAGGTGTTCATCGGTGCGTTCGCGCTGCTCTACGGGATCACCGCGGCGCTGACAGTCTCCGGCGGCCTGCTCGAGGGCGGCCCACCGGGTGGTCGCGTCCTGGTGCTGTCGATCGCCCTGAGTTCGGCGGCGCTCGGCGTGCTCTGGATCCTCGGGCCGTGGCCCACGCGCGGACAGTCGGCGGCGTTCACCGTCTACGCCGACTTCGCGGTGGTCGCGGTGATCGTCTGCTGCGGCGACGCCTTCACCGCGATGCCCGGTCTGGCGCTGCTGGCCGCCAACGGGATCTACGTCGTCGTCGTCCACGGGCCGCGGGCGCTGCTGGCGCATCTCCTGTTCACGATGGCCGCGTTCGCCTACACCTACGGACTGGCGTTGTGGCAGGGCACCGCGTCGCCCGAGGTGACCACGGTGCGGCTGTTGGTGCTGTTGCCGACCGTCGTGGGCGTGCAGGTGATCGTGCAGTCGTACCTGCTGGCGCTGCGCATGGGCGCGGTCGACGCCCTGCACGATCCGCTGACCAGGCTGTACAACCGTCGCGGCTTCGACAACGACGTGGTGGAGCTGGTGCCGACCGGCAGCGGACGCATCGGGGTGCTGGCCATCGACGTCGACAAGTTCAAGGCCATCAACGACACCTACGGCCACGACGCCGGCGACCGGGTGCTGGTGGCGGTGGCCGACGCGGCGCGCGCGGCCGTGTCGGACGCAGGTGTGCGGTCGGTGACCGCACGCACCGGCGGTGAGGAGTTCGTCATCGTCGCCGACGCCGAGCCACCGGAGATGGCGCTGCTGGCCCAGCGGCTCCACGACGCGCTGGCCGACACCGCCACGGACGTGGTACCCACGACGGTCAGCGTCGGGGTGGCCTCGATGCACCTCGACGGCCACGACGTGCGTCAGGCCGTGCGGCGCCTCGTCGAGCGCGCCGATCAGGCGATGTACCGGGCCAAGAGCGCGGGCGGCAACCAGACGGTGATCGCCGACCCGATCACCGCGGTCTGAGCGCGGCGGTCAGTCCTCGAATCGAAGTGCGTTGGCCGGGCACAGGTTGATCGCATCGCGGGCATGATCGATCGACTCGCCGGTCACCTCGGGCGTCAGCACCACCACGATGCCGTCGTCGTCCTGGTCGAAGACCTCGCCGGCCACCATCACACAGTTGCCGGCCTGGATGCAGAAGTCCCGATCTGCTGCCACCTTCATCCGTTGCTCGGAATCCATGTCTTCCCCCGCGCAGTCGCCGTCACAAGATGACCTTCAACGATGCCAGACCCTAGATCAACGGGCTGATCCGGTCAGCGTAGGGCAGGCCACCACACCTTCGGGCCGATCAGCGTGAACAGCGCCGGGATGATCACGGTCCGGACGACGAATGTGTCGAGCAGGATGCCCAGGCCCACGATGATCCCGATCTGGGTCAGCACGATCAGTGGCAGCACGCCGAGCACACAGAACACCGACGCCAACACGATGCCGGCGCTGGTGATGACGGCGCCGGTGGCCGACACCGCGCGGACGATGCCGTCGCGGGTGCCGTGCTCCGGGGTTTCCTCGCGGGCACGCGTGACCAGGAAGATCGTGTAGTCCACGCCGAGCGCGACCAGGAACAGGAACGCGAACAGCGGGGCGGTGACGTCGAGTGCGGGGAACCCGAACATGTGCACGCTGGCCCAGCCGCCCAGTCCGAGCGCGGCCAGCGAGCTCAGCACCGTCACGGCGACGAGGATCAGCGGCGCCAACGCCGATCGCAGTAGCACGTAGAGCACCGCGAGCACGACGAGCAGGATCGCCGGGATCACCACGGTCCGGTCGTGAGCGGCCGCGGCGGCCGAGTCGCGCGCCTGCGCATCCGAGCCGCCGACCAGCGCCGCCTCGTCGGCGGCATGGACGTTGTCGCGGAGCGCGTCGATGGTGTCGAACGCCTCGTCGGAGGCCGGTTCGGCGGCCAGCACCACCGACCACTGACTCAGACCGTCGGGGGAGGTGCCGGCGGGACTGGCCGACACGACACCGGGGGTGTCCTCGATGGCGCGCTGTACCGCCTCGGCGCGGTCGGTCGAGGCGATCACGCGGGTCGGGTCGGTCACCCCGCTGGGAAAGTGATCGGCCAGCCGGTTGTAGCCGTCGACCGATTCGGCCTCGACGCGGAACTGTTCGGTCTGCGACAACCCGATCGGGGTGCCGAGCATGCCCGTGCACAGAACTGCGAGCGACCCGATCGCCACCGCCGAGACGACGGCGGGCCGGCGTGCCACCCCGGACGCGATGCGGTGCCAGATCCCGGTGTCGGTCAGGGCTTTCGCGCCCACGCGAGGGATCATCGGCCAGAACAACTTCCGGCCGAAGACCCCGAGCAGGGGGGGTAGGACCAGGAGCACGAACACCGCCGCGACCACCAGGCCGGAGGCCGCCTGAACGCCCAGGCTGCGGGTGCTCGGCGACGTCGCCAGCAACAGCGTCAGCAGTGCCAGCACCACGGTGGCGTTGCTGGCGATGATCGCCGGCCCGGCTCGGCGCACCGCGATGTCCAGCGCCTCCCAGTGAGATTCGCTTCGGCCCAGCTCTTCTCGGTAGCGCGAGATCAGCAGCAGCGCGTAGTTCGTGCCCGCGCCGAACACCAGCACGCTGGTGATGCCCGACGTGGACCCGTCCGGCGTCATGCCGATCGCCTCGGAGATGCTCGTGCCCAGGACCGCGGCCACCCGGTCGGCGAACCCGATCACCAGTAGCGGCACCAACCACAGCACCGGCGAGCGGTACGTGATGATCAGCAGCAGCGCGACCACGGCGGCGGTGACCGCGAGCAGCGTGAAGTTGGCGCCCGAGAACGAGTTTGCGATGTCGGCGCCGAAAGCGGGCCCGCCGGTGACCTCGGCCCGGAGGTCGCCGGGCAGTCCGTCGTCGGCTGCCGCGCGCAGCTCCTGGACCTTGTCGGTGAGGGCGAACCCGGACAGTTCGGTGGTGAGCGGGACCGTCACCACCGCAGCCTCGCCGTCCTCGGAGAACACCGGCGGCGGTCCCGCCGGAGGGGCTTCGGCGGCGGCGAACATGCGCGCGCGAGCGTCGTCGACGGCAGCCCGGTCAGGCGGCGTCAACCGATCCCCGTCCGCGCGTGTGACGACCAATATTGCGGGTACCCGGTCCCCGCCCGGGAACGCCGCGCGAGCTGCGTCGGCCCGCGCGGACTCGGCATCGGGGGGAACGGCCACGGGGGATTGCTGGCCGGAATCGCCGCCGCCGAGCAGTCCCATCAGCACTGCGGACAGGACGGCGATACCCAGGGCGATGGCCCAGGAGAAACGGCGCGACATCCCACCAATATTTCAGATAATTAATCATTAATCAATTGAAATTAGTTAGGGTTCGGGTGTGGATGACTTCGAGCGGCAGGGTCTGGAGCAGCTCCTCGCCGAGGACGTGCGCGCGCTGACGCTCGCGTCCGATCAGATCGCGCACGAGTTCGCGGGGATGCACGCGCTGACCGCCAACGACTTCCGCGCGATGTTGCACGTCATGCTGGCCGAGAATGCCGGTCAACCCTTGACGGCCGGCGAACTCAGCCGACGCATGGGGGTGTCCGGCGCGGCCATCACCTATTTCGTCGAGCGGATGATCGCCTCGGGCCACCTGGTCCGCGGCACCGACCCCGCCGACCGGCGGAAGGTGCTGCTGCGGGTGGCCGGGCACGGCATGGCCGTCGCCCGCGAGTTCTTCACCCCGTTGGCCCACCACACTTCCGAGGCGCTGGCGGACTTGTCCGACGACGATCTGTGGGCGGCACACCGGGTGTTCGGCGCGTTGGTCGAGGCGATGCAGCTCTTCCGCACCCACATCGAGGACGACCGTCAGCCCGGGCTCACCCATGGGTCGGCCGGGTCTGGCAGGCTTGATCGTCGATGAGTGACACGACGGACGGCGCCACGAGCGCCGAACACGTGGCTGGGGGCCACACGGCGTCGGTACTGCTGCTGGGTGCCGGCGAGCGCAGCCGTGAGCTGACCCTGGCCTTCCAGCGGCTCGGCGCCGAGGTCATCGCCGTCGACGAGTATCCGGGGGCGCCCGCCTACGCCGTCGCCGACCGCTCCGCGGTGCTCACCCTGACCGATGCCGCGGCGCTGACCGCGCTGATCGATTCCGAGCGCCCGGACATCGTGGTCGCCAACACCGGCGCGGTGGCCACCGACGCGCTGATCGCCGTGGCCGAACGCGGCGACGTGGAAGTGGTGCCCACCCCGCGCAGCGCGCGGCTGTCGCTGGACGGCGAAGGCTTACGGCGGCTCGCCGCCGACGAGATCGGCCTGCCCACCGCGCCGTTCTGGTTCGCCGGTTCGGCCGACGAACTGGCCGCCGTCGCGGCGCACGCCGGGTACCCGCTGGTGGTCAAGCCCGTCGCCGCAGCCCCGGGGGAGGGGCAGTCGGTGCTGCTGCGCCCGGACGACATCGAGCCGGCCTGGCGGCGCGCCGTGGCCGGCGGATCGCTGAGCATGCACCGCGTGATGGCGGAGTCCGTCGTGGAGGTCGACGTCGAGGTGACGTTGTTGACGGTGCGCACCACGGGCCCGTCGGGTCCGGCCGTGTCGTTCTGCGAACCGATCGGACACCAGGAACTCGACGGCGACACCGTGGAAGCCTGGCAGCCTCAGCAGTTGTCTCCCGCGGCGCTGGACGCGGCGAAGTCGATCGCCGCGCGCATCGTCAACTCGCTGGGCGGCCGCGGCGTGTTCGCCGTCGAACTGCTGGTCCGCGGCGACGAGGTGTACTTCGCCGATGTGCGACCGCGCCCGCAGGACACCGGGCTGGTGACGTTGCGTTCCCAGCGGCTCAGCGAGTTCGAGCTGCACGCCCGGGCCATCCTGGGCCTCCCGGTCGACACGATCATGATCTCTCCGGCCGCTGTCGAGGTGAACTACCGGACCGCTCAGAGCGCCGAGGAGGTCGATTCGGCGCGGCGGCGGCAGGTGCTGGCCGAGGCTCTGGTGGTCGCCGAGAGCGACGTCCGGGTCTTCGCCGGTACCGATCCGTCCTCCGCGCGTCCGTGGCGCACGATGGCCGCGGCGACCGCGCCCGACGTGATCGTGGCCCGCGACCGCGTCCGGCGGATCGCCGCCACGCTGCGGGACCTGCGGTGACCGAGGACGACGACTCCACCGGCAGCAGCGCAGGACCGTTCCTGGGGGCACTGGCGATCATTGTGGCCGTCGTGATCGCAATGTGGCTGTTCAGCATCTTCTCCGGCGAGGAGTCCAGCGACGAGCAGCAGGTCGCGTACGCCGCGGTCGGTCAGAACGACGCGCTGCAGCGTCAGGACTACGCGGCCTTCCGGAGTTACACGTGCGCAGCCCAGCACGGCACCGAGTCCGAAATCCTTGAGCGACAACAGAAATCCGAGGCCGAGCGAGGTAAGCGGGTGCTCGACGACCTGGGCGCGGTGAGCATCGACGGTGACCGGGCGACCACCGAGGTCACCTACTCGTTCGAAGGGGACCCGGACACCAAGAAGACGGTCCCGATGACCTTTGTGCGCGAGGGTGGCGGCTGGAAGGTCTGTTCGACCGGTCCGAGCTAGCTGTGGGACACTCCTGACCGTGACTTACGCCGGAGATCTCACACCGGAACAGGCATGGAAGCTGCTGAGCGAGAATGCCGATGCGGTGCTGGTTGACGTGCGCACCGACGCCGAATGGCGCTTCGTCGGGGTGCCGGATCTGACGCCGTTGCAGCGCGATGTCGTGTTCATCGAGTGGAACCGGACCGACGGTTCCCGCAACGACGGTTTCGTCGAAGATCTGCGGGCCGCGGGCATCGCCCCCGGTCAACGCCCGGTGGTTTTCCTGTGTCGCTCCGGCAACCGCTCGATCGGTGCCGCGGAGGCCGCCACGGCGGCCGGGATCGGACCGTCCTACAACGTGCTCGACGGGTTCGAGGGCGATCTCGACGAGAACCGGCACCGCGGGTCGGTCGGCTGGAAAGCCGTCGGCCTGCCCTGGAAGCAGTCATGAGCATCCGGACACCGCAGCCACTGCCCGACGGCGTCAGCCAGGAGACCATCGGGGTCCGCGGCGGGCTGTTGCGCTCAGGCTTCGAAGAGACCGCCGAGGCGATGTACCTGACCTCCGGCTACGTCTACGAGAGCGCCGGCGCAGCCGAGCAGGCGTTCACCGGTGAGGTCGACCGCTTCGTGTACTCGCGCTACGGCAATCCGACGGTCTCGATGTTCGAGGAGCGGTTGCGACTGATCGAAGGCGCACCGGCCTGCTTCGCGACCGCCACCGGCATGTCGGCGGTGTTCACCGCGCTGGGCGCGCTGCTCGGTGCCGGCGACCGACTTGTGGCCGCGCGCAGCCTGTTCGGCTCGTGTTTCGTGATCTGCAACGAGATCCTGCCGCGCTGGGGTGTGGAGACGGTGTTCGTCGACGGCGACGACCTCGACCAGTGGGAGCAGGCTCTGTCGGTGCCCACTCAGGCGGTGTTCTTCGAGACCCCGTCGAACCCGATGCAGCAGCTGGTCGACATCGCCGCGGTCTGCGAGATGGCCCACGCTGCCGGTGCAAAAGTGGTGCTGGACAACGTCTTCGCCACCCCGATCCTGCAGCAGGGCTTCCCACTGGGCGTCGACGTCGTCGTGTACTCGGGCACCAAGCACATCGACGGTCAGGGCCGTGTGCTCGGCGGGGCGATCCTGGGCAGCCGGGAGTACATCGACGAGCCCGTGCAGAAGCTGATGCGCCACACCGGACCCGCGCTGAGTCCGTTCAACGCCTGGACGCTGCTCAAAGGCCTGGAGACGCTGGCTTTGCGTGTGCGACACCAGAATTCGTCAGCGCACCGGATCGCGGAGTTCCTCGAACAGCACCCTGCGGTGAGCTGGGTGCGCTACCCGTTCCTGGAGTCGCACCCCCAGTACGACCTGGCCAAGCGTCAGATGACCGGCGGCGGAACGGTGATCACGTTCGAGCTCGAGAGCGGCGCCGGCAATCAGGACGCAGCCAAGGAGCGCGCGTTCGAGGTGCTCGACAAGCTGTCGATCGTCGACATCTCCAACAACCTCGGCGACTCGAAATCACTGATCACCCATCCGGCCACCACGACCCATCGGGCGATGGGCCCGGAGGGACGAGCCGCGATCGGCCTGGGCGACGGCGTGGTCCGCATCTCGGTCGGGCTGGAAGGCGTCGACGACCTGCTCGCCGACCTGGATCAGGCGCTCGGGTAGTGGCGCGCGCGCAGAACCGCAGAGCGGCCGAGCGCAAGAAGGCCCGTCGCAAGAAGCGCCAGGCCGCTCGGGAGCAGGTGTGGCTTCCCGCCGGCGTCGCCGACGAACTCCAGATCGCTTCGGAGCTCGAGGAATTCGACGCTCGGCTCACCGAGCGCGGGTGGGAGTTCTCGCTGGACGCCGACGACGACACCGGTGCAGTCTGGTACTGGCCGCCGTCTGAGGGCGAGGTCGCCGACGAGGACGAGGTCGTCAACGTGACGGTGATCCTGCTGACTCCCGACGACGGCGGCGAGATCGCGCACGTCGTCTTCGTCGGCACGTCCGAGGACTACCAGTTCAACCTCGAGGAACTGTTCGACCATATCGACGCCATCGAGGCGTACCGTCTCGGAGCGCCTCTTCCCGTCTTCTAGTTTTTGTCCTCGACGACTCCGAGCGCCGACTGCGCGCGCTGTTCGTAGCTCTGGCGCTGGTCCTTGTCGAAGTCCAGGAACACGGTGTCCAGGCCGAGCTTCTTGTTCAGCCACCGCCGCCCGCGCGGTCCGAGCATCTGGGCGGCCTGGGCGGTGAAGCGCAGCGCCGGCGGCACCGACACGTGCGTCTTGGGCTTGTCGAGTGTCTTGGCGATGGCGGCGGCGATCGCCTCCGGCTCCACCGGTTTGACCGCCGAGGGGTCCTTGGTGCCCGAGATCAGTTCGGTTTTGGTGAACGGCGGCATCACCACCGAGACGTGCACGCCGTGCGGTGCGACCTCGTCGGCAAGCGCGGCGGACAGCCCGACCACGCCGAACTTCGTGCCGACGTAGACCACCTGGCCGGGAACCGGAATCAGGCCGGAGAGCGACGCGATGTTGATGATGTGGCCGCGCCGCCGCGCGATCATGTCGGGCAGCGCCAATTGGCACCCGGTGATCACGCCGTACAGGTTGACCTCCATCGACGACCGGATGGACTGTTCGGACTGGTCCAGGAACGGCCCGATCGGCATCACGCCGGCATTGTTGATCAGTACGTCGATGTGCCCGCCGCCGTCGGTGCGTGCCTTGTCCAGGAAGGTGGCGAAGGACTCGCGGTCGGTGACGTCGAGCGGATAGCCCGACACCGGACCGAGATTGCCCAGCTTGGCCACCGACGACTCCTGTAGCGCGACGTCGCGGTCGCCGATGACGACCCGCGCGCCCCGCCGAAGCAGGTGCTCGGCGGTCGCGTAGCCGATACCACGCGCAGCTCCGGTGATGGCGATGGTCTTGCCACGGATGTTGTCCATGTCACTGAATTTACACGTGTCAAGTTTTGGGTGGAAGGCCGGTGAGCGTCCGCTGCTTCCGGCGCGATTTGTCACACCCCGCTGGCATACTCGAACACATGTTCGACAAGCTGGCGGATCTCGGTGACGGCGCACTGCTCACCGAGATGTCTGATGCGCTGCGCCAGGAGCGCAGAAGCATGGGGCGCCGGTTGGTCGCGGCCGGTCGGCTGAGTCAGCGCCGCATCGCCCAGTCAGGCGCGGAGGATGCGAACCAGTGGTGCATCGACAACTGGGAGTTACTCGCTGCCGAGGTCGGCGCTGAGTTGGGTGTCAGCCGTGGCCGCGCATCGTCGCAGATGGGCTATGGCCTGCGGCTGATCGAAGCGTTTCCGAAACTCGCCGAGGTGGTGTGGAACGGCGACGTGGATTACCGCGTCGTCACCCAGATCGATCACCGCACGGGTCTCGTGGAAGATCCCGAGGTGCTCGCGCTGCTCGACGAGAAACTCGCGGAGAAGGCCGCCACCTGGAACGCCCGGTCTCGGGACAAGACTGCCGAGGCGATCGACTGGCTGGTTGCCAATCTCGATCCCGAAGCGGTCCGGCTCTCCCGGAAGAGTGACGACGACCGCTACATCGACGTCAATCCAGGCCGAGATGGCATGGCATACATCGAGGGGTCCGTCCGGGGGCCGCAAGGTATCGCCTTCGACAAGAAGCTCGACCAGATCGCCGACTCCGTCTGCCGGGATGACCCGCGCACGAAAGAGCAGCGCCGGGCTGACGCCCTCGACGCGCTGACCGACGGCTTGTCGGTGATGCCGTGCCTGTGTGGTTCGGAGGATTGCCCGGCGGGGGCGAACCCGGAGCCGGCCTCTTCTCAGACCGTCGTCTACGTCCTTGCCGAGCAGGGCACGGTCGACGGTGACAGCGACAAGCCGGGGTTCCAGCCCGGCGTCGGCGCGGTGCCCGCCGCGAACGTCGCTGCACTGGCGAAGAAGGCCCGGGTGCGGAAGCTCCCGAATCCCAAGGATCTGAGGGAGGAGCCGCAGTACCGGCCGTCGGCAGCGCTGGCCGCATTCGTCCGGTTCCGCGACATGACGTGCCGGTGGCCCGGGTGCGGCGTCCCCGCGTCTCGCTGCGACATCGACCACACGGTGCCGTACCCCTTCGGTCCGACGCACCCCTCGAACTGCAAGCTGTACTGCCGTCGGCATCACGTGATCAAGACGTTCTTCGCCGGCAAAGGCAGATGGCGGGAAGTTCAAATGCCGGACGGCACAATGAAATACACATCGCCGACCGGCCGTCGATATGTCACCGAACCCTTTGGGGCACTGCTGTTCCCGCAATTGGCCAAGCCCACCGGGACAATCGTGCTTCCCGCCGGCGTGCCGCCACCGGAGTCGGGGTTCAAGACGTTGGCCATGCCACTGAGACGCCGGAGTCGCGCGGAAGAACGCGCGTACCGAATCGAATGGGAGCGCAATCAGAATCGGAAGCGCTTCGCCGCCGATCCACCGCCCTTCTAGTTGCCGCAGTGCTCACAATCCGCGAACGAATCCCGTCGTGGACGCGAATCGTGCGCATGTGCGTAGGCGTCGTGCCAGCACCACCACTCGTACGGCGCAGACTGCGGGTAACCGGGCGGCGAATCCTCCCAGGTCTCCTGTCGTCCCAGCGCGGTCATGTCCAGGAGGTTCCAGGTGTTCACGAACGCCTCGTCGCCGCGGTCATTGATGAAGTACGTGCGGTAGATCTGATCCTCGCCGTCCTCGCCCGGCCACCGGATGAACGCATTGGTGCCATGCCATTGATCGACGTCGAAATCGGTGTCGAATGCCCCGCGCTCGTCGGCAAGCATGGTGTACCAAGGGATGTCCCATCCCATCCGCTCCTTGATCCGCGCCAGATCGGCCTGCGATCCCCGCGACGCATAGACCAGCGTGGTGTCCCGGGCATTGAGATGCGCGAGATTGCCGATGTGGTCGGCCATCAGGGAGCAGCCGACGCACCCGTGCTCAGGCCAACCGTGCACGCCCGGATCCATGAACGCCCGATACACGATCAACTGCCGGCGACCGGCGAACAGATCCAGCAGGCTCACGCGCCCGCCGGGTCCCTCGAACGCGTAGTCGGAGCGCACCGGCGTCCACGGCATCCGGCGGCGCATCGCGGCCAGGGCGTCACGTGCGCGCGTCAGTTCCTTTTCTTTGACCAGCATCTCGGTCAGCGCGGCCTCCCACTCCTGTGCTGACACCACCGCGGCTTTGTCCATGGGCGAACACCTCCTCCAGAATATTCAACAAAGTTGTTGAACGTATGTGCAAGGAGACCATGTGCGGCCCGCTATAGTCAACAAGGTGGTTGAAGATTCGGTGTTGGACCGTGCGTACGCCGCGCTCGCCGACCCCACGCGACGACGGTTGCTCGAGGCGCTGCGCCACGGCGACGCGCGCATCACCGATCTGGCTGAGCCGCTACCGATGTCGTTCGCCGGGGTGTCGCGCCACGTCGGAGTCCTGGAGACAGCCGGCCTGGTGCGGCGCGAAATCCGCGGTCGAGAGCACTGGCTGTCGCTGCAGCCCGACGGCCTCGCCGGCGCGCAACAGTGGATCGACCAGCAGACCGAATTCTGGTCCGTGCGCGCCGACGCGCTCTCGGAGCGATTGAAGAAGAGGCGCGGCCAATGACCGTCGGCCCGGTCGCCCGCATCCAGCGCGTGCTGCCCGCACCACCCGAGGACGTGTTCGACGAATGGCTCGACCCGGACGCGCTGATGGAGTGGATGTGCCCGCGCCCGTCGCGCTGCGTCGCGGTGCACGTCGATCCACGCGTGGGAGGCCGGGTCCGCTTCGACGTCGATGACGAGGGGACGCTCGTCCTCATCACCGGACAGTTCCTCGACCTCGAACGTCCGAACCTGTTGCGGTTCACGTGGAGTCATTCAGGATGGACGGACCCGACCACGTCGAGCATTGTGCGCGTGACGTTCGAGCCCGTCGGAGACTCCGAGACCCTGATGTCGATCGAGCACGCGCTCCTCCCGCCGGAAGCCTTCGACGACCACGAGCACGGCTGGGCCGTGACCGCCGATCAGTTGGCTACCCTGCTGCCACGCCCCGCCCGTCGTGGCTGAACTGGGCTTCGTCGCGGTCCACCAGGACGATCCCCGGGCCGCGCCGCTGATCGACGAGCTGGCCGTCGAGTACGCCGACCGCTACGGCGGACGGCGCGACCGCGTGCACGCGTGGCTGCGCAGCTACCCGGCCACCGAGTTCGAGCCACCCGACGGCGCCCTGCTGATCGGGCTGCTCGACGGACAACCCGTCACCGGAGGCGCGTTCCGCAGATTCGACGCCACCACGGCCGAACTGAAACGCATCTGGACCGACACGCGCTACCGCCGTCGCGGCCTGGCCCGCGCGCTGGTGGCCCAGCTCGAAGCCGATATCGCCGCCGCGGGCTACCGGCGGGTCTACCTGACCACCGGCGATCGCCAACCCGAGGCCGTGGCGCTGTACGAGTCACTGGGTTACACCCGCCTGGCGGAGCCGTTGCCGGCCGACGGCCAGGAGAACTATCCCGTCGCGTTCCTCAAGGTGCTGCCACCGGCTCGATAGGCTGAAAACCGTGTCCGAGGCCAGCGTCGGTGCGATCCTGCTCGGCGCTGCAGCACTGACCTTCGTGATGGGCGGCGTCTCCCGGCTACTCGTCGGCCGGCACCGCCGCAGCCGGGCCGTCCGCGGGCTGGTCCACCTGTTTCGTCGCACCGGGATCGCATGGGTGTTGTTCGGGCGGTTCCGAGAAGACGTGCTGGACGACGACGAACTCGACACCATGATCCTGATGCCCGCGATCGTCATCGCCTGCGGTCTGTGTCTGACCGCGTTGTTCCTGCTGGGCTACGACACCCTCGCGTGAATCGCAGCCACCGCATCGCGCACCGGTCCCCGCCATATCGGCCCGTGCCCGGGCAACAGCACCTCCGACTCCACAGTCGCCAACGTGCGCAGACTGTTCCGACAGGCGTGCTCGTCGTGGTTGAACACCGACGGCAGCAGCTGCGGACCCGGCCGCGCCGCCACGGGATGGCCGGTGATCAACGCGTCCCCGCTCACCAGCACCCCATCCACCAGATAGGAGCAGTGCCCGCCGGTGTGTCCGGGCGTCGGCACGGCCACGGGCGCTCCCGGAAGTCGGGCCGCGACCTCCGGGGTCAACGGCTGCGCGGCAGGGATGCCGGCATGGGTCAGCGCGCCTTTACGGATGATCGCGACCGACCACCTCAGCCAGCGCGGATGCCAGGCATGCGCAGCGATCCGCCACGGCGCGGCCTGTTCGAGGTACTCGCGGCGGGTGTGGCCGACCTCGTCGGCGTGGCAGTACACCGGAACCCCGTGGGTCTCGGCGAACCAGATCGCCGTACCCAGATGGTCGACGTGGGCGTGGGTCAGCAGGATGCCGCGCACGTCAGCGGGCCCGAAACCGAGCCGCCGCAACGAATCCAGGACATCGTCGCGGCTGCCGGGGAACCCCGCGTCGATCATCAGCACACCCGAGTCCCCGGCGACCAGCGTCCAGTTCACCAGGTCGGTCTCCACGAAGTGGACGCGGTCGGTGACCGCTGTCAGAGCCGGGGCCATCCGGCGAGTGTAGAAACATACATATGGCTGAACTGAAACTGGGCTACAAGGCGTCGGCGGAGCAGTTCGCGCCGCGTGAACTCGTGGAACTGGCGGTCGCCGCCGAAGAGCACGGCATGGACAGCGCGACCGTCAGCGATCACTTCCAACCGTGGCGCCACGAGGGCGGACATGCCCCGTTCTCGCTGGCCTGGATGACCGCGGTGGGAGAGCGCACCAAGAACATCACGCTGGGCACGTCGGTGCTCACTCCGACGTTCCGCTACAACCCGGCCGTGATCGCTCAGGCGTTCGCCACCATGGCGTGCCTGTACCCGGACCGGATCTTCCTGGGCGTGGGCACCGGTGAGGCGCTCAACGAGATCGCCACCGGTTACGAGGGCGAGTGGCCGGAATTCAAGGAGCGCTTCGCCCGGCTGCGCGAATCGGTGCGGCTGATGCGTGAGCTGTGGCTCGGCGACCGCGTGGACTTCGACGGCGAGTACTACCGCCTCAAGGGCGCGTCGATCTACGACGTCCCCGAGGGCGGGGTGCCGGTCTACATCGCCGCGGGCGGGCCGGTGGTGGCCAAGTACGCCGGTCGCGCCGGCGACGGATTCATCTGCACCTCCGGCAAGGGCGAGGAGCTGTACAAGGACAAGCTCATTCCGGCGGTCTCAGAAGGCGCGGAGAAGGCCGACCGCAATGTCGAGGACATCGACCGGATGATCGAGATCAAGATCTCCTACGACACCGATCCCGACCTGGCGCTGGAGAACACCCGGTTCTGGGCGCCGTTGTCGTTGACCGCCGAGCAGAAGCACAGCATCGACGATCCGATCGAGATGGAGAAGGCCGCCGACGAACTTCCCATCGAGCAGGTCGCCAAGCGGTGGATCGTCGCCTCGGACCCCGACGAAGCGGTGGAGAAGGTCAAGGACTACGTCGACTGGGGCCTCAACCACCTGGTCTTCCACGCGCCGGGTCACGATCAGCGTCGCTTCCTGGAGTTGTTCCAGCGCGACCTCGAGCCGAGGCTTCGGCGCCTCGGCTGACGCGCTGCTCTCCGCGAGATGACACGAATTCTCGCGACGGTGTTCGGGCTGGTCGCCCTAATCGTCGCGGTGGTGGCGCTCGGCGCCCGATACCTGCCGATCACCGGCCACATCACGACGATCGTCGTCGTCGCCGCACCGTTCCTGTCGGTGGCCGCTCCGGTGGCGATGCTGTTGCTGGCCGTGAGCCGGCGCTGGATTCTGACCCTGGTCGCGGTGGCCGTGACGGTCGCGACGCTCGTGGTGTACGTGCCGCGCTACCTCGGCCCGCCCGACGTCGACACCCCGTCTGTCGACGTGCGGGTGCTGACCGCCAATCTCGGTATGGGCCAAGCTGATCCGAACGCATTCGTCGGTCTGGCGCAGGCGTCGGCGGACATCGTCGCGGTCCAGGAGATGACCCAGGAGGCCGCCGACGGACTGTCGGCTGCCGGTATGGACGCGGTGTTCCCGCACCGGGTGATCCTGCCCGCGCCGGTGGCCTCCGGGATCGGCATCTGGAGTCGCCACCCGATCGTGGATTCCGGGCGCATCGACGGCTACTCGCTGCCGATGGTCGGCACCCGGATCCGGATCCCAGGGGTGGCCGTCGACACCACCGTGCTGTCGGTACACCTCGCCGCCCCGTGGCCGCAGCCGATCTGGCACTGGCAGAACGACATCGCCGAATTCCCGGAAACCCTGCGGGACATGGCCGACCGTGCGGGCGCCGGAGCGGTGATCGTGGCCGGGGACTTCAACTCCACCGCCGACATGGCGCCGTTCCGGGCATTGCTCGCCGAGGGCTACGAGGACGTGTCATTGCAGGCCGGCGGCGGTATCGCACGCACCTACCCGGGACGCGGAAAGATCCCACCGCTCATCGGGATCGACCACATTCTCGTCCGTAACGCCACCGCATCGAATACGCAGGCGGTGCAGGTGCCCGGCGCCGACCACCGCGCGCTGCACGCGACGCTGCGGGTTCCTGTGGACATCACCGGCAGCGGCGGATAAGTAGGCTGTGACGCGTGACCGCAGTGCAGAAAACCACGCCGAACTCCACGTCGGGGACCACTGCGATATACATCGCCTCACCTGAAGGCGATACCGGCAAGTCGACGATCGCGTTGGGCATCCTGCACCGGTTGGCCGCGTCGGTCGCCAAGGTCGGGGTGTTTCGCCCCATCACCCGCCTCGGCGAGGACCGCGACTACATCCTCGAGTTGCTGCTCGACCACACCACCGCCGGGCTGTCCTACGAGGACTGCGTCGGGGTCAGCTATCAGCAACTGCACGACGACGGCGACGCCGCGCTGGCTGAGATCGTGGACCGCTACCACAATGTGGCCGACGTCTGTGACGCCGTGCTCATCGTCGGGAGCGACTACACCGACATCGCCACGCCCAGCGAATTGTCGACCAATGCGCGTATCGCCGCGAATCTCGGTGCGCCCGTGGTGCTCGCGGTCAAGGGCAAGGGCCGCACACCTGAGCAGGTGGTCGCGGCGGTCGACGTGTGTGTGGACGAGATCTCCGCGCAGCACGCGCACACGGCCGCCGTGGTGGTGAACAGGTGCGATCCCGAACAGCTGTCGGCGATCGTGACCGCACTGCGGGACATCAGACCGAGCGCCTACGCCCTCCCCGACGAGCCGCTGCTGGTCGCCCCGTCGGTGGCCGAACTGCAGGCCGCGGTCGAGGGAACCCGCGTGCGAGGTGACGACGCGCTGATGGCGCGCGAGGCGCTCGACGTCCTGGTGGCCGGGATGACGGCCGAACACGTCCTGGAGCGGTTGACCGAGGGCGTCGCCGTGATCACCCCCGGTGACCGTTCCGACGTGGTCCTGGCGGTGCTCAGTGCACATGCCGCAGAAGGCTTTCCGTCCCTGTCGTGCGTGATCCTCAACGGCGGCCTGCAGATGCACCCGGCCATCGAGTCGCTGGTGGCCGGACTCGGGCTGAATGTGCCGGTCATCGAGACCCGTTTCGGCACTTTCGAGACCGCCAGCCGGGTGGCCGCCACCCGCGGGCGGGTCACCTCGCAGTCACACCGCAAGATCGACACTGCGCTGGCACTGATGGAAACCCACGTCGACACCGCGGACCTGTTGGCCAACTTGACTATTCCGATCCCGACGGTGGTCACGCCGCAGATGTTCACCCACCAGCTGATCGAGCAGGCGCGAGGCGACCGTAAGCACATCGTGTTGCCAGAAGGCGACGACGACCGCATCCTCACCGCTGCGGGACGGCTGTTGCAGCGCGGCGTGGCCGACCTGACCATCCTCGGCGAGGAGTCACGCGTACGGGCCCGGGCCGCCGAACTCGGACTGGATCTGGCGGCTGCCACCGTGCTGGACCCACGGCGCAGCGAGCTGTGCGACCGGTTCGCCGAGCAGTACGCCGAGTTGCGAAAGCACAAGGGCATCACCGTCGACCAGGCGCGTGAAACCATCCGCGACGTGTCCTACTTCGGCACCATGCTCGTCTACAACGGCATGGTCGACGGCATGGTCTCCGGTGCCCGCCACACCACCGCGCACACTGTGCGCCCGGCCTTCGAGATCATCAAGACCCAGCCCGACGTGTCGACGGTGTCGAGCATCTTCCTGATGTGCCTCGCGCACGAGGTGCTGGCCTACGGCGACTGTGCGATCGTGCCCGACCCGACCGCCGAACAACTCGCCGACATCGCGGTGTCGTCCGCACGCACCGCAGCGCGGTTCGGGATCGAACCGCGGGTGGCGATGCTGTCCTACTCGACGGGCACCTCCGGATCCGGTGCTGACGTCGAAAAGGTCAAGAAGGCAACCGAACTGGTGCGCGAACGCGACCCCGAGCTACTGGTCGAGGGGCCGATTCAATACGACGCCGCCGTCGAGCCGTCGGTGGCCGCCACCAAGATGCCCGACTCCGCGGTCGCCGGTCACGCCACGGTGCTGATCTTCCCGGATCTCAACACCGGCAACAACACCTACAAAGCGGTGCAGCGCAGCGCCGGCGCCATCGCGATCGGGCCGGTGCTGCAGGGACTGAACAAACCTGTGAACGACCTGTCCCGGGGCGCCCTCGTCGAAGACATAGTCAACACCGTGGCGATCACCGCGATCCAGGCGCAGGGGTGACGACGGTGACCAAATGCGTACTGGTACTCAACTCCGGCTCGTCGTCGGTCAAATTCCAGCTGCTCGAACCGGATTCGGGTCGTTCCCTGGCCGACGGCATCGTCGAGCGTATCGGTGAGGACGCCTCCGCGGCCGCGCTGACCGCCGGCACCGTGAACGTGCAGCGTGCCGACCGGGTGGCCGACCACAACGCCGCGCTGCAGACCATGACGGGCCTCTTCGACCAAGCCGGTGTCCGGCTGGCCGACCAGGACCTGATGGCAGTCGGGCACCGGGTCGTGCACGGCGGGCCGGACCTGTACCGTCCCACGCTCGTCGACGACGCACTGCTCGACCGCCTGCGGGAACTGGCTCCCCTTGCGCCGCTGCACAATCCGCCCGCCATCCTCGGTATCGAGGTGGCCCGCAAGGCGCTGCCGGAGGTGCCCCACGTCGCAGTGTTCGACACGGCCTTCTTCCACGATCTGCCGGACGCGGCCGCGACCTATGCCATCGATCGGGACATCGCCGAGCGCTACGGTGTCCGCCGCTACGGATTCCACGGCACCTCACACCAGTACGTGAGCCGGCAGGCCGCAGCATTCCTCGACCGGCCGCTGGCAGAGCTGCGCCAGATCGTGCTGCATCTGGGCAACGGCGCCTCGGCGTCGGCGATCGTCGGAGGCCGGCCGGTGGACACCTCGATGGGGTTGACCCCGATGGAGGGGCTGGTGATGGGCACCCGTTCGGGGGACATCGATCCCGGCGTCATCACCTATCTGAATCGCACCGCCGACCTCAGCCTCGAGGACATCGAGACGATGCTCAACCGGCGCTCAGGGGTGCGTGGCCTCGGCGGTGAGGTCGACTTCCGGGTCCTGCACCAGCGCATCGAGGCCGGGGACAGCGCCGCGCGCCTGGCCTATGACGTGTACATCCACCGGCTGCGCAAGTACATCGGGGCGTATCTGGCCGTGCTCGGCGGAGCCGACGTCATCACCTTCACCGCAGGGGTGGGGGAGAACGACGCCGAGGTCCGCCGCGATGCGCTGTCCGGGCTGGGTGTGTTCGGGATAGAGGTCGACGAGCATCTGAACTCCAGCCCCGCGACGGGGGCTCGGCGGATCTCGGCCGACGGGGCGCCGACGGCGGTGCTAGTGATCCCCACTGACGAGGAGCTCGCGATTGCGCGGGCGTGTGCGGAGGTACTTGGCGGCGGCAGCAGCGACGGGTAGCTCGTGGTCCGGATCGCAGATCCGTAGCAGCCGGTACACATGGGAGCCGGCCAGCAGCGTCCACCGCACCCCGGCGCGCTCGCATGCGACGTTGATGTTGAGCAGCGCAGCAAATCCGGATGCGCCGAAGAACTCCACGGTCTGCAGGTCGAGTGTCAGCCTCCGGGCAGCGCCGAGCCGCTTCTCGATGTAGCGGGCCAGGGCTGTCGAGTTCATCGCGTCGATCTCCCCGTGCACCGTCACCAGGACCGTCGACGGCGGAACCTGGGTCGCGGAGAATGTGGCGCGGTAGTGCTCTTCGCGCAATGCGAACGACGCGGGGTCGGGGCGGAACACCCGCTGCGTACTGGGAGCGGGGCGGTGTTCTGACAAGGACACTGTGGCCTCCCTCAGTCGAAATCTAGCTTCGTACTGTGGGTGCCGTCAGGGGTCGGGCCCTAGATTCTCAAAGCCGTCACGCCGGCCGCTCGAGCGACTGGCGCCGATGACGTCACCGAACTGGCTCTTCTCTCAACCAGGTGGAAATACCCTACTACGGAATCAGTGGCTTGACCATATCGTTTCAATCAGCACACAAAACGCTCACCACCTGCATCTATCGGCAAATGCCGCGGCAGTTGCCGGACCCGATCAAAGCACATCGATGTATTTTTCCGGGCCGGCGCAACGGATTCCGAATCAGAAGGTCGAGATCGGTCGCACACTGTTGGCCAGATCGACCAACGCGTACCGGTGCGCCTGGGTCGGGGCGACCCGGGCGAGGCTGCGCAGCGCGGCCTCCACTCCGAGTTGCAGGCCGTGTTCGGTGAAAGGGAAGCCGAGGATGTGGTTGGTGCTGGCGGTGTTGTCGGCCAGCCAGTCCATGGCGGTCCCCAACACCAGCGCCCGGATCTGCAGCACGCGGGGTTCGGTGTCGGGCAGCGCCTCGACCCGCCGTGCGGCGTCGCGGATGTGCTGCTCGGTGATCTCGCTGCTGGACTGGCCGGACAGCAGCGTCACTGCGCTGGTGAGCCGTGCGGTGGTGAAATGCCTTGAGGTGGCCGGTACTTCGTCGAGGGTGCGCACCGCTGCGTCCCGTTCACCGGCCGCCGACTGGGCGCGCGCCAGTCCGAACCCGGCGGAGATGACACCGTTGTCGGTCGACCACACCGTGTTGTAGAAGGTGCGTTCGTCAGCGGTGCCGGCCAGCTCCGCGGTCGCTGCCAGCGCGAGTTTGGGGGCCAGCTCACCGGGAAGGGTGTCCAGCACTTCGGTGAAATGCCTTGTCGCCGAATCGTAGTCAGCGGTCAACAACTCGGAGACCGCGCGGAACCACGCCAGCCGCCAGCGCCAGCCGACCCGTTTCGCCAGCTCGTCGAGCTTGCGGGTCGCCTTGGCCACGTCCCCCAGATCGAGCAGCGCGCGGGCCTCCATCAGCGGCAGCTCCACCGACTCGCTGAGATCCACCCCTTCGGAATCCAGTGCGCCGTGCCGGGCCGCGCGCAACGAGTCCAGCGTCTGGACCGGTTCGCTGAGCACGTTCGCCGACAGCACCGCGGCACCGACGTCGGTCGGATCGACCAGCGGCACCGGCAGCGCACGCACGATCTCCGCGGCGGTGAGCTTCTCCGAATGCACCTGCCCGTCGAGATAGACGTCGGTGTGGGCGACCAGCAGATCCACGCCGAACGTCGAACGCGACGGGCTGAACACCGTCGACAGACCGGGACGCGGAATACCGGTGTCCTGGGCGACGACCTCACGCAGCACGCCCATCAACTGGCTGGACATCTCGTCGGCGGACTGGAAACGCCGCCGCGGGTCCCGGTCGGTCGCTCGGCGCAGCAGCCGGCCGAACGAGTCGTACTCGGCCAGCACCGGATCGTCCTCGGGCAGCCCGTCGACGTAGCGGCCCTTGCGGGTACGCAGGCGCAACGTCAACGCCGCCAGAGTCCGGCCGACGGTGTAGATGTCGGTCGCGACGGTGGGTCCGGTGCGCACGATCTCGGGAGCCTGGTAGCCCGGGGTGCCGTACAGATAGCCGAACGAGTTGATGCGCGACACCGCACCGAGGTCGATCAGTTTGAGCTGATCCTCGGTGACCATGAGGTTCTCGGGTTTGAGGTCGTTGTACACCAGCCCGATCGAGTGCAGATAGCCCAGGGCGGGCAGGATCTCGAGCATGAAGCCGATGGCCTCGGCGACCGGCAGCCGGCTGCGCTGCCCACGGGACTGGTGAATGGCCTGCTTGAGCGAGGTGCCGCCGACGTACTCCATCACGATGTAGCCGACCGGGTTGCCGTGCTTGTCCTCGTGTTCGACGAAGTTGTAGATCTTCACGATGCCGGGATGGGTGACCTCGGCGAGGAATTGGCGCTCGGCCATCGCGATCGCCTGCGCTTCCGCGTCGCCTGAGTGCACCAGCCCCTTGAGCACGACCGGCCGGTCGTTGACGTTCTTGTCGAACGCCAGATACACCCACCCGAGCCCGCCGTGGGCGATGCAGCCCTTGATCTCGTACTGGTCGGCGACGATGTCCCCGACCGCCAGCTGCGGCAGGAACGAATACGCCGAACCGCAGTGCGGACACCAGCCTTCCGACGGCGCCCGCCCCTCGCGGTCAGACCGGCCCACGGGTCGGCCGCAGTTCCAGCAGAACCGTTTCGATTCGGCCACGACGGGGTCGCTCATCAACGCGGTCAACGGATCTCGGGCCGGCACCCGCGGGATCTCCACCAGCCCGCCGCCCAGCCGCCGGGTCCGCGACAGCGCCCGGGTCAGCGTCATGACGGTGTCCTGCGGCTCGGTGTCACCGGTGTGCACCGATTCGCCGTCGTCATCGTCGTCGAAGTGCGGACGGAACACCGCCTGGGTGGCCATCGGCCGCAGCGTGGACATCGAGTCCATGCCCAGGTCGTCGAAAGTGGCGGGCTGGGTACCGGGATCCTGCTCCAGATCCCCGGTCGTCTCGTCGCTGTAGTCGTCTGCCATCAGTCCGAGTACCTCGCCGCGGGCGGTGACGGTGCCGGGCCCAGAACCGTCAACCACTTGCGGTACAACGTGTACCACGTGCCGTCGCGGCGGATCCGTTCCAGCGTGCCGTTGACGAACCGCACCAGGCCCGGATTGTCGAGGTTGACCCCGATGCCGTAGGGCTCCTGGTTCATCGTCGGGCCCACGATGTGCAGATACGGATCCTGCGACACCAGGCCGGCCAGGATCGAATCGTCCGTGCTGACGGCGTCGACCTGCCGCTGCTGCAACGCGACCAGGCAGTCGGCCCACGTCACCACACCGACGATGATCGGCGGCGGCGCGATCTGCTGGATGCGCTCCAGCGACGTGGTGCCCTTGGCGACACAGACCCGCTTGCCGGACAGGTCCGACGCCTGGCGGATATTGGAGCCGCGCGGTGCCAGGATCCGCTGGCGTGCCGTCAGATACACCGTGGAGAAGTCGATCAGCTTCTTGCGCTCACACGTGATGGTCATGGTCTTGACCACCACATCGACCTCGTTGTTGCGCAACGCCTCGATCCGGTCGGCCGACGACATGATGCGGTACTCCACCTGCGAGGGAGTGCCGAAGATGTCGCGGGAGATCTCACCGGCGATGTCCACGTCGAAACCGGTGATCTCACCGGTGATCGGATCACGGAAGCTGAACAGGTTGCTGCCGATGTCCAGCCCGACGATGAGCCGGCCGCGGTCCTTGATGTTGGCGACGGCTTCGTCGGCCTCGGCCTTGGTGTTGAAGGGCCGCAGGCTCTGCGTGCGGTTGCAGCTGTCGTCGGCCGTGGTCGGCGGGCGTGCCGGTTCGGGCGGCATCTCCTCCATGCCGGCCGGCGTGGGTGGTGCCAGCGTCACAGTCGGTGTCGGGACCACCGGTGCCGTCTGCCCGCATCCGCTGAGGACGAGCGCGGCCACCACCGCGCCCAGCTTCTTCGCGCAAGCGCTCATCAGTGCCCTCTGTTCTTCGCGCAAGCGCTCATCACTAGCGGTACTCACTCAATCTCGGCCAGATCCCCAACGCCACCGCGATCGCCGCCGCCACCGACAGCGCCGCGGCGCCCACCGTCGCCCCCGAGAGCACCCGCCGGGCGTCGAGGATCTCGTTGCGCAGCTGGCTGCGGCTCTGTTCGATGCCCTTGGTCAGCGCCTCGTCGAGTTTGTCGAACGCCGGCGTGGAGTCGTCCTCGCCGGTGCCCAGCGCCACCTGGGTGGCGGCCTGGTAGTTGCCGACCGCGATGTAGGCGCTGATCCGGTCGTCGGCGGCGCGCCAGCGCTCCAGCAGCTGCTGTGCATCGGCCAGGTCGGTCTTGTCGATCGAATCGTCCCGCTCGAGGTAGCGGGTCAGCTGCTCCTGCATGGTCTCGATCCGTTGGTAGTACGACTGCTTGCGGACGTTCTCGTCGCCGCGCCGGATCAGCGACAACGTCTCGTCGGCGCGGGCCTGCTGGGCGGTGATGGCCATCGTGGTGACCGTCTTGAGCGACTCGGCCGCGGTCTCCTTGGCCGAGCGGCTGTCGCCGGTCGACATGATCAACGCGGTGCCCACCCACATCAGCATGATCAACACTGCCAGCCCGCCGGCCACGAAGCCGATGTTGACGCGCCGCCGGGTGCGCTTGGCCATCCACCGGTTGGCGAACACCCCGAACAGCAGCGTGGCGACCACCACCAGGATGACCGGGGCCGGGATGCGCGCCGACGCCGTGGTCTCGGCGTCCACCCGAGCCGAGGTCGCCTCGTAGAGCAGTTGGGCGTCGGGCAGGATCTCCTGCTGCATCATCGACGACGCTTCGGAGAGGTAGGACGAGCCGACCGGATTGCCGGCGCGGTTGTTGGTCCGCGCGGTCTCGACCAGCCCGGTGTAGACGGCCAGCCGGGCGTTGATCCGGCCCAGCAGCTGTACCAGGTCCTCGTCGGTCAGACCGCTCGAGGAGCGGGTGACGGCGACCGCGGCGTCGGTGATGGCCTGCTCGTAGCGTTGCCGCACCGCCCGCGGTTCGGTGCCGGCGATGAACGCGGTGGCCGCCGCGGCGTCGGCGACCGACAGGGTGGTGTAGAGCTGGCCGGCGGCGAACGCCAGCGGCTCGGTGTGGTTGAGCACCGTGGTCAACGCCTGCTGCCGCTCGTTGATCGTGGTCGAGGTCGCGAAGGCGCTGGCGATCACCAGGGTGGCCAGTACCAGCCCGATGCTGAGGATTCGGCCGGGTGTCGTCCACAGGAACCACCAGCGCGGATGGGCCCGGCCCGTCGGCGACCGCGACGCCAGAGGTTCGGTCGAGGGATGCGCCAACTCCACAGTCACGTCTGGGCGGACCTCACCTTGGTCTCGATCTCGGTACCCACTCGGCCAACTCTATGAAAGAAGTCTAAGAGCTGACCGTGCGGCGTGTAGGAATTCAGTTCCCTATCCTGAACGCGTGCGTGGGGACGGTGACGGCTGGGTCGTGTCGGGCAACGGTGCTGCCTACTGGGGACGGCACGGCGCCGCGGGACTGCTGCTCCGGGCTCCGCGTGCGGACGGCACCGCCGCGGTGCTGCTGCAGCACCGCGCCCCGTGGAGCCATCAGGGCGGCACGTGGGGTTTGCCGGGCGGAGCCCGCGACAGCCACGAGACCGCCGAGGAGGCGGCCATCCGGGAAGCGATCGAGGAAGCCGGCCTGCCGCCCGAACAGCTGACGGTGCGCACCACCGTGGTGACCGCCGAGGTCACCGGCTGGAGCTACACCACCGTCATCGCCGACGCCGAGGAACTGCTCGAGACGGTGCCGAACCAGGAGAGCGCCGAGCTGCGGTGGGTGGCCGAGGACGAAGTCGCCGACCTGCCGCTGCACCCGGGTTTCGCGGCCAGCTGGGCGCGTTTGCGCGAGGTCGCCGCGTCGATCCCACTGCTGGTCGAGGACCGCAGCTAGAGCGCCGCCCGCAGATTCTCGGCGGCCGCCTTCGGGTCGTCGGCTGCGGTGATGGCCCGCACCACCACGACGCGGCGGGCACCGGCGGCCACCACCTCGGGCAACCGCTCCGCGTCGATGCCGCCGATCGCGAACCACGGCTTGGCGGTGTCGCGCGCCGCGGCCGCCCGCACCAGGTCCAGGCCCGGCGCCGGTCGGCCGGGTTTGGTCGGGGTGGGCCAGCACGGTCCGACACAGAAATAGTCGACGTCCTCGCGCAGCGCTCGGTCGACCTGCGCGACGTCGTGGGTGGAGCGGCCGATCACCCGCGACCCGACGATGCCGCGGGCGACGTCCAGCGGCAGGTCGTCCTGGCCCAGGTGCAGCACGTCGGCGCCGGCCGCGAGCGCGATGTCGGCCCGGTCGTTGACGGCCAACAGCGCCCCGTGGCGGCGTGCCGCGTCGGCGAGCACCTCGAGCGCCTCGAGTTCCTGACGGGCCTCCAGCGGCCCGAACCGCTGCTCGCCCGCGGAGTTCTTGTCTCGCAGCTGGATGATGTCGACGCCACCGGCCAGCGCCGCGTCGGCGAAATCGGCCAGATCTCCGCGTTCGCGGCGGGCGTCGGTGCACAGGTACAGACGGCTGGATTCGAGGCGGGATGCGGCGGGGGGCACAGCCCGAACGTTAACGCGGTGTCGGCACGATCAGTAGGCTGGTCCCCGAACGACACCACCACACGGGAGTCCCGGGTCCGGGGACTGAGAGTGAGCGCGCCGGCTCTGACCGTCACACCTGATCCGGGTCATGCCGGCGAAGGGAGGATCCAGATGCCCAGCGGGTCTCGAGGGTCGCTGGCCGTCATCGGCGGCGGCGTGATCGGGCTGGCAGTGGCGCGCCGCGCCGCGCAGGACGGATGGACGGTCCGGGTCCACCGCGGCGACGACCCCGGCGCCTCGTGGGTCGCCGGGGGCATGCTGGCGCCGCACAGCGAGGGCTGGCCCGGTGAGGAACGTCTGCTCGCACTCGGTCTGGCCTCATTGGAGCTGTGGCGCAACGGGTTTCTGGACGGCCTGCCCGACGAGGTGGTCACCGCCCGCAGTTCGCTGGTGGTGGCCGTCGACCGCGCCGACGTCGAGGACCTGCAGACGGTCGGGGAGTGGTTGTCTGCGCAGGGCCATCCCGTCACCCTCACCAGGTCGGCCCGTGATCTGGAACCGTCTCTGGCCCAAGGGATCCGGCACGGATTCGTCGCCGACACCGAGCTCGCGGTGGACAACCGCGGCGTCGTCGCCGCCCTGGCGGCGCACTGCGAACGGCTCGGCGTCGCCTGGGCCGCGCCGGTGTCGACGCTGCAGGACGCGCGCTCGGCCGATGCGGTGGTGATCGCCAACGGCATCGACGCTCCGGCCTTGTGGCCGGGACTGGCGGTGCGCCCGGTCAAGGGCGAGGTGTTGCGGTTGCGGTGGCGGCGCGGATGTATGCCGGTGCCGCGACGCGTCATCCGGGCCCGCGTACACGGTCGCCAGGTATACCTGGTGCCGCGCGCCGACGGCGTGGTGGTCGGTGCGACGCAGTACGAGCACGGCCGTGACACCGCACCCGCGGTGACCGGGGTGCGGGAACTGCTCGACGACGCATGCGCCGTGATGCCGGCGCTCGGTGAGTACGAACTCGCCGAATGTGCTGCCGGGCTACGTCCGATGACACCGGACAACATGCCGTTGGTCGGCCGGCTCGACGATCACACGCTGGTCGCCACGGGGCACGGCCGGTCCGGGTTCCTGCTGGCGCCGTGGACCGCCGAGGCGATCGCGTCGCACCTGCGTGGCGAAGAACCGATCGAACACCAGTGGAGTACGAAAGTGGGAGTGGCCTGATGAAAGTCACCGTGAACGACGAATCCGTCGAAGTCGCCGAGAGCACCACCATCGCCTCGCTGCTCGACCATCTCGGCTACCCGGAGAAGGGCATCGCCGTCGCCGTGGACTGGTCGGTGATGCCCCGCTCGGAATGGGACACCGCCCTGGTCGACGGCGCGAAAGTGGAAGTGGTGGCGGCGGTGCAGGGTGGCTGAATCCACCACCGCGGAGCCCGCCACCGCGAAGCTGAGCATCGCCGGACGCGAGTTCGGGTCACGGCTGATCCTCGGCACCGGCGGAGCCGCCAGCCTCGCCGTCCTCGAAGAGGCCCTCGTCGCGTCGGAGACCGAACTGACCACCGTCGCGATGCGCCGCGTCGACGCTGACGGTGGCACCGGCGTCCTGGATCTGCTCAACAAGCTGGGCATCACGCCGCTGCCCAACACCGCCGGATGCCGCGGAGCGGCCGAAGCGGTGATGACCGCCCAGTTGGCCCGGGAAGCGCTGGGCACCCACTGGGTCAAGCTGGAGGTCATCGCCGACGAACGCACATTGCTGCCCGACGCCGTCGAATTGGTCCGGGCCGCAGAGCAACTCGTCGACGACGGATTCGTGGTGCTGCCCTACACCAACGACGACCCCGTGCTGGCGCGCCGCCTCGAAGACACCGGTTGCGCGGCGGTGATGCCGCTGGGCTCACCCATCGGCACCGGCCTGGGGATCTCGAACCCACACAACATCGAGATGATCGTCGATGCGGCGTCGGTGCCGGTGATCCTCGACGCCGGCATCGGCACCGCCAGCGACGCCGCCCTGGCCATGGAACTCGGCTGCGACGCCGTGCTTCTGGCCAGCGCGGTCACGCGGGCCGCCGACCCGCCGGCGATGGCCACCGCCATGGCGGCCGCGGTCAAGGCCGGTTACCTGGCCCGGCGTGCCGGGCGGATCCCGAAGCGGTTCTGGGCGCACGCCTCCAGTCCGGCCCGCTGACATGGATCGGTATGTAGCGCTGGGCAGTTCGATGGCGGCCGGGCCCGGTATCCGACCGCGCGCACCCGGCTCGCCGCGGCGCGCGGGCCGCTCGGCCCGCAACTACCCGCACCTGGTCGCCGCGCGTCTCGGCCTGCATCTGGTGGACGTCACTTACTCCGGTGCCACCACCGCCCACGTCCTGACCGAACGGCAACACGGGGCGGCCCCGCAGATCGACGCACTCGACGGGTCGGAGACACTGGTGACGGTGACGATCGGCGGCAACGACATCGGCTACGTCCCGATGCTGTTCGCCGCCGGCCTGCCCCGGGTTGTCCAGTCGATTCCGCTGCTGGGCGCCAAGATTCGCGATCTGCTCGACCCTCAGGCCCGGCAACGTGCGCTCGACGAGGTGGGTGACTCGCTGATCGCCGTCGGGAACGCGCTGCGCACCCGCGCACCGGACGCCACGGTCCTGTTCGTCGACTATCTGACCCTGCTGCCGGCCCACCCGCCGCTGCGGGACGCCGACGCGAGGCTGGCCCGTCACCTCGCCGACACCCTCGAGCACCTGACCGCCGAGGCCGCGGCAGCGACCGGCTGCGGACTGGTGCGCGCCGCGGCCGCCAGCCGTGACCACCACGCATGGGCGCCGCAACCCTGGACCACCCCGTTCGGCTGGCCGTTGCCGGGCCGGCCCGCACCCCTGCATCCGAACGCCGCGGGCATGCGCGCCGTCGCCGACCTCGTCGTCGCGGCGGTGTCCCGATGATCGAACTGCGCGCGCTGACCAAGGACTACGGACGCACCCGCGCCGTCGACGGCCTGACCTGCACGGTCGAACCCGGGGTGGTCACCGGGTTCCTCGGCCCCAACGGTGCCGGGAAAACCACCACCATGCGGATGATCCTGGGCCTCGATCGGCCCACATCGGGATCGGCGACCATCGACGGCCGGCCCTACCGTGCGCTGACCGACCCGCTGCGGACCGTCGGCGCGCTGCTCGATGCCCGCCAGGTCCACCCCACCCGCTCGGTGCGCAACCATCTGCGCTGGATCGCCGCGGCCAACCGCATCCCACGCAGGCGGGTCGACGAGGTCCTCGACATGGTCGGCCTGGCCGCGGTCGCCGGTGCGAAAGCCGGCACGCTGTCGCTGGGCATGAGCCAGCGGCTGGGTATCGCGGCCGCACTGATCGGTGACCCGCCGGTGCTGCTGTTCGACGAACCGGTCAACGGGCTGGACCCCGAAGGCATCCACTGGGTGCGCACGCTGATGCGTGAGCTGGCCGGCCAGGGCCGCACGGTGTTCGTCTCGAGCCATCTGCTCTCCGAGATGGCCAACACCGCCGACCGGCTGGTCGTGATCGGACAGGGCCGGCTCATCGCGTCGACCACCGTCGCGGAGTTCCTGGACCGCTCGGGCGCCGCGACCGTGCGGGTGCGCAGCCCGCAACTGGCGGAGCTGCGCGACGCGCTGATCCGCGCCGGGTTCACCGTGCGCGACGAACCCGACGCGCTGACGGTGGCCGACAGCACCACCGACGTCGTCGGTGACCTGGCCGGCCGGCACGGCATCACCGTGTACGAACTCTGCGCCCAACAGGTTTCCTTGGAGCAGGCCTACCTGTCCTCGACCGAAGAGGTCACCCAGTACCGGGGGCGGCGCGGATGACGCTACTCAGCACGATCGAGGCGGAGCGGATCAAACTGCTCACCGTGCGGTCGACGTTGTGGTCGGCAGCGGTGGCCGCGGTGTTGAGCCTGGGGATCGCCGCACTGCAGGCTTCGGTGGCCTATGACTACGAACGGTTGACCGCCGCCACCGCGGCGATGGGCGTCGTCGTCTTCGGTGTCCCGGTGCTCACGGTGCTGGCGGCGATGACGCTGACCGGTGAGTACCGCAGCTCGATGATCGCCACCACCTTCCAGGCGCAGCCGCGCCGCGCGGTGGTGATGAGTGCGAAAGCGATTGTGGCTGCCCTGTATTCGAGCATCAGCGCCGTGTTGATGGTGCTGGGATCGGCGGCAGTGGTCCGCGTGGTCGCCCCGCCGCAGGCCGGGCGCACCGTCACCTCGGACCTGTTGCCGACCGCCGGTGGGGTCGCGCTGTACGCGGCGCTGGCTGCGGTCCTCGGTGTCGGGGTGGCCGGGCTGGTGCGGCACACCGCCGGCGCGGTCGCGGTGCTGCTGCTGTGGCCCCTGCTGGTGGAACCACTGCTGGGCAACCTGCCGGGTCGCGGCGCTCAGATCGGGCCGTACCTGCCGTTCGCCAACATGTACCGGTTTCTCGACGTGTCGTGGCTGTTCCCGTCCTACGTCATCCCGTGGGGGCCGGTCGGATCCCTGCTGTACTTCGCGGGGCTCGTCGGGTTGGTCTTCGCCGCGGCGGTGATCACGGTTCATCGACGGGACGCGTGACAACGAATTGCGTAGCGGGCTACTGAGGCCCATTGCGGCCGGCGCTGCACACACTCATCGTTGAAGGTGACGCGCTCGCCGAGGAGGGAACCCATGCCCAAGAGCCTTGTCCTGTGCTGTGACGGCACGTGGAACACCCCAGACCAGAAAAGGCCGACCAACGTCACGAAGGTCGCGTTGGCGGTGGCCGAGACGAACGACAGCGGCGAGCCCCAACGGACCCTCTACCACCGGGGCGTCGGGTCCTCGGTCGGGGAGCGCTTCCGGGGCGGCGCCTTCGGGTACGGATTGTCGCGCAATGTGCGCCAGGTCTACCGGTTCCTCGTGGAGAACTACGAACCAGGTGATCGGCTCTACTTCTTCGGGTTCAGTCGCGGCGCGTTCACCGCGCGCAGCACCGCCGGATTCGTCCGCAACTGCGGCATCCTGCGCCGTTCGGAGAGTGACCGCGTCGACGAGGCGTATGACCTGTACCGCAGCAAGAAGCCCGGCACCCGGCCCAGGAGTGTGGAGGCATCGCTTTTCCGGCGCGCCTATTCGCACGAGCCCCGGATCCGGTTCATCGGGGTCTGGGACACGGTGGGCGCCTTGGGCGTTCCGCTGAACGGTCTGCTGCTGAGCAGCTGGATCAACCGTCGTTGGCAGTTCCACGACACGGAGCTCAGCAGCCATGTGGATGCGGCCTTCCACGCGCTCGCGATCGACGAACAGCGGGGGCCGTTCGAGCCCACGCTGTGGACGCGGCAACCGGAGGCGCGTGCGCAGCAGGTGCTCGAACAAGTGTGGTTCAGCGGCGTGCATTGCGACGTCGGGGGAGGCAATCCCGAGCACGGGCTCAGTGACATCCCGCTGCTGTGGATGGTTTCTCGGGCCCGTGGGTGCGGATTGCGTTTCACACCAGAGGCATTCACCCGCGGCGTGGACTCGACCTCGTCGGAGACAGAACAGCTGACTCGGGTTGCCCCGGACCCGCTGGCCGGCTTCAGTGACTCGCGCACCGGGATGTACCGGTGCATCCGCCGTCACCGGCGGACGCTGGGCACGTCGCACCGCGGGAACGAATTCGTCTCGTCGAGTGCGCTTTTCCGTCTGCAGACACTGCCCGACTACCGCCCCGTGGGACTCGACGGCTACCCGGAGCGTGACCAGCCGCCGGTGATGACCGTGGAGTCGGCGAACCCTTAGGACCCGGCCACATCGACTCGGACAGAGTCGGTGTCCGGCAGAACCACAGTAGGGACGCCCGGCGGTGACGGTTGCCGGATGAGGAACCACCGGTCGTTGGCATAGGTGAGAACCGAGTAGCCGAGATAGCTGTACCGGCACGTGTGGCCGTTCTGTCCTGTCTGGCATGTCGGCTGCTGGGCACCGGCGATGCCGAGGTCAGTGGTGCTGGTGACCAGGGTCGCCGGGCGCGGCAGCCGCCCTGAGCGAATATCCTCGGCGACCGCTGCGCCCACCTGACCGGCGTAGATCGACACCGCCCAGAAGGCTGCGGCCAGCACCAGCAGCACGCCCACCGCCAGGACGGTCACCGATGGCCGGAAGCGGGTGCTGGTCCGGTACAGCACGAACTGCATGACGACCAAGGCGCCACTGAGGCACAGCATCACGGCGCTGGCCATCGGTTCGGCGTAGCCGGCGATTCCCAGGACCCCCCACACCAGCAAGCCCGCTGTCGTAACAGCCAACGCGATGCGTACGCTCCTGCGCACAGCGTCGGACGCGGTGTTGGCTTCGTTCCAGCGCAGCGCCGCGGACATCGCCGCCAGCGCACCCACGGCCAGGATCGTCCACACCGCAGGTTTGAAGAAGACCTCGGCACTGCGCATCACATAGTCAGAGGTGCTGTAGTCCAGAAGGCTCACCGGCACACCGAAGGTGTCGAACAGCACCCGGGTGCGAACCCAGCCGAAGTAGAACATCAGAGCCGAGAGAACTGCGCCGAATCCTGCTATGCCAGCGGCTGTCTCGATCAGAGACTTGACGTCTGAACGGAAACCGGAGGTGTCGCTCGTGGTCACGGAATGCCGACCCCCTGCTGTATCGGGGGATCGACGGGTTCACCGGTGTCCGACGGTTCGGTCGACGGCTCTGGCGCGATCGTCGGCTCCGCGGTCACGCCGGGGATCGGCGCCACGCCGGGAATCGGCCCCAACTCGGGCGCCACGCCGGGAATGGGCGCCGGGGCCCCGGGGACGGGTTCATGCGGCCGGTGTTCGGCCGACGACCCACCGCCCCGGACACCCTCACCGCCGCATCCGGCACAGACGATCGCCAGGACCACGATTGCGTTTTTGGACCACATGCCGGAATCGTGGCCCTGCTGCGGGAACACGGCATGCGTAGTGCGCTACGCAAAAATCGACTATCCGCGGTGCCACTACACTGCCGGAGGCGAGGCCCGCCGCGAAGAAAGGCTGACGACGACGTGACGATGCCGCAGAGATTGTCGCTGACGCTGCCCCACCTCGAGGTCGCCGCGCTGGCCTGGGGACCCGAGGACGGACGCCTGGCGCTGTGTCTGCACGGCTTCCCCGACAGCGCGTGGGGATGGGGCCGGCTGGCGCCGCTGCTTGCCGAGCAGGGTCTGCGCGTCGTGGCACCGTTCATGCGCGGCTACGCGCCCACCGGCCCGGCCGCCGACGGCGACTATCACATCGGCGCGCTCATGTTCGACGCGCTGGCGGTGTACAAGCATCTCGGTGCACCCGACGACGCGATCCTGATCGGCCACGACTGGGGTGCGTTCGCCGGAAACGGCATCGCCGCGCACCCGGAATCGCCGTTCGTCAAGCATGTCTCGTTGGCCGTGCCGCCGGTGGCCGCGATCAACCGGACGCGCGGACCGGTCGGCCGTCAACTGCAGATGCTGCCGCGCCAGCTCCGCAAGAGCTGGTACATCCAGTTCTTCCAGGTACCGGGCGCCCCCGAGCGGGTGCTGCCGCGCGTCATCCGCCGGCTCTGGCGCGACTGGGGTCCGCCCGGTTACGACACCACCGCCGAACTGGAGGCCGCGCTGGCGGCCCTGCCGACTCTGGCCCACCGCCAGGCTGCGGTCGGGTACTACCGCGCGCTGGTGCGGCCCGGCGGTCCGCTGCCGCGCTACGCCGAACTGCACTCGCACCGCTTCGAGTTGCCGCGGGTACCGATCCTGCACATGCACGGCGAGCAGGACGGCGCCATGCTGGCCGAATACGCCAAACCGATCACCTCGGTGCTGCCGCCCGGTAGCCGCGTGCAGTTCGTGCCGGCCGCGGGCCACTTCCTGCAGATCGAGCGGCCGGACGTGGTCGCCACGGCAATCCTGGACTTCGTGCGGTCACGCTAACGTGGTGGCCGTGACCCGGAGGAAACTGTCCGTCGCCGTGCTGTCCGTCGCCGTCCTGGCGATCGGGGGCTGCAACCAAGACGCCGCCCGACCGGTGGCGGTGCCCTCCCCGAACCCGGCAGCGGCCACAGAGTTCGCCGAGTCGCTGGCCGACAAGGTCACTGCCGACGCGACCATGGCGCACCTGGAGAAGTTGCAGGAGATCGCCGACGCCCACGGCGGCAACCGCGCGCTGGGCACGCCCGGTTACGGCGCCAGCGTCGACTACGTGGCCAAAGCGTTGCGCGACAAGGGTTTCGACGTCAAGACACCCGAGTTCGAGGTGCGGCTGCCGTGGGCCGACGAGCCGTCGCTGACGGTTGCCGACGCGAAAGTCCCGGCGCGGCCACTCGAGTTCACCATCGGCACACCGCCGGAAGGTGTCGCAGGACCGCTGGTGGCCGCGCGTGTCGAGGAGACCCCCGGCTGCACCGTCGAGGACTACGACGGCCTGCCGGTGCAGGGGGCCGTGGTGCTGGTGGATCGAGGCTCGTGCCCGTTCGGCGCCAAACAGGCCGTCGCCGCCGAGCGCGGTGCGGTGGCACTCATCGTGGCGGACAACACCAATCCCGACGAGCTCGTCGGAGGCACTCTCGGTGACGGCACCGACGTCAAGATCCCGGTGATCGGCGTCGGCAGAAACGCCGGGGAAGAACTGCGCGCCCGCGCCGACGCCCCGACGACGATCACGATGAACGCCGGAGTCCGAACCGAGAACACCCGCAACGTGATTGCCCAGACCCGTACCGGCTCGACCACCGACGTGGTGGTGGTCGGCGCGCACCTGGACAGCGTGGCCGAGGGGCCCGGCATCAACGACAACGGTTCCGGGGTTGCGGCGGTCCTCGAGACCGCGCTGCAACTCGGCAGTTCCCCGGCCGTCGAGAATGCCGTCCGGTTCGCGTTCTGGGGTGCCGAGGAGAACGGGCTGCTCGGCTCGCAGGACTATGTCGGGTCACTCAGCATCGAGGAACTCAAAGACATTGCGCTGTACCTGAACTTCGACATGATCGGCTCGCCCAACCCCGGCTACTTCACCTACGACGGCAACCTGTCCGCGCGCCCCGATCCGAGGTTGCCGGTGCCCCGCACGCCGGAAGGATCCGCCGGTATCGAGCGCACGCTGGTCGCGTACCTCGAGGGTGCCGGGAAGGCGGCGCGGGACACCTTCTTCGACGGACGATCGGACTACGAGGCCTTCACTCGCGCCGGGGTCCCGGCCGGCGGCCTGTTCTCCGGTGCCGAGGACAAGATGAGTGCCGAGGAAGCG
Organism: Mycobacterium sp. SMC-4; assembly: GCF_050205565.1. Taxonomy (GTDB): domain Bacteria; phylum Actinomycetota; class Actinomycetes; order Mycobacteriales; family Mycobacteriaceae; genus Mycobacterium. Next base: position 700,945 of record NZ_JBNMQU010000001.1, on the reverse strand, counting down.
GATCTGTGGGGCGGTCGCGCCGACGAACCGTTCGACCCGAACTACCACAAGGACACCGACACCCTCGACAACATCGACCGCACCGCCATGGAGATCCACGGCAGCGGCGTCGGTTACGTGGTCGGCCTGTACGCGCAGAATCAGCGTGGGCGCAACGGTATTCCGCTGCGGGAAGACCGCACACGCCACACACTCGACGAATCCTGAGCTAGGTCAGCGGCTTTCGGCTTCATCGTGCACCGCGCTCTCCGCTGATCGGTAGCCCAGCAGCCGCATGCCGTGGTAGATCACCAGCGCGGCGATCGAGCCCAGCGCGATACCGGTGAACGTGAGGCTGCCGAGCTGCCAGGTGAAGTCGGCGATGCCAATAATCAGTGGAATGGCCGCGGTCATCTGGTTGATCGGCTTGGAGAAGTCGATGTGGTTGGTCAGCCAGATCCGCACCCCGAGGATGCCCACCAGGCCGTAGAGCACCACGGTGGCGCCGCCGAGCACGCCGGCGGGGATCGCGACGATGACGGCGCCGACCTTGGGACACAACGACAACGCGATCGCGACGGCGGCGGCCACCCAGTACGCGGCCGTCGAATAGACGCGGGTCGCCGCCATCACGCCGATGTTCTCCGCGTAGGTGGTGGTCGCCGACCCGCCGCCGAATCCGGCCAGCGTGGTGGCCACCCCGTCGGCGGCCAGCGCGCGACCCATCAACGGATCCATGTCGGTGCGGGTCATCTGCCCGACCGACTTCACGTGGCCGATGTTCTCGGCAATCAGCGCGATCACCGCCGGCAGGAACATCGGCAACACTCCGAGGGTGAACGTCGGTGTCTGGAACTCCGGCAACCCGAACCAGGCGGCCTCGGAGATGCCGGTGGTGTCGACTTCCCCGAGCACCAGAGCCAGGACGTACGCCGCCACGACGGCGAGGAAGATCGCCAGCCGGCCGATCATCCCGCGGAAGAACGCCAGCGCGCCCACCAGCAGTACCAGCGTGACGGACCCGAGCAGCGGCCCTTTCTCGAAGTTGTCCTTGGCCACAGGCGCCAGGTTGAAGCCGATCAGCGCGACCACCGCGCCGGTGACCACCGGCGGCAGCGTCAGGTCCAGCCACCGGGTGCCGGCCAGATGCACGACGCCGCCGACGAGGATCAGCAGCAGGCCCACGGCCACGATCCCACCCAGTGCGCTGCCGGTACCGCCCGACGCGACGGCGGCCACCACCGGCGCGATCACCGAGAAGCTGGAGCCCAGGTAGCTCGGCAGCCGATTGCCGGTGATGAGCAGGAACAGCACCGTGCCCACACCGGAGAACAGCAGCGTCGTCGCCGGAGGGAAGCCGGTCAGGACCGGCACGAGGAAGGTGGCGCCGAACATCGCCACGACGTGCTGAGCACCCAGCCCGATCGTGCGGGGCCAGCTCAGACGTTCGTCGGGGGCGACGACGAAGTCAGGATCGGTGCGGGATTCGACGGGTCTCCAGGTGAGCACGGAAGCGACTACACACCATGCGTGCGCGCACCGCCAGTCCAGTACACGACCATGCCGGCCGCCACGACCGCGGCGCCCGCGACCACCGACGTCCACGGCAGCGTGCAGGCCAGTACGACGCAGCCGATCAACCCGGCCGTCGGCAGCGTGCGTCGGGTCCCCAGAGTCCAGGCCGACGCGTTGGCGACCGCGTAGTACAGCAGCACCCCGAACGACGAGAACCCGATCACCGCGCGCACGTCGGCCACCGCGGCGACGGCGGCGACGAGGCCCCCGACCACGAGTTGGGCGCGCACCGGAGCGCCGCGACGAGGATCGAGGACGGCCAGCGCGGACGGGAGATGACGGTCCCGCGCCATCGCCAGCGTCGTCCGGGACACACCGAGCAGCAGAGCCAGCAGCGCCCCCAGGGCGCCGGCGGCCGCCCCGACCGTCACCACGGGCGTCAACGCCGGGAACCCGGCCGCGGACACCGCAGCCACCAGCGGGGCCGCCGTGTCGGCGAGTTGTTCGCTGCCCAGCTGGGCCAGCACAGCCACGGCGACCACGCCGTAGACCACCAGCGCGATCGCCAACGACCAGGCCACCGCCCGCGGGATGGTGTGTTCCGGGTCGCGGACCTCTTCGCTCAGCGTCGCGATGCGCGCGTAGCCGGCGAAGGCGAAGAACATCAGCCCGGCGGCCTGCAGCACGCCGTACCCGGAGACACCGTCCGGCGCCAGGCGGGCGGCGTCGGCGTCGCCGAAGCCCAGTGCGGCGACCACCACCAGGGCGAGCACGCCCAGCACGAAGACCACGATCACCCGGGTCAACGCCGCGGACCGTTGCACTCCGACGCAACCGAGCGCGGTCAGGATCACCACGGCCGCAACCGCGATCAGCCGGGCGTGCTGCGGCCACACATAGTGCCCGACGGTCAGCGCCATCGCGGCACACGACGCGGTCTTGCCGACGATGAAGCTCCACCCGGCGGTGTGGCCCCAGAACGGCCCGAGCCGTTCGGTTCCGTACACGTAGGCCCCGCCCGAGCGGGGATAGCGCGCCGCCAGTCGCGCCGAGGACAGGCCGTTGCACACGGCCACCGCGGCGGCCACCACCAGGGCGATCAGCAGCGCCGGCCCGGCCGCGGCGGCGGCCGGAGCCAGCACCACGAAAATGCCCGCGCCGACCATCGATCCGAGACCGAGGGTGACGGCGTCGAGCGTGCCCAGTCGACGCGGCAGCGTCGACCCAGTGTCAGCGGTCAGCGGTTACGCACCACGTTGCCGCCCAGGTACAGCAGGTAGCCGGCCAGGCCGACGAGCGCGATCTTGCGGGTCTTGGGTGCGGCGATACCCAGCCCGACGGCGGTCTCGATGGCGCCGTCGATGTAGACGTACTTGCGGGTGTCGTTCGGGAACGCCGGCTTGGTGAATTCCTCGTAGGCCTGCGGGACGACGAAGTGCGACAGCCCGGTCGCGGCCAGCGCCAGGCCGCCGATGGTGGCAGCGCGGGAATTCTGTTGGGACACAGTGCTCCTAGGTGAGTTGGTAATCGCTGAGCGGGAACGTCGAGGCTTCCTTGATGGCGTCCCGCGTGGACATCGGTCGCAGCAGGCTCGGTTCCCCGTGCGGATTGAAATAGTAAGACCGCGACGCCGCACAGTTGCCCAGCGTCCACAGCGAGTCGCCGAGCAGTTCGGTCATCCGGTCCAGATAGGCGGTGTTGGCGGCTTCGGTGACTTCGAACGTGGTCGCGCCGCGACGCGCGAGCTCCCCGAAAAGCCGGTCCATCAACCGCATCTGGTATTCCATGGTGTTGAAGAAGTTCAACCCGAGGAACGCGTACGGACTGGCCAGGCTCAGATAGTTGGGGAAGTACGGCATCGAGACGCCCTGGTAGGCCTGGAACCGGTTCTCGCGCCACCATTTCCCGAGATTGCGGCCGTCGCGGCCGATCACCTCGATGGCCGGGAAGTTGGCTTCCCACAGGTCGAAACCGGTGGCCAGCACCAGAGTATCGACGGCGGTCTCGGTGCCGTCGGCGTTGACGATGCCGTCGGTGGTGATGTGGTCGATGCCGTCGGTCTGCAGATGGACGTGCGGTTTGGTGAAAGTGCGGAAGTAGCTGTTGGAGAACGTCGGTCGCTTACATCCGATGTCGTAGTCGGGCGTCAGCCGGCGCCGAAGTTCCTTGTCGCGGATCGCGATGAACTGGTTGATCTTGCACAGGTCCATCGCGGAGATGTTGAGACGGCGGAACAGCGGAACCTTGTAGTGCACCACCCCGACGGTGATCATCGCCTCGTAGATGGTGTCGGTGATCGCCCGGACGATGCGCTGTGTCCACGGCATGCGCGCGAACAGCCGCTTGGTGCGTTCGGAGATCCGGAAGTCCAGCTTGGGGGCCACCCAGATCGGGGTGCGCTGGTACACGGTCAGGTCGGCGGCCGTCTTGGCCAGCTCGGGAATCAGCTGGACGGCGGTGGCACCGGTGCCGATCACCGCGATCCGCTCCCCGTCGGGACGGTAGGTGTCGTCCCAGTCGGTGGTGTGCACCACTTTGCCGGCGAAGTTCTCGATACCGGGGATGTCGGGCAGCTTCGGCTGCGACAGGAACCCGGTGGCGGTGATCAGGAACTGCGCGGTCAGTTCCGGTCCGTCGGAGACGTTCACCCGCCACAGCGACGCGTCGGGGTCCCAGCGGGCACCGTCGACGGTGGTGTTGAAGCGGATGTGCCGGCGTATGTCGTATTTGTCGGCGACTGCGTCGGCGTACTGCTTGATCTCGGTTCCCGTGGAGAACAGCCGCGACCAGTTCGGGTTCGGTTCGAAGAAGTACGAATACGTGGTGGTCGGCACATCGACGGCCAGGCCCGGGTAGTGGTTGACGTACCAGGTGCCGCCGAGGTCGTCCTCGCGGTCGAGAAGCACGAAGTTCTGGTATCCCAGGCGTTTGAGCTGGATGGCAGCGCCGATCCCGGCGAACCCGGCTCCCACGATGAGCGCGTCGAAATGCTCCGATGGCATGAACAAACGGTACCCGAGGTCCGGGGCGCCTTCGCCCGTGAGAGGCGCTCAGGCCAGCAGGTCGAGCGCGGCGTCGACCGCCGCGGCGGGCACGTCCAGCGCTTTCGACTTCAGATCGTGCCGCGCACCGGTGACCTCGACGATCCGCGTCGGGGCGGGAATCAGCTCGACGGCCGGACGCAGTTCGTCGAGGGTGCCGAACGGGTCGGAGGTGCCGTGGGTGAACACCGTGGGCACCGTGATCCGGGGCAGATGTTCGGTGCGCGCCCGCTCCGGCTTGCCCGGCGGATGCAGCGGATAGGAGAACAACGTCAGCACGTCGACAACCAGACCGTCCGCCACGGCCATCGACGTGAGCCGTCCGCCGTAGGAATGTCCGCCGGCCAGCACCGGCCCGTCGACCAGGCCCCGGACGGTCTGGACCGCGTCGACGATCCCGGCCTGGTCGGCGGCCGCCGATCCCGACGGCGGTCCCTTCGGCCGGCGCCGCCGGTAGGGCAGGTTGTAGCGCACCGCCAGCCACCCGCGCCGGGCCCACTCGTCGCACAGCGCGATCAGCATCGGCGACTCCCGGCTCCCGCCGGCGCCGTGGGTCAGCGCCACCGCCCCCACCGGCGTGCCCGCCGGCTCATGGGCCACGCCGGCCATGTCGTCGAGTCCGGCTAGCATTCGCCGAGCCGGAACAGCGCCGACACCGGGCCGTGGCCCTGGCCCAGCGGATAGGCGGCCTTCAGACATTCGGTCACCCAGCGTTTCCCGAACGCGACCGCCTCGGGCACGGTGTGGCCGTGGGCCAGCGCGCTGGCCACCGCCGCGGCCAGCGTGTCACCCGCCCCGTGGTCGTGGGCGGTGTCGATGCGCGCAGAGTCGAACTCGTGGAAGTCGTTGCCGTCGAACAACAGATCGGGGCTGTGCGGAGAGGTCCGCAGATGCCCACCCTTGACCAGGGACCACTGCGGACCCATCGCGTGCAGGGCCCGCGCAGCGGAGCGCTGGGTCTCGTCGTCGACCACCTCGATGCCGGTGAGCAAGCGCACTTCGTCGAGGTTGGGGGTGACCAACGTGGCCAGCGGGAACAACCGACTGCGCAGGGCGTCCAAGGCGTCGGTGTGCAGCAACGGATCTCCGTGCATCGAGGCACACACCGGGTCGACGACCAGCGGCACCCGGCCGGTCAGGCCTTGACCGTCCCACGTGTCGGCGATGGTCTCGATGATCGCCGAGGACGCCAGCATGCCGGTCTTGGCCGCCTGCACCCCGATGTCGGAGGCGACCACCTCGATCTGGCCGGCGATGACGTCGGTGGGGATTTCGTGAAATCCCCGCACGCCCAACGAATTCTGCACGGTGACCGCGGTGACGGTCACCGCGCTGTGCACCCCGAGCAGTGCGAAGGTTCGCATGTCGGCCTGGATGCCGGCACCGCCGCCGGAATCCGATCCGGCGATCGTCATCACCCGCGGCGGGGTCTGGCCGGGCGGGGTCAGGGGCAGGTAGGTCACGACGACACCACCGGCAGGTACACGCGGTTGCCGTGCTCGGCGAACTCACGGGCCTTGTCTGCCATGCCCTTTTCGTAGGCCTGCTTCTGGTAGGTGTCGCGGACCTCGTGGCTGATCCGCATCGAGCAGAACTTCGGCCCGCACATCGAGCAGAAGTGCGCCGTCTTGGCGGGCGCCGCGGGCAGGGTCTGGTCGTGGTACTCACGGGCGGTGTCGGGGTCCAGTGACAGGTGGAACTGGTCCTCCCAGCGGAACTCGAAACGTGCCCGCGACAACGCGTCGTCGCGCTGCTGGGCGCGCGGGTGTCCTTTCGCGAGATCCGCTGCGTGCGCGGCGATCCGGTAGGCGATCACGCCGTCCTTGACGTCTTGGCGGTTGGGTAGGCCCAGATGCTCCTTGGGCGTGACATAGCACAGCATCGCGGTGCCGGCCTGGGCGATCATCGCGGCGCCGATCGCGGAGGTGATGTGATCGTAGGCCGGCGCGATGTCGGTGGCCAGCGGGCCCAGCGTGTAGAAGGGCGCCTCGTCGCACCACTCCTCCTCGAGCCGGACGTTTTCGACGATCTTGTGCATCGGCACGTGACCGGGACCCTCGATCATCACCTGCACACCATGGGATCTGGCGATCCTGGTCAGCTCACCGAGGGTGCGCAGCTCGGCGAACTGCGCGGCGTCGTTGGCGTCGGCGATGGACCCGGGGCGCAACCCGTCGCCGAGGGAGAACGTGACGTCGTAGCGGGCGAAGATCTCGCAGAGTTCTTCGAAGTGGGTGTAGAGGAACGATTCCTGATGATGCGCCAGACACCAGGCTGCCATGATCGATCCACCGCGGGACACGATCCCGGTGACGCGGTCGACGGTCAGCGGGATGTGGCGCAGCAGCACCCCGGCGTGCACGGTCATGTAGTCCACACCCTGCTCGCACTGCTCGATCACGGTGTCGCGGTAGAGCTCCCACGTCAACGCGACCGGGTCGCCGCCCGTCTTCTCCAGCGCCTGGTACATCGGTACGGTCCCGACCGGGACGGGGGAGTTGCGCAGGATCCATTCGCGGGTGGTGTGGATGTCCCGCCCGGTGGACAGGTCCATGATGGTGTCGGCGCCCCACCGGGTGGCCCACACCATCTTGTCGACCTCTTCGGCGATGGACGACGACACGGCCGAATTGCCGATGTTGGCATTGACTTTCACCGCGAACGCCTTGCCGATGATCATCGGTTCGGCCTCGGGATGGCGGTGGTTGGCGGGGATCACCGCGCGGCCGCGGGCGACCTCGTCGCGCACCAGTTCGGCCGGTACCCCTTCGCGTTCGGCGATGAACGCCATCTCCGCGGTGATCTCACCGGTGCGGGCCCGCTGGAACTGGGTGCCGCGGTCGGTCACGACGGCCCGGCGCGGCAGGCCGGCCTCCAGATCGATGACGGCGGTGTCGTCGGTGTACGGGCCGGAGGTGTCGTAGAGATCGAGGTGCTCACCGGTGGTGAGATGCACGCGGCGGAACGGTACCCGCGCGTCACCGCGATAGACCTTGCTGCTGCCCGCGATCGGGCCGGTGGTCACGGTGGGGACATCAGTCATTGCGTTCTCCCTACGCCGGCATTACCCGGTCAGGTTCGTACGGTCGACGGGCCTACCCGTCCTCTCAGCGCGCTCGGTACGCGCTCCCGCGTGGTTGACGAATGCCACGCTAGCGCAACGGTGCAGCGCTGGGAAGGGTGCCACGTGGGTTGCCGACGGTCACCGCAGCTCCACGAGCACCGGGGCATGGTCGCTGGGGGTGCCCACCCGGTTCTTGCCGGACTTGCGTTCGTCGCGGACGATCTCGGCGTGCTCGACGCGTTCGGCCAGCGCCGGCGAGCCGAGGATGAAGTCGATGCGCATGCCGCGGTTCTTCGGGAAGCGCAACTGCGTGTAATCCCAGTAGGTGAAGACACCGGGCCCGGGCGTGTGCGGGCGCACCACGTCGGTGAACCCGGCCTCGACGATCGCCTCGAACGCGCTGCGCTCGGGTTCGGTGACGTGTGTGCTGTGCTGGTAGAACTCCACGCTCCACACGTCGTCGTCGGTCGGGGCGATGTTCCAGTCACCGACCAGCGCGATCGGCGCCGACGGATTGTCGGCCAGCCACCCGGAGGCGGTGTTGCGCAGTGCGGCAAGCCATTCCAGTTTGTACCGATAGTGCGGCGAGTCGACGGTGCGGCCGTTGGGCACATACAGGCTCCACACCCGCACCCCGGCGCACGTCGCCCCGAGCGCGCGGGCTTCCGCGGCGGCCTCGACATCGGGTTTGTCGCCCCACGTCGGCTGCCCGTCGAAACCGACCTCGACGTCGTCGATGCCGACCCGCGAGGCGATGGCCACACCGTTCCACTGGTTGAACCCGCAGTGCACCACCTCGTAGCCCAGCGCGGCGAACGGCATGGTGGGGAACTGCTCGTCGGAGCACTTCGTCTCCTGCATCGCCAGCACGTCGACGTCGGCGCGGGACAGCCAGTCGGTGACCCGGTCGACCCTGGCGCGGATGGAGTTGACGTTCCAGGTGGCCAGACGCATGGATCTCACAGTAGAGCGTCGGCGCGCACGTACCGGGACCGATGGTGGGTCCAGAAACCCATCGACTCGTACAGAGTGCGTGCGGCGGTGTTGTCGGCGAGCACCTGGACGTAGGCGCGGGTGGCGCCGCGCTGCGCCGCCCAGTGCAGCAGTCCGGCGCACAGACTGCGCGCCAGGCCTCGGCGCCGGGCGTCTTCGGACACCCGTACCGCCGACACACCCGCCCAGCGGGTGCCGTCGGGTGCCTCGGTGACCGCCACGCGGCCCACGGCCGCATCGGCGAGGGTGCCGAACCCGACCTCGCCGTCGACGACGGCGGTGAGCACCTCGACCGGAACGTCGCGCTGGTAGAGCTGCAGCCACCGGTCGTCGGGCCTGGCCGTGATCTCGACGGGGGTGTCCTGCGGTGAGCCCAGTTCGGTTGCCATGACGAGGTTCTCGGCGTCGGTGGGGATGCCCGGGGGAATCCGGAACAGCCGGTCGGGCGCGGCGATCAATGCCGGCGCACCGCGGTCGGCGTACCACTGCGCCACAGCCGTGATCTCGCTGTGCGAGGTGAAACGCAGCGGCACAGCGGAATTGGCGCGGCGAGTGGCGCCGCCACGGCGCAGAAACCACCCTTCGATCCACCGGTGCTCGGTGCCCGGCCACGCCAGGGCCGCGGCGTGCTCGAGGTTGCGGATCTCTCCGGTGCGTACCGGGACCTCCGGCAGCGCGCGGACGGCGACCACGTCGGCCGGGTCGACGGCCACGACGTCGCCGCTGCGGGTCTGCACCAGCACCGCAGGTTCCGTCTCCAGGAGCCGGCCCACCACGTCGGTCAGCGGTGGGACCTCACCGGCGGGCAGGCGGTAGCGCAGGCTCACGCGGGTGCCGACGTCGGGCATCACCGGCACGGGTCAGTGGCCGAACGGGTCGGGGTCCTCGCCGGGCATCCAGGACAGTCCCGGCACGCCCCACCCGTTGGACTTGACCGCCCGCTTGGCGCTGCGCGCATTGCGGCCGATCAACCGGTCCAGATAGAGGAAGCCGTCCAGATGCCCGGTCTCGTGCTGCAGCATCCGCGCGAACAGGTCGGTGCCCTCGAGCGTGATCGGGGTGCCGTCGGCGTCCAGGCCGGTGACCCGCGCCCACGACGCCCGCCCGGTCGGGAACGATTCGCCCGGCACCGAAAGGCAGCCTTCGTCGTCGTCCTCGGGGTCGGGCATGGTCTCGGGCACCTCGGAGGTTTCCAGTACCGGATTGACCACCACGCCGCGGCGACGCAGCGTCTTGCCGCGCGCGTCGGCGCAGTCGTACACGAAGACCCGCTTGGCCACACCGATCTGGTTGGCGGCCAGGCCAACTCCGTGGGCGGCGTCCATCGTGTCGTACAGGTCGGTGATGAGATCGGTGATCTCGGGAGGCAGCGAGCCGTCCTCGGCGACCTCCACCGGTTCGGTGGGGGCGTGCAGGACAGGGTCGCCGACGATGCGGATCGGACGTACGGCCATGGTGGGCCAGCTTAATGGGGCGGCGTCGGCGACATTTTCCGCGCCGACGCGCGGCGATCCGTGTCTCGCCCGTGACCGAGCCGTGATTGAATACTCGCGAAAACCACATGGATGTCATTCACTTTTCGGAAGGGTCCAAGAAGCGATATGGATGGCGCGATCGCGCGGGCTGAGCAGTCCGGGGACGACACCGAACCCGCCGACGGCCTGACCCGTCGGGAACACGACATCTTGGCGTTCGAACGGCAATGGTGGAAGTACGCGGGTTCCAAGGAAGACGCGATCAAAGAGCTGTTCTCGATGTCGGCCACCCGCTACTACCAGGTGCTCAACGCACTGGTGGACCGGCCCGAAGCGCTGGCGGCCGATCCGATGCTGGTCAAGCGTCTCCGCAGACTGCGGGCCAGCCGGCAGAAGGCACGCGCCGCCCGCCGCCTCGGCTTCGATGTGACCTGATTGCGACCTGACTCTTTCGGCACAAGCTCGGCGGGTCGATACAGTAGGCGCCGATGAACCAGCGAGATTCCTCAGGGCTGCCCCTGCGCGCCATGGTGATGGTCCTGTTGTTCCTCGGCGTGGTTTTCCTGCTGGTCGCGTTGCAGGCCGTGGGCAACGACTCCGACAACGACGAGGCCTCGATCGCCACCACGGCGACCACCTCCGCGACGTCGGCGACGCCGACGTCGGCCGAGCCGCCCCGCCCCGAGGTGCGGGTGTTCAACATCTCGACCGTCCCCGGCGCCGCGGAGTCGACGGCCAACCGGTTGCGCGACGACGGCTGGACCATCGCCGACACCGGCAATCTCGAATTGCCCGAAACCACCGTGACCACGGTCTACTTCGGCGACGAATCCGAGCAGAAGGCCGCCGAGGACATCGGCCGGCTGCTCGAAGCGCCGGTGGCGCCACGCGTCCCGCAGCTCGAAGAGCAACCGGCGGGAGTGATCGTCGCGGTCATTGGCTAGGCTCTTGCCCATGCGTAGGACGCCCATGCGTAGCACCCCCGTGTGTAGGACCGTAGTCGCCACCCTGTTCGCAGCGCCGGCGCTCGCGTTGAGCGCCTGCTCGCCCCCCGGGGAGGTGCCGTCGGATTCGCCGGGCACCACACCGCCGATCTGGACCGGTTCGCCGGCCCCGACCACCGAGGCGGGCGACCATGGATCCGGGCACGGCGGCGGTGCGGCCGCAGCCTCTGGTGAGACGCTGAGCGCCGACATCCGGGACGCCGAGGGCGCCACCGTGGCCACCGCGGAGATCCAATTCACCGACGGCTACGCCACCGTCACCGTCGAGACCACCGGGCAGGGCCAGCTGACGCCCGGGTTCCACGGTCTGCACATCCACTCCGTGGGCAAGTGCGAGACCGACTCGGTGTCGCCCACCGGCGGCGCTCCGGCCGACTTCAACTCCGCCGGCGGTCACTACCACACCTCGCGGGACAGGCAGGGCCATCCCGCCTCCGGCGACCTGACTGCGCTGCAGATCCGCAGCGACGGCAACGGCAGGCTCGTCACCACCACCGATGCGTTCACCGCGGAGGACCTGCTCGCCGACGGCGGCACGGCGATCATGATCCACGAGAAGCCGGACAACTACTCCAACATCCCGCCGGAGCGCTACCAGCAGATCAACGGTGACCCGCCGCCGGACCAGACCACCCTGGACACCGGCGACGCCGGCGCGCGGGTGGCGTGCGGTGTCATCGGCCGGGGCTGACAGCCGGATCGAGTTCGCCGGGTCCGCCCGGCCGACGGTCGGCGTCGAATGGGAGTTCGCCCTCGTCGACGCCGAGAGCCGCGACCTGAGCAACGAAGCAGCGTCGGTGATCGCCGAGATCGGTGAGAATCCGCGCGTGCACAAGGAGTTGCTCCGCAACACCGTCGAGATCGTCACCGGCATCTGCGAGAACGCCGGTCAGGCCATGGACGACCTGGCCGACACGCTGCGGCCGGTCCGCACCGTCGTGCGCGAACGCGGAATGGACCTGTTCTGCGCCGGCACGCACCCGTTCGCGCACTGGTCGGGGCAGAAGCTGACCGACGCCCCCCGCTACGCCGAGTTGATCAAGCGCACGCAGTGGTGGGGCCGGCAGATGCTGATCTGGGGTGTGCACGTCCACGTCGGTATCAGCTCCGCGGACCGGGTGATGCCGATCATCACCTCGCTGCTGCACCACTACCCGCACCTGCTGGCGCTGTCGGCGTCGTCGCCGTACTGGGACGGTGAGGACACCGGCTACGCGAGCAACCGCTCGATGATGTTCCAGCAGCTGCCGACGGCCGGGCTGCCGTTCCACTTCCAGAAGTGGGGTGAGTTCGAGGGCTTCGTGCAGGACCAGAAGAAGACCGGAATCATCGACCACATGAACGAGATCCGGTGGGACATCCGGCCGTCACCGCATCTGGGCACCATCGAGGTCCGCATCTTCGACGGCGTGTCGAATCTGCACGAGCTCTCCGCGCTGGTCGCGCTGACTCACTGTCTGATCGTCGACCTGGACCGCCGCTTGGATGCCGGTGAGGTGCTGCCGGTGATGCCGCCGTGGCATGTGCAGGAGAACAAGTGGCGTGCCGCGCGCTACGGGTTGGACGCGATCGTGATCCTCGACGCCGACAGCAACGAGCGGCTGGTCACCGAGGATCTCGACGACCTGCTGGAACGTCTTGCGCCGGTGGCGAAGTCGCTGCGCTGCTCCGACGAGCTGGCCCGGGTGACCGACATCTATCACACCGGCGCGTCCTATCAACGTCAGCGCCGCGTCGCCGAGGAACACGACGGCGACCTGCGCGCGGTGGTCGACGCGCTCGTCGGCGAGCTGGTGATCTGACGGTGCCGACCATCCCGATGTTCCCGCTGCAGGTGGCGATGCTGCCCGGCGAGGAACTGCCGCTGCGGATCTTCGAACCCCGCTACACCGCACTGGTGCAGACCTGCCTGGCCGCCGAGGAACCGGCGTTCGGTGTGGTGCTGATCGCCGCGGGCCGCGAAGTCGGCGGTGGAGACACCCGCAGCGACATCGGCGCGCTGGCCCACATCACCGAACACACCGACCAGGGTGCGGGCCGGTACCGGCTCAAATGTGTGATGGGCGAACGCATCAGGGTGCTCGAATGGTTGCCGGACGATCCGTATCCGCGCGCGGTGGTCGAGGTGTGGCCGGATCAGCCGGGCGCGGCCGCCGACGTCGCCGCCATCCGGGACATCGAGGACCGCATGGTCGCTCTGTTCGAGCGGATCGCCGCCAAACGCGGGGTCGAGGTGCACGGCCGTGATGTGGTGGCCGGGGCCGACGAGTCCGGTGATGCCGCAAAGTGGTTGTACGCGTTGACCACTCGCCTGCCCATGGGGCAGGCCGACCGGTACGCGGTGCTGGCGGCGCCGACGGTGGCCGAGCGGATCGTCGCGCTCTCCGATGCGGTGGACACCGTGACCGCGATGGTGGAGTTCCAGCTCTTCCAGTGACGGCTACAGCAGCCGGGCTTGCACGAAGGTGTTCCTGCCGATCTGGTTGTCACCGCCGGGGTCCGGGTGCCGGTGATATCTGCTGAACAGTTCGGCGGCGTCGATCAAGGTCGTATCCCAGCGGTGTGCGCACAACCAGGGCGCCACGTCCGCACCTTCTGGAGGTGAGCCCGCTTCGATGGCGATGCGGCTGCTGCGCGCGCTCAGCGCCGCGATGTCCTCGAGCAGTCGCGTCTGCGCCGCTGCGGAGATGCACGGCATCAGGCCTTCGACCGACCATGCGGTCGGCTCCCTCGGGTCGAAACCGGCCTCGCGCAGTGCTCGGGGCCAGTCGCCGCCCAGATCTGCCGGCACCGGAACGTACCGCGCGGCGGGTGCCGCACCGGCAGACTGCAGCGTTGCGGCCTTGAATCGCAACAACTTCGGACGATCCACCTCGTAGATGACGCTGTCGGACAGCCACGGCATCCGCCACGCGCGGGTGTCCAGCCCGGCGGCGAGCATCACCACCTGCGCCAGACCGGCCGCGCTGGCCGCGAGGAAGTACTCGTCGAACCACTTGGTCCGGGTCGCGGTGTAGGTGGCGGCCGACGAGCGCTGCACCGCCGACAGATCGGGCGCGAGACTCGCGGCGGCATCGACGAACAGATGGGCGTAGGGGTCGGTGAACAGCGGGCACTGGGACGAGTGCTCGTGCGCGCGCGCCATCGCGACACCGAGTGCGGTGCGCCCGACGCTCTCGTCGGCGCCCCAGGCGTCAGCGTGGCGGTGAGTCATGGCCGCCGGATTCCCGATCGGCGGCAAAATCATGCATTTCGTCCCTGGTCAGGAGGTCGTCGCGGATGTTCTGCTCGCGGTAGGCCAGCTGGCCGACCCGGTTGGCAATCACCGGCGCGGTGATGATGGTGAACATGCCGGTCAACAGGAGCATTCCGACGTCGGCGTTGCCACGCAGGCGGATGACGGCACCGGCCAGCACCAACAGCAGGCCCAGGGTTTGCGGCTTGGTGGCCGCGTGCATTCGCGACAGCGTGTCCGGAAAGCGCACCACACCGATGGCCGCGGTCAGCGCCAGCGCGGACCCCAGCAGGATCAGCACGCTGGCGATGATGTCGCTGACGGTCATCGTTCGGGCCCCTTGTCTGCCGGGTCGGCGACATCGGGCACGCGGAACCTGGCCACGCTGACCGAGCCGACGAACGTGATCAACGCCAGCGCTGTCAGGCTGTAGGTGACGGTGGTGTCGAGGCTGAACGCCGCCCACGTACCGATCGAGCACATCGCGACCGCGATCAGGGTGTCCAGGGCGACGAGGCGGTCCAAAGTCGTGGGTCCCAACAACATCCGAATGATGGTGGCAATGGCCGCCACCGACAGCATGGCTCCGGCAGCGACCCACACGGCGGTCATGGCGTGTCCACCCCCTCGCTCTCCTCGGCCTTCTCGGTGGCCGGTCGCCAGTCCGACGGTCGCTCGAAGGCCGCCACCAACAGCTTCTGTTGCGTGGCGACCTGCCGGTAGAAGCGTTTGACGGTGCGGTCGGAGCCGACGTCGAGGACGTGGACGTAGACCATGCGGCGCGCCTGGTCGATCTCCAGTGCGATGGTGCCCGGGGTCAGGTTGATCATGTTGACGGCCAAGGCCAGCACCAAGTCCGAACGGACGGCGATGTGCACGCGCAGTACTGCGGTCAGCGGCGGCGGTCCCGGTTTCAGCGCCAGCGCCGCCACCTGTATCGAGGAGGCGATCAGGTAGTAGGTCATGGTGAGCACCAGGCGCAGCAGCGACAGCGGGTGCAGCCGGCCCTCGACCGGCACCGGCGGCAGCGGCAGCAGCAGGGTGATCACCAGCGCCACAGCGAGCCCGGACAGGATGTTGGCTGCGGAGATGTTGCCCCACAACAGAACCCAGACCAGGATCAGCCAGCAGACGATCCAGATGCGGAGTGCGATGGTCCTCATGGCGGCGGCTCCCCGAGTACCGCGGTGATGTACTGACTCCGGTTGAGCACCTCGTCGGCGGCACGGTCGCTGTAGGAGAAAATCGGTCCGGCGAACACCGTCAGCATCAGCCCGACGACTATCAGGGCGCCTGTCGGGGCGAGCATGCCGACCGGCATCCGGCCCACGTCGTCGCGGTCGACGTACTCGATGTCCATCGAATCCTCGGTGTCGTCGAGCAGCACCGCCGGCGCCGCCGCGGACAGGTGGCCCTCGGGCGCGTCCTTGCGTGAGCGCCAGAACGCCTTCGTCCAGACCCGGGCGACCACGTACAGCGTCAACAGGCTCGTCACGACACTGCCCGCGACGAGGACCCACGCCAGGACCGAACCGATCTCGGCGCCCGCCTCGAGCAGCGCAACCTTGCCGATGAAACCGGAGAACGGCGGAATGCCGCCGAGGTTCAGCGCCGGCACCACGAACACGAACGCCAGCACCGGGCTGGCCGCGGCCAAGCCGCCCAATCGTTCCAGGGTCGAGGCCCCCGCCTGCCGCTCGATCAGGCCGACCACCAGGAACAACGTCGTCTGCACCAGGATGTGATGGGCCACGTAGTAGATCGCGCCCGACATGCCCAGCTGGCTGGACAGCGCGATGCCGAACACCATGTAGCCGATGTGGCTGACCAGGGTGAACGACAGCAGACGCTTGATGTCGCTCTGTGCGATCGCACCGAAGATGCCGACCACCATCGTGAACAGCCCGGCCACCAACAGCACCCGGTCCAAACTGCCACCCGGGAACAGCAGCGAGTGCGCACGGATGATCGCGTACACACCGACTTTGGTCAGCAGGCCGGCGAACACCGCGGTCACCGGAGCCGGCGCGGTGGGGTAGGAGTCCGGCAGCCACGCCGACAGCGGGAACACCGCGGCCTTGATGCCGAAGGCCACCAGCAGCACCGCGAACAGAGCGGAGCGGGTCCCTTCGGTCACCCCGCCCAGCCGCAGGGACAGCTCGGCCATGTTCAGCGTGCCCGTCGCGGCGTACACCAGCGCGATGCCGATCAGGAACACCAGCGACGACACCATCGAAACCATCACGTACGAGATCCCGGCGCGCACCCGCTCCTTGCTGCCGCCGATGGTCAACAGCACGAAGCTGGCGGTCAGCAGCACCTCGAAACCGACGAACAGGTTGAACAGGTCGCCGGCCAGGAACGCCATGAACACGCCTGCCGAGAGGACCAGATAGGTCGGCAGGAAGATCGACACCGGCTGGCGCTCGTCGCCGTCGCGGATACCCTGTCCGATCGCGTAGAAGACCACCGCCAGCAGGACGATCGCCGAGACGATCAGCATCATCGCCGAGAGCCGGTCGACCACCAGCGTGATGCCCAGCGGTCCCAGGCCCTCCTCGGTGGGGCCCCACCCGCCGACCTGCAGCGCATGCGTGCCGTGCCGGTCGGCGAGGTAGACCAGCGCCGCCGAGACGGCGACCACGACCGTCAGCGCGATCACGGTGACGACGCGCTGCAGGCGCGGCCGGCGGCCGGCGAACAACGTGAGCGCCGCAGCCAGCATCGGGATCAGGACCGGCAGGGGGGTCAGCACGGACGCGACCTCGACGCCGCTCATCGGGATCCCTCGAATCCTGGGAGTGCGTCGAGCTCGTCGGGCAGGTCGGTGTCGATGGCGCGGTCGGGTGCGAGTTCCTCGACGATCTCCTCGGCGGACTCCTTGCCCGACAGCTGCGACACCCGGAAGTCCTCAGGGTCGTTGCTGACTTCCTCGATCGTGTTGATCCGGTAGGAGCGGTAGGTCAACGCCAGCACGAACGCGGCCACACCCATGGTGATGACGATGGCGGTCAGGATCATCGCCTGCACAAGCGGGTCGGCTGTCAGCGCGCTGTCGCCACTGGTGCGCCCGCGCACCGGTGGGTTGCCCGAGGATCCGCCGACCGACAGGAGCAGCAGGTTCACCGCGTTGCTGATCAGCAGCAATCCCAACAGCATCCGGGTCAGGTTGCGCTCCAGCAGCAAGTAGACCCCGGCGCTGGTGAGCACACCGATGACGATCAGCGAGACGACGTAGGCGGTCATCGGCGACTCACCGCCGGTCGCTGCTCGGAGAGTTCGACGTCGATGCGCGCGCCGAGGCTCCGCAGCACGTCGAGCACCAGACCGACCACGATCAGGTAGACGCCGAGGTCGAAGAACAGTGCGGTGACGAACTTGACCGTGCCCAGTACCGGTACCTCGAATTCGATCAGCGCCGACGACAGTGCGGGTGCGCCGACGAGCAACGACGCCGCGGCGGTTCCCGCTGCCAGCGTCAGGCCCGCGCCCAGGATCTTCCCGGCGTCGAGCGGCAGCGTCTCACCGAGCTCGTAGCGGCCGCCGGCCAGGTACCGCAGCACCAGAGCCAGACCGGCCATCAGGCCGCCCGCGAACCCGCCGCCGGGAGTGTTGTGGCCGGCGAAGAAGAAGTACGCCGAGAGGACCATCATCACCGGGAAGATCAGCCGCGTCGCGACCTCGAGCACCAGCGAGCGGTGCCGGGGGTCGCGCAACTCGCTTCCCCGCAGCCAGGTGATGTCGCCCGCGGCCGGGCTGTTGCGGGTGCCGACGGCCAACTGGCCGATATCGGGCTGACCGGCGTCGGAGACGCGGGGCGCGACGCCGAAGCGCCGGTTGCGGAACACCATGGACGCGACGCCGGTGGCGGCGACCAGGAGCACCGAGACCTCGCCCATGGTGTCCCACGCACGGATGTCGACGAGCAGCACGTTGACGGTGTTCGCCCCGTGGCCGCGCAGGTAGGCGGCGTCCGGCAGCAGATCGGCCAGGGGCCGGCCGCTGCGCGCGGCGATGGCGAACGCGGCCAGCGTGCTGACCGCGGCACCGACCGCGACCGCGAGCGCCGCGCGCGGCACCCGCAGGCGGATGATGTCTGCGCGACCGGTCTCGGCGGGCAGTGTGCGCAACACCAGCACGAACGCCACCAGGGTCAGTGTTTCCACCAGGAACTGGGTCAGCGCCAGGTCGGGGGCGCCGTGGAACGCGAAGATCACGCCGCAGCCGTAACCGGTGACCCCGACCATGAGCACGGCGGCCAGCCTGTTGCGCATCACGGTCGCACCGAGCGCGGCGGCGACCATGAAGACGCCCACCACCACCAGCGGGGGTGTGTCCCACAGCTCGAAGTGCGGCCGGTCGCGGGTGCCCAGGCTCAGCACCGCGATGGGCAGCAGCACCAGCGTGGAGAGGATGACGGCCTGGGTGGCCGGAAGCGATCCGCGTTGGGTGACCGCAGTAGCCCGCACCGACGCCACGTCGGCGGCGCGCAGCACCGCGTCGTAGACGCGGTCGGCGTTGGCCAGCGGCAGGAACCCCAGCCGGAACCGCCGGAGCCGGCCGCGGGCCAGATACATCGCGATGCCGGCGGCGATCACCACCGCCGACAACAGCAGCGGCAGCCCCAGGCCGTGCCACAGCGCCAAGTGATAGTCGGCTTCGTACGTCGCGGGGTCGGGCACTGTCGCGGCGTAGTCGCCGAGCACCCGGTCCAGCGGATCGGGCCAGACCCCGAAGATCAGACCGGCGGCCGACAGGATGGCCGGCGGGATCAGGAAGGTCAGTTCAGGCCGGTGCATCTCGGCGACGCGGGTGCTGGGTTGCGGCAGGCCTTTGCGCCCGAACGCGCCGAACACGAAGCGCAGCGTGTACACCGTGGTCAGGATCGAGCCGATGACGACACCGGCCAGCACGTACGGCGACCAAGCACCCAGATAGGGGCTGTACAGCACGGTCTCGAAGTCGGCCTCTTTGGCGACGAACCCGAAGAACGGCGGCAGCGCGGCCATGCTCGCCGCGGCGCCGCACGCAATGATCAGCAGCGGCTTGCTGCGGTCACCGAGCCATGCGAGGCGGCGGATGTCGCGGGTGCCGGTGGCGTGGTCGATGATGCCCACGACCATGAACAGCGTGGCCTTGAACATCGCGTGCGCGCAGAGCAGGGCCAACCCGGCCAGCATCATCTCGCTGCCTCCGGCGCCGACCATGATCGTGATGAACCCGAGCTGGCTGACGGTGCCGAATGCCAGGATGAGCTTGAGGTCGTATTCGCGGATGGCGCGCCACCCGGCCACCAGCATGGTCAACAGGCCCAGACCGACGACCGTCGGACGCCATTCCGGAGCGTTCGCGAACCCGGGCGTCATCCGCGCGATCAGGTAGACACCGGCTTTGACCATGGCCGCGGCGTGCAGGTAGGCGCTCACCGGCGTCGGCGCGGCCATGGCGCCGGGCAGCCAGAAGTGCAACGGGACGATCGCCGACTTCGACAGTGCCCCGACCAGGATCAGCACCACGCCGACCGATGCGGCCAGTCCGGTGGGGGGCTCGGCGATCAGCTCCGACAACAGGTAGGTCCCGGTCATGTTGCCCAGCACGACGATCCCGACCAGCATCGCCAGCCCGCCGAATGTCGTGACCAGCAGTGCCTGGGTGGCGGCGCGACGGCTGGTGGCCCGTTCGGCGTAGTGGCCGACGAGCAGGAACGACAGCACCGTCGTGATTTCCCAGAACACGTAGAGCACCAGCATGTTGTCGCTGGTGACCAGGCCGAACATGGCGCCGGAGAAGGCGACCAGTTCGGCGGCGAAGCTGGGCAGCCTGCGCTCGATCCGGTCGTCGTGGTGGCGGAAGTAGTCGGCGCAGTAGAAAAGGACCAGAGCGCCGATGGCCAGCACCAGCACGCTCATCACCGCCGAGAGCGGGTCGAAGCGCAGCGCGATGTCCATCGACAAGCCGGGCACCCA
This sequence comes from Mycobacterium sp. SMC-4, assembly GCF_050205565.1. GTDB lineage: Bacteria > Actinomycetota > Actinomycetes > Mycobacteriales > Mycobacteriaceae > Mycobacterium. The sequence goes on along the minus strand of NZ_JBNMQU010000001.1, from coordinate 680,673 downwards.
CGACACCGTCACCGAGTGGGATTCGCCGCGGGCCGGCCAGTTCGTGAACACCCATCCGAGGGACACCAGCGGCACCACCGCCAGCGGATAGAACGCCCGCCGCCCCCAGCGGTACACCAGCAGCGGAGCCAGCACCGTGGCCACTGCGTGGGCAGCAAGGATTGCGAGCATGGCTCCGTCTCGTCGCGGGGTCGGCAAGGGCGCCCGTGGAGACACCCGGGGGCGAAACCCGTCGGGCAAAGGGCCACGTGTGTGTCAGCCGACGGACTCCGAAGTCGTCGCCCAGTCTACGGGGAGCCCTGTCGGAGTCGGAGTCGTGGCAGCGCGGGCGTCCGAACCTCCCTCGTCGGCGAAATCGCAGTCCTCGCGCGTCGCGTGGCGAGATCTCAACGTGGAATGCACATTCGACGCAGGGGCACGCTGTGAGCGAACAGCCCGATGCCGGCGCCCATGATCGGCCAGACCGGCCAGAAGTACCACGAACCCGCCGACAGCCCGACGGCCAGCCAGACCGTCAGCACGACGACGACCATGGTCAGGTAGCCGGCCAGGTGCAGCTGCAGACCCCGGCGCGCGGCGGCGCGGCGGGCAGCCCGACGGCGCGGGTCGTTGCGGCGTAGCCGGGCGACCGGCAGGTCGGCGGTGAGCCGGCTCAGGTCCGGGGTCGTGGCGGCGTCGTAGACCGCCTGCAGACGCGCGTCGAACTCGGCGACGCCGAGGTAGCCCTCGGTCAGTGCCTGACCGAGAACCGCCGCGGTGGCGTCCCGGTCGAGATCTCCGGCGCGCAGCGGGGTGGACGTACTCATGGCTACCCTCCTATCTTGACAGTGACTAGTTCCACGATGCGCGTGTATCTAGCCAGTGTCAAGATACTTTGGTCGCGAGTCGCTCAGCGGTTGTCGGCGAACGCGCGCAGCGCGTCCACCTGCGCCGGATCGAGCGACGGGCGCACCGCCTCGCGCGCCTTGGCGACGTCGGCGGCCGTGACGTCGGCAGCGTCGATGGAACGGCGCATCGCGGTCAGCGCGGCTTCGCGCAGCAACGCCACGCAGTCGGCGGCGCTGTAGCCGTCCAGTTCGGCGGCCAGCGATTCGAGGTCCACGGCGTCGGGCCCCTCCGCCACCAGCGGCACCGCCTTGCCCGCCGTCCGCAGGATCTGTGTGCGCGCCTCGGCGTCGGGCGGTTCGACGAACACCAGCTTCTCCAGCCGACCCGGTCGCAGCAGCGCCGGGTCGATCAGGTCCGGCCGGTTGGTCGCGCCGACCACCACGACGTCGCGCAGCGGTTCGATGCCGTCGAGCTCGGTCAGCATCGCCGCGACCACCCGGTCGGTCACCCCGGAGTCGAAGCTCTGGCCGCGTCGCGGCGCCAGCGCGTCGATCTCGTCGAGGAACACCAACGACGGGGCCGAATCGCGGGCCCGCTGGAACAGCTCGCGCACCGCCTTCTCCGACGAGCCGACCCATTTGTCCATCAGCTCGGCGCCCTTGACGGCATGCACACTGAGCCGGCCCGAACTGGCCAGCGCACGCACGACGAACGTCTTGCCGCAGCCCGGCGGGCCGTACAGCAGCACGCCGCGCGGCGGCTGCACACCGAGACGCTCGAACGTCTCCGGGTGCTGCAGCGGCCACAACACCGCCTCGGTCAGTGCCTGCTTGGTGTCGGCCATGTCGCCGACATCGCCGAGGGTGACCGACCCGACCGACACCTCCTCGGTCGCCGAGCGCGACAGCGGCCGGATCACGTCCAGCGCACCGGTCAGATCCTCTTGGCGCAGAGCCGGGTCTTCGCCGTTCTCACTGGCCCGCGCGGCGGCGCGCAGCGCCGCCTCACGCACCAGTGCGCCCAGATCGGCCACCACGAACCCCGGTGTGCGGTCGGCGATCTCGGTCAGTTTCAGGTCGCTGGCCGGGACGTCGCGCAGCAGTGTCTCGAGCAGCTGGGCGCGCACGGCGCCGTCGGGCAGGCTCAGCCCGAGCTCGCGGTCACACAGCTCCGGTGAACGCAGCCGCGGGTCGACCGCGTCGGGTCGTGCGGTGGTGGCCACGAACGCGACCCCGCGGGTGGACACGGCCGTGCGGAGCTCGCCCAGGATCAGCGTGGCCACCGGATCGGCGGGCACCGGCAGCAGCGCGTCGATGTCGCTGACCAGCAGCACACCTCCGCCGTCGCGGACCGCGGCGACCGCGGTGGTCACCTTCGCCAGACGGTCCTCGGCGCGTAGCGAGCCGACCTCGGGTCCGTCGAGTTCGACCAGCCGGCGGTCGGCGCACACCGTGCGCACCAGCGTGGCCTTGCCGACACCGGCAGGCCCGGACACCAGCACGCCGAGATTGGCGGTGGCGCCGAGCTTTTCGAGCAGTTCGGGTTGGTCGAGGGCCAGCTTGAGCCACTCTCTGAGCCGGGCGGCCTGTGTGTGCGCACCTTTGAGGTCGTCGAAACCGATGGCCGGCGGCGCCGATGGTGTGACGACGTGCGTGCCGGTGTCCTCCGTCGGTGTCGACCGCGGTGAATCACCCCAGCAGACCAGGGAATTGGGCTGTACGCTCACCGGCCCGGCCGGATCCACGCCGGTCACGGTCAACAGCTCCGAGGTCCAGGTGATCCCGACCGCGGTGGCCAGGGCGGTGCTGGCGGCCGACGTCGACGTGCCGGGGCCGAGGTCACGCGGCAACAGCGAGACCGTGTCACCGACCGTCATCACCTTGCCCAGCAACGCTTGTCGCAGCGTCGCCGGTGACAGCGACCGGGTGGCCAGAAGCGACCCGCTCAGCGTCACCTCCCGGGCGCCGTACACCGTCACCGGGGCAACCAGCACCGCGGTGTCCTCGCGCAGACCCGCGTTGGACAGCGTCACGTCGTCCAGCAGCGCGGTGCCGGTCGGCGTGCCCGGCGGAGCGACCCCGACGACCGCGGCGGTGGTGCGCGAACCGGTCAGTGAGACCGCGTCCCACTCGCGGATGCCCAGGGCGGCGATCGCCTCGGGGTGCAGCCGCACCACGCCGCGCCGCGAGTCCAGTGCGGAGGTGTTCAGCCGCGCGGTCAGCGTCAGATGCGGTGGCGTTCCGTGGCGCGACGAGGACTCCTCCAGCGACGACATGTCACTGCCTCGGGGGCCTGCGCAACCCGAGCCGCGCCATCGAGCGCCGATGCGGCTGTGCGCGGCGGATCGCGCGTCGGGCCGCCCGCTGCTGACGCGGCTTGTCGCCCCACACCTCGGGGTGCGCGGCCAGGAAGCGACTGGTGCGGAGCGCGAACGGGATGTGGATGACGTAGGCGACGATGATCACCAGGATCACCAGGTAGCCGTACAGGATGGCGGCGGCCACAGCGATGGCCACCAGCGCCAGTAGGGGCGCGACCATGTTCGGCGGCACCGAGAATGTGTGGATCTTGCGCATCGGCAGGGTGGAGACGACCAGCAGCGAGACGCCGATCATCCAGAGCACCACGGCCGGCTCGGATGTCCACCAGCCCTCGCCGAATTGCATCTTGGCCGCCAGCGGGCCGATCGCCCCGATCGCCCCGGCCGGAGCGGGCATGCCCACGAAGTACTTCGACGCATACGCGGGTTGGTCGACGTCGAGCATCGCGTTGAACCGCGCAAGCCGCAGCACGATGCACACCGCGTACAGCAGCACCACGATCCAGCCGATCCGCGATGTGGACAGCAGTGTGCCGTAGACGATGAATGCCGGCGCGACCCCGAAGTTCACCGCATCGGCCAGCGAGTCGATCTCCTCACCCATCCGGGACGTCGCGTTGAGGGCCCGTGCGGTGCGGCCGTCGAGCGCGTCGAGGATCGCCGCCGCGGCCAGGAACGCCATCGCCTCGGTGGGCCGGTTGTCCAGCGCGAACTTGACCGCCGACAGGCCCAGACAGATCGCGACCACGGTCATCGCGCTGGGCAGGATGCGGGCGCTGACCACCGGTGTCCGCAAGCGCGGCTTCCGCGGCTTGATCATGGCAGCTCGGCCAGCACCGTCTCGCCGGCCAGGGTGCGCTGGCCGTTGGTGATCAGCACTTTCGATCCTGCGGGCAGGTACGTGTCCAGCCGGGAGCCGAACCGGATCAGCCCGTAGGTGTCGCCCATGTCGAGGGTGTGTCCGGCGTGCACGTCGCACACGATGCGGCGCGCCACCAGGCCGGCGATCTGCACGGCGATCACGATGGCGCCCTCCGGGGTGCGCAGCACCACGCTGTTGCGTTCGTTGTCGGTGCTGGCGGCCTCCAGATCGGCCGAGCCGAACAGGCCGGGCCGGTGCACCACCGAGACCACCTCGCCGCCGACCGGGGCGCGCTGTACGTGCGCGTCGAGGATCGACAGGAAGATGCTGATCCGCGGTACCGGGGTGGGATCCAGGCCGAGTTCGGCGGGCGGGCTGTGTTCGTCGACGACGCAGATCAACCCGTCGGCCGGGGCGACCACCACGCCGGGGCGGGTCGGCGGCGTCCGGGGCGGATGGCGGAAGAACGCGGCGTTGGCGGCGGCTGCAATCAGCCCGGCGCGGCGTAGCCAGGGGGTCCGGCGGCCGACGAGCGCGACCGCGAGGCCGGCGCCGACGAACGGCAGACCTTCGCGGTGCATCGGGGGGACCGAGGAGCGAACCAGGGCTACCAGCCGCGCTGGGCCTGAGGTGAGGTCGGGGCGTCTGGCCATGGTGCTGGCGATACTACCGACGGGACACCGTCACCGAAGGTCCCAGACCCGGACCTGCGAACCGGTCGCCAGCTCGGTGGTGTTCTCGTCGAGCTCGAGCAGACAGTTCGCCGACGCCAGCCACCGCAGATGGTGCGACGCCGGCGGCCCGTAGCTGGTCACCGAGTCGCCGTCGAGCACGCCGCGGCGGTACTGCCGCTTGCCGGCGGGCGAGGTGAGGTCTTCGCGCAGGATGGCGGTGCGGCGCGGACGTTCGGTGTCGGCCAGGCCCATCGCGGCGCGCAGCGCCGGGCGCACGAACACCTCGAAGGACACCAGCGCGCTGACCGGGTTGCCCGGCAGCGTGATGACGGCGGTGCCGTCGACCACGCCCGCTCCCTGCGGCATCCCGGGCTGCATGGCGACCTTGACGAACTCCACCTGCCCCGACCATGCGTCCTTGACCACTTCGTAGGCGCCGGCGCTGACGCCGCCGGTGGTCAGGATGACGTCGGCCGGCCCGGCGGATCGCACCGCGTCGCGGAACACCTCGACGTCGTCGCCGGTCATCGGCACCGCCACGACTTCGGCGCCGGCGTCGCGGACGGCGGCGGCGAGCATGACGCCGTTGGACTCGTAGATCTGCCCGGGCTGCAGCGGCGTGCCGGCAGCCACCAGTTCGGTGCCGGTGGACACCACGAGCACCCGTAGCCGCGGGATCACATCGACCGCCGAGAATCCCAGTGCGGCAACGAGTCCCAGCGCGGCAGGGGTGAGCACCTGACCGGCCGGCAGCACGGTGGTGCCGGGGGTGACGTCCTCGCCGGCGCGCCGGATGTGCTGGCCGGCGCGGGCTGAAGCCTGGATGGTGACGACGTCGGTGCCGGCGTCGGTTTTCTCCACCGGCACCACTGCGGTCGCCCCGGTGGGCAGCGGGGCGCCGGTCATGATCCGGTGCGCAGTGCCGGGTGTGATGGTCGGGATGTCGGTGCGGCCGGCGGGGATGTCCTCGGCCACCGGCAGCCGAACCGGGTGGTCCGGGTCGGCGGCGGCGACGTCGTCGGCGAAGACCGCGTAGCCGTCCATCGCGGAGTTGTCGAACGCGGGCAGCGCGATCCCGGCGACGACGTCTTGGGCCAGCACCAGTCCGAGGGCCTCCCGCACTCCGACGGTGACCGGCGGACGCGGGGTGATCAGCCCGGCCACCACGTGCCGGTGCTCGTCGACGGACCGCATCAGATTCCGTAGGTGACGCCGGTGAGTTCTTCGGACACCGCCCACAGTCGCTGCTGCACCGCGACGTCGTGGGACTTCTTGGTGGACTGCACCAGGACCGGGTAGCCGACCATCTCCTGGAATCCCGACGGCCCGTAGTACTGCCCGCCCTGGACCGCGGGATCGGTGGCGGCGCGCAGCGTCGGCAGTGCGCCGACGGCCGGGCTGTTGGTGACCAAGTCGGCGAGTTTCGGCACCCCGGGCAGCTTCATCAGCGGGATGTGGCGCATCAGTTCGGTGTTGGACAGACCGGGATGGGCGGCGACGGCGATGGTTTTCGCGCCGTTCGCGGCCAGCCGGCGCTGCAGTTCGTAGGTGAACATCAGGTTGGCCAGCTTGGACTGCCCGTAGGCGGCGACGCGGTTGTAGCGGCGCTCCCACTGCAGATCGTCGAAGTGGATGTCGGCCATGTTGCGGTGCGCCATGCTGGCGACGGTCACGATGCGCGAGCCGTCGACGGGCAGCAGCGCGTCGAGCAGCAGACCGGTCAGCGCGAAATGGCCCAGATGATTGGTCCCGAACTGCAATTCGAAGCCGTCGCGGGTGACCTGCTTGGGCGGGTACATCACCCCGGCGTTGTTGATCAGCAGGTCGATGCGCGGATGCGCGGCCTTGAGGTCGGTGGCGGCCCGGCGCACGCTGTCCAGCGACGACAGGTCGAGCTCCTGCAGGCTGACCTCGGCGGTCGGTGTGTCGCGGCGGATCCGGTCGACCGCGTTCTGCCCCTTGGTCAGATCGCGCACCGCGACCACGACGTGGGCGCCTCTGGCGGCCAGCACCGCGGCGGCTTCGTACCCGATACCGGTGTTCGCACCGGTGACGACGGCCACCCGGCCGGACTGGTCGGGAACGTCTGCGGCTGTCCATTTGGGGCTCATGGGTTCAACTTACTGATAGTGGGCAGGCATTCTCGACACATGGACTTGGTCGAACCCGCGCATCCGCCGAGCCGCAAAGCCCCGCTGGTGTGGGCGATCGGGGCGCTGATCCCCTGGTCGGCGGTGGTGGCCGGCCAGATGGTGTGGTTCGCGCTGGAGCGCCCGGACGGCCGGTGGGTGTGGCTGCACGTGTCAGTGGCCGTGGCGACGGTGCTGGGCATGGTCCTCAACGTGGTGGTCGCGCCGCTGTGGCGGTATCGGGTGCATCGCTGGGATCTCGACGCGACCGCGGTCTACACCCGGTCGGGTTGGCTGACCCAGGAGCGTCGGATCGCGCCGATCTCGCGGGTGCAGACCGTCGACACCTACCGCGGTCCGCTGGACCAGTTGTTCGGGCTGTCCAACGTGACGGTGACGACGGCGTCGTCGGCGGGGGCGGTGCGGATCGTCGCGCTGGACAGCCACGTGGCCGACTGGTTGGTGGCGCGGCTGACCGACATCGCGGCGCTGGGTGCCGAGGACGCGACATGAACGGCGGCTGGCAGCGGCTGAACCCGCGCATGCTTCTCGTGCATCCGGTGCACGAGGTGCTGCGGCAGATTCCCGTGCTGGTGGGTTCGTTCGTGGTGGGCTCGGCCACCGGCAACCCGATGTGGGCGGTGCTCGGTGTCGCCGCGATCGTGGCCTACGGCGTGGCCCGCTGGTTCACCACCGCGTACCGTGTCGGGTCCGACGATGTGCAGCTGCGCTCAGGGGTCCTGCAACGCAAAGTTGTTTCCCTGCCGCGCAACCGGATTCGTTCGGTGTCCACTGATGCGCGGCTGCTGCACCGCCTGCTGGGATTGACCGTGGTCACCGTCAGCACCGGTCAGCAGGCCACCGCGGAGTCGGCGTTTTCGCTCGACGCAGTGACCGCGGCCGAGGTGCCGCGGCTGCGCGCGGTCCTGCTGGCCGAGTCACTGGGTCCCGCGGTGAGCGACGCGCCGGGTCAGGTGCTGGCGCGGTGGCAGCCGTCCTGGTTGCGTTACAGCCCGCTGACGTTCGCCGGTGTGGTGACGATCGCCGCTGCGGCCGGTGTGCTCAGCCAGACCGGTGTGCTTGGCGCCCTGGGAGATTCGCCGTGGACGCAGGCAGGTGCCGACGTGGTGGAGACGGTCGGGGCGGCGGTCGTGGTAGCCGCCGCGACCGTGGCGTTCCTGTTGGCGTCGGCGGCGTTGTCGGTGACGCAGTCGCTGCTGACCTACGGCAACCTGGTGCTGCGCCGCGACGCCGACATCCTGCATCTGTCGCACGGGTTGCTGCGGGTGCGGGAACACACCTTCGACATGCGCCGGTTGCGGGGCGGCACGCTACGGGAACCGTTGTTGGTGCGGCTGTTCGGCGGCGCGCGCCTGGATGCCGTGATGACCGGCGTCTCCGGGGTGGGGGAGGCGTCGCAGCTGTTGCCGCCCTGCCCGCGTGCCACCGCCTCAGCGGTACTGCGCCAGCTGATCGACGAGCCCGACATGGTTGACGTTCCACTGCGGTCGCACGGTCCGGCGGCAGTGCAACGGCGCTGGTTCCGCGCCATGATGCTGCCCGTCGTCGCGGCACTGGCCGCCGCGGTGGTCGCCGCCGTGGGCACGGTGCCCGTGTGGGTGTGGGTGGCGATCGGCGTCCTGACCGCGGCCAGTGCGGGACTGGCCGCCGACCGTTCCCGAGCCCTCGGGCATCGGGTCGGCAACGGCTGGCTGGCGGCGCGCGCCGGCAGCCTGTACCGGCGCCGGGACTGCGTGGCCGGTGCCGGTGTGGTGGCGTGGACGGTGCGGCAGACGTGGCCGCAGCGGCGGGCCGGGTTGGCCACCCTGATCGCCGCCACCGCCGCCGGGGTCAAGCACTACGAGGTCATCGACGTGCCGGCCGAGCTGGCCTGGGAGATCGCGTCGGGGGTGACGCCGTGGGTCGGCGCAAGCACCTGGACCCGCGACTGACCGGGTCGACTTGCATCCGAACGTCGGCGGTTTACTGTCGCAGGATGGCGGTCGGCGGAGTGCTCTTCGACATCGACGGTGTGCTGGTGACCTCGTGGAAACCCATCCCCGGCGCCGCCGAGACGTTGCAATGGTTGGCCGAACGGCAGGTGGCCTGCGCGTACCTGACCAACACCACCACCCGCACGCGCGTGCAGATCGCCGAACTGTTGACCGATGCCGGGATGGCGGTCGCGCCCGACGAGGTGATCACCGCCGCGGTGCTCACCGCCGAGTACGTGCGCAGCCGTCACCCCGGCGCGCACTGCTTCCTGGTCAACAGCGGCCAGATCGCCGAGGACATGCCCGGCATCGACCTCGTCTACTCCAGTGAGTTCACCGGGCCGCACGCACCCCCTGCACCCGACGTGGTGTTGCTCGGGGGAGCGGGCCCCGAGTTCAGCCACCTGACGCTGTCGTGGGTGTACGACTGGATGGCGCAAGGTGTTCCGGTGGTGGCCATGCACCGCAGCACCGCCTGGACCACCACCGACGGGCTGCGCATCGACACCGGCATGTATCTGATCGGCATGGAGGAGACCTCGGGGCGCAAGGCCACTGCCGTCGGCAAGCCCGCACCGGAGGGTTTCCTGGCCGCGGCCGGACGGCTCGGCGTGGACCCCGACGAGATGTTCATGATCGGCGACGACCTCAACAACGACGTGCTGGCCGCTCAGGTGGTCGGCATGACCGGCGTGCTCGTGCGCACCGGGAAGTTCCGTCAGGACACTCTGGACCGTTGGGCGGCAGACGAATTCGCGATGCAGCCGAACCACGTCATCGACTCGGTCGCCGACCTGCCCGAGCTGTTGGGGCGGTAGCTCAGCTACGCGGGTGGGGGAGCACCAGCGGGGTGTCGGAGATCGGGTCGGTGATGACGGTTGCTTGCACTCCGAAGACCTCCGCGACCATGTCGGAGGTGATGATGTCGTGCGGTGATCCCTGGGCGACCAGCCGCCCGTCGCGCATCGCGATCAGGTGGTGTGCGTAGCGCGCGGCCATGTTGAGGTCGTGCAACACGAGCACGATCGTGCGCCGGTGCACTCGGTTGATCCGGGAGAGCAGCCCCAGTACGTCGAGTTGATGCGCCAGATCCAGGTAGGTGGTCGGCTCGTCGAGCAGCATGACGTCGGGGCCCTGGGCGAGCGCCAGGGCGATCCACACGCGTTGACGCTGCCCACCGGACAGCTCGTCGATGGGCGTCTCGGCGAGATCGGTCAGCCCGGTGGATTGCATTGCGCGGGTGACCGCTTCGTCGTCGGCGGCGCTCCACTGCCGGAACCATCGCTGGTGGGGGTGGCGGCCGCGGCCGATCAGATCGGCCACGGTGATGCCGTCCGGTGCGGTGGGCTGCTGCGGGAGCAGACCCACCTTGGTCGCGAGCAGCCGGCTCGGGATGGTCGCGAGGTCGTGGCCGTCGAGGTGCACGACACCGCGCTGCGGAGGCAGCAGCCGCGCGAGGCCGCGCAGCAGAGTCGACTTTCCGCATCCGTTGGGCCCGATGATCGCCGTGATCTTTCCGGCGGGCAGCGCAGTACTGGCCTCCTCGACGATCGGGCGGCCCGCGTAGCCGAGGCTGAGGCGATGGGCGGCGAGGCTGACGGGGGCGTCGTCGGTCATCCGGCACTTCCGATCCGGTTGGCGCGGGCGAGCAGGAACAACAGAACCGGCGTCCCCAGGACGGCGGTGACCACGCCGACGGGCATGCTGGCGGGCGCGAACACCAAACGGGCGACGAGGTCGGCGGCGACAACCAGCAGTGCGCCGATGGCCGCGGCGGGTGCCAACCCGGTGTGCCGTTCGGCGAGGAGACGCCGGGCGATCTGCGGGGCGACAAGAGCGACGAACGCGATGGGTCCTGCGGCGGCCGTCGCCATCGCCGCCAGCGCCACAGCCGCCAAAACCAGTGCGATGCGGTGGCTTTGGCGACTGCCCAGGGATTTCGCGAGGTCGTCGCCGAGTTCGAGCAGTCGCAGTTGACGGGCCAGCACGGCCAGCACCGGCGCGGCTGTCAGGAGCGTGCCGCCGATGACGACGACGTGGAGGCTGTTGCGGTTGGCCAGGCTGCCGGTCAGCCAGGCCGCGGCGCTCATCGCTTCGTGTACGTCGGCGCGGGTCAGCAGGTAGGAGATGCCGGAGGTCAGCATCGCGGTGACACCGATCCCGACGAGGACCAGACGGAACCCGTGCAGGCCGCGCTGGTAGGAGATCACCAGGATCGCGGCCGCGGTGAGCAGCGCCCCGGCCATCGCGCTGAGGACCAGGGTCACTCCGCTGCCCCCGACGACGGTGATCACCAGCAGCGCGCCCAGCGCGGCCCCGGAGTTGATTCCGATGACGTCCGGGCTCACCAGGGGGTTGCGGGCGATGCGCTGCAGGATCGCCCCTGAGAGCGCGAACGCCGCGCCCACGCCGAGCCCGGTGACCGCCCGAGGCAGACGATCGCCGAGGACGACGTCGCGGTCGATGGGGGTGCCTCCGCCGGCGACGACGTCGAGCACCTCGTGCATGCTGAGGGGGAACTCTCCGAGCGTCAGTGACGCGGCGGCCACGAAAAGCGCTGCCAGCCAACCGATCACGGTGATCAGCAGGCCGCGGCGGCTGAGCCGGACCGCCAGCGCTCCGCGGTTGGCGGCCAACACCACCGCGTCGCGGGCCGGTACGGTGCTCATAGGCCCGACATCTTCCGGTTGCGGACCAGGTAGAGGAAGAACGGCGCGCCCGCGAGTCCGGTGATGATGCCGACCTGAAGTGTCTGTGGCGACACCAGGATTCGACCCAGGACGTCGGCTGCCAGAAGCAGGGTCGGCGCCAGGAGCACCGTCCACGCCATGACCCATCGGTAGTCCGGTCCGGTGATGAGGCGGGCGATGTGTGGGACGACCAAGCCGATGAATCCGATCGGGCCGGCAATGGCGGTGGCGCTGCCGGCCAACAGGACGACGGCGAGCGCGGCCAGCAGACGCGCCGACCACAGCCTGGTGCCGAGACTGCGGGCCACGTCGTCGCCGAGGGCGACCGCGTTGAGGGTGCGGCTGGTGGCGAACGCGGCCAGCGCTCCGGCGGCGATGAACGGCGTCACCGCAACCAGGGCGGTGGTGTCGGCGCGGGTCAGGGAACCGACCACCCAGAACCGGAAGTCGTTGAGCGTGGCTGCATCCAGGAGGGTGATGGCCGTGGTGATCGCGCTGACCAGAGCCGTGAACGCTGCGCCGGCCAGCGCGAGTTTCACCGGCGTGGCTCCGCCCAGGCCGAGCGAGCCGAGGGAGTAGACGAACACCGCGGCGATCGCCGCGCCGACGAACGCGAACCACACGTAGCCGCTTGCGGTGGTGACACCGAACAGGGTCATGGCGAGCACCACCGCCAATGCGGCACCGGAGTTGACACCGAGGATTCCAGGGCCCGCCAGGGGATTTCGGGTGATGCCCTGCATGACGACGCCCGCGATACCCAGTGCGGTCCCGGCCAGCACTCCGGTGACTGTGCGGGGGATGCGCACATGAACCACGATGCGGTCCACATCGGTCTCGGCGGGACCGGACAACGCTGCGAGGACGTCGTTCACACCGATCGCATAGTTGCCGACCACGATGGAGGCCAGCACCGCAGCGGCGAGCGCGACAGCGGCGACGACGAGACCCAGCAGACGCGTCCAGCGGCCACGCAGCACGCGGTCGCGGCGTCCGGCGACCTCACCGGCGGGCGCCATCGGTGGGCGTGGGGGCGCGACAGACATGGAGTTGCCTACGACGTCAGCTGGACCCGGTCGGGGTGCAGGATCGACGCGACCGATTCGACCGCATGGGCGGCCCGCACGCCGGCGGCCCGGTCGGCGAACAGGAACGGATGCACCTGGTTGTCGCGCACCGCCGTCACCCCGGCCAGCGCCGGGTTGCGGGCCAGCGCGGCGGCCTCCTCGGCGCCGTTCTGCGCGGTGTAGGAGGCGTCGCAGCACACGCTGGTCAGGATGATGTCGGGGTCGCGGCGGATGATCTCCTCGATGTCGACCTCCACGTGGCGGCGCTGCTGCAGGTCGGCGAACGCGTTGACCCCGCCGGCGTGTTCGATGATCTGGGTGCCGAAGTCGATGCCCCCGGCGACGCGGTAGCCGCCGTCGTCGTCGACCAGCATGATCGCCACCGACGGGCGGTCGGCGCCGGCCACCGCGGCCTCGACCGCGGAGATCCGCTTCTGCTGGTCGGCGATGACGTTCTCGGCAGCTTCCTCGGTGCCGAAGATCGTCCCCAGGTCACGCAGGTCCCGGTAGATGGTGTCGACCCGGACGGATGCGGGGTCGATGGCCTCGTCCGACTGACCGTCCGCGCTGGGGCACAACGGGCTCAGGATCCACGACTGGATGCCGAGTTCGGACAGGCTGGCTCTGGTCCCGACGCTTTCGTCGCCGTCGCCCTCGGCGAAGAAGTTGTTGTAGCCGGACAGCACGAAATCGGGTCGCGCGGCCAGCAGTCCTTCGCGGCTGGGCAACTGCGGCACATAGGGGACCCGGCTCTGCGCCTCGGCGTATTCGTGCAGCACCTGCGAGTCCAGGTAGGCCGTGCCGACCAGGCGGTCGCTGATGCCCAGGGCATGGGCGATCTCGACGGCCGGCTGGTATGCCGCGTACACGCGCTCGGGTGGTCCGTCGACGCTCACCTCGATGCCGCAGTTCTCGACTCGCACCGCGGCCTCAGGTGGGCTGCCTTCCTGCGCGTCTCGCGACGAACATCCCGATCCGGCAGCGATGGCGACGACGGCGACGGCCGCCGTCAGGGTTCGGGGCAACGCATAGGCCACTGTCAGCCCGCCTCTCCAGATCCTCGTGGATGGGGTACTTCGTCGCCGTGGCCGGTCTCCTGGCTGACGGGCATGAAGCGAGCGTTCCGCCTTCCCAAGACCGGTGTGGTCTCAGTGGCCCCACCGCTTCTGAAACGGTGGGAAGGAACGTCGCAAATCCCGATCACAGTGGCGAGGGCCGCGCCGGTGTCACACCGGCTTCCCGTTCACCACGGCTGTCGAGGACGTTAGCAGCAACCCGCGTCGGGAAGGGTCGCAGGGTTCGCGGGGAGGCCGGCTAGGCCGTCAGCTCGCGCTGCAGCACCCGCACGGCCTCGATGCGGGCCTGCAACTGCTCACGCGTCGCGGCGGCGACCGGCGGCCCACCGCAGCGTCGGCGCAGCTCGTTGTGGATCCAGCCATGCGGTCGGCCGGTGCGGTGATGCGCCAGCGACACCAGGGTGTTGAGCTCGGAGCGCAGCTCCCGCAGCTGACCGTGCGTCGTCCTCGGCACGGCCGGGCCACCGGCTTCGGTGCGCTTGGTCAGCTGCTCTTCTTGCCTGCGGCGCAACAGATCTCGCATCGACTCGGCGTCGAGCAGGCCGGGGATGCCGAGATAGTCGGCCTCCTCGTCGCTGCCGGCCGGGGTGGCGGTGCCGAACGACGAGCCGTCGAAGATGACCTGGTCGAGTTCGGCGTCGGCGCCGAGGTACTCGATCTTGTTCTCTTCCTCGCCGGGTTCGTCACGCTTCTGCTCGCGCAGTTCCGCGTCGAGGGGGTCCTCGAGCGTCTCGCGGTGCGGCTTGCCCAGCACGTGGTTGCGCTGCGCCTCCATCTCGCTGGCCAACAGCAACAGGTTGGGCACCGACGGCAGGAAGATGCTGGCGGTTTCCCCGGGGCGGCGGGAACGGACGAACCGGCCGATCGCCTGCGCGAAGAACAGCGGCGTCGACGCGCTGGTGGCGTACACGCCGACAGCCAGGCGCGGCACGTCGACACCTTCGGACACCATGCGCACCGCGACCAGCCACCGCGACGTGCCCGCCGAGTACGCCGAGATGCGGTCCGAGGCGCCCTTGTCATCGGAGAGCACCACCGTCGGCGTCTCGCCGGTGATCTTCACCAGCAACTCGGCGTAGGCGCGGGCGGTGGTCTGGTCGGAGGCGATGATCATGCCGCCGGCGTCGGGCACGTGCTGCCGCAGTCCCTGCAGTCGCTTGTCGGCCGCCGCGATCACCGCGGGCATCCATTCGCCCTTGGGGTCCAGCGCGGTCTTCCAGGCCCGTGCGGTCTGCTCGGCGGTCAGCGGTTCCCCGAGGCGCGCGGCGTGTTCCTCGCCTGCGCTGTCGCGCCAGCGGGCCTCGCCCGAATAGGCCATGAACATCACCGGCCGGACCACCCCGTCGGCCAGCGCGTCGCTGTACCCGTAGGTGTAGTCGGACTTGGAGCGGGCGAAGCCGTCCGGGCCGGTCTCGTAGGTGACGAACGGGATCGCGCTGTCGTCGCTGCGGAACGGCGTACCGGTCAGCGCCAGGCGCCGGGTGGCGTCGTCGAACGCCTCGCGGATGGCATCGCCCCAGCTCTTCGCGTCGCCGCCGTGGTGGATCTCGTCGAAGACCACCAGCGTCTTGCGGTTCTCGGTGCGCACCCGGTGCCGCGACGGGTGGGTGGCCACCTGGGCGTAGGTGACGACGACGCCGTGGTACTCCGACGATGTCTGGGAGTTCGAGTTGGAGAACTTCGGGTCCAGGGCGATGCCGTGCCGCGCGGCGGCCTGGGCCCACTGGATCTTCAGATGCTCGGTGGGCACCACGATCGTGATGGCCTCGACGGTGCCCTCGGCCAGCAGCTCGGAGACGATGCGCAGCGCGAACGTGGTCTTACCGGCGCCGGGCGTGGCCACGGCGAGGAAGTCCCGGGGTTTCTCGGTCAGGTATTTGACCAGTGCCCGTCGCTGCCAGCCCCGCAATGCCTGGGTGCTGGGCGCTGCGTCAGCCCGCACCCACGACTCCTCCCAGTCTTGATTGCCGTCTACGACAGCGTGAAACCGGAATGCAGTCTAGGCCAACCAGTTCCGCCGGCGCATTTCGCTCGGCGTGTCCGCGGGCGTGTCTGCGGATGTAGCGGTCGCTGTTCCTGCATCGATCAGCTCGCCGAGCTGGGCCGATCCCGCCGATGACCGGAAGTGGTCGAACCGCGTTCCTCTGCTGTCACGCCACGCCGGACACCTCCTGTCACGACCCGGCGCCCGTGGTGCTGCGTTGCACCCGGGCATAGGCGGCGGTGGCGGCCAGGGCCATCAGACCCACCAGCAGGTACTGCCAGGCCTGCGAGAGCTCGAGGAAGATTGTCGCGTTGCTGATGACTTGCAGCAGCAGCACCCCGAACAGCACGCCGACGAAGCTGCCGCGACCACCGAAGATCGACGCGCCGCCCAGCACGACGGCGGTGATGGCGGTCAGCGTGTAGGTGATCCCCGCGGTGGGGTCGCCGACACCGATCTGCGCCATCAACAACAGCGCTCCGACCGCGGTGAGCACCGAGCTGGCCAGGTAAGCGATCATCTGCACCGAGTCGACGCCCACCCCGCGTTTGCGGGCCGCAGCCTCGTCCGAGCCGGATGCGCGCAGACGCAGACCGAAGGAGGTACGGCGCGAAGCGAATTCGAAGCCGACGAGGATGACGACGCCGACGATGACCGCGACGGGGAACGGGCCGATGCGGGTGCTGATGGCTTCGACCACATCGAGGGCGATGACGCCGCCCGGCGCATCACGCCAGACCAGAGACAGTCCCTGCAGCGCGGTGTAGGTGATCAGCGTGGCCACCACCGGTACCACGCGGGAGTATCGCACCATGGCGCCGTTGGCCGCGCCGACCCCCGCGGCCAGCCCGAACATCAGGACGAATCCCAGTATCCACCAACCGAATCCGTATCCCTCCACGATGAAGAAGGAGGCGACGACCACCAGTGTGCCGCTCAACGGTCCGACCGACAGGTCGATGCCGCCGGTCAGCATGACGATCAGCTGCCCGGCCGCGAGGAACAGCACCGGAGCCATCAGCATCAGCAGGTTGGCGATGTTGAACTCCGACAGGAACCGGCCGTTGACGGCGGTGGTGACGGCGCCCAGGGCCAGGATCGCTGCCAGCAGTACCAGGCTCGGGGACTGCTGACTGGCGAGCAGCCGCTGCCAGCGGCTGGGCCTTCCGGCCCGGGGAGCGGTGGCGGCGTTGCTTTCCTCGTCGGCGCGGCCGGCGGTCAGCGAAGCCTCGGTGATGGCATGCTCGGTCACCTCGTCGCCGACCAGTTCTTTGACCACGCGTCCGCGCGAGAACACCAGCACGCGGTCGCACAGTCCGGCGAGTTCGACATCGTCGGAGCTCAGCACCACAACCGGGGTCCCGGAATCAGCCACATCGCGCAGGCGGTGGTAGATCTCCGAGCGGACGCCGACGTCGATGCCTTGGGTGGGTTCGTCGCACAGCAGCAGTTCCGGTGACGAGAGCAGGGCCCGGCCCAGCACGACCTTCTGCTGGTTGCCGCCCGACAGCGTGCCGACCTCGGTGTCGATGGTGGCCGTCTTGACGCCCAGTTCGGCGACCTGCCCCCGGGCCAGCTCGCGTTCGGCGGCCGGTGAGACGAAACCGGCGCGCGAGACCCGCGGCAACGCGACCAGCGAGAGGTTCTCGCGCACGGAGAGGATCGGGGAGATGCCTTCGATACCGCGCTCCTGCGGCATCAGGATGATGCCCTTGTCGCGGGCCGCGCGCGGCGACGCGAGCCGCAGTCGGCCGCCGTCGATGCGGACGTCACCGCGGGATGCGACGGCGCCGCCGAGCGCGCGGATGAACTCGCGCTGGCCGTTGCCCTCGACGCCCGCGAGACCCAGGATCTCGTGACGGCGGATCGTGGTGGTGACGCCGGGCGCGGTGACGGCGCCGAAGTCGTCGATGACGACGGCGGGCTGCCCCAGGTCATCGCGGCGTTCGGGGAACAGCGCCTCCACGGTGCGGCCCGCGATCAGCGTGACGATCTCCTCTTCGGTGACCTCGGTGGCGGCGAAGCGGCCCCGGATCTGTCCGTCGCGCAACACCGTGATGCGGTCGGCGAGCTGGAAGACGTCGGGCAGGCGGTGGCTGATGTAGATGATCGCCACGCCCGCCGCGGACAGTTCCCGGATCAGCTCGAACAGGCGCGCGGACTCCGCGGCGGCGAACGGTTCGGTCGGCTCGTCGAGGATGAGCACGCTGGGCTCGCATGCGAGCGCGCCGCAGATCTCGATGGCCTGCTTCTCGGCCAGCCCGAGCTGGCCCGCCGGCAACGTCGGATCGATGGGCATGCCCATCGGCTTGAGCTTCTCGGCGGCCCAGGCATCGATGTCCCGCAGCCGTGGCCGAAGACTCGGAGGCACCGCCAGCGCGAGGTTCTCCGCGACGGTGAGGTCGGGCAGGATCGCCGGGATCTGGTAGGCGATGGCCAGTCCGGCTTCCTTGGCGGCCAGCGGCGAGGCGGATGTGAGTTCGCGGTCGCCGATACACACCGTGCCGCGGTCCGGGGCGAGCGCGCCCGACGCGATCGCCATCAACGTCGACTTCCCGGCACCGTTGCCGCCGACCAGGGCATGCACCTCGCCCGGTTCGGCTTCGAAGCTGACGTCGTCCAGTGCGGTGACGCCGGGGAACGTCTTGGTCACGCCGGCGACCGACAGTCCGTGACGGGAGTCGGGTGCCATCGAGTTGGGGGTCATCGGTAGATCTCCGCGAGTTTGTCGGTGCTCAATTCGGCTGAGGTGACCGCGCTGCTGGGCAGATTCCGGTCACACTCCGGGGGCAGGGTCGGGTCGAGCGAGTTCCATACGATCGGAACGTTGACGATGTCGGGTTCGGGCTGGGGGATGTCCTGTGCGGCGGCCACGGCTTTGCGCAATGCCAACCGCACGATCCAGGTGCGCGACGTCACCGCGACGATCTCGAACTGCGGCTGGGCGGCCTTGTTGTCGACGTACGCACAGGCGAATCCGTTGTTGTCGTTGGCCGTCCACACCGGCAGGGGGCGCCCGGCCTGCAGGAACGCCCGGATTCCACCCAGTGAGCCGTCACCGGAGTCGGTGATGACGGCGTCGATCTTCGGGTACTTGGCCAGCAAGCCGGAGGTCACGCGCTGCGTCTGGGCGGGGTTCCAGCCGGTGTCGATCGGGGTGCCGGGCTCGTTGAGCAGGGTGACGTTGCGGCAGTCGGGATTGTCGGCCAGTTCGCTTTCGATGCCGTGAATCTCGCTGAGGCTCTGCGCATTACCGGGAGTGCCGCCGAGAAAGACCGCGTTGCCGCCCTCCGGACCGAGCGCCGCACACACCCACCGCGCCCACATCGCACCGTCGGTCACGGTGTTGTGTCCGACGAACGTCGTGTAGTCCACGCCGGGCGTGCCGCCCGGGCTGGCGGTATAGGGCACCACGGCCACGCCGGCTTCGAAGGCTTCGCGCAGCGTGGGCAACAGGGCCGGGCCGGCGTCGGGGAACACGACGAGCGCATCCACTCCGAGCGCGACGAGTGCCTTGATGTCGCTGATCGCCTTCTGCGGGTTGTTCTGGCCGTCGGCGTAGGGCAGCACCTCGATGTTCGGGCACTTGGCGGCCTCGTCCTCGAACTCCGCCCGCGCAGTCTTGCGGAATGCGTTGTCGCCCACCCCGTCGGCGAGGGCCACTTTGATGCGGCGGTCACCGCAGAAGTCGGTGATGGGCCTGAGTTCCTCGACCGACCCGCTCAGTTGCGGGTCGAGGTAGACGGGGTCGACCTGGAATGCGGCGGGCTCGCTGAACGGTCCACCGGCACACGAGGTCAACGTGATACCGGCGAGCAGCGCCGCCACTGTCGCTCTGGTTCGGGTGGACACGCCGATTCTCCTGTCGGTCATGACTTCTGGGTCTGGGTCGAGGTGGTGCGGAATCTGACGAAACGCCGCCAGTCCGTGCCGCGCAGGATGATCGCGGCTGCCAGGACCAGGGCCTGGATCAGCAGCTGCATGGCTGTCGACGCGCCGGCAGCCAACACCACCTGCCCGAGTTGGGTGAGGAACAGGGCCGCCACCGCGGTGGCGACGATCGACGAGATGCCGCCGCGCAGCAGCGTGCCGCCGAGCACGACCGCGGCGATCGTCGTGAGCTGATAGCTCTGCCCCAACTGCAGGTCGGGGGTGCGCAGGTAGGCGGCGAGCAGCATTCCGGCAGTCGCGTAGGCGATCCCGGCCAGCACGTAGGCCATCACACCGTGCGTCGACGTACGGATACCTGCGATGCGGGCGGCCGGCACTCCGGCGCCGACGGCGATGAACCGCCGGCCCGCCACACTCTGCTTCAACACCACGTGGGCGACGGCGACCAACACGACCGCCAACAGGAACAGCGTCGGGATCCCGACGACCGAGCTGACCGCGAACGCACTGACGGCGGGGTCCGCGGTGCCCGGGAAACCGCCGGATGCCACCAGCACCAGGCCCGTCAGCAGGGAGTTGACGGCAAGTGACGCGACGAAGGCGGCCACCGAAAACCGCACGACCGCAACGCCGATCACCAGCCCGGACAGTGCGCCGGCGGCGATGCCCAGCAGCACGCACGCCAGCGTGGGCAACTGCCCGCCCTGGGCGAGCTTGGTGACGCACACCGCGGACATGGCCATCACGCCGGGTACCGACAGGTCGATGCCGCCGTGGGTGATCACCAGTGTCTGTCCGAGCGCGGCGATGGCCATGACGCCGGCGAACGGCAGCATCGCGGTGAGCGCCGACGGTGTCACGCTGCCCGGAGCGATGAGGGGGCTGAGAACGAAGACCAGGATCGCCAGCAGCCAGATCGGCATGAACCGGTCGCTTCGGAGGCGGTGCCACAGGGTGGGGCGGCCGGGCTGGGCAGCACTGTCCGGCCCGGTTTTTGACATGAGAGCTGACATGGTCTTCTTCCTCGAAGATCGGTTCGGTCAGATGCTGGTGTAGCCGCCGTCGACGGCCAGGGCCGCGCCGGTGACGAAGCTGGAGTCGGGTCCGAGTAGGAACGCGATGGTCGACGCCACCTCGGCGGCGTCGGCGACGCGTCCGATCGGGTGCGCCGCGTACAGCGCTCGGCGGGCCGCCTCGGGGTCGGGTTGTGATCCGAGATAGGTCTGTAGTTGCCGCGTCTCGACGGTGCCCGGACTGACGACGTTGGCGCGGATGCCGCGCGCGGCGTACTCGACCGCGATCTGCCGGGTCAGTTGCGCGACCGCGCCCTTGGAGGCGCAGTAGGCGGCCTGGTTGGGCAGCGCGACGGTGCCGGAGATCGACGACAAGTTGACGATCGACCCGGGCCGGCCGTCGGCGACGAGGCGGCGCACGAACTCGCGACAGATCAGGAAGACACCGGTCACGTTGACCGACTGCAGCCTGTTCCAGTCATCCAGCGTGGTCTCGGTCAGCGGCTTGGAGATCATCACCGCCGCCGAAGTGACCAATCCGTCGACGACACCGAAGGCCTCATATCCGGCGGCCAGGGCAAAGACCGCGGCGTCGGGTTGCGCGACGTCGGCGGCCACAGTGATCGCTTGGGCACCTGACGCCCGGACGTCGGCGGCGACTTGTTCCAGATGGTCCTCGTCGATGTCGACGAGGACCAGACGGTAGCCACGTTGCGCCAGCAGGGTGGCGGTGGCCGCTCCGATTCCGCTGGCAGCGCCGGTGATCAAGGTCGTCTTGGCAGTGGTCGACGCGTTGCTGGTCATCAGCAGAACCGCCCGCCGACACACTGCATGCAGCACGCAGAGTATCCCACGTCACACACATTGACATGCTGCATGCAGCATGTCAATGTGGGGCAACGAGCTTGGCGACAGGGAGAAGAGTGGCGGACGACGAGGCAAGCGACGGCGCGCACGCGATCGACGAGGATGCCATCGGCCCGGTGGTCGCCGTCGCGCAGGTCCCGTCTGTGCTCGGTGATCCCGACGCCAACATCGAGGCGATGGCCGGCTGGTTGCGGTCGGCGGCCGACCGCGGCGCGGACGTGACCGTCTTTCCCGAGTGCGCCCTGTCCGGCTACATGATGGACTCGCGTGCACAGGTCGAGGCCGCGGCCGTGGAGGCCACCGACGAGCGGCTGGCACCACTGGTTCAGACCGCCTCGGACACCGGGGCCTTCGGTGTGTTCGGACTTCTGGAGCGCGACGGCGACAAGGTGTACAACAGCGCCGTGCTGGTCGGTCCCGACGGCATCGTCGGCTCCTATCGCAAGCAGCACCTACCCGGACTGGGCGCCGACGCGTTCGTCGACCCCGGCGACGGTGCGGCCCCTCGGGTGTACGACGTCAACGGGCTACGCGTCGGCATCATGATCTGCTTTGACCTGCGATTCCCGGAGTCGGCCCGCGAGTTGGCGCTCGGCGGCGCCGATGTGATCGCGATGCCGACCAACTGGCCGCTGACCGCGGGGTTCCTGGCAGACCACATGACCCGGGTGCGCGCCGTGGAAAACCTTGTGTACGTGGCTGTTTCGGACCGCTGTGACCGAGAGTCCGACACTGACTTCCTGGGCCGCAGCCAGATCGTCGCCCCGTCCGGAGAGGTGCTGATCGACGCGGGAACCGAGCAGGGGATCGTCCTGGCTCCGCTCGATCTCGCCCAATCACGCACCAAGACCCTCACTTTCGACGACCCGCCGTTCTCACTGCAGGTGTTCGACCAACGTCGACCCGAGCTGTACTCGGCGCTGACCGACCCCGCCCACCGTTCGACAGGAGACGACCACCATGTGTGGACCCGGAATCATCGATGAGCGCACGCGCAACCTGATCGCCGCCCATGCCGCGAAATTCCGCGAAATCACCATGAGCCCGTTCGGGCCCGACGACGAGATCGGCATGCTGAATTTGATCAGCCCCGAGAAGTCGCGCGAGGTGATGCGGGCCGCCGACGGTGGTGCGGCGATCGATCTGTCGGTCGACTACTTCATCGGCATGCCGTCCTGGACCAAGGCCGGCGACCCGGGTTTCCAGCAGTGGATGACCCACACTCCGGTGGGCACGGTGCTCGACGACATCACCGGGGTGGGGCCCGAGCAGAACGAACTGGTGGCCTACTCGGGTGACGCGATGTCGATGTACACCCACTGCGGCACGCACATCGACACACTGAACCACTTCGGTTACCACGGCAAGATCTTCAACGGATACGAAGCCGCGCAATGCATCAGCTCGCGGCACTGGATCAAGTGCGGGGCCGACAAGTTCCCGCCGATCATCACGCGCGGTGTGCTGTTCGACATCGCGGCCCTGCACGGCGTCGACGTCCTGCCGGAGAGCTACGGCATCGGCGCCAAGGACCTCGCTGATGCATTGGCGCGCCAGAACGTGGAGTTCCGTCCCGGCGACGTCGCGCTGGTGCGCACGGGGCGCATGCAGTACTGGCCGGACACCGATCGCTACATCGACAACGCGCCCGGGTTGAACCGGGAAGGCGCGCAGTTCCTGGCCGAGGCGGGTGCGGCGGTCATCGGTGCGGACAACCTGGCGCTGGAGCAGTCGCCCTCACCGGACGCCGAGAACTGGCAGGTGGTGCACACGTATCTGCTCGCCGAGGCGGGCGTGCCGATCATGGAGGTCGTCGACTGCGAAACCCTTTCCGGGGAGGGCCTTTACGAATTCGCCTTCGTCGGTGCATGCATGAAGGTTCGCGGTGCCACCGGCGCGCCCATGCGTCCGCTCGCGATGCCGCTGCTGCCCTGACCGGGCTCGAAAGGATCCACATGTCTGAATCGTCCGGATATCAGCCGGGCACCTCGGCCGTCGACAGCAGTCGTACGTCATACGGGGACGCCGGCTTCAGTCGCTATCTGCGCCGGGCGTTCTTGGCCTCGGCGGGCTACGACGACGAGAGCCTCGAGCGCCCGATCATCGGGATCGCGGTGACACAAAGCGATTACAACACCTGCCACCGCGACATGCCCGCCCTGTTGGCCGCCGTCAAGCGCGGCGTCGAGCAGGCCGGCGGCCTGCCGATGGAGTTCCCGACCATCTCGCTCGGGGAGATCCTCACCGCGCCGACCACCATGCTGTTCCGCAACCTGATGGCGATGGACACCGAGGAGATGATCCGGGCGTTGCCCATGGACGCCGCGGTGCTGCTCGGCGGGTGCGACAAGACCGTGCCGGCGCAGTTGATGGCGGCGGCCTCCTCCGAAATCCCGGTGATGCTCGAAGTCGTCGGGCCCATGATGACCGGGTCGTGGCGCGGTGAGCGACTCGGGGCCTGCACCGACTGCCGCCGGTTCTGGGGAGCACACCGCGGCGGCGAACTCGACGGTGACGAGATCGTCTCGGTGCGACAGGAATTGGTGTCGACCACCGGTACCTGCACGGTGATGGGCACCGCGTCGACCATGGCCGCGCTGACCGAGGCGCTGGGGATGATGCTGCCCGGTGGCGCGACACCGCCGGCGGTCAGCGGGGCACGGCTGCGACACGCCACCCAGACCGGCCGCCGCGCAGTCGAATTGGCCCGCACCGGTGGTCCGCTGCCGCGCGAGGTGCTGACCCGCGAGGCGTTCGACAACGCCATCCGGGTGCTCGCGGCGATCGGCGGTTCCACCAACGCGCTGATCCACATGCTCGCCGTGGCGCGCCGCGCCGGGGTGCCGCTGGAGATGGCGGACTTCGACAAGATCGGCTCGGACACTCCGCTTCTGGTGGACTGCAAGCCGTCTGGCGTGGGGTACATGGAGGACTTCCACCGCGCCGGCGGTGTCCCGGCACTGCTGACCGAATTGGCGCCGCTGCTGCACCGTGAGCATCGCGGGGTCAGCGGCCGGTCGGTGGGTGAGTTGATCGCCGAGGCCAACGGTCCGGCCGAATGGCAGAACACGATTCGCCACCTGCAGGACCCGTTGGGTCCGCCCGGGGCGCTGGCGGTGTTGTCCGGGTCCTTGGCGCCCAACGGCGCGATCATCAAGGCTTCGGCGGCCAGTCCGCACCTGATGCAACACACCGGTCCGGCGCTCGTCGTCGACAACCCGGCGGACGCGGCGGCGATCCTGGACGATCCGGATCTCGACGTCACGCCCGAACACGTACTGGTCATGCGGTACTCCGGGCCGGTGGCGGCCGGCATGCCGGAAGCAGGTGCGTTGCCCATCCCGGCGAAGCTGGCGCGGGCCGGCGTCCGCGACATGGTGCGCGTCTCGGACGCGCGGATGAGCGGGACGTCGTACGGGACGGTGGTGCTGCACTGCGATCCCGAGGCCGCGGTGGGCGGCCCGCTGTCGGTGGTGCGCAACGGGGACCTGATTCGGCTGGACGTACCGAACCGGTCGGTCGACCTGTTGGTGCCCGAAGACGAGTTGGCCGAGCGGCTGCGGTCGTTCACCCCTCCGGCGCGCGCGGCCCGCGGCTGGCGGCGGCTCTACGAGGAGACGGTGTTGCCGGCGAGTCAAGGTGCGGATCTGTCCTTCCTGTGAGCAGCGACGACACGGCGACAGAAGCAATACGGTGCATGCTGCATGCATCTATGCTGACGAAAATGTGCTGGCTCACCAGGGAGACGTGAATCGTGTTCGACGCCGGGCAGGTTTCACTGACCGATCGGGTCTATGAAGAACTGATGCGGGCCATCCGCGCGGGGGAACTCCAACCCGGCAGCATGCACTCGGTCGTCGAGATATCGGGCCGGCTCGGGGTGTCGCGGACGCCGGTCCGCGAAGCTTTGCTGCGGATGGCGAGCAACGGCATGGTGCGGTTCGAGCGCAGTCGCGGCGTACGGATCCTCGAAGTGTCCACACACGACATCGAGGAGATCTACTCGCTGCGGATGATGCTCGAGGTGCCGTCGGCCTACCGGGCCGCCGAACTGCTGACCGAGGAGTCGCTGGGCGCCATCGAGGAGGCGTTCGGCCGGATGCAGGCGGCGGCCAAGGCCGGCGACGAGGCCAGTTTCCAATCCGCCGATGTCGACTTCCATGCCGCGATCCTCGATGTCGCGGGCAATCGGCGCGTCACCGAGGTGGTGGCCAACACCCGGGTCCAGATGATGGATCGCGGGTTGTCGACCACCGTCACCCGGACGTTGGCCGACATCCTGCTCGTGCACGAGCGCATCCTCGACGCGATCCGCGACCGCGACTCCGGAGCCAGCGCCGCGCGCATGCGCGACCACCTGGTCGAGACGGTGGAGTTGCTGTTGAGGCAGTCGACCGGCGACGACGCGATGTCCGGGGCCTATACGCCCCCGCCGCTGCCGGTGCCGTAGGCCACGGGCCCGCCGACCAGCCTTGCACTCGCCCAGGCCGAGTGCTAAGAATGCAGTTGGCACTCGCGACCGGCGAGTGCCAGGTCGGGACGGTGAGGCAACGGGCCGCGTCAGCGGAGCACACCGGAGCCGTCCGTCGCGGGCACTGCGCCCGACCAGCAAGACGTGCATCCCCAATCCGGAGGAACACTTCGCAATGGCCAAGACAATTGCGTACGACGAAGAGGCCCGTCGCGGCCTCGAGCGGGGCCTCAACAGCCTCGCCGACGCGGTAAAGGTGACGTTGGGCCCCAAGGGTCGCAACGTCGTCCTCGAGAAGAAGTGGGGCGCCCCCACGATCACCAACGATGGTGTGTCCATCGCCAAGGAGATCGAGCTGGAGGACCCGTACGAGAAGATCGGCGCTGAGCTGGTCAAGGAAGTCGCCAAGAAGACCGACGACGTCGCGGGCGACGGCACCACCACCGCCACCGTGCTGGCCCAGGCCCTGGTCAAGGAAGGCCTGCGCAACGTCGCGGCCGGCGCCAACCCGCTCGGCCTCAAGCGCGGTATCGAGAAGGCCGTCGAGGCCGTCACGCAGTCGCTGCTGAGCTCGGCCAAGGAGGTCGAGACCAAGGAGCAGATCGCCGCCACCGCCGCGATCTCCGCCGGTGACACCCAGATCGGCGAGCTCATCGCCGAGGCCATGGACAAGGTCGGCAACGAGGGTGTCATCACCGTCGAGGAGTCCAACACCTTCGGCCTGCAGCTGGAGCTCACCGAGGGCATGCGCTTCGACAAGGGCTACATCTCGGGCTACTTCGTGACCGACGCCGAGCGTCAGGAAGCCGTCCTGGAGGATCCCTACATCCTGCTGGTCAGCTCCAAGGTGTCGACCGTCAAGGACCTGCTGCCGCTGCTGGAGAAGGTCATCCAGGCCGGCAAGCCGCTGCTGATCATCGCCGAGGACGTCGAGGGCGAGGCCCTGTCGACCCTGGTGGTCAACAAGATCCGCGGCACCTTCAAGTCCGTCGCCGTCAAGGCTCCGGGCTTCGGTGACCGCCGCAAGGCGATGCTGCAGGACATGGCGATCCTCACCGGTGGCCAGGTTGTCAGCGAAGAGGTCGGTCTGTCCCTGGAGACCGCCGACATCTCGCTGCTGGGTCAGGCCCGCAAGGTCGTCGTGACCAAGGACGAGACCACCATCGTCGAGGGCGCCGGTGACTCCGACGCCATCGCCGGCCGGGTGGCTCAGATCCGCGCCGAGATCGAGAACAGCGACTCCGACTACGACCGCGAGAAGCTGCAGGAGCGCCTGGCCAAGCTGGCCGGCGGTGTTGCGGTGATCAAGGCCGGCGCTGCCACCGAGGTGGAGCTCAAGGAGCGCAAGCACCGCATCGAGGACGCCGTCCGCAACGCGAAGGCTGCCGTCGAGGAGGGCATCGTCGCCGGTGGTGGCGTGGCTCTGCTGCAGTCGGCTCCTGCTCTGGAGGACCTCAAGCTCACGGGTGACGAGGCCACCGGTGCCAACATCGTGCGCGTCGCGCTCGAGGCCCCGCTGAAGCAGATCGCCTTCAACGGTGGGCTGGAGCCCGGCGTGGTGGCCGAGAAGGTCCGCAACTCGGACAAGGGCGTCGGCCTCAACGCCGCGACCGGCGAGTACGAGGACCTGCTCAAGGCCGGCGTCGCCGACCCGGTGAAGGTGACCCGCTCGGCGCTGCAGAACGCAGCCTCGATCGCGGCGCTGTTCCTCACCACCGAGGCCGTCGTCGCCGACAAGCCGGAGAAGGCCGCCGCACCTGCGGGCGACCCGACCGGTGGCATGGGCGGTATGGACTTCTAGTCCTTACGCGACAGCCTCTCAGGCAATAGGCCCGGTCCCTTTCGAGGGGCCGGGCCTTTGTCGTTCCGTCGTCGAGTGTCGAGCGTGCGGTTTCATCCGCGACACGCCGTCGGCGCGGATGAGATCGCACAGTCGAGGGCCCCGCCTGTGGATAACCGGGTCTGCTGCCGCCGTTTGTGTCGGGACTCGATGCCACGGTCCGCTCATGAAGTCACTTGACTGGCCGTTCCGTGCCTCGGAGGCGCTCGACGGCGGAGCACTCACCTTCCGTGAGCTGCGCCGATTTCACGAAGCCGTGTACCCCGGAGTGTGGGTCCC
Source organism: Mycobacterium sp. SMC-4 (assembly GCF_050205565.1). Classification (GTDB taxonomy): domain Bacteria; phylum Actinomycetota; class Actinomycetes; order Mycobacteriales; family Mycobacteriaceae; genus Mycobacterium. The sequence goes on along the minus strand of NZ_JBNMQU010000001.1, from coordinate 652,688 downwards.
CCGCGGAGTCGAATTGTCTGCCCGTCAGCGGGCGCGTGCGGCGTGGCTGTGGTCGGGCCGACGGGGCGTCCCCGCGGGGTTGTCCGCAGCCGCGCTGCACGGAGCGAAGTGGATCGGACCAGATGTCGCCGCCGAGCTCGTGCACACCAATCGGCGTCCGCCACCGCTGCTGTGCGTTCATTCCGATGCCCTCGATGACTGCGAGATCCAGACGGTTGCCGGCATTGCGGTCACCACTCCCGCACGCACCGCGTTCGACCTGGGTCGGCGGCTGCCCCTCGACGAAGCCGTGCAGCGCATCGATGCGCTCGTGAACGCCACGGGTCTGCCGATGACTGCGATCGACGAAGTGGTCGCCGCGCATCCGGGGACGCGTGGTCTGCGTTCATTGCGTACCGCGCTGTCGCTGGTGGACGGGGGAGCAGAATCGCCCTACGAAACGATGACGCGTCTGCTGTTGCTGGACAAAGGGTTCCCGCGTCCCGAGACCCAGGTTCGGGTGTGCGACGAGCGTGGCCGGCTGTTCGCGCGCCTTGACCTTGGCTGGCCCGAATGGCGCGTCGGCGTGGACTTCGACGGAGCCCACCACTGGACCGATGCGCGTCAGCGGTCCTGGGACGTCGAGCGCTACGCGCGCCTGCCGGAACTCGGGTGGTTCGACGTCCGCGTCACCAGCGCAATGCTGCACCGTCAGCCTGATGCCTTCCTCGCGCGCGTCGGCGCTGCGCTCATCGCGCGTGGGTGCCCGAAGACATGGTGACTGTGCGATCCCATCCGGGTCGTCCGGTGTGTCGCGGATGAAACCGCACACTCGTCGCTAGATCTGGTGCAGGGGCTGGGGTTTCAGCGCCAGTGTCGCCACGATGCTGATCACCGCGGTGGCCACCAGGTATCCGCACGCCAACCACGGCGCACCGCCGGAGGCACCGATCAGGGCCGTGAGGATCAGCGGCGTCAACCCGGACGCGTACACACCGGAGAGCTGATACACCGTCGACAGCCCGGTGTAGCGGATGCGCGCCGGGAACAGCGATGCATACAGCGTGCCCTGCGCACCGTAGAACAACGCATGAATCACACCGAACACCACCACCATCCCGAGCGCGTAGAACGCGATGTCGGCGGTGCCGAACAACGCGAACACCGGGAACACCGCCACGGCGTAGGCCGCGATGCCGATCGTGTAGATCCGCTTGGGTCCGTAGCGGTCGCTCAGCAGGCCAGAAACCGGCAACAGCACCGCCATCAGCAGCGCAGCCACCGTCACCGTGATCAGCACCGGTACCTTCGCCAGCCCGAGAGTGCCTGTGGCATAGGAGATTGCAAACACACCCCAGGTGTTGAACGCCGCGCCCTCACCCCAGCGCGACAGCATGCCCAGCACCGTCGAGCGCAACGCCGGGGGGCGGAACACCTCGCGCACCGGTACCGCGGCGCGGTCGTCGCTGTCGCGGACCTTCTCGAAAGCCGGTGTCTCGCTGGCCTTGAACCGCACCACCACGCCGAAGATCACCAGCACGATGCTGAACAGGAACGCGATGCGCCAACCGTAGGTCAGAAACGCGTCGTCGGGCAGCGCGATCTGCAGCAGCGCGAACACCCCGGTCCCCAGTGCCAACCCGAGCGCCAGCCCGACCTGCGGCACGCTGCCGAACAGCCCACGGCGCCGGGCCGGTCCGTGTTCGACGGCCAGCAGCACCGCTCCGGCCCATTCACCGCCCAGGGCGAAGCCTTGGACAATCCGCAACAGCAGCAACAGGATTGGCGCTGCGATACCGATCTGCGCCGCCGTCGGTAGCACACCCATCAGCGCGGTGGCCACCCCCATCAGCAGCATCGTCAGCGCCAGCGTCTTCTTACGGCCGATGCGGTCGCCCACATGGCCGAACACGAATCCGCCGATGGGCCGGACGACGAACCCCACGGCGAAGGTCGCAAAGGACAGCAGCGTGCCGACGAAGGTGCTCTGGTCGGGGAAGAAGGCCTGATTGAACACCAGGCTCGCTGCGGTGGCGTAGAGGAAGAAGTCGTACCACTCGATGGTGGTGCCCACCAGGCTGGCCCAGAGCGCGGTGCGGGCCTGCGGCGTGATGCGCTGCGGTGGTTCGACGGCGGCTGCGTTGAGGACGGTCACAACCGTCAATCAGCGCATCGCCGGCTCGCTCAGACCAGATTTGCGCGCGCCGTGATCGAAACGCTCAGCCGCCCAGGGGCACGCAGTCGTCTCCACAGCCGGTGGCCGACGGTGGTGAATCCGGACCCGGCTTGCGGTGCAGCACCGCGCCGGTGGGTCGGATGCGCAAGCCGTCGTCGGCGCTGGCGTGTCCGTCGACGATCAGTGTGTAGCCGCCGGGCTGGCGCGGCGGCCACACCAGCGTGACGTCCGGGTGCGCGGCCGCGTTGCGACGTGTGCTGTTGCCGACCGAGGCGATCTGCAGGAGGCCGTCGGCCAGCACCGGATCGACCGCGACGGTGTGGGCGCGGTAGTCGTCGCCCACGGTGACCAGATAGGCGAACGAGAAGTCGCCGAGGGTGTCTGCCAGTCGGTCGATGTCCACCTTCACGCTCATGGGGCGAGCCTACGGCGCTACGTTCGGGTGATGCCGTTGCCGACACCGTCTGAGTCCACCACCGCCGTCGTCACCGGGGCGTCCGCCGGTATCGGCGCCGACCTGGCCCGGGAACTGGTCTCGCGCGGCCACGGGGTGACGTTGGTGGCCCGCCGTGAGGACCGCCTGCGCGCCCTGGCCGACGAACTGTCCGGGGCGGTGCGCGTCGAGGTGCTGGCCTGCGACGTCGGCGACGCCGGGGCCCGGGCCGGCCTGTTCGACGAGTTGGCGGGGCGGGGTCTGACCGTCGAGGTGCTGGTCAACAATGCCGGGATCGGCACGATCGGACCGGTGGTCGAGTCCACGCCCGAAGCCGAGATCGCGCAGGTGCGGGTCAACGTCGAAGCCGTGATCGACCTGACCACGCGTGCCGTGCAGCAGATGGTGCCGCGCGGACGCGGAGCGATCCTCAATGTCGGGTCCACCGCCGGATTCCAGCCGTTCCCGGGCCAATCCGGCTACGCGGCCACCAAGGCGTTCGTGCGGACCTACACCGACGGCCTGCGCGCCGAGCTGACCGGTACCGGCGTCACGGTGGCCGCGCTGCATCCCGGTCCGGTGCGCACCGAGTTCCTGCAGACCGCCGGGATGGACGAGCGCACCTTCGCCGCCGCCTTCCCGAAATTCCTGTGGATGCCGTCGCGCACCGTGGCCAAGGTCGGGATCGACGCGCTCGAGAACGATCGCGGCGCCGTTATCCCCGGCTTGCAGAACGAGATTCCGGCCCGGCTGTTGGAGTTCGTGCCACGCCGGGTGCTGCTGCCCTTGATGGCCAGTCGGCACCCGGCGCTGCGCCGGTCACGTCGCTAACGGACGGTCAGCGCACCGGGGCGGGCTGACGCCCCCGGATCAGCCGGCCCGGAAGGGCGTCGGTCGGGGTGCCGTTCTCGGCGATCACCGTCCCGGACACGATGGTGGCGACGTAACCGTCGGCCTTCTGGTCGAGTCGGCGCCCGCCGGCGGGCAGGTCGTAGGTGACGACCGGCCGGTGCAGGCGGATCGTGTCGGCGTCGATGACGTTGAGGTCGGCTTTGTAGCCCACGGCGATCCGTCCGCGGTCGTGCAGGCCGGCGACGCGTGCCGGCACCGACGTCAACTCCCGCACCGCGTCTTCAAGCGTGAGCTTCTCTGCCGTGCGGTCGCGCACCCAATGCGTCAGCATGTAGGTGGGAAAGCTTGCGTCGCAGATCATCCCGTAGTGGGCGCCACCGTCTCCGAGGCCCAGCACCACGTCGTCGCGACGGATCAGTTCGGCCACTGTGTCCAGGCTGCCGTCGCGGAAGTTCGCCAGGGTGACCAGCAGCATGGCGTGACCGTCGTCGTCGAGCAGGCGGTCGTAGGCCTCTTCGAGGGGATCGATTCCGCGTGCCCGGGCGCGGGCGCCGATCGAATCCTGCGGTGATGGTTCGTAATTCGGCGGGTCCTCGAGCGGGAACATGTAGTCCCACGCCTGCGCGGCGAACATCAGCGGGTGACCGTCCGACGCGGGTTTGTCGTTCAGGATCCGTTCGCGCACAGCGGGTTTACGCATTTCGGCAACCTTGTCGGCCAACGGCAGATCGGCGATCTCGCGATAGCTCGGATACAGCACGAACGGGTTGCCCGACAGCTCCAGGCCCAGGACCAGGCCGATGGGGCGGGGGAAGATCTGGGCGGTGATCTCGCCGCCGTTCGCGTTGGCCTTCTCGACCATGGTCAGCGCGTCGAGGAAGAACGGCTCGCCGGCGTTGCCGATCGCCAGGGTGAACGTGACCGGCAGGCCGACCTCGGCGGCGACGTCGAACACGGTGCGCAGCACGGGTTCGTAGTCACCGGCGACGAGGTCGGGGACGAACTGGATCAACCCGCCGCCGCCGTCGTCGACACCGCGTGCGATCGCCTCGATCTCGGCGCGGTCGGCGTCGTAGCTGGGGATCGGCCGGCCGCTTTCGGTCTTGTGCAACGTGAATCGGGACGAGGCGAAGCCCAGCGCCCCGGCCTGCACCGCCTCCTCGGCGAGCTTGCGCATCAGCTCGAGGTCTTCGCCGGTGGCGGGTTCGCGGTCCACCCCGCGCTGACCCATCACGTACACCCGCAGCGGTGAGTGCGGCAGCAACGCCGCGACATCGATGTCCCGGCGGCGCCCGTCCAGGGCGTCGAGGAATTGCGGAAACGTCTCCCACTGCCAGGGCAGGCCGTCGACCATGACGACTCCGGGAATGTCCTCGACCCCGGCCATGACGTCGACGAGCACGTCGTGATCCTCGGGGCGGCACGGCGCGAACCCGACGCCGCAGTTGCCCATCACCGCGGTGGTCACGCCGTGCGCCGACGACGGCGTCATGCGATCCGACCAGATCGCCTGACCGTCGTAGTGGGTGTGCAGGTCCACGAAGCCGGGCGTGACCAACAGTCCGGTCGCGTCGATGACGCGTTCGGCCTCGCCGGTCACCGGGGCGCCGATCTGGACGATGACCCCGTCGCGCACCGCCACATCGCCGACGAAAGGTTCGCTGCCCACTCCGTCGACGATGGTGCCGTTGCGAATAAGCAAGTCGAATGTCATACCCCGAATGTACGGTCAGCCCATGATCGACCACTTTGGAATCAACTGTGCCGATTGGGACAGGTCGAAAACGTTCTACGACAAGGTGCTCGGGGTGCTCGGGTACAGCCGGCTGATGGACTTCGGCGTGGCGATCGGCTACGGCGCCGACGGGCATCCGGCGTTCTGGATCGCCGACGCCTCGGCCGGGGATGTGGCCGGTCCGAACCGCGAGATCCACGTCGCGTTCGCGGCCAAGGACGCCGAGTCGGTGCAGGCGTTCCACCGGACGGCGCTGTCGCTGGGCGTCGAGTCGTTGCACGAACCGCGCCTGTGGCCGGAGTACCACGAGAACTACTACGGCGCGTTCGTGCGGGATCCGGATGGGAACAACGTCGAAGCGGTGTTCCACGGCGGCGGGCCGCCGAATGGATGAAGCGGCGGGCCGCCGAATGGATGAAGCGGCGGGCCGCCGAATGGATGAAGCGGCGGGCCGCCGAATGGATGAAGCGGCGGGCCGCTTCGCGCGTAGCGTGGAGTGATGTCCGACGCCGATGCCGCCCGTGAGCTGTTGCGGGACTTCTTCACCCGCCTGATCGAGCATGTCGACGAGGTGACCGACGGGTTGACCGACGAGGTCGCTCTGTACCGACCGACGCCGGAGGCCAACACGATCGCCTGGCTGGTCTGGCACAGTGCGCGGATCCAGGATGCGCAGCTGTGCGACATCGCCGGCACCGAGCAGGTGTGGTTCCGCGAAGGGTGGGTGGACCGCTTCGCACTGGACCTACCACGCGACGCGCACGGCTACGGCCACACCCCCGAGGAGGTCGCCAAGGTGCGGGCCTCTGCCGAGCTGCTTGCCGGCTACTACCACGCCGTGCACCGCGAGTCGCTGCAGTACGTCGCATCCGTCTCGGCCCAGGAACTCGCCCGGGTCGTCGACCGCAACTGGAACCCGCCGGTGACCGCGAGCGCCCGACTGGTCAGCATCATCGACGACGCGGCACAGCACCTCGGGCAGGCCGCCTACCTCAGGGGCATCGCACCCTGATCTTGACGGGTGTCAATCCAGGCGAGACGCACGTCACAGCGATCGTTAGCATGGGGTGATGACCGCGACGACCGACGTGCAGACGCCCGACCCGTTCACCGGCACCGGGACCATCAAGAACCCCGCGACCGGCGCCGTCGCCGGCGAAGTGCAGTGGACCGACCCCGCCGACGTGCCGCATCTGGCGGCCGGGCTGCGTGCCGCGCAACGGGAGTGGGAGGCCCGCGGGCCGAAGGGCCGCGCGAAGGTGCTGGCCCGCTACGCGGTCTGGCTCGGTGAGCACCGCAGCGAGATCGAGGAGTTGCTCATCGCCGAGACGGGCAAGTCCGCGGTCGACGCCGCCCAGGAGGTGCCGCTGATCCTGATGATCACCTCGTACTACATCCGCACCATGGAGAAGGCGCTCGCACCCGATTCCCGTCCCGCGGCCTTGCCGATGATGTCGATCAAGAAGATCGCGGTGCACTACCGGCCCCGCCCGGTCGTCGGCATCATCGCGCCGTGGAACTACCCGGTGGCCAATGCGCTCATGGATGCGATCGGGGCCCTGGCCGCCGGCTGCGCAGTCCTGCTCAAGCCATCGGAACGCACGCCGTTGACCGCTGAACTGCTTCTTCGCGGATGGCTCGACTCCGGCGCCCCCGACGTGCTGGCGTTGGCCCAGGGTGCGCGCGCGGTGTCCGAAGCGGTGATCGACAACTCCGATTTCATCCAGTTCACCGGGTCCAGCGCGACCGGCGCGAAGGTCATGGAGCGGGCGGCGCGCCGGCTCACCCCGGTGAGTCTCGAACTCGGCGGCAAGGACCCGATGATCGTCCTCGAGGACGCCGACATCGAGCTCGCCGCCCACGCCGCGGTGTGGGGCGCCATGTTCAACGCCGGCCAGACCTGCGTGTCCGTGGAGCGCGTGTACGTGCTCGAGCAGGTGTACGACCAGTTCGTCGACGCGGTGGTGCGCGACGTCAAGAACCTCAAGATGGGCAGCGGGGAAGGCAATCACTTCGGTTCGCTGATCGACGACTCGCAGGTCGAAGTCGCCGACCGGCACGTCGCCGACGCGCTGGCCAAAGGCGCGCGCGTCCTGACCGGCGGCAAGCGCGGCACCGGCTCAGGCAGCTTCTATGAGCCCACCGTTCTGGTCGACGTGGACCATTCGATGTCTTGCATGACCGAGGAGACGTTCGGGCCGACCCTGCCGATCATGAAGGTGTCCTCGGTCGAGGAGGCGATCCGGCTGGCCAACGACAGCCCGTACGGGTTGTCGGCAGCGGTGTTCTCCAAGGACATCGAGCGGGCGCAACAGGTTGCCCTGCAACTCGATTGCGGCGGCGTCAACGTCAACGACGTGATCTCGAACCTGATGTGCACCACAGCCCCGATGGGCGGCTGGAAGACCTCGGGTATCGGTGCCCGCTTCGGGGGCCCGGAGGGCCTGCGAAAATACTGTCGGATCGAAACCGTCGTCAGCCCCCGCACCAACATCGGTGCCGGCGGCAACTACTACAACAACTCCGACCGCGCGCTGAAGATGATGAACACCATGATGACCAAGCTCGCGCTGATCCGGCCCCGCCGGATGGCCAAGTAGGCGCCCGCAACCTAGATGCGTTTTCTTGCGGCGCTGCTGTTGTGGCTGCTCACGACCGTGGCGCTGGCTGCGGCCGTGCCTGCGTTGTGGGCGCAGGCCACGGTCGTCGACGAAGACGGCTACGCCGCGTTGGCGGCGTCGGCCGCGCAGGACCCGCGCCTGCAGCGGGCCATGGCCGACGAGCTCACGGTGCAGGCCGTGGAACTCGGAGCCGACAACGGGTACACGCTCAACCCGCGACTGGTCGCGCAGGTGGCCGACTCCTATACCCACAACAGCGGCTTCCCCGGCCAGTTCGCGCAGGCCAACCGGATCGCGCACCGCTGGATGTTCACCGGGGCCGTGCCCAGCGGCAACTCGACCGACCAGTGGTTGATCGACGTCGCGCCGATGCTGTCCGATCCGTCGTTCGGCGCGACGCTGGGCGGCCTCGACCTGCAGGTGCCCGACCACCTGACGGTGCCGATCACCGTCGACTCCCCGGAACTGCAACCGGGCAAGTTGCGCTGGCTGGCCAGCTGGGGTCCGTGGATCAGCATCTCGGCCGCGGTCGTGGCGGGCATCCTCGCGCTGCTCACGCTGGCGGCGGCCCGTCGGCGCGGCAAAGCGCTGACGGCACTAGGTGTTTCGGCGCTACTGGTCGGCGCCGCGGGGTGGGCGGGTATCGAGATCGCCGACCGCTACCTGGACGCGGCGCTGAACCGCACCACCGGCAACATCCGCACGGTGGCCGAGGTGATGGTCGAGTCCGCCGTCGACAGCTTGCACCACTGGCTCAACATGACCCTGATCATCGGGCTCGGATTGGTGGTGCTCGGGGTGCTCGGGGCGCTCATCGGCGGATTGGCCCGACGCACCGAATACACCGCTAGAGATGTGTCATCTCCCGTGACATCAACGCGTTTTCGATGAAGACGTAGTGCCTGGGATAGATGTGCGCGGGTCGTGTCCCCGCATCGTGGTGAATGCGCCAGTGCGTCAGCGTCGCTACCTGGTGCGCTGTAAGAGACCAGCCGTGCGCAGCGTGTCCGCCCACAAATCCGACTACAGTCATCGCCGTTCCTTTCCCCAACCTGGGGACCATCGTCTCCCGACCGTTCGATACCGGTGTCAGTAGTCGATTACTGGCTTTTGCGGCCATCTCGGTCGCGGTGCTGATCGTGGTTGGCGACCAGCGCGGCGAGCTCGGCGCGGGTCGTGGCGCCCGTCTTTGCCATGGCCTTGTAGACGTGGCTTTCCACGGTCCGCACCGACACCGTCAGCCGGCCCGCGATGTCCCGGTTGGACAGCGACTCCCCGAGCAGCATCACAACCTGACGTTCGCGTTCGGTCAGCGGCAGCATGTCGACGGATTGACGGAAGGTCGGGGTGAGCACACCGCCGCACCGTGTCGCGAGTGCCTCGGCGCGGGCCGAGCAACGGAGGGCGGATCCACGGAGGTTTCTCCGGCGGTAACACGAGGCCGCGTGCGCAGCTGCGTCGACCGCGCCGACCAAGTCGCCCATCTTCTCCAGTTGCACTGACACGCAGTCCAATTCGTCACTATCGGCGGTACGCAACGCCGCAGCGAACCGCGCGGCGACCCCCACCCGGGGTCCTTCGACGAGGTACTCGAGGGCGTGCAGCCTTTCGGCAGTCGAGGCATCGCCGAACTGCGTCGCGGTCTGCAGGCACAGTACCTCGGTGGCGTATTGTCCGTTTCCCCTGCATGTCTCAGCGGCTGTCCGCACGGTGTCGATCGCCTCGCGTACCGATCCCTGCGCTCCGAGCAGCCAACCATCGGCAATGGCGCAGGCGTAGTCGACGTGACGCCAACCCGGGTGCCGGATGCGCGTCAGGTCGGCGTGGACACGCATGGCGTCGGCGATCGACCCGCGCATCGCCAGCGCCGTCATCAGCAGAACGAGATAGCGGTAGCGGAACCCTGCCGCAGCGCTCCACGGGGTGACTCGCGACACCGCAGACGTCAGCAGCGTGCACGCCGTATCCACCTGTCCGCCAAAGAGTTCCACATGACCCGACACCGCCTCGGCGGCAGCTCCGAACGGTCCCTCCCGTGCCGCCAGTGCCCGCTGCCGTAAGGCGGTGACCACCCGCCGGGCCTCGTCCATCTGCCCTGCCAACAACAACGCATCGGCGTGGGCCTCGGCGATCACGATGAACCCCCGCACGGGTACCGGATATCCCATCTCTGCGGCGTGGGTGGCCTCCGACGGGCAGCCGGCCTCGCCGTGCGCCACCGTCAGCGCCCAGGAGGTCAGACGGTTCCGCAAGTGGTCCGAGGATTCGTCGCGCCCCAGGCCCGCGGCCTGCTGAACGGCCGTCGCGGGTCGCCCCATCGATGCCCAGTAGATGCACCGAAACACCGCGATACACCGCCGGACCGGCGCGGAAGCGGGCGCGGTCCGGTCGATCAGGGACTTCGCGCCTTCGGGATCTGCGAGCGTGAACAGCATGTTGACCGCTCGCAGGAGTACTGCCCGCGCATGGTCGATCTCAGGCAGGGCACACGTCTCGAGCTCGGCGAGCAGTGACTCCGCGGCGGCGCCGTCACCCGACCATGACAGGACGAAGGCGCGCACGAGATGTGCTTGCGGACCGGCGCCCAGCGTGATCGCTGCGCTCGAAAGCTCCTCTGCCAAGGAGAGATCGAGCATCCAGGCGGCACCACGCGCTGCCTCCAACAGCAGCTCGGCACCCGGTTCGAGGTCCGAGTCGATGCTCAGCTTGGCTCGGCGGACAACCGTCTGGAGCTCATCACGCTTGTCGGACGCGGCGAGTTCGGTCGCGACCATCCCGCGAAGGCGGCGCAGGGTGGCCTGTGGAGCGCACTGCTTGCGTACTTCACCGTAAAGAGGATGTGCCAGGCGCACTTCCAGCGCCTGCTGGATCCGGTCGTAGGAAATCAGTCCGCGCCGGTCGGCCTCTTCCACGGCGTCGGACCCGGCGATACGGACCAATGCCCGCAACTCGAGGGGTTCACCGACCGCCAACGCATCGATGACCTCCTCGACGGCTCCGGACATCGCTCCGAGGCGCGACTCCACGAGCTCGACCAGGTTCGGCGGGAGAACGGGGTCACCACCCCACATCCACACGCCGTCGCGCAGACACAGTCTCCCGTCGGCCACTTCCTGATCGACGATGTTGCGCAAGTACAACGGGTTACCGCGAGTCATCTCCCACAGTCGTTGCACAGCAACGTAATCCGTTGTACTGTGGAGCGTGCGCGTGATCAACGACGCGGTGTGGTCCTCGGTGAGTGGTTGCAGCCGCAAGCGATCGAAGTCGGCGATTTTCCACAGTTCACGCGTTGCCGGCGGTACCGGGTCGTCCTCGTGGAGTGTCAGTATCACCTTCGCCGAGCCACGCTGAACAACCTGCTGCACAACGATGGTCGACAGATCGTCGAGCAGCGGTGCGTCGTCGACGCACAGCACGGCGGGGCGGCCGTCTGGTGCGGATCCGATCCTCTCGACGACGCTTCTGATCATTTCGCGCCCGTCGTCTGTGGTGGACGGCACCCACGGAGTCATGGCCCCCAGCGGTAGCGTCCGAGCGGCAGATGTCGCAGCGACCCAACAGGTTTGCCATCCAGCGGTGGCAAGCTCGGTGAAAGTCTCTCGGACCAGTCGGCTCTTTCCGACACCGGCCGCACCGCTGACGACGAGCCCGGCACAGTTCGGGTCCAGAAGCGCGTCGGTGATCCGGCGCGTTTCCGCTGTGCGACCGACCAACGGCCACGTCAAGCGCACCCACCCAGACTAGAAGCACGCGCGCCGCAGATCGAGAGGTTCCGGTGCAGTAGTGCGGTACTGAGTCGATCGGAGTGGGGCGGCGCGAGAATTTCCTCAGCAGAGGACGACAAACGTCGAGGAGTCGATCCGAGGGGTGGTTCCCATGACTGTGCAGATATCGCCGGTGCTGGCCTACGACCACGTGACAGACCCGCAAGAGTTGCACCGCATTCTCGCCCGGGCGCGGCGCGGTGGAGCGATCACGACCGGCACGCACGGACCCGAGGTCTTGACCTATGAGCTCGTCCGCAGCGTGTTGCGCGATCGCCGGTTCCGGGTCCCGCAGGGCATGTTCCTCGCGGCCCAGGGCATCACGTCCGGGCCCCTGTGGGACCGCGTCGCGACGAACCTGATCAGTCTCGACGGCGAGGAACACCATCGGTTGCGGCGACTGGTGGCCCACGCGTTCACGCCGCGGGCCACAGACCGGCTACGTGACACCGTGACCGGTGTGATGACCGTGCTGGTGGAACGACAGCTTCCCCGCGGACACTGCGACGTCGTCGCCGACATCGCGCGGCAGTACCCGATCCCGGTGATCTGCGCACTGCTCGGTGCGCCGCCCGACGACTGGCACCTGTTCTCGGCCTGGGCCGACGACATCTTCGCGGTGTTCTCCTGGGACGTCGCGGCGCATGAGGACCGCATTCTGCAGGCGTGGCAGGAACTCGACGACTACATCGACGACATGATCGCCCGCCGCCGCCGGACCCTCACCGACGATCTGCTCTCTGACCTCATCCGTGTCGGTGACGACGCCGACCGTCTGAGCGTCGAGGAGTTGCGCATGCTCGTGGCCGGGCTGTTGATCGCCGGGACGGACACCACACGTAACCAACTCGCCGCGGCAGTCCACGTGATGTGTGACAACCCCGACCAGTGGGACCTGCTGGGCCGGCACCCGGAGCTGGCGTACAACGCAGCCAATGAAGTGATCAGACATTCGCCGGTCGCCGTGGCGATGCTGCGCGAGGCGGTGGAAGACGTCGAGCTGGCCGGGGTCGGCATCCCCGCGGGGGCTCTGGTGATGGCGAACCTGGCCTCGGCCAACCGGGACGAGGCCGTGTTCACCGACCCCGACCGGCTCGACATCCAGCGGCCCAATGCGTCGGCGATGCTGACGTTCGGCGGCGGAATGCACTACTGCCTCGGTTCCCACCTGGCCCGCCTCGAGATCGCCGAAGGGCTGGCCCTCATGGCGCGACGGATGCCGCGCATCCGTCGCGACGGTGAGGCGCCGTGGAAGCCGCTGTCCGGGCTCAGCGGGCCACGCACCCTGCCGGTGGCATTCTGATCGTCGCCCCTGCGGTACGCGCCACCCCCCGTTGCCTGTGACCTGGCAGTGGGTAAGCCTTGGCTACGCTCGAAACCATCGTCGCGATGTTCGGCGTGGACAGGAAAGGCTGCTCGTTGTCGACAGACCGTATTGCCGAACTCGACGGCCTCGCCGGTTGGACCGTGGATCTGATGGATCGCCTCGGCGGCCCGGGCGCCGGCCTGGCGATCTTCCTGGAGAACGTGTTCCCGCCGTTGCCGAGCGAAGTGATCCTGCCGATGGCGGGTTTCGCCGCGCAGCTCGGTGTCTTCTCCCTGGTGGGGGCGATCCTGTGGACCACGCTCGGATCGGTGGTCGGCGCCTGGCTGATCTACTGGCTCGGCGCCCGGCTCGGCCACGAGCGGATGTGCAGGCTGGTCACCAAGATCCCGTTGATCGATACCGAGGACATCGACAGAGCTTCGGCCTGGTTCGCCCGCCACGGAACCAAAGGGGTGTTCTTCGGCAGGATGCTGCCGTTCTTCCGCAGCTTCATCTCCGTTCCCGCCGGCACCGAGCGCATGAACTTCATGGTGTTCACCGTGCTCACCGCACTGGGCAGCCTGATCTGGAACAGCGTGTTCGTCGGGCTGGGATACGGGCTGGGCGCCAGTTGGCATCTGGTCGAGCCGTATTCGGCGATCTTCCAGTACGTGGTGTTCGCCATCATCGGCGTGCTCGTGGCGCGGTTCGTGTTCACCCGACTGCGCCGCCGGAAGTTGCAGGAGCAGTCGCGGTGACGCGCGTCTAACGTCCCGTCGGTGGATCCGTTTCGCGATGCGCGGGGTGCGCGGAGTAGACGCGTCCGCCGATCTTGATGTACGGCGTGCGGAAGTACGCCCACCCGGTCATCAGGATCGTGGCCGCGGCGAGGAACGCGACCGCGCTCTGCACGTCGGGCAGTCCGCCGGCGAACAGCAGGGCTGCGCCGAGCGCGCTCCCGGACCAGTAGATGCGACGCTTCACCTCGATTGCGGGCAGACGTTCGGTGGCGCGGCCGGGAACGATCGCAGCCAGGGCCAGTGCCACGGCACCGGCGATCAACAGCACGTTCGAAATCTGGTTCATGTCAGGGCAGCAGCAGTTGGAATCCGTCGACGATCTCCGCGGCGTCGCGTTGATACGTCGGGTTCGCGCCGTCGGACGTCTGGATGGTCACCGTCGCCAGGTAGGTGGCGTTGCCCTGTTGCGCGACCACCGCATGCATGATGATCGGCCGCTCGGGGGCGGGCCCCATCGCCGGCGCCGTGTACGTCGTGGTCTCCGACGGGAACCCGCAGGTCGTGTTGTCTTCGCTCTGCAGGTCGGTGGCGTTCATCATCTGCACCAGGTTCGCGCGATTCTGTTCGAACACCTCGTCGGCGTCGGCCACCCCACGAGCCCGCTCCAGCGTGACGACGGCGTTGGGCGCAAACCCGTTGGAGATCAACGCCTCGGCGACGATCGCGAAGCGGATCACCTTACTGTCCATCATCGAGTTGCGCTTCCATCCGGACGGGATCGGGATGCGCAGCAGCGGTTCGCGCGGACTCACCGCCGGGATGTCGGCCAGCGGCGCCTCGACGGTCGTGCATTCCGCGTCCGAGAGGGCTCCGGGGGTCTGACCGGCCGCCAGCACCGGCGTGCCGGTGATCTCGCGGGCACATCCCGTCACCAGCAGTGTCGCCGCACACGCGACGGCTGCCAGAGCACGCACAGTGGTGGACATGTCAACTCCCGTCGAGGGTGCGGAGCAGGAACTCGTAGATGAGCGCGGCGCGGAACGCCGTCTGCGGATTGTCCGCGGCACCGGCATGTCCGCCTTCGATGTTCTCGTAATAGTGCACCGGATGCCCCGCCGCTTCCAGCGCCGCGGTCATCTTGCGGGCGTGGCCGGGGTGGACCCGGTCGTCGCGCGTCGAGGTGGTGATCAACACCGGGGGATACCGGCACTCTGCTGAAATGTTCTGGTACGGAGAGTATTTCGAGATGAACTCCCAGTCGTCCGGATCGTCGGGATTGCCGTACTCGGCGACCCAGGACGCACCGGCCAGCAACAGGTGGAACCGTCGCATGTCCAGCAGTGGGACGCTGCACACCAGCGCCCCGAACAACTCGGGGTATTGCGTCAGCATGATGCCCATGAGCAGACCGCCGTTGCTGCCGCCCTGGGCGGCCAATTGCTCGACGGTCGTGATGCCGCGGTCCACCAGATCCCTGGCCACCGCTGCGAAGTCCTCGGCCACCAGATGACGACCCTCCCGCATCGCCTGGGTGTGCCACGTCGGTCCGTACTCGCCGCCGCCGCGGATGTTGGCCAGCACGTAGGTTCCGCCGCGGGACAACCACAACCGGCCCAGAACCCCGTCGTAGGACGGGGTGCGCGCCACCTCGAAGCCGCCGTAACCGCCCAGCAGAGTGGGGCCGGGGCCCTGCTTGTAGCGATGTCCCACAACAAAATACGGGACCGCGGTGCCGTCGTCGGAGGTGGCGAAGTGCTGTGTGACCTTCAGGTCGGCGGCGTCGAAGAACGACGGGGCCCGCTTGATTTCACGCAGCTCCGCACCGGCCGCGCCGTACAGCAACCGTGACGGAGTGTCGAAACCCGAAGAGTCCAGGAAGATCTCGTCACCCTCCTCGTCGGCGGCGACGATGACGGTGTTGGTGTTCTCCGGCAGCCCGCGCACCGGCTCGGCCGTCCACGAGCCCGGCGTGTAGATCTCGACGCGGCTGGCGACGTCAGCCAGCGTGACCACCACAAGACGGTCCCGGGTCCAGGCGTAGTGGTGCATGCACGTGTGCGCGTCCGGTTCGAACACCGTCGCCAACGCGGCGGTGCCCGCCAGGAACTCCTCGTACGGTGCCGCCAGCAGTGAACCGGCCCGATACAACTCCCGGCCGTACTGCCAATCGCTGCGCAGCTCGATCAGCAACCACTCCCGGTGCAGCGAGATGCCCGCATCGGTGGGAGCGTCGATACGGATGAGCTCCTCGTCGCGCAGCTCGTAGATCTCGTCGTTGAAGAAGTCCAGGGCGCGGGAGATCAGCGTGCGCTCGAAACCCTCGGTGCGGTCCACCGAGGCCGCGACGATGACGTCTTCCGACGCGCCGCTGAACACCAACTCCGCGTCGGCCAGGGGCCGGCCGCGCCGCCAACGACGCACCTCCCGCGGATACCCCGACTCGGTCAGCGTGCCCTCGCCGAAATCGGTGCCGACCAGCAGCGTGTCGTGGTCGGCCCAGGCGACCTGGGACTTGGCTTCGGGCAGCTCGAAACCGTCGGCGACGAACCGCCGCGACTCCATGTCGAACTCGCGGACCACCGCCGCGTCTGAGCCGCCCCGCGACAGACTGACCAGCGCGCGGGAGAAATCCGGTTCGATCACCTGCGCGCCCGCCCACACCCAGTTCACGCCGTCGGCGGCGGCCAGCGCGTCGACGTCGATGATGACGTCCCACTCCGGTTGTTCCTGCAGGTAGCTCTCCAGGGTGGTCCGTCGCCAGACGCCCTTCTGATGGTGGGCGTCGCGCCAGAAGTTGTAGAGGTGGTCACCGCGACGCCGCACGTAGGGGATCCGCGTGTCGGTGTCGAGCACGTCGAGCGCCTCGGCGCGCATCTGCTCGAAACGCTCGCCGGAGAGTTCGGCGACCGTCGGCTCGTTGTGCGCGCGCACCCAGGCCAGGGCGTCGTCACCGGTCACGTCTTCGAGCCACAGGTACGGGTCGTCGGTGTCTGCCACGTCTCCCATTCTGCGCACCGCCGCCGCGGGCCGGGCAACCGGCGGTCGAGGCGGCGCGCCGCCCAGGTAGCAGACCCCGGCGGCGTTATCGTCACAACTGTGATTCCGCTGCCGCGAGCGTCGGCGCTGGCCGGGGTGATGATCGTCGGAGTGGCGATCGGGATGATCGCCGCCATCGCCGCGGCCGTGGAGGTCAGCGCGAGCGTCCGGCCCGACGTCGTCATCGCACTGATCGTCGGGGTGCCGGGAGTCATCGGTCTGATCACCATCCTGTTCTCGCGCCGACGCTGGGTGACCGCGATCGGCGCGATGATCCTGGCGATCGGACCCGGGTGGTTCGGCGCGCTGACCGCGATCCAGGTGGCCACCGGTGTCTGAGGCCAACCGCGACAGCGGCGAGCACACCGAGGCGTTCACCCCGGACTTCACCGGCGCCTTCACCGCCGTAGCCGGTGATCGGCCCGCCGCTGTGTCTGTTGAGCGGCCCGCCGCTGTGTCTGCTGAGCGGCCCGCCGCTGTGCCTGTTGAGCGGCCCGCCGCTGTGTCTGTTGAGCGGCCCGCCGCTGTCGAAATACCGCCGCATCCCGCCCAACCCCTCGCCGTTCCCGGAGTCGCGCAGTACCTGAGCCGTTGGCGCTTCGTGCTCGTGCTGCTCGGTGTCTGGGTGGTGGCCGCGGCGGCCGGTGCCGGCGCCTACTACTGGTGGTTCCACTCGGTCGACAAGACCATGCCGGTGTTCGTGGTGCTGGTGTACGTGGTCGCCGCCACGGTGGGCGGCCTGCTCACCGCGCTGGTGCAGGAGCGACCGGTGGTCGCCGGGCTCGCGATCGGGCTGATGTCGGCACCTCTGGCCTCGGTCGCGGCGGCCGCGGTGCTCTACGGCGGATACGCCTACGGGTGGATCACTCCCTGACCCTTTCCCACCGCCGGCTGCACACTCGGTTCATTCATATGTTCAGATAGACACATGAACCGTCGTGCGGCGCTGGCCTGCGTCGTGAGCGCTGCCGTCGTCACCGCATGTGCAGGGCAACCCGACGAGCAAGCCGCCGACCAGATCGTGCTGGCCGAGAGCTACGAACTCGGTGGCTACAACCCCGTCAACGGTTATTCCGAGTCCGGCGTCTCGCCCATCTACGAAGGTCTCTACCGGCCGAGCGCCACCACCGACACCGTCGTCCCCGACCTGGCACCGGCCCTGGCCGCCGACGCGCCCGAGGCGACGGGCCCCAACCGCTGGCGCGTCCCGCTGCGCACCGGGGTGGTGTTCTCCGACGGCAGCACCTTCGATTCGGCCGACGTCGTCGCCACCTACGCCGCCGTCGCCGATCCGAAGGTGGCCTCGGAGATCTCGACGTCGGTCGATCCCATCGTGTCGTTGACCGCCGACGGACCCGACGCCGTGTCGGTCGAGCTCGACACCGCGGCCGACCCACGGCCGTACCTGCTGCTCGGCATCCTGCCGTCGGAGAAGGTCGAACCCACGCCGGCGGCGGACTGGGCGGTCAACACCGCCCCCGTCGGCACCGGGCCCTACCGGCTGGACACCCTGCGCCCCGATCAGGCCGTACTGGTGGCCCGCGACGACTACTGGGGCGATCCCGCGCAGGTCAAGCGTCTGGTCTACACCTACACGCCCGACGACAACGCCCGCGCACAGAGCATGGTCTCCGGCGCCGTCGACGGCACCACGCTGCCGCCGCGCCTGATCAACTCGCTGGGCGGCGACGACGTCGAAACCGTCGGCGTGCAGTCGGCCGACTGGCGCGGCGTGGCGTTGCCGGCCGGCAATCCGTTCACCGCCGACGTGCGGGCCCGGTTGGCGATGAACCTCGGTGTCGACCGCGACGCGATGGTCCGCGACGTCCTCGTCGGATACGGGCGTCCCGCGAGCACACCGATCGCGCAGGCTTACGGCGCCGCCTACAACCCGGACACGCAGTTCCCTTTCGACCTCGCGCGCGCCACAACCGTTCTCGACGAGGCGGGGTGGCGCATCGGTCCCGGGCAGATCCGCGAAAAAGACGGCGCGCGAGCATCATTCGAGCTTCTCTACAACGCCCAGGACACACTGCGCCGCGACCTGGCCGTCGCCTTCGCCGCGGCCATGAAGCCGCTCGGCATCGACGTGCGCACCCGAGGAACCAGCTGGGACGAGATCGACACCCGCTTCGGTGATTCGGCGGTGCTGCTCGGCGGCGGCTCGACGCCCTACAGCATCGACTCCCAGGTCTACGACACCCTGCACACCCGGGTGCCGGACTCGTCGATCTACTCCAACCCGGGCAACTTCACCGCCCCGGGCCTCGACGATCTGCTCGAGCGGGCCGCCGGGTCGGCATCCGGGCCGGAAAAGGACGCCCTGTACCGCGACGTCCAGGCCACCTACACCGCCGAACCGTCGCAGGTGTTCCTGGTGTTCGTCGACCACGCCTACAGCTGGCGCGACCGAGGCTGGAACCAGACCGCGCCCATCATGGAACCGCACTCACACGGCGTGTCCTGGGGCCCGTGGTGGGACATCGCGCGATGGACACGCTGACCCCCGCCGCCGCGCCCGACCACACGTCGGCGGCCGTCCCCGCACGACCGCTGCGGGCGGCGACACGGCTGCTGGCGGTGCGCACCGCGATCGCGGTCCCGCTGACGGCCGCGATCTCGGCCGGGATCTTCGCCGTCGCGTCACTGTCCCCGTTCGACCCGCTGGCGGCCTACCTCGGCAGCAACTACCAGTTCGCCACCCCGTCCCAGCGCGACGCCATGCGCGAGGCCTACAACACCGACCAGTCGTGGTACTCCGCGTGGTGGCAGTGGGTCGGCGGGCTCGTCCGCGGTGACCTCGGCTGGTCGTCGACACAGTCTCAGCCGGTGGTCACCGTCCTGTCCGAACGCCTGCCGTTCACCCTGGCGCTGTCCGGGGCCGCACTCCTGACCGCGACACTGGTGGCCGTCGTGCTCGGGTGCCTCGCCGGGATGCGCCGCGGCGGACTGCTCGACCGTGCGGCCACCGGACTCTCGGTGGCCTTCGCCGCGGTACCACCGTTCGTGGTGTCGCTGGCGCTGGTGGTCGTCGTCGCCGTCGGGTTGCGCTGGCTGCCCGCTTCCGGAGCAGCCGCTCCCGGGGCGTCGTACACGGTCGAAGGCGTACTGCGCCACGGCATCCTGCCGTGGATCGCGCTGACGGTGTCGATGATTCCGTGGCTGCTGCTGACCACCCGCGCGGCGGTCGTGGCCGGCGTCGAATCCGACGCCGTCCGCGGCGCGCGGTCCCGCGGAGTGCACGGCTGGGCGTTGCTGCGCGGCCACATCGCACCGGTGTCGGTGCTGCCGACCCTGGCCCTGCTCGGCACCCGGCTGCCCGAACTGATCGCCGGCGCCGCGATCGTGGAAACCGTCTTCGGCTGGCCGGGCATGGCCGCGGTACTCGTGGATTCGGCTGCCGCGCTGGACTTTCCGCTGTTGGCCGCGCTGACCGTGGCTGCCGCGGCAGCGGTGCTCGCCGGATCGGCGCTGTCCGATGCGGCCGCGGTCGCCATCGATCCGCGGATCCGGATGGCCGCATGAGTACCCCGACCCTGCACCGCATCCGGCTCCGCCTGAGCTGGCCCTGGCTGGTCCTGGGCGCCATCGCGGTGACCGCGGTGGGCATTCCGCTGTTCGCCGGCGACCAGGTCGCCGACTTCTCCGCGGCGCTGCGCCCACCGAGCGCGGAACACGTTGCCGGAACTGATCATTCGGGCTACGACCTCCTGGTGCGCACCGCCGAAGGGCTGCAGATGTCGCTGCTCATCGCCGCGGTGTGCGCCGTGGCCGCCACCGTGCTCGGCGTGGTGATCGGGGTGGTCGCCGCGCTGGCCGGCGGCTGGCTCGACGCGGTGGTGATGCGGCTGGTCGACGGCGTCAATGCGTTGCCCCACCTGGTGGTGGGAATCGTCATCGCCGCCATGTGGCGCGGTGCCCCGCTGGCGATCATCGCCTCGATCGCGCTGACCCACTGGCCCGCCGTGGCCCGCGTCGTGCGCGCAGAACTGCTCGCCGTCGCCGAGGCAGGCTGGGTGGAGACCTCCCGGCTGGCCGGCGCATCGCACTGGTTCGTCGCGCGCCGTCACCTGGCCCCGGCGGTCACCGCGCAGGCGCTGGTGGCCATGGTCGTGCTGCTGCCGCACGCGGTGTGGCACGAGTCGACGCTGTCGTTCCTCGGGGTGGGACTCTCACCGGACCGCGCCAGCCTCGGCACGCTGCTCAGCGAAGCCCGTGGCGACGTCCTCACCGGCGCCTGGTGGACGCTCGCGTTCCCGGCTGCCGCCCTCATCGCGACAGCGCTCGCCTTCGCGATGGCGGGCGCCTCCATGCGCAACAAGCACCGACCACCGACAGGAGCAGTGTGGTGACCGCCATCTCCACGGACATACTCACCGTGTCCGCACGCCTGACCGGGCTCACCGTCGAGATCGACCTCCGGCGCGGCCGGCACTCGGCCGTCGTACCCGTGCTCGACGACGTGCACCTCGCCGTCCCCGCCGGCCGGGTCACCGCGCTGATCGGCGAATCCGGCTGCGGCAAGTCCCTTGTCGCCTCCGCCCTGTCGGGTCTGTTGCCGCCGGGATCGCGCGCCCGCGGCTGCGTCGAGATCACCGGCCGCGAGGTGCGACTCGGCGACGAACGTGCCTGGCGGGAGCTGCGCGGCCGGCACATCGGCCTCGTACCCCAATCCGCGGCGACGTCATTGACCCCGGTTCGTACCGTCGGTTCGCAACTCGGTGAGGTCTGCGCCCGGCTCGGCGCCGACCGCACCCCGGAGCGACTGTGCGAGTCGGTCGCGCTGCCGGCGTCGACGCTGCACAGATACCCGCACGAGCTGTCCGGCGGGATGGCGCAGCGCGTCGCCATCGCCGCGGCGCTGGCCGGCCGCCCCGCCCTGCTCATCGCCGACGAACCGACTTCCGCGCTGGACCCCGACAACGCCGCGCTGGTGTGGCGGTTACTCGACGACGCGGCCGCTCACGGCGCCGCCGTCCTCGTCATCACCCACGACATGCCGTCCCTGCTGCGCGCGGAGGCATGCGACGACATCGCGGTCATGGCCCGCGGCACCATCGTGACGCAGGGCCCAATTTCCGACGCGCTCGCCAGCGACGACCCGTACCTGCAGGCGCTGCTCGGCGCCGTACCGGTGTGACCGGGATCAGCGCCACCGGCGTCGTCGTCACCCTCGGCGGCCGCACCGTGCTCGACGGCGTCGACCTGACCGCACCGGCAGGCGCCGTCACCGGCGTCACGGGCGTCTCGGGCAGCGGCAAGACCACGCTGCTGCGCGTGCTGGCCGGACTGCAGAAGCCCGACGACGGCGACATCTCCTACGACGGGCGGCCGGCTCGGCCGCCGGGATCGGTCGCGCTGCTCGCCCAACACCCCCGCCTGGTGTGCAACCCGCGGTGGACACTCGGGCAGATCATCGCCGAACCCGCCGCGATCCGCGGCGACCAGCACGTCGCCGTCGACGAGACCGCGCTGCGGGTCGGGCTGGAACCCGAACTGCTGGACCGCTATCCCGGGCAGGTCAGCGACGGTCAGCTGCAGCGCGCCTGCCTCGGACGGGTCCTGACCCAACGCGCGCGCTTCGTGCTCTGCGACGAACCGACCGCGATGCTCGACCCGATCGCCACCGGATCGGTGGCGTCCGTGCTCAGGGATTTCGCCGCAGCCGGATCTGTCGTCGTGCTCGTCAGCCACGACCCGGCACTCATCGCGACCCTCGCCGACGACTCCGTCGCCTTGCCGCGACCATTAGGGTTGAGACCGTGACTCACTATGACGTCGTCGTTCTCGGAGCCGGCCCCGGCGGATATGTCGCAGCCATTCGCGCCGCCCAACTCGGGCTGAACACCGCCATCGTCGAACCCAAGTACTGGGGCGGCGTCTGCCTGAACGTCGGATGCATCCCGTCCAAGGCGCTGCTGCGCAACGCCGAACTCGCCCACATCTTCACCAAACAGGCCAAGACGTTCGGCATCACCGGTGAGGCCAGCTTCGATTACGGCGCCGCGTTCGACCGCAGCCGCAAGGTCGCCGACGGGCGCGTGGCCGGTGTGCACTTCCTGATGAAGAAGAACAAGATCACCGAGATCCACGGGTACGGAAAGTTCACCGGGCCCAACAGCATCGAGGTCGACCTGAACGAAGGCGAGACCGAAACCGTCGAGTTCGACAACGCGATCATCGCGACCGGCGCGAGCACCCGGCTGGTGCCCGGCACGTCACTGAGCGAGAACGTCGTCACCTACGAGAACCAGATCCTGTCGCGTGAGCTGCCCGGCTCGATCATCATCGCCGGCGCCGGTGCCATCGGCATGGAGTTCGCCTACATCATGAAGAACTACGGCGTCGACGTCACGATCGTCGAGTTCCTGCCGCGCGCCCTGCCCAACGAGGACGCCGAGGTCTCCAAGGAGATCGAGAAGCAGTACAAGAAGCTCGGCGTGAAGATCCTGACCGGCACCAAGGTCGAGAAAATCGACGACTCGGGCGGCGAGGTCACCGTCACGGTGTCGAAGGACGGCAAGACCGACGAACTCAAGGCCGACAAGGTGCTGCAGGCCATCGGCTTCGCACCCAACGTCGAAGGTTTCGGCCTGGACAAGGCCGGCGTCGAGCTGACCGAACGCAAGGGCATCGCCGTCGACGACTACATGCGCACCAACGTGGGCCACATCTACGCGATCGGCGACGTCACCGGCAAACTGCAGTTGGCGCACGTGGCCGAAGCCATGGGCGTGGTGGCAGCCGAGACGATCGCCGGCGCCGAGACCCTGGCCCTCGGTGACTACCGGATGATGCCGCGGGCCACGTTCTGCCAGCCGCAGGTCGCCAGCTTCGGTCTGACCGAGGAGCAGGCCAAGGAAGAGGGCTACGACGTCAAAGTCGCCAAGTTCCCGTTCACGGCCAACGGCAAGGCGCACGGCCTGGCCGAGCCCACCGGGTTCGTCAAGCTGATCGCCGACGCCAAATACGGCGAGCTGATCGGCGGGCACCTGATCGGGCCCGACGTGTCCGAGTTGCTGCCGGAGCTGACGCTGGCCCAGAAGTGGGACCTGACCGCAAACGAGCTGGCCCGCAACGTACACACCCACCCGACCCTGTCCGAGGCGCTGCAAGAGTGCTTCCACGGCCTGGTCGGCCACATGATCAACTTCTAGTTGAGAGCCGTCTGGGTCGCCGGTCTCGGCGGGTTGCTGGTCGGCCACATCCTGTGGCTGGCCGCGATCTCCGTGGCCATCGAGACATCGAACGTGTCCACCTGGGTGTTGGTGGTCGCGGCCCTCTCCGTGCTCGTCGGGGTGGCAGCCGGGTTTGCCGGGCGCGCCGCCTGGCAGCGGCACCGGCCCAACTCGCGGGTATGGACGGCGTTCTGGTGGTTGCTGCCAGTGTCGCCGGTGCTGTTGTCGCTGACGGTTCTGGGCGTGACTTATCTGTAGCTGTCCGCGGCCGGGCAACGTGGCGTCGGTGTTTGCTTGACGGTGTTGCCCACTGCTCCCAGAATGAGCCGGTGGGGGAGAGGGCTGTCGGACATCTACTGCTTCAGTGGTGGCGTCAGCGTGACGACTACCAATGGCGTATCGAATTCCTTCGCAGCCGCGGACTCCTGTCGGTCCTGCGCTATCTGATCGCCGGCATCGGCGCGACGATGGGTGCGCTGTCGGTGCTCAACATCTTCCTCACCCCGGGCTTCAAAGGCCCGCTGGCCCAGATCGGCTGGGCCGTGGTGGCCGCCGGCTCGCTGGCCTGGGCCGCCCGCTGGGCGTTCCTGCCGTGGCCCACCCCCAGAGCATCGGCCGTGATGGTGGTGTTCGTCGACATCCTGATGACGTTGTCGGCGCTGCTGTTCGGCGATCCCGTGCTGGCCATGTCAGGCATCCCGATACTGCTGTGCGCAGGCGGCTACGTGGTGTTCTTCCACGGTCCGAGACTGCATCTGGCCCATATCGTCTGGTGCACAGCGTCGGTCGTCGGCATCGCGGTGTGGCTGGCGTCGTCCACACCCGAGCACGGCCTGCAGGTCGCGCTCACCCGTGCCGTCATCGCGCTGCTGGTCACCGTCTGCATCCTGCCCGCGCTGCAGTTCGGCTTCTGGTTGCTGCAGGACAGTTCGATGCAGTCGCTGACCGATCCGTTGACCGAGCTGACCAACCGGCGCGGCCTGGCGCTGTCGGTGAAACGGCTCAACGCCGGCGCGCTCGCCCACACGGATCTGTGTGCGCTGGTGATCGACATCGACGGGTTCAAGGCGGTCAACGACACGCACGGGCACGCAATCGGTGACGACGTGCTGATCCGGACGGCACGGCGGATCCGCGCGGCTGTGCACGACGACGCCGTGGTGGTGCGGTGGGGCGGCGAGGAGTTCCTCGTGGTCGAGCGCATGTTGGCATCGCGCGCCGAGGCGCTCGCGGAGCGGATCTGTCGAGCCGTCTCGGCGGCGGCCGGCGATCCGCGCGTCACGGTGAGCATCGGATTGGCCTGTGCCCGTGCCGACGCCGATCTCGACGACGTCATCGCCGCCGCGGACTCCGCGATGTACGAGGCGAAGGCACGCGGCGGGGACTGCGTCGTCGTCGCGAGCGCGGTGCGTTAGCCCTGCTGCCGCTGCTTTCCGGTCCCGCTCGGACGCTGTAGGTACGGCGCCAGGAAAGCGAGCACGTCGTCGGCCTTCGCGAACCCGCCCAGGTGGCTCTCGTCGGGCATCAGCAGCAGATCGACATCGGGCAGATGTTCGGCCGCGGCCTGCGCGTCGGCCAGCGAGATGATCGAGTCGGCGTCACCGTGCCACCACCGGACCGGCACCCCGACTTCGGCCAGGCGGAAACCCCAGTCGCGGCCGAACAACCGCGCGTCGTCGAGCAGCGCCTGGAAGCCGCCGTGGGCCACCCGGACGATGTCGTCGATGAACATCGCCTCGATCTCGGGATTGGCGAACACCTTCTTGTCGCCGTCGGGCATCGCGGCCGCCAGGCCGGAGTAGGCCAGGTGGGCCAGCGGGATCACCGGGGTCAGCATCGCGGCGGTCACCGCGGCGAAGGGCCGGCGCAAGGCCGACGTCACCGCGGACATGCGACGGGCCAGCGCGATCGCGCCGCTGCACGTGGCGTCCGGCCCCACCGACGGGGTCACCCCGCCCAGGACGGCGGCGGCGACGACGCGGTCCCGCAGCGCGGGCATCGCCGCGCACGCCAGCGCGTACGGCCCGCCGCCGGACAATCCGACGACGGCGAGCTTGTCGGCGCCGAGCAGGTCGGCCACGTGCGCCATGTCGGTCGCCCAGTCACCGATCTGCGCGTACCGGTGTCGGTCGCTCAATCCGGCGCCGGCCCGCTCGACCAGCACGACACGCAACCCGAGCGCTTCGGCGGCGCGCCGCCCGACGATCGGCAGCTGGCGGCGCCCACCCGGTGTGCCGTGGAACCACAGCACGACCTGCCCGTTCGGGTCGCCGAACTCGGCGTAGCCGAGACGCCGGCCGTCGGGCAGGAAGAAGCAACCCTCGGCGCGCGGAGGTTCGGAACGGGGGACGCCCGGCGGGTGACGCCACGGATTCGCGGGAAGCATGCTCGGATCGTAGCCGTGACGTGGGTCACCCCGGACCGCTACGTCACGTCTGTGTCACCTCCACGCCACGCGGGCGTCCCGGGGCGGTCAGTCCGGGAAGTCCAGCGGAACGCCGAGTGTGGTGATGGTCGCCGCCAGACCGTCGTATTGCGCTGCCAGTAAACAGAATTCGATCAGCTGCGTAGTGCTGAGGTGCTTCGAGAGCGTTTGCCACGTCTCGGCGGACACGCCGCGGGTCACGACGAACTCGTCGGTCGCGGTGATCAGTGCCCGTTCCCGGTCGGACAGGCCGTCGGAGTCCGGTCCCGCGAAGATGCGGGCCTGTGTCTCGGCGTCCAGGCCGCGGCTGCGCGCCAACCGTCGATGCTGCTGCAGCTCGTACTCGCACCCGCGCAGATGGCCCACCCGCAGGATCACCGTCTCGGCGTCGCGGCGCGACAGCTTGCCGGCGTAGAGCAGGTAGCCCGACAGCGGCAGCCACGCCCAGAACAACAACCGGTGCCGACCCAGCACGTTGAACAGGCTGAACCGCGGCGCGCGGATGCCGCGGGCGCCGAGCTTGGCGGCCACCCAGTTGATCGGTCCGAGTTCTTTGAACCCGCCGGGTGTGATGCGCGCGGGCTGAGTCATGAGGGCCTCACCAGGTAGGGCGACACCGTCGAGCGGTGTTCGTCGATGTCGAGTGCGCGACCGAGCGCCGGAAACGCGCGCTGTGGGCAGTTGTCCCGTTCGCAGACGCGGCAGCCCGCGCCGATCGGAGTGGCCCGCACATTGGAGTCACTTCGCAGGTCCAGGCCTTCCGAATACACGAGCCGGTGCGCGTGCCGCAGTTCGCAGCCGACGCCGATCGCGAACGTCTTACCCGGCTGACCATAGCGCGCGGCGCGGCGCTCCACGGTGCGCGCCACCCACATGTAGCTGCGGCCGTCGGGCATCTCGGCGATCTGCACCAGGATCTTTCCGGGGTTGCCGAACGTTTCGTAGACGTTCCACAGCGGGCACGTCCCACCGCTCGAGGAGAAGTGAAAGCCGGTGGCGGACTGGCGTTTCGACATGTTCCCGGCCCGGTCGACCCGCACGAACGAGAACGGCACCCCGCGCATGGAAGGCCGCTGCAACGTCGACAGGCGGTGGCAGATGGTCTCGTAGCTGGCCGAGTAGTACGCCGAGAGACGTTCGATGTCGTAGCGGAATCTCTCGGCCACCTCGTGGAACTGCGCGTACGGCAGCACCGTCGCCGCCGCGAAGTAGTTGGCCAGACCCATCCGCGCCAACTTGCGGGATTCCTCGCTGGTGAACTTGCCGTCCTCGACGAGCTTGTCGATGAGGTCGCCGTACTCCAGTTGCGCCAGCTCGGCGGCCATCCGGAACACGCGCTGGCCCGGGGCCAGCTGCGCGTTGAGATGCAATGTCTTCGACTCGGTGTCGTAGCGGTGCAGCACGCTGTCGCCCAGGTCGTGGCGTCGGATCGACACCCCGTGCACGAAGCGCAGCCGGTCGGACAGGTCGCCGGCCAGCTCGCCGCGCTGGATGCGCATGCCCGAGGTCAATTCCTCGGCGGCCGTGTCCAACTCGTGCAGGTAGTTCTGGCGCTCGTAGAAGTAGTCGCGGACTTCCTCGTGCGGCATCGTGATCGAGCCTGAGCCCGAACCGCTTCCGCTGTTGAAGCGGCCCTCGGTGGCGGCGGCCAACTGGGTGGTGGTCAACTGGTAGCGGCGATGCAGGTTGACCATCGCACGCGCCAGCGTCGGATGCGCTGCGACCATCTCGGCCACCTCGGCGGGGTCGACGTCGATGCCGAGGTCCCGGTCGAGCAGCACCTCGCGCAACTCGGCGATCAGCCGGGTGTCGTCCTGCGACGCGAAGAACGTGGCGTCGACGCCGAATACCTCGGTGATGCGCAGCAACACCGCCACGGTCAGCGGGCGGACGTCGTGCTCGATCTGGTTGAGGTAGCTCGGTGAGATCTCGAGCATCTGGGCCAACGCCGCCTGACTGAACCCCCGCTCACTGCGCAATTGACGCAGGCGCGCACCGACGAACGTCTTGGCCACCAAGCCACAATAGCTGCGCTGCGAAGAACAAATTCGCAAAGTTGGGAAGCCTGGTTGTTGTGGCAGTATCGGATTTCGTGAGCTTGGCCAAAACACTGATGCCGGTGCCCGACCCGCACCCCGACGTCTTCGACGTGCAGTGGCCGCTGCGGGTCGCCGACGTGGACAGGGAAGGCCGGCTCAAGTTCGACGCCGCGACCCGGCACATCCAGGACATCGGCACTGATCAGCTGCGTGAGATGGGCTACGAGGAGACCCATCCGCTGTGGATCGTGCGCCGCACGATGATCGACATGATCGAGCCCATCATGTTCAAGGACATCCTGAGGCTGCGCCGCTGGTGTTCGGGCACGTCGAACCGGTGGTGCGAGATGCGGGTGCGCATAGATGGACGCAAGGGCGGCCTGGTCGAATCCGAGGCGTTCTGGATCAACATCAACCGCGAGACGCAGGGACCCGCGCGCATCTCCGACGACTTCATCGAAGGGCTGCGTCGCACCACCAGTGAGGGCCGGCTGCGCTGGAGGCCGTACCTGAAGGCGGGCGCCCGCGAGGACGCCGAGCACATCCGCGACTTCCCGGTCCGCGTCAGCGACATCGACATCTTCGACCACATGAACAACTCGGTGTACTGGAGCGTGGTGGAGGACTACCTGCAGTCCCGTCCCGACCTGATGGGGGCGCCGCTGCGCGTGACCATCGAGCACGACCTGCCGGTGGCCCTCGGCGACAAACTGGAGATCCTCCGGCACGTCCATCCGGCCGGTTCGACCGATCAGTTCGGCCCGGAACTGACCGACCGCAGTGTTACAACGCTCACATATGTCGTCGGTGAGGAGACGAAAGCGGTCGCGGCGATCTTCCCTCTCTGACACCCCGGGTTTAACAGTACGGGCGTACTGACCTGCAAAGATTCGCTACCAATCGGTAACTTCTGAACCGGTTCAGGTTCTTGCTGCTTCGCAAAATTTGCAAACCTGTGATTGTCGTTGGCGAAAGTTCACAAGCGAAAGTGGTGGACCTGCGGTTATGGCATGAGGCATCCTCGATTCAGCACCCCCAGCCTTCGGGCTGGAGCCTTAACAAAGCTGCGGCTTCGCACGCCGCCGCAATTTGCAACACGAAGGAGCAGCCCAATGTCGACCGTTGGCACGCCGAAGAGCCCGGAACAGATCCAGCACGATTGGGACCACAATCCCCGCTGGAAGGGCGTCACCCGCACCTACACCCCGGCCGACGTCGTCGCGCTGCAGGGCACCGTCGTCGAGGAGCACACCCTGGCTCGCCGCGGCGCCGAGGTGCTGTGGGATCAGCTCCACGACATGGACTTCGTCAACGCCCTGGGCGCCCTGACCGGCAACATGGCCGTGCAGCAGGTCCGTGCCGGGCTGAAGGCCATCTACCTGTCCGGTTGGCAGGTCGCCGGTGATGCGAACCTGTCCGGCCACACCTACCCGGACCAGAGCCTCTACCCGGCCAACTCGGTGCCCCAGGTGGTGCGCCGCATCAACAACGCGCTGCTGCGCGCCGACGAGATCGCCAAGGTCGAAGGCGACCGCTCGGTGGAGAACTGGCTGGCCCCGATCGTGGCCGACGGTGAGGCCGGCTTCGGTGGCGCGCTGAACGTCTACGAGCTGCAGAAGGCGATGATCGCCGCCGGTGTCGCCGGGTCGCACTGGGAGGACCAGCTGGCCTCGGAGAAGAAGTGCGGCCACCTCGGTGGCAAGGTGCTGATCCCGACCCAGCAGCACATCCGCACCCTGACCTCGGCCCGCCTCGCCGCCGACGTGGCCGACGTGCCGACCGTCGTCATCGCCCGCACCGACGCCGAGGCCGCCACGCTGATCACCTCCGACGTCGACGAGCGTGACCGTCCGTTCATCACCGGTGAGCGCACCGCCGAGGGCTTCTACCGGGTCAAGAACGGCCTGGAGCCGTGCATCGCCCGCGCCAAGGCCTACGCACCGTTCGCCGACCTGATCTGGATGGAGACCGGCACGCCGGACCTCGAGCTCGCCAAGAAGTTCGCCGAGGGCGTCAAGAGCGAGTTCCCGGACCAGATGCTGGCCTACAACTGCTCGCCGTCGTTCAACTGGAAGAAGCACCTCGACGACGCGACGATCGCGAAGTTCCAGAAGGAGCTCGGCGCGATGGGCTTCAAGTTCCAGTTCATCACGCTGGCCGGCTTCCACGCGCTCAACTACTCGATGTTCGACCTGGCCCACGGCTACGCCCGCAACCAGATGAGCGCCTACGTCGAGCTGCAGGAGCGCGAGTTCGCCGCCGAGGAGCGCGGCTACACCGCCACGCGCCACCAGCGCGAGGTCGGCGCCGGCTACTTCGACCGCATCGCCACCACCGTGGACCCGACCTCGTCGACGACTGCGCTGAGCGGTTCCACCGAAGAGGGCCAGTTCCACTGAGCTTGCGAAGAGGAACCATCGGCGTGAGCCACTAAACCCTGCCGAGCAGACGCAAACTCGCACGATCGGACTCCCGAGAGTGCGAGTTTGTGTCTGTTCGCGTCTTTAGGAGAAAGTGTCAGCGTGAGCATCGAACGGGTGGGTATCGAGCGGGTCGGCATTGTCGGCGCCGGACAGATGGGCAGCGGCATCGCAGAAGTCTGCGCCAAATCCGGCGCGAACGTCGTCGTCTACGAACCCAGCGAGGCGCTGGTCAACGCGGGTCGCGACCGCATCACCGCGTCGCTGGAGCGGGCCACCAGCAAGGGCAAACTCTCCGAGGCCGACCGCGACGCCGCGCTGGGCCGGCTGACGTTCACCACCACGATGTCCGATCTCGCCGACCGGCAACTCGTCATCGAGGCGATCATCGAGGACGAGGCCGTCAAGGCCAAGGTGTTCGCCGAGCTCGACGCCACCGTCACCGACCCGGACGCCGTGCTCGCCTCGAACACATCGAGCATCCCGATCATGAAAATCGCTGCGGCGACCAAGAACCCCAGCCGTGTGCTGGGACTTCACTTCTTCAACCCGGTACCCGTGCTGCCGCTGGTCGAGCTGATCAACACCCTGGTGACCTCCGATGAGGCGATCGCGCGCGTCGAGCAGTTCGCCGGCGAGGTGCTGGGCAAGAAGGTGGTGCGCTGCGGCGACCGCTCCGGTTTCATCGTCAACGCGCTGCTGGTGCCCTATCTGCTCGCGGCGATCCGGATGGCCGAGGCCGGCGTGGCCAGTGTCGAGGACATCGACACCGCGGTGGTCGCCGGGTTGTCGCATCCCATGGGCCCGCTGCGGCTCTCGGATCTCATCGGGCTGGACACCATGAAGCTGATCGCCGACTCGATGTACGACGAGTACCGCGACCCGAACTACGCGCCCCCGCCCCTGCTGCAGCGCATGGTGGAGGCCGGTCAGCTCGGCAAGAAGACCGGCAAGGGCTTCTACACCTACTGAACTGCCGGCGGCCCACGGGAACTCGGCCGCCCCCCGCGGCACCCGCAAATCCGGATGCCGTCGCACGGCGTGCACCGCCATCCCTTCGAAAGTGCGCCGCGTGCGCACGCGACTTCGCGAAACGCCCGGCTACAACGCCGTTGTCGCGGTGTGCGAGCAATAGTCTGAGCGGCGGGTCGCGTGGCACGAGGGGGACGTTGTGGCGAAGGCACGATGGCGTGGGCTGATCACCGTCGTCTGGATGGTGGCGGCGATGGTCACCGCGGTCGGGTTGGCCGGACCCGCAGGAGCGCAACCGCAGACGGTCCGGGTCGCGGTAGAACCCGTGGCCCCGTTCGTGCTCGAGCGCGACGGCGTGTGGACCGGTTTCACCGTGGAGGTCTGGGACGCCATCGCGGATCGGCAGGGCTGGACAACCGAGTGGATCGAGGTGCCGTCGCTGGCCGACGAGCTGGCCGCCCTCGCGGCCGGGCAGGCCGATGTGGCGGCCGGGGGGATCTCGGTGACCGCCGAGCGGCGAGAGGATTTCGACTTCTCCCAACCCATTCTGGACGCGGGCATGCAGATCCTCGTGCCGGTTCTGGACCCGGTGCCGTCCTCGCCGGGACTTCGGGAATTCCTTCAGCTGGTGTTCTCCGGGACCATGGTCGCGTGGCTGGGTGCGGCCCTTGTCATCACGATCCTGCCGGCGCATCTGCTCTGGCTGATCGAGCGCAGGCACGCGGAGCCGGCGGTCTCGCGGGCGTACTTTCCCGGCATCATCCAGGCATTCGGTTGGGGTCTCGGCGGACTCGCGGCCGCGGGGGACACCTCGCCCCGGCACTGGATCGCCCGGGCGATGAGCCTCGCGTGGGCATTTGTCGGCATCATCTTCGTGGCGTTCTACACCGCCAATCTGACCGCGGCACTGACCGTCGAGAAGCTCGACGCACAGATCAAAGGTCCCGGCGACCTGTACGGCAAATCGGTGTGCACCGTCGAGCAGACCACGTCGTCGACGTATCTGAACCGCCTCGGCGTGGAACCGGTGTTGCGGCCGGCGGTGGACGATTGTTACGACGGGTTACGCGAGGACCAGTTCGATGCGGTGGTCTTCGACGCCCCGGTTCTGCGGCACTACGTGGCGCACGCCGGAAACGGTGTCGCCGGCGTGACGGGTCCGGTGTTCCACGAGGAGGACTACGCGTTCGCGTTGCCGCTCGGCAGTCCGCTGCGCGGCCCGATCGACCAGGCGCTGCTGGAGATTCGCGAAGACGGTACTTACGACCTGATCAAGGAGAAGTGGTTCGGTGACGATCAGGACTCCGAGGTCGGCGATGCCAAGTGAGCCGAGAAGCTAGGCCGAGGCCAACCGCTTCTTCTCCGCCTCGACGTCGAAATTCGGAGCAGGCCAGGACAGGTTGAGCCGCTTGAGCTCCTCGATCAGCAGCTCGGTGATGGCCAACCGGCTGTACCACTTCCGGTTGCACGGCACGATGTGCCAGGGCGCGTAATCGGTGGACGTACGGTCCAGCATCACCTGGTAGGCGTCTTGGTAGGCAGGCCATTTCAACCGTTCGTCGATATCACCCGGGTTGTACTTCCAGTATTTGTCCGGGCGTTCCAGCCGCTCCGCCAGGCGGCGCTTCTGCTCGTCGAGCGAGACGAACATCGCCACCTTCACCAATGTTGTTCCGGCATCGACGAGTTCACGTTCGAAAGCATTGATCTCGTCGTACCGGGGCTCCCACACATCGGGCGGCACCAGGTTGTGCACCCGCACGATCAACACGTCTTCGTAGTGTGAGCGGTCGAAGACGCCGATCTGCCCGGCGGTCGGCAGCGCCTTGCGGATGCGCCACAGATAGTGGTGTGAAAGTTCTTCGGGCGTGGGCTTTCCGAAGCTGCGGTAGTGGATGCCCTGTGGATTCGCCGCGCCCATCACGTGTTTGACGATGCCGCCCTTGCCGGCGGTGTCCATGCCCTGCAGGACGAGCAGCACCGAGCGCATGTCGCCGGCACGGCTGTTGGCGTAGAGCTTCTCCTGCAGCTCGGCGAGCCGGATGTTGCGTTCGGCCTGCAGGGTCGGCGCGTCGGTCTTCTTGCCGACGAAGCCGGGCGTGGCGTCGGCGTCGATGTCGGCAACCTTGTCGCCGGGGCGGAACTTCAGCTCGGTGTGCGGCTGGTGAGTCCACAGGGACGGCAGGTCGGGAGCGTCGCTCATCCGTCCAGTGAAGCAGGCAGGATCGGCGACGGATGCGGGCTCTGCCGAAACCGCTCCAGCGATCCGTTGACTTCCACGATCCCGCACAGCGCGCTCCACGACAGCATCGTCAGGTAGTCGATCAGCTCGTCGGCGCTCATCCGGGGATGCGACATCCAGGAGTGCGTGGCCAGTTGCACGCCGCCGACGATGTGGTAGGCCCACGGCTCGACGCCGCCGGTGTCCATGCCCACCGCCACCATGCGTCGACGCAGCATCACGGCGAGCATCCGCGCGATGATCTGTTCGGAGTCGGCGACGGCCTTGCTCTTGCTGGCCGAGTTGTTGGCCATGACGAACCGGTACGGCTCGGGCTCGGCGGCGACGGTTTCGACGTACACGCGGATGATTTCGCGGGTGAGTTCGTAGCCGTCGAGGTTCGACGACAGTGCCCCGGCCATGTTGGGGATCAGGGTGGTCTGCGCGAACCGCATCATCACCGCGGTGGTGAGGTCGTTCTTGTCGACGAAGTAGCGGTACAACACTGTCTTCGAGACACCGATCTCGGCGGCGATCTCGTCCATGCTGACGTTGCTGCCGAGGTGGCGGATGGCCTCGAGGGTGCCGTCCACCAACTCGTTTCGACGCTCGACTTTGTGCCGGTGCCAGCGTCGCTTGCGCCCGTCCGTCTTGACCGCCACTGGCGGCGGTGATGTTTGTGCCACGTCGCGCTGATCCGTTCCGTTGTCCGTGTCGATAATACGGTGACGCGCGGTCTGCGGGCTTGCTGGGACGAGACACCCCGGTCGAGTAGCGGATGATGGTTACGTGGCACACCGACTCCCCGCCGCAGGCCCCGCCCGACCGAGCTTCGCCGAAGCGCTGACCGGTGCCGATTCGGCGGGCGACGCCGAGCGGCGCCGATCGCTGCGTCGGATGAAGCTGGTCGCGCTGAGCTTCCTGCTCGGCGCGACCGTCATCTTCCTGCTCTGTAGCTGGGCGCAGTCCCGCGGCGCGGATCCCTGGGTCGGCTATGTGCGGGCGGCCGCCGAGGCCGGAATGGTTGGGGCGTTGGCCGACTGGTTCGCCGTCACGGCGTTGTTCAAGCATCCGCTCGGCATCCCGATCCCGCACACGGCGATCATCAAACGCAAGAAAGACCAGCTCGGGGAGGGTCTGGGCACGTTCGTGCGGGAGAACTTCCTGTCGCCGGCCAATGTGGAGACCAAGCTGCGCGACGCCGAAGTCGCCGGTCGGGTGGGCAAGTGGCTGGCCGACCCGGCACACGCCGAACGCGTCGCGGCGGAGACGGCGACGGTACTGCGGGTGCTGGTGGAGATGCTGCGCGACGAGGACGTCCAGCAGGTGCTCGACCGCATGATCGTCAAACGGATCGCCGAACCGCAGTGGGGTCCACCGATCGGCCGGGTGCTGTCGACGTTGCTCGCGGAGGGCCGTCAGGAGGCGCTGCTGCAGCTGCTGGCCGACCGCGCGTTCCAGTGGTCGCTGGACGCCGACGAGATCATCGAGCGCGTGATCGAGCGGGATTCCCCGACGTGGTCGCCGCGCTGGGTCGACCACCTCGTCGGCGACCGCATCCACCGGGAACTGATGGACTTCACCGACAAGGTGCGCCGCAACCCCGACCACGAGTTGCGGCGCTCGGCGACGCGGTTCCTGTTCGACTTCGCCGACGATCTGCAGAACGATGCCGCGACCATCCAGAAGGCCGAGAACATCAAAGAGCAGATCATGGGCCGCGACGAGGTGACCCGGGCCGCGGAGACCGCGTGGACTGCGGCCAAGCGCATCATCCTCGAGTCGGTCGACGACCCGTCGTCGACGCTGCGGGCCCGCATCGCCGACACCGTGGTGCGCCTGGGGGAGTCGCTGTGCGACGACGCCGATCTGCGGGACAAGGTCGACAACTGGATCGTGCGCGCCGCGCAGCATCTGGTCGGTCAGTACGGGGTGGAGATCACCGCGATCATCACCGAGACCATCGAACGGTGGGATGCCGAGGAGGCCAGCCGGCGCATCGAGTTGCACGTCGGCCGCGACCTGCAGTTCATCCGGATCAATGGCACGGTGGTCGGCTCGCTGGCCGGCCTGATGATCTACACCATCGCCCAGTTAGCCTTCTGACCTGCGCTAACTAGTGCTTGCAAAAGTTAGCACCCGGGCGTACCGTGGCGGGTGTCGGTAACCGGCTACCCATCGCGGAAGGAGGCGACTCGTGGCGCAGGACGAAAAAATTGCCGCTGTCGTGTCCAACGCTGCGCAGGACATCGGGTCTTTCATCCGGAGCCAGCGCGAGGCTGCGCAGGTCTCTGTGCGGCAACTGGCCGAGAAGGCCGGCGTCAGCAATCCCTACCTCAGCCAGATCGAGCGCGGTCTGCGCAAGCCCTCGGCGGACGTGCTCAACCAGATCGCCAAAGCGCTGCGGGTCTCCGCGGAAGTGCTCTACATCCAGGCGGGGATTCTCGAGCCGGCCGAGACGAACGAGGTTCGGGACGCCATCGTGACCGACACGGCGATCAATGAGCGGCAGAAGCAGGTGTTGCTCGACATCTACGCCTCGTTCTGTGCGCAGAACGAGGCGGCCCTTGACGCAGCAGGGGCCTCGGACAGTGTCAGCGAACCAGACGAGGAGCCGACCACTGAAGACAAGAGCCCACTAGCACTGACCCAATCAATGGCGATTGACCCCACAAACGTGAATTGAAAGGAAAGACCATGGCTGACGACAAGAACCAGTTCGACATCGATGACCTGAAGGCTCCGCTGCTGGCCGCCGTGGGTGCCGCGGACCTGGCCCTGGAGCGCGTCAACGAGATCGTGGCCACGCTGCGTGAGCGCGCCGGTGAGGCCCGCTCCGACGCCGAGACCCGCGTCGAGGAGAGCCGCGCCCGCCTGAACCGCCTGCAGGAGCTGCCGGGCCAGTACGCCGACCTGCGCGGCCGGCTGAGCTCCGAGGAGCTGCGGAAGTTTGCCGAAACCTACGCCGACGCCGCCCAGACGACCTACACCAAGCTGATCGAGCGTGGCGAGGCCGCTCTGGAGCGCCTGCGCAGCCAGCCGGCGCTCGAAGGAGCCGCCAGCCGGGTCGAGGAGTACACCGATCAGGCCGTCGAGCTCACCCAGGAAGCGCTGGGCAATGTCGCCTCGCAGACCCGCGCGGTCGGTGAGCGCGCCGCCAAGCTGGTCGGGGTGGAGCTGCCCAAGCGTGCCGAGGAAGCCGCCGCGCCGGTGAAGAAGGCTGCTGAGAAGGCTCCCGCCGAGAAGGCTCCGGCCAAGAAGGCCCCCGCGAAGAAGGCTCCGGCCAAGGCCGCCAAGGTGCCGGCCAAGAAGGCCCCCGCCAAGAAGGCGCCGGCCAAGAAGGTCACCCAGAAGTAACTCGGTCACCCGGTAGGGGTGGTCGACCGGGGGGCGTAACCCGCATAGGCTGTCGAGCGTGCAGCTCCAAGGCCTCGTGGGTTACGTCCTCTCCGCGTTACAGATCGCCGTGTTGGTGATGGCGGTCTATTCGTTCGTCCACGCCGCGATGCAACGGCCTGACGCCTATCCGGCGGCCGACAAGCTGACCAAGCCCGTGTGGCTGGTGATCCTCGGTGTCGGTGTGCTGCTGGCTCTGGTTCTGGGCATCATGGGTGTCGCGATCGCCGCGGTGGCCGCCGGCGTCTATCTGGTCGACGTGCGCCCGAGACTGCTCGAGGTGCAAGGGAAGTCACGGTAGTGCGGCGTCGGATCACTGCCGTCGTCGTGGCGGCATGCGCGATGCCGTTGGTGACGGCGCCGATCGCCGCCGCCACTCCGGTCGGGTCACCGCCGCCCTACGTCGACCACGTCGAGTGGGCCAAGTGGGGCGACCTGTCGAGCCTGCGGGTCTATCCGACGCCGGCCGGCCGCGACACCTCCGGCCGGCCGGGCACCACCGCCGCCAGCGAGCAGGCGTGGACCGAGGTCCTGGCGTTGTCGCCGGACGCCGCGATTCCGGGCATGAAGGAACAGTTCCTGTGCCACTGGAAGTTCGCCGAGATCTTCGAGCCGGGCAAGACCAGCTGGAACCTGGAACCGTGGCGCCCCGAGGTGGCCCCGGATCAGATGGTGGCCACCGGCTGCAACCCGGGCGGCACCGAAGAACCCTTCTGATGGGGTCCTACACCCGCGCCGACGTCGCGGCGCGCGTCGATCACACGCTGCTCAAACCCGAAGCGACAGAAGCCGATATCGAAGCGCTGGTCGCCGAGGCGGCCGATCTGGACACCTACGCCGTCTGCGTGTCGCCGACCTTGGTCGCCACCGCCGCGCAGGCCCGCCAGGGCGGGCAGGTGGTGGCCGCGGTCGTCGGTTTCCCGTCAGGCAAACACGTTTCGGCGATCAAGGCGCACGAGGCGCAGCTGGCCGCAGCGGACGGCGCCACCGAGATCGACATGGTCATCGACGTGGGTGCGGCGCTGGCCGGCGCGTTCGACCGGGTGCGCGACGACATCGCCGCAGTCCGCGACGCTGTGCCGAAGGCGGTGCTGAAGGTCATCGTCGAATCAGCGGCGTTGATGAACCTCGGTGACGATCAGACGCTGCTTGACGCGTGCCACGCCGCCGAGGACGCCGGTGCCGATTTCGTGAAGACCTCCACGGGTTTTCACCCCGGCGGCGGCGCCTCGGTGCGTGCCGTGGAGCTGATGGCCGGCGCGGTGGGCACGCGGCTGGGGATCAAGGCCAGCGGCGGCATCCGCACCGCGGCCGCCGCCGCAGCGATGCTCGACGCCGGCGCCACCCGGCTCGGGTTGTCCGGTACCCGGGCGGTTTTGGACGGTTTCGACCGCTAGAGCGTCACAGTCCGCTGAAGCACGGATCTTCCTGCTGCTTCGGGATCGAGGCGTTGTGCGACGAGAACTGGCTGACCACACCGGAATCGGTGACCTCGACCGAGTCGGCCTTGATGTCCATCGGATAGTTCTGCGTCAACTCTGCGGTGAACGCGTCGAGGGCGGGCTGCACGATCTCGCGGGGCAGCGTGAACCCCAGCCCGGTGACCTGCTGCACCTGCAGGTTCAGTCCACCGTCGACGACCTGCGGACGCGTCGTGATGCTGCCCAGCGCCCCTTCGAGCTCGATGGTGCCGTCAGCGGGGTTGGTGGTGACGTTGTTGACGAAGCTGCCGACGAGCGGGACCGCGCCCTGGATCGTCTGCTTGATGCCTTCGGCGCTCCACGTGATGTGCGCGAGCATCGACCCGATCGAACCGCTGGAGTCGGCGCTGTCCTCCAGGCGGACGTCGTTGATGTCCAGCTCGACCTTCATGCCCTTCGCGTCGCGGATCTGGTTGCCGGCCGTCTGGATGCGGATGTTGGTGTAGTGCCCGGAGACGTGCTGCACCACGAACGGCGGCAGCACCCCGAACGATGCCTCGGCGTCGTCCTGCACCACGCACTCGACGACCCCGGCGACCACCGAGTTGGCCCGGTTGCGCGCGTAGAGCTCGGTGGCGAGCACACCCGCGAACACCAGCGCGACGACGATCACCACCACCAGCACGACCGACATCGGATCGGACAGCATCTTCTTCAGTTTCGCCGGCAGCGATGCTTCCGCGGGGTCGGCCGGTGCGCCCGGACCGGGGCCCTGCGGCGCGTTCGGGGGGAAGGGTGGCTGCGATGGGCCGGCTTGCTGAGGTGGACGAGCCCAGGGATCGGTCACGCCCGCGATTCTGCCCTACCCGCATGAGCGAACGCTGAGCGGTTCTGCAAGACCGCGACCGTCTCGCGGGCTTTGCGGGCGGCGTCGAGGTCCACGTCGGTGACCAGCAGCTGCGGGTCGGGTCCCGCGGCGACCAACACTTCACCCAGCGCCGAGGCCACCAGGCTGCCGCCGACGCCGGTCGGTCCGAGCTTGGCGATCTCATCCCCGGGATAGGCCTGCCCGACGGCGGCGACCACGCTGTTGGTGTCGATCGCGCGGGCCCGGGCCAGCAGCGTCCACTGCTCGAGTTTGCCGGGGCCGGTGCCCCACGATGCGTGCGCGGTGATCACCTCGGCGCCACGCTCGGCGAGCTCGACGTAGAGCTCGGGGAACCGGATGTCGTAGCACAGGGTCAGCCCGACGCTCACGCCGCCGACGGTGATGACGACCGGCTCGGTGCCGGGGGCGACGGTCTTGGACTCGGTGAAGCCGAACGCGTCGTACAGGTGGATCTTGTCGTAGCGGGCCTCGACGCCGGCTCCGGTGGCGATCAGCGTGTTGGTGACGCGGGTGCCGTCGTCGGCCGGGGTGAACATCCCGGCGACGACGACGATGCCCGCGCGGTCGGCGATCGCGCGGGCCTGGGAGGCCCACGGCCCGTCGAACGGCTCGGCGACCGGGGCCAGCGGCACCCCGAACCGGCACATGGTGGCCTCGGGGAACAGCACCAGGGACGCGCCGGCGTCGACGGCCTGCCGCGTGTAGTCCTCGACCAGCGCGAGGTTGGCGTCCGGGTCGGTGGTGCTGCGGATCTGAGCCAGGGCGATGCGCATGTCCCCCAGGGTAGTGAGTGCCGGTCAACCGATCGGCGCGACGGAAGACCACGGCACCGTGAGGACCCCGTCGCGGATGCTGCGCCGCGGCGTGGTCAATGGAACGCCCTGGGCGGCAAGGATTTCGGTCATGGCCCGCCAGCGGGCGCGCGGCCCGAAGACGCCGTGGCCGGCCGCGGCGGCCCAGGCATGGTCGGCGGCGCGCAGCAGCGCATGGATCGGCTGACCGTCGACGTTGTGGTGGATCAAGACCTTCGGCAGGCGTTCGGCCAGGTCGGAGGGACGCTCGATGGCGAAGGGGTCGCAGGCCAGCGTCAGGCTCAGCGCCCCGGTGGCATCCAGCAGCACCCAGCAGCAACGGCGGCCCAGTTCGTCGCAGGTGCCGTCGACGATCAGCCCGCCGGGGGACAGCCCACTCTGCAACCTCGCCCACGCGTCGGGCACCGCCTCGACCGGGTACTGGCGCAGCACGTTGAACGCGCGCACCAGCACCGGACGCCGCCCGGCCAGTTCGAACCCGCCGAGCGCGAATTCGACGCCGGGCACCGCCGCGGATTGGGCGGCGCGGACACGCTCGGGGTCGATCTCCAGCCCCAGGACACGGACGTCGTTGCGGACCTCGCGCAGGCGGGCGGCGAGCTCGAGCGTGGTGACCGGTTTGGCGCCGTAGCCCAGATCGACCACCAGCGGGTCGTCGGCGGACTGCAGCGCGGTGCGCACCTGGGCGGAGTGCACCAACCAGCGGTCACTGCGCCGCAGCCGGTTGTGACCGGTGGTGCCCCGGGTGATCGCCCCGAGCGGTCGCGCAGGTGGCATGGGTCGGATCTCAGCCGTTCTCGGCGATCCAGCCCGTGGTGAAGCGTTGCTCGGCGATCAGCAACTCGACCAGTTGGTTACCGATGAAGTTCTCGATCTTGCCGCCCACCAGCGGGACGCGGACCTCGACGGTCGCTTTCAGGTCCATCCGCGCCCGGCTCCCGGAGTCCGCGGACACCAGCAGCGCGTTCCCGCTCAGGCTCGCCGGGGCACCGGGGATCGCGCCGGTGACCACCGCGCTGGCCTGCCCGTCGACGAGCGGGCTCCAGGTTTCCTCGCGCACCAGCCTGAGGTCGCCGCGATGGAACTGGGTGACCACGGCCGGCAGTCGGTCGGCGCGCAGGATCTGCGTCGTCTTGACGCGGATGCCGCCGTCCGGCTCGACGGTCATCTCGTCGAGGCGGACGTCGTCGGCGCCGGAGTCCTCGAGACGCACGAGCCAGTACTGCTCGTTGCTGAAGGCGCGATGAACCTGTTCGACGGTGCCCCCGTATTCGGCGGCCAAGTCGAATGAACGCGGCATGGCAAACCACGCTACCGTTAGCGGCCGTGGTCAGTTCGACGCCAGGCGGCGTGGCGGTCGCCGAGGGAGTGCCCCTGGCGCCGCTGACGACGCTGCGCGTGGGGCCGGTCGCCGCCCGCCTGATCACGTGCACCACCACCGAACAGGTGATCGACGCGGTGACCGCCGCCGGACCCGATGCGCTCGTGCTCGCCGGGGGCTCCAACGTCGTGCTCAGCGACGACCTCGCCGATCTGACCGTCATCCACGTGGCCAACCGGACCGTCGTCGTCGACGGTGACCGGGTGCGCGCGCAGGCCGGCGCGGTGTGGGACGACGTCGT
The DNA here is from genome assembly GCF_050205565.1 of Mycobacterium sp. SMC-4. Taxonomy (GTDB): domain Bacteria; phylum Actinomycetota; class Actinomycetes; order Mycobacteriales; family Mycobacteriaceae; genus Mycobacterium. Next base: position 610,648 of record NZ_JBNMQU010000001.1, on the reverse strand, counting down.
CGCCGCATCCCTGGAGCACGGACTGGGCGGACTGGAATGTCTTTCCGGAATTCCCGGTTCGGCGGGGGCGACACCGGTGCAGAACGTCGGGGCCTACGGCGCGGAGGTCGCCGACACCCTCAGTCGGGTCCGGCTGCTGGACCGCCGCACCGGTGCGGATCGCTGGGTGTCGCCGGATGAGCTTCAATTCGGTTACCGCACAAGCATTCTGAAGAATTCGTCGGCGATGGTGGTGCTCGAGGTCGAGTTCACCCTCGACACCTCCGGGCGCAGCGCGCCGCTGCGTTACGGCGAGCTGGCCGCGGCGCTGGGGGCGCAGCCCGGGGACCGTGCCGACCCCGCGGCCGTGCGCTCGGCGGTGCTGGCCCTGCGCACCGGCAAAGGCATGGTCCTCGACGACGCCGACCACGACACATGGAGCGTGGGGTCCTTCTTCACCAACCCGGTGGTCACCCCGGCCGCCTACGAGCGCGTCGCCGCGACGGCCGACCGGCCCGTCCCGCACTACCCCGCACCGGACGGCGTGAAGCTGGCCGCCGGGTGGCTCGTCGAGCACGCGGGCTTCGGCAAGGGCTATCCGGGTCCCGACGCTCCGGCCCGGCTGTCCACCAAACACGCGCTGGCACTGACCAACCGCGGCCACGCGAGCAGCGCCGACATTCTCGCCCTGGCCCGGACGGTCCGTGACGGAGTGAAGTCGGCATTCGGGATCGAACTCACACCCGAGCCGACGCTGATCGGGTGCCGGCTCTAGGTACTGTCGGTTCACGTGAGCTTTGCCGACACCGCGCTGACCAGACGGCGTGCGCTGCTCGCACTGGGCGTCGGCGCGATCGCCCCCGGTGTGCTGGCGGCCTGCGGATCCGAGGGCGGACCACTGGCCGGCGAGGACGAAGCGCCCAAACAGCCGACGGTCATCTACGACCCCGCGGTGGCGGCACGGGAGGTCAGTCCCACCGCCCGCATCGCGGTGCGCGTGCAGGACGGGACCTTCCAGACCGTCACCTTGACCAACCGCAACGGCAAGGTGGTGACCGGCGAACTCGACCCCGGCCGGACCACGTTCACGGTCACCGAGCCCCTCGGCTACGGCATGACCTACACCTGGGCCGGCAGTGCCGTCGGACCGGACGGTGCGACCGTGCCTCTCGCGGGGGCGTTCACCACCGTCGAGCCGGCCACCCAGGTCAACGGCCGTTTCCAGCTCGCGGACGGGCAGACCGTCGGCGTCGCCGCGCCGATCATCCTGCAGTTCAACGCGTCGATCCCGGAGTCGGCGCGCGCCACGGTGGAGAAGGCGCTGACCGTCACCACCGCGCCGCAGGTCGAGGGCAGCTGGGCCTGGCTGCCCGACGAGGCCGCCGGTTCCCGGGCGCACTGGCGCACCCGCGACTATTTCCCGGCCGGCGCCACCGTGCACGTCGACGCCAAGCTCTACGGCGTGCCGTTCGGCGACGGAGCCTACGGCGCGGCCGACTCCACGCTCGATTTCAGCATCGGGCGCCGACAGGTGGTCAGGGCCGAGGCGAGCAGCCACCGCATCCAGGTGCTCGACGGTGCCGGCGCGGTGATCATGGACTTCCCGTGCAGCTACGGCGAAGGCGACCTGGACCGCAACGTCACCCGCAGCGGCATCCACGTCGTCACCGAGAAGTACGAGGACTTCTACATGACCAACCCGGCCGCCGGCTACGCCAACGTGCGCGAGCGGTTCGCGGTGCGGATCTCCAACAACGGCGAGTTCATCCACGCGAACCCAGCCAGTTCGGGCGCGCAGGGCAACAGCAACGTGACCAACGGGTGCATCAACCTCTCGCTCACCGATGCCGAGCAGTACTTCCACACCGCCCTCTACGGCGACCCGGTGGAGGTCACCGGCACCCGCATCCCGCTCTCCTACGCCGACGGCGACATCTGGGACTGGGCCGTGTCGTGGGACGAGTGGGTGGCGATGTCGGCGCTCTCGGAGCAGGGCACCCCGGACGGCATTCCCAGCACGGCGCCGGTGACGCCGTCGCAGGCCCCGCAGCCGGCCGGCGCCCGCCCCGGCCGCTGACCCTGTCCCCGCCGAAATTGCATTCCACGCGCGTCAAACCGCGATTTGACGCGCGTGGAATGCAAGTTCGGCGGGGTAGCGGGGGGTTAGACGCGGTGGAAGCGTGAGCCGGAGGCTCCGCTGACCTGGTCGCGCGGACGGACCACGATCAGATCCAGGTCGACGTGCGCAGGCCGGCTGGCGACGAACCCGATCACCTCGGCGATGTCCTCGGCCACCAGCGGTGTGACGCCCTGGTACACGGCGTCGGCGCGCTCGCGGTCGCCTTCGAAGCGGTTCAGCGAGAAATCGGTCTTGACCATCCCCGGCGCGACCTCGGTCAGGCGGACCGGCTGCCCGAGCAACTCACTGCGCAGCGTGCGGTGCAGCACGCCCTGAGCGTGCTTGGCCGAGGTGTAGCCGCCGCCGTTGTCGTAGATCTCGACCGCCGCGATCGACGTCACGGTCACGATCAGGCCGTCGCCGGAGGCGATCAGTTTGGGCAGCAGCGCCCGGGTGACGTGCAGCGTGCCCAGCACGTTGGACTCCCACATCCAGCGCCAGTGGTCCACATCGGCATCGGCGACCGGCTGCAGGCCACGCGCCCCGCCGGCGTTGTTGACCAGCACGTCGACCCGGTCGAGGCGACCGGCCATCGCGGCCACCGCAGTCGCGTCGGTGACGTCGGCCACAATCGCGGTCCCGTCGATCTCGGCGGCCAGGGCCTGGATCGGCGCCTCCCGTCGCGCCACGCAGACCACGTGAAAACCTTGTGCAGCAAGGGTTCTCGCGGTCGCTTCGCCGATTCCGGCGCTGGCTCCGGTGACCACGGCAACGCGGCGGGTATCTGTAGGCGTCGTCATGGGTTCAACACTAGGCCGCAAAACTGCAGGCTTCGCATGTGGCTTCGCGCGTGTTAACTTGACCGCGTGTACCGGAATGGTCAGGCAGTCCTCGCTGCCGCGCGGCGTGCGTGTTGTTGTTGTCACGCATCACGCCGCGCCTGACTGGACTCGGACTCTCCCCGTCCCTGCGAGTCGCCAGGTGTGGCCCGGCCCCCACCTGAACCGACTTCCGTAAGGACCCTTCCGTGAGCGCTTCCGCCACCACCCTCGCCTCTCGCCCCCGCACCACCTCGGCCAAGCGCGTGACCTCGGCAGCGGTCGCGGCGCCGGGACGCTACCCGCAGGCCCTGCTGCACCACGTGGTGGCGCCGTCGCTGCGTCTCCCCGAGGCCGCCGCGGCCGCGGTGTTCGCCGCGGCCCGCCAGCGCGGCCCGATCGCGCGTGACGTGATCGCCCAGGTTTCGGGCCTGAGCATCGCCACGGTGAACCGGCAGGTCACCGCCCTGTTGGACGCCGGAATGCTGCGGGAACGCCCTGATCTGGCCGTATCGGGCGCCATCGGACGCCCGCGCGTGCCCGTCGAGGTCAACCACGAACCGTTCCTGACCGTCGGCGTGCACATCGGCGCCCGCACGACCGCCATCGTCGCCACCGACCTGTTCGGCCGCACGCTCGACGTGGTGGAGACCCCGACCCCGCGCGGGCCGCAGGCCGCCGCGTTGTCCGCGATCGCCGCCAGCGCGCGCCGCTACCTCAGCAGGTGGCACCGGCGGCGTCCGCTGTGGGTGGGCGTGGCCGCCGGCGGCGTCGTCGACAGCACCACCGGCTACCTCGACCACCAGCGGCTGGGCTGGTCGGACGCCCCGGTGGGGCCGGTACTCGCCGAAGCGCTCGGCCTGCCGGTGTCGGTGGCCTCGCACGTCGACGCAATGGCCGGCGCCGAACTGCTGCTCGGCGTGCGCCGGCAACCGACCCCGACCGCCACCAGCCTCTACGTCTACGCCCGCGAGACCGTTGGCTACGCCCTGTCCATCGGCGGACGCGTGCACTCACCGGCCAGCGGGCCCGGCACCATCGCCGCGCTGCCCGCGCACTCCGAATTGCTCGGCGGGACAGGACAACTGGAATCCACCGTCAGCGACGAAGCGGTTCTGGTCGCGGCCCGTAAGGCCCGCGTGGTCCCCGCCGACGGCCCCAACTCCACCGTCACCGCCGTGCTGCGCGCCGCGCGCGCCGGCAACGAGGCCGCCGTCGCGCTGGTCACCGAACGTGCCCGCGTGCTCGGCGAAGCGGTGGCGCTGCTGCGCGACATGCTCAACCCCGACGACCTCGTGGTCGGCGGTCAGGCCTTCACCGAATACCCCGAGGGCATGGCGATCGTCGCGCAGGCGTTCGCCGCCCGCTCGGTGCTGCCGCACCGCGACATCCGGATCACCGCGTTCGGCAACCGCGTCCAGGAAGCCGGCGCCGGCATCGTCTCCCTCGGCGGGCTCTACGCCGATCCGATCGGCGCGATGCGACGCGCACAGTCCCGCCGCCCCGAGGTGAGTGCATGAGCCGGGCCGCCGAGCCGGCGGTGTAGACATGACGATGTGCCTCTAGCGACCGACCAGGCCGGCCGACCGTCCGGACTGCCCGCGCCACGCCGCGTAGCAGTGCTGTCCGTGCACACGTCACCCCTGGCGCAACCGGGCACCGGCGACGCCGGCGGCATGAACGTCTACGTGCTGCAGACCGCGCTGGAACTGGCTCGCCGCGGCGTCGACGTGGAGATCTTCACCCGCGCGACGTCCTCGTCCGACCAGCCGGTGGTCAAGGTCGCTCCCGGGGTGCTGGTGCGCAACGTGGTCGCCGGCCCGTTCGAGGGTCTCGACAAGAACGACCTCCCCACCCAGTTGTGCGCGTTCACCGCCGGGGTGCTGCGCGCCGAGGCCACCCACGAGCCCGGCTACTACGACATCGTGCACTCCCACTACTGGCTGTCCGGGCAGGTCGGCTGGCTGGCCGCCGACCGCTGGGCGGTGCCGCTGGTGCACACCGCCCACACCCTGGCCGCGGTCAAGAACGCCTCGCTGGCCGCCGGGGACACCCCGGAACCACCGATGCGTTCCATCGGCGAGCAGCAGGTGGCCGACGAAGCCGACCGGCTGATCGTCAACACCGACCACGAAGCCCAGCAACTCGTCGCGTTGCATCACGCCGATCCGCAGCGCATCGACGTCGTGCACCCCGGCGTCGACCTGGACACGTTCACCCCCGGCGACCAGGACGCCGCGCGCGCCGCGCTGGGGCTCACGTCCGGCGAGCCGATCGTCGCGTTCGTCGGCCGCATCCAGCCGCTGAAAGCGCCCGACGTGCTGCTGCGGGCCGCCGCGAAACTGCCGGGCGTGCGGGTCGTGATCGCCGGTGGTCCCTCGGGATCCGGGCTGGAGACCCCCGACAGCCTGGTTCACCTCGCCGACGAGCTGGGTATCACCGAGCGCGTGACGTTCCTGCCCCCGCAGTCGCGCGACGACCTGGTGCGCGTCTACCGCGCCGCCGACGTGGTCGCCGTCCCGAGCTACTCGGAATCCTTCGGCCTGGTCGCCGTCGAAGCGCAGGCCTGCGGCACGCCGGTGGTGGCCGCCGCCGTCGGCGGCCTGCCCGTGGCGGTCCGCGACGGCGTCAGCGGGGCGCTGGTCGACGGCCACGACATCGACGACTGGGCCACCACCCTGGGCGCGGTGTTCGCCGAGAATCCGGCCACCATGGCGTCGGCCGCCGTCGCGCACGCCGCCACGTTCTCCTGGGCGCACACCGTCGACGCGCTGCTGGCCAGCTACGGACGCGCCATCGCCGACCACCGGGCCGGCGAACTCTCCGCGCTGCGGAAAGGGCCGCGGCTGTCGCTGCACCGCGGAGTGTCGGCATGAGCGCGCCCACCCCGGACTCCGTTGTCACGGTGATCGAGAAGACGCTCGACGAGTCCGAGCTCACCTACTTCCACCACGAAGGCGCCCACGGCGGCCTGCCCGGTGTGGTCGTCGAGCTGCCCGGCGAGCGTCGGCTCAAGACCAACACCATCCTCAGCGTCGGGGAGCACTCCGTGCGCGTCGAGGCCTTCGTGTGCCGCCGCCCCGACGAGAACTTCGAGGGCGTCTACCGCTTTCTGCTCAAACGCAACCGCAGGCTCTACGGCGTGGCCTACACGCTCGACAACATGGGCGACATCTACCTCGTCGGCCGGATGGCGCTGGCTTCGGTGACACCCGACGAACTCGACCGTGTGCTCGGCCAGGTCCTCGAAGCCGTCGACTCGGACTTCAACACTCTGCTCGAACTCGGGTTCCGCTCCTCGATCGAGAAAGAGTGGGAATGGCGGGTGTCGCGGGGGGAGTCGCTGAACAACCTGCGGGCGTTCGAGCACCTGATCGGCGATCAGGACGACTGATTCCGCGCGTGAGAAGATGCCGTACATGGCAGATACCGCGACGCTGATCCTGCTCCGCCACGGCGAGAGCGAGTGGAACGCACTGAACCTGTTCACCGGCTGGGTCGACGTCGACCTGACCGACAAGGGACGTGCCGAAGCCATCCGCGCCGGGGAGCTGCTCAAACAGCAGGACCGGTTGCCCGACGTCGTCTACACCTCGCTGCTGCGTCGCGCCATCACCACCGCCAACGTCGCCCTCGACAAGGCCGACCGGCACTGGATCCCGGTGCACCGCGACTGGCGTCTCAACGAACGGCACTACGGCGCGCTGCAGGGCCTGGACAAAGCCGAGACGAAAGCCAAGTACGGCGACGAGCAGTTCATGGCGTGGCGGCGCAGCTACGACACCCCGCCCCCGGCCATCGAAGCCGGTTCGACGTACAGCCAGGACGGCGACGCACGCTACGCCGACATCCCCGGCGGCCCGCCGGCGACCGAGTGCCTCAAGGATGTGGTGGAGCGGTTCGTGCCGTACTTCACCGAGACCATCGTCCCCGATCTGAAAGCCGGGAAGACGGTGCTGATCGCCGCGCACGGCAACTCGTTGCGCGCGCTGGTGAAGTACCTGGACGGCATGTCCGACGACGACGTCGTCGGGCTCAACATCCCCACCGGCATCCCGCTGCGCTACGACCTCGACGAGAACCTCAAGCCCACCGTCGCAGGCGGCCGGTACCTGGATCCCGACGCCGCGGCCGCCGGTGCGGCGGCGGTGGCCGCCCAGGGCGCCAAGTAGCCCGTCGCCCCGCGCCGGCGAACGGCGGGTGAACAGATGAGAACGCACCGCCGAATACTGCGCTTTGCCGCTGTGAGTTGTCCCGATTTGGCCGCACGCTGCTGGGATGACGTTCACCGGATACGTACGATCGTCGCGTGAGTGTCGTGTCGGCGCTGCTGCTCGCCGCGGTCGTGGCGCTGCTGATGCTGCCGGTCGGTGTGGCGGTCGGAGTCCGGGTGGCTCCGAGAGTTCGTGAGCGCCGGCAACGCGCGGCGAACCCCACGGGCCTGACCGTCTCCCAGATGCACGAGCGCATCGCAGCGAACTCACCCAACGGCGTCGTGGTGGTCGACACCTTCCGTGACGTCGTCTACTGCAACGAGCGCGCCGAAGAACTCGGCGTCGTGCGGGACCGGCTCCTCGACGATCGGGCCTGGGAGGGCGCACGCCGGACGCTGGCCACCGGTGAGGACGGCGAGATCGACCTGTCCGAGCCGAACCCGAACCGGTCGGGACGCTCCCGTCTCTCGGTGCGCGGGTACGTCCGGTTGCTGGCCGAGACCGACCGCCGGTTCGCGGTGATCTACGTCGACGACCAGTCCGAGCAGGCTCGGATGGAAGCCACCCGCCGAGATTTCGTGGCCAACGTCAGCCATGAGCTCAAGACGCCGGTCGGAGCCATGAGCGTGCTGGCCGAGGCGGTGCTGGCCTCCGCTGACGACCGCGATACCGTGCGCCACTTCGCCGAGAAGATCGTCGCCGAATCCAACCGGCTCGCCGACATGGTGGGCGAACTCATCGAGCTGTCCCGGCTGCAGGGCGCCGAACCCCTGCCCGACCTCGAGGTCGTCGACGTCGACACCGTGGTGTCCGAGGCGCTGTCGCGGCACAAGGTGGCCGCCGACAACGCCGACATCGCGATCACCACCGACGCGCCCACCGGGTTCCGCGTGCTGGGAGACCAGACGCTGCTGGTGACCGCGATCGCGAACCTGGTGTCCAATGCGATCGCCTACTCGCCCAACGGGTCGTCGGTGTCGATCAGCCGCCGCCGCCGCGGCGACGCCATCGAGATCGCGGTCACCGACCGCGGCATCGGCATCGCCGCGGCCGACCAGGAGCGGGTGTTCGAACGGTTCTTCCGGGTCGACAAGGCCCGCTCCCGCGCCACCGGCGGCACCGGTCTGGGGCTGGCGATCGTCAAACACGTCGCTGCCAACCACAACGGGACCATCCGGTTGTGGAGCCGGCCGGGAACCGGGTCGACGTTCACGCTGTCGATCCCGGCATATCTGCGGAGCGAAGACTCCGAACATGACGACGAACGAGAGGACTAATGCACCGATGACCAGCGTGTTGATCGTGGAGGACGAGGAGTCCTTGGCTGATCCCCTGGCGTTTCTGCTGCGCAAAGAGGGCTTCGAGGCCACGGTGGTCTCCGACGGTCCCTCCGCGCTGGCCGAGTTCGAGCGCTCCGGCGCCGACATCGTCCTGCTCGATTTGATGCTGCCCGGGATGAGCGGCACCGACGTGTGCCGGCAGTTGCGGTCCCGCTCGAGCGTGCCGGTGATCATGGTGACCGCCCGCGACAGTGAGATCGACAAGGTGGTCGGCCTGGAGCTGGGCGCCGACGATTACGTCACCAAGCCGTACTCCGCGCGGGAGCTGATCGCGCGGATCCGCGCGGTGTTGCGGCGCGGCGCCGAGAACGACGACCTGGGTCTCGGCGACGGGGTGCTGGAGGCCGGACCGGTCCGCATGGACGTCGAACGTCACGTGGTCAGTGTCAACGGCAGCCCGATCACGTTGCCGCTCAAGGAGTTCGACCTGCTCGAGTACCTGATGCGCAACAGTGGCCGGGTGCTGACCCGCGGCCAGCTCATCGACCGGGTCTGGGGCGCGGACTACGTCGGAGACACCAAGACCCTCGACGTGCACGTCAAGCGGTTGCGCAGCAAGATCGAGGAGGATCCGGCCAACCCGGTGCACCTGGTCACCGTGCGCGGGCTGGGCTACAAGCTCGAGGGCTGACCCGCCGCGCCGGTGATCCCGTCGAGAATCTCGAACACCTCGAAGCTGTTGACGCCGACCACAACCGAGGGGTCGGCGGCACCGATCGCCAGCGCTTCGGCGCGGTCGCGCACCCGCAGTACACCCAGTCCCCACATCCCCTCGGGGTCGGCCACCGGGCCGTAGACCACCACCTGGCCGTCGCTCAGCAGTTGCTGCCAGTAGGCCATGTGCTCGGTCATCGCCTGTTGCTCGGCATCGGTCATCGTCTGTGCGAAGTCCGCGCGCGGCGGCAGCAGCCGGAACAGGAAGAGCTTCGCACTCACTGCGCGGCGCGCGTGGCCGGATGCACCGCGATCAGGCCTAAACCGCTGCGCCGCTTGCAGATTGCGGCCAGTTCGGCGTAAGCCTTCTCGCCGAGCAACTCGGTCAACTCGGGGCCGTAGGACTCCCAGACGGGCCGCTCACCGACGTGGGCGGCCGGGTCGCCGGTGCAGTACCAGGTCAGGTCGAGTCCACCCTCACCCCACCCACGGCGGTCGTACTCGGTGATGGTGGACTTGAGGATCTCCGAGCCGTCGGGGCGGGTCACCCATTCCTGGGTGCGGCGGATCGGCAGCTGCCAGCACACCTCGGGTTTGAGGGTCAGCGGCTCGACGCCGATCTTGAGCGCCTTGGTGTGCAGTGCGCACCCGATGCCACCCGGCCAACCCGGACGGTTCAGAAAGATGCAGGCGCCCTTGTACTTTCGAGTCCGCAGGGTGGGTTCGTCGTCGTACTCGTCCCACTCCAGGTAGCCCTTCTTGCCCAGCCCCTTGTCGCGGAACTGCCAGTCCTCGGCGGTCAGCAACTTGACCGCGTCGTCGAGGTTGGCGCGATCGTCGTCGTCGGACAGAAACGCGCCGTGGGAACAACATCCGTCGTCGGGCCGGTTGTCCACGGTGCCCTTGCACGCCGGGGTGCCGAACACGCACGTCCACCGCGACAGCAGCCACGTCATGTCCGCCGCGATCAGGTGCGTGGGGTCTTCGGGGTCGTAGAACTCCACCCATTCCCGGGCGAAATCCAGTTCGACCTCACCGGGATACTGCGAACCGCTCACGGTTTCCCACGGTAGACCCATTAAGTTGAGAGAGTGCGATTAGGCGTGCTCGACGTGGGGAGCAACACCGTCCATTTGTTGGTGGTGGACGCACGTCGCGGTGGGCACCCGACGCCGATGAGCTCGACGAAGGCGTCGCTGCGGCTGGCCGAAGCGCTCGACGGTTCCGGCAAGATCAGCCGCCGCGGCGCGGACAAGTTGATCGGCACCATCGACGAATTCGCCAAGATCGCGGCCAGTTCGGGCTGCGCGGAGCTGATGGCGTTCGCGACCTCCGCTGTGCGGGATGCGACGAACTCCGAGGAGGTGCTCGCCCGGGTCCGTTCCGAGACCGGGGTGCGCCTGCAGGTGTTGCGCGGCGTCGACGAGTCCCGGCTGACGTTCCTGGCGGTGCGACGCTGGTATGGCTGGAGTGCCGGACGCATCATCAACATCGACATCGGCGGCGGCTCGCTGGAGTTGTCCAGCGGCGTCGACGAGGAACCCGACGTGGCGCTGTCCCTGCCGTTCGGTGCGGGCCGGCTGACGCGCGAGTGGCTGCCCGACGATCCGCCCGGCCGCCGCCGGGTGGCCATGCTGCGGGACTGGCTGGCCAACGAGTTGACCGAACCTGCCGCCAGGATCGCCGCGGCGGGCTGTCCCGATCTGGCGGTGGCGTCGTCGAAGACGTTCCGCTCGCTGGCCCGGCTGACCGGTGCGGCGCCGTCGGGGGCCGGTCCGCGGGTCAAGCGGACGCTGACGGCGACGGGTCTTCGTCAACTCATAGCTTTCATCTCTAGGATGACCGCGTCTGACCGTGCGGAACTGGAAGGGGTGAGCGCTGACCGGGCGCCGCAGATCGTTGCGGGCGCACTGGTCGCGGAGGCGAGCATGAAAGCCCTTGGTATCGAAACGGTGGACATCTGTCCCTGGGCGTTGCGGGAAGGGTTGATCCTGCGGAAACTCGACAGTGAGGCCGACGGGAGCGCATTGGTCGGCGGCGCCGACGCTCCTCCGGTCGGCGGACCTGCCGGTCTTGTGGTGGTCGGCGGCGCCGACAGTTCAGGCGTGGTCGGCGGTGCCGATAGTCCGGGCATGGTCGGCGGTGCCGACAGTTCAGGCACGCCCGCGATGGCGGTGCGCGATGCTGGACGATGAAGCGGCGAGGCGCAAAGGCAGCAGACGATGACCCGATCTGACGACTCCGGCAGTACGCGACCGATCTCGGTCGCCGAACTGCTGGCCCGAAACGGCACGATCGGTGCGCCTCCGGTCGGCGGCCGGCGACGCCGTCGACGCGGCAACGCCGACGCGGTGACCGTCGCCGAACTGACCGGTGAGATCCCGGTCATCCGTGACACCGACACGGCGCCCCCGGTCGAAGAGCCGGTCGCCGAGGAAGCTGCGGTCGAGGAGACCGCCGACGAGGACGCCTCTGCCGAGGCCGAGCCCGAACTCCGAGCCGAAGACCTCGACGAAGACCAAGACGAAGACCAAGACGAGGCTCACGCCGAAGAAGAGGCCCTCGCCGAAGAGATAGACGAAGACGACGAGTACGCCGACGCGGTCGCCGCCGATACAGCGCAGGTCGAGCAGCGCGAGACACCCCCGGAGGACGAACCCGCCCCCGCCGCCGAAGACGACCCGGCGGCCGCCGACGCCGAACACATGAGTCCAGACCCGGTCGAGGTGGACGAGGACGAGGACGACTCCGCCCTGCTTCTGGAAGACGCGCCCGACCCGGAGGACCTCGACGCCGAAGCCGCGCTCGAGGTGGACGACGACACCGACGACACCGACAGCGACGAGCTGCCGTCCTATCTGCGCTCGACCTCCGAACCGCCTCTCGACGGCCCGACTCTGGCCGACGATGTCACGCGCACCGAGGACGACGCCGATCTCGTCGACGAAGAGGTCGACGAGCCGCGACAGATGTCGTCGTTGGTGCACGGGCTGTGGATCGTCGGGCAGAGCATCTTCGCGGTCGTCTTCGGCGCCGGCCTGTTCATCGCGTTCGATCAGCTGTGGAAGTGGAACAACATCGTGGCACTGGTCCTGTCGGTGCTGGTCATCCTCGGCCTGGTGGTCGCAGTCCGCGTGGTGCGCAAGACCGAGGACATCGGCAGCACACTGATCGCCGTCGCGGTCGGCGCCCTGGTGACGCTGGGCCCGTTGGCGTTGCTGCAGTCGGGCTAGGCAGCCGACGAACATCGTGCGCCCTGCCATCAAGGTCGGTCTGTCGACCGCGTCGGTCTATCCGCTGAGAACTGAAGCCGCCTTCGAATACGCCGCCAAGCTCGGCTACGACGGTGTCGAGTTGATGGTGTGGGCCGAGTCGGTCAGCCAGGACATCGACGCCGTCGAGGAGCTGTCGCGGCGTTACGACGTACCGGTGCTGTCGGTGCACGCGCCGTGCCTGCTGATCTCACAGCGCGTCTGGGGCGCCAACCCGATCGCCAAACTCGAACGCAGCGTGCGCGCCGCCGAACAGCTCGGTGCCCAAACCGTCGTCGTGCACCCGCCGTTCCGCTGGCAGCGCCGCTACGCCGACGGGTTCAGCGACCAGGTGGCCGAGCTCGAGGACTCCAGCGAGGTCATGGTCGCCGTGGAGAACATGTTCCCGTTCCGCGCCGACCGGTTCTTCGGCGCCGGGCCGACCTCGATCGAACGGATGCGCAAACGTGGCGGCCGCCCCGGCCCCGGCATCTCGGCGTTCGCTCCGTCCTACGACCCGCTCGACGGCGGACATGCGCACTACACGCTGGACCTGTCACACACCGCCACCGCGGGCACCGACGCCATCGACATGGCCCAGCGCATGGGGGACGGGCTGGTGCACCTGCATCTGTGCGACGGGAGCGGCGCCTCCACCGACGAACACCTCGTGCCCGGCCACGGCACGCAGCCCACGGCGGAGATCTGCGAGATGCTGGCTGCCAGTGACTTCGCCGGTCATGTCATCCTCGAGGTGACCACCTCGGGCGCGCGCACCGCCGCCGAACGCGAGGCCCTTCTGACCGAGTCGCTGCAGTACGCCCGTGCGCACCTGCTGCGCTGACCGGCACGGCTGAGGATCAATCTATGACGAGCTCGACCCTGTTCACCGACGCGATGACCCTGACATCTGCCGGTGACGGCGTCTATCACGGTGTCCTGAACGAGAACTGGACGATCGGGCCGAAGGTGCACGGTGGTGCGATGCTGGCGCTGTGCGCCAACGCCGCGCGCCACGAGATGCCCGACGTCGAGCCGATCGCCGTGTCGGGCAGCTTCCTGTGGGCGCCCCACCCGGGTGCCATGGAGGTGGTCACCACCGTGCGCAAGCGCGGCCGCCGCGTCAGCCTCGTCGACGTCGAACTGCGGCAGGGGGAACGCGTCGCCGTGCGGGCTGCGATCACCATGGGCGCGCCCGAACACGATGTGCCGCCGCTGTTGTCGGTGAACCCGGTGCTGCCGCTGATGATGCCCGAGCCGCCACCGGGGCTGGAGCCGATCGGCCCGGGGCATCCGATGGCCGACATCGTGCATCTGTGCCGCGGCTGCGACATCCGGCCGTCATTGACCACGTTCGAGCCCCGCACCGACGGCGGTCCGCCGATGATCGAGTACTGGGTGCGTCCCAAGGGGGTGGAGCCGGATCTGCTGTTCGCGCTGCTGTGCGGTGACGTGTCGGCCCCGGTCACCTACGGGGTCAACAGGTTCGGCTGGGCGCCCACGGTGCAGTTGACCGCGTATGTGCGTGCCATGCCGGCGCCCGGGTGGCTGCGGGTGATGTGCACGACGACGCAGATCGGTCAGGACTGGTTCGACGAGGACCACATCGTGGTCGACTGCCAGGGTCACATCGTGGTGCAGACGCGGCAGCTGGCGATGGTGCCCGCACCCCAGCCCTGACCCGTCATCGTGCAATGCTGTGCCCCATGGCCAGAATCGCGATCATCGGCGGAGGCAATATCGGCGAGGCCCTGCTGGCAGGGCTGCTGCGGGCCGGCCGGCAGGTCAAGGACCTGGTGGTGGCGGAGAAGAGCCCGGATCGGGCCGCCTACCTCTCGGAGAGGTACTCGGTGTTGGTCACCACCGTCACGGAGGCCGTCGACACCGCCACCTACGTCATCGTGGCGGTCAAGCCCAGCGACGTGACCCACGTCATCGGCGACATCGCCGACACCGCGGCCCGCGCGGAAAGTGACGCGGCCGAACAGGTTTTCGTCAGTGTGGCCGCCGGCGTCAGCACCGACTACTACGAGAACAAGCTGCCGGCCGGGTCGCCGGTGGTGCGGGTGATGCCCAACGCCCCGATGCTCGTCGGCGGAGGCGTCAGCGCGGTGGCGCCGGGCCGGTTCGCCACCGCCGAGCACCTCAAGGAGGTCTCGTCGCTGTTCGACGCGGTGGGTGGCGTGCTGACCGTCGCGGAATCCCAGATGGACGCCGTCACCGCGGTGTCGGGTTCGGGGCCCGCCTACTTCTTCCTTCTGGTCGAAGCGCTCGTCGACGCCGCGGTCGACGCCGGGCTGGCGCGCGCGGTGGCCACCGATCTGGTGGTGCAGACGATGGCCGGTTCGGCGGCGATGCTGCTGGAGCGGTTGGATCGCGCCACCCCGGCCGGCGGCGGCGTGATGGCGGCCGCGATGGACACGTCGGCGGCCGAACTGCGCGCCACCGTGACCTCTCCGGGCGGTACCACCGCCGCTGGTCTGCGGGAACTCGAGCGCGGGGGTCTGCGGGCCGCGGTCGCCAACGCCGTGGCAGCCGCCAAAACCCGCTCTGAGCAGCTCGGAATTACATCCGAGTAGTTCGCCAATTTCGGACGGAAAACCCCACACCCGTCGCAGCAACCCCACCCGCCACGCTATTCTCCCAGTGGTAAGCACGGGTCGGTGCCAGCGGTGGGGAAGCCGCTGGAACTGCCCGTGCCTGATGGATTGGGTTGCGATGACGTCTACGAACGGGCCGTCGGCGCGGGATTCGGCCGGCGGAGGTAAGGCGGCACGGGATGCCGGCCAGGGCGACGGTCAGGCGCCGCGGGCGCAGTTTCTCACCGTGGCCGAAGTGGCCAGCCTGATGCGGGTCAGCAAGATGACGGTGTACCGCCTGGTGCACAACGGCGAGCTGCCTGCCGTGCGGGTGGGCCGCTCGTTCCGCGTGCACGCCAAGGCCGTTCACGACATGTTGGAGAGCTCGTACTTCGACGCCGGGTAGGCACCGGACAGCGGCGGCCGGGGTTTCCTGACGTAGCCGTTTTTCGTTTGACTCGGCCGCCCAGGTAAAGTGACCGGTCGGGACTGGCACCGTTGATCGACGGTGCCCGAATGTCAAACAACTTTAGGTAGCGGAGTTCATGGGTTCTGTCATCAAGAAGCGGCGCAAGCGCATGTCGAAGAAGAAGCACCGCAAGCTGCTGCGTCGCACCCGGGTCCAGCGCAGAAAACTGGGCAAGTAAGGCGACCGCCCGGTCGCTAGGCTGTCCGGATGGATTCTGACTCCAGATCCGACAGCGGCGCCGGGTCTTCTGGCACCCGCGACGAACCCGAGTATCCGAAGGTCGTGCTCGTCACGGGTGCCTGTCGCTTTCTCGGTGGGTACCTGACCGCGCGACTGGCCCAGAACCCGCGCATCGACCACGTGATCGCGGTCGACGCGATGGCTCCGAGCAAGGATCTGCTGCGCCGCATGGGGCGGGCGGAATTCGTCCGCGCCGACATCCGCAATCCGTTCATCGCCAAGGTCATCCGTACCGGGGACGTCGACACCGTGGTCCACGCTGCGGCCGCGTCCTACGTTCCCCGCGCCGGGGGTCGGGCGATGCTCAAGGAGCTCAACGTGATGGGCGCGATCCAGCTGTTCGCGGCCTGCCAGAAGGCGCCGTCGGTGCGTCGCGTCATCCTGAAGTCCACGTCGGAGGTCTACGGATCGAGTTCACGCGACCCGGTGCTGTTCACCGAGAGCAGCAGCCGTCGCCGACCGCCCGGAGAAGGCTTCGCCCGCGACAGCATCGACATCGAGGGCTACGCACGGGGGCTCGGACGACGCCGCCCTGACATCGCGGTGACGATCCTGCGCCTGGCGAACATGATCGGTCCGGCCATGGACACCGCGCTGTCGCGGTATCTCGCCGGACCGGTGGTGCCGACGGTGATCGGGCACGATCCGCGGCTGCAGCTTCTGCACGAGCAGGACGCGCTCGGCGCGCTGGAGCACGCCACGACGGCCGGCAAGGCGGGCACGTTCAACATCGGTGCGGCGGGGATCATCATGATGAGCCAGGCGATCCGTCGTGCGGGGCGGATTCCGCTGCCGCTGCCCCGGCCGGCGCTCATGGTCGTCGATTCGCTGTGGCGGGCCACCCGCAACACCGAACTCGATCGTGAGCAGCTGGACTACCTCAGCTACGGGCGGGTCATGGACACCACCCGAATGCGCGCTGAACTGGGCTACACGCCCAAGTGGACGACAGCTGAAGCCTTCGACGACTATGTGCGGGGACGCGCTTTGAAGCCCATCGTGGATCCGGGCTGGGTACGCTCGATCGAGGATCGTGCGGTCACTGCGGCGCAGCGCTGGGGACGATAGACTCGGACTTCGTAAAATTCAGCCGGGGGAGGCTGGGGGAGAGGGACACCAAGTTGGCGGGCGAGCCGAAAGCGAAAGTCATTCCGCTGCACTCGAATTCGAGTCGCGGCGCGGCTCAGCGACGCAGCGCGGCGCAGCGCGCGGAGAGTTCCCGCCGCCACCCGTCGTTCCTGGCCGATCCCGACGGAGGTGCCGCCGCCGAAGAATTCGACGCCGTCATCCGCGACTTCGACCAGCACCGCGCCGACGCCGGTGATTCGACCCCCACCGAACTCGCCAAGAACATCTCTGCGGTCGCCGATTTCATCCGGAAAAGGATGACCGGCGATTACATCGTCGACGAGTTCGGGTTCGATCCGCACCTCAACGAAGCAATCATTCTGCCTTTGCTGAGAGTGTTCTTCCGGTCGTGGTTCCGGGTCGAGGTCAGTGGCATCGAGAACCTCCCGACGTCCGGGGCGGGACTCGTGGTGGCCAACCATGCGGGCGTCCTGCCGTTCGACGGGCTGATGGTCCAGGTCGCCGTACACGACAACCACCCCGCGCAGCGCAACCTGCGCATGCTGGCCGCCGACATGGTGTTCGACATGCCGATGATCGGCCAGGCCGCCCGCAAGGCCGGCCACACCATGGCGTGCACCGACGACGCGCACCGCCTACTGGCCTCCGGCGAGCTGACCGCGGTGTTCCCCGAGGGCTACAAGGGCCTCGGCAAGCGCTTCAAAGACCGCTACAAGCTGCAGCGATTCGGCCGCGGCGGGTTCGTGTCGGCGGCGCTGCGCACCCAGACGCCGATCGTGCCGTGCTCGATCGTCGGCTCGGAGGAGATCTATCCGATGCTCGCCGACGTCAAGCTGCTGGCCCGGCTGCTCGGCCTGCCGTACTTCCCGGTGACGCCGCTGTTCCCGCTCGCGGGGCCGCTCGGCGTGGTGCCGCTGCCGTCCAAGTGGTACATCGAGTTCGGCGAGCCGATCTCCACCGCCGACTACGACGAGGCTGCGGCCGACGACCCGATGGTCACGTTCGACCTGACCGACCAGGTGCGCGAAACCATCCAGCAGACCCTCTACCAACTGCTGACGAACCGGCGTAACACCTTCTTCGGCTGAGCCGGATCACTCCCCCGCGGAGTTTTGCCCAGCAACGAACTTCGACAGCGCTGCGTCCCGCTTCGAGGCGATCTGGGCAGTCAGCTCGTCGGCCTCGCCGTCATGGGCGGCCTCTCCCATGACGGTCACGATGCTGGTGACCACCGGTTGCCCGTTGTCGTCGGTCACCTCGCCGCGGATCTCGGTCAGCACGGCCCCGTGCGACTCGGTGACCGAATCGAGGTAGGAGTCGAACCACAGCTTGTCCCCGGCGACGATCGGCCGGTGGAAGATCAGCTTCTGATCGCGGTGCAGCACCCGCTCCATGTTGATCGGCAGTTCGAACTGGTTGAAGATCTCCTCCTGCACGCGCCGCCCGGCGACCGCCATGAACGTCAGCGACGCGATCAGCCCGTCGTGGCCGCACTCGTTGGCGGCCTCTTCGTCGTAGTGCGCCGGGTGCTCGTCCTTGACCGCCTTCGCGAACTCGCGGATCTTCTCGCGGCCGACCTCGAAGTAATCGGGGTACCGGTAGTGGGTTCCGATGATCTCTTCTGCGATGGCCATGCCGAATCTTTCCGTTTCTGGGCGCTGGAGGCGTGAGCCTATCAGCGGGAAAACCGCGCCGGGGTCACCCGCGGTCCCGTCGCGACACCGCCGCGGCCAGTGCGCCGCCGGCCGCGCCGAGTGCCAGCGCGGACGGCACCCCGATGCGGGCGGCCTTGCGGGCGGTGCGGAAGTCGCGGATCTCCCAGCCCCGCTGCCGAGCGAGGTCCCGCAGGTGGGCGTCGGGATTGATCGCCACCGCCGTGCCCACCAGCGACAGCATCGGGACGTCGTTGATGCTGTCGGAGTAGGCGGTGCAGCGGCGCAGGTTCAGCCCTTCGCGGATGGCCAGCGACCGCACCGCGTGCGCCTTGCCGACCCCGTGCAGGATGTCGCCGACCAGGCGGCCGGTGAACACCCCGTCGATCGACTCGGCGACGGTGCCCAGCGCGCCGGTCAGGCCCAGCCGCCGCGCGATCGTGTCGGCCAGTTCGTACGGGGTGGCCGTCACGAGCCACACCTGCTGACCGGCGTCCAGATGCATCTGCGCCAGTGCGCGGGTGCCCGGCCAGATCTTCGCGGCGATGATCTCGTCGTAGATCTCCTCACCCAACGCGACCAGCTCCGCGGTGGACCGGCCCTCGATGAAGGACAGTGCCTTGCGCCTACCTGCGGCGACGTCGTCACTGTTCTCGCGGCCGGTGAGCTGGAACTTGGCCTGCGCCACCGCGAACCGCGCGAGGTCCTTGTAGGTGAAGAACTCCCGGGCGGCGAGCCCGCGCGCGAAGTGCACCAGTGAGGAGCCGTGCACGAAGGTGTTGTCGACGTCGAAGAACGCCGCGGCAGTCAGATCCGGCGGTGGCGGCGGGGGACCGGGCCCCTCGTCGGGCAGGTCGGTCAGTCCGAGGGCCGCGGCCTCCGCGCTGGCCTGACCGGCGAGTTCCTGCGCCCGCTGGGTGGACCCGCCACCCTCCCATTCCGCGCTGTCGGACACGGCTACAACACTAAATCAACCCGGCGCGATACTGGCGGAGTGGATCGGCAGGTGCAGTTGCTCACCCGGCAGGGCTGTCCGATGTGTGCCGGGGCGGCCGACCAGCTGGCGCGGATGGCCGACGAGCTGGGATTCGACCTGATCGTGACCGACGTCGACGAAGCGGCCGCGGCCGGGGAACCGGCGCTGCGCGCCGAGTTCGGTGACCGGCTGCCGGTGGTGCTGCTCGACGGCGCCGAGCACAGTTACTGGGAGGTCGACGAGCCGCGATTGCGCGCCGACCTGGGACGGGGACGGTAAGCCCTTAGCTGAACGAATTTGGTGGCCCGCCCGTCAGCGACTACCTTGGAACGCGTGGTGAGCGCGGTGATCAAGCCATGAGCGTGCTGCTTTTCGGGGTGTCGCACCGCAGCGCGCCGGTCTCAGTGCTCGAACAACTGAGCACCGACGAAGACGACCAGGCCAAAATCATCGAGGAGATCCTGCGCTCGTCGCTGGTCACCGAGGCGATGGTGCTGTCCACCTGCAACCGCATCGAGGTCTACGCCGTCGTGGAAGCGTTCCACGGCGGCCTTTCCGTGATCGGGCAGGTACTCGCCGAACACTCGGGCATGTCGTTGCAGGATCTGACCAAGTACGCCTACGTGCGCTACGCCGAGGCCGCCGTCGAGCACCTGTTCTCCGTGGCCAGCGGCCTGGATTCGGCCGTCATCGGCGAACAGCAGGTGCTGGGCCAGGTCCGCCGCGCCTATTCCACCGCCGAAGCCAACCGCACCGTCGGACGCACCCTGCACGAACTGTCCCAGCGGGCGCTGTCGGTCGGTAAGCGCGTGCACTCCGAGACCGGCATCGACGCCGCCGGCGCGTCGGTGGTGTCGGTGTCGCTGGACATCGCCGAACGCAAGCTCGGTTCGTTGGCCGGCCGCCGCGCCGTCGTCGTCGGCGCCGGCTCGATGGGCGCGCTGGCAGCCAAGCAGCTGGTGCGCGCCGGGGTCGAGCGGATCCACGTCGTCAACCGCACACTGCCGCGCGCCAAACGCCTGGCCGAGAACCTCAACGCCCAGGGGGTCGCGGCCGAGGCGTTCCCGTTCGACCACCTGCCCCCGCTGCTCACCGACGCCGACGTCGTCGTCAGCTGCACCGGCGCCGTGCGCCCGGTGGTGTCGCTGGCCGACGTGCACCGCGGTCTGGCGCACAGCGCCGACCGCAAGCAACTGGTCATCTGCGACCTGGGCATGCCCCGCGACGTCGACCCGGCCGTGGCCGGGCTGCCCGACGTGCAGGTCATCGACATGGAGCGCATCCAGCGCGAGCCCACGGCGCGCGCCGCCGCCTCTGACGCCGAGGCCGCCCGCACGATCGTCGCCGCCGAGGTGGCCCACTACCTGGCCGGACAGCGGATGGCCGAGGTGACCCCGACGGTCACCGCGCTGCGTCAGCGCGCCGCCGACGTGGTCGAAGCCGAGCTGCTGCGCCTGGACAACCGGTTGCCGGGCCTGGACGCCGGCCACCGCGACGAGGTCGCCAAGACCGTGCGTCGCGTCGTCGACAAACTCCTGCACGCGCCGACCGTGCGCGTCAAACAACTCGCCAGCGCGCCGGGAGGCGACAGTTACGCCGAAGCGCTGCGGGAACTGTTCGAGCTCGACCAGCAGGCAGTCGACGCCGTGGCCGCTGGTGAGCTGCCGCTCGACGGCCTGGACATCAATGCCGTGAATGGCAGCGAAATATCGGTGGTGACAAGAGATTTCGACACGTCCGAGTGACTCCACACCCTCCTCCGACCGCCCGGTGATTCGTCTCGGCACGCGCGGTAGCCTGCTGGCCACCACGCAGGCCGGGACCGTGCGCGACGCGCTGATCGCGGCCGGTCACCCGACCGAGTTGGTGATCGTGGCCACCGAAGGCGACCAGCGGCCCGACGAGCCGATCGCCGACATCGGCGTCGGGGTGTTCACCGCGGCGCTGCGCGAGGCCATCGCCGACGGCCGCGTCGACGCGGCGGTGCACTCCTTCAAGGACCTGCCCACCGCCGTGGATCCGAGGTTCACCATCGCGGCCACCCCGCGGCGTGAAGACCCACGAGATGCGCTGGTCGCGCGCGACGGGATGGTGCTGGGCGAGTTGCCGGTCGGCTCGGTTGTCGGCACCTCGTCCCCGCGGAGGGTGGCACAGCTTAAAGCACTGGGTCTCGGTTTGGAAATCCGCCCCCTAAGAGGCAACCTAGATACCAGGTTGAGCAGGGTGAGCCGCGGTGAACTCGACGCCATCGTGGTGGCTCGAGCGGGTCTGTCCCGTATCGGTCGCCTCGAGGTGGTAACCGAGGCGTTGGAGCCGGTGCAGATGTTGCCGGCGCCGGCGCAGGGCGCGTTGGCCGTCGAGTGCCGTGCCGGTGACACCGACCTGGTGAAGGTGTTGGCGGAGTTGAACGACGCCGACACCCGGGCCGCGGTCACCGCCGAGCGGACCCTGCTGGCCGAACTGGAGGCGGGATGTTCCGCACCGGTGGGCGCGATCGCTGAGGTGGTCGAGTCGATCGATGAGGAGGGTCGCGTCTTCGAAGAGCTGTCGCTGCGCGGCTGCGTGGCGACGCTGGACGGATCCGACGTGATCCGTGCGTCCGGTATCGGGACACCCGATCGGGCCCGAGAGCTGGGGCTCTCGGTGGCCGAGGAGTTGTTCGATCTGGGTGCGCGCGATCTGTTGGACGAAGGCGGGAGAGACACATGAGCTTGCGAGGACGCAAGGGCAAGCCCGGCCGCATCACGTTCGTCGGCTCCGGGCCCGGGGATCCGGGTCTGTTGACCACGCGGGCCCGCGCTGTGCTGGCCAACGCCGCGCTGGTGTTCACCGACCCTGACGTGCCCGAGTCGGTTCTGGCGCTGGTCGGCACCGAGTTGCCGCCGCCGTCGGGTCCGCTGCCCGAGGCCGTGATCGACGCAGCCAAGAACGACGGCGCCGAGAAGAACGCCGAGGCGCCGGCCAATGCCGCAGAGGCGGTGATCCCCGGCGGTCCAGATGTGCGCCCCGCGCTCGGCGACCCCACCGAGGTCGCCAAGACGCTGGCCACCGAGGCCCGCACCGGCGTCGACGTCGTTCGCCTGGTCGCGGGTGACCCGTTGTCGGTGGACTCGGTGATCACCGAGGTCAACGCGCTGGCCCGCACCCAGTTGACGTTCGAGATCGTGCCGGGCCTGCCGGACACCACCGCCGTGCCGACCTACGCGGGTCTGCCGCTGGGCTCGTCGCACACCGTCGCCGACGTCCGCGACCCGGAGGTCGACTGGGCGGCGCTGGCCGCCGCCCCCGGCCCGCTGATCCTGCACGCCACCGCGTCGCATCTGCCCGATGCCGCGCGCACGCTGATCGAATACGGTCTGGCCGACTCGACGCCCGCGGTGGTGACCGGCAACGGCACCACCTGCCAGCAGCGCTCGGTGGAGACCACGTTGGCGGGACTGCTCGACAAGGCGGTGCTGGACAAGCCGGCGCTGGCCGAGCCCGCCGGCCCGCTGACCGGAACCCTGGTGGTGACGATCGGGCGCACGGTCGCGCACCGCGCCAAGCTCAACTGGTGGGAGAGTCGCGCCCTGTACGGCTGGACCGTGCTGGTGCCGCGCACCAAGGACCAGGCCGGTGAGATGAGCGACCGTCTGGTCACCCACGGTGCGCTGCCCATTGAGGTGCCGACCATCGCGGTCGAGCCGCCGCGCAGTCCCGCCCAAATGGAAAGGGCCGTCAAGGGTTTGGTCGACGGCCGGTTCCAGTGGGTGGTGTTCACCTCCACCAACGCGGTTCGTGCGGTGTGGGAGAAGTTCAACGAGTTCGGCCTCGACGCCCGCGCGTTCTCCGGTGTGAAGATCGCCTGCGTCGGGCAGGCCACCGCCGACCGCGTGCGTGCGTTCGGGATCAACCCCGAGCTGGTGCCCAGCGGAGAGCAGAGCTCGCTGGGGCTGCTCGATGATTTCCCGCCGTACGACGACGTTTTCGATCCGGTGAACCGCGTGCTGTTGCCGCGCGCCGACATCGCCACCGAGACGCTGGCCGAGGGGCTGCGCGAACGAGGCTGGGAGATCGAGGATGTCACCGCTTACCGGACGGTGCGTGCCGCGCCTCCGCCGGCGCACACCCGCGAGATGATCAAGACCGGTGGCTTCGACGCGGTCTGCTTCACCTCGAGTTCCACGGTGCGCAATCTCGTCGGCATCGCCGGAAAGCCCCACGCGCGCACCATCGTTGCGTGCATCGGTCCCAAGACCGCTGAAACCGCAGCGGAATTCGGCCTGCGTGTGGACGTGCAACCCGAGGTGGCCGCGGTCGGGCCGCTGGTGGAGGCACTCGCCGAGCACGCCGCCCGGCTGCGGGCCGAAGGCGCCCTGCCGCCGCCGCGGAAAAAGAGCCGTCGCCGCTAGCAGGGGTCGTCGATGAGCTTCCCGAGCCACCGCCCCAGGCGGCTGCGGTCCACGGCGGCCATGCGCCGTCTGGTCAGCGAAACGACGTTGGAGCCAAGGCATCTGGTGTTGCCGATGTTCGTCGCCGACGGCATCGACGAACCCCGGGCCATCGGATCGATGCCGGGGGTCGTACAGCACACGCGTGACTCCCTGCGCCGGGCCGCCGACGAGGCCGTCCGCCTCGGGGTGGGTGGACTGATGCTGTTCGGGGTGCCGCGGGAAGCCGACAAGGACCATGACGGGTCGGTCGGTGTCGATCCCGACGGGATCCTCAACGTGGCACTGCGTGACCTCGCCGCCGACCTGGGTGAGGCCACCGTGCTGATGGCCGACACCTGCCTCGACGAGTTCACCGACCACGGACACTGCGGAGTGCTCGACGACCGGGGCCGGGTCGACAATGACGCGACCAACCGCCGCTACGTCGAACTGGCTGTGGCACAGGCGAAGTCGGGCGCCCACGTGGTGGGGCCTTCCGGCATGATGGACGGTCAGGTCGCCGCGATCCGAGACGGTCTGGACGAGGCCGGCTGCACCGACACCGCGATCCTGGCCTACGCGGCGAAGTTCGCGTCCGGCTTCTACGGGCCGTTCCGCGAGGCGGTGGCGTCGAGCCTGCAAGGCGATCGTCGTACCTACCAACAGGATCCGGGGAACGCCCGCGAAGCCCTGCGCGAGATCGAGCTGGACCTCGCCGAAGGCGCCGACTTCGTCATGGTCAAACCGGCGATGGCCTACCTCGATGTGGTGCGCGCCGCGGCCGAAATCTCTGCGGTGCCGGTGGCGGCGTACCAGGTCTCGGGCGAGTACTCGATGATCAGCGCCGCGGCCGAGCGCGGCTGGATCGACCGGCAGACGATGGTGCTCGAGTCGTTGACGTCGATCCGTCGTGCGGGTGCGGACATCGTGCTGACCTACTGGGCCGCCGAAGTGGCCCAATGGCTGTCGTGACCGATCCTGCGCAGCCGGTGTCCGCTCAGGAGCCGGGCGTCCGTCCGCCGGATGTCGACACCGGGTTCTGGTTGTGGGTGGCTGCGCTGCCCCTGATGGTGGCCGGCTATCTGGTCGACCTGTTCACCGCGGGGAGCGGGCAGAGCGGCTTGTTCCTTGCGATCAACTGCGTCTTCGTCGGCGCACTCGCGGCCGTCGTCGCGACGTTTCTGTACCTGCTGCGGCAGGGCTACCGGTGGGCGCGGACGTGTCTGACCGGCGGGGCCATCGCCGCGGTCGTCTACTCGGTGAGCAACCTGTTCGGCATCGAGCGGGCGTCGGCCGTGACGGCGCTGGGTTACGCCGCGCCGGTGATCGTCGGCTCGGTGCTGACCGTCGGGGGCATGTATCTGCTGCACCGCAAGGAAGCGCACGAATTCTTCACCCGGTGATTGGCTACGCTGACCGACCATGACCGCGTCACCGCCGGCCGACCGTCCTCGCCTCGTCGACGCGGCATTCTGGTGCTTCATCGCAGGGGCGGTCGTGCTGATCGTCGGCGGGCTGATGGCGTCGACCGCCGGCTACGACGCCGCACGCGCTGCGATCCCGGACACCGTGGACGACGACGCGGTGCGTACGTTCCTCGCGGTCTATCGGGCCAGCGGTATCGGTGCGGTGCTGGTCGGCGGCGCTGTGGCTTTCCTGGCCGGTCGCGCCCGCCGAGGTGACGCCCGGTTTCGCCACGCTCTGCTCGGGCTGGTGTTCGCGACCGGGGTGGTAGTGCTGGTGCTGGCGATTGGTATCAAGTCTGTGCACCTTGTGATCTTGCTGGCACTTCTCCCGTTGCTCGTGGGAGCCGCGCTGTTCACCCGACCGGCGGCGGCCGGTTGGTATGACCGGGAAAGGCAGCAATGACCGATACCGCTGACAGAGCTGATGTGCTGTTCTCCGAGAACGGCGCAAGCTGGCTGTGGGTTCTGGCCGGTCCGGGCGCCGGTGTGGCGATGGCGCTGATCCAGATGTCGGCCGGTTACGGCATCCAGTGGGTCGTGCCGGGCCTGTTCTTCGTGCTGGTGACGTTCTTCCTGAGTATCCAGGTCAAAGCGGCCCGCATCCACACCTCGGTGGAGTTGACGGCCGACCGGTTGCGGCAGGGCACCGAGGTCACGCGGATCGACGATATCGTGCGCGTCTATCCCGCGGCCACGGGCTCTGAGACACCGAAATGGCAGTACGCGCGGGCGCTCGGCGAACTCACCGGTGTGCCGCGTGGACGCACCGGTATCGGCTTGCGGCTGACCAACGACCGCACCGCTCAGGCCTGGGCCCGCAAGCACGAGCAGCTGCGCGCGGCCCTGACCAACCTGATCGAAGAGCGCATCCCGCCGGAGTCCACGTCGTGAGAGGGCGCGCCGTCGTGGAACTGGTGCTGGCCGTGCTGGCTGCGGTGGGTGCCGTCATCAGCTGGGTGTCGGCGTCGTCGCAGGTCGCGGTCGCGCCGATCCTGGAAGGGGAGCCGGCGACGGTGTCGCAGGTGTACTCCGCTCCGCTGCTGACGCTGTCGTTGCTGCTGGCGGCGATCGCAGGGGTGCTGGCCGTGCTGGGCGGCGCCGGCCTGTTCCACTCCCGTACGCGCCGCGCCCCCCGCCGCTGACCCCGTCCACGCGCACCCTCGCCGAAATTGCATTCCACGCGCGTCAAACCGCAATTTGACACGCGTGGAATGCAATTTCGGGGCTCTGGGATGTAAGCCTCGCCACATGGTGTTGGAACAAAGTGCAGATTTTGTAACACTGTTGCTCATGACGGAGTTGGCGGAAAACACCGAACACCTCGATGACGCGCTGCCGCTGGGTCCGCAGTCGCTGGTCTGGCGCTACTTCGGCGACAACCGGATGTACCTGATCGGTCCGCGGCCGGCGGTCCTGCAGAACATGCTCGCCGAGCTGGGCCAGGGTGTGTATGACCATTCGACGTTCTTCGCCGACACTGCTGAGCGGCTCAAGCGGACCATCCCGCCGATCTTCAACACCGTCTACGGCACCGAGGAAAAGAACGCCGGCCTGCAGGTCCGCGACTTCCACCACTCGGTGAAGGGCGACATGCCGGACGGTGGGCGCTACCACGCGCTCGACCCGGACACCTACTTCTGGGCGCACGCCACGTTCGTCGAGCAGATCTACTACTTCGCCGACACGTTCGTGAAGCGGCTTTCCGACGCCGAACGCGAGCAGATCTGGCAGGAATCGAAGACGTGGTACCGCCGCTACGGCGTGAGCGACCGTCCGATGCCGGCCACCTACGCGGAGTTCGAGAAGTACTGGGATCGGATGATGAACGAGGTCGTCGTTCCCCACCAGACCGCCAAGTACGGCGTCGGCTATGTGACCAAGGGCTTCCCGAAGCCCAAGGCGGTGCACCCGCTGGTGTGGCGGCTCGTCGCGCCGGTGTTCAACCCGCTCGCCGCGTTCCTGACCACCGGCGGGCTGCCGCCGCGGGCGCGCACGCTGCTTCAGCTGCCCTGGACCGACAAGCAGGAACGTCGCTACCAACGCTTCGCCGCATTCTGGCGATCGCGCCCGGTGAACTGGGTGTGGGACCATCTTCCGATGACCGTGCGCTACAACGGTTACGCCGTTCGGGCCTATGGACGGGGCTGACCGGGCCGCAACCGAGATCCTCGACGCGGCGATTGTCGAGTTCGAGCGGCACGGCTACCGCCGGGTCGCCCTCGAAGACGTCGCCCGCCGCGCCGGGGTCAGCCGGACCACCATCTACCGGCGGTTCGCCAACAAGGACGAGCTCGTCCTGGCCGTCATCGAGCGGGAGAACGTCCGGCTGTTCGCCGACATTGCCACCGAACTCACCCAGGCCGCGCCGCAGTCGAACGTGTACGTCGAGGCATTCACCTTGTCGATCCTGAAGTTCCGGCGGCACCGCGTGCTCAACCAGATGTTCGCCGACGAGCCGGGACTGGTGCTCGAACTGGCCGGCCGCCACCACCGCGCGGCGATCGACCGGATGGCCGACGCGTTGCGGGTCATCTTCCCGCCGGGATTCGCCGATCGCATCGGCGCCGAGGCGGTCGACGAACTCGCCGACTGCATCCTCCGGTACGCCGCGATGGTGCTGTTGTTGCCCAGCGCGCAGCCGTTGGAGACGGCCGACGACATCCGGGCATTCGCACGCCAGCACTTCCTGCCCAGCCTGCCGGTGGCGCTGCGCACAGTGCCCGCCTGAAGTTTCGTGGATCACAGTTTCGGGCAGCCCGAAACGCATGAATGACAACACGCCCCAAAGCCAGCAAACAGAAGAGACGCCCGACGTCCAGCTCGACCACGTCACCGAAACGCCCGACCCGGATGACGAATCACGGCGCACCGAGAAACCCGAGGTGACCGACGAACATCGGGAAAAGGCCAAGGAAATGGCCAAGGCATACTCCGACGACCTGCAGACCACCTCGCTGCCCGGCAGCAGCGGAACGGTGACCGGCACGTCGGTCACCGATTGGGTCGACGACAAGGACAAGGGCAAGATCGAGACCAGCGCCCAGGAGGGCAACGTCGAGTACCGCAACACCGAGGAGTTCCGCAAGAAGCTCGAGGAGTGACGCGTCTGCAGCTTGCGCCCACGGCCGGGAGGCCGTGACACCGCCGGCACAGATTGATCCCACCCCACGCCGGCATTCCGATGCCGACTCGATGAACACACGCCGCGGTATGGCAGGAGCCCTGGGGCCACTGACGAGTCCGCCGTACCGCGATGACGCCCCGCCGGGTGACGAGTGACGCCCCGCCGGGTGAGAGTGACGTCCCGCCGGGTGACGAGTGACGCCCCGCCGGGTGAGAGTGATGCACCGCCGTCGCCCTACCCTACAGCCCTTGGGCACCGACCTGCTGTCTGCCTGATGATGCGTGCGTCCAGGCCTGCCGGCCTCAGGAGTCACAGATATCCGCTTTTTGCAGCGAAAGTGCGAGTAGGTCGCTGCTAAACGTGGATAGGTGGGACAGAAGTAACTCCAGCGACCACGCCGAGTCGTCTCTTCCTCCAGGGAAGCGCTCAACATTCTCCTGATTTCGCCCTCGGCGGCTACGTCCGGACGGGTGCGCCGAAGCGCCACCACCCGGGTGGGTCGACCGACGGCCGACTGGTCTCCGAACCACCCTTTCGGGTAGTTTGCTGATGCCGGTCAGAACAGCCGGAGAACCCGTTTCTTGCGGCCTGCCGAAAGGTGGCATCTACCGATCTCTCCGGACCACCCAGGCGGAGATCAGAGCGGTTCGCGTACAGCTACGCCGAAGTTTGCCTGTTTCGCTACAAAGGTTAGCTCAATTACTTTTTCCAGCGGCTGCGTTCGGCTACGTCGGGGAGAGCCATTTCGCAGTGCGGCTGCCTCGCAACAACGCCTGCGGGTACCATCTTGGAATAACTAACGCCTAGGTAAAAATCGCCTACAACAGGGAAATTATGCAGAGATCACCAATTGTGGCGAATTCGCCGCCGTCGCAATCGGCGTGAAAGCTGTCGTGGGCGCGGCTATGGCAGTCAGATTGCAGCAATGGCGTTTGGGTTTGCCTAAACGAAATAAATGAGTTGCGTGTTTGATGCTGAAGTAGGCTGGTGATCCTCGAGGTGCGTCGGTATCGACGGGATCAATCAGTGTTCGAAAATGGGGGAAACTCATGCGGATTAAAGGGGAGAAGGCGCGGAAGGCGGGGATTGCTTGCGGTGCTGTCGTGGGGTCAGCACTGTTGGCATTGTCGACCGCCACAACTGGTGGGGCCGCCAGTTCCGCTCTCGTCATCGGTGGCATCTCGACGCCATCGCTGCACGATGTGGTGATGTCGCGTCTGCTCGGCGGCGCGCTGCAGGATAGGGAACGGGTGAGCGTGCAGTGGCCGGCGGAGGCCGGCCCGTACACGGGGCGGGACGATCTCCCCCTCGGCCAGTCGATCAACATCGGTGTCGAGAACCTCAGCGCGGAGATCGACGCCGCCCTGGATCGTCTCGAGCGAGACGAGAACGGCAACGTCCTCAACGGCGAGACCGTGACCGTCGTCGGATTGTCTGCCGGTTCGTTGGTCGTGACCGAGGTCCTGCGCGAGATGGCGGACGACCCCGACGCCCCGGACGCCAGCGAGATCAACTTCATCGTGGTGGCCGATTCGAGCCGCCAGGAACTGATCCGCGATGCCCGGTACAACCCGCGCTACGACTACACCTACCAGCCGGCGCCGCAGACCGAGTACGACACCATCGAAGTCACCGGCGAGTACGACGGCCTCGCCGACTTCCCGGACCGTCCGTGGAACCTGCTCGCGGTCGCGAACGCGTTCGTCGGCTCGGTCTTCGTGCACGTGCCGGTGATGTTCGCCGACCTGGACGACGTGCCTCCGGAGTACATCACGACAACGGTCAACAGTCAGGGTGGCACCGTCACGCGGTACCTGGTCCCGGCCGAACGGCTGCCGCTCGTTCAGCTGCTTCCGTTCCTCGAACCCATGGAGCCGCAGCTCAAGGAGATCATCGACCGCGGCTACAGCCGCAACGACCTCCTCGGTACGAGCTCGCCTCTGAGTGAGGCAGTCACCGCGGCGTCGGCCACTTCTGCACTGTCCGCGCGCACGGCGCTGTCTGCGCAGACCGCCACCGACGAAAGCGACACCGCCGAAACCAGTCTGCGCAGGGCCTCGGCACGCGCCGCGGCGCTGGCAGACGAATCGCCGCGGACCGACACCAGCGCCACGTCGGAGAAGACGGCCACCACCGCCGAGGCGACGACGGTGCGTGCCGAGACGAGGTCGGCGAAGGCCACGTCGGCGAAGGCCGAGGCTGAGCCGAGCGAGGCCGCATCGGCGAAGGCGGAGGCCAAGTCGGCCAAGACCGAAGCCGCATCGGCGAAGTCGGATGACAGCAAGGCCGACGCCAAGTCTGCGGTCAAGGCAGAGGCGAAGCCCGCCAAGGACAGCAAGGCTTCCTCGGAATCGAAGGCGGATTCCAAGTCGGCATCGAAGTCCTCGGCGTCGAAGTCCTCGGGCTCCGACTCGTCGGACTCGAAGAAGAGCACCAGCAAGAAGCGGGATTCCAAGGCCGGATCCCGGTAACTCCGCCAGACCCGAAGCCCCGGCGCCCCGCCGGGGCTTCGTGGTGTGCGGCGGCTGCCTACGATCGGAAGCCATGACGACGACCGAGGCCCGCGACGTCGCGTCGCTGCCGTTGGCCCCGCGCAACCCGCTGCCGCTGTGGCAGCTGGCAAAGCTGATCCGCCGACTCGACACCGGACAGGAAGTCATCCGCGACGCCGGCGGACCGATCACCCGCATCCAGCTCGGACCGAAGAAGCTGATCCCGCCCATCGTCGCCGTCATGTCACCGGCGGCGATGCGCGACGTGCTGGGGCGCAGCGACGCGGCGTCGGAGCGCTGCATCATCCACGAAGAGGTGCAGCACGCGGCCGGGGACAGCCTGTTCGTGCTGCCCAACGAGCAGTGGCGACCACGCAAACGCGCACTGCAACCGGTGTTCACCAAGCAGAGCGTCCGCAGTTTCGGCGGTCACATGTCAAGTGCCGCCCAGGCTTTCGTCGACCGCTGGCCTGCCGGCGGTGAGGTGGACCTCGACATCGAGTGCCGTCGCGTCGCGATGCAGTCGCTGGGACGGTCGGTGCTCGGGGTCGACCTCAACGAACGCTCCGAGACCATCGCCCGGTGCATGCACGTCGCCTCGTCCTACACCGCGGACCGCGCCCTGCGGCCGGTGCGGGCTCCGCGCTGGATGCCCACGCCGGCGCGCCGGCGCACCCGGACCGCGGTGGCCGCCATGCGCGAGATCACCGACGAGATGGTGCGTGCCTGTCGCGCCGACCCGACCCGCGACGCCCCGCTGGTGCAGGCGTTGATCGCCGCGACCGACCCGGAGACCGGTCAGCCGCTGAGCGACGCCGACATCTCGAACGACCTGCTGATCTTCATGCTCGCCGGCCACGACACCACCGCGACGGCACTGACCTATTCGCTCTGGGTGCTCGGACACCACCCGGAAGCACAGGACCGCGTCGCTGCCGAGGTCGCGTCGATCGGTGAGCGCGAACTGACGCCCGACGACGTGCCCAGCCTCGGTTACACACAACAGGTGCTGCACGAGGCGCTGCGGCTGTGTCCGCCCGCGGCGGGCGTCGCGCGGCTGGCGACGCGCGACATCGCCGTCGACGGCTACCGGGTTGAGGCGGGCAGCCTCATCGCGATCGGACTGTATGGGCTGCACCATGATCCGCAACTGTGGCCGAACCCGAAGGTGTTCGACCCGGAGCGGTTCAGCCCGGAGAACGTTCAGAAGCGTGACCGCTGGCAGTTCCTACCGTTCCTCGGCGGCGGCCGGCCGTGCATCGGGGAGCATTTCGCCCGGCTGGAGACGACGCTGGCCCTGGCGACCATCGTGCGGTCGACGGTGATCGAGTCGGTCGACGACGTCTTCGACTGCGAGGTGCCGTTCACCACCGTGGCGAAGGGTCCGATCCGGGCCAGGTTGCGTCCGCGCCGCTGACGATCGGGAAGTCACTCCTGGCGCCTCACCGGTGGTCGCGGCGAAGCGATCTCGGACGTCGTCCGCCGGCCGGCCGGGCCAAGGCGAGACCCCGGTCTACGAGGCCGTGTAGTAGTGCGCCGGTATGGTCCAGGGTGTGAGCACCACAAGATCACGTGCGCGCTGGTTGCGTGGCGCGCTGGTCGGTGTGTGCTCGGCGGTGGCGACGTGCGGTGCCCACGCCGCGGGCGGCGGACACGTGCCGTCCGGGTCGGCGCTGATCGCGGTGGGTTTGGTGTGCGCGATCGTGGGTTCCGCGCTGGCGGGGATGGCCCTGGAAGGGCGACGTCTGCGGCTCGTCACCGTCATCTGTGCACTCGTAGCCGCCCAGTTCCTCGGACATCTCACCCTGGTCATCGCGGCCGCTCACCATCACGGTGGCCTGGGGATGTCCTGGTCGATGGCGGCGGCCCACCTGGCCGGAGCGGTGCTCCTCGGCGCCGCGATCACCGCGGTCGAATATCTCTACCTCGTGTGCATCTCGGTGTTGTGCTGGCTGCGTCTGTTCGCCGCCACCCGACGGCAGCCTGCCGGCCCGCGTCGGCCCGTCGAACCACGGCAGTCCTTCGTGCAGTCGGCGTTGTGCGCCACCGGTCTGGGAATGCGCGCACCTCCACACGCCCTCGCGACGCCGGCCGCGTAACGGCCTGAAACTGCTTCTGTCACACCGCGCACCATGCGCGGTGCTCGTGCGCTGAACCCACGGTGTCTGCACGACGCCCTGCACGGGTTGCGCTTCTCCGCCCTGCACATCTCGGCGAAAGAACACGTCACTGTGACCATTGCTCTGCTCATCCCTGTACCTGCCTCTCGGAGACGCCGATGAGCGCTCCTCCGATTTCACAGCGCCCGACACGACGAGGCGACGCCGCAGTTCTGCGGCGGATCTGGCGAATGCACTTCTGGGTGGCATTGTTCGCCACCCCCGCCTTGATCGTCCTCGCGTGCTCAGGCCTGGTCATCCTCTACAGCCAGCCGCTCGACAACTGGCTCAACCGCGACCTGTTCGTGGTGACCCCTGGTAGCGACACCGTGTCGCTCGACGCTCAGATCGAAACTGCGCAGCTGCATGCCGGCCCCGACCACACCCTCGACGCGGTGACACCCCCGCCCGGCCCGGGACGGTCGACGCGCGTCGACTTCCTTCCGCCTGCCGCGCCGGCACACCCGGCGGGGGAAGGCAACGTCACGCAAGTGTTCGTCGACCCCTACACCGGCGAGTATCTGGGCCAGCGCAGTGAACTGTCCGGTCTGGTCGGCTGGGCCAACCAGCTGCACCGGTTGTTCGGCAACGACGCACCGCAATTGCAGCTGCCATCTTTGGGACATCTGATCAACCCGACGGCCTATCCCGACGCGACCATCCCGGTCGGCATCGGCAATCTCTGGATGGAGCTGACCGCCATCTGGATTCTGGTCCTGCTGGCCAGCGGGGTCTATCTGTGGTGGCCCCGGGCGATCGAAGCGACCAAACCGCTGCTGCGGGTGCGCTGGCGGCGCGGCGGCCGGATTCGGTGGCGCGACCTCCACGCGCTGACCGGTGTCGTGCTCGCGGTGATCCTCATCGGCTACGTCCTGTCGGGGATGACGTGGTCGCGGTACTGGGGCGAGAACTGGCGTGCGTTCTCGTCCACGGTGACGCCGTCTGCCCACATCGACGCGCCGTCGACGCCGGCCCAGATGGGCGAACACGATCGGCTCGGCCGACGCATCGCGTGGGCCGCCGTCGACGATCCGGTCTACGCCTCGCAGCCGGATACCGTTGTCCCGCAGCGACTGTCGTTCGACGACATCAACCGGCTCGCCAAGGGCGAGCACATGGTGCCCGGTTACGCGATCATCCCGCCGACGGACACCGACGACGGAAGTGGACCGGTGTACGGCAGCTACACCGTCGTCAACGCCTGGCCGCAGAAACTCTCCGAACAGCGCACGCTGTATCTCAACCAGTTCACCGGCCGGACGATCACCAACGCCACGGCGGCCCAGGACGGGGCGCTGTCGAGGCTGACGAGCTTCGGCATCGCGATGCACATGGGCAACCAGTACGGCGTTCTCACCCGCATCACCGCGACGCTCGCCTGTCTGGGCGTACTGGTCAGCGTGGTGAGCGGGCTGGCGATGTGGTGGAAACGGCGGCCTGCCGGCGGTACCGGCCTACCAAAGCCGACCGGTGCCGCGACGCGGTCACACACGCCGAAGCGTGCCGTCCTGGCAGTGGCCCTGGCCGCCGTGACGCTGGGCGTGATCTTCCCGGTGTTCGGCGTCTCGCTGCTGCTCGTCCTTGCCGCCGAGGTGGCCGTGGCACGCCGGCAGCGCAACCGGACGACCGCCGATCACCGAGAAGTACCGGCGGGGGCGCTGGCCGAAGCATCCGACTCAGGAAGGGATTGATCTGATGGACAAGGTATTTCGATTCTCGACGGCCGGGGTGCTGGCGGTTGCCGTGCTGACCGCATCGGCCTGCGCATCAGAGCAACCGGCCTCCGGTCCGATGGCTGGGAACGTCACAGTCGAAAACCAGTGGGCCAATGCGGCGGAAACGGGCATGGCAGCGGTTTTCGGCAGTCTCGCCAACACGGGAGGCAGTGACGTACAGATCGTCGGTGGCAACTCGCCGCAGGCCGGGCACGTCGAGATCCACGAAGTCGTGGTGAACGAACTGGGTGGTAAAACGATGCGCGAGAAGGACGGCGGATTGACCGTGCCTGCGGGTGGGACGCGCGAGTTGATTCCGGGCGGGGACCATCTGATGTTGATGGACCTGACGCAACCGCTGCTTCCTGGTGCCGACATCACGGTGACGCTCGAATTCCAGGACGGGTCGACGCTGCCGGTGACCGCCCAGGTCCGCGACTTCGCCGGTGGCAGTGAGGAGTACACCCCGAACACGGATGGCGACGGTGGGGCGCACCATCATGGGTGAGTCACCGCTTCCCGCGGTGAACCGCCGGCGATTCGTCGCCGGCGGTGCCGCCGCCCTGGCCGGCGCGAGCCTGGCCGGCTGCACGACCGCCTCGGCGGTCAGCAGCGGGGGATTCCGCGAGTTCGGTGATGCCGTCGAACCGTTCCACGGACGGCACCAGGCCGGAGTGTTCACCGCTCCCCAGGCGCATGCCCTGTTCGTTTCGCTCGACCTGGCGCCGACCGGAAACCGAAGCGCACGTGAGACTCTCGGCGCAGTTCTGCGGTTGTGGACTTCGGACGCGCGGCGCCTGACCCAGGGTGAACCGGCGCTGGCCGACACCGAACCCGAACTCGCCGAACGTCCGTCCCGGCTCACCGTCACCGTCGGCCTCGGTCCCGCGGTGTTCGACCGCATCGGGCTGGCGCACCGACGGCCGGACGCGGTGGCAGAGATGCCGGCGTTCGCCACCGACGACCTCGATCCCCGGTGGTGCGGCGGCGACCTGCTCTTGCAGTTGTGCGCCGACGATCCCGTCGCGATCGCCCACGCCGCCAGGATGATGCTCAAGAATGTCCGCACCATGACCCGACAGCGCTGGCGGCAGAGCGGTTTCCGCCATGCTCACGGGGCGGCTGCCCCCGGCGCCAGCATGCGTAACCTGATGGGCCAGGTCGACGGCACGGTGAACCTGCGCACCGAAGCGGAATTCGACCGGCATGTCTGGCATGACGGGGCAGACCAACGTTGGTTCACCGGTGGGACGGTGCTGGTGTTCCGGCGCATCCGGGCGATCATGGACACCTGGGACGAACTCGACCGAGCAGCAAAAGAACTCGTCGTCGGTCGGCGTCTCGACAACGGCGCGCCGCTGACCGGGGAAACCGAGACCGACGAACCCGACTTCGAGTCGAATGTGGGCGGTATCCCCGTCATCGCGCCCAACTCCCATATCGCTCTGGCGCGTCACCGGACCGACGGCGAGCGCTTCCTGCGCCGGCCCTACAACTACGACGATCCGCCGCCGCCGGGACAGACCACCGACAGCGGGCTGCTCTTCGCGACCTATCAGAAGGACCCCGCCACACAGTTCGTCCCGGTGCAGCAACGTCTCGCAGAAGCCGACGGACTCAACCCCTGGATCACGACGATCGGCTCGGCGACCTTCGCCGTGCTGCCCGGCGTGCAGCCGGGGCACACGTTGGGGGAGTCGCTACTGGACGAGTGACGGGTCTCTGTCCGACAACATCTTTCGCGCCTGCTCGCGCATCTCGACCTTGCGGACCTTGCCGGTCACGGTCATCGGGAATTCGTCGACGATGTGTACGTACCGGGGGATCTTGTAGTGCGCGAGCCGGCCGCTGCAGAACTGGCGCAGATCCTCGTCGGTGAGCCTGGCCGCCCCGGCCCGCAGACGGATCCACGCCATCAGCTCCTCGCCGTAGCGCGCATCCGGAACGCCGATGACCTGAGCGTCGAGGACGTCGGGATGGGTGTAGAGGAACTCCTCGATCTCCCTGGGATAGATGTTCTCCCCGCCACGGATCACCATGTCCTTGATCCGGCCGGTGACGGCGATGTAGCCGTCGTCGTCCATCGCGCCGATGTCACCGGTGTGCATCCATCCTTCGGCGTCGATCGCCTCGGCGGTCACGTCGGGTTGGTTCCAGTACCCGGCCATCACCGAATATCCGCGGGTGCACAGTTCCCCGTTGGTGCCGCGGGCAACGACGTCGCCGGTGTCGGGGTCGACGATCTTGACCTCGAGGTGCGGACCCACCTTTCCGACGGTGGTGGTGCGGTGTAGCTCGGAATCGTCGGCGCGGGTCTGGGTGGACACCGGTGAGGTCTCGGTCATGCCGTAACAGATGGAGACTCCGGCCATGTGCATGCGGTCGATCACCTGCCGCATCACTTCGGCCGGGCACGGGGAGCCGGCCATGATCCCGGTGCGCAGGCTGGTCAGGTCGAAGTCGTCGAAGTCCGCGAGCTCGAGTTCGGCGATGAACATCGTCGGCACCCCGTACAGCGACGTGCACCGTTCGGCGGCCACGGCCGTCAACGCTGCGCGCGGTTCGAACCCGGGGCTCGGGATCACCATGGCCGCGCCGTGGCTGGTGGCGGCCAGATTGCCCATCACCATGCCGAAGCAGTGATAGAAGGGCACCGGGATGCAGATGCGGTCGTCGCTGGTGTAGTCGAGAAGGTGGCCGACGAAGTAACCGTTGTTGAGGATGTTGCGGTGGGTCAGGGTGGCGCCCTTGGGGAATCCCGTGGTGCCGGACGTGTACTGGATGTTGATCGGGTCGGTGTTGGACAGGGTGGCGGCCAGCGCGTCGAGCGCGGCCTCGTCGGCGCGGGTTGCGGCCAACGCGTCCCATTGCGCTCCGCCCACGACCACCACGTCCTCGAGGTGCGGGCAGCGGGGACGCACGTCGCGGAGCATGGCGATGTAGTCGGAGGTCTTGAAGGATTCGGCGGTGACCACCAGGCGCACTCCGGACTGGTTGAGCACGTACTCCAACTCGTGTGCGCGGTAGGCCGGGTTGATGGGCACCAGGATGGCGCCGATCTCGGCGGTGGCGTACTGCGCCAGCGTCCACTCCGGGGTGTTCGGCGACCAGTTTCCGACCCGGTCGCCCGCGCTGATGCCGGCGGCGAGCAGGCCGGACGCCAGCCGGCGTACCGCGGCGCGGAACTCGGTGTAGGTCCATCGCCGGCCCGACGGGACGTCGACCAACGCGTCGTTGTCGCCGTGCGCGGCCGCGGTGGCGGCGAGGTTGGCTCCCATCGTGGTCTCCAGCAGCGGCGGTGATGTGGGGCCCCGCTCATAGGACAGCGTCATGTGATCCAGGTTACTTTTCGTCGTCGCCCCGGCCAGGCGACGTCACGCAGACCACTACACCCTGTAGTTGACGTGGTCCGCGCGGCTGGGACACTGGTCGGCATGAGCACAACCGAGGCGTCCGCCAAGCTGTTCGCCGACGCGTCCGCCCTCATCCCGGGTGGAGTGAACTCCCCGGTGCGCGCGTTCTCCTCGGTCGGCGGCACCCCGCGGTTCATCACGTCGGCCAAGGGCTGCGAGCTCACCGACGCCGACGGCAACCGCTATGTCGATCTGGTGTGCTCGTGGGGGCCGATGATCCTGGGGCACGCGCACCCGGCCGTGGTCGAGGCTGTGCAGCGGGTGGCCGCCGACGGGCTGTCCTTCGGGGCGCCGACCCCGAGCGAATCCGAGCTGGCCCGCGAGATCATCGACCGGGTGGCCCCGGTCGAGCGGATCCGCCTGGTCAACAGCGGTACCGAGGCCACGATGAGCGCGATCCGGCTGGCCCGCGGCTACACCGGCCGGCCCAAGATCGTGAAGTTCTCCGGCTGCTACCACGGACACAGCGACGCGCTGCTGGCCGACGCCGGATCCGGCGTCGCGACGCTGGGACTGCCCTCGTCGCCCGGGGTGACCGGCGCCGCCGCTGCCGACACCATCGTGCTGCCCTACAACGACGAAGCCGCCGTCACCGACGTGTTCGACCAGTTCGGCGCGGACATCGCGTGCGTCATCACCGAAGCCAGCCCCGGCAACATGGGCACGGTGCCGCCGCTGCCCGGCTTCAACGCGGCGCTGCGCCGCATCACCGCCGCGCACGGCGCGCTGCTGATCGTCGACGAGGTGATGACCGGGTTCCGCGTCAGCCGCGCCGGCTGGTACGGACTGGATCCGGTGGACGCCGACCTGTTCACGTTCGGCAAGGTGATGAGCGGCGGCCTGCCCGCCGCCGCATTCGGCGGGTCCGCCGAGGTGATGGGCCGGCTCGCGCCGCTGGGACCGGTGTATCAGGCCGGGACCCTGTCGGGTAATCCGGTGGCGATGGCCGCCGGGCTGGCAACGCTGCGCGCCGCCGACGACGCCGCCTACGCGACGCTGGACGCCAACGCCGACCGGTTGGTCGCCCTGATCGACAATGCGTTGACCGAAGCCGGTGTGCCGCATCAGATTCCGCGCGCAGGGAACATGTTCAGCGTGTTCTTCGGCGATGCACCGGTGACCGATTTCGCGTCGGCGCGCGCCACCGAGACGTGGCGGTTCCCCGCGTTCTTCCACGCCCTGCTGGATGCAGGTGTCTATCCGCCGCCGAGTGCCTACGAAACCTGGTTCGTATCAACGGCGCTCGACGACGGCGCCTTCGACCGCATCGCCGCCGCCCTGCCCGGCGCCGCACGCGCCGCCGCGGAGGTTCAGAAACCCGCATGAGCGACAAGACCAGGACCGTCGTGCACGTGATGCGCCACGGCGAGGTGCACAACCCCGACAAGATCCTCTACGGCCGCCTGCCCGACTACCACCTGTCCGACCGCGGACAGGCCCAGGCCAAGGCGGTCGCCGAGTGGCTGGCCAACCGCGACATCACCTACGTCGTGGCCTCGCCGCTGGAGCGTGCGCAAGAGACCGCGGCGCCGATCGCCGAACGGCACGGCCTGCCGATCGCCACCGACGGCGAGCTCATCGAGTCTCTGAATGTGTTTCAGGGTCAGCGCGTTTCGCCGGGCGATGGCGCACTGCGCGACCCGCGGAACTGGTGGCACCTGCGCAACCCGCGCAGCCCGTCCTGGGGTGAGCCCTACGTCGACATCGCCGCGCGGATGAAGCGGGCCCTGCACCGCGCCCGCGCCGCCGCGGCCGGGCACGAGGCCCTCTGCGTCAGCCACCAACTTCCCGTCGAGACGTTGCGCCGAGCCATGACCGACCGTCCGCTGCATCACTTCCCGACCCGCCGGATGTGCAACCTCGCCTCGGTGACGTCGTTCTATTTCGACCATGACGACTGTGTCGGCTGGGGGTACGCGGAGTTGGCCGGGCAGTGAGTCCGTTGGTGGCCCTCTGGCGCACGCTGGTCACGGCGTGCGTGGCCACCCTCGTGCTCGCCGGATGTTCCACCGGCAGCGATGCCGTCGCGCAAGGCGGCACCTTCGAGTTCGTCGCCCCGGGCGGTAAGACCGACATCTTCTACGACCCGCCGCAGGACCGCGGTGAGCCCGGTGCGTTGTCCGGGCCGGACCTGATGAACACCGACAAGACGCTCTCGCTCGACGACTTCACCGACCGCGTCGTCGTCATCAACGTGTGGGGACAGTGGTGCGGGCCGTGCCGCACCGAGATCAGCGAACTGCAGAAGGTGTACGAAGCCACCCGCGAGCACGGCGTCGCGTTCCTGGGGATCGACGTGCGCGACAACAACATCGACGCGCCTCGTGACTTCATCATCGACCGCGGCGTCACCTTCCCGTCGATCTACGACCCGTCGATGCGCACGCTGATCGCGTTCGGTGGCCGTTACCCGACCACCGTGATCCCGTCGACGGTGGTGCTGGACCGGTCGCATCGCGTCGCCGCGGTGTTCCTGCGCGAACTCCTGGCCCAGGATCTGCAGCCCGTGGTGGAACGGTTGGCCGCAGAGCAGTGAATCTCGATCAGCTCGACAACCTGACCGCCACCGGACCGCTGCTGGCGGCGATGGCGGTCAGTGTGCTCGCCGGTCTGGTGTCGTTCGCGTCGCCGTGCGTGGTGCCGCTGGTGCCCGGCTATCTGTCGTACCTGGCCGCGG
Source organism: Mycobacterium sp. SMC-4 (assembly GCF_050205565.1). Classification (GTDB taxonomy): domain Bacteria; phylum Actinomycetota; class Actinomycetes; order Mycobacteriales; family Mycobacteriaceae; genus Mycobacterium. The sequence goes on along the minus strand of NZ_JBNMQU010000001.1, from coordinate 569,810 downwards.
TCGTCGGCGTGCAGGACAGGCCCGGGGCCGACAATCCAGGTGCCGTCGGCGGGGCCGACAATCCCGCTGCCGTCGCGGTGCGCCGTCCCCGGCTGCGGGTGGCGGGCGCCGCGGCACTGTTCGTCGCCGGCTTCACCGTGGTGTTCGTGATGGGCACCGTCGCGGTGCTGGGCATGACCACCACGCTGATCACCAACCAGCTGCTGCTGCAACGAATCGGCGGCGTCGTCACGATCTTCATGGGGTTGGTGTTCGTCGGGCTGGTGCCGATGCTGCAACGCGACACCCGCTTCACCCCGCGGCAGCTCTCCACTGTCGCCGGCGCTCCGCTGCTGGGCGCGGTGTTCGCACTCGGCTGGACGCCGTGTCTGGGTCCGACGTTGACCGGCGTGATCGCGGTGGCCTCGGCCACCGAAGGCGCCAACGTGGCGCGGGGGATCGTGCTGGTGCTGGCCTACTGCCTGGGGCTGGGGATCCCGTTCGTGCTGTTGGCGTTCGGCTCGTCGCGGGCCGTCACCGGGCTGGGCTGGCTGCGTCGCCATACCCGGGCCATCCAGATCTTCGGCGGCATCCTGTTGATCGTCGTCGGCACTGCGCTGGTCACCGGGCTGTGGAACGACTTCGTGTCCTGGATCCGCGACGCGTTCGTCAGCGACGTCAGGCTCCCGATCTGATGGTCACCTCTTCTCCGCGAGAAGACACAAACTCGCGCAAAACTCAGCCACCGCGTGCGACTTCGCGTCTGCTCGCGGTGATACGCAACACCTGGCGGACGCTGACGTCGATGGGCACCGCGCTGGTGCTGCTGTTCCTGCTGGCGCTCGCGGCCATCCCCGGCGCTCTGCTGCCGCAGCGCAGCCTCAACGAGGCCAAGGTCGCCGAATACCTCGCCGAGAACCCCACGCTGGGCCGCTGGCTGGACCGGTTGCAGGCGTTCGACGTGTTCTCCAGCTTCTGGTTCACCGCGATCTACGTGCTGCTGTTCGTCTCGCTGGTGGGCTGCCTGACCCCACGGCTGATCGAGCATGTCCGCAGCCTGCGCGCCGTCCCGGTGGCCGCACCGCGCAACCTCGCGCGCCTGCCCAAGCACCACGAAGCACAGGTGTCCGGTACCGACGTCGACGCCGTCGCCGCCGCGGTCGATACCCGGCTGCGCGGCTGGCGACGCACCACGCGCCGCACCGGCGACACTTCCGGAGCCGCTCCGGCGGCGACATCGAGTACCGAGATCTCCGCGGAGAAGGGCTACCTGCGCGAGTTCGGCAACATCGTGTTCCACTTCTCGCTGCTGGGCCTGCTCGTGGCCATCGCCGCGGGCAAGATGTTCAGCTACGAAGGCAACGTCATCGTCGTCGCCGACGGCGGGCCGGGTTTCTGCTCGGCCTCCCCGGCGGCGTTCGACTCGTTCCGTGCCGGCAACACCGTCGACGGCACCTCGCTGTATCCGATGTGCGTGCGGGTCAACGACTTCGAGGCCACCTACCTGGAGAACGGTCAGGCCGTCGGCTTCCAGGCCAACATCGACTACCAGGCCGGCGACGACCTCGACACCGGCACCTGGCGGCCGTATCTGCTGAAGGTCAACGAGCCGCTGCGCGTCGCCGGTGACCGCGTCTACCTGCAGGGCCACGGCTACGCGCCCACGTTCACGGTGACCTTCCCCGACGGCCAGAGCCGCACCCAGACCCTGCAGTGGCGGCCCGAGGACCAGATCACGTTCCTGTCGTCGGGCGCGATGCGGTTCGACCCGCCCGGCGGCACCTACGCCGACGAGCGGCAACGGCGCCGCAACCAGGTCGCCATCCAGGGCCTGTTCGCACCCACCGCCCAACTCGACGGGACCCTGCTGTCGTCGAGCTTCCCCGAGCTCAACGACCCGGCCGTCGCGATCGACATCTACAAGGGCGACACCGGGCTCGACACCGGCAGGCCGCAGTCCCTGTTCACCCTCGACGAGCGGATGATCGGCCAGGGCCGACTGACGAAGATGGCTCGCGTGAACCTCAAGGCCGGCGAGGACACCCGGCTCGACGACGGCACGGTCGTCCGCTTCGACGGCGCGGTGCCGTTCGTGAACCTGCAGGTCTCTCACGATCCGGCGCAGATCTGGGTGCTGGTCTTCTCGATGACGATGATGGGCGGCCTGCTGGTGTCGCTGATCGTCCGACGCCGTCGCGTCTGGGTTCGGTTGTCGTCGGCCTCGCCGGGTACCGTGAACGTCGAGCTGGGCGGGCTGGCCCGCACCGACAACTCGGGCTGGGGTGACGAGTTCGAGCGGCTGACCGAGCGGCTGCTGGCCGACGTCGGCGCGCCGGGCAGCGTCGCCCCGCAAGAAGAGAAGAAGGCAGATCGCGCATGAGCACCACCGTCGACATCGGGCTGGCCCGTTACTCCGACTGGGCGTTCACCTCGTCGGTGCTGGTCCTGCTGGTGGCGCTGTTGCTGCTCGCGGTCGAGCTCGCCTACAGCCGCAGCCGTAAAGCCGACAGCCGCGAACTCGTCAACGCCGGTGTGGCGGCCGACAGCGCCCGCCCCGGCCTCGTCGTCGACGCACCGCGCCGCCCCTTCGACGAGCGCATCGGCTCCTCCGGCGTCGCCCTGGCCTACGTCGGCATCGTGCTGCTGTTGGCGTGCATCGTGCTGCGCGGCCTGTCCACCTCACGGGTGCCGTGGGGCAACATGTACGAGTTCATCAACCTCACCTGCTGGTGTGGTCTGGTGGCCGCCGCGGTGGTGCTGCGCAGGCCGCAGTACCGGTCGCTGTGGGTGTTCGTCCTGGTGCCGGTGCTGATCCTGTTGACGGTCTCGGGCAAGTGGCTGTATTCGCACGCCGCTCCGGTGATGCCGGCGCTGCAGTCCTACTGGCTGCCCATCCACGTGTCGGTGGTCAGCCTCGGCTCCGGGGTCTTTCTGGTGGCCGGCGTGGCCAGCATCCTGTTCCTGCTGAAGATGTCGCGGTTCGGCCAACCGGACCGCACCGGTGCGGTGAGCCGGCTGGTGGCCAAGCTTCCCGACGCGCAGCTGCTCGACCGGATCGCCTACCGCACGACGATCTTCGCCTTCCCGGTGTTCGGGTTCGGCGTCATCTTCGGCGCGATCTGGGCCGAGGAAGCGTGGGGCCGGTACTGGGGCTGGGATCCCAAGGAGACGGTGTCGTTCATCGCGTGGGTGCTCTACGCCGCCTACCTGCACGCCCGCTCGACCGCCGGCTGGCGCGACCGCAAGGCGGCCTGGATCAACGTCGCCGGATTCGTCGCGATGGTGTTCAACCTGTTCTTCATCAACCTGGTGACCGTAGGCCTGCACTCGTATGCCGGCGTCGGCTGAGTGACTGCATTGGGGGATCGACCGTTGACCGACGTGGTGACCAGTTTCCGCGCGCAGCAACGCTTCCGAGACCCGATGGCCGTGGTCCCCGCGGAGTGGACGGCACCGACTCCTCCCGAAGGACTGCTCCCGGCCCCGCCGGCGGTTGTGCCCCCACCGCCGGCGCCGGATGTCCCCGCGCCGCAGGACCTCACCACCGCCGCCCTGCTGGGCCAGACCCGTCGCGGCCCGTCGGAGGGCTGGCGCAAGTGGTTGTTCAAGGGCTCTGCGGGGCTGATCAACCTCGGGGAGAGCCCGAAGGTACTGCGCCGGGAGGCCCTGGTCGCCGACGTGTCCCGTCCGCTGCGCGGCTGCTACCGCATCGCGATGTTGTCGCAGAAGGGCGGGGTGGGCAAGACGACGATCACCGCGACGCTGGGTGCGACGTTCGCCTCCATCCGGGGCGACCGCGTGATCGCCGTCGACGCCAACCCCGACCGCGGCACGCTGAGCCAGAAGGTGCCCGTCGAGACGCCGGCCACCATCCGGCACCTGCTGCGCGACGCCGAGGGCATCACCGCCTACAGCGACGTGCGGCAGTACACCTCGCAGGGGGACAGCCGCCTGGAGGTGCTGGCCTCGGAGAGCGATCCGTCGGTGTCGGAGGCGTTCAGCGCCCAGGACTACAGCCGCGCGGTGGAACTCCTCGAGCGGTACTACAGCGTGGTGTTGACCGACTGCGGCACCGGCATGGTGCATTCGGTGATGTCAGGGGTGCTCGAACGCGCCGATGTCCTGCTGGTGATCAGTTCCGGTTCGGTGGACGGGGCGCGCAGCGCATCGGCGACGCTGGACTGGCTCGACGCCCACGGCCACGAGGATCTGGTGCGCAATTCGATCGCCGTGATCAACGGGGTCCGGCCGCGCAGCGGTCAGGGGGGCGGCAAGGTCGACATCAAGAAGGTGGTCGATCACTTCTCGCGGCGGTGCCGGTCGGTGTGCGTGGTGCCCTTCGATCCGCATCTGGAGGAGGGCGCCGAGATCAGTCTCGACCGACTACGTCGTGAGACCCGATCGGCGCTGCTGGAACTCGCGGCGGTGGTCGCCGCCGGCTTCCCCGCCCCGGCTCACGACCGCGGCTGATCGTCGCGCGGGGTGATCCGCCGCAGGAATTCCGGATCATCGTCAGGACCGATCACCCGGCGTCGCGGCCGATTGGCCGCCGCTTGGGTAACCCGCCAGCCGACATAGACGACTGCGGCCAAGACGAGCATCAGGAGCAAGTACGCCACCAAAAACCTCCTTGGTGTCAATATACGCCCCGTCGGTAGGCTCACCTCGTGTCCGAGGACCCACGCCCGACCTCCCGCTTACTGCTCGATGTGGTGGCCTACACCGCCGCCCGACTCCTCCTCGTGGTGGTGCTGACAGCCCTGATCGTCGGGGCCGGGCAGTTGCTCGGAGTGCGCGAGTTTCCCGTGGTAGTGGCCATGCTGTTCGCGATCGTGATTGCGTTACCGCTGGGCATCTGGCTGTTCACCCCGCTGCGTAGGCGTGCCACCGCCAGCATCGCGGTCTGGGAACAGCGGCGCCGCCGCGACCAGGAACAGATCCGGGCCCGGCTACGGGGCGAGAACCCGCCGCAATCCTCGGGAAGTGACTCTCCGCATCCGCCGGATTCCACGTCCTGATTCCGAATCCCCTTGTGGGGTAGGACGTTGAATGATATGCACCCCCGGCTATGTAAATCATCGGTGTTTGCTCGGCAAATAAAGTTTGCATAACGCGGCGCTCGAGTGGGTAATCCCCGTCACATGAGCGATGGGCAGGTGATGGACCGACCGAGAGTCCTCGGCGGTCACCGAAATGTCAGTAACCACCGGCCGGGCACTGTGCACAAGGCGCTGTATCGGCGGTGGCTGCACGATCTGTGGAGTGGCCGCTGCCTGGCCACCGATCTGGTCTCCGACGACTTCGTCGGGCACTGGCCCAACCGGGACGTCCGCGGCCCCGTCGAACTGCAGTCGGTCGTCGACGAGGCCCGCGAGGCGTTCAAGGAACTTCAGTTCGTGCTCGACGTCGGCCCGATCCAGGACGGCGACGTGGTCGCCGCGCGCTGGATCGGCACCGGGTCCGCGGAGGCGGGGCCGGTGCGATACACCGGCACCGACATGATCCGCGTCGCCGACGGGAAGATCGTCGAGTACTGGAACGGGACGGCGCGCGGCTAAGCGCCCGCGGCGTCCTGCAACAACTGCCGTAGCGCCTCGAGCGGATCGTTGTGATCCGGCTCCAACTGACGTTGGCGGGGTGCGTCGGGATCGTCGGGTACCGCGACAGGGGGAGCCGCAGCAGCGGCGGGTGGGGGCGTCGGCGCCGGTGGTGCGAGGGGTGCCACCGAGCCGAGAGCGTCGATCTTCGCAGCGATCCGAGCTGCGGCATCGGCTCTGACCGCCCGCCGCTGCGGGTCGGCGTCGTCGTTACCGGCGAAGCACCCCGACGGGGCTTCCGCGATCACCGTCAACGCGCTCTCGTAGCGCGCGCGGGCCGCATCGAGCCGGGCTTCCCACGCATCGATGTCGCCGTGGCGTTCCCGCACCAGCGCCAGGTTGATCCGCACCGGGCACGACTCCTCGGCGCGGGTTCTCGCCAGCGACGCGGAGAACTGCTGGTCCGCGACGTCGAGGCGCTCGTCGAGGACCGCGTGACTGCCGGCGGCGAACGCGGTGGTGGCCGGCTCGACGACGTCGAACATCTGCAGGATCGCGACATCGGTTCCCATCGCGTCGGCCCGGCCGGCGTCGAAGTTGCGTTGCGCGGATCCGCCCGCCACCACCACGGAGATCAGCTTGACCGCCACCACCACGGCGATGAGGGTGGGCAGCGCCGAACCGATCAACAGCCGTCGCCGCAGTCGCAGCCGCGCCGGGCTCACGACAGCACCTGCCGTCGGGTCGCCAGCGCGCGGCGCAGGTCGCGCACCGACAGGTGGATCTCCCCGAGCAGCAGCACCGCGGCCACCATGGTCAGCAGCCAGTAGAACTCGGTGCGTGGCTCCTCCGTCGACCCCGTCGATTCCGTGCTCGCCGTGGCGGCCGCACCGCTCTGCGTCTGCGGCACCTCGGTGCCGGGTGTACGGGTGAAGTAGGGCACCCCGAGTTGATCGGCGACGGCGCCCAACTGTTGTCGGCCCGTTGCCGGGCCGTAGCCGAACACCGCGCCGCCGTCCACGCCGTCGGACTCGAACGTGCCCTGCGGGCTGGCGGACGGTTCGGCGCCCGAACCGAAGTAGTACACGAGGTTGTCGGCTCCCGGGTACTGCTGACCCGCGGCTATCAGCTGGTAGCGCAGCACGTTCGCCGCCGCGGCGGGGTTGATCGGCTCGTCGCTCGGCGGGTACGGGTTCATCGCCGCCACCACCGGGGCCAGGCTCCAGCTGTCGCCGGACAGCGGCCATTCCACGGCCGGCCGCGAAGAGAACGAGATCACCGCGAAGCGGGCGTCGGGGTGCTGTTCCATCAACGCGGCCATGTCCGCACGCATACCCGAGATCCGCGGCGCCCCACCGAAATCGGCGATCCCGGAGTCCGCGGACCGATCCACGACGAAGAACACATTCGTGCCCCCGTTCGACGCCGCGGCGCCCTCGGTGTCTTCCACCTCGCCGGTTCCCGGGCGGAATGCGGCGAGCAGCACCAGGCTCAGCGCCACCGTCATCGCCGCCCACCGCGCCAGCGACTCGCGGCCCCCGGTGACCGCCAACCGCAGCGACACCAGTCGCAGCACGACGAGTACCGCGGCGAGCACCGCGAGCGCGGGGGCCGGAGCGACGGGATCGAAGGTCATCGCCGCACCGCCAGCAACGCCACACCGAACAGCGCGGCCACCGCCACCGCGACCAGCAGCACCGGTCCGGGCGCATCCTGCCGCTCCGCACCGTCATCGGCTTCCCGCAGATCGGTCAGGATGCCGTCGAGCTGACCGGTCAGCTGCTCCGGATCGAGTCGGACGAACTGACCGCCGGTTGCTGCGGCCACCGAGCTCAGCGCTTCGGTGGGCCGGCCCGGGGTTGCGACGGCGTCGACACGAACGCCGGCCTGCCGGGCCAGCTCGGTGACCTCGGCGTCGTTGTACAGCGACGGGCGGTTGTCGCCGGGGGAGCGCAGTTCCCCGGGCCCCAGGTAGATCACCGACCGCGGGACCTCGCCGCGGTTTTCGAAGCCCGGGAATCCGGTCAGGCACAACGCCAGAACGTCGGCGACGGTCGGTGCGTAGTCGCCGTACTCCACCGCCGGCGCGAACGACGCGGCCCGCGATCGCAGGCCCACCGCGCCCGCGGGTGCCAGTGTCCCGGCGTCGGCCTCGGCCTGCAGTTGAGCGGCCTGCGCGTATTCGCCGAGGCGGCCCGCGGCGAACTGGTAGTCCCGGGTCAACGGGATCACCCGGCGGTTCACCGACGTCAGCCCGATGCGCTCGGCGCCGTACGCGCCCACCTGGCGCGCGAAGTAGCCGAGGAACGTCCCGGTCGACGGATCGGTGACCGGCTGCCCGACGCACAGCATGATGTCCGCACGCTGCTCGGCGCCCGCCGCGTCGACGACCGACTCGGTGGGCCGCGCACTCGCCCACACGGCGGCGCCGAACAGCGGGATGGCCAACGCCAGCACCATCACCGTGGCCTGCACTTGCCGGCGGACGACGGCCCGGTACTCCGGCAGCCGCGTCAACCGCGTCGTGTTGGCCAGCGGGAACCGTTGCTGTGCAGCACGTTTCGTCGGAATTGCGACGCCGAGGACGATCGCCGCGATCAGCAGCGCCGCGCCGAGGGCTGCCACCGGCCACCATGTCAGCGCCACGAGCGGATCAACTCTTCGGTCTCTCGGGCCAGCCGCCCGACGTCCGCGGTGGCCGACCGGTCGAAGCGCGCCGCACCCAGTGCGTCGAGAAGCGGTGCGGCCTCGCGCAATTCGGTGTCCGCGATCGCGCGGACATGCATGAATTGTGCGCGTTGACCGGTGGCCTGGTGCAGGAAGCTTCGCAACGTGCGGCTCAACGAGGCGCCCGCCTGCTCGTCGGTCAGGTCGCCGGCGTCATACCGGCGGCGGATCGCAGCGACGGTCCGCGCGAACCGGTACCGCAGCACCCGGGCGTGCAGGTCACGGATCACCGGGACGCGGCGTAGGCGTTCCGACGGCATGGTGGCGACGAAAACCGTGACGTACCAGGCAGCCACGAGGACCAGTAGGAGCACGCCGAGGACCAGCCACCACACCGAATAACCGGGCGGTCCGCTGACGAAGCGCAGCAGATCATCCGGCACGGGAGCTCATCCTCGTCAGTCCTGCGACACGGAGTCGGATGTCGCTGTTCGACGCGATCGTCGTGTGCGGGATCGCATGGCGCGTCATCATCTCGGCCACGCGCGCGGCCCGTTGCTGTTCGGCGCGCCGGTAGGCGGCGGCCACCCGTACGTCGGCCGCTGCCGAGCCCAGCACGGGGCGGCCGGTCGCCACGTCGAAGCCGCCGTCGGCGCCGACGTCGACTGCCGGCAGGTCGGCGATCATGGCCCACATCATGTCGTGGCGGGCGGCCAGTCGCGTCAGCGCCGCGTCGAGCTCGGGCGTGGGTTCCGGCTCGTCGGACACCACCACGATCAGCATGGTGTGACGGTAATGCTCTGCCACATAGGTCAATTGGCAGACGATGTCGCTGTGGCCGCGCTGCTCGGCGATGTGTGCGTGATAGCGCTGCAGCAGGTTCTCGACGTGGTTCTCGCCACGACGCAGTCGCACGTTGATGCTGCCCCGGGCGTCACCGTAGACCATGCCGATCTCGTCGGAGCGGCCCAGGGTGATCAGCCCGATCGCCCCCAGAACGTGAGTCGCGATGTCGCACTTGCGTTCTCCGCTCGGGGCGAGCGCGGTCATGTTGACCCCGGCGTCGGCGACCAACAGCACCTTGTGGTGCGTCTCGGAGACGAACCGTTTGATCAGCACGTTGCCCGAGCGGGCCGTGGCCTTCCAGTCGATGTCGCGGACGTCGTCGCCGGGAACGTAGGGGCGCAACTCGTCGAACTCGAGGGTGCGGGTGTGCAGCAGCGCGTGGCGGCCGCCGTCGAGCATGCCGCGCGTGTCGGAGCCGAAGACCGTCCGGGCCCGGTTGAGGTGCTTGCCCACCGTCGCCGCCTCAGGGCACCCGCACTGCCCGCAGCGCCGCGTCGATGACCACATCGGCGGTGACGCCGGCGCCGGTCGCCTCGAACCCGAGGATCAGGCGGTGCTGGAGCACCCGGTGCGCGACGTCGGCGACGTCGCTGGGCAGGACGTGGTTGCGGCCGGCCAGGAGGGCCAACGCGCGGGCCGCGGTGCACAGCGCGATCGTCGCGCGCGGGCTGGCCCCGTAGTCGACCAGCCGCGCGACCTGCGCCGGCAGGTAGTTGCCGGGGTCGCGGGTGACGCCGACCAGACGCCCGGCATACAGCATCAGCTCCGGACTCATGTACACCTCACGCGCCACCTGCTGGACCCGGCGGATCTGCTCGAGCGTGGCCACCGGTCGGGTGCGGTGGTCCTTGTCGTAGAGCCCGGCATCGCGGCGCAGCATCACCTCGACCTCCTGCTCGGGTGACGGGTAGCGCACGATCTCCTTGATCAGGAAGCGGTCGGTCTGGGCCTCCGACAGCGCGTAGGTGCCTTCCTGGTCGACGGGGTTCTGGGTGGCGATGACCAGGAATGGCTCGGGAATCGGGTAGACGGTGCCGGCGATGGTGGTCTGTCGTTCCTCCATCGCCTCGAGCATGGCGCTCTGGGTTTTCGCGCTGGAGCGGTTGATCTCGTCGAGCAGCACGATGTTGGCGTGCACCGGGCCGAGCTGGGTGACGAACCGGCCCGTCGAGGCGTCGTAGATCTGGGTGCCGACGATGTCGCTGGGCAGCAGGTCCGGGGTGCACTGGATGCGGCGGAACTGCCCGTCGATGGATTCGGCGATCACTCGCGCGGCGGTGGTCTTGGCCAACCCGGGCACACTTTCGAGCAGCACGTGTCCGCCGGTCAGCAGGCCGATCAGCAGCGATTCACGCAAGTGTTCCTGGCCGACGACCTTCGCCGAGAAGGCCTCCGACAGTGCCGCCACCACCTGTTGGGCCTCGCGGACGTCGTTGCCGGGGTCGCGGGACATCGGGGCAGCGTTCATCCCGCGCTATGTACCACGCGAATCCGGCGCGCAAACCGACGCCCACCCCCGCGCGATTTCGGCGTGCTCAGCGTCGCTCAGCGACGACAACCACGCCGAAATCGCTACGAAACGACCAACGCCAGCGTCACCGCGACGGCCCACACCAGCATCGTCAGCCCGGTGTCGCGCAGTACCGGGATCAGGTCCCTGCCGCCGGCGCCGCCGCGCACCGGCTTGGCGGCCCGCACCGCGAGCGGCAGCGCGATCAACCCGACGGCGCACCACGGCGTCGCAGCCACGAGCAGCAGCGTCAGCGCGAACGCAACCGCCAGCAACACCTGGAACAACATCCGCGTCTTCGCGTCGCCGAGCCGGACGGCCAGCGTGATCTTGCCGCTCTCGGCGTCGGTGGGGATGTCGCGCAGGTTGTTGGCCACCAGCACCGCCGAGGAGAGGCAGCCGGTGGCGACGGCGAGCGTGACACCCACCCAGTCGATGCGCAGGGCCTGCGTGTACTGCGTGCCCAGCACCGCGACCAGACCGAAGAACACGAACACCGCGATCTCGCCGAACCCGCGGTACCCGTACGGTTTCGACCCGCCGGTGTAGAGCCACGCCCCGGCGATGCACGCCGCGCCGACCGCGATCAGCCACGGCGCCGACACCCACGCCAGCACCAGCCCGGCCACCGCGCCGATCGCCAGGCTCACCACCGCCGCGGTCAGCACCGCGCGCGGCGTCGCCAGCCTGGAGCCGACCAGCCGCAACGGGCCGGCCCGGACGTCGTCGGTGCCGCGGATGCCATCGGAGTAGTCGTTGGCGTAGTTGACCCCGACCACCATGCCGAGCGCGACCAGCAGCGCCAGTAACGCCCGCCACCACGATGCGCCGTCGAGTGCGGCGGCGGCGCCGGTGCCGGCGATGACGGGGGCGACGGCGTTGGGCAGCGTGCGTGGACGCGCCCCTTCGACCCACTGCGCGAATGTGGCCACGACGGCCAGTCTTGCAGGTCGCGACCGTGGCAGACTGAGCGCATGGACGAGCGACTGAGCAAGGCCGAGATCGGTAAGGACGCGCTCCAGGAGATCGTCGCGTCCGGCGCATCGGCCATCGGTGAGGTCAGCACGATCATCACCACCGCGGTCAAGGACGTCGCGAACGCGGTGGGAGGGTTCGCCACCGACGTGTTCGAGATCCGCGACACCGCGCGCCGCGCCGCCCGGCAGCACGACGACGCGTAACCCGGTGATCGGAGTCATCGGCGGCAGCGGCTTCTACTCGTTTTTCGGGGACGACGCCCGCACGCTCAGTGTGGACACCCCTTACGGCCCGCCGAGCGCGCCGCTCACCGTGGGTACGGTCGGCGCGCACGAGGTCGCGTTCCTGCCGCGCCACGGCGTCAACCACGAGTTCTCCCCGCACACCGTGCCGTATCGCGCGAATATGTGGGCGCTGCGCGCGCTCGGGGTGCGACGTGTCTTCGGTCCGTGCGCGGTGGGCAGCCTCGACCCGACGCTGGGGCCCGGGGCCATCGTGGTGCCGGACCAACTCGTCGACCGCACCTCCGGGCGCGCGGACACCTACTTCGACTCCGGCGGCATCCATGTCGACTTCGCCGACCCGTACTGCCCGTCGTTGCGGGCCGCGGTCACCGGTCTGCCCGACGTCGTCGACGGCGGCGCCATGGTGGTGATCCAGGGGCCGCGGTTCTCCACGCGCGCGGAGAGCCAGTGGTTCGCGGGTCAGGGTTTCCGGTTGGTGAACATGACCGGATATCCCGAGGCGGTGCTCGCCCGCGAGCTCGAGATATGTTATGCCGCAATTGCTTTGGTGACGGATCTGGATGCCGGGATCGAGTCGGGGCAGGGAGTGCGCGCGGTCGACGTCTTCGCCGAGTTCCAGCGCAACCTGGTGCCGTTCAAGAAGCTCGTGCACGACGCCATAGAGGCCGCGGTGGCCGTCGATTCCGAACGCACCTGCACGCACTGTCTGCCGCACGAGGGCATGACGCTGCCGTTCGAATTGCCATGAGGGTGCTGCTGACCGGTGCGGCCGGCTTCATCGGCTCCCGGGTGTGGGCCCGCCTGACCGCGGCTGGTCATGACGTCGTGGCCGTGGACGCGATGCTGCCTGCCGCGCACGGCGCGCAGGCCGATGTGCCCGGGGGTGTGCTCCGCGTCGACGTGCGCGACGGCGGGGCCGTCGCCGACGTCCTCGCCGGTGTCGACGTGGTCTGTCATCAGGCGGCCGTGGTCGGCGCCGGGGTGGACGCCGCCGACGCGCCGGCCTACGCCGGGCACAACGATTTCGGGACCGCCGTGCTGCTGGCGCAGATGTTCGCCGTCGGGTGCCGGCGGCTGGTGCTGGCCTCGTCGATGGTGGTGTACGGCCAGGGTCGTTTCGTCTGCGCGGAGCACGGCGAGGTGGACCCGCTGCCGCGCCGGCGCGAGGACCTCGACGCCGGGGTGTTCGATCACCGCTGCCCGGTCGGCGGCGAGCCGGTGGACTGGGCTCTGGTCGGTGAGGACGCCGCACTGCGGCCCCGCAGCCTGTACGCGGCGAGCAAGGTCGCGCAGGAGCACTACGCGTTGGCGTGGAGTGAAGCGGGCGCAGGCGTCGTCACGGCGCTGCGCTACCACAACGTGTACGGGCCGGGGATGCCGCGCGACACCCCGTACTCGGGCGTCGCCGCGATCTTCCGCTCCGCACTCGAGAAGGGCGCGGCACCGAAGGTTTTCGAAGACGGCCGACAGATGCGGGACTTCGTCCACGTCGACGACGTCGCAGCCGCCAATGTCGCAGCCGTGGAGTCGGTTTCGACCGGGTTCGATGCGTTCAACGTGTGCTCGGGGCGGCCGGTGTCGATCCTCGACGTCGCCGACGTTCTGTGCCGGGCGCACGGCGGCGTGCGTCCTGAGATCGTCGGCGGCCACCGCGACGGCGATGTCCGGCACATCGTCGCCGATCCGCGAAAAGCCAAGGATAAGTTGGGTTTTCATGCCGCAGTCGACCCGGTCGACGGTCTGGCCGAGTTCGCCTCGGCGCCGCTGCGAGGCTAGGAGCACGCCCTGCGCCGCACCCTGCTCGTCGCCGTCGCTATCGTCACATTGGTGGCGACGGGTCTGCTCGGGGTGTTGTTCTCGCAGCAGCGCCGGTTGATCTACTTCCCGTCCACCGGGCCGGTGCCGTCGGCTGCCTCCGTGCTTCCCGGCGCCCGCGACGTCGTCGTCCACACCAGTGACGGACTCGCGTTGGGCGCCTGGTTCCTTCCCGGCGCGCCGGGGCCGGCGGTCCTGGTGCTCAGCGGAAACGGCGGCGACCGCACGATGCGGGCCCCATTGGCCGCAGCGTTGCACGCCATGGGGATGTCGGTGCTGCTGCTGGACTACCGCGGGTACGGCGGCAATGCCGGGCGCCCCACCGAGGAGGGGCTGGCCGCAGACGCGCGGGCCGCGCAGGACTGGCTGACCCGGCAACCCCAGGTCGACCCCGCGCGTATCGCCTACTTCGGTGAGTCGCTGGGCGGCGCGGTCGCCGTCGGTCTGGCAGTCGAGACCCCGCCCGCGGCATTGGTGTTGCGTTCGCCTTTCACGTCGCTCGCCGACGTCGCCGCCGTGCACTATCCGTGGCTGCCGGTACGTCGGCTGCTGCTCGACCGCTACCCGTCCCTCGACCGGATCGGCGCGTTGGACGCCCCACTGTTGGTCATCGCGGGCGACAGGGACGACATCGTGCCGGCGGCGCTGTCCCGCAGGCTCTTCGACAGCGCGCCCGAACCCAAGGAGTGGGTGTCGATTCCCGGTGCGGGACACAACGATCGGGCGCTTCTCGACGGGACACAGATGCTGACCGCCGTCGAGCGGTTCCTCCGGAGGACTCCGGTGCTGGGGTGAAGTCAGGGGTCCCAGCCCCTCTTTGACACCCGTCAAGCCATACTGTGCTCATGACGTCCACAGCGCTGTGTGAGCAGTACGGCATCGACTTCCCGCTCTTCGCGTTCAGCCACTGCCGTGACGTGGTGGCCGCGGTGACCAACGCCGGCGGTTTCGGCGTGCTCGGCGCGACCGCCTACAGTCCCGAGCAGCTCGACCAGGAGCTGGCGTGGATCGACGATGCGGTCGGCGGCAAACCGTACGGCGTGGATCTGATCGTGCCCGCCAAGTTCGAGGGCAAGGGCGAGAAGCTCTCCAGCACCGACCTGGCCGGACGGATCCCGCAGGCCTACAAGGACATCGTCGACGACCTGTTGCGCGCCCACGACATCGAGCCCGAGCCGGAGCGCCGCCTGGGCAAGCCGATGCTGTCCGGCAACACCGGCCAGGAGCTGCTCGATGTGGCGCTGTCGCACCCGATCAGCCTGATCGCCAACGCGCTCGGCGTGCCGCCGGACTACATGATCGAAGCGGGCAAGGAGCGAGGGATTCCGGTCGCGGCGCTGGTCGGCGCCAAAGAGCATGCGGTCAAGCAGATCGCGGCCGGCGTCGACCTGATCGTCGCGCAGGGCACCGAGGCCGGCGGGCACTGCGGCGAGGTCAGCACGCTGGTCGTGGTGCCCGAGGTCGTCGAGGCCGTGGCCCAGGCCGGCAGCTCGGTTCCGGTACTCGCCGCCGGCGGCATCGTGACGGGTCGGCAGATGGCCGGCATGGTGGCCATCGGCGCGGCCGGAGCGTGGACCGGCTCGGTGTGGCTCACCACCGAGGAGGCCGAGACCGCGCCGCACACCGTCGCGAAGATGCTGGCCGCCACGTCACGGGACACGGTGCGTTCGGCCGGCCGCACAGGTAAGCCGTCGCGCCAGTTGCGTTCGGACTGGACGGACGCGTGGCTGCCCGCCAAAGACGGTCAGCAGCCGCTGCCCTTGCCGTTGCAGTCGATGCTGTGCGAGCCGGTGATCCGGCGTATCGACGTGCTGGCCGCGCAGGGCCACGAGGGCGCCCAGGCGCTGGCCACCTACTTCGTCGGTCAGGGCGTCGGCCTGATGAACAAGGTCAAGCCCGCGCGCGAAGTGGTCCGCGAGTTCATCGAGGACTACCTGGCCGCCACCGAACGGCTGAGCAACTCCCTGCCCGGCTGACACGCCGCGCACGGGGGCTCACGCCAAAGGGAGCCGCACCTCGAAACGCGCTCCGGTGGCCAGGTTGCGCGCCGACAGCGTGCCACGGTGCGCCTGCACCAGACCCGCCGCGATCGCCAGGCCCAGCCCGGACCCGCTCGGCAGCGACGAATCCGCGCGCGGCACACGGTTGTTCGAGCCGCGATAGGCCACGTCGAACACCCGCGGCAGGTCGGCCTCGTCGATGCCGACCCCGGTGTCGTCGACACGGGCCCACGCGCCGGTGTCGTCGGCGCCCAGCGCCAGCTCGACACAGCCGCCGGGCGGAGTGTGCGCGATCGCATTGGCCACCAGGTTCGACAGCACACGCACCAGCGCCCGGTCGCTGCCCAGGACGCGCACCGGCTGCTCTGGCACATCGGCGCGCAGTTGCACACCGGCCCGCTCGGCGGCGATGCGGTGTACGGCCAACACCTCATCGACCACCTCGTCGAGGGCGACCTTCTCGAACGAGGGCGTCAGCGCTCCGGCGTTGATCTTCGACATCTCGAACAGGTCGTCGACCATCTCGCTCAGCCGCACGGATTCGTGCTCGATGTGCTCAGCGTGCGCCCGCACCTCGTCGGCGGGGACCACACCGTCGGCCATCGCTTCGGCCACCGCCCGGATCCCGGCCAGCGGGGTGCGCAGGTCATGGCTGACGAAGGCCACCAGCTGCCGGCGTGACTGTTCGGCGGCCTGCTCGGAGTCGCGGATCTCGGCTTCCCACACGGTGCGCCGCGCCTGGTAGCGGCCCAGCATCACCGCCGCGGGGATCGTCACGATCGACACGACGACCAGCACGACGGCCGTCCGCTCGAAGGTTTCGGTGACCATGAACCCGCTGGCGCCGAGCACCCCGGTGAACGTTGCGAGCACCGGGATCAGCACCAGCGCCACCATGCTGAGCGCCAGCGACCAGGAGCGCGCCAGTCGGATCACCGCCGCCCCGGCGATGACCACCGGCACCGAGCAGGCCAGGGCCCAGCCGACGATCTCTGCGAACTCAGCTGGCGGCATCCGTGTGTCCGGAGGCCGACGCATCCGACGCCCACATGTAGCCGCGGCCCCACACGGTCTGCACGCGGTGGCGGTCGCCGAGCTTGGACCGCAACCGCTTGACGTGCACCGTCACCGTCGACAGGTCTCCGAAGTCCCAGTGCCACACCTGCTTGAGCAGATCGTCGCGGGTGAACACGATGTCGGGGTGGGTCAGGAAGAACACCAGCAGGTCGAACTCCCGGTTGGTCAGGCTCAACGGCGCGCCCGCGACGGTCGCGGTGCGCGACCGCGTCGACACCGCCAGGTCGCCGAACTGGATCTGCCCGGGCGGCGGTCCTGCAGTCGCCGGCGTGCGGCGCAGCACCGAACGCACCCGCAGCGCGAGCTCGCGCGGACTGAACGGTTTGGTCAGGTAATCGTCCGCGCCCGCTTCCAGACCGGCGATGCGGTCGTCTTCCTCACCCAACGCGGTCAGCAGGATCACCGGTATGGACAGGTCGCCGCCGCGGCGGAGCCCGCGGCACAGCGACAGTCCGCTGGGGCCGGGCATCATCACGTCGAGGACGGCGACATCGATGCGCTGCGAACGCAACAGCCGCAGCGCCTCGTTGCCGTCATGGGCGGTCAGAACCTCGAGACCGTCGCGCTCCAGATACCGTCGCACCACGTTGCGGACGACGTCGTCGTCGTCCGCGATCAGCACCCGGGTCACCACTCCGAGGTTAGCGCGGACCCGCGACCACCTGCGTGGATGTCATCCTTTTGTCAGCGTTGGGTCTCGCGTCGCCGTTCTGGCTGTTCTAGCGTCGAAAGCTATGCCCGATCGTGCGGTCACGGTGGTGCTGCCATGCCTCGATGAGGCGGATTCGCTGCCGGGTGTGCTCGCGGCCATTCCTCGTGGGTACAGAGCGCTCGTGGTCGACAACAACAGCACCGACGGCACTGCTGCGGTCGCCCGTGCCCACGGCGCCATGGTGGTGGCCGAGCCGCGGCCTGGCTATGGGTCTGCCGTGCACGCCGGTGTGGTTGCGGCGACGACGCCGGTGGTGGCGGTCATCGATGCCGACGGTTCGCTGGACCCGGCGGAGCTTCCTGCCCTGGTCGCCGAGCTCGATCGGGGCGCCGACATGGTTGTCGGCCGTCGGCGTCCGGTGCGCGGCCTGCGGTGGCCGTGGCATGCGCGGTTGGGTACCGCCGCGGTGTGCTGGCGGCTGCGGACCCGCCACGGTCTGCCGGTGCACGACATCGCGCCGATGCGAGTGACTCACCGGCAATCGTTGCTGGACCTCGGAGTGACCGACCGCCGCTCGGGTTATCCGCTGGAGTTGTTGGTCAGGGCGGCCGCCGGGCACTGGCACGTGGTCGAACGTGACGTCCGGTACGGGCCGCGTACCGGCGGCCGGTCGAAGGTCTCGGGATCGCTGCGGGGCAGTGTGACCGCGGCCCTGGATTTCTGGCGGGTGATCTCGTGACGGTACTGCCGGTGACGACGTTGGTCGTGGCCAAGGCGCCGGTGCCCGGGCTGGCCAAGACGCGGCTGGCCGCGACGGTGGGTGACGACGTCGCGGCCGACGTGGCCGCGGCAGCGCTGCTCGACACCCTCGACGCGGTGGCGGCCGCCTCGGTGTCGGCCCGGGTGGTGGCGATGACCGGCGATCTGCGCCTCGCGTGCCGGTCCGACGAGATCGGGCAGCGGTTGTCCTCGTTCACCGTCGTGCCGCAGCGGGGAACGGATTTCGCCGCCCGTCTCGTCTGCGCCCACGCCGATGCCGCCACGGTGGCGGGCGAGCATCCGATCGTGCAGATCGGGATGGACACCCCGCAGGTGACCGGGGAGTTGATCTCTGACTGCGCGGTCGCCCTCTGGGATACCGAGGCGCTGCTGGGCATGGCCGCCGACGGGGGTTGGTGGGTGTTGGGCGTGCGGTCGGGTGCGATGGCCGAGTGTCTGCGGCCGGTGCCGATGTCGCGGCCCGATACCGGTGCGTTGACGCTGAAGGCTCTGCGCGACAAAGGATATGAGGTCTGCCTGGTCGAGGAACTCGCCGATGTCGACACCGCCGCGGACGTCGAGCGGGTGCGGCGATGTTGTCACCCGGGCAGTAGGTTCGCGGCGGCGACTCGGGCGGCAGGTCTGTAACGCGCATGATGGGAGACCTGTACGACCGC
This sequence comes from Mycobacterium sp. SMC-4, assembly GCF_050205565.1. GTDB lineage: Bacteria > Actinomycetota > Actinomycetes > Mycobacteriales > Mycobacteriaceae > Mycobacterium. The sequence goes on along the minus strand of NZ_JBNMQU010000001.1, from coordinate 551,068 downwards.
GCCCTCGACGGTGAACGCTGCTGGATCCGTCGCGACGACGGCGAGGTCAGGAATCTCCCGGTGCGCAGGTGGCTCGGTGGCCAACACGCCGACGAACAGTTCGACCGCGCGATCGTGGATCTCTGCGACGGTCCGACAATCGATCTCGGGTGCGGGCCGGGACGCCTGGTGGTCGACCTGATACACCGCGGCATTCCGGCGCTCGGTGTGGACCAGTCGGCGACGGCCGCGCAGCTGGCCAGGCGAATCGGTGCACCGGTGTTGTGCCGCGACCTGTTCGACGCGTTGCCCGGAACCGGGCACTGGCGCAACGCACTGCTGGCCGACGGCAACATCGGGCTCGGGGGCGATCCGCGCCGGCTGCTGCGGCGGGTGCGGGAACTGCTCTCGCGCGGCGGCCGGTGCATCGCCGAGCTCGATCCGGCGATCAGCGGTGTGCGCACCGGGACGGTGCGGTTGGAGTCGTCGAACGCGATCGGGCCGTGGTTTCGGTGGGCCTCGGTGGGCGTCGACTCCGGGGCGGAGCTCGCCAACGGCGTCGGGCTGGTGTTGACGGGTCTGCACCCGGTGGGGAGCCGGGTGCTGGCCACTCTGGCGATCCGGTGACCCGCCGGTCGCGCGAGCGGACCGACGACGTCCGCGGCAGCCTTACCAGTTGGTGAAGATGACGTGGTTGAGCACCAGTGCGCCCAGCGCGTTGACGGCCAACCACCAGCGCTGCGAACGCGGTGGCAGCAGCGCTGGTGCGGCAGTCAGCCACACGGTGAACGGCAACCAGATCCGTTCCACTTCCGCTTTGCTCAGCATGCTCATGTCGGCGGCCAGCACGGCCGCCAGGGCGCCGAGTACCAGCAGATGCAGCCCGGCGCGGCGGCGGAGGGCGCCGATGTCGAACACCCGCGCGACGCCGGCGACGCTGCCCAAGCCGATCGCGAGCACTGTCGCGGCGAGGTTGCCCCACACCCAGTAGGAGAACGGCCTGTCGTTGGCGATGCCCTGCCAGTACCGTTCCTGCACCAGGTGGTAGCCGTCGAACCACCAGAACCCGGCCGCGGCGAACACCGCGACCACCGCGACGGCGCCCAGCACGGCCGGCACCAGCGCCCGCAGCGCGGCACGCCAGTTCGCGGCACACAGCAGCACCGCCACCGCCGGCAGCGCCATCAACCCCAGCCCGTAGCTGAGGAAGATGGACCAGCCCAGCAGCAGTCCGGCCGCTGCGGCGGTCACGACCGGCAGCCGGGCTCTTCCGGCGACGGCGACGGCGAGCAGCGCGATGCCCCAGGCCGCCACGCCCGCGAAGTAGCCGTCGGCCGACACCGCGATCCAGATGGCGGTCGGCGCCACAGCGACGAAGGGCGCCGCCAGTCGGGCGGTGTCCTCGCCGGCCAGCGCCCGTACCGCGATGATGATCGCCACCGCCGCGCTCGAGCCGACCAGCAGGCACAGCATTCCCGCCCAGATGCCGCCGCCGAGGCCGATCCGGTCGAGCCAGACGAATGTCAGCAGTGCACCGGGCGGGTGGCCGGAGACGTGAGTGATCCACGAGTCGGGCTGGTAGTCGAGGATCCGGTCGGAGAACGTGCGGACCGCCTCGCCGACGTCGTCGATGGTCGGCACTTGGCGCAGGTACTCGTGGCGGGCGGTGAGCCGGCCGGCGAAGCCGCGTTGCCAGCCGTCGATCATCGCCAGCGAGAAGGCCCATGCCGCCGACGTCGCCCACGTCACGAGGAGAAGCAGCCGCCACGACAGCTTGCGGGCCAACTGCTGGCCCCACAACACCGCGGCCAGGGCGATCAGGATCGCCGGGCCGGTGCCCCAGCCGACGTGGTTCTCCCACCACCCGAAGATGGGCGCCGCGCCGGCGAACGCTTCGAAGCGTTCTTCGTCGGCGTTGATCAGCGGGGTGACGCCCAGGTCCAGACGTGGGACGACGAACGCGGCGGCCACCAGGATGGCGCCGACGCCCACGGCCACCGCTTCTCTACGACCGATGAGCATCGCTCCACCCTAGGAGTCCGCCCACATCCGGCGGGTCAGTACAGCATGGTGCGCATGTTCGATTCGCTGAAGTAGGCGGTCAGCTGTTCGAGGTCGGCCGCTTCGTACATCGTCTTCACCAGCTGCGCGGCGCTGGGCACGGCCGTGGGGTCCCAGGTTTCGGGTTGCCAGGCGTCGGAGCGCAGAAATGCCTTGGAGCAGTGGAAGAAAACTTCTTCGACGTCGATCTCGAGGGCCAGGATCGGGCGTTTGCCGGCGACCACCATGGACTCGAAGTAGTCGGCATCGGCCATCACGCGGGCGCTGCCGTTGATGCGCAGCGTGTCGCCGCGGCCGGGGATGACGAACAGGGTGCCCACGCGGGGGTGCTCCAGCACGTTGAGATAGCCGTCGACACGGCGGTTTCCGGGACGCTCCGGAATCGCGATCGTCATGTCGTCGATGACGTGGACGAATCCGGCGGGGTCGCCTTTCGGGGATACGTCGACGCGGCCTGCGGCGTCGGTGGTCGCGACGAACCCCAGCGGCGTGTGTGCCAGCCACTGCCGATGTGCCGGTGACAGCCGGTCTTTGACCTTGTCGATGACAACCTGGGTCGGTTGTCCGACGATGGCCCGCAGTTCCTCGGCGCTGGTCACCTGACGGCTCATGCGTTCCATCATGCCGAAGGCGCGGTGCGCCTATCAGGCCGCAGGCGCGGTGCGCCTATCAGGCAGAAGGCGCGGTGCGCCTATCAGGCAGAAGGCGCGGATCCCCCGAACCGGCTGGTGAGCGCGCGCCGGTCCACTTTGCCGATGCCGCGGCGGGGCAGCTCGTCGACGACGTGCAGTTCACGCGGTGCTGCCGTCGTCGGCAGCTGGGTGGCCACGTGCGCACGGATCCCGTCGAGCGTCACCGCGGCGCCGGGTTCGAGCACCGCCGCCACGACGACCCGTTGACCCAGCCGTTCGTCGGCGACACCGAACACGGCGCAGTCGGCCACCGCGGGATGCGTCTGTATCGCCGCCTCGACCAGCTCGGGCAGCACCGTCAGCCCGCCGGTGCTGATACCCTCATCCGCTCGTCCCAGGATGCGCAAGGTCTGCGAATCATCCAGCACACCAAAGTCGTTGGTGCGGAACCAGCCTTTCTCGGCGAATGGGTCGGGCGTGACGGGGTTGCGGTAACCCAGGGCCACGGTCGGGCCGCCGAGCGAAACCACGCCGGTGTCAGCCACTTTCACGCCGACCCCGGCGAGCGGGACGCCGTCGTAGACGCACCCGCCGGAGGTTTCGCTCATTCCGTAGGTCCGTACCACGGGAACGTCTGCAGCAGCGGCTTTTTCGGACAGGCCCGCGGGCATCGGCCCGCCGCCGATCAGTACGGCGTCCAGCGTGGCCAGTGCCGCGGTGGCCGCGGGATCGCGCAGCGCCTTGTCCAGTTGTGCGGTCACCATCGACGCGTAGCGCCGCGCGCTGCCCATCGCGTCCACGGCGGCGGCCAGCTCGGCCGGGTCGAATGCGGGCGGAACCGCCACCGGGTCGGTACCGGCGAGCACGCTGCGCACGAGCACCTGGAATCCGGCGACGTGATAGGCGGGTAGCGCCAGCAGCCAGCGTCCCGGGCCGCCGAGCCGGTCGTGGGTCGCCTCGGCGCTGGCCATCAGCGCCGACGACGGCAGCAGCGCGCCCTTCGGCATTCCCGTCGTCCCCGACGTCGACAGCACCACCGCGACGTCGTCGTCGATCGGTTCACCGGCGCGCAAAGCCGTTGTCAGCAGCGCGATCTGGGCGCGGTCGGCCGAGGGCACCGGAAGCACGCAGGCGCGCCCGGCCAGGACGTCGGCGACGACGGGCAGCGCGGACAGCGCACCCGGGCCGGGGGCGATTTCGAGGGGAAGCAGCGTGGCTATGACGTGTCCTCGGTGTCGTGGGGTTCGTCGAGCGGCCAGCCCTGAACCGCCAGGCGCTCGCGGACCCGTTCGATGTCTTCGGCCGTCGGCTGGTCGGCGGTGACGGACCTGATCACGGAGCCGATATCGGTGGCGTCGACATCTGTGCCCCGTGCGCGGCGCGACAGGTCCGCGACGACGATCCCGATCTCGTCATCGGTCAACCGGCGGCGCAGCAGCGCCAGCAGCGGCACCCGGTCGGGGCCGGGGACGCCCTCGGGGTAACCGGCGACGATCCACGCCGCGACGCGGGCGAGAAAGTTCGGCAACGAGGTCACTCCCCACGAGGCAGTCGGGCTCTGTCGATGGTAGCTGCGGAGTCCGCGCACCAGGCGAGTGGAACCAGCCGGACCAACGACTCTCCGACGCAAGATGAACAACAGATGAACACTGTCCCCAGGGCGGGAAAAGTGGCAGGTCAGGACGCCGATTTTCCCGGGTGTCGATTAGTGATTGCGCCGCTGCGAGCAGCAGAATGGCGGCATGAGCGCAGAGTTCGTCATTCTGGTGCTGTTGGTGGCGACAGCACTGGCGTTCGACTTCACCAACGGGTTCCACGACACGGGGAACGCGATGGCGACGTCGATCGCAACCCGAGCGCTCAAGCCCAAAACCGCGGTGCTGCTGGCCGGGGTGCTCAACCTCGTCGGCGCGTTTCTGTCGGTCGAGGTCGCCATCACGGTCACCACCTCGGTGCTGCGCATCCAGGACGGCGCCAGCGGGGCGCTGTTGCCGTCGATCGACACGTCCACCGGGCTGACGATCATCTTCGCCGGGCTCATCGGCGGCATCCTGTGGAATCTGGTGACGTGGCTGTTCGGCATCCCGTCGAGCTCTTCGCACGCATTGTTCGGCGGACTGATCGGCGCCGGGATCGCCGCGATCGGCCTGAGCGGCGTCAACTGGTCCGGCGTGACGGCCAAGGTGCTGCTGCCCGCCATCGCCGCGCCGGTCATCGCGTGTCTGGTCGCGGGTTGCGGCACCTGGCTGGTGTACCGCATCACCCGCAACGTGGCCAAGAAGCAGCGGGAGCAGGGCTTCCGGTGGGGCCAGATCGCCACCGCATCGCTGGTTGCCTTGTCGCACGGCACCAATGACGCGCAGAAGACCATGGGCGTCATCGCGCTCGCGCTGATCACCACCGGCCACCTCAGCGGCGACGTCAAGGAGAACGGGCTGCCCTTCTGGGTGATCTTCAGCTGCGCGGTGGCCATCGGCCTGGGCACCTATCTCGGCGGGTGGCGGGTCATCCGCACGCTCGGCAAGGGTCTGGTCGAGATCGAGTCGCCGCAGGGCCTGGCCGCCGAAGCGTCGTCGGCGGCGATCATCCTCAGCTCCAGCGCCGCGGGCATGGCGCTGTCGACCACCCATGTGGCCACCGGCTCGATCCTGGGCAGCGGTGTCGGCAAGACCGGCGCCGAGGTGCGGTGGGCGGTGGCCGGCCGGATGGCGGTGGCCTGGTTGGTGACGCTGCCTGCTGCGGCGCTGGTCGGGGCGCTGGCGTTCTGGCTCTCGCACGGTGTCGAGACGCTGACCGGTTCCGCGCTGGCCGGTGATGGCCTGATCTTCGCGGTGCTGGTCGCCGCGTCGTACGCAATGTGGTGGCGCGCCCAGAAGCAGAAGGTCGACCACTCCAACGTCAACGCCGACTGGGACGGCGAGACCAACTCGGTGATCCCCGCCGACCTGCGTGACATCCCGAAGCCGACCGTCGAACCGGTCGCGGTCTGAGGAGCGTGAAGGACCAGTGATGACGTACCTCGAGAGCATCCTGAAGGTGCTCGCCGTCGGCCTCGTGCTCGGCGCGGGCCTGCCGGCGCTGTTCGCCGCCGGGCTGGTGGCGTATTCGCGCGGCCGGGGCAGCGACGGATCCGACGGATCCGCTGTGGTGGCCGGTCGTCCCGGCATGCGCTACCTCGGGATCGCGCTGTTCGTGTTCGTCGGCTGGGCGATCATCACCGCGGTGCTGTGGATCACCCGCGCGACGATCATCCATCACACCGGCATCGACCTGTTCCCGTTCCTTCCGGCCAAGTGAGGGATGCGCCATGGTTTCCAGTGTTTTCGACAGCGTTCTGACCTGGCTGCATGACGGCTACCCGCAGGGGGTGCCGCGGCAGGACTACTTCCCGCTGCTGGCGTTGCTGTCGCGCACGCTGACCGAGGAGGAGGTCGTCAAGGTCGCGCAGACGGTGCTGAAGGGCAGCGACTCCGACACCGTGACGCCTCAGGAGATCCGCGCGGCCATCCACGTGGTGACCGACAAGGAACCCAACCCCGAGGAAATCCACCAGGTCGCGGCGCGGCTCGCGTCGGTCGGGTGGCCGCTGGCCGCACCGGCCCGCTAGCGCCGATCACCCACGGGTGTCGCGCCGCAACGGGTGATCGTCGGGCACCTGCACGAAGATCAGATCCACCCCGTCGGGGTCGGTGACGTGCATCTCCAGCAGCCCCCACGGCTCACGCTTCGCTTCCCGCGCGATCTCGATTCCCCGCGAACGCAACTCGGCCTGCGTGGCCTCGAGGTCGCGCACCTGCAGCCACAGCGCGCCGGGAAACGGCGGTGCGGCAGCATCGGGCGCGCCGTGCCCGGCGATCTCGATCAGCGACGCCCCGGCGTAGAACACCGTGCCGCCGGCGTACTCGCGGGCGATCGCCAGACCGAGACCGTCGCGGTAGAAGGCCAGCGAACGCTGATGGTCCTTCGGTCGGAACAGCACCCGGCTGGCCAGGATCTCCATGGCCATTGTGTCTACCACCTCCGTTGAGCAGGGGCTCAGCCGATTCGGCGATCCGCATCGGCCCAGTAGGATTCGCGCAGTGCGCGTTTGAGGATCTTGCCGCTCGGCGTACGCGGCAGCGCGTCGACGAAGTCGACGCTCTTGGGCAGTTTGAACCCGCCGAGCCGGGTGCGCGCGAACGCGATCAGCTCGGCTTCGCCGAGCTCCACTCCACCCGCGGGGACGACGACGGCCTTGACGGCCTCGCCCCACTTCGGGTCGGGGACGCCGATCACGGCGGCGTCGGCCACACCCGGATGAGCCATCAGCGCGTTCTCGACTTCGGCCGGGTACACGTTCTCGCCGCCCGAGACGATCATGTCCTTGACCCGGTCGTAGAGGTAGAGGTAGCCGTCGGCGTCGAGGTAGCCGGCGTCTCCGGTACGCAGCCAGCCGTCGGCGGTCAGGGTGGCGGCGGTGGCATCGGGGTTGTTCCAGTAGCCCAGCATGTTCTGCGCGGAGCGGGTCCACACCTCGCCGACGGTGCCGACCGGGGCGTCGGCGCCGTCCGCGTCGACGGTGCGCAGCTCGACCCACGGATACGGTTTGCCGCACGACCGCAGCAACTGCGGGGTGTGCTCGTGGCCGTCGAGTTGGGTGATCGACCCGGTGGTCTCGGTCATGCCGTACACCTGCGCGATGATCCCGCCGAAGCGGTCCATCCCGCGCAGCAGCACGTCGTCGCTGATGGGTGACGCGCCGTAGACGATCAGCCGCAGCGCCGAGAAATCGGTGCTCTCCACGCCCGCCGTGTCGAGTAGCGACGCGATGACGGCCGGCACCAGCAGCATGTTGGTGACGCGGTGGCGCGCAACGGCGTCGAGGATCGCCGCGGCGTCCACGTCGCGCAGCACCACCGTCGTCGCGCCCTCCCACAGTCCGGCGAACACCCACCCGGAGCCGGCCATGTGGAACAGCGGCATCACCGCGAGGCTCACCGCGTCGGCGGACAGCCGCCACGGGCCCGCGGCCACACCGCCGGTCTTGCAGACGTAGTTGGCGTTGCTGAGCATCACGCCTTTGGGCAGCCCGGTGGTGCCGGAGGTGTACATCAGGAAAACGAGGTCGTCCGCGGCGGTGCGCACTCCGGGATCGACGGGGCGATGGGTCGAGATCCACTCGGTGAAGTCGGGCCAGCGGTCATGGGCGCCGACAGCGATGACGGTCGCGCCGATGTCGTCCTCGATGGCCTCGATGTGGCCGAAGAACTCCGAACCGACGACGACGATCGCCGCGCCGCTGTCGAGCAGGATGTGGCGCATCTCCGGGGCGGCGAGCCGCCAGTTCACCGGCACCCCGACCGCACCGAGCTTCGCGAGACCGAAAGCGACGTCGAAGAATTCGGCGCCGTTCTTCTCGACGAACGCGACCCGGTCGCCGGGCCCGACACCGGCCGCGGCGAAGGCCTGCGCGGCCCGGTTGGAGCGGGCGTCGAGGTCACCGAAGGTGATCACGTGGTCGTCGACGATCAGCGCCGGGGCATCCGGGCGCAGCCGCGCGTGCGCGCGGACGATGTCGGCGACGGTCGCGATCATCGGTCTCGTGGCTGCATCCGCTGGCGCTTCATGATCGAGTCGACCGCGCCCGGGGCGATGCTGTTGATCGCGTGCGCGGTGACGGCGATGCGCGGCGCGATGTTGACCGGGCGGTGGCGTGCGGCGGTGACGATCCAGCCGGCCGCCTCCTCGGCGGACAGTCCGGGTAGGCCGTCGTAGGCACGCGTCGGCGCGATCATCGGGGTCTTGACCAGCGGGTAGTACAGCGTCGTGGCGTGGACGCCGCGGTCGGCCCACTCGGTTTCGATGATCCGGCTGATCGACGAGAGCGCCGCCTTGGATGCGTTGTACACGCCGAACAGCGGCGGCGATTCGGTCTTCACGCCCCACGTCGACACGTTGATGATGTGGCCGTCGCCGCGCTGCAGCATCCCGGGCGCCAGCCCGCGGATCAGTCGCAGCGGCCCGTAGTAGTTGAGGTTCATGGTGCGTTCGACGTCGTGCCAGCGTTCCAGCGATTCGGTCAGCGGGCGGCGGATCGAGCGGCCGGCGTTGTTGACCAGGATGTCGACGCCACCGAACTCCTCGTCGACGGCGGTGATCAGGCGGTCGATGGCGTCGAGGTCGGACAGGTCGCACGCGTGCGCGCGGGCGGTGCCGCCGGCGGTGCTGATGCGCTCGACGAGCGCGTCGAGCAGTTCCTGACGCCGCGCCACGGCGATCACGGTGGCCCCGCGGCGTGCCAGCTGCTCGGCTGCGGCCTCGCCGATCCCCGACGACGCGCCGGTCAGCAGGATGCGCTTGCCGGCCAACTCGACGGGGTCGCGGCTGGACCGGTCCAGCAGCGCCGGCAGGACCGGCGGACGCATGCTGGTCAGGAGCACCTGGTCGGCCAGCCGCCGCAGCGGGTTCCTACTGCTCATCTCGTCCTCTCGTGATTTCGGCGTGGTTGTCGTCGCTGGGCGCACACAATCACGCCGAAATCGCCTCAGAAGTAGCGGGGGAACGGCGACCAGTCGGGGTCTCGCTTCTCCAGGAAGGCGTCGCGGCCCTCGACGGCCTCGTCGGTCATGTAGGCCAGGCGGGTGGCCTCGCCGGCGAACAGTTGCTGGCCCACCAGGCCGTCGTCGAGCAGGTTGAACGCGTACTTGAGCATCCGGATGGCTTGTGGCGACTTGCCGTTGATCTCCGAGGCCCATTGCAGCGCAACGTTTTCCAGCTCGGCGTGGTCCACGACTTCGTTGACCGCGCCCATCGCGTGCATCTGCTCGGCGGTGTAGGCACGGCCGAGGAAGAAGATCTCGCGGGCGAATTTCTGCCCGGTCTGGCGGGCCAGATAGGCACTGCCGTATCCGCCGTCGAACGATCCGACGTCGGCGTCGGTCTGCTTGAAGCGCGCGTGCTCGCGGCTGGCCAGGGTCAGGTCGCACACCACATGCAGGGAGTGACCGCCGCCGGCGGCCCATCCGTTGACCACGCAGATCACCGGCTTGGGCATGAACCTGATCAGCCGCTGCACCTCGAGGATGTGCAGCCGCCCGGCCCGGGCGGGGTCCACGGTCTCGGCGGTCTCCCCGGAGGCGTACTGGTAGCCCGACCGGCCGCGGATGCGCTGGTCGCCGCCCGAGCAGAAGGCCCAGCCGCCGTCTTTGGGGGAGGGGCCGTTGCCGGTCAGCAGGATGACGCCGACGTCGGAGGACATGCGGGCGTGGTCGAGCACGCGGTAGAGCTCGTCGACCGTGTGCGGGCGGAACGCGTTGCGCACCTCCGGGCGGTCGAACGCGACGCGCACAGTCGGCTTGCGTGCCCCGTCGGCGACGTGGCGGTGGTAGGTGATGTCGGTCAGGTCCTCGAAGCCGGCGACCGGCTCCCACAGGCTGGCGTCGAACGGGTTGCTCACCCCTCAGACGCTATCGAACCGCATCCCCGAGCAGTCCTTCCGGACTCATTTTGCCGAGCGCGCGGGTCTGTCGGCCGACACGCCGTGTTTGGTGGGACGAACGAGCGCGCTCGTCGCCGGCGAGCGCGCGTTGACTGCCGAGGAGCCCGGCCGTGTCCGAGCAATCCGAGGGGTTGAGCAACCCCGATCGTCGGGTCACCGCCCGTCGACTCGAAACAATCGCCGCTCTCGGTAGGTGGTCAGCTTGCCGCGCACACGAGTGGCCCACGGAGTGAAGTTCTGCGGCGCCACGTCCTTGGCCTCGGAATCCGCCAGGCTCACAACGTCATAGAGAGCCAGGAACTTCGTGGGAACCTCGAGACACTGAAATCGCCTGCAATTGAGGTAGCCGTCGACGGTCTTGATGAACTCGATGTGTTCGGTGTTGTACCAGTCATTGAACTCGTCGTGGTCGCGGCCATTCACCTCGAAAAAGGCACCGTGGAGGAATGGCGTCGGCTCTGGGATGTACGACGCATCAGGGAAAGCGAGGATCTGCCGGTACACCAGACCTTGTGGGCCGTCGAAGGACGAGGCCGGCACCGGGCACGGGTCGTGGGCACGCGCCAGGGCGTCGGCGTCACGCCACGGCGCGCTGTACGCGACGGTGAAGTCGGCCAGGTCGTAGACCACCATCGCCGGCGCACTGCCGATGACGCTCTTGCACCGGCGGACGGCGATCACGCCGGGCACGTCGCTGCGGAGCTTTCGGTAGCTCGCGTCGTACCACTGTCCCCACGCGTCGTAGTCCTGATCGGCGATCGACACCAATTCGATGTACACCCCGGCGACCGGCATCACTGCCCGTTCCCGAACAGTGTCGCTGCCGTTCCGCGCAGGATGAACTCGCGCTCATCGTCAGTGATCACGGACTGTTCAGCCAGCCATGCGACCGGATCGTCGATGGACATCGGGGCGGGCCAGTCCGTACCCAGCAGCACGCGGTCAGCGCCGACGACGTCCAGCAGGAATCGCAGTGTCCGGGCTTGGTAGGTGACGCTGTCGTAGTAGAAGCGCCGCGCGTAGGTACTGGGCGGGGCGACGGTGCGTCCACGTGACGACGGCCAGATGTGCCATCCGTGATCGAGTCGATCCAACGCCAACGGGGTGTAACCCCCCGCGTGGCCCAGGCAGACCTTCAGATTCGGGTAATCGTCCATCACACCGCCGTAGACGAAGGTGGCGTAGGTGATGGCCCGGTCGACCAGGTTCCCGATGGAGTTGGGCAGGAAGTACGACCGGGTGCGGTAGGCGACCGACGTGCGCATGTTCTGGTGGATGAACAGGAACGCGCCGAGCTCCTCGGCGGCTTCCCAGAGTGGGGAAAACACCGGATTGTCATACGTCAGCCCATTGACGTGGTCTTCGATCATGAACCCGTCGAGGTCGAGTTCGTTCATGCCCCGGGCAAGTTCGGCGACCGCGAGACCGACGTCCTGCATCGGTAGCGTGCCCAGCCCACCGAATCGGGTGGGCCGGTCACGTTTGAGTTCGGCGATCTCATCGTTGACCTCGACGGCCAGCGCCGCGGTCGTCTTGGCGTCCTGACGGTATTGGTAGAAGGCGTCGGTCGGGGAGACCAGCTGGATGTCCACACCCATCTTGTCCATCTCTTCGATGCGGCGGGCGGTGCTCCAGTGATTGCGCGGATTGTCGAGTTCGCCGTCGGCGGAGGTCATTCCGTGCCAGCATTGGTTGCGGCCGATCGCGTCGCGAAAGCACTGCACGGTCAGGTGCGCATGTACGTCCACCACGGGCGGGGTAAGGGTGTCGGTCACATTTCCTCGAATCGGTTGAGAATGGTGGCTTGCAGGCCGGCGACCGTGGGGTCGGTGGCTCGCCGGGGCCGGGGCAAATCGATGGTGATGTCGGCTTCGACCGTGCCGCCGGGGGCGAGCACGATGATGCGGTCGGACAACTGGACCGCCTCCATCACGTCGTGGGTCACGAACAGCACCGTGGTGGGACGGGCTTGTAGCAGTTCCTGCAACTGCTCCCGCAATTCGCGTGCGGTGATGGCGTCGAGGTGGCTGAAGGGCTCGTCCATCAGCAGCAGATCGGGTTCTACAGAGAACGCCCGCGCGATGCCGGCACGCTGCTGCATTCCGCCGGAAAGCTGGTTGGGATAGAGGTTTTCGACGTGATCGAGCTTGACCATCTTCAGGTGCCGACGAGCCGACTCACGGCGCTCGTGACCACGGTCGTCGTGCACGTAGAGCAAGTTGTCCATGATGGTGCGCCAGGGCAACAGTCGCGGGTCCTGGAATACGTAGCCCAATCGGGCCGGTCGGCCGTCCTGAGTGATGGATAGTTCCCCTGACGACGGCACGTCCACGCCCGAGATGATGTTCAGTAGCGTGCTCTTCCCGCAGCCCGACGGCCCGACGATGGAGACGAACGTGCTGCCCGATACCTCGAAGTCGATGTCCTGCAGCGCTTGGACTGGGGCTTGGCCGCGGCTACGCGGCGGGAATTGTTTGGTGATCTGCTTTGCGACGAGGGTCGCCATGCCGCTCCTTCATTAGCGTTGGTGGGTGGTCAGACAGCGACGACGGTCCGGTCGCTGGTTTCCTGTGCGTCCTGTGGCCGCCACTGGAAGGCGCGGCGGGAGAGACGTTCCAGCACCACCCGGTCGACGATGAGGATCAGGGCGATGAACAACACCGCCCAGGCGATGAATCCGTCGAAATTGTTTGCGTCGTACCAGTACCGGGCGCGGTGCCCCACGCCGATACGTGAGCTGAACCATTCCGAGATCAGCACCGCATTCCACGCGATAACCGTCGAGAGACGGATACCCGCCACGATGTTCGGTGTGACGGCCGGGATGACGAGGTCGCGCAAACTGCGTGTGCGCGAGACACCGAATGACGATGTCATCTGCCGTAATGGTGCCGAGATGCCGGCCGCCCCATTGGCCACGTTGACCGCGATGAACGGCAACGCCGACAGGAACACGGCCAGTACCGGGCCTCGCCAGCCGAAACCGAACCACAGGGCGCCGAGGAGTGCCCAAACGAACGCGGGCAGTGCCAGGGCGACCGTGACGAGGTCGCCGAACAAGGACCGGAACACCGGAATCGATCCGATCAGGATGCCGAGGGTAATGCCGACGACGATCGCTGCGCCTTGTCCTGCGGCCAATCGGCCCAAGGTCGGTATGAGGTTGTCCAGCAGTGCGCCCGAGCGCGCCTCGACGCTCATGAACGTCACGGTGTCGGCCATGGACGGGACGCGGGGATAACGCCACGCAATCACTTGCCAGGCGATGATCCCCAGCGTCCACGCCGCCAGTCGTCCGGTGCGCTCGGGCGTCAACACCGACTTGACGGGTCGCATGTTCATCGGTCCACCCCCGCACTGCGCCAACGGAACAGGCGCCGCTCGAGGATCACCAACACCCGTTCGATCGCCAGCATGAAGATGACGAAGAAGAGCAGCCAGGCGATCACTTCGGAGACCGAGAACAACTGATAGGCACGCCTGATCATGAAGCCGATGCCGTTGGAACCGCCGAACACTTCGGTCAGTGCCACCACTTTCCAGGCAACCGCGAACGATGTGCGTATCCCGGTGAACAGAAACGGTGTCACGGCAGGAAGCACGATATGACGAAGAATCGTGGCCTCGCTGCGGTTGAACGCCCGACTCATCCGGAGAAGGTCCTTGTCGATGTTCTCCACACCTGCGGCCACGTTGATCGCGACGTTGGGCATGGTCGACAGCGCCACCACCGCCATCGCGCCTTCGATACCGATCCCGAAGATCACCAGGGACAGAACGGCGTAGGTGATTGCGGGCACATTGGCGATCAGGACGATCGGCTCGTGGAAGAACGCCTTACAGAACCTGCTGCGGCCCATCAGGATTCCCACGGGCAGACCTATCGCCGCGGCGATCGAGAAGCCCAGCAGGGTCTTCGACATGCTCCACAGGAAGTTCTCGGCTACGGCGCCGGCCGCCAGTTGGTGCCACATCGCCACCGCCACGTCCAGCGGTGACGGGAGCACGTACGGCACGAAGAATGTCGACGCCCACCCCCAGATCCCGACCAAACACAGCCAGCTGACGACCACCAAGCTGGTCCGGCCTGTCCGGGTGCGTGCGAATGCCCGGACGGACGGCCACAGGTCGGTGGGATACGGAGACCGGATGCCCGCCGGCGCGGTGTCAGTGCCCGACGACAGCGAAATCGATGTTGTCACCGACGCCCTCTTTGGCTTGCCCAGTTGTCTCCATTGCGCCGAAGACACCACTCTCGGCGTCGATCCAGGACTGGTCCAGATAGACCGAGTCCACAAACCAGTCGAAGTTGGTGTCGAGGTAGTTCTTGATGAACTGTTCATCGGCCGGTGAAGTCGCCGCGAAGTGCTGTGGGTATGCGGCGATGATCTCGTCGCGATGCTGTACCCATTCCTGCAGTCCGCGCTCCCACAGCTTCAGGAAGAAGGAGACCTCTTCGGGATGACTGTCGTACCAGGCGCGCTGGGTGACGAAGAGATTGCTCATCAGTCCCTGGTGGCCCGGTGCGAATGCCTCGGCGTAGAGGTCGGCTGTCGACTTGCCGTCATAGAGCGGCTTGACCGCTCCGCTGCTGAGTTCAGCGATCCCGTACTGCGGGTCGATGATGGCCGCGTCGAGGTCCCCGCGCGCCAACAGTTGAGGCAGGTTCTGCGAATCGGCAACGATGAGCTCGTAGTCACCACCGTCGGGCCGAAAATCCTTGCCATGCAGGTCTTTGACGATCGAAGACCAGATCAGTGTGCTGCCGACGGTACTGAATACGCCGATCTTGGCACCTGGCGGTAGGTCAGCCACCGTCGTGGCCTCGGAGTCGGCGCCGACGACCATGATGTCCTTGGCGCGGTTGTACTTTCCGAACGTCACGGTATCGACGCCGGTGGCTGCTTCGAGCTCCGGCAGTTCGTAGGTACCCAGCGACACGATGTCGGCGTGCCCGCCGGCGAACAGGGCGAACTCATCCCAGCTGGAGGAGTCGATGATCGTGATGCCCGACTCTTTCTCCATTTCCTCGCGGATGCCCTGGTCGCTGAGCCAGTCCCACACCGGGTCGGGAGAGAAGGTGAAGCGGATGACGCCCGGTTGGCCGGTGGCCGCTGCGGGTGCGTTGTCGTCGGCATTGCCGCAGGAGGTGAGCGCCAAAGCGGTCACCGATGCGATGCCGAGTGCTACTGCGGTGCGAAGGCGGTGGCGAAATATTCTGGTATTCACGGTGTTCCGATCTGGGTCAGGGCGCCGCTGCGGCGTACTTCGTATACCGACTCGTCCATCAGGTCCGGCGGCCGTTCCCCGGCGATCATCGCGACGATGTTGCGGGCACACAGTTGGGCCATCTGTCGGCGCGAATCCCATGTGGCGCTTCCGATGTGTGGGGTGAGGATGACGTTCGGCATCGTGAGCAACTCCGGGGAAGGTGCCGGTTCGCCCACTGGCGGTTCGCACCAGTACACGTCGAGGCCGGCTCCGGCAATCTTGCCGTCTTGCAGTGCTTTCACCAGGGCGGGCTCGTCGACGATGCGACCGCGGGCCGTGTTGATGAAGAACGCCGATGGCTTCATCAGATCGAACTGACGCTCACCGATCATCAGATGGGTCTCTTCGGTGTACTTCGCCATGACGACCAGGAAGTCGGCCTCGCGGAAGACGTCATCCATGTCGTCTCGCCATGCCACGCCGAGTTCAGCCTCGTTGACCGGGTCGAGGCGCGTGCGCTTGTTGTAGATGACGTCCATCTCGAACGCGCGGCAGCGCAGGGCGATGTGCTGACCGATCTCACCGAGGCCGATGATGCCGACCGTCTTGCCGGTGATGGAATGACACATCAGAGACATCGACTGTTCCTGACGGAATCTGCCGGCGCGGGTGAACGCATCGGCCTCGACGATCCGCCACGCCAGGCCGAGAAGGATCGCCATGGTCAGGTCGCAGGTGGTGCGGCCGATGACGTGCGGAATGTTGGTCACCGGGATACCGCGCCGGGTGGCGGCCGGAATGTCGATGACGTTGAGCAGCATCGACATGGCCGCGATGCCTTTGAGGTCGGGGTTCGCGTCGAGGATGTCGTCGTCGATCGTGGTGTCTCCGAGGGTGAACAGATAATCGCTGCGACGTAGTCCGGCTTTGAGCTCATCACGGCTGATCATCCGGTCCGACTCGAAGACCTCGACCTCTCCGACCTCGCGCAACATCGCGAGACCTTCTTCCGGGATTGGTTGAACAACGAAGATGCGGGGCTTGGTCAATCCAGTGGCTCCTCTGATAGTTCGACTGATGAGAATCGAACATATAGAAAATGCCGCAGGGTGGGTTTCGGCGAAGTAAATTCGGCAACCAGGGCTGATTACGTTGCGTTACAGCGTGATTACGCCTGACGGGACCATCCGTCGACTATTGACGCGGCGGATTATGCAACATATAGGATCGTTTATCGGCGCGTTCGCGCAGTGTTGAGCGCGAACTCAGACGTCTGACGGAGTGGATTCCTGTAGCGCCGACAAGGAGAGGGCAACATGAGTTACCTGGATGGCCAGTGCGGCGTCGACATCGCGATCGCGGTAGGCGGCCAGCAGCTTGAGGTGGTCCGCGTTGGCCTGCCGCCGAATCGTCGGATCGAACCGCTGAGCCTGGGCGGTGCACAACGCCGCCGCGTCCTCGAGCCGATGGAAGATCGCCGTGAGGTAGGGCGAGCGCATCGCATCGTGCAGCAGGTGATGAAACCTGCGGTTCAGCTCGACCCAGGCTCCCAGGTCACTTTCACCGGTCATCATCTCGGCCAGCTGCGCCGCCCGCTCGAGTTCCTCCTCGGTCACGTTGCCGACTCCGAGCGAGACCGCCATCGCTTCGAGCTTCTCTCGAATCTCGAGGATCTCTTCCATGTCCCGTCGGCTCGTACCGCGGACGATGCCGCCCCGATGGCTGTCGAGGATGATCAACCCCTCGGTGGCCAGATCACGCATCGCTTCGCGGACAGGGGTGACGCTGACCCCGAGCTGTGCAGCGATATCGGACTGGATCAGATGGTGACCCGCGGGAAGTTCACCGCGAAAGACCGCACGACGCAGCGCCTCTCGCACGAACTCGTGTGCGGTCTGGCGCTTCGCGCCGCGACGCAGGTCCATCGGTGTCCCCCCTGTGTGGCTCGATGACCATCAGGCAGATTCGAAAGTCGGTTTCACAACATACACCGAGTGGCAAGTGGCTTCAGGGGGCCGATGACGGTCCAGTTGCCCAGCCCGCACTGCTGCGAGGGTGGCCGCTCTTCGCCGTCATCGTCATCGTCGGCCTGATCCATGGCTTCAACTGGCCGGTGATGGCGCACGGGGTGACGCTGGTGCCGCCGGTATGGCTCGGGGTGTTGCGGTTGGCAACAGGCGCGGCCGTGGTAGCTGCCGTGATGGCGGTTCGCGGACGCCTCCGTCTGCCGCTGCGCAGGGACGTCCCCGTGGTGTTGTCCGTCGGTGTGATGCAGTTGGCGGTCGTCTACAGCTTGATGTTCGTGGCCCTCTCGCTTGCGCCGGCCGGCCGCTCGGCGGTGTTGTTGCACACGTCGGCGTTGTGGGCGGTCCCGATTGCGGCCGTGGTTCTACGCGAACGATATTCGGCGGTGACGCTGGTGGGATTGGCGCTGGGTACAACCGGTGTCGTGATGTTGCTGGCCCCCTGGGAAGACGGCTTCTTCGACAGCACCAAGCCGTTGGGATACGGGTTGTTGCTCGCCGGCGCTTTGCTCAATGCTGTTGCCACCGTTCATATCCGGGCGCACCGATGGGCGTCGTCGCCGCTGCAGCTGCTTCCGTGGCAGCTTGGTATCGGCAGCGTCATAGCGGCTTGCTGCGCGTGGGTGACTGTGGGCCCGCCGGAGATCGCTCCGGGACTGGTGACCGTCCTGGTCGTGTTGTATCAGGGAGTTTTCGCGTCAGCCGTGGGGGTGTGGGGCATCTTGGTCATAAGCCGCAGCCTCACCGCAGTCTCGAGCAATCTCTCGTTGATGATCGTGCCGGTGCTGGGTCTGCTGTCCTCAGCCGTGTTGCTGTCGGAGGCACTACCGGTCTACGTGCTCGTCGGCCTGGTTCTGGTGTTACTCGGTGCGGCATTTGGTATCGCGGCAACCCGGACTGCCCCCACCGCCGACGGCTGACGGCGTCCGCCCATCTAAACGCCCAGGACCTCGGCCGTGTCCGAGCAGTCCCACAGGTTGAGGAAATTCGTCATCATCAACAGGCGGCTGCGGATCTGCTCGTCACCGGCAATGCGTGGGTCGAATCGGTCGCGGACGTCCTCGGGCAGCACCTTGAGCAGAAATCCCGGTACGTCCAGCAGCCACGTCGTCCCCATGATCGCGACGTAGGTCACGACGTGCCGGCGCAACCGGTCGACATCGAGCGCAGGCCCTCCGGTGGCGGCGTACTCGGCGATGAGATGCTGCAGCAATTCATCGAAATGCAAGTTCCACAGCGATGTTTCGGCGCTGCACAGCGAACCCCACACCGCCATCGCCAGGTTCATTTCGCCGACGCAACCCCAGTCGAGCAGCCCGCAGCGCAGTTCACCAGCTTCTCGCCAGAACCACGCGTTGTCCACGTTGGCATTCCAGTGGCACAGCGCGATGTCGTCGGAGGTGCTTCCCAGGGCGTCCCACAGCGTGTCGACGCGGCCGGGTATCAGCGGCGCTTCTGCGCGAAGCCGTGAGAGAAACTGCGGAGCCACGATATTCGCCGGGAGCAGGCGGGGGTGGCGGGCGGCCAGTTCGGCGAGCTGGTCGAGGCGACGGTGCACCTGATTGTCGGTCAGGGGTGCGCGTTCGCCGACCGACAACGCGCGCATGTCGACAGCGAAATCGAGATCAGTGCCGAGGCGACCGCTCTTGTGCGTCCCGGCCAGGCGGCCCAGGGCGGTGAACAGCGCCTGATAATGCGCGAGAGGATCGGGCATCGCGTAGTCGGCGCATTTGTCGTAATGCGGCTCGATTCCGTTGATGCCGAACGGTATTCGGCTGGTGATCAGGATCCCGGTGCCCGACGCGGCGTGATAGTCGGCGAAGGCGCAGCGCGGCACCGCGATCGGGAATCCCGCAGCCCGCGTCAGCAGCGCGAACCGCACCTCCAACGCCATCTGGCTGCGACCGAGGTCGCGGGCCGGATCGTCGAAGTCGCGGGAGAACTTGACGAACAACTCGCGCGGGAGATCGGCGGGCTGCCGGTAGGAGACGGTCAGCAGCGCCTTGCGGCCGGTGCTGCCGCCCCGGAACTCGCGCACCTCGTCGACGGTGACGACGGCGTTGTCGGCCGGCAGTGTGCCGGCGCGGTGCAGTGCCTCGGTGAGGAACCCCGGTCCGCCGGCATCCAACGAACCCGCGTCGCCGGGAAAGTCCAGACCGAGGTGATCACCGGGAAACCAGCGACCGGCGAGCGTGCGCAAAATGTCCACCTTTCCTCGGTGTGTCGGGGACAGACACGCTCGCTCGCCAAAACAAGTCTCAGCCTACGGAGCGGGAGGCGCCTGCCCAGAATTGTGCCCGCACGGCCTTCTTGTCCGGCTTGCCCAACGCGGTCACCGGGACCGAGTCCGCCACGATGACCTGCTTGGGCGACTGCACCGAACCCTTGCGTTCCTTGACGGAGGTCTGGATCTCGGCGGTCATCCGTGCCACTGCCTCGTCGGAGCGGTCGGCGTCGGGTCGCAGCACCACCACCGCGGTGACCGCTTCACCCCACTTCTCGTCCGGCGTGCCGATCACGCACACCTGCGCGACGGCCGGGTGCTCGGCCACGACGTCTTCCACCTCGCGGGGGAACACGTTGAATCCGCCGGTGACGATCATGTCCTTGGTGCGGTCGACGATGAAATAGAAGCCGTCCTCGTCTTCGCGCGCCAGGTCGCCGGTGTGCATCCAGCCGTCGCGGAAAGTCTCGGCGGTCGCCTCCGGCAGGTTCCAGTAGCCACCCGACAGCAGCGGGCCGGACACACAGATCTCGCCGACCTCACCCTGCGGCACCGGCTTGCCGTCGGAATCGAGCAGCGCGACCCGCGCGAACAGCGTCGGCCGGCCACACGACGTCAGCCGCTTGTCGTCGTGGTCCTTCTTGGACAGGTAGGTGATCACCATCGGCGCCTCGGACTGCCCGTAGTACTGCGCGAAGATGGGGCCGAACCGGCGGATCGCCTCCGCCAGCCGCACCGGGTTCATCGCCGAAGCCCCGTAGTAGACGGTCTCCAGAGACGACAGGTCCCGGGTGTGCGAGTCCGGGTGATCCATCAGGGCGTAGATCATCGACGGCACCAGCATGGTCGCGGTGATCTTCTGCTCCTCGATCACCCGCAGCACCTCGGCCGGGTCGAACTTGGTCAGCACGATCAGCTCGCCGCCCTTGACGATCACCGGGGTGAAGAACGCCGCACCCGCATGCGACAGCGGGGTGCACATCAGAAAGCGCGGGTTCTCGGGCCACTCCCATTCGGCCAGCTGCACCGTGGTCATCGTGGTGATCGACTGCGTGGTGCCGATGACGCCCTTCGGTTTGCCGGTGGTGCCCCCGGTGTAGGTCAGCCCGCCGATGTGGTCCGGCGGCAGATCGGCAGCCACCAGCGGCTTCGCCGGATACTTGGCTGCCTCGGCCGTGAGGTCCACCGCGGTGGCGCCGCTGTCGGCCAGTTCCGGCGGAACCGGTCCGATGGTCAGTACCTGCTCGAGTGAGGGCACTTTCTGCAGCAGACCCAGCGCGCGCTCGACGAACATCGGTTGCGGATCGATGATCAGCGACGTCACCCCGGCATCAGAGAGCACATAGGCGTGGTCGTCGAGCGAGCCGAGAGGGTGTAGTGCCGTGCGACGGTAGCCCTGCGTCTGGCCGGCGCCGATGATCATCAGCACCTCGGGCCGGTTGAGCGACAGCAGGCCGACGGCTGCGCCGGTGCCGGCGCCGAGCGCCTCGAACGCCTGAATGTACTGGCTGATGCGGTCGGCGAGTTCGCCGCCGGTCAGCGTGGTGTCGCCGAGGAAGAGGACCGGCTTGTCCTTGTGGCGCTTGAGCGCGCCGACGGTGAGATGGCCGGAGTGGAGGAAGTGGCGGAGCATCGGGTCCGACGAGCGCTCGCGCGAGGAGGCATCGACTGCGGTCATGAACTACAGACTAGAACGTGTTCCAATTCCAATAGAAGGGTCCGGCCGAATCGATCGCGGCGTGCCCCGGTGACACGCTCACAGGACGCCGCATCCGACCTCTCCGCAGGCCCACGAACTGATCAGCAGGACGGGCCACAGCACCACCGCCGCGGCGACCGCGACCAGATCGGCGAAAACGGTGAACTGCGCGCTGAACAACGACTCGAGGCGATCCAGTACGGGGACGTTGAGCCCGATGTAGACGGCGCCGATCGCGGTGTAGACCAGCGCGAGCACCAGGGCGCGGTCGAGCAGAGACGCGGTGTCGCCGCGGAAGAAGCCGAGGGACCGACGGAGAAAGCCGCGATCGTCGGGGTCGGTGTGATCGTCTGCCACGGCGCTACGTGATGCACTCTCGAGGTGGGTTCGCCCATGGCCGTGGGTGATTCCCGCCGAGGCCTGACCGGTGCCGCTTCTCGGTCATGAAGACGCGAGATGAACGCGACGGACAGCTCGAGCGACCATGAAGCCATGCTGACACACCGGTCGAGTTCCACGGGACGGTTACCGGCGGGTGAGTGACTCGAATCCTCGGCCAAGCCCGGATCTTCTTCGATGACCGCGCTTACCGCGCCATCCGCACGGCGATCCGCACGGCCTGGCCGGCGGTGCCGGCCGTATTGAAGTGGTATCCCGAGGCCCGGACTGGCGGGCTGCGTGAACTGGGTTGGGTGCCACGCACATTCACCCCGGGAAGGCCGGCGACCGCCGCACCGTCCTAGGGGCGGGCGCGCGGCGACGTTACGGACAGCGGTCAATATGTTAATGGCCGTTCGTCAAATCCCGGTTTTTTTCCACAGGGATGCCCGGCGGAGTTAGGGTGTGCCGTATGGCACCGGCCGCGGCCGTCCGCGACGATCGCAGGCGTCCCAAAGATCGTAAGCAGCAGATCGCTCGCGCGTCCGCGGAAGCGTTCAGCGAATTGGGTTATCACGCGGTCAGCATGGAGGACATCGCGTCCCGCGTGGGCGTCACGGCGGCGTCGCTTTATCGCCACTACTCCGGCAAGTACGACCTCTTCCGCGCCGCGGTCCTCGGTCTCAGTGACCAGCTGCTCGCGGCCACCGCGTTCGCCGACGAGGACACCGAGTCCGCACCGGAGGACCTGTGGGAGCAAATCGTTGCCGCGCTCATCGACACCACGGTCAAAACGCGCGCCAGCGGCGGGCTCTACCGCTGGGAGGCGCGCTACCTGCAGGCGCCCGATCAGGCCGTACTCAACGAGCAGATCAAGCAGGTCAACCGTCGACTGCAACGCCCGCTGTCGGCGTTGCGGCCCGACCTCGACAGCCGCCAGCGGTGGACGCTGACCGCGTCGGTGCTCAGCGTCATCGCGAGCATCACCGACCACCGCGCCAAGCTGTCGGCCAACGAGATGCGTAGATTGCTGGCCGACTTGGCCCGGCAGGTGCGTGACGTCGACCTACCACCCATGCCCGCCGTCGACGAGCGCGGACGGCGACGAGGTGACCGCGGTGCGGCGGCCGGCGAGTACGAGCTGATCCTTGCCACATCTCTACGGCTGTTCAATGAGCACGGATACCGCGAGACCGGGATGGACGACATCGCGTCGGCCGTGGAGCTGCCCGCGTCGACCATCTACCGCTTCTTCAGCGGCAAGGCCGCGATCCTGACGTCGATCTACCGCCGCGCCGCCGACCGCGTCTCCGGGGATACCAGCACCATCCTGTCCTCGGCGCCCGACGCGCGGACGGCGGTGCAACAGCTGATCGACGCCTACGTGTGGCGGTCGTTCGCTGAGCCGGAACTGGCCTATGTCTACTACGCCGAGCGAATCAACGTGCCCGCCGAGGACCGGGCCGCGCTGCAGAACATTCAGCGCGCCACCGTCGAGGCCTGGGCGCGCCAGGTGGCCACCGCCCGCCCGGGCATTCCGGTCGACGACGCCCGATTCGCTGTGCATGCGGCCTTCAGTGTGGTGGTCGACATCGGCCGGCTGGTGGGCTACCGCGACAGTGACTCGGCGCGGCTGATCATCGGGCGCTTGCTGCGGGCGCTGCTGCTCTGCGAACCCGCCCAAGAATCTTCGCGGGCGTCAATCGCGGCTCTGGCCGCCCCATCCGCCTAATAAGTTAATGAAAGATTTCCGAAACCTTGACGCAATCGTCGCAGCAGCCATACGGTGACGTCCATCGACGACTTAGTTACCTAAGTCGCCGCATGCGGGCGGGGTATCGGAATCGGGAGGCGTGCAACGTGAGCCGGTCATGCCCCTCGACGGGTCGTACAGGAGGTAGCGTCTGCCCGGGCTGCGCCCCAAACGCGGTTTTGTACGGCGGATCTCAATCATGACGATCGACGAACAGCCCGTCCGCCAGAGCGATTCGGTCCGAGCCGTGCAGGATTGGGCCGGCGGCTATGTACGGCGCCATCCGCTGGCCTCGCTGGCCACGGTGGGGGACCAGTTCGTGCTGGGCGTGCGCACCCTGCAGTACCTGTTCATCGACATCTTCACCGGTCGCTTCAAATGGCATGAATTCGTGCGGCAAGGCGCGTTCATGGCGGGCACCGCCGTGCTCCCAACGGTTTTGGTCGCGCTGCCCATCGGGGTGACGCTGTCGATCCAGTTCGCACTGCTGGCCGGACAGGTCGGTGCCACATCCTTGGCCGGGGCGGCCAGCGGTCTGGCCGTCATCCGCCAGGCGGCGTCATTGACCGCGGCCATCCTGATGGCCGCGGCAGTCGGGTCGGCGATCACCGCCGACCTCGGATCACGCAAGATGCGCGAGGAAACCGACGCCATGGAAGTGATGGGCGTTTCGGTGATTCGGCGCCTGGTGGTGCCCCGCTTCGCGGCGGCGATCATGATAGGCGTCGCCCTCACCGGCGTGGTGTGTTTCGTCGGATTCCTCGCCAGTTACCTCTTCAACGTGTACTTCCAGAACGGCGCCCCCGGAAGCTTCGTCGCGACCTTCGCATCGTTCACCACGACCGGAGACATGATCGTCGCGCTGGTCAAAGCAGTGATCTTCGGCGCAATCGTCGCGGTGGTGTCCTGTCAGAAAGGCTTGTCCACCAAAGGCGGTCCCACCGGGGTCGCGAACTCGGTGAACGCCGCCGTGGTCGAGTCCATCCTCATCCTCATGGTGGTCAACGTCGCGATCAGCCAGCTCTACATCATGCTGTTCCCCCGAGTCGGGCTCTGACATGGCAGCGACGTTCGTTCCGCCGCTGGTGGCGCCGTTCGTCCGGGCGTACCGGAAGACGACGCCCCCGATCGCCCGGCTCGGGCACATGTTGGTGTTCTTCGTCCGTGCCATCGTGGCCATCCCGCTGGCGTTGCGGCACTACCGCGCCGAGTTCGTCCGGCTGCTGTCGGATATCGCCTGGGGCAACGGCTCACTCGTGGTGGGCGGTGGAACCGCCGGAGTCGCAATCGTTCTCGGTGTCACCGTGGGCGCCCTGGTGGGTATCGAGGGTTACAACTTCCTGGACCTGCTCGGGCTGGGGCCGGCGACGGGAATCATCTCGTCGCTGGTGAACACCCGCGAACTCGCCCCGATCGCACTGTCATTGGCGTTCGCCACCCAGGCCGGCTGCCGGTTCACCGCGCAGTTGGGGTCGATGCGGATCGCCGAGGAGATCGACGCGCTGGAGTCTCTGGCGATCCGTCCCATCCCGTATCTGGTCACCACCCGGCTGATGGCGTCGGTGGTCGCAGTCGTCCCGCTCTATGTCGTGTGCCTGGCGGTCAGCTACCTGACCACGCAGATCGTCGTCCAGGTGATCAGCGGCGGCGCGACCGGGTCGTATCTGCACTACTTCACGTTGATGCTCTCCGGGCAGGACATCATCTACTCGCTGCTGAAAGCGATCATCTTCGTGTGGATCGCCACGACGATCCAGTGCTACTACGGGTTCTACGCCACCGGCGGACCCGAGGGCGTGGGCGTCGCCGCCGGACATGCGATGCGGGCCAGCATCACCGTGGTCATCATCGTCAACATGCTGCTCACCATGGCGTTGTGGAACATCGACGCCGGCGCGAGGTTCGGAGGGTAGGTGGCGAACTCCTTTGACCTGGACGGGCGCGGGCCCACCGATCGTCAGCTGCTCGGTGGGGGGATCGCGGTTGTCGTTGTGCTGGCGTTGATCTCGACGGTCTTGCTGGTCAAGTCGACGGGACGGCTCGATCCGTTCATCCGTGTCGTCGCCAACCTCACCAACGTCGGCGACGGCCTGCCGCAACGTTCGGACGTCAAGTACCACGGTGTGCTGGTCGGTGCCGTCGACAGCGTCACCCCGGCCGCGCACGGCAACCCGAACTTCGTGCACATCAATCTCGATCCGACTTACGCCGGTTCGATACCGGCCACGGTCACCGCACGGGTGGTGCCCAGCAACGTGTTCGCGGTGTCGTCGGTGCAGCTGGTGGACCGCACCGACGTTGAACCGGCCCAGGCAATTCGAGAGGGCGCGCAGATCCCGGAGGACACCGAGCTCCCGACGGTTCTCTTCCAGACCACCATCAGCAAGCTGCGTGACATCCTGGCCGCCACCGGACGCGGCCGTGAGGACAAGACGGTCGGCATCCTGGCCGCTGTCAACGAGGCCACCGAGGGCAAGCGCACCGAACTGTTGACCAGCGGTGCGCAGCTGAACCGTCTCGTCGACGAGATCGACGCGATCGTGGCCACCGATCCGGGACCGACCACTGTGTCGGCGCTCATCGACGCGACCCGCGGACTGCGTTCCACCGCACCGGAATTGATCGACGCGTTGCACATGGCGGTCCAGCCGATGCAGACGCTGGTGCAGCAGCGCCAGCAGCTCGACTCGTTGGTCAGCAGCGGGCTGCACACCACCGGCACCGCGCACACCGCGCTGAACAACCACACCGACCGGATGGTCACCATCACCTCGGAGCTGACGCCGGTCATGGGGAACCTGGCCGACACGTCGCACCACTGGCTGCCTGCGTTCGTGAAACTCAACGGCCTGTCCGACAAGTTCTTCAACGAGGTGTGGCGGTCCGAACGCGACATCGGCAACATGCGGATGAATCTGTCGCTGACACCGAGCTACACCTACACTCGAGCCGATTGCCCACGCTACGGCGAGCTGAAGGGGCCCAGCTGCTACACCGCACCGCTGGTGGTGACGCGCCCCGAACTGCCCGACGTGCTGCTGCCGCAGAATTACCAGCCGCCGAAGGATCTGGCGCCGCCGCCGGGCACGGTGCTGGGGGAGAACGGCAACCTGGTCGCAGTCGGCCCACCGCTGGTCAACCCGAATCCCAGCCTGGCCGACCCGAATCCGCCGCTGCCGTCATGGATGTCGCCGGCGCCGCCCGTTCCCGGAACGGCGAACGACGCCCTGGTCCCGATTCCGCCGCCACCGGTCAATCAGTCCCCGTTGGCGCCGGTGGCGCCCAAACCGGGCGATCCGCCGCCGCGCCCACCTGCCGCGCCGCCTGCCGGCCCGCCGCCCGCCGGACCGGCGCCACTGCCCGCAGAAGCTGCGTCTGCGGTATCGCCGGCTCAGCCGGGGGCTTTCGGCGGGAATGTCGGTCCCGTCGGTAGCGCGCAGGAGCGGGTGACGCTGAGCGCCATCACCGGCCAACCTGTCACCACGGCGACCCAGCTGCTGCTCGGCCCGGTGGCCCGCGGAACCACGGTGTCGCCGGCGCCACCCCACGCGGGAGAGGAGCCCCGATGAAGTCTCGAGGCGCGCTGATCGGGCTGTCGCTGTTCATGGTGGTGGCCGTGACATTGACCTGGCTCGTGTACGTCACGCTGCGCCGGGACGTGTCCGGCTCGACGGTGCCCTACGCCGCGATGTTCACCGACGTGTTCGGGCTCCGGGAGGGCGATGACGTGCGGATGGCCGGCGTACGGGTCGGGCGTGTGGAAGGCATTGAGCTCGACGGTAAGCACGCCAAGGTGTCCTTCGTCGTGCAGAGCGATCAGCAGCTGCTGGGCACCACGGTCGCGTCGGTGACCTACCAGAACATCGTCGGGCAGCGGTATCTCGGGCTGTCCCTGGGCAACCTCGGCGAGCCGGATCCGCTGCCGGCAGGCAGCGTGATCCCGGTCGAGCAGACCGATCCGTCGTTCGACGTCGGCAGGCTGCTCAACGGCTACGAGCCGCTGTTCAGTGTGTTGGACCCCGAGCACGCCGACAACCTCACCAAGGGCGTCATCCAATCGCTGCAGGGCGATGAAGGGTCCATCACGGCGCTGGTCGATCAGACCGCCGAGCTGACCGACGCATTCGCCGGTCAGGACGAGGAGCTCGGCGCGGTGATCACCGACCTGAACCTGGTGGTGGCCAACCTCGCCAAGCACAACGACGACCTCGACCACATCGTCGGCGAGGCCCGCACGGTGGTCTCGACCTTCGACGCGCGGCGGCCACAGCTGGTCGATTCCATGGGCTCGATGGCCAAGGTGGTTCGTCAGCTGTCGACGATCTCCGACGAGGTGTATCCGCCGCTGAACGAAATGGTCCAGCGTCAACCGGGATTCGCCAAGCACATGGTCGGCATCGAACCCCAGCTGGCTTTCGTCGGCGCCAATCTGCCGTTGATGCTGAAGGGATTCGCGCGTATCACCGGCGAAGGCACCTACGCCAACGCCTATGCATGCAACCTGGACGGCACGGCGTTCTTCCCCGGACTCAACGACGTGACGCCGATCGTCGTCGATGCCGCCACCCCCGGCAACAAAGCCCGTTACACCCCCAAATGCAGGAACATGGCCAATGGCTGATCGCACACGCAAGATCCGGCGGCGTCCGCTGGAGAATTACAGCAAGACCTGGCTCGGCATCGTCGCGGTCGCGGTGGTGGCGGTGCTCGTCGGCGCGCTACTTCTGGTCAGGGTGGCCGATTTCGGCTACCGGCACTACACCGCGCGCTTCCTTCAGGCCGCAGCGCTGCAGCCGGGCAACCCGATCGCCGTCGCCGGCATCCCGGTCGGCGAGGTGACGAGCATGGAGCTCAAGGGCGATTACGTCGAGGCCGGCCTGAAGGTGCGGGACGACTTGGTGTTCGGCGAGGACTCGCGCGCGTCGATCAAGATCACCACGATCCTGGGATCCCGGTATCTCGCCCTGTTCCCGGACGGTCCGGGCTCGTTGCCGGACAACACGTTCGAGCTCACGCACACCGAAGTGCCCTACGACCTGCAGGAAGCGCTGGCCGACGTCACGACCACCTACGAGCAGGTCAGCACCGATCAGTTCGCGGAGACGCTGTCGATCCTCGGCAAGCAACTGCACACGCTGCCTCCGGTGGTGCCGCTGGCCTTGGAGAACACCCACACGCTGTCGACGATCATCGCCGAGCGCCGCGACCAACTCGGCGAGTTGTTGAAGACGACCGAATTGGTCAGCTCCACGCTGCGCCGTCAGCAGTCGACCATCGGGAATCTGGTCAACCAGGGCAACTCGCTGCTCGGCGAGTTCGTCGCTCGGCGGGCCACTTTCCACGCGATGATGGATGCGCTCACCAACCTCGTACAACAGTTGAGCGGCATCGTGATCGACGATCGTCCCGAGTTGGAGGAACTGCTCGGCAATCTGCGTGAGCTGGCGACGCTGCTCGGTAAGAACGACGGGATGCTGCGCAGCATCCTGCAGAGCGGCTCCGTCGCGTTGCGCAACCTGACCAACATCACCGGCACCGGCAACGCGATCGATTTCAACGCTTCCAGCGGTCTGCTGGTCGACTCCTGGATGTGCGCCATCAGTGGCCGCGCCAAGCAGTTCGGCATGATCGAGTACTACCAGGACTGCAAATGAGCAGCGCACGCTCCAGGAGCACCAGATCCACGATCATCGCGGTCCTCGCTGTCGGTCTGGTGGTGGCGGTGGCCGCCGCCGTGGTGGTGATCCAGTTCGCCAAGGAACAACTCGACACGATCACCGTGACCGCGCAATTCGACAGTGCGGCAGGTCTGTACGTGGACAACGTGGTGGCCGTGCTGGGGATGCCGGTGGGCAAGGTCACCGAGATCACCCCGAAGGGCGGGTACGTCGAAGTCGAGTTCACCGTCGACAAGGACGTGCAGGTCCCCGCCGATGTGCAGGCGGCCACCATCTCCAACTCGATCCTGACCGATCGCCAGATCGAGTTGACCCCGCCGTACCGGGGTGGCCCCACCTTGCAGAACCACGACACCATCGGCCTGAACCGCACCAGGACTCCGGTCGAATTCGCCCGCGTGCTCGATGTTCTCGACAAGCTCTCCGTGTCGTTGCGCGGTGACGGGAAGGGCAACGGGCCGGTCGCCGACGTGATCGACTCCAGCGCCGCGATCGTCGACGGCAGGGGTCAGCAGATGAAGGACGCGCTGGGCGAGCTGTCGAACGCGTTGCGGCTCAGCGCCGATCGCGGCACCGTGACCAAAGACCAGTTGACCACCATCGTGCGCAACGTCAGCTCGTTGTCGGACGCCGCGGCGCGCAATGACGAACTGATGCGGGAGTTCGGGTCGTCGGTGCGCGCGATGAGCCAGATCCTCGCCGACGAGGAGCTCGGCAGCGGCACCACCGGCAAGAAGATCAACGAGGTGCTCACCCATACCGGCGAGGTGCTGGAAGCCCATCGGGGCACGATCAAGGACCTCGTCGCCAACGGTGACATCGTGCTCGACGCCGCGGTCGACCACGAGCGCGATCTCATGGAGTTCCTCGACGTCGCGCCGCTGACCCTGGACAACCTGTACAACGTCGCGGATCAGAAGAACGGCGCCCTGCGGGTCAAGGTGGTCACCGACAAGATCCTGTTCGACAACCAGCTGATCAAGGAGGTCTGCAACATGATGGGCCTGCGTCAGCTCGGTTGCAGCACAGGGACTTTGCAGGACTTCGGTCCGGACTTCGGGTTGACCTACATGTTGGACGGTCTCGCGGCGATGGGGCAGAAGTGATGGGTACTCTCCGACATCGCCGACGGGTCGTCCCGGCCCTGGTGGCGACCGCCTGTCTGACCGTCTCCGGTTGCGCCACCGACGGATTGGCGAGCCTGCCGCTGCCGGCGCCGGGCGTGGGCACCGGAGGTTACGAGCTGACCGCGGTGTTCTCCAACGCGCTGAACCTGCCGGCGAACGCGAAAGTGAAACTGGCCGGCGCCGACGTCGGCCAGATGGAGTCGATGGTCGCCCGCAACTACACGGCGGTCACCACGCTGCGGATCATGGACGGGGTGCAGTTGCCTGTCGGCAGCACTGCCGAACTTCGCTCCGCGACACCTCTGGGCGACGTGTTCGTGGCGATCAAACCGCCTCTCGACGTGGAACCGGGAACGCCGTTGCTGAAAGAAGGCGACACCATCGGTCTGGACTCGACGACGGCGGCCGCGACGGTGGAGTCGGTGCTGGGTTCGGCGGCGATCCTGGTCAACGGGGGAGCGGTACGCAACTTCACCAACATCATCAACGGGCTGGGCAAGGCCACGGGTGACCAGGGCGAGGCGTTCGGCACCCTGATCCGCAAGACCAACGACACCCTCGGCACGCTCAACGCGCGCTCGGAACAGATCTCGACGGCGATGACCGAAACGTCGCGGTTGGCCTCGGAGATCGCGGCGAAGAACCAGATGCTCGGTGAGGTGATGGCCGAAGCGCGGCCGGCCACCGACACCCTGGCCGCCCATACCACCGAGATCGCCGATCTGGTCGTGCGTTTCGGCGACGTCTCCGATCAGCTGCGCAAGTTCCCGTCGATCGCGGGTACCGACACCAGCGGACGCAGCGTCATCGCCGATGCCAACACCGTGGCCAAGGCCTGGAACGACGTCGCGTTGGCGCCGGACGCCACGCTGTACAAGCTCAACCGGCTGATGCCTCCGTTCATCAAGACGATGACCAGCAATGCGATCGCGCTCGACGCCAGCGCGGACCGGTTGGTCCTGGGCTCCATCCCCGACATCGGGTTCGACGGAGACTCTGGGCTGCACGGCCCCAAACGTCACGACTGGCATCAGTTGGTCGGCACGTTGAAGTACACACTGTTCCGGCTGCAGGAACGCGTCGTCGGGAAGGGCCCCGGGGTGCCGCAGATCCCTGTCATCCCCAGTCCCACCGAACCCGGCGAGATCATCCAGGCCCCGCACGCGGCACCACCGGTTCCGCACGGTGCGCCGGCGGCACCCACCGTGCCGCCGGCGTCTGCCGCCCCGGCGCCCCCGGCTCCGGCCGCCGAGCCCCCGGTGCTCCCGGCGGAGGCACCCCGATGATCACCGCCGCCGCCGACCGCGTCGTCGGTCTCGTCAGGTTCGGATACCGCCGGCGCGCCTGGCTGTCCGCGCTCGGACTGGTGATGACGCTGGTGGTCGCGACCGCGTACCTGTTGCTCGGTGCGCTGCAGGTGAATCCGTTCGCGTCGAGCTACCGTCTCACCGTCGCGCTGCCCGCGTCGGGCGGTCTGTTGCCCGAGCAGGACGTGACGCTGCGCGGCGTGCAGATCGGCCAGGTCGAACGGCTCGACATCACACCCGAGGGTGTGCACGCGGTCGTGAACGTCAAGTCGTCGGTGCAGATCCCGGAATCGTCCGCGGTGCGGGTGTCGGGGTTGTCGCCGGCCGGTGAGCAGTACATCGACTTCGTCCCGGAGTCGGACACCGGTCCGTTCCTGGCCGACGGCGCGGTCGTCGGCCAAGGCACCGCCACGGTTCCGGTCAGCCTCGCCGACCTCTTGGCCAATGCCGACGGGGCGCTGGCCCAGGCCGACACCGACAAGCTGGAGATCATTCGAAAGGAGTTGAGCCTCAGCGAAGCCGGGCCGCAGAAGCTCGCCGACATCGTCGACGGCGGCACCTTCCTGCTGTCCACCCTCGACTCGGTCCTGCCGGAGACGAGTTCCTTGTTGCGGACCAGCCAGGTGGCGTTCACCATGGTCGCCGACAAGAACGCCGGAATCGACGCCGCCTCGGACAATCTTTCCGAGAGCTTCGCGGGCATCAACCGGATGCGGGAAGGCTACCGTCGGCTGACCAACCAGACGCCGGGCACGCTGGCCCACGTCGACAACCTGTTCGTCGACAACTCCGACACCATGGTGCAGTTGCTGGGCAACCTCACCACCACCTCGCGGCTGCTGTATCTGCGGGTGCCGGCCCTCAACGCGCTGTTCCCGAAGCACCGCACCTCGGTGCTCGACGCGCTCGGTTCGGCGATGCACTCCGGCGGACTGTGGGGCACCGCCGAGATCTACCCCCGCTACACCTGCGACTACGGCACACCCAAGTACCCGCCGTCAGCGGCGGATTACCCGGAGCCGTTCATGTACACCTATTGCCGCGACGACCATCCCGGCGTGCTGGTCCGTGGCGCCAAGAACGCGCCCCGGCCGGCGGGCGACGACACCGCCGGACCGCCACCGGGCGCTGACCTGGGCCGGCAGACCGACCCGACACCGAAGGGGCGCTACACGATCCCGACGCCCTACGGTGGCCCGACGCTTCCCATCGAGCCGCCCCGCTGATTCGAGCGCTAGGAGATGATGATGTCCGTGAGCACCGACGAAGACCAGGACACCGGCCGCACCCCCGACGACGAGGAGATGGTCGCCGAGACCGAGGCTGACTCCAAGGCCGTCGGGAGCGAGACCGATGCGGAGGCCGGTGAGACTCAGGCCGACGACGGCGGCTCCGGCGGTGACGACGGCGCCACGCCCACGGCGCGCAACTGGCGCCGCCCGGCATTGTGGGGTGCGCTGGTCACGGTGTTCGTGGCGCTGTTGGTCGCGGTCGGAGTTCTGGGATGGCAGCTCTGGCAGGAACGTCAGGTCACTCAGGCCGCTGAACAGGCTCGGCAGGCCGCGACGGAGTACGCGCAGGTCCTGACGAGCATCGATTCGGAGAAGGTGGACGAGAACTTCGACGCGGTGCTCGACGGAGCCACCGGCGAGTTCAAGGACATGTATTCGCAGTCCAGTTCACAATTGCGGCAATTGCTGATCGACAACAAGGCATCCGCCCGCGGCGTGGTCCTGGAGTCGGCGGTGCAGTCGGCGAGCGAGGACAAGGCCGTGGTGTTGTTGTTCGTCGATCAGTCGGTGTCCAACACCAACGTGCCCGACCCGAGGCTGGACCGCAGCCGCATCAAGATGACCATGGAGTATGTCGACGGGCGCTGGCGCGCAAGCAAAGTCGAACTCCCGTGATGACGCGCCGGTTCATTCGCAGCAGCGCGGTGGCCGTAGTGGCGACGGCCATGTTGGCGACCGCATCGCCCGCATCGGCGTCAGCACCCTCGTTCTGTGGTGAGCTCGGCGGTCAGTGGGACGGGCAATTCTGTACGACATCGGTGGAGTCGGAGCGCAAAGCGACCCGCAACATCAAGATGGCGCTGCCCGGCGATCTCGTGGAGAACCCCGTGATTCGGGAGTACCTCACCAACCTGATGAACAACTGGCGCAATGCGGCGAAGAAGACGGTCCAGAACAGCTTCGGAGAACAGCACTTCCAGATTTTTCAGCACGGCGAGGCGATGACGGTCGTCTTCCACGAGATGTACTCGGGCACGGTCGGTACCGACGCTCTCGCGCATCCGAACGCACCGATCATCAGCGACGCCTACCGCACCTTCACCTTCGCCGACGGGCGACAGATACAACTGGCTGACCTGTTCAAACCTGGCGTCGACCACATGGCCGAGATCCCGCGCCTGGGTGCGCCGTTCATCGTCGCCGCCCTCGATGCCGCGCCGCCACCGCACCAGCCCGGCACCTATCCGTTCACCCCGGACCGCTGGACCCCGGACAAGGTGTACTCCGGGGCGTACAAGGCGTGGGCGCTGACACCCGACGAACTGATCATCTACATGCCCGACTACCCGGTAGGCAGGGATCGCCCGACCAACTTCACGCCGGGGCTCATGCAGTGGTCGATGGACGGGGGTACCGTGCAGGCCCACATCCCGCTCGCGGCGCTGGCACCGATCCTTCGGCCCGAATTCGGTGGAGTGTAGCCATGTTCCGGTGGGTGCTGACTCTTGCGGTGGGCCTGCTGCTCGTCGCGGCGCCGCCGAGTCACGCGGAGCCGGCCGCGCCGACGCTGCCGGTGTTCACGCCGTACCCATCGGACTGGCAGCCCGATTACACCCCGTTCCCATACAACCTCTGGCAGATCCGCGTCACCCCGCAGCAGATCACCGCGCAGCGGGAGTCCTGCCAGTGGTTCAACGCCCAATACGGCGAGCTGATGGGTCAGGTGTTCGGGTTCCAGCGTTTCCTCGCCGACCAGGATGACGACTGGTCGCGTCCCGGGGTCACCGAGGCCGGCGATATCGTGGCGGCCAACCTCGACCAGTCCGCGGCATTCCTGGATCCGCGGGCGCACACCCTGTTCATCATCAACTATCCGGACCAGAGCGAGTATTCGCCGCTGTTCCACGGTGATTCGATCTACCGGCTCTGGTATCAGTTCACCCAGATCAGCGACAAGATCAAGCAGCGGTGGCCGTCCGGGGTCATCAACGCCAACATCGCGACCGCCAATGTCTACGGCACCGTGATCCGCGACTCCGGAGTCTGCGCCGGCGCCTGACACCGCGAGCGCCTTGCTTCGCGAGCGCGCGTGTCTGTCCCTCGACACACCGAGAACTGTCAGCATTTCGCGCACCCTCGCGCCCGTCGAGCGCGCCCTCGCGCCCGCCGAGCGCGCCCTCCCGCACCATTGACATGTTGACACAAAAAGCTAGTCTTTGTGTCAACAGCAATCCGGGAGGACCCCATGGTCGCGGTCGTCAACGAAGTTCCTCGAACAAGTACGCAACCCGTGCGACCGCGTGTGATGCGGGAATTCCGCAAGCACTCCGGCAGCGTCTTCGGCGGCTTCTTCGGCGCCGCGGCGTTCGACGAGGTCGCGCTGGTGCCGGTGGCCGCCGCGGTCGACAAGACCGGACGTTTCGCCGAGAACTTCGCCGATCGCGGTGTGCGCAGCGGCTTCTCGGCGTTTCTCGCGATCTGGGGGGACGCCCGCGACCGCGAGCTGGAAGGTCAGCGGCTCAAGACCATGCATCGCGAGGTGCGCGGCAAAGGCGTCGGCGACTTCTCCGACGTGCGCTACAGCGCGCTCGACCCCAAGCTGTGGAACTGGATCGCGGTCAGCGGCTTGTTCCTGGTGCTCAACTCGTTCACCCCTGCCACCGGCTACACCCTCAACGAGGCCGAACGCGAGCTCGCCTACCAGCAACTGCTCGAAGCGTTCAGTTCGCTCGAGTTGCCCGGCAAGAGCGCGAAACTGCCCGCCACCTACGACGAGGCCACCGACTACTACGAGACGATGGTGCGCGAGGAACTTGCCTCCAATCCGTTCCTGCGTCGCGTCACCGCGGACCTGACCCGGTTGCCGCTACCCACCCTGGTGCTGCCGCCGGCCCTGCGCAAAGCGCTCACACCGTCGTGGATGGTGCTGCGCCCCGTCGCCGGCCGAGTGGTCAAGGTCTGCTCGTTCGGCATTCTGCACCCGGGCATCCGTGAGCTCACCGGTTTCGACTGGCAGGCCCGTCATGACCGCGAATTTGCGCTCTACACCGGGCTGCTGCAGATCGCGTGGCGCGTCCTGCCGGACCGGCTGCTGCTGATCCCGCTGGCCCGCAACCGGATCGAATACGAGAAGCTGGTGCGCCTGCATCGGTCCGTGGCGTTGGATTCGTTCGCCCCGCCGGCTGGGCGCTGCCCCGTCGGCGGGCCCTGATGCGTCGCCGCAACACCGACAGCCGCACCGAGCAGGAGTCGGCGATCCTCAAGGCGGCCGCCGAGGAAGTCGCGCTCGTCGGGGTCGGCCGCCTCAGTATGGACGTCATCGCCCGGCAGGCGGGAGTCAGTCGCAGCACGCTGTACCGCCGATTCCCCAGCCGCGACACCTTGATCACCGAATTGGGCCGCCAGATCTTCGAATTCGCGATGGCCCGGCTGCAAACGGTGGCGATCGACGACGGGCCGCAACAGGCCGCGGTGGCCGCGTTCCGGGAGGGGGTGCGTCTGCTCACCGGTGAACCGGTGATGCGCCGCTTCCTGCAACTCGACGACGACTTCACCGCCACCGCGAGCATGGTCGGCGAAGCCCGACAGTTTTTGACCAGCGCGGCCACCGCGATGGCCAAGGCGTTGCGGGCGGCGGGGGCCACGATGTCCGACGACGAGCTGCTGGCCGTGGCCGAACTGCACATCCGGCTGGCGGCTTCGCTGGTCCAGGTCAGCACACCCGTACTGGATGTCAGCGACGACACGGCGGTCACCCGATACGCGCAGGCCTACCTGGCCCCGCTGGTCCACTGAACAACTGGAGGTTTGGATGAAAATGCATGGTGTCGCACCGGGGCATGGCACCCTGTGACCATGTCCGAGCTGCCCGAACCCCGTCTCCTCGACGACCGCGTGTCCCATTGGGCGCGAACCACACCCGACGCCGAGGCGATGGTCTACCTCGACCGCAGTTGGACCTGGGCGCAATGGAACGACCGCATCCGCCGGCTGGCCGGGGCCCTCACGCAACGGGGGATCAAACGCGGTGACGTCGTGTCGTTCCTGGACATGAACCACCCCGCGTGCGTCGAGCTGACCTTCGCGGCCGCATCGCTGGGTGCGGCCACCGCGATCTTCAACTTCCGTCTCGCCGCGGACGAACTCGACTACGTCATCAATGATTCCGGTGCCAAGCTGCTGATCGTCGGCGCGGAGTTCAAGCCGGTGATCGACAAGATCGCCGACAAGCTGCCCGCCATCGAGCACATCATCACCGTGACACCGCAGGGCGACGACGAATACGAGGCGCTGCTGGCATCCGCCGAACCCGTCGAACGCAGCGACGACGTCGACCCCTCCGATGTCGCGATCATCATGTACTCGTCGGGAACCACCGGCCGGCCCAAGGGTGTGGAGATCGCCCAGCGGAACCTGATCGCCCACACGGTCAACAACCAGGACGGTTACGAGTTCGCCGAGGGTGACAAGAGCATGGTCTCGATGCCGCTGTTCCACGTCGGCGGGTCGTCGTGGATTCAGTTCGGCATCTACGCGGGCGTCCCCAGCGTGATGACCCGGGTGGTCGACGGCGCAACACTCGCCGACGCCATCCTCAAGGGCGCCAACCGCACTTTCCTGGTACCGGCCGTGCTGGCCACGGTGCTCGAAGCCGGCGAGGACGCGATCAAACTGTTCGGCGCGCTCAAGACCTTCGGTTACGGTGCCGCGCCCATGCCGTTGCCGTTGCTGCGGCAGGCGCTCAAGGCCTGGCCTGACACCGAATTCATCCAGGTCTACGGTCTGACCGAGGTGTGCGGGGTGATCAGCCGGCTCATGCCCGAGGACCATCGCAGCACCGACCGTCCGGAACGGTTGCAGAGCGCCGGACGTCTGACCAACAACGCCGAGCTCCGTGTTGTCGACCCGGAGACGCTGGAGGAGGTCCCGACCGGTCAGCAGGGCGAATTGTGGTTCCGCACCGACCAACTGATGAAGGGCTATCACAACCTGCCTGACGCCACCGCCGAGGCGATCACCGAGGACGGCTGGTTCCGCAGCGGCGACATCGGCCACGTCGACGAGGACGGCTACATCTTCGTCGAGGACCGGCTGAAGGACATGATCATCTCCGGTGGCGAGAACATCTACTCGATCGAAGTGGAACGCGTCCTCGCCGAGCACGAGGCCGTCACCGACGTCGCCGTCATCGGTGTGCCCGATGACAAGTGGGGCGAGGCGGTCAAGGCCGTCGTCGTCACCGCGTCCGACGTCTCGGAGAAAGACCTCATTGCCTTCGCCCGCGAGCGGCTTGCGGGCTACAAGTGCCCGAAGAGCATCGACATCGTCGACGAGTTGCCGCGCAACCCGACCGGCAAGATCCTGAAAAAGGAACTCCGCAAACCACATTGGGAGGGTCGCGACCGCGCGACGGTGTAGCGGGTCAGGACACGTCGAACACCAGCAGGTGCACGTAGACCTCCGGTGACTGGCGCTCGTCGACGGTGATGTTGCGGCTGACCAGGCGACCGTCGCCGTTGGTGATCCGGTCCTGCCAGCTCAGCACGCCCGACCCGGCGACGAGTTCGGGTCCGGCGACGATGTCCTGGGTGTAGATGACGAAACCCGGCTCCTCCGGCCGCCCGCCCGCCAGCCCCGAGTCCTCGACCAGCTGGTCGGCGCCCTCCGGAGTGGTCTTGACCGACAGACGATAGGAGTCGTCCGGCCCGCCGGTGTCGGCACGCGCACCGAGGACCTCGACGTCGGCGGGTAACCGGATGCCGCCGAATTGCTCTGCGGTGGCGACGATCCCGGAAGTGTCCGGCTCCCCCGAGGAACAGCCCGACAACACCATTGCTGCGGCGGGGACCAGCGACAGCCACACCCAGAACGACGGCACACGGACTCCTCTCTCAGGCGGGCCTCTGCAGCCCGCGCGGTGTCGGCTGCGCCGGCGGGAGCGGCACGGGACCGCCGGGCCCGGGTGCGGCGCCTTCGTAACGGTACGTCTGCGAGGTGCCGCGGATGTCGTACTCCTGCGCGAGCCCGACAGTGTGCAGTCGGCCCATCTGGTCGTCGGTGATCGTCTGGCCCAGGATCTCCACGCTCTTTCCGCCGTCCCAGTTGTACCGGTCGAACACGTGGGTCCGGTACTCCACCGACACCCTCGGTTTGGCGCCCGGGCTGCTCGGGGGATGTACGACGACGACGCCCGACGCGGACTGCTCGTAGGAACCCACCGCGTAGTACCAGTCGGCGTTCGCGTCCTTGTTGACAGTGCCGTCCTGCCAACCGGTCTGGAACGGAATGGGTTGTCCGTAGTTGCCGCTGCGTTCGGCGTCGGCGACGATCCGGGCGACCTCCTGGTTGACCAGTTCGTCGGTGCGCTGCTGCGCTCCGGGGACCTGGTCGAGGAACGTGTCGACGTCGAGCTCGAGATCCTCGCCGCTGTTGTCGAGGTAGTGACGCAGGTGTTCGGCGGCGTGATCCCAGCCCGCTACGTCGGCGGCTTCGGCAGCCGCGGCGATCGCCTGTTCGGCGACCCGGTCGCCGATGCCGGGGGATTGTGAACCGTGTTCGCCGTGCCCGGGGTCGGTCGGCGGATCGGCTGGTGCACCGGGAATCACCACCGTCGGCGGCAACCCCCATGCCGCGCGCATCGCGTCGGCGGTCGCTTCGTCGGCCGACGCGAACAGCCCCAGTAGCTTCTTGATCAGCGCGGTATGGGCCGGCGCCAGCGCCCGCACGGGTAACGGCGCGAACCACGGCGGCGTGGCCACCCCGTCGTCGGAGATCCGCCAGCCCGTGCGGCGCAGCGGCTCGACCACCGCCAGCAGCGCAGTGCGGATGCGGCCGAGTCGGGTCCCGCCGCGCTGCAGAGTCTCGGCCATGAGATGCAGACGCGCACGCAAGTGCTGCTGTCGCGCCAACTCCTGCTCGCCCTTGGCGATGGCGGCATCAGCCCCGGCGCCCTGCCAGTGCCGCCGCATGATTTCGAGTTGACGACGTTGCTCGCCGATGGCCGTGTCGAGGTCGCCCACCTTGCCGCGCAACCTGTCCGCCGCGGCGATCACGTCGTCGGGGCGTGACGCTTCCACCTCCGACACCGTCACACTCACCTGATCAGTATCGGTGCGGCGCGGACACCCCGATGACACCAATTTCGGAGTGGGTGGGCCACGATGAAGCGGTGGTGGAGTTGTCCGACGTTCTCGATCGCCTGCACGTGGTCGCATTGCCGATGCGGGTTCGCTTCCGCGGCATCACCGTTCGCGAGGTGGCTCTGATCGAGGGGCCGCACGGTTGGGGTGAGTTCTCGCCGTTCGTGGAGTACGAGCCTGCCGAGGCCGCGCACTGGTTGGCCTCCGGGATCGAGGCGGCGTACCGACCGGTGCCGGCTGTGCGCCGCGACCGCATCCCGATCAATGCCACCGTGCCCGCCGTGCCGGCGGCGGCGGTGCCCGACATCGTCGCGCGATTCCTGGGCGCGCAGACAGCGAAGGTGAAGGTCGCCGAACCCGGTCAGTCGCTGGCCGACGATGTGGCGCGCGTCAACGCCGTCCGCGCCCTGGTGCCGACGGTGCGGGTCGACGCCAACGGCGGCTGGACGGTGGCCGAGGCGGTCGCGGCGGCGCGGGCGCTGACGGCCGACGGCGCGCTGGAGTACGTCGAACAACCGTGTCGCACCGTGGCCGAACTCGCCGAGGTGCGCCGGCAGGTCGACGTGCCGATCGCCGCCGACGAAAGCATCCGCAAGGCCTCCGACCCGCTGCACGTGGTGCGCAGCGGCGCGGCCGACGTCGCCGTGCTCAAGGTCGCGCCTCTGGGTGGCGTGGCCGCGATGCTCGACATCGCCGCCGATATCGACGTGCCGATCGTGGTGTCCAGCGCGCTGGACTCGGCGGTCGGG
Source organism: Mycobacterium sp. SMC-4 (assembly GCF_050205565.1). Taxonomy (GTDB): domain Bacteria; phylum Actinomycetota; class Actinomycetes; order Mycobacteriales; family Mycobacteriaceae; genus Mycobacterium. The sequence continues at coordinate 510,398 of NZ_JBNMQU010000001.1, read as the reverse complement.
ATCGGCACGGGGCTGGTGGCCGCTGCTGCGCTACCGCGTCTGACCCATGCGTGCGGGCTGGGCACCGGCAGTCTGTTCGTCGAGGATGTCGCCGAACCGCCGGTGCCGGTGGACGGCAGCCTCCCGGCCACGACGGTGACGCCGGACCCCGCACGGCTGGCCGCGCTGGCCGTCACCCCGCAGCGACGGCAGTGGTGGATCGACCGCGTCCGCGCCTGCCATCCGCTGTTGTCCTGATCTGTGGGATCCATGGCCTAGACGACATCGTCGGCAGGCCAGAGACTGAGTGCATGGTGCGCACAGTGCTGGTGGTCGGCTTCGCCGGCGTGCAGGCGCTCGACATGGTCGGGCCGTTCGAGGTGTTCAACGGAGCGTCGGCGTTCGTGGCCGCGGTCGGCGGCGAGGGTTACGACGTGCGAGTGGTCGCCTCCGGCGGCGTCCCGGTCCACACCGGCACCGGGCTGACGCTGGTCGCCGAGCCGCTACCGGACCCGTCCGCACCGGTGGACACCGTGGTGATCCCCGGCGGCGTCGGCACTCACACCGCCCGCCGCGACAGCGAGCTGATCGGGTGGATCGCCGCGGTGTCGACGACCGCCCGCCGCGTGGTGAGCGTCTGCACGGGCGCGGTGCTCGCCGCCGAAGCCGGCCTGCTCGACGGCTGCGTGGCCACGACGCACTGGGCTTACGCGGCGGAACTGGCCGCGGAGTTCCCGAACGTCACCGTCGACCCCGACCCGATCTTCGTGCGCAGTTCGGCGAAGGTGTGGACGGCCGCGGGCGTCACGGCGGGGCTCGATCTGGCGCTGTCGCTGGTCGAGGACGACCACGGCACCGAGGCCGCGCAGACCGTCGCCCGCTACCTGGTGATGTACCTGCGCCGGCCCGGCGGGCAAACCCAGTTCGCCGCGCCGGTGTGGATGCCGCGGGCGCGACGCACCCCGATCCGCGACGCGCAGGAAGCCGTCGAAGCGCACCCCGGCGGCGCGCACAGCGTCGCCGAACTGGCCCGGCGCGCCGCGATGAGCCCCCGCCACTTCACCCGGGTCTTCACCGAGGAGGTGGGGGAGGCGCCGGGCGCCTACGTCGAGCGCATCCGTACCGAAGCCGCACGCCGGCAACTCGAGGAGACTGACGACACCATGGCGGTGATCGCCGCCCGCTGCGGGTTCGGGAGCGCAGAGACCTTGCGCCGCACCTTTGTTCGTCGTCTCGGCATTCCGCCCGACCAGTACCGCAAGACGTTCGCCTGACCCAAGGAGACACCATGCAGATCGCCATCATGCTCTACCCGGGCTTCACCGCGCTCGACTTCATCGGCCCCTACGAGTCACTGCGGTACCTGCCCGACGCCGAGGTCCGGTTCGTCTGGCACGAACCCGGTCCGATCGCGGCCGACTCCGCGGTGCTGCTCGTCGGCGCCACGCACAGCTTCGACGAAACCCCGACCCCGGACGTCCTGCTCGTCCCCGGCGGTTTCTCGTCGACCGAACACGCGCGCGACGCGAAGGTGCTCGACTGGGTGCGCAGCGCCCACGCGACGACAACGTGGACGGCGTCGGTGTGCTCGGGGTCGATGATTCTCGCGGCGGCGGGGCTGCTCGACGGCAAACGCGCCACGTCGCACTGGGCGGCGCTGCCGTTCCTGCGCACGTTCGGGGCCACGCCCGTCGACGACGAGCGCATCGTGCGCGCCGACGACAAGACCGTCACCTGCGCCGGAGTGTCCGCGGGCATCGACCTGGGCCTGTGGCTGGCTGCGCAGATCGGCGGTGAGAGCAAGGCCAGGGCCATTCAGCTGTCGATGGAGTACGACCCGCAGCCGCCGTTCGACAGCGGCCACATGTCCAAGGCCTCGGCGTCGACCAAGGCTGCCGCCGCCGCGATGATGGGCCGCGAGCTGGTCAAGCCGGCTGCGCTGGGCGCTGCGACCGGACTGCTCTGGGACGCCGCCCTCCGTTCCGTGCGATTTCGGCGTGCCAAGCGACGCTGAGCGTCGACAATCACGCCGAAATCGCGGCGCGGATGACCTGGACGACGCGCTCGGGGTACTCGACGAGGTCCAGCCACGTGAAGCGCAGCACCTGCCACTGCATCAGCACGATGTCGTTCTGACGCGTGCGATCGATCTGGAACTCTGCGGCACCGCTGTGGAATGCGAACCCGTCGACCTCGATGGCCACCTTCGAACCGGGGAAGCCGACGTCGACGCGGTAACCGCCCACCCGGTAGTTCGCCCGCCACCCGCTGATTCCGGCCTCCCGCAGCAACCTCAGCAGCAGCCGCTCTGCTTCCGACCGCGCACCGTTGTCGGCAGCCTGCAGCAGCCGCCTACTTCGCGGTGAGCCGTATCGGCCGGTGTGGCGCAGATGCGCTGCCCACAGCGCCGGCAGATCGATTCGGGTCGTCTGCAGCGCCCAGTCCAGCAGTTTAGGCCCGCCACCCCGTCGGGCCGCGGCTTCGACGATTGTCAGCGCGAGATCGGTGACGTTCAGCCCGTTCACTTCCACGATGTCCGTGCGGGTGAGGTCGCGGCGACGCGGTCGACAGCCGACGCGCCTGCGACCGTTGCTGTCCCTCGGGATCGTCATCTCGACGACTTCGGGGGCAAACTTCGTGAGGCCGTGCCACCAGGCGGCGGTCAATCCGCTGCCGACGGCGGACGGACCGTAACTCCACACTGCCGCTCTGATGCGGGCGGCATCGGTGAACGGTCGGTCGTCGACGAAATACACCCCGCGGGCGCAGCGCACCCAGCGACCCGACCGAACGCGCCGTTGCACCGCGGCCTGGCTGAGGCCGGCCGAGCGGGCCTGGGCCAGCGTGATGACGCCGTCGTGACTGCGCAGGAATGCGTCCAACATGTACTAGCGGACGTCGGCGGGCGCCTTCCGGTTCCATCCCGAGCGATTTCGGCGTGCTTGTCGTCGCTGACCGTCGATAAGCACGCCGAAATCGCTCCAGTAGCGTCGGCGGGGTGGATCTGGCATACGACGATCGCGGCTCCGGGGAGCCCGTGCTGTTCATCGCAGGTCGCGGCGGTGCCGGCCGGACCTGGCACCTGCATCAGGTACCCGTGTTCGCTCGTGCCGGTTATCGCTGTGTGACGTTCGACAACCGCGGTGTCGGCGCCACCGAGAACGCGTCGGACTTCAGCACCGAGACGATGGTGAGCGACGTGGCGGGGATCATCGAGCGCCTCGGCCTGGCTCCGGTGCGCATCGTGGCCGTTTCGATGGGGTCCTTCATCGCGCAGGAGCTCATGGTGGCCCGCCCGGAGCTGGTGCGTTCGGCGGTGCTGATGGCCACCCGCGGCCGCCACGACCGCACCCGCACGTTCTTCGGTGAGGCCGAGCGCGCGATGACCGCCTCGGGCGTGCAGCTTCCCAAGGAGTACGAAGCGAAAATCCGTCTGCTGGAGAGCTTTTCGCCCAAGACGCTCAACGACGACAACGCCGTGCGCGACTGGATCGACATGTTCACCATGTGGCCGCAGAAATACACCCCTGGGCTGCGCGCACAACTGTCGATCGCCCCACAGGGCAGTCGGCTGCCGGCCTACCAGAGCATCCAGACCCCCGCACTGGTCATCGGCTTCGAGGACGACGTGCTGCTGCCGTCCTACCTGGGCCGCGAGGTCGCCAACGCGATGCCGAACGCCCGCTTTCTGGAGATTCCGGCCACGGGTCATCTGGGTTTCATCGAGAAGCCCGAGGCGGTCAACACCGCGATCCTCAATTTCTTCGCCGATACCCTGTAGTGGTGAACCCATCGACGGCGCAGGCCCGGGTGGTCGTCGACGAACTGATCCGCGGCGGCGTCCGCGACGTTGTGCTGTGCCCGGGGTCGCGCAACGCGCCGCTGGCCTTCGCGCTGCACGACGCCGACCGCGCCGGCCGGCTGCGGTTGCACGTGCGAATCGACGAGCGCACCGCCGGCTTCCTGGCGATCGGCTTGGCCGTGGCCGAACGCGCGCCGGTCTGTGTCGCGATGACGTCGGGTACGGCGGTGGCCAACCTCGGGCCCGCCGTGGTGGAGGCCAACTATGCGCGGGTCCCGCTGATCGTGTTGTCGGCGAATCGGCCCTACGAGCTGCTCGGCACCGGCGCCAACCAAACCTTCGAGCAGCTGGGCTATTTCGGCACGCAGGTGCGCGCCAACATCAGCCTGGGTCTGGCCGAGGAAACCGCTGACATGGATGCGCTCAACGCCCAGTGGCGTTCGGCGACGTGTCGAGTCCTGGTGGCGGCCACCGGATCTCGGTCGGCCAACGCCGGTCCGGTGCAGTTCGACATCCCGCTGCGTGAGCCGCTGGTGCCCGACGCCGAGGAGCCGGCGGTGCCGTACGCGCCCGATGGACGCCCGGACGGCAAGCCGTGGACCTACACCCCGCCGGTGACGTTCGACCAGCCGTTGGAGATCGACGTCACCCCCGACACCGTCGTGATCGCGGGCCACGGCGCGGGTGTGCATCCCAATCTGTCGCACCTGCCGACCGTCGCCGAGCCCACCGCACCGCAGCCGCAGAATCCGCTGCATCCGTTGGCGCTGCGGTTGATTCGGCCCAAGCAGGTCATCATGCTGGGGCGTCCGACCCTGCACCGGCCGGTCTCGGCGCTGCTGGCCGACTCGTCGATTCCGGTGTACGCGTTGACCACCGGGCCGCGCTGGCCCGATGTCTCGGGCAACTCGCAGGCCACCGGCACCCGCGCCGTCATCTCTGGCGCGCCGTCGGCCGCCTGGCTGCGCCGTTGCGCCGACGTGCACCGCCATGCCGTGGATGCGGTGCGGGGACAGCTTGCCGCGCATCCCTTGACGACCGGGCTGCACGTGGCCGCGGCGGTCGCCGACACGTTGCGGCCCGGCGATCAACTGGTGTTGGGCGCGTCGAATCCGGTTCGCGACGTCGCGCTGGTCGGCTTCGCCGCCGCCGAGGTGAAGGTGCGTTCCAACCGCGGTGTCGCCGGTATCGACGGCACGGTGTCGACGGCGATCGGCGCGGCGCTGGCGCATGAGCGCAGCGGCGGTCGCACCGTGGCCCTGATCGGTGACCTCACCTTCGTCCACGACAGCTCCGGCCTGCTGATCGGGCCCACCGAACCGACCCCGCGGCGACTGACCATCGTGGTGTCCAACGACAACGGCGGCGGCATCTTCGAACTCCTCGAACAGGGCGACCCCCGCTTCTCCGACGTGTCGTCACGTGTCTTCGGCACACCGCACGACGTCGATGTCGGGGCGCTGTGCCGGGCTTACCACGTGGAGAGCCGACAGATCGAGGCCGCGCAATTGGCCGAGGCACTCGACGAGCCGTTCGACGGCATGCGGGTGCTGGAGGTCAAGGCCGACCGGTCGTCGTTGCGGGCGTTGCATGCGTCGATCAGGGCGGCCCTGTGAGCGGAGCGAACGATTCCGGCCCTGTGAGCGGAGCGAACGATTCCGGCCCGGTGAGCGGAGCGAACGATTCCGGTCCTGTGAGCGGAGCGAACGATTCCCGCCCCGTGAGCTTCGTCCAGCGCCTGAAGGCGTTGTGGCAGATCGTGATTCCGCATCTGTACGGCGAGCCGGGGGAGACCCGCAGCGGCCGCATCCTGCGTCGTGTCCGGATCGGCATCGTGGTGGCGGCGTGCCTGGTGACACTGCAGTCGGTGCTGCTGGTGCTCGGGGCGTGGCGCAACGACCGCCAGATCGAACGCAACATGGGGGTGGCCGAGGCGAACGTGCTCGACGCGGGTCCGCGCCGGTCGACGATCGAGTTCGTCACGCCCGACCGCGTCACCTACCGGCCCGAATTGGGGGTGTTGTATCCCTCCGAACTCGAGAACGGGATGCGCATCTACGTCGAGTACGACGTCAACGATCCCGATCTGGTCCGCGTCCGCGACCGTGACGCCTCGTTGGCGATCATTCCCGCCGGCTCGATCGCGGTGGTCGGCTGGATCGTCGCCGGCGCGGCGCTGGCGGGGACTGCGGTGATCCAGCGGCGCATCGTCGAGGGTCAGGACGCGACGAGCTCGTCGAGCCAGCTGGCGTCGTAGATGTCGAGCTTCTGCTCGGCGCGCAGGTCGAACACCGTGGGGGTGCCGGCTTCGTCGGGATCGACCTCGAACAGGAGCGTGTAGTTGGTCTCGTCCATGTCGACGACGTCGACGCTCGCCGCGCCTTGGGCGACGTTCGCGGCCACCGGCTCTGGCAGACCGGCGCCGAGCGCCATGTCCCGCAGCTCCGCGCTGCTGAACGGCTGGCCACCCGGGTCCTGGTTGCCCCACAGCTGCCCCACGAAGCGCTGGAATTGCGCGCCGGTCGCGGTGACCGGACCCACCGGTTCGGCGGCGACGAACATCGCGTTGGCCACCGTGGCCGAGTAGCCCTCGTAGTCGACGTCCATGAAGGTCAGCGGCCGGTAGGTGACCTGGAGGGCGCCGACCGCGATGTAGTAGGCGAGGTCGTCGCCGAAGTCCCGTTGCAGGGTCGCGCAGTGAGTGCACTGCGGCTCGGTGTAGATCTCGATCTGGGCCGGGGCGGTGTCGAAACCCGCGATCACGCCGTAGCCGTCTTCGGACAGTGCCAGCGGCGCCGTGACCGCCGGCGGCTTGGCGGTGCCCGTCACCTGCCGGGCGCAGCCGACGGCCCCGGTCAGCAGGCACATCACTGCGACCAGGGCGAGCCATCGGGACGAACGCATACGACCATCCTCTCAGCACAGTTCTCGCGACATATCCCTGGCGGCAACCTTCCCGACAGGTCGTGGTGTCAGCGTCACCGGTGTGCGCGTCGCGATCGTCGCAGAGTCCTTCCTCCCCAACGTCAACGGCGTCACCAATTCGGTGCTGCGGGTCATCGAGCACCTGCGCCGCACCGGCCACGAGGTCATGGTGATCGCCCCGGACACTCCGCCGGGACAGCCCGCCGCCGAGCGGGTGTACGACGGGGTCCGCGTCCACCGGGTGCCGTCGCGCATGTTCCCGACGGTCACCTCGTTGCCCTTGGGCATCCCGTGGCCGCGGATGGTCGGTGTGCTGCGCGGCTTCGATCCCGACGTCGTGCATCTGGCCTCCCCGGCGCTGCTCGGCTGGGGCGGGGTTCATGCGGCACGCCGCCTCGGAGTGCCGACCGTCGCGGTGTTCCAGACCGACGTGGCCGGCTTCGCGCAGAGCTACGGCGTCGCGGCGTTGTCCCGCGCGGCCTGGGTGTGGACGCGTCGTCTGCACAACCACGCGGACCGGACGCTGGCGCCGTCCACGGCAGCCATGAAAGACCTTGCTGACCATGGTGTTTCGCGGGTGCACCGCTGGGCCCGCGGTGTCGATGTCACGGGTTTCGTCCCGTCGGCGCGTGACGACGCGCTGCGGCGGACCTGGTCACCGCACGGCAAACCGATCGTCGGGTTCGTCGGCCGGCTCGCCCCGGAGAAGCACGTCGAACGGCTCTCAGCTCTCGGCGACGATGTGCAACTGGTCGTCGTCGGTGACGGCGTCGACCGCACCAAACTCGAAAAGCGTTTGCCTGCAGCAGTGTTCACCGGTGCGCTGTACGGGCCGCAGCTGGCGACCGCCTACGCCAGCATGGACGTCTTCGTTCATCCCGGCGAGCACGAGACGTTCTGCCAGACGGTGCAGGAGGCCATGGCTTCGGGCTTGCCGGTCGTCGCTCCGGATGCCGGTGGGCCGCGCGATCTGGTGGCCCCGATGCACACCGGCCTGCTCTTGCCGGTGGCCGACTTCGAGCGTCGACTGCCCACCGCGGTGGCCCATCTGGTGGCCGAACGGTCCCGGTACGCGCCGGCCGCGCGACGCAGCGTCCTCGGCCGGACCTGGCCGGTCATCTGTGACGAGCTGCTGGGTCACTACGAGGCGGTCATCGGGACCCGCGCCCGCCGAGCGGCGTGAGCCTCAGCCCTGCGCCTCCACGGCGACGGGCTGCCACTGCTCCCACGTCTTGAGTCGGCTCTCGTAGTCGGCTTTGGCCAACTGCAGCGGCAGCTCGCCGAAGAACACCCGCAGCGGCGGTTCGGGCGCGTCGACGACTTTCAGGATCGCGCGTGCCGAGGCCTTCGGGTCGCCGGGTTCGGCGACGCGCTGACTGCGGATCCGGTCGGCCTCCTCGTGAACCGCCTGGTAGTCGGGCAGTGGGGTGGACCGTCGCGACGACGACCCGGCCCAGTCGGTGGAGAACCCGCCCGGTTCGATCAGCGTGACGTGGATCCCGAACGATGCGACCTCCTGGGCCAGCGACTGCGAGAAGCCCTCCAGCGCCCACTTGGAGGCGTGATAGATGCCGACGTTCTGGAACGCGGTGATGCCGCCGATCGACGACACCTGGATGATGTGGCCGCTGCGCTGGGCACGCAGGTAGGGCAGCGCGGCCTGGGTGATCCAGAGTGCGCCGAACACGTTGGTCTCGATCTGGGCGCGGGCTTCTTCTTCGGTGATCTCCTCGATGAACCCGAAGTGCCCGTAGCCGGCGTTGTTGACGACGATGTCGAGCCGGCCGAAATGGTCGTGTGCGGCCTTGACCGCGGCGAAGTCGGCTTCGCGGTCGGTGACGTCGAGGGCGATCGGCAGCAGCGCGTCGCCGTATCGGGCGACCAGGTCGTCGAGCGTGGCGGTGTCGCGGGCGGTCGCGGCCACTTTGTCGCCGCGGTCCAGCGCGGCGATCGTCCATTCGCGCCCGAAGCCGCGCGAGGTACCGGTGATGAACCAGACTTTTCCACTCATACGCCTAACAAGGTATCGCCGGCCGAGCCCATTCCCGGTCCGCTGCTGTTCACAGGTAGCGTCGGCACGGTGAACCGCGCTTCGCTGGAGAAAGACCCGCACGAGGTCGCGTCGATGTTCGACGGCGTGGCACGGCGTTACGACCTGACCAACACTGTGCTCTCGCTGGGCCAGGACCGGTTCTGGCGACGCGCCACCCGAGAGGCGCTGCGGATCGGCCCCGGTGACCGGGTGCTCGACCTCGCCGCCGGCACCGCGGTGTCGACGGTGGAGCTGGCGAATTCGGGTGCGTCGTGCGTGGCGGCGGACTTCTCGGTCGGCATGCTGCGCGCCGGGGCGTCGCGGGACGTGCCGAAGGTGGCCGGTGACGCGACCCGGCTGCCGTTCGCCGACGAATCCTTCGACGCGGTGACGATCAGTTTCGGGTTGCGCAACGTCGTCGACCACAGCGCGGGTTTGCGGGAGATGGCGCGGGTGACGCGGCCGGGCGGTCGGCTGGTGGTGTGCGAGTTCTCCACGCCGACGAACGGGCTGTTCGCCACCGTCTACAAGGAGTACCTGATGAAGGCGCTGCCGCGGATGGCGCGCGCGGTGTCGTCGAATCCTGAGGCGTACGTGTACCTGGCCGAGTCGATCCGGGCGTGGCCGGACCAGCGTGCGCTCGCGCAGCGCATCGAGGCGGCCGGCTGGGCCGACGTGCGCTGGCGCAACCTGACCGGTGGCATCGTCGCGTTGCACGCTGCCACCAAGCCCTGATCCCCTCGCCTCGTTTTGGCGAGAGCGCGCGTCTGCTGGCCGACAGGCCGTCTTTTCCCGGCATTTCGCGCGCGTTCGTAGCCGACGAAAGCGCGCTCGATGCGCACGCGAGGGTCTGTAGTGCCGCCGACTGCTCGGCGGGGGGCCCTGCCATCGGCCGGTCGCAGGTACCTCGCCGCCGGCATCCGCGACGTCAGTTCAGTCGCTGAGCTGATCCCACAGCTTTTCGGACTCCGTGCCCACACGCGCGTCGTGGATTTGTTGGAAGTTGCGGCCACCCCGACCGAACGTCGCGATCACCGCTGCGGGGCAACGTAATTCGTCCACCGGGTCGGAGAGCCACCGGCACGGTCGCACATGCACGAGGTCGACGTCTTCACCGTCGACGTCGTAGAAGTACGCGCCGTCGAGGCGACCGAGCCAGTACCACCCCTCGCCGTCACGGGTCCACACCAGCGAGCCGTCGGGCGCCGCGGCGAACCGCTCCACCCGCCGCTCCAACTGCCCGCCGTGGCCGCGGTCGCCGAACCCGCACCGCCCCAGTTCGAGGGCACGGCGCAGCGTCGAGGCCGGATAGACGTCGTCGCTTCGGGACCGCAGCGGCGCGCGGTACACGTTCGTCACGGTCGCGCCCGACGAGCGCGCGCAAAATGCTCACCAAACCCGGCGTGTCGCCCAACAAACACGCGCTCTCGGCAAAACAGCGCGACCGGAATCACGTGAAGGGGCGGCGGTCGTCGAGGCGACGCGAGAGGCGCCCGGCGCCGCGCCACACCCGCGCGACCATGTCCTCGTCCTCGTCGGTGACGAAGTTGCCCATCACACGCACTGCGATCGTCATCAACGCCGACGACCGCATCGCCACCGGTCCCGCAACCGGCAGGAACCGCGGGAACGTCAACAGCAGCGCCAGCCGCCGCGCCACCGAGAACCCGCGCGCGTAGTGCTCGCGCAGCACCGCCGGCCATGCCGTCTCGTAGGATCCCGCCCCCAGCAGTTCGGCGGCCAGCCGGCCGGTCTCCAACCCGTAGTCGATGCCCTCCCCGTTCAACGGGTTCACGCATGCAGCGGCGTCGCCGATCAGCATCCAGTTCGGTCCGGCCACACCCGACACCGCGCCACCCATCGGCAGCAGGGCCGACAGCGCCGCCCGCGGGTCGCCGTCGAAACCCCACTCGTCGCGACGCAGGCCGGTGTAGTAGTTCAGCAGCGGCCGCAGTCCGGCATCGGCAGGCCGCTTCACTGTGGCCAGCGCGCCGACACCGATGTTCACCTCGCCGTTGCCGAGCGGGAAGATCCAGCCGTAGCCCGGCAGCACCTCACCGGTGGGGGAGCGCAGCTCCAGATGCGAGGTGATCCACGGCTCGTCGCTACGCGGCGTGGCGATGTAACCGCGGATCGCGACTCCGTAGACCGTCTCCTTGTGCCACTGCCGGCCCAGCGCGCGGCCCAGCGTGGACCGCGCCCCGTCGGCGACGATCAGATGCCGGCATCGCACGACCTCACCGTTGTCGAGCACGACCGCTGTGACCCGGCCCGCAGAATCGCGTTCGGTGTCAACTGCTTTGGCCCCGAGTTTCATTTTCGCGCCGTCGTCGACGGCCACCAGACGGATTCGGTCGTCGAGTTCGGTGCGCGGCACGGCGCTGCTCGACGGCGGGAACGACCGGCCCGGCCACGGCACCTCGACGTGGGCGCCGAACCCCGACATCCGCAGACCTTCGTGCGCGACCCGCCCGTCCAGCCACGCACCCAACCCCAATCGGCGCAGCTCGGCGATGGCGCGCGGGGTCAGCCCGTCACCGCAGGCCTTGTCCCGGGGGAACTCGGCGGAGTCGATCACCAACACGTCGTGCCCGGCCCGGGCCGCCCAGGCGGCCGCCGACGAACCGGCCGGTCCGGCCCCGACGACGACCACATCAGCGCTCGGGTTCATGGTTCACAGTATGTTGGCAGTGTGAGGACGCCCGCGAACGTGGTGGCAGGAGTGGACTTAGGCGACGCTCAGTTCGCTCAGGACGTCCGTGACGGCGTCGCCCGCATCGAAGCGCTGATGTCCGAGGAGCTGGGTAAAGCCGACGTCCTGATGGCCGAGGCGGTGCACCATCTGTTCGAAGCCGGCGGCAAGCGGTTCCGGCCGCTGTTCACGGTGTTGTCGGCGCAGCTGGGTCCCGAACCCGATGCATGGCAGGTCACCGTTGCCGGCGCGGTCATCGAGCTGGTGCACCTGGCCACGCTGTACCACGACGACGTGATGGACGAGGCGCAGATGCGCCGCGGCGCCCCGAGCGCCAACGCCCGCTGGGGCAACAACATCGCGATCCTGGCCGGCGACTATCTGTTCGCGACGGCGTCGCGCCTGGTCAGCCGGCTCGGACCGGATGCGGTGCGGATCATCGCCGACACGTTCGCGCTGCTGGTCACCGGACAGATGCGCGAGACGCGCGGCGCGGCCGAGAACGTCGACTCCGTCGACCACTATCTGAAGGTCGTCTACGAGAAGACGGCGTGCCTGATCGCGGCTTCCGGCCGGTTCGGAGCGACGTTCTCCGGCGCCGACGAGGAGCAGATCGAGCGGCTCAGCCGCATCGGCGCGATCGTCGGGACTGCTTTCCAGATCGCCGACGACATCATCGACATCGACAGCGATCCTGATGAATCGGGCAAGGTGCCCGGCACCGACCTGCGTGAAGGGGTGCACACGCTGCCGGTGCTCTACGCGCTGCGCGACTCGGGTCCCGACGTCGACCGGCTGCGCGAACTGCTGGCCCAGCCCATCGACAACGACGACGACGTCGCAGAAGCGCTGCGCCTGCTGCGCGCGTCTGACGGAATCCGCAAGGCCAAGGAGACGGTCGCCGAGTACGCCCGTCGGGCCGAGGAGGAACTCGCCCTCCTGCCGGCGGGACCGGGCCGCGACGCGCTGGCCTCGCTCGTCAGCTACACCGTCCACCGAGACGGCTGACGGATCCGGAACCTGCGGGGGGCGCGTGCGCGTTAGTCAGGCGATGACTTCTGCAGGCACGGTACGTGCGCACGTTTTCGAAGGAGGCAAGCCGCGATGACCTGGCATCCGCATGCCAACAGGGCCAAGACGTTCTTGCTGCTGGCGGTGTTCTCGGGCCTGATCGTCGGGGTCGGCGCCATGTTCGGGCGCAACATCATGTTCCTGGCGGTCCTGTTCGCCATCGGCATGAACGCCTACGTGTACTTCAACAGCGACAAGCTGGCGTTGCGGGCCATGCACGCGCAGCCGGTCAGCGAGATGCAGGCACCGGTGATGTACCGGATCGTGCGTGAGCTGGCCACCACTGCGCGCCAGCCCATGCCGCGGCTCTACATCAGCGACACGGCCGCCCCGAATGCGTTCGCCACCGGGCGCAACCCGCGCAACGCCGCGGTGTGCTGCACCACCGGCATCCTGCAGATGCTCAACGAACGTGAGTTGCGCGCCGTGCTGGGTCACGAGCTGAGCCACGTCTACAACCGCGACATCCTGATCTCCTGTGTGGCCGGCGCGATGGCGTCGGTGATCACCGCGCTGGCCAACCTGGCCTTCTTCGCCAGCATGTTCGGTGGGAACCGCGAGGGCGGCTCGAATCCGTTTGCGATCCTGCTGGTTTCGCTGCTCGGCCCGATCGCGGCGACGGTCATCCGGATGGCGGTGTCGCGGTCGCGCGAGTACCAGGCCGACCAGTCCGGTGCGGAGCTGACCGGTGACCCGCTGGCGTTGGCCAGTGCGCTGCGCAAGATCAGCGCGGGGGTGGAGCGCGCGCCGCTGCCGCCGGAGCCGCAGCTGGCCGATCAGGCGCACCTGATGATCGCCAACCCGTTCCGTTCCGGCGAGAAGATCGGGCAGCTGTTCTCGACGCACCCGCCGATCGCCGACCGCATCGCGCGCCTGGAGGCCATGGCCGGCGGCGGCCGCAGCCCCTACTGACCGCCGAAATTGCATTCCACGCGCGTCAAGTACGCTTTTCGGCCACGCTGGATGCAATCTCGGCGGGAATGAAGCCGCCAGATGAAACACTGCCGAGCTCGGTGACGACACTTAAGCTGTGATCGTGCTGACCCGACTTCTGATCAGCGCTGCGTGCGTCGCAGCGGCCGGTGCGGTGTGCGCCCCCACCGCCGCGGCGCAACCGGCGCCGCCGCCACCGCCGCCTCCCGCGCCGAACGTCAACGCCTACCCGCCGGTCAGCCCCAAGGACTTCGCGATCTACGAGGGCACCGCCTACGCGTTCAGCGTCGGAGACCTGGTCTGCATGCTGCAGCGCTCCGGCAGCTACGGCTGCAACGGCCCGCTGCCCGGTGCGCCGCAGGGCGCCAACCTGGTCAGCGGCACCACCGGCGGCGTCCCAGGCTTCGCGTCGGCGCCGCTGCGGATGTACGACGGTCCGGTCAACGCGCTGCCGCCGAACACCCGGCTGAGCTTCGGCACGGTCAGTTGCGGCACCGACGGCGCCACCACCTCGTGCGTGGACAGCCGCAATCAGGCCGGGTTCGTCGTCACCCCCGACGCCACGTGGGTGGTCAACGCCGTCAACCCGCTGCTGGCGCGCCCGGAAGGCACCAACCCGTTCTTCAACTAGGACGTCAGAAACCCGAGCCATGCACCTCGTGGCCCGGCTTCTCCGCGACCAGGCCGCGATAGGCCTGCTCCACGGTGGAGCCGTGGTTGACCACGCCGTCGACTTCGCGGGCGATCGGCATCGGGATCCCGAACTTCTCGGCGAACTCCATGATCACGCTCGCGGCTTTCACGCCCTCGGCGACCTGGTTCATCGCCGAGATGATCTCCGAGATCGTCTTACCCTGACCGAGTTGTTCGCCGACGTGACGGTTGCGGCTGCGCTGCGACGTGCACGTGACGATCAGGTCTCCCATGCCGGCCAGCCCGGCGAAGGTCTCGCGGTTGCCGCCCATGGCGACACCGAGTTTCGACATCTCGGCCACCGCCCGCGACATCACCATGGCGCGGGTGTTCTCACCGATGCCCAGCGAATACCCCATGCCCACCGCGATGGCATAGACGTTCTTCAGTGCGCCGGCCATCTCCACACCGATGACGTCGTCGGTCGTGTAGGTGCGGAACCGCTTGGTGCGGAACAGCTGTGCCAGGTTCGCGGCAAGATGCTGGTCGGGCATCGCGAGTACGGCGGCCGCGGCGTAGCCTTCGGCGACCTCACGGGCGATGTTGGGGCCGGCCAGGATTCCGGCGGGGTGCCCCGGCAGGACCTCGGCGACGATCTCACTCATCCGGTAGTTGGTGCCCTGCTCGAGGCCTTTGACCAACGACACCACCGGGACCCACGGCCGCAGCTGGGTTGCCAATTCGTTGAGCACCCCACGGAATCCGTGTGACGGCACCCCCATCACGATCACGTCGGCGCATTCGGCGGCTTCGGTGAAGTCGGTGGTGGCCCGCAGCGTGTGTGCCAACTCCACCTCGTCGCCAAGGTATTTCGAATTGCGGTGGTTGTCGTTGATGTCGCGAGCGGTGTCCTCGGAACGCACCCACTGCAGCGTCGGTCCGCGCCGCGCGCAGATCGACGCAACCGTCGTGCCCCACGACCCGCCTCCGAGGACCACGACCCTGGGTTCGCGCTTCGCTGCCATAGGAGTTCACACTAGGGCGGTGGGCGCCGCGCCACAGCAAATTCGGCGCCCATGTGAATCACTCAGCGGTAGTTGACGAACTGCAGCGCGACGTCGAGGTCGGAGCCCTTGAGCAGCGCGATGACCGCCTGGAGGTCGTCGCGCTTCTTGGAGCTGACGCGGATCTCGTCGCCCTGGATCTGTGCCTTGACGCCCTTGGGGCCCTCGTCGCGGATCAGCTTGGTGATCTTCTTGGCCTGCTCGCTGTCGATGCCCTGCTTGAGGGTGCCGCTGACCTTGTAGGTCTTGCCCGACGGTTGCGGGTCGCCGGCGTCGAAGGCCTTCATCGAGATGTCCCGGCGCACCAGCTTCTCTTTGAAGACGTCGACGGCGGCCTTCACCCGTTCCTCGGTCGAGGAGACGATCTCGATGGCCTCCTCGCCCTTCCAGGCGATGGTGGTGTCGGTGCCGCGGAAGTCGAAGCGCGTGGCCAGCTCCTTGGCCGCCTGGTTCAGCGCGTTGTCGACTTCCTGACGGTCGACCTTGCTGACGACGTCGAACGATGAATCCGCCATGGGAATCGTTCCTTCCTCGGTGGTGATAGGACCTCGTCCCATCTTGGCCGTCGCCGGGAACGCTCCCGACACCGCCCCCTACCCGCGCGTTTGTGCCCGAGGGCGGTCCTCGTTGTATTCTGCTGTCCGCGCTGTGCAGCGCATGTTGTACCCAGGCAGGTTGCCCGAGCGGCCAATGGGAGCGGACTGTAAATCCGTCGGCTTACGCCTACACAGGTTCGAATCCTGTACCTGCCACACTGATCAGGCCCCCTTTCGAGGGGGCCTGATTGCTATCCGGGGGAAGTCCGTCCGCAGAGCGCCGCAGCGGTTCCCGCCGCCGCGTCGAATGCGACAGCGAGCGCGTCCAGGTCGCCGGGGAACAGATGGCCCTAGCGGTCCTGCGTGAGGACCGCCGACTTGTGGCCGAGGAGCTTCTGCACCACCTTGACGTTCGCCCACCGCACGCGCGACGCACTCAAGCCGGCGCCCTCGAACCGAACCGAGCCATTGACCGAAAGCCCGGTGATCCACGCCTGCAGATCGTCGAACCGGACATCCCGCAGCGCCGTGTCCTTCCACCGCGACAGGACGATGGTGTCGAGCAGGGAGCGGTACCCGGCGACCGTCGTGGCCGAACTGTTTACCTTCGTGTCGATCCACCGCTCGGCCATGGCCCCGAACGTGACAGCCGACAGCGCCGGGTCCGTCCAGGTGCCCGTCACCTGGTCACTGACCTGCTTGTTCAGCCAGTTCTGCGCGTCAGCTTTCCGGCCGAAGCCCTTCGCGTGCTCTTTACCGTTGCCGTCGAATACCTTGCGCGCCAACGCAAACCCTTACCGTGGGCGGCAGACGGAACAACCTCAGTGGAGCCGTCAGGTAACCGGACCGTCTTCGACCACCGATCCTCGACACCAGCGCGGCGGTTACGCATCTGAATCACGACCGTCGGCGGTCCCCCAGTACCTCTTGTGGCATGGCTTCCTCCTCGAATTCTGCGACCAAATCTGTGATCAGCTGCGCTATGGATGTTCCCAGCCCGATGAGCGCCGCGGCGGCAAACAGGACGTGCCCCCATCGCCTCCGTTCGCGGCGAGGGAGTGCGAAGGCGTAGAGCTGGGGGGGGTGTCGGATTCCCAGATCTCGAGGCTGGGTGTGACCCATCGTTCGGCGAGCTGGAGGCAGACGGCTACGAGGTAGAGCGCGGTGGTGATAAGTGGTGTTGTGTTCATGGCCGCGCGTTCAACATGGCCACGGTGCACGGGGCCCCGCCTCAGAGATCGCCGACTTCTTCGATTGCCTCGTCGGCGTTCTTCGGGCCTCGCTCGAGCCGGTAGTACCGGGGAGCGCCGGCTTCCTTAACGTCGTCGAGGATGTGTAGGAAAGCCGCAATCAGTCGCGCTGCGTCAGCGGTGGCGCCGCGCTTACCTTTGGCCGGGACCTTGCGTAGACCGACCCAGTGCAAACCGGCTCGCCTGCACGCGACGCGTTCGGCTGGCCGCTTGTCGAGCTGGCCATTGTCGGCGCAGATGTACACCTCGCAGCCGAGTCCAGCGACGATGGGATACAGCGGAATATCGAGGATCCCCTTCTCGACGTCGATGCCGCCAACGAAGAATGTGTGGTCCTGAAACATCGCTCTGACCGCGCCGACGATCTTTAGGTTGCAGGACTCGTCGAGGAAAATCTTCACGCAGCCGCCTCGATGAGCTGCGCGAATGCCACGGCGTCAGCGACGGCGTCAGGAGTGACCGAGGGATAGTACTCAGCGACCTCATCGAACGACACGTCGCCGTCAGCGACGAGGTCGACAACCGCGTCGTACGGGACGCGGGTGCCTCTGATCGTCGGCCAGCCGCCGAGCCGGTTCAGATTGACTTCGAGCTCCGGCTTCGGGTGCTTGAAATCGACGACCTTGACTTCGTTGCGGTTGATGAAGCTGTTGAAGACATCGACCATCTCGACCATGACCCTGGTGGTGGGTGCGGCGACCAGGTCGATGGCTTCGTTGCTGTTCTCGACGAGCGCGATCGACTCGCCGTGAGCGACGAGCGTGTACTTCGAGGGGTGCTCGGTGAGCTCGAGCATGTCGAGAGTGGACAAAGCTTTGCGGATCTTCTGCAGGGACACGGTGGAGCGCAGTCGGGCGAAGGTGCGCAGAGCAACCAGGTCTTGGAAGCTGTACAGCGCGCGCGGCCGGGTGCCGTACTCGGGGGCCAGGACGACAGGCTCTCGTCGCCAGCCGGCGAGCTGAGACTTCGTGACACCGGTCATCGTGACCGTCAGCGGCACAGGAAACACATGATCACCCCCTCTCGGCACCTTGCCGCACGTCGGCCTGTCGTGACACCGATTGTTGCAGTGCCGATGGACATTCCTGACCTCGCCGCGACATTCGGTCACGTCGGGCAGCCCTTGGAGGCGACATGTGTCATCGCACTCCCCAGAGGACGCGTCGCCAGAACTCTCGTGACGAGTAATGGCCCACGAGTCCGCGGTACCAAGGGTCTATGCGTGAACGGTGCAATTGGGGGTCATCCTCACTCGACAGCTTCCAATGCCGGGCCGAGGCGTCAACGCATTCGATCGTGATTTCGACTCTCATCGGGTAGTGGTCAGCCCTTCCGTGCCGCCAGACCACACCGTGGACGTTCTTGAGTCCGACGACGAATTCGCAGAGTTGACCGCCGGGTTGGTCGAACCGGGGCACGATACGGAGCACCCGGTTGGGAATGGGGTCAGCCAGTGTGAATTCGCCGGCGCCGAAACTGTCGACTACCGCGTCGACTAGAACTGCTTGCAGCACGGGTTCTCGGCTCAGGTTGGTGATGCGAATCCGCATTTGGTAGAAGTGTTCGTCGCTGGCGCCGCTGTGTTCCCAGCTGATATCGATGAGTCGCGCCTGGGCGATAGCCTCCTCCTCGGCGACTTGCTCGCGGTGTTGTCTGTCGGCAGTGGCAATGTGCAACGCGGCCCATGCTGCGAAGATCGTCCCAGCAGCGGCAAACCAGTCGGCCAGCTCGGCGGAGCCGACGTGTAGGTACCGCGAAGCCGCGAGTCCTACGAGCGCAAGTAATAGTGCCCAGCGGAGAACTCTGAAAGCTCGAGTCCGACGCACCCGGCCAGCACCTGCTTGGGCCAGGTGCCAGCAGAGCGCCCAACGCATGATTGGCATCATGACCTACTCGCTTGAAGATTTCGGCGGAGATCATCTGCGGGGACTCCGGCCCGGCCGCCGTCCAGTGGCTCTCCAGACGCCTTCGCGGGAAGCCTCACCGGTGCTCCCTGGCTACAAGGTGGGCCGGCGGTGGCGGATGACTGCCGATGACATCACCGCGGCGATCGAGCTCCTACGGCCGGAACGGCCGCCATCAGATACGCAGTCGGCGGAGACCGCGTGCGGTCGATCGGGGCACTACCGGTGCTACCGGTCTCTTGGCTCACCCCGACCAGCCGACGGCTGCTCCTCAACTACGAGCCGCCCGAGGCTCCTTGAGGGCAGCGCGTCCGCAGTGCGTCCGCAGCAGTTTCGCTTACCATCCACCGTTGCCAACACCAACCGCATCCTGACCAGCGGGTTGACAGCGCAGTCAACAACGCCGGTTCAAGCAAACGCCAAGAAGGACAGACTGTAAATCCGTCGGCTTACGCCTACACAGGTTCGAATCCTGTACCTGCCACCACCGCTCAGGCCCCCTTCGAGGGGGCCTGACGCGTTTTGTGCCGGCGGAGCCCGCGAGCCGTTTCATCCATATGCAAAACAAACTCAACCGTCCTCAAAACATGTAAAAATTTCCTCCGAAACTTTACATATCGGTACTTGGTTTGCGATCGTATGCGGGGTGACCAAGTGGGATCCTGAACGGCCGTACAACGATTTGCCTGCACCGCCGAGCGCCGATGATCTAGAGACGCGGCGGGTGCTGAAGGCTGCCATCGGGGCCAACTCTGCGCTCGCCCAACTCGACCAGGCGGTCGTCTCGATCCCCAACCCAGCGGTTCTGATCAACACCATCCCGATACTCGAGGCGCAAGCGAGCTCCGCGATAGAGAACATCGTCACAACTACAGATGAGCTCTTCCGGCATCTCGACCACGACGCGGGTGCTGATCCCGCGACGCGCGAAACGCTGCGGTATCGAACAGCGCTTCGTGCGGGATTCGACCACACCATCGAGCGCGGCCTCACCACGTCTACGGCATCTGCGGTGTGCAGCATCATCAAAGGGCGGGAGATGGAGGTGCGCGCGCTACCTGGTACCAGGATTGGCCGGCCAGGGACTAGTGAAGTGATCTACAGCCCGCCCGAGGGGCGCGACGTTATCAACGAGAAGCTCGGAGACTGGGAGCGATTCATCCATGCGGATGACGGACTCGACCCACTTGTCAGGATGGCCGCCGCCCACTACCAGTTCGAAGCGATCCACCCGTTCACGGATGGCAACGGCCGGACAGGGCGGATTCTGAACGTGTTGATGCTCATGGAAGCGGGACTACTCCGGCTGCCTGTGCTCTATCTTTCGCGGTACTTCATCGATTCGAAAAACGACTACTACCGCTTGCTCCTCGCAGTCACCGCCGAGTCGGCGTGGGAGGAGTGGGTGCTGTACGTCTTGACCGGGATTGAACTCACGTCGCGGTACACGATGAAAAAAATCGACGCTATTCGCGCCTTGCAAGACGACTTCCATCAGCGTGCACGCGCCGTCTCGCGCGGGGGCGGGGATGCGGAGTTTCAATCTGTGCTGTTCGAACAGCCCTATTGCCGCATAGCTACCGTGATGGCTCGATGCAATGTTTCGCGGCCTACCGCGACTTCGTGGCTGAGCGCGCTTGCCGATGCTGGGATGCTGCAGACCATGAAGATCGGCCGCGATCGTCTGTATATCAACCGGGAGTTCTTGCAGCTCTTGGTGCGTCGTGAGCCAGCTGATCAAGCGGCTTCAAAATAGAAAGAAACTTCGTACGACTGAGAAACTTGTCCGAAAAGTGGGCACAAGTTCACATCAGGATGTGACTCAAGTCGCCACCACCCACTCAGGCCCCCTTTTCGCGGGGGTCTGAGGGCGGGTTGCGAGGTTCACTCGTCGGTTGCGGTCAGAAGTCCCTGTCGGCGGACCCGGTCTCGGTGGCCGGGGTGCTCGCGAGGGCGTTGCCGGCCAGGTCCCTCGGCGTCGTCGAGGGCGTCCAGACCATCGTTCCCGACCCGCTTGGGAACAAGTTCTGGCCCGGACCGAGCGGTACTAAAAGCCCAAGCACGACCGTGATGGTGTTGCCGGTCATCGTCATCCGCGAGGGGCTTACCGCAGTGCCGAACCTCAAGTACCCGAGGCCGACAACGTAGTCGCCGCGGCCGAGGTCGATGGTCCCCAGTGGTAGCAGCGAGTCGTTCGAAGCGTCGTAGACCTGCACGATGTCGTTCGACCCGACGTCGCCGCTTGCCCGCACCACAACCTCGGTGGTGGTTCCGTCCCACCCGGCGAGGATCGAAGTGGGATCGATCGGCTCACTGAATGTGTAGGTGATCGTGTCACCCCTGTCCATGATGCCACTCAAGGACCCGCTGTTGGTGGTCTGGACGTTGACGGCTCGCGGCGCGATGTTGTCCACGACCGTGATGCTGACGGTGGCGATGTTGCTGGTGGCAGTGCCATCACTGACGGTGTACGTGAAGCTGTCCGTGCCGGTGAAGTCGAGCTTCGGGGTGTAGGTGAAGGTGCCGTCGGCATTGAGGGCCACCGTGCCGTTCTTGGGTTGGGTCCGCACCGTTGCCTTCAGATTGGCCTTGGGATTGTCGACGTCGGTGTCGTTGGTGCGCACATCGACGATGACCGTGGTGTTCTGGGTCGTGGTGACCGTATCGCCTGTGGCGACGGGCGCATCGTTGACCGGGTTGACCGCGATGGTCACTGTGGCAACCGAACTCGTGACGCCGTCGCCGGCGGCGTAGCTGAAGCTGTCGGTTCCGTTGTGGTTGGCCGTGGGGGTGTAGGTGAAGGTGCCGTTGGCGTTGAGGGTCAGGGTGCCGTGGGCGGGGCCGGTGACCAGGGTTGCGGTGAGCGGGTCACGGTCGACGTCCGAGTCGTTGGTCAGGACGTTTCCGGTCAGCGCGGTGTCTTCGTTGGTGGTGAAGCTGTCACCCACAGCCGTGGGTGCGTTGTTGACCGGGTCGATCGTGATGGTCACCGTGGCAAGGGCACTGGTGTTGGTGCCGTCACTGACTGTGTAGGTGAAGGTGTCGGTGCCGTGGTGGTTGGCGTTCGGTGTGTAGGTGAAGGTGCCGTCTTTGCCGAAGGTCACGGTGCCGTTGGCGGGGTCGTCCACCAGGATCGCTGTAAGGGTGTTTCCGTCGACATCGGTGTCGTTGGTCAGAACGTTGCCCGTCAGCGGGGTGTCCTCCTTGATGGTGTAGCTGTCACCGACAGCGACGGGGGCGTCGTTGACGGCGGTGACGGCGATACTGACGATCGCAACATGGCTGGTGAGGGTGCCGTCACTGATCGTGTAGGTGAAGACATCAGTGCCGCTGTAGTTGGCGTGCGGGTTGTACTCGAACGACCCGTCGGCGTTAAGGGTCAGGGTGCCGTGGGCGGGCCCGGTGACCAGCGTTGCGGTGAGCGGTTTGCCTTCGGCGTCTCTGTCGTTGGTCAGGACGTTTCCGGTCAGCTCGGTGTCTTCGTCGGTGGTGAAGCTGTCGTTGCCGGCGACGGGGGCGTCGTTGACCGGGTTGATGGTGATGCTCACGGTGGCAACGGAACTGGTGGTGGTGCCGTCGCTGACCTCGTAGGTGAAGGTGTCGGTTCCGTTGTAGTTGGCCGTCGGGGTGTAGGTGAAGGTGCCGTCGGCGTTGAACGTCAACGTGCCATTGGCCGGGCCTGTCACCACCGTCGCGGTGAGCGGGTTGCCGTCGGCGTCTCTGTCGTTGGTCAGGACGTTGCCGGTCAGCTCGGTGTCTTCGTTGGTGGTGTAGGCATCGTCGGTGGCCACCGGTGCGTCGTTGACCGGCTTGACGGTGACGATGACGGTGGCCGTGGTGCTGGCGGCCGTACCGTCGCCGGCGGTGTAGGTGAAGCTGTCGGTTCCGTTGTAGTCGGCCGTCGGGGTGTAGGTGAAGGTGCCGTCGGCGTTGAGGGTCAGGGTGCCGTGGGCGGGTCCGGTGACCAGCGTTGCGGTGAGCGGGTTGCCGTCGGCGTCTCTGTCGTTGGTCAGGACGTTGCCCGTCAGCGGGGTGTCTTCGTCGGTGGTGAAGTTGTCGTTGCCGGCGACAGGGGCGTCGTTGACCGGGTTGACGGAGATGCTGACGGTAGCAACGGAACTGGTGGTGGTGCCGTCGTTGACGATGTAGGTGAAGGTGTCGGTTCCGTTGGAGTCGGCATCGGGGGTGTAAGTGAAGGTGCCGTCGGCGTTGAACGTCAACGTGCCGTTGGCCGGGCCCTCGACAAGGGTGGCGGTCAAAGGGTTCCCGTCGGCGTCTCTGTCGTTGGTCAGGACGTTGCCCGTCACGGGGGTGTCTTCGTTCGTGGTGACCGAGTCGTGATTGGCCACCGGGGCGTCGTTGACGGCGGTCACCGCGATCGTCACGAGTGCCGTGTTGCCCGTGGTGGATCCGTCCGAAGCCCGGTAGGTGAAGCTGTCGACACCGTTGTAGTCGGGGTCGGCGATATAGGAGAAGCTGCCGTCGGCGTTGAGGATCAGCGTGCCGTGCGCAGGCCCGGTGACCACCGTCGCGGTCAAGGTGTCGCGATCGACATCGTTGTCGTTGGTCAGGACGTTGCCGGCGAGAGGGGTGTCTTCCCCGACGGTGAAGCCGTCGTTGCCGGCGACGGGGGCGTCGTTGACGGAGTTGATGGTGAGGCTGACGGTGGCGACCGAGCTGGTGGTGGTGCCGTCGTTGACGGTGTAGGTGAAGGTGTCGGTGCCGTGGTAGTCGGCGTCGGGTGTGTAGGTGAAGGTGCCGTCGGCGTTGAACGTCAACGTGCCGTTGGCCGGGCCGTCGACAAGGGTGGCGGTCAGTGGGTTGCCGTCGTTGTCGTTGTCGTTGTCGAGCACTCCGCCGGTCAGCATGTGGTCTTCATCGAATGTGAACGAGTCGTTGCCGGCCACGGGGGCGTCGTTGACGGAGTTGATGGTGAGGCTGACGGTGGTGACCGAGCTGGTGGCCTCTCCGTCGCTGACCTGGTAGGTGAAGGTGTCGGTGCCGTGGTAGTCGGCTGTCGGGGTGTAGGTGAAGGTGCCGTCCGCGTTGAGAATCAGGGTGCCGTGGGCCGGTCCGGCCACCACTGTCGCGGTCAGGTCGTCCTGGTCGATGTCGGTGTCGTTGGTCAGGAGGTCGCCGGTCAGGACACTGTCCTCGTCGATGACGAAGGAATCACCATGGGCGACGGGGGCGTCGTTGACCGGGTTGATGGTGAGGCTGACGGTGGTGACCGAGCTGGTGGCCTCTCCGTCGCTGACCTGGTAGGTGAAGGTGTCGGTGCCGTGGTAGTTGGTCGTCGGGGTGTAGGTGAACGTGCCGTCGGCGTTGAGGACCAGGGTGCCGTGGGCAGGTCCGGCCACCAGTTCTGCGGTCAATGAATCTTCGTCGATGTCGGTGTCGTTGGTGAGCACGTTGCCCGACAGTTCGCGGTCTTCGTCCGTGCTGAACGAATCACCGACAGCGACCGGTGCGTTGTTCACAGGCGTCACCGTGATGGTGACGGTCGCCTCTTGGCTGGTGAGGCTGCCATCGCCGACGATGTAGGTGAACGAATCCACGCCGTTGTAATTCGCGCCCGGGGTGTAGACGAACGTGCCGTCGTCGTTGAATTCCAGCACGCCGTGCACCGGACCTTTGACCAATGACACGGTCAGCGAATCATTATCGCTGTCAACGTCATTCGACAGCACATCGCCGACCAGGACGCCGTCCTCGACGACGGTGTAACTGTCGTCGGTGGCCACCGGAGCGTTGTTGACGGGCTTGACCACGACCACCACCACGGCTGGTGTGCTGACAGCTGTGCCGTCGGAAGCGGTGTAGGTGAACCAGTCGACGCCGTCGAAGTTCGCGGCGGGCGTGTAGGTGAAGGTCCCGTCGGAGTTGAGCACCACGGTGCCGTTGGCCGGACCGTCGACCAAAGCCGCGGTCAGCGAGGGGGATTCCACATCACGGTCGTTGGACAGAACGTTGCCGGTCAGTTTGCCACCTTCGTCGACATCGTAGATGTCGTCACCGGCGACGGGAGGGTCGTTGACCGGGTTGACCGTGATGGTCACGGTTGCGGTGTTGCTGGTGACGGTGCCGTCACTGACGGTGTAGGTGAAGCTGTCGGTTCCGGCGTAGTTGGCGGTCGGGGTGTAGATGAACGAGCCGTTCGGCAGGAGTACGAGCACACCGTGGCCGGGACCCGATGCGACTGTGGCCGTCAGGGTGTCGCGGTCGACGTCGTTGTCGTTGAACAGCACCGAGCCCGCCAGGATGGCGTCCTCGTTCATCGAGTAGACGTCGTCGTGGGCGACGGGGGCGTTGTTGGCCGGAGTGATGACGATCTGGACGACGGCAGGTGCACTGGAAAGCGTGCCGTCGGAGACGGCGTACGCGAACCAGTCTGTCCCGCTGTAGTTCGCATTGGGGGTGTAGATGAACGAACCGTCGGTGTTCATGGTCAACGTGCCGTGGTTCGGACCGTCGACGACGGTGGCGGTCAGGGTGCCGTCCTCGGCATCCTCGATGTTCACGGTGCCGGTGTGCGACGTTCCCTCGCCGACGGTGAACGACCCGTCATGGGCGATGGGCGCATCGTTGACCGGCGCGATCGTGATGGTGGCAGTGGCGGTCGCGGTGGCTGTTCCGTCGCTGACGGTGTAGGTGAACGAGTCGGTCCCGTTGTAGTCGGCGAACGGGGTGAACGTGAAGGTGCCGTCCGGGTTCAGGTCGAGCTGACCGTGTGTCGGCCCTGAGGTCAGTGACACCGTCAGCGGATCGGAGTCCACGTCGGTGTCGTTGTGCAGCACCGAGCCGGTCAGGATGGCGTCCTCGTCGATGCTGAACGAGTCGTCATGGGCCACCGGCGCGTCGTTGGCGGCGACGACGGTGATCGTCACCAGAGTCGGTGCGCTGGTGAGCAATCCGTCGGAGGCGACGTACGAGAAGTGATCGATACCGTTGAAGTCGGTGTTCGGCGTGTAGGTGAACGATCCATCGGCGTTGAACTCGACGACGCCGTGGCTCGCTCCGGTCACCACCTCCGCGGTGACAGGGGAGCCCTCGCGGTCGCTGTCGTTGGTCAGGACGTTCCTACTGATCGGGGTGTCTTCGGTGGTCGTGTAGTGGTCGTCGACGGCGATCGGCGCCCGGTTGACGGGGGTGACGGTGATCGTCACGCTGGCAACGGAGCTGGAGGTGGGATTGGATGCGGTGTAGGTGAATTCGTCCGTGCCGCTCCAGTCGGGGTCCGGCGTGTAGGTGAACTCTCCATTCGCATTCAGCGTCACGCTCCCGTGGGAGGGCCTGGAAAGCAGTGTGGCGACGAGGTTCTGGTGGGCGGGGCCGCCGTCGTTGGACAGCACGTTGCCCACCACGACATCGTTCTCGGCCGTCTGATAGGTGTCGTTGGTGGCCGTCGGTGCGCCGGCCGGGGCGCCGATGTCGAGGGTGATCTTCGCCGAATGGGCGTGGCCCCGGTTGGGCTTGAGGAATCCGAATAATCCGTGCAGGTGGAAGCGATTACCCGCATCGCTTGCGGTGACGACGAATTCGTCGGTGCCGGTGAACCCCGGGTCAGGCGTGTAGGTGAACGTCCCGGTCGCCTGGTCGACGACGACTGTTCCGTGCTGCGGTCCGCCGGGCACACCGCGCGTCGGCACGTAATAGGTGATCGCATCTCTTTCGGCGTCGTGACCGTCGAACGAGATCGGGCCACTCGTCTCACCCGGCTCCAGCACGAGGCTGATGTCCTGCGGCCGCACATCAGGGGTGCGGTTGAAGAAGGTGCGCTGGATCTCCCGGGAAATCCATCCCAACACTGCCCACAGGAGCGGGGGATGCGCCGGAGCGGTAGGGCCGGGCGAGACGAGCGGGGCCAACAGCGTGGAGACGAATTCCTGGACGCCGTCGACCGCCGTGACGGCATCGGGGGCGGAGGCAGACGCGGCAGCAGCTCGCGGCTGGGATCCGTCGTTGGCGAGAGGGGTGTGAACTGCGTCGGACGCACTCTCTTCTTCGTTCTCGTCCGGGGTCGTCGACTCCAGCCCCGACGGCAACTCCGGATCGTTCGACACGATGGGCGGCTCTGAGGTCGTGGACTCGCCACTGCCTTCCGGTCCGGTGAGCGGCGCGGCGTCTGCTGCCGAACGTCTGGCGGACAACGGGGACGCACTCTGGCGCTTGGACTCCGACTTCGGTTCGTCCGCAGGCGAATCCTCGAGCGACGGAACACCCTCGACCTCGTCCGGCAGGTCAGTCTCGTCGTCGACATCGAAGGTCGGCTCGTCCACCGCGTCGGAATCGTCGAGCTCGGCGTCACCGGTCTCCGGATCCTCGAGCTCCACGTCCTCGAACTCGTTGTCTACGGTGTCGATCTCGTCGAGCTCGACGTCGGTTGCGGTGTCCCCGGACACGGGGTTTGTCGACGCACCCGGCGTCGTCGGCGAGGAGGAGGGTCGTCTCGACGCATCGTCGGATCGGGAGTCTCTCGTCGGCGAGTCCGTGGAGGTCACCCCGGTGTCGGCGTGTGCGGCCCCCAGACCGTGACCGGTGGTGACTGCGGCTCCGACTCCGAGGGCCACCGCCAGCATGCCGACGCGGCCGATGTACTTCGCGTGGTTGCCGGCGGTGATCTTGGGAACGACCTGGCCTACGGTGTCACCCGCCAGGCTGAACGTCGGGTAGGTCGCCTGTGCATAGCTGGGGTTCTTCAGTCTCTGGTGCCGAGCTTTGCTCGAAGCATCCTGGCGACGACGTTTTCCAACGCTCATGGTGTGGCTCCCAACCCTCTGGTCCGTCCTGGGCCAGTCCGTTCAGCTTGGTGCGCATCTGTTGCTCATGAGCATGCAGCTGCACATCTAGCAAAATTTGACGTCCCAGATAATAGACTCAGCGGAGCGTAATTGTGAAGAGCTTTTGGTGGTATTTTCCTGGTATGCGGACAAACTGTGTGCGCACAGGTGCGATTAGAGCAAAGTACTGAACACAGCTACTCATGGGATTCGAGATTGCCCCGAGGTTCATTCGCAAACCTTGCTCCGAGGCCTCTCAGTTCATTGACAAGCATTTATCGATCGATCAGTAGCGATGTCAGCGAACTAGTTCCCGCCTGGGATACGGGTTCACCTACCTCGAAATCCGTCGTGGTAGGCAAGATTGCTGCTCCAGGTGGATCTTCGCTGTGATCGCGGGCCCTGGCGGCAGAGGGGCGCGGCGGCCCTCTGTCGGGTTACGCAGCATCGCGACGATCTCGTCGATGACGTCGGGATTGGGCGAACGCGTCGCGCCTGGCGCAGGGAGATCAGGAAGAGGACGAACCCGCAGGAGTGCGGCACAGCGGTGACGACCAGGCCGCGACGGTTCTTCCGAGTCGCTGCAGGCGTCTCATGCAATCTCGATGGTCGTTGCCATCAGCTGCACGGCGCGTCGTGATCCGATGGAACGATTCGTCGGGGCCGACGGCATACGGGAGGCGCGGGTAGCTCCCGAGCGTCACCCGCCGCTCACTTCAGGCGCCGGCTGCTCTTGACCGGGGCATGCCTCGACCGGCACCCGAATCGTGATGTCACCGGCACGGTCGAAGTGGAAGGTGACGTCGGTCGACATCGCGGGCTTCAGGTCCGGTGACAGATCGCTGAGTTGAAGCGCCGGCCGCTCGGTCCCGGTGCCCACCGACTCGGCGCTCGGCTGACCGAAGGCGACCGTCGAACGCCGGGGGATCTCGACGCCAGATCCGATGTCGGCGCTCTCGGCTCCGGCGGTCGACACGCCTTTGAGCCGCTCGACGCTTTCTGAACTGGTGTTCGTGACGGTGAAGCGCATCAGCGCGCCACTGCCGACCTGAATGGCGCAATTGCCGGGCAGGAACGTCGGCACGATGAAGGCATTCTCGACGGTGGTGTCCTCGGTCTCCGAGCCCGAGCCGCGGTTGGTCGACGAGCCGATCACCTCCTCGCCGCAGCCTGTCGCGGTCACGGCCAACAGTGCCGCGACCGTAAGCGAAAGCAGTGGTGCGCTCCTGCGGCCGGTCCTTTCAGGCTGCGCCACAGGATGATGTTGAGTGGTCATCGGTGCTCCTTTCATGGCACGGGTAACCCAGACGTCTGCTCCCAATCCTCGAAATTCGCGGCGCCTTTCGTGCCTCCCCGCAGGGGTTGCCGGCGCGCCACGACCTAGAGGTGTATCCCCGGTGGGCCCGGGTACGCGGCCCTGAGTGCCGGGGGAGCCGGGAAACTCGACGAGAACGGAGAAGGGATATGAGCACCGTTGCAGCAATGCTGCAGAGCCACCCGAAAGGTCCGTCGGGCGTCGATGAGGCGGCGCTGGCGCGCTGTATCGAGGTCCTGGTCGAGTGCGCCCAGACCTGCACCGCGTGCGCGGACGCCTGCCTGGGCGAAGACTCGGTTGCCGACTTGACCCGATGCATCACCACCGACCTCGCCTGCGCCGACATCTGCAGCGCGACAGCGAAAGTGCTGTCCCGCCGCACAGGCTCCGACGCCGACCTGACCAAAGCGCTACTCGCTGCGTGTGTGACGGCATGTGAGAGTTGCGCCGAGGAATGCGCCAAGCACAGCTCCCACCACGAACACTGCGCGATCTGTGAACGAGTGTGTCGTCAGTGCAGCCAGGCGTGCGGCGAACTGCTCGGCGCCGTGGGGTGATCGGCTCGGGCGCCGGCCGCGGTCACCGACGGTCCGTCACACCGCGACGGCGTCTCCTGCCGGTGAGATCCGCACGAGCGATCCCGAGTCGTACACCAACTGGTAGATGTTGCCGTCGGGCCCCTCGCGCAGCACCACGGTGTAGCCGGCGTCCGGGTCGAACTCCTTGGGATCAGCACACGCGGTGAAATCCGGGCTGCAGGTCAGCACGCGGATCCACCCCTGGACGGTGTCGGCGATGAACACCTTGCCGCGGAAGTCCGGCCCGAACGCCGACCCGTTGTAGACCAGCACCGACGTGATCGCCGCGCCCCCGCCGCGAGGGTAGGTGTAGATGGGGTCGACCACGTCCGCGCAGTCACTGGTGCACAGCCCCTCGGCGCCCGGCCACCCGTAGTTGGCGCCGGCGGTCACGAGATTGAGCTCCTCCCACGACGACTGCCCGACGTCGGCGACCAGCAGTTGCCCGGTGGGCGCGAAGGTCAGGCGGAACGGGTTGCGCAGCCCGTACGCGTAGATCAGCGGCAGGGCACCGTCGCCGAGCGCCGGGTTGTCCGTGGGGACGCTGCCGTCGGGGTTGAGCCGCAGGATCTTGCCGTGGATGTTCGTCAGATCCTGGGCATTGCCGGGTCTGGCGTTGTCACCGACGCCCCAGTAGAGCTTGCCGTCGGGGCCGAAGCCCAGCGCTCCACCGTGGTGGTTGGCCGCTGCGGCCTGATCCGACTGCACCAGCACCAGCTCGGAGCCTTCTGCGACGGTGTCGCCGACGACCGTGAACCGCGAGAGCTGGTTGGTCGTGGTCGTGTAGGCGACGTAGAGGTAGCCGGTGTTGTCGAAATCAGGGTCGACCTCCAGACCGGCGATGCCACGCTCACCCAGCGTGCTGACCGCCAGCGTGACCAGCGGTTGCGGGCGCAGCACTCCGTTCTCGACCATCCGGATGGCACCGGTCTTCTCGGCGACGATGATCCGGCCGTCGTCGAGGATGCGGAAGTCCACCGGCTGGTCGAGGCCGCCGACCACCGTCGCGCGCTCGTATCCCACGAAGACCGTCTGCGAGCTGCGGTGTCCGCTGTTGCCGAGGAGGCCGAAGCTCACCAGGTTGATCAAGCCGGCCAAGCCGTGGATGTGGAAGCCGCTGCGCGCGTCGCTGACAGTGACGGTGAATCGATCCTGCCCGGTGAACGTCGCGCCGGGTGTGTAGACGAACGAGCCGTCGGAGGCGATGGAGACGGTGCCGTGGTTCGGCCGCGTCGCCGAGTAGGTCAGCCGGGTCGAGTCCGGGTCGTCGGGGCGCAGATTGCCCTCGATGACGCCGCCGTCGACGGAGTTGTCGCTGGGTTGGTGCCGCAGCGTGGGGGTCTTGTTGTCGAAGAGACGCTGCAGCGGGGTGGGTGCTGCGGTCTGTGACGCGCCGTCGAGGCCATCGCCTGTGATGTCGGTGCGGTTCGCAGCCGTGCTGCGCGCTGCGGTCCGGGAGGACCGGTGCGCGGCGATCGAGACGGCCGCGTCGGGTTTGTCGGAGACCTCGTCCGTCACCTCGGGTTCTTCAGGTTCGACGTCGACGTCGGCAGGTTCGGCTCCGGATCGGTCGTCGCCGAGGCTGCGTTGTGTGCCGCGCCTCGGCGACGACGTCGACTCCGACCGCGCGGCCGGACCGGTTTCAGCGCGAGATTGCGAAGACGACGATGCGCTGGTGTCGCGCTCACCTGTGTCGGCCGACGCCACCGCCTGCCCTGTCAGAACTGCCGCCCCGACGCCGAGTGCGAACGCCAGCCCACCGACCCGTCCGACGTAGCGCGCGTAGCACCCCGTCGGCTCACCGGCCGCACGGATGTCCCCCATGTCCCCTCCTCGGTTCCGACGCCTGCAGAGCAAACTGTAGGACGGGCACTGCGCAAGCGAAGGCGTTTTCGCCGCCCGCGTCAGTTTCGCGTCACCCTGATCGGTCCTCAGGCGTACATGTGCCGAGATCATCGAGCATGATCTTGAAGCTGCCTCGCTGCAACAGCTTTCGGGACTTCATCGCCGGCGGGCGGCGTGCCCGCCTCCTTGCCCACGGAAGTTCCGGCACTTTGCGGGACACCGGTTGGCGGCCGGGTCACATCTGGTCACAGCTAACTTTCAGTCGTATACTCGCCACGGCCCGCTCCGCGGGCGATCAACGGGAGGGGACCACGATGGCCAAGCACCGCGCGAAGAAGACGGGGGGCCGGAAGGGGTCCGGTTCAGCCTTGGGCGTCGCAGCGATCGCCGTGGCCGGCGCCGCTGCGCTGGGGGTGGCGCCGACGTTGTCCACGAGCCCGGGCCTCATGGCGTCGCTGCACTATCTGCGTGGCACCAACATCGGCACCGTCCCCACCGACGGAGAATTCACCGACTTCATCGACGAGGTGCTGATCGGCGCCGGCGCCGACCTCCCCGAGCAGCCGTATCAAAAGGTGCCGTACAACGCAGGCTTCCGTCCGTTGTCGCGGGGCGGTTTCCGCGACCTGACCTACGACGCTTCGGTCGCGCAGGGCGTCGAGCTGCTGACCGGCCAGAATCCGGTGGCCGGCGACATCATCTTCGGGTTCTCTCAGGGGGCGGTGGCCGCTTCGGCGTACAAGGGCACGCACACCGGCAACACGTATTTCCTGGTGGCGAATCCTGCGCGGGCGAACGGCGGTGTGCTGCAACGGTTCAAGGGATTCAAGCTACCTCTGGTGGATGTCACGTTCAGCGGTGCGACACCGAACAACGGCGACTTGACGATCGATGTCACCCGTCAGTACGACGGATGGGCGGATTTCCCCACCTACCTGTGGAATCCGGTGGCGCTGATCAATGCGTTCATGGGTATCGCCATGGTTCACGGTGACACTCAGTGGAAGCTGACCGCCGAGGACCTCGAGGAGGCGCGGGAAGCGGGCAGTGATCACTACCAGTTCGATGCCGACTCCAACACCGCCTATTACGTGCTCCGGACATATCCGGTGCCGTTGTTGATGCCGCTGGAGCCGTTCCTGCCGGATTCGTTCATCGCCGCGCTCGACGCACCGCTGCGAGCCTTCATCGAAACGGCGTACGACCGCAGTGACTACAGCACGCCCACGCGCGCGTCCCTGTTCCGGCCCCTGCGTCCGCGAACGGCGGAACCGGACGCCGCGACGACCACCCCGTCGCCATCGATCGCAGACGCGGAAGAAAGCGAGACATCTCGCGAATACGATGCTCCCGCCGAGCCGAAGTCTCCGCAGGCGGACGCTGAAATCAACGAGCCCTCTGAGGCTTCAGTCTCGGAAGTGACTTTCGAAGAGGCCGAGTCGAGCGACCAAGCCGTGTCCGAAGAGGTCGAGGAGACCAAACCCCAGCGTCGGATCGCTGACGGCGACCGGGCGCAGCGTCGCGCTGCTTCGGACCAGAAGCGCCGTGACCGCAGCGACGCCGCCTGACTGGCGGAGTGCCCACGGCGCGTCACCGGGGCGTGTTCGGTCCCAATTCTCAGCGGCGAAGAACTCTGTCAGCAAATTTATCTGCCATACTACGCCACAAACTTGGGCGTGTGTCTGAGGTTTACCGACGCTGGTGTGGATAGAGCCTGATTATCTTGGTAGTAAACACTTTTCGATGAATAACACGGGTGTAGCCGACTGATTTCGAGTAGCTAGCGACTCATAAAAAAAGTAAAAAGTGCGCTAACATGCGAATACAGCAACGTTGTCCTGATCGCAACAACCTCCGACAAATGAGCAGACAAACCGCCGGTGGTGATCCACACTTGTTCAGCAACCAATTCCGGTTTGCACGTCGGACTGAACCTACGGGGGTGGGGATATGTCGACAGACTTGACTCAACGGGGGCGACGAGAGAATTTCTCGGGTTCTGAGGGGTCTCCATCGATGTGGACGCCGATTCCGGTCCGGCGCAGAACTGGCTTCGCTGGGCAAGGCGAAGTGAGTGAAAGCGTGTACCGGCGGCCGATGGCACCGGCTCCCTTCTCCGCTGTGGCACCCGAATGTACACAGGCCGCCATCGTCCAGGTTGTCCGCCCGTGTGAGAGCCCCATGGGTCGTCCGAGAGTCGAGGACGA
This sequence comes from Mycobacterium sp. SMC-4, assembly GCF_050205565.1. Lineage (GTDB taxonomy): Bacteria > Actinomycetota > Actinomycetes > Mycobacteriales > Mycobacteriaceae > Mycobacterium. Next base: position 476,852 of record NZ_JBNMQU010000001.1, on the reverse strand, counting down.
CCTGTCCGTAGCAGTCGCCGTCGGGGAGACCAAGGTCGTGATCGTCGACGACTGCAAACTGACCCGAGACAACCTGGTCGCAGCGTTCACCGAGCGCGGGTCGTTGAAAACGTCTGTGGCTTGGGATCTTCCGTCGCTGTTCAACACACTCGCCGCACCCGACAGTCTGGTTCTGTTGAACATCAACACCCGTGACAGCGCCATGCTGCTGCAGGCGGTGTTCGAGATCGACGCGCGCCACAAGGTCATCGTGATGGGCATCGCCGAAGACGAGGACGAGGTGATCGTGGCGTGCGCCGAAGCCGGCGTCGCGGGCTATCACCTCCGCAACGAATCGCTCGATGATCTGCTGGAACTGATCGGCAGGGTGGCCGCCGGCGAATCGCTGTGCTCGCCGCGCATCTCAGCGATCCTGCTCAGGCGGCTCTCAATGCTGGCGGCGCAACGCGAACCCAGCGGCAAGGAACTGGTTCTGACGGCCCGAGAGGTTCAGATCCTCCGCATGCTGGAACTAGGCCTTTCGAACCGGGAGATCGCCGCCCGGCTGTGTATCGCCATCCATACCGTCAAGAATCACGTGCACAGCGTCCTGACCAAACTCGGTGTCAGCAACCGGGCCGAGGCCGCGGCGCGCTTCCGGACGGTGCGGTTCACCGAGATCGACTCGGCGATCTAGTCCCGATCTGGTCGGGGATTTGGTCCTATCGGTCCATGGCCGGGTCCAAGCCGGGGACCGATAGTGGTCAGGTGAGACTCAGACCGACAACACATGACCCTCGCGGGCCGGCACCCGACCATCCAAGAGTGCGGCGTAACACGACTCCACAGCCGACTTCCCATGCCCCGTCACGACTGTCAGCCACGGGTCGTCGGGTCGGGTGACCGGCTCCATGAACGCAGTCCAGGAGGTGGCCATGCGCTCGCGAAGACCGGCCGTGCCCCATTCCTGCATGCGTTTGGTGGCTTGATCGGGGGCGAAGAAGAGCACCGGGTCGGGGCCGGGAACCGCCGTGTCGGTCGGTTCTGCATTCCAGTGCGTGGCGCCGACGGCGCAATCGTAGGTCAGATGGTCGCCCAACCGCTGGTGGACCGCCGCGCGGACAGCAGCGCTGCCGCTGAAATCAACGATGACAGTGGGATTCTCGGGTAGCTGCGTCTCGATCTGGTCATAGGTCAGGACGTCGTCGTAGCAACCCAACGAGCGGGTGAACTCCTCGTTGGCCGGCGAGGTCAGGCCGACCACGCGCACCTCGTTCTCGCCGTGCCGCTGCGACAGACAGAAAGCCGTGCCATAGGCCGTCTTCGAAGAAGCGCTGGACAACACGACGGTGTCGGCGCCGAAATACCCGTTGTCATGCAAGAAGTCGTCGAGCAGAAACGATGTGGCGAACAGTGGACGCAGAATCGCCTGTTGCGGTTCCCGTTCGGCGACATAGCTCGCGTCGGAGGTGCATCGCTCGTACCGCGCGTAGATCGGCGGCAGACCGCGACGATGCTCCGCGCCGTCACTGAATCCCGCGTTGGACACGTTCTGGGGGTAGAGCACGACCTCGTCGGCGATGGGGAAGTAGCCGTAGAAGCGGTCCCCGACGTCCACACCGTCGCGGTCCGAATCCGTGACTGCACCGAAGCCCCAGGCCGGGATCACGCCGGTGGCAGGGTCGCCGGTGGGGAAATGCTGCCAGTAGCCGAAGGAGTCGCCCAGGGTCGCGTAGGTGATGTTGTTGGCGGTCAGCGCGAGCAGGTCGATGCGCATGCGCACTGCCCCGGCGCCCATATCGGCCGGTGTGGAGGCCCAGCTGCTCCGCCGGATGTCGTCGCGCCGGACTTCGAATCGGGTGGCCACTGCAGGCATCGTAGTCGCGAGCTTGGGCGGACAGAAGGGCTCGCGGTAGGGTCGACGGTTAGTCGCAAACAGATCGGAAGTTCATTCATGGACCTTGTACTCGGCTTGTCGATGACCTCGTCATCGTTGCGCTGGGTGCTCGTCGACGGCGCCGCCGGTGACGGCGCCCCGCTCGATCGGGGCTCCGTCCCGACCGACCCCAGCCAGGGATTCGACGCAGACGCACTGGTCGAGGCGCTTTTCACTCGTGCCGCGCCGCGTGGCGTCGACGCATTCGGACTGACGTGGGCTGCCGATGCCGAGTCGGTGACCAGCGCGGTGTGGCAGGCACTGACCCAGCGGGGCTTGGAGAACGTGATCGCGGTCTCGGACGTCGAAGCGGCCGAGGCGCTGGCGCGCGGCATCGCCGAGTTGGCCGGCTGTGAACGCATCGTCGTCTGTGTGGCCGAACCCGGCACCTCGGTGGTGGCGGCGGTCACCCCCGACGGCGTCACCGCCGACCGCGTCGACCCCTCGGCTCTGGCCGACGTCGAGGGCTTGGCCCCCGAGGCCGTGTTCGTGGTCGGATCCGGTGACGTCGCCGCGGTGGTATCGGCACTGCGCGATCGGCTCGAGGTGCCCGTGGTGTCGGCCGACGAGGCCGAACTCGCGCTGGCGCGCGGCGCCGCGCTGGCAGCGGCATCAGCGGTGTCGATTCTCGACGCGGATTCGGCGCCGAAGCGCACGGTATCGCCGACGGCGACGCTGGTCGGGGTCCTGGCCGCCGCCGTGGTGACGTTCGTGGTGTCACTGTCGGTGGCTCTGGGAATGACGTTCACCCCCGACTCCGGACAGCAGCTGGCAGGCTCGGTGCAGCCGCCGGCCCGGGAATCCGCGCCACCTGCGAAAGCCGTTGCACCCGAGGCCCCCGCTGAGGCCGCACGCCCGGTGGTTCCGGAGCCGGCCCCGCCCGCAGAACCTCCACCGCCTGCGGTGGCCGAGCCCGTCGCCGTCGAAGTGGCCGAGCCGCCCGCAGCGCCGCCGCCACCGGCGCCGGAAGCGCCCGCGCCGGTCTTCGAGGAGCCCGCCGCGCCGGCCCCGGCGTATGTACCCCCGGCGCCGGCGTATGTGCCCCCGCCTCCGCCGGCGAACTACCTGCCGCCGGCGCCCGCCCCGGCAGCAGCTCCGCCGCCGCAGTTCGCGCCACCGCCCGTTCCGGCGGCGCCGCAGCCGCGACTGCGCGACCGGATCATCGAACGCATCCCGATCATCAACCGGTTCCACGAGCCGCAGTACACCTACGGCCCGTAGGTCAGTCGAAGGCCAACGGCAGGGTCTTGGGTCCGGACAGCGCAACCATCGGTTTCCAGGGTGCCGGTCCGGTTCGCCGCGGGGGTTGCCACCGTCGGGTGACGGCTTTGAGCGCTTCGGCGAGTTCCGTTTTGGCCAGGTTCGCGCCGATGCAGTAGTGCACGCCGGCGCCGAAGGTCATGATCGGCGCTGTGGCCGAGCGGGTGATGTCGAAGCGGTCGGGTTCATCGAACACCGCTGGATCACGGTTTGCCCCAACGAAGTTCAGGATCACCATGGTGCCGGCCGGGATCGCCACCCCGCCGAGTTCGAGATCCTCGCCCGCCACCCGCAGCGTCGAGCACGCGATCGGTGCGTACCGCATGGTTTCGTGGACGGCGTTGAGCGCCAATTCCGGCCTGCGGCACAGCAATTGCCATTGATCGGGGTGATCGCACAGAAGGTCGATCGACGCGGCGACCTGATTGCGGGTGGTGTCGGTGCCGGCCAGCAGGATCCCGGCGGCCAGCATCCGCAACTCGGCGTGATCGAGTCGGTCTCCGCCGTCTTCGGCCCGGATCAGGTCGGACAGCAGGTCGTCGGTCAGGGTGTGACGGCGGCGTTCGATCATCGCGTCGGTGTAATCGTCGAGTGCGCGCCACGCGGTCATCACGATGTTCTCCACGTCGGGCACCTCGGTGAAGGTGAACGCCTGGAAGATGTCGTCGGCCCACAGTGAGAACTGCTCCCAGTCCTGAGCCGGCGCGCCCAGCAGGGCGCAGATGACGGGTACCGGGTACGGCCGCGCGATGTCGGTGACGACGTCGCAGTGGCCGCGCCGGGTTGCGTGGTCGACCAGAGAGGTGATGACGTCGGTGATCGTGTCGTGCAGCCGCTGGACCGCGCGGGGTGTGAAAGCCCGTGACAGCAGGCTGCGCAGCCGGTGGTGCTCGGGCCCCTCCATGCACAGCAACGTGCTGGTCACGCGGTCCCACAGGGGACCGGAGGTGATGCCCTGGACCACGAGACCCAGGCCCGGTGGCAGCCGCAGTCGCGGATCCCGCAGCGCAGACTTCACCAGCTCGTGGGACAGCACCTCGGGTCCGTACGGTCCGACCGCGATGGGTGCGACGGCCAGGGCGTCGCGTAGCTGCGGATACACCTGGGCCGGCGTGTGGTCGCCGTCGTAGTCGATCACCGGGAGCCCGGCCCGGAACACATTCGGGGTGGCTGTTCCCGCGCTCATGACCCCGAATGTAGGGAGTCCACACCGGGCGCGGGCCTGATTTGGTGGAGCTCGACAGGGCCGAACGCGTCCCCGAGACGCCACAGCGGGCGTCACCGTGGTAGAAAAACAGCACTTGCGGCATGTCGCGTGAGCGGGGGCGTTCGATTCGGGCAACCGAACCAAAGCCGCTTGACATGCTTCCGGGCAGCCCCGGCAAACATTGATGTAGCTTCAATCCAACACCGATTGGCCGCAGCCGAGGAGAACACCGGTGAATGCGACACCATTCGGGCACTATCGGCTCCAGAAGCTGATCGGCCAGGGCGGGATGGGCGAGGTCTACCAGGCCTTCGACACCAGGACCGACCGCGTCGTGGCCTTGAAGGTCCTGCCGCACCACATGGCGACCGACGAGACGTTCCAGGCCAGGTTCCGGCGGGAGTCACAGGCCGCCGCGGGGCTCAACGACCCGCACGTGGTCCCCATCCACGGTTTCGGTGAGATCGACGGTCGGCTCTACCTCGACATGCGCCTCATCGAAGGTCGCAACCTCGGCACCATGCTGCAGGAGAGCGAGAAGCCGCTGGGGCCCACGTTCGCGGTGACGATCGTCGAACAGGTCGCCCACGCATTGGACGACGCGCACAGGACCGGGCTGATCCACCGCGACATCAAGCCGTCGAACATCCTGATCACCGATCGCGACTTCGTCTACCTGATCGACTTCGGGTTGGCGCGCACGGTCGGGGAGCAGGGGCTGACGACGGCGGGGAGCACCCTGGGCACGTTGGCCTACATGGCCCCGGAACGCTTCGAGGGCGGGGAAATCGACTACCGCAGCGACATCTACGCGCTGACCTGTGTGCTCTACGAGTGCCTGACCGGTTCGCGGCCGTACCCGGCCGACAGCCTCGAACAGCAGATCGCCGGTCACATGGTCACCCCGGTGCCGCGGCCGTCCGACGTGGATTCGCGTCTGGCTGCGTTCGACGACGTGATCGCCAAGGGGATGGCGAAGAAGCCGGCCAATCGGTACCAATCCGCCGGCGAACTGGCCGCGGCCGCGCGGCGCGCACTCAACGCGCCGGTGCGCCGCCCCGGCGGAACGTCGCGCCACGCGGCCCGATCGGAACGCACTCTTCCGCGCAAGGCGATCGCCGCCGCAGCCGCGCTGGTGGTCCTGGCGGTCGCGGCCGTCGGGCTGTGGCAGTGGGCGCCGTGGGCCCACGGGCCGGATGCGACGGCTCCGCTGCCCGAGGGGGCCGTCGAATCCATTGCGGCGACGGTGCCGGACGACATCCGCGACGCCGGACGGCTGATCATCGGTGTGAACGTGCCGTATGCGCCGATGGAATTCAAGAACGCCGACGGCCAGCTCGTCGGCTTCGACGTCGACCTGATGAACGCGGTGGCACGCGTGCTGGGCCTGGTGCCGGATTACCGGGACACCGCGTTCGAGAAGATCCTGCCCGCAGTGGTCGACGGCTCATTTCACGTCGGTACGTCGTCGGTCACCGATACCCGGGAACGGGAAGCTCTCGTCGACTTCGTGACGTACCTCGAGGCCGGGACGCAATGGGCGCGCCGGCCCGGCACTTCCCTGGGGCCTGCGTCGGCATGCGGTCTCAAAGTCGGTGTTGCGCAAGGGACTTTGCAGGAGACCGAGGAACTTCCCGCCAAGAGCGGTCAATGCACGGCAGCCGGCATGGCACCGATCGAGATGGTGGTCTACAGCAGCCAGGACGAGGTCACCGCGGCGTTGATCGCCGGCGAGGTCGATGCGATGTCGGCGGATTCACCGGTGACAGGATTCGCGATCAAACTCAGCCGCGGCGAATTGGTTCCTGCCGGTGATGTTTTCGACTCGGCACCCTACGGCTGGCCGGTACGCAAGGACTCCGGCTTGGCCCAGTCTTTGCTGTTGGCACTCGAACACCTGATGGAAAGCGGCGAGTACCGCACCATAGCCACGATGTGGGGTGTCGAGCGCGGCATGATCGACCAGCCGGCGATCAACGGCGCACCGCGGTAGGCGCGGTTTAGCACTCAGCTCAGCGGGTAGAAATCGGGCTTGTGGCCGATGTCTAAGGAGGAGCAGATGACCAGCGATGACAAGTCTGCCCAGACCCGCAAGAGCTTCGCTGAAACCGTCAAAGGTAAAGCGAAGGAGTGGGCGGGCGCCGTCACCGGCAACGACTCGCTGACCGCAGAGGGTCAGCTGGAACAGGCCCAGGGTAAGGAACGCCGGGAAGCCAGCCGCACTGCGGCGGAGGCTGACGCCGAGGCCGCGCAGGCGCGTGCCGAGGCCCGCGAGGCCGAGTTGGAGGGGGCCGCGGAGCGGCGGCAGACGCAGATGCAGGCGGCCGAGGCCAAGACCACGGTGCGTGACCAGCAGATCGCCGATCGGCAGGCCGCGCAGCAGGCAGAGCATCAAGAGGCCGCGCGCAAGCAGGCGCGGCTCGAAGCCGAGGTGAAACAGGAAGCCGAGCGGGCCAAGGCGCAGGAGCGGGCAGAGGTTCGTTCAGCCAGTGCTGAATACGGCGAGGCGGTCGACGACTACAACGAAGCCGTCAGTGATGCGGTCCGCACCGAAGCCCAAGCAGACCGGCTGCGCAGTCGCGTAGAGGGCACTGAGAATCCCTGATCCGTCGAAACAGGAGTTGACGATGAAGATCACCGATTTACCGTTTGCGGTGCTGCGATTGCAGTACCGGCTGGCCCGCGTGCCTCTGCAGTTGATCGAGCAGCGCTTTGTCGCCCGGATGGACGCCGAGGCGCCGCCGAGGCTGTATTTCGAACGAGCGGTCGGCACTGTGGATGCCGCGGCGGGCAGCCTGTTGCGCGACGCCAAACTCGAAGAGAGCGGCATCAATCGCATCGAGAAGGCCGCGGTGCTGGGCGAAGCGGCCCGGCTCGACGACCTGGCCGCCCAGCAGAAGCAGCAAGCCGAAGACGAACTCGCCGAGCGACGTGAGCGTGCGGCCAGCGCGCCGGAGGAGGCTCGGCAGGAGGCACAGGAGCGCATCAGCGAAGCGCGCCTGACCGCCGAGCAGCGCAAGCAGCAGACGGCCCAGGAGGCCGCGGTGCGTGCGGAGCAGGCCAAGAAGCAGGTCGATGACGCGGCCGAGCAGAAGGTCGCCGCCGTCGAGAAGACCCGTCGCAATGTCGAAAACCGCAGTCGCGCAGTGGAAAACACCAAGGTGTCCGCTGCGAAGGAGGAACTCGAAGACGCGGCCGACAAGCAGCGGACAGCCGGCAAGGCGCGTCAGCACGCCGAGCGGCTCGATGAGCTCAGTGACGTCGAGAAAGAAAAGCGGCAGGCCAACACATGACGGCGATGCCGCCCGACCCGGACCCCGGGCAGACTCCGGGCCAGGAGCACGCCGGCGGCGTGCCTCCGGGGGAGACCCCGCCCGACTCGGCGCAGACCAGGGCCACTGCCAACGCGGACCCTACGGCTGGGCGAAACCTCAACCCGCGCAACGCGATCGGCATCACGGCCATCGTGCTGTTCGTGCTGGTGTTCGCGGTGGTTGCGGTCCTGCTGATCGCCCAGATAGTCGGCGGCTGACGAGGTAAGCAGGAGATCATCCGTAGCCCACCGGGCCTGGTGATCACAAACGCCCGCGGTTACACCGCGGGCGTTTGTCGTGTCTGCAGAGGTTTGCCGAGCAGGTGCCCTACCTCTGCGGGCCACCGAGTTCGGCGGGCCTCGGTGTCGCTGTGGCCCGGCTGGAAGGCGGGGCGAACCCCGCGAACCACGGCTTTATTCCCGAAGTTTGCAGTACGGCATTACAAATGCCTCTGACTGAAGCAATAACATTAGCTGAACGCAACCTATGGCAACCGCGAATCATGATCGACAGCGACGTTCGTCCCCGACTCGGTTGTCGCGGTAAAGTCCAGCGAAAAATCAGCTAGAAAGCTGATTACGCAACCCGCATGGGACAGTCACCTGCGTTCAAACCGAACCATCGCGCACTGGCGCAGTTATCCGAAACCTGTTCGCTAGAAATAGAAATAAGAGAACAATAAAAAAGTTGCTATGCAGCCGTGGGTGGCGGCCTTAATCTGGGATCACACCGCGAACACGCGGACTCATCACCACAGAAAATCCTGGAGAAAACCCGTGCACACCACCCTGCGCAACGCCGGCATCACCGCCGCCACCACCGTAGCCGCAGCCGCTGTCGCCCTGTCGACGGCCACCGGCGCCGGGGCCGCCAGCTCGGCGGTCATCATCGGCGGAATCAGCGTGCCCAAGATGTCGGATCTGCTGATGGCGCCGCTGCTGGGCGGTGCGTTCAAAAACCAAGAACGCATCAACGTCCAATGGCCCGCTGAGGCCGGCCCCTTCACCGGACGCGGCGACCTGACCCTGGGCGCCTCGATCGCCGTCGGTAAAGAGAACATGCACGCCGCGATCAAAGACGCGCTGGCCGACCTCGACCGCGACGCCGCCGGCAACATCGTCGCCGGCCAGAAAGTCACGGTCGTGGGCCTGTCGGCCGGTGCGCTGGTCGTCGACGAGGTCATGCGCGACTTGGCCGCCCAGCCCGGAGCGCCCTCAGCTGAGCACCTGACCTTCGTGGTGGCCGCTGATTCCAGCCGTCAGGACATGATCGACAAGGCCAAGCACAACGCCAAGTACGACTACACCTACCAGCCCGCCCCGACGACCGGCTACGACGTGGTCGTGGTCACCGGCGAATACGACGGCATGGCCGACTTCCCGGACCGTCCGTGGAACCTGATGGCCGTGACGAACGCCATCGCCGGCGGGGTCCTGGTCCACGTGACCTCCATGTACACGGATCTGTCCACGGTTCCGGCGTCGAACGTCACCGTCGAGACCAATGCCGAGGGTGGCACCACCACTCACTACCTGGTTCCGACCAAGAAGCTGCCGATCGTCACCCTGATGCCCTGGCTGGCTCCTCGCGAGGCCGAGCTCAAAGCTCAGATCGACAAGGCCTACATCCGCAACGACGTCAAGACCACCACCACGGCGGCGAAGACCGCCGACGCGCGCACCGCGATCAGCTCCGTCCCGGCCACTGTGGCGCGCACCCTGGCGGTAGACACCAACGCCGAGGTTGAGGCCGAGGTCGACACCAAGGCGCAGGCCAAGCAGTCCCGCGCCGAGGCCAAGCAGGCTCGCGCCGAAGCCCGTCAGGCCAAGGCCGTCGCTCGCGCCGAGGCCAAGAAGGCCAAGGCCGATGCCAAGCAGGCCACGGCCGGCACCAAGAACGTCGGGTCGTCTGACTCCACGGACTCCTCGGAATAACTCTCCAGGTTTACTCCGCGACGGCCCGAAATGACGGACCACCCGAACCCGAAACCCCGGCACACCACCGGGGTTTCGTGGTGTCTACGGGTCAGGGCACAGCGACAGGGCTGCGGTGCTCGGCTTCCAATGCGGTGCCTTCGATATCCAGGTCGGGCACATACTTGCCGAACCACTTCGAGTGCACCCACATCTTGTCCCCGAGCATCGCCATCACGGCCGGGATCAATGTCAGTCGCACGACGAACGCGTCGAGGAACACCCCCGCCGCCAGTGTCAGGCCGACCGATTTGATGATGGGGTCGCTACCGGCCACGAAGGCCACGAACACACCGAACATGATCAGTGCGGCAGCGGTCACCACCCGGGCCGACAGGCCGACGCCATTACGTACGGCGTCGGTCGCCGCATCGGGGCCGGACGTTTTGGTCAACTCCTCTTTGACGCGGGACACCACGAACACCTGGTAATCGCTGGACAGACCGAAGATGATGGCCAGCACGATGATCGGCAGGAAGCTGATGGTCTCGCCGGGCGTGATGCCGAGCAGGGATGCGCCCCAACCCCATTGGAACACCGCCACCTGTACACCGAGGGCTGCGAACACCGAGAGCAGGAAGCCGACGATCGAGGTCAGCGGCACCAGCGCCGCCCGGAACGCGACGGTCAGCAAGATGAAGGCCAACCCCACGACCACGAGCAGGAACACCGGCAGCGCCGCGGCGAGCTTCTCGGAGGTGTCGATATTGGATGCGGTGTTGCCGCCGACCAGAATCGTTGCGCCCGTGTTGGCCTCGATCTCATCGCGGTCGGCGCGAATGAGCTCGACCAGACCGGCAGTCGCCGGGTCGTTGGGGCCGGTCTCTGGAATGACCTGGATGACCGCGGTCTGGTTCTCCACGGCTGCGGGTGCCGCGGCGACGACGCCTTCTTCGCGGTTGAGGTTCTCCACCAGGGTGGGCACCACATTCGGGTCGGTGGCGTTGGACAGATCGGCGACGACCAGCAACGGCCCGTTGAAGCCCGCTCCGAGATGCTCGGCGGTCAGGTCGTAGGCCTGTCGGGAGGTGTTCGATTCGGGCTGGGACGAGCCGCTGGGCAGACCGAGATGCATGTTCATCGCGGGCAGCCCGATCACCACGAGAGCTGCGATGCCACTGATCAGCAACGGCTTACGGAACCGGACGACGAACCGGGCCCAGGCCGCACCCATCGTGCGGTGCGGGGTGTAGGCGGCGACCTGCGCCACCTCCTTGGGGCGCTGCGGTTGCAGGGGTGCCTTGATGAATTTCGCCACCCGGCCTCCGGCGAAGCCGAGCAGGGCCGGCAGCAAGGTCACGGCGATCAGCATCGCGATGAGCACGGACACCGCGGCGGCGATACCCATGTAGGTCAGGAACGGGATGCCGACCACGGCGAGGCCGCACAGCGCAATGATGACCGTCAGCGCCGCGAACACCACTGAACCACCGGCGGTTCCGACGGCCAGCGCCGCGGATTCCTCGCGCGGCATCAGTAACAGAAGGTTGTTGCGGTAGCGGTTGAGGATGAACAGCGCGTAGTCGATGCCGCACGCCAGTCCCAACATCAATGCGAGTGACAATGCCGCCGAGGGCATTTCGATGAATGCCGCGACGACGAAGATGCCCAGTGCCCCGATGCCGACACCGATGCCCGCGGTCAGGATCGGAAGGCCCGCGGCCACGACGGCTCCGAACGTCACGAGAAGGATCAGGAAGGCGACGCTGACGCCGATGATCTCCGGCAGGTGCGGAATCGCGACCTTGTAGCCGGGGTACACGCTGCCGGCGTACTCGACCTGCAGGCCGGCGTCCTCGACCGGTTTCATGGCCGACTCCAGCTCGCCCAGGGCCGAGTCGGTGACCTCGCCCAGTGGGGCGGTCCATTGCACGGTGCCCAGGCCGACCCGGCCGTCCGGGGCGATCTGCTGGGTCTGGTTGGGTCCGGCGGCCGCGGCGATGTCCGGGAGGGTGTTCAACTGCGCGACGGCCTGGTCGATGGCACCGGTGAACGCCGGGTCGGTGATCGCGCGGCCCTCCGGGGCGGCGAAGGTGACCTGGGTCTGTGCGCCGCCGAAGGCCGGCAGCTTGTCCTGCAGCTGCTCGATCGCACGCTGGGATTCCGTACCGGGGATGACGAAATTGTCGCTGGGTTCGCCGCGGAACCCCACGAAGGCCAGGGCGACGCCGATCAGCAGGGCAAGCCAGGTACCGAGCACCAGCCAGCGGCGGCGGAAACTGAACCCACCCAGCGCGAACAGATAGCGGGACATCGTCATCCTTCGTGTCGTGGCAGCCGAACTGGCTAGCTGATTCCCGGTCGGTTCGCGCAGTACGCTCGCGAACGCGTGTGACATGCACAACGGGACCGCAGTCGCTATAACCGCCGTCGGTGCGGTTAAACGTCGCCCATGCGGATCCACGGGTCCAAGACCTGTTCGAGGCGCGGATTTCGTACGCCGACGGACCCCCATCTGACTCATCGGTAAGAAATGGCTGAACGCCCCCGCTGCTGCGTCGCGCGGAGTTTGATCTATCCCATGGGTGCAGGGGCGTACATAGGTCGGGTTGGGGGTCTGGCGGTAGCGCTGGGTATCGGCGCGGCACTGTTGGCCGGTGCGGGCGTCGCCGCGGCTGATGACGGGCCGTCCTCGGCGGGCGAAGCGAGCAGCTCATCGAGCTCGTCGGACACCTCGAGAGCACCGAGCTCGAAGGAAACCTCCGAGCGGTCGACGCGAAGGTCTGAAGCGCGGGCCGCACGGCGCGCGGACAAGTCCACGAGGGCAGAGGTCGCCACAGAGGCGACCAGCCGGGAGGAGACCAGCCGCGCCGAGGCTCCGCCCGAGCCGGAACCGGCCCAACCTGAACCGGAGGAGCAGTCCGGACCGGCTGACGTCGACGATTCCTCGCCACCGAGCGACCCCTCGGCGAGCACGGACAAGCCCGACACCAGCGTCGGGTCACAACCGGTGAGTTCGTCGGCAGCGGCGCCGACCACGGCGAAGCCGACCCCCGCGGAGCGCAGGGTCGAACAGGCCACTCCGGCGCAGACCGCGACGGCCTCGTTGGGTCGCAGTGCACCGCGGCGGGCCACCGCCGACCCCGGGAACCCGGCCGTGCCGGGACTGACGTCGATGATGCTGTCGCTGGTGGCCGCGGGCCGCGAGGTGACGGGTGAGACGTCCCAGGCGCCGACCGCCGCAGCGACCGCCACGGCGCTGGACGAGGACGCACCGCGGTATCCGATTCCGACCGATGTGCGGGTCACCGAGGCGACGGCGGCGTTCGAATGGGTGCAGAAGATCCCGGTGCTGGGACCGCTGCTGGTGACGCCGGTGGTGCGGCTGCTGCATGCGATCCCGTTGGTCGGGGATGTGCTGCACCCGTTGATCGGCTGGCCGGTCGACCACCGGGCTGACCCGAACGCGCCGAAGCCGCGTACCGTGCTGGTCGAATCTTTCGACGGCGCAAAGATCTACGTCCACTTCATGCCTGCCAAGGGGTTGGCGGCCGGGGAGTCGGCGCCGACCGTCTTCAACGGACCGGGACTGGGTCTGCCGGGGTCGACGGCCCTGGATCTCAGGAGCGACAGCTTCCTGCCCAACGACGTGATCGGCGTCGGGGCGCTGCGGGACGCCGGCTACAACGTCGTCACCTGGGATCCCCGCGGCGAGTGGCGATCCCAGGGCCGAATGCAGTTGCAGTCACCGGATTTCGAGGGCCGCGACATCTCCCACGTCATCAGCTGGCTGTCCACCCTGCCGGAGGTCGCCAAGGACGGCGACGACCCGAGGATCGGGATGGTCGGGGCGTCCTACGGCGGCGGAATCCAGTTCGCCACCGCCGCGATCGACAAGCGGATCGACGCGATCGTGCCGACGATCGCATGGAACAGTCTGACGGACACGCTGTTTCCGACGCAGTCCGTGCGCAGTGGGTGGGCCACGTTGCTGACGTCGGTGCTGGTGCTGACGTTGTCGCGCCCGCACGAGCGGATCCTGCCCGCCGCGATCGTCGGCATCCTCACCGGCAAGGCGTCACAGTCCGACATCGATCTGCTCAACAGCCGCGGCTACACCGACCGCATCGGCGACATCACCGCGCCCACGCTGTTGGTGCACGGCACAGTGGACACGCTGTTCACGCTCGGTCAGGCCGACGCCAACGCCAGGGCACTGATCGAAGCCGGCACCACCACCAAGGTGCTGTGGTACTGCGGCGGGCACGGCACCTGCCTGAGCAGCTACAACGACGGTGAGGTCGTCATCGACAGGACGCTGAACTGGCTGGATCGCTACGTGAAGGGGGAGGACATCCCGACCGGCGCGCAGTTCGAGTGGGTGGATCAGCGCGGCAGGTGGTTCGAGTCCGACACTTATCCGGTGACTCCGGACTCCACGCCGCTGGTAGCCGAGCGCACCAGACGTCAGTCGCTGGCGATCGTCCCGTTCCTCGGCGGCTCGGGTCCCAACCCGTTCATCGTCACGCGCGGGCTCATCGCCACGATCCTCGGATTGCCTTCGGGTGCCTACGCACTCAACGCGGTCAACCTGCGCACCCCCAGAGTCACCGCGACGACGCACGTCCTCGGAGCGCCCTCGCTGACCCTGACGTACTCGGGGACCGGGACTGCCCGCCATGTGTACGCCCAGATCGTCGACAACAGCACCGGACTGGTGCTGGGCAACCACGTCACGCCCATTCCAGTCGAGCTCGACGGGCGGAACCATGAGGTGACGGTGTCGCTGGAACACGTCGCCCACACCCTCAACCCCGGGCAATCCGTGACGGTGCAGGTGATGACGTCGGCGTTCCCGTTCTGGAATCTGTACTCGTGGGGCGGCATCGCGATCGGGAGCATGAGTGTGCGGCTTCCGACCTTGGCCTCGGTGGCCGCGGCGCAGGCACCCATTCTCGCGGCGTAGGTGTACTGTCGAACGTAGGCCGCGTCACTCGCAGTCCCCATCGGCGGACTCGCCCCCCACGGCATTGCGCGTGGCCTCCGATGCGATCTCTTCGCTCGGACCACGTACAGGGGTGACTCCCGTACCACTCAAGGACATGTTTTATGGATACGTCTGAACTGTTTTCGCATCGTCAGGCGCCGCAGGTCATCAACACCGATGAGCACTCTTCCGAGCCGGTACAGGCTCCCGTTTTCTCCGACCAGCCGCGTAGGCAGTCCTCCGACACCGCGGGCGCATGAACGGTATGGCGCGGTCCCGCCGCGCATCCAAGCCTGTTCGTGCCACGCTGGCCAAAGAGCTCGGCGGAACCATCGACGGTGCCTGGTGGCCGCACTCGGCGCTGATCGCCGCAGAGCTGCCCGAGCTCATCGGAGCCCTGCATCGGACGCTCGGAGAGATCATCGACATCCGGATCAACTGGTCGGCCACCGAAGGGCAATCCGACTTCGAGACGATGGTCACCGGTTCGCGTTTGATGCGCAGCAACGACCTCGCCCGCCGTCCCCGCTTGATGGCGGTCAAGGGTGCCGAGGGAAGCGCGAAGCTGTTGGTGGTGCCCAGCATGACTTCGCAGGCGCTCGGCTCGATCGTCATGCGCGTCGCAGCCGGGCTGCCCGCTCCGAGCAGCAACGGCGATGCGAAGCTGTTCGACACAGCTCAGACGGTGATGCGCCTCGCCGAAGCCGAAAGCGCGAAGTGGGCTGAGGCTGCCAACATCTAATCCGTTGTCGCGCAAGTCATTTACTCACTGCAGTTCCCATATGCGCAGGTGGCGTGCTAGGCTCTACAAAGATGTCTCTCGACATCTATTCACATGAGGAAGTTGAAAAAGTATGGCACAGGGAACTGTGAAGTGGTTCAACGGCGACAAGGGCTTCGGCTTCATCGCCCCCGATGGCGACGCTGGTGACGTTTTCGTTCACTACAGCGAGATCAACGGAAGCGGATACCGCTCACTCGAGGAGAACCAGCGCGTTGAGTTCGAGATCGAGCAGGGCAACAAGGGGCCGCAGGCCGTGCGAGTGACTGCCATCTAAGGCAGACCAAGACCTCAATGTGGGCTGGTGAGTGACTCTCACCAGCCCACATTTCTTTTTCCGCCGAGATTGCATTCCACGCGCTGGATTTCGCGATGTTCCCGCGGTGGACGCAACTTCGAAGAGGATGAAGAACCCTGCGCGTCGTAATGCTGAGCACCTTCCCGCCATCGGTGAGTGGCACCGCGAGGTTCAGTGCCCGCCTGGCGCAAGCACTGTCGGACCTGGGTGTCGAGGTCGGTGTCGTCCGGCTGGGCGACGAATCCGCCTCGCCGGACACACGGGTGGTCGGCGAACTGGTCGACGGATCCGAAGAGTCGCTGATCAGCTGCGTCGAACTGCTCAACAGCGGTGACGTCGCACTGATTCAGCACCAGGACGACCTGTACGGCGGTGTGTACGGCGAAGCGCTGCTGAACGTCCTGAGCGCGCTGCGGGTGCCGTCGGTGGTCGTGATCCATACGGTGCCGAAAAGCCCCGAGCCGCATCGCCGTTGGGTGCTGGAACGCATCGCGGCGACTGCCGACCAACTGGTCGTGCTCTCGGATGCGGCACGAGAGCGCCTCTGCCAGGACTACGCCGTCGAGCGCGACAGGATCCTGACCATCCCGCACGGCGCGACGATCCCGACCGGCCCTCGTCTCAAACGCCCGAGCCGCCCGATACTGCTCACGTGGGGTTCGCTCGGCCCGGGTAAGGGCGTCGAGCGGGTCATCGACGCGATGCCATCGCTGCGGGACGTGTCGGGACCACCGCGCTACCTGGTGGTGGGGCAGACGCATCCGAAGGTCGCCGCGGTGGACGGCGAGACGTACCGCGAGGCCAGGATGGAGCAGGCCGTTCGCAGCGGAGTGGCCGGTTCGGTGGTCCTCGACGAACGCCGGTACGCCCGCGCGACCCTGACCGAGTTGGTCCAGTCGGCATCCGCGGTCGTCCTGCCGTACGACTCACGCGAGCAGGTGTCCTCGGCGATCCTCGTCGAGGCCATCGCCGGCGGCAGGCCCGTGGTGGCCACCGCGTTTCCCCACGCCGTGGAACTGCTCTCCAGCGGAGCCGGCATCATCGTCGACCACGACGATCCCGCAGCGATGGCCTCCGCACTGCGGCAGGTGCTGACCCAACCGCGGGCGGCCGGCGCCATGGCGGCCGAAGCCCGGCGACTGGCGCCCACAATGGCGTGGTCGACTGTCGCCGATGCCTATATCCGGCTCGCGCAGCGGGTACTCGACGAAAATTGCGCGCGGCGATGATCACCCCCCGGTCCGCCGCGGACCCGGACAAGCGAACGGAACCTGCATTTGGCCATCACGGACACCGCCGCGTACGCACACCTCACCGACGAGGACGTCGCGTCGCTGGGCTATGAGCTCGACGCCATCCGCCGCGAGGTCGAGGAATCGATCGGGTCGCGCGACGCGGCCTATATTCGACGCACCATCGCGTTTCAGCGCGGTCTCGACATCGCCGCGCGGCTGGTGCTGGCCGCCACCCGCTCGCGCGCCGGGTGGCTCGTCGGCACGGCAGCGCTGGCGACGGCGAAGAGCATCGAGAACATGGAGATCGGCCACAACGTCAGCCACGGCCAATGGGATTGGATGAATGATCCCGAGATCCACTCGAGCACCTGGGAGTGGGACATGGTGGCGGTGTCGGCGCAGTGGCGCTATTCGCACAACTACCGCCACCACGTGTTCAACAACATCGTCGGCGTCGACGACGACCTCGGCTTCGGGGTGATGCGGGTGACGCGCGACGAGCCGTGGAAGCCCGAGCACCTCATTCAGCCACTGCGCAACATCCTGCTCGCAGTGATCTTCGAATGGGGCATCGCGCTGCACGGTGTGCACTCCGAGCGGGACCGGTCCGAGGGCGACGCTGCGCGGATCTCCCGCGAGCGCAAGACGTTGGGCACCAAGATCTTCCGTCAGATGGTCAAGGACTACCTGGTGCTGCCCGCGCTCGGCGGACGACGCTGGCGCCGGGTACTGGCGGGAAACGCGGTCGCCAACCTCGCCCGCAACCTGTGGGCGTATGTGGTGATCTTCTGCGGGCACTTCCCCGACGGCGCCGAGAAGTTCACCGCCGACGTGCTGGAGAACGAGTCCCGCGGCGAGTGGTACCTGCGACAGATCCTGGGTACCGCCAACTTTCGCGCCGGCCGCGTTCTGGGATTCCTCAGCGGCAATCTGTGCTACCAGATCGAGCACCACTGCTTCCCCGACCTGCCGAGCAATCGCTACGCGCAGATCGCCGGGCCGGTGCGCGCCATCTGCGACAAGTACGACGTGCCGTACACCACCGGTTCGCTGGCGCGCCAGTACCTGCTGACGCTGCGCACCATCCACAAACTTGCGCTGCCGGACCGCTTCCTTTTGGCCACCAGCGACGACGCACCGGAGACCGCGTCGGAGAAGAAGATCCGCTAGCCCCGTCTCCCGCCGAAATCGCATTCCACGCGCGTCAAGTCGCCATTTTCCCGCGCTGAGCGCAACCTCGGCGCGACTACCGCACGATGATCGTGTGTTCGCCGCGCGGCACCAGCTCGCCGATCACCGGGGCTCCCGGGATTTCGCCGGCGATCAGCAGTCCGCCGGAGGTCTGCGCATCGGCCAGCAGCAGCGCCTCGTCCTCACTGATCGCCGACACGTCGATGTGCGGCGCGACCCACTCCAGGTTGCGCCGGGTACCGCCGCTGACGAACCCGTCGCGCAACGCCTCCCGCGCACCGTCGATGTAGGGCACGGCCTTCGCATCGACGACTGCGGTGACCCCGCTGGCGCGCGCCAACTTGTGCAGATGCCCGAGCAGCCCGAACCCCGTGACGTCCGTGGCGCATTCGACGCCGGCCCGCAGCGCGGCGGCCGACGCCTCGGCATTCAAGGTGGTCATCACCTCGATGGCCTGCTCGAAGCGTTCGCCGGTGTTCTTGTGCCGGCTGTTGAGCACGCCGATGCCGAGCGGTTTGGTCAGCGACAGCGGAATGCCAGGCTTCCCGGCGTCATTGCGCAGCAACCGCTTCGGGTCTGCGACGCCGGTGACCGCCAGTCCGTACTTGGGTTCGGGATCGTCGACGCTGTGTCCCCCGGCCAGGTGGCAGCCGGCCTGGCTGCAGACGTCGAGTCCGCCGCGCAGCGTCTCGGCGGCCAGCTCGAACGGCAGCACGTCACGGGGCCAGCCCAGCAGGTTCACCGCGACCACCGGCTGTCCACCCATTGCGTAGACGTCCGAGAGCGCGTTGGTGGCGGCGATGCGACCCCAGTCGTAGGGGTCGTCGACCACGGGGGTGAAGAAGTCCGTCGTCGCGATCAGCGCCGTGTCACCCGCGATGCGTACCGCCGCGGCGTCGTCACCGTCGTCGAGTCCGACCAGCAGCTCACCTACCGGGTTCACAACCTGCGCCGATGTCAGGCCACGTACGACGTCCTCGAGTTCGCCGGGCGGGATCTTGCAGGCACAGCCACCGCCGTGGGCGTACTGGGTCAGGCGCTTCTCCATGTGTCCCATGCTGCCCTGCCATGATGGGAGCCATGGCTCAGGGAGGCGTATTCGGTCTGGTGACCGGCGCGATCTTCAAAATCGTCGAGCGGCAGTCGCTGTCGCTGGCGGGTTCGATTCCCGTCCGCCTCCGCCAGCCGTTCCCCTGCGATTTCGGCGTGCTCAGCGACGCTGAGCGTGCGTCAGCACGCCGAAATCGCCATGGATGACCCCCGTCGGCGGGTGCCGCGCACCGACGCGCTACTCGCCGACCCCCGTCTGGTCGAGGCGCAGCGCGTCCTGGGCCGCGAGCTGGTCAAGTCGGTGATCGCCGACGCTCAGCAGAAAGCGCGCCGCGGTGACATCGCCCCGGAGCAGGTCGCCGACGCCGCGGTGGCCGCGCTGCCGACGGGCGCGTCGAGTTTGCGGCCGGTGATCAATGCGACCGGCGTGGTCGTACACACGAACCTGGGACGTGCGCCGCTGTCGCAGGCGGCGGTGGACGCGATCGTCACCGCCAGCGGCGCCACGGACGTCGAGTTCGACCTCGCCACCGGGCGGCGGGCCAAGCGTGGCCGTGGCGCACTGCAGGCGCTCGCCGACGCCGTGCCGACCGCGGGCGGTGTGCACGTGGTCAACAACAACGCCGCCGCGCTGCTGCTGGCCGCGATGACGCTCGCTCCGGGCAAGGAGATGATCGTCAGCCGGGGGGAGCTCATCGAGATCGGTGACGGCTTCCGGCTGCCCGCGCTCATGGAGTCGACCGGCTCGCGCATCCGCGAGGTCGGCACCACCAACCGCACGCATCTGCGCGACTACGCCGACGCGATCGGGCCCGACACGGGCTTCATCCTCAAGGTGCATCCGTCGAACTACGCGGTCAGCGGCTTCACGTCCGCGGTGTCGGTGACCGAGCTGAGTGCCCTGGACACTCCGCTGGTCGTCGACATCGGCTCCGGCCTGCTGACGCCGCACCCGCTGCTGCCCGACGAGCCCGACGCCACCACGGTGTTGCGCGCTGGTGCGGACCTGGTCACCGCCTCGGGGGACAAGCTGCTGGGTGGTCCGCAGGCCGGGCTGCTCTTCGGCGACGCCGATGTGATCGAACGTCTGCGCCGACATCCGGCGGCCCGTGCGCTGCGGGTCGACAAACTCACGTTGGCCGCACTGGAGGCGACGCTGACCGGCCCACCGCCGCCGGTCGCGCAGGCATTGACTGTGGACGTCGCGACACTGCGGGAGCGCGCGGCGCTGCTGGCCGCGCAGCTGCCCGACGCCGAGGCGGTCGACTGTGTGGCTGCCGTCGGCGGTGGCGGCGCCCCCGGCGTCGAATTACCCAGTGCTGCAGTCGCTTTACCGCAGCGGTACGCGGCAGTGTTGCGCACGGGAAAGACGCCGGTGGTGGGCCGGCTCGAGAGCGGCCGATGCCTGCTGGATCTGCGCACTGTCGCGCCGGAGGACGACGACGCGCTGCTCGAGGCCGTGCGGGCATGTACGTCGTAGCCACCGCCGGACATGTCGATCACGGCAAGTCGACGCTCGTGCAACGGCTCACCGGCATGTGGCCGGACCGGCTCGCGGAGGAACAGCGCCGCGGCCTGACCATCGACCTGGGCTTCGCGTGGACGAACATCGAGGGTCGCGACATCGCGTTCGTCGACGTGCCAGGCCACGAGCGGTTCGTCGGCAACATGCTCGCCGGCGTCGGCCCGGTGGCGGCGGTGATGTTCGTCGTCGCCGCGAACGAGGGCTGGATGCCGCAGACCGAAGAGCATTTCGCCGCGCTGCAGGCGCTCGGCGTCACGCACACCCTGGTGGTGATCAGCAAGGCTGACCTGGCCGATCCCGGCGACACGATTACCCAAGTGCGCGAGCGGTTTCCGCGCGCGCCGATCGTGCTGGGCACCGATCTCGAGCGGGTGCGTGCGGAGCTGGTCGCGTTGGTCGACAGGCTGCCCGCGGCGGACCGCGACGCCGACATTCGGTTGTGGGTGGACCGGTCGTTCACGGTGCGCGGTGCGGGCACCGTGGTGACGGGAACCCTTGCCGCAGGCACGATTCGGATCGGTGACGAACTCGAGTGCGACGGTCGACGGGTCACCGTGCGGGGTCTGCAGTCGCTGGGCGCCGACCGCACCGAGGTCGCGGCGGTCGCGCGCGTCGCGGTGAACGTGCGCGGTGTGGATCGGCGTGACATCGCCCGCGGTGACACGCTGCGCACGCCCGGCGCGTGGATCGACACGTCCGAGGTCGACGTCGCGGTGCGTACCGATGGCAAGCTGCCCCAGCAGCTGATGCTGCACATCGGCTCGGCGGGAGTGCCGGTGCATGTGCGGCCCCTCGGGGACGTCGCAGCGCGGCTGCGGCTGGCGCGTCCGCTGCCGCTGCGGATCGGCGACGTCGGGCTCCTGCGCGATCCCGGCGGGCACCGCATCGCCGCGGGGGTCGAGGTGCTCGATGTGCGGCCGCCGCTGCTGCGTCGACGCGGTGACGCCCGCGCCCGGGCCGCGCAGCTGGTCGAAGGACACGCGCCACCACCGGTCTGCGCACGCGGGAAAGACCTGCGCGCCATGGGATTTCCCGCACAGGGTGTGCAGGTCGGGGAGTGGGTGGTCGAGCCCGGTTGGTGGGCCGAGCAGCGTGGCAGCGCCGTCGAGGTGGTGCAGCGGTGGGCCGCGCAGCATGACGTCGCGGCGGGCATGCCGTTGGAGACGGTGCGCCAGGAGCTGGGCTTGCCGGCAGCGGAACTGGTGGTCCCACTGCTCGACGGCACCGGATTGCAGATCGTCGACGGCCGCGTGCGACGTCCGGGAGCCGGCCTGCCGGAACGGGTCGACAAGGCGGTGCGAACGCTCGAGGAGTGGCTGGCCGCCGAGCCGTTCCGCGCACCGGAGGCCGCGGAGCTGGCCGAGCTGGAGTTCGGACCCAAGGAGCTCGCCGCAGCGGTGCGTGCCGGCCGGCTCACCCGCATCGCCGACGGCGTGGTCCTCGGCGCGGACGTCGTCGAACGAGCGGCCGAGGTGCTCGAGACACTGCCGCAGCCGTTCACCGTCGCGCAGGCCAAGCGGGCCTGGAACACCACCCGTCGGGTCGCGGTGCCGCTGCTGGAGGTGCTCGACGCGCGCGGAGTCACCCGGCGCCTCGATGACGGAACCCGCCGACTGCCCTGAGCTACTATCTGCGTATGGATGCAGATAGTGGGGTATGTCGTCGGCGGCTACCCGACGATCAGGTCGCACTGGTGGTCGAGGTCTTCCGGATGCTCGCCGACACCACCCGGGTGCAGGTCCTCTGGGCGTTGAACGGCCGGGAGATGTCGGTCAACGAACTCGCCGAACACGTGGGCAAGCCCGCACCCTCGGTGTCCCAGCATCTGGCGAAACTGCGCATGGCACGCCTGGTCCGGACCCGCCGAGCAGGGACCACCATCTTCTACGCGTTGGAGAACGACCACGTCGGCCAACTGGTGTCCGACGCGGTGTTCAACGCCGAACACGCCGGCCCGGGGGTCCCCGGACATCACCGCGACAGCGCCGGCCTGCGCGATCTTCACGCAGACACGCGACAAGCCGGCGCATGACTCACGAAGCCCGACCCCACCTCGGTCACGACCACCACCACGACCACCGCCACGGGCTGCGCGGTGCACTCAAGGAAGTGTTCGCGCCGCACAGCCACGACGCCTCCGACAGCATCGACGACGAACTTGAGTCCAGTCGGGCAGGTATCCGCGCGGTCAAGATCAGTCTGCTCGCCCTCGGGCTCACCGCGGCTGCGCAAGCCGTCGTCGTCGCGGTGTCCGGTTCGGTGGCGCTCCTGGCTGACACGGTGCACAACCTCTCCGACGCGCTCACCGCGATCCCGCTGTGGGTGGCATTCGTGCTGGGACGGCGCGCGGCGACGCGCCGATTCACCTACGGATACGGCCGGGCCGAGGATCTCGCCGGGCTGTTCGTCATCGCGATGATCGCGTTGTCCGCGGCGGTGGCGGCCTACGAGTCGATCAAGCGGCTGTTCCAGCCGGCCGCGATCGACCACGTCGGCTGGGTGGCCGTCGCCGGACTCATCGGGTTCATCGGGAATGAACTTGTCGCGGTGTACCGCATCCGGGTCGGCCGGCGCATCGGGTCGGCAGCCCTGGTCGCGGACGGCTTGCATGCCAGAACCGACGGATTCACGTCCCTGGCAGTGCTTCTCGGTGCCGCAGCGGTCGCGCTCGGATTCCCGCTCGCCGACCCGATCATCGGACTGGTCATCACCGCAGCCATTCTCGCGGTGTTGCGGACCGCGGCGCGCGACGTCTTCAGGAGGTTGCTCGACGGCGTCGATCCCGAGCTGATCGACGCCGCAGAAGCGGCGTTGGCCGCCGAGCAAGGCGTGCGCGAGGTGCGTAGCGTCAAGATGCGGTGGATCGGGCACCGTCTGCACGCCGACGCCGAACTCGACATCGACCCGACTCTGACGCTTGCCGAGGCGCACGCGGTCGCCCACGAAGCAGAGCACACCCTGACCCACGCCGTTCCGAAATTGTCGTCGGCTCTCGTCCACGCCTATCCCTGCCCAACCTCGGTCTAGCCGGGGCGGGCCAAGTTGTTCGAGGCCCATATACCTAACAGTGCTAGGGTAGCGGTGCTATGTATATCGACAAGGACTTGGTGGCGGCCTCGGCGACCCCGCTGGTGCTCGGCATACTCGCCGAGGGCGAGTCCTACGGTTACGCCATCCTCAAGCGGGTGAATGACCTGTCAGCCGGGCAGATTCAATGGAGTGACGGCATGCTGTACCCGCTGTTGCATCGGCTGGAGCGACTGGGGCTGGTGACGTCGTCGTGGACCCGGTCCGAGAGTGGGCGTCGCCGGAAGCATTACGCGATCACCGACGCTGGTCGGGAGATGCTCGTCGAACGCCGAACACAGTGGGAGGCGATGGCCGACATGCTGGACCAGGTCTGGCGCAGTGTGCAGCCGCCGCCCTCCGCGGCCGGGGGCTGGGCGTGACAACCGGCGACCCGGTGGTGGAATCGCAGATCGGTCACTGGCGGGGATACGTCGAACGTCACGCCGCGATCTCCACCGCTGACGTTGACGAGATGGAAGACCATCTGCGCAACCAGATTTCGGATCTGTCGACCGTGGGGCTCAACGCCGACGAGGCGTTTCTGGTCGCGGTCAAACGCATGGGCGATGTCGACAGCATCTCGCGAGAATTCGCGCGCGAGCACTCCGAGCGGTTGTGGAAACAATTGGTGCTGCTGCCTGTCGACGGCGACGGGCGCACCGCACGATCCCACCGCGAACTCTTCGTCGTGATCGGCCTGGCCGTCGGTTCGGCCGTGGTCACCAAGATCGGGTCCACGGTCATGGGCGGCGGATACGGATTCGCCCGCTACGCCGCACTTTTCGTGTTGCCGTTCCTGGTCGCGTACTTCTGCTGGAAACGGCGGGTGTCCGGTCGGGTGATCGCTGCGCTGGGCGCGGCGTTCACGGCCGCGGCCGTCGTGCTGTCGGTGTATCCGTTCGAGGTGGGCGGCGTCACCGAAGTCATCGCGACCATCCACATCCCGATCGCGTTGTGGTTCGCCGTGGGTGTGGCCTACACCGGCGGCCAGTGGCGCAACGGCCGACGACGGATGGACTTCATCCGGTTCACCGGAGAGTGGGTGGTGTACCTGACCCTGCTCGGCCTGGGCGGCGGTGTGCTGACGGCCTTGACCGTCGGCGCGTTCGAGGCACTGGGCAGCGACATCGAGCCGGTGGTGGAGGACTGGTTGGTGGCGTGTGCGGCACCGACGGGCGTGCTCGTCGCGGCGTGGCTGGTCGAGGCGAAACAAAGCGTGGTGGAGAACATTGCCCCGGTGCTGACCCGGGTGTTCACCCCGCTGACGACGCTGATGCTGGTCGCCCTGCTGGGTGCGTTCGCGGTGTCGGGCAGCGTCGTGGATGTCGACCGCACCTTGCTGATCCTGATGGACGTCATCCTCGTGCTCGTCCTCGGACTGCTCCTCTACGCGATCTCGGCCCGCGACCCACAGCTGCGGCCCGACTTCTTCGATCGGCTGCAACTGCTGCTCGTCCTCAGTGCGTTGGCCGTCGATGCACTGATGCTCGTCGCCATGCTGACCCGTATCGCGGAGTTCGGTTCGAGCGCCAACAAGGTCACCGCGCTGGGTCTCAACCTGGTGCTGCTGGTCAACCTCACATGGTCGGCGTATCTGCTCGGGGGCTTTCTGCGTGGCCGCCGCGAGTTCACCGCGATGGAGCGATGGCAGACCGGGTATCTGCCGGTGTTCGGGCTGTGGGCGGCTCTGGTCGTCGTCGCCATCCCGCCGATGTTCGGCTTCGTCTAGCTCGGGCGGGTGGTTTGATTGGTGGCGACTGGGTAGGAGGTACGACGTGGACATCAAGGGCCTGTTTCAGTCGTGGCCGGTGTACCGGCAGCTCACCGGCGACGACAAGCTCGGCCGCGGCAAGGCCGCGCAGAGCCCCCGCAGTCTGACGCTGACCCCGCGCACCGCCGAGGCCGACCGCGTCGTCAAATCGGTGTGCCCGTTCTGCGCTGTGGGTTGTGCGCAGAACGTTTACGTCAAAGACGAGAAGGTCGTCCAGATCGAGGGCAACCCGGACAGCCCGATCTCCCGAGGCCGTCTGTGCCCGAAGGGTTCTGCCAGTAAGCAATTGGTCACCGGACCGCAGCGCCTCACGAAGATCAAATACCGGCCGCCGTATGCCACCGAGTGGCAGGAGCTGGACCTCGAGACCGCGATGGACATGGTCGCCGACCGGGTCATCGACGCGCGCGCCCGGAGTTGGCAGGACTTCGACAAGGACCGTCACACCTTGCGCCGCACCATGGGTATCGCCAGCCTCGGTGGCGCCACGCTGGACAACGAAGAGAACTACCTGATCAAGAAGCTGTTCACCGCGCTGGGAGCGTTACAGATCGAGAACCAGGCGCGCATATGACACAGCGCCACAGTTCCCGGTCTGGGAGCTTCCTTCGGTCGCGGCGGGGCGACGGATTATCAGCAGGATCTCGTCAACTCTGACTTCATCGTCATCATGGGCTCGAACATGGCCGAGGCTCATCCGGTCGGGTTCCAGTGGGTGATGGAGGCGAAGGCGCGGGGCACCGGTGTGGTGCACATCGATCCGCGGTTCACCCGCACCAGCGCGTTGTCCGACCGGCACGTCCCGCTGCGGGCGGGTAGTGACATCGCCTTCCTGGGTGGGGTCATCAACTACATCCTGAGCAACGGGCTCGACTTCCGGGAGTACGTCACCGCGTACACCAATGCGTCGTTCCTGGTCGACGAACGCTTCGCCGACGCGGAGGATCTCGACGGGCTGTTCTCCGGGTACGACGACGCCACCGCCTCGTACGACCCGTCCACGTGGCAGTACGAGAGCACCGATGCCGAGGAGGGCGGCGCCGACGCCAAGGAGGAGAGTGCCGGGGACCGCTCGGGTTCCGGCGGACCACCCATCGAAGGTGCTGCCGGCGGCATCCCGAACGATCCGACGCTGCAGCATCCGCGCTGCGTCTACCAGATCCTCAAGCGCCACTACGCCCGCTATACGCCGGAGATGGTCGAGCGGGTGTGCGGCATTCCCGCCGACGTCTTCCTCGACGTCGCGCGCAAGTGGACGGAGAACTCGGGCCGCGAGAAGACGGCGGCACTGGTCTACAGCGTCGGCTGGACCCAACACACGTTGGGTGCCCAGTTCATTCGGGCCGGCGCCATCATCCAGCTGCTGCTGGGCAACATCGGCCGCCCCGGTGGCGGGGTGTTCGCCCTGCGTGGTCACGCCAGCATCCAAGGGTCGACCGACGTGCCGACACTGTTCAACCTGCTGCCCGGCTATCTCGCGATGCCGCAGGCCGGTCACGAGACACTGGCCGACTACCTCGACGACATCAAGAGCCGCAACCAGAAAGGCTTCTGGCACAACGCCGACACCTACATGGTGTCGCTGCTCAAGGAGTACTGGGGCGAGCACGCGACCGCGGAGAACGACTACTGCTTCGACTATCTGCCGCGCATCAACGGCGACCACGGGACCTACCGCACCGTGATGGACATGGTCGACGGCAAGGTGTTCGGCTACTTCCTGCTCGGACAGAACCCGGCGGTGGGTTCGGCGCACGGGCGGTTGCAGCGCCTCGGTATGGCCAACCTCGATTGGCTGGTGGTGCGTGATCTCGTGGAGATCGAGAGCGCCACCTTCTGGCGCGACGGCCCGGAGGTCGAGACGGGTGAGATCTCCCCGCAGACGTGTCGCACCGAGGTGTTCCTGTTTCCGGCCGCATCGCACGTCGAGAAGTCGGGTACGTTCACCCAGACCCAGCGGATGTTGCAGTGGCGCGACCAGGCTGTCGAACCACCTGGCGACGCGCGCAGCGAACTGTGGTTCTTCTACCACCTGGGTCGCATCCTGCGCGAAAAGCTCGCCGGCTCAACCGATGACCGCGACCGTCCGCTGCTGGACCTGTGGTGGGACTACCAGCTCGACGGCGACGAACCGTCAGCTGAGGACGTGTTGCGTCGCATCAACGGCGTCGACTTGACCACCGGCCGGGCCGTCGACAGTTACCTCGAACTGAAGGCCGACGGGTCCACCGCGTGCGGGTGCTGGATCTACAGCGGTGTTTACGCCGACGAGGTGAATCAGGCGGCGCGGCGTAAACCGCACACCGAGCAGGGGCCTTACGACAACGAGTGGGGTTGGACCTGGCCGCTGAACCGGCGCGTGCTGTACAACCGCGCGTCGGCGGACCCGCAGGGCCGGCCGTGGAGCGAGCGCAAGAAGCTCGTGTGGTGGGATCCGGACAAGGGTGAGTGGACTGGCTACGACGTCCCGGATTTCGAGAAGAACAAGGCGCCGGACTATGTGCCGACCCCTGAGGCCGTCGGCGTGGCGGCGCTGCGTGGCGACGACGCGTTCGTGATGCAGGCCGACGGCAAGGGCTGGCTCTTCGCCCCCAACGGGGTGCTCGACGGTCCGCTGCCTACCCACTACGAACCGCACGAATCCCCGGTGCGTAACCCGCTGTACCAGCAGCAGGGCAACCCTGCACGGAAAGTGTATGGGCGAGCGGACAATCCGTCGAACCCGTCTTGGCCGGACGCTCACGGCGAGGTGTTCCCGTTCGTGTTCACCGCCGCACGGCTGACCGAGCACCACACCGCCGGCGGGATGAGCAGGCAGCTGCCATACCTCGCCGAGCTGCAACCGGCGTTGTTCGTCGAAGTGTCACCGGAACTCGCGCGAATCCGCGGCTTGAACCACATGGACTGGGCGCATGTCATCACCAGTCGCGCCGCGGTCGACGCCCGGGTTTTCGTGACCGACCGCATGCGCCCACTGCGGGTGGAAAACCGTGCTGTGCACCAGATCTGGATGCCCTACCACTGGGGTAACGCCGGTTTGGTCGACGGCGACGTCGTCAACGACCTGCTGGGCGTGGTCGCCGACCCGAACGTGTTCATCCAGGAGAGCAAGGTCGCCACCTGCGACATCCAGCCGGGCCGCCGGCCGCGTGGTCCGCTGCTGCTGGAGTATCTGCGTGAGTACCGCGAACGCGCGCAGATCACGCCGGAGACCGGAACGCAGCTCGACACCACCGAGCCGTCGCGCGAGCACACCGAGGAGACGCCATGAGCCGGAACAGTTTCTACGGCCCACTCGACGACGTGGCGGGGGAGGCCGGCTACGAGGAGCATCCGCCGCGGGTCGGGTTCTTCACCGATACGTCGGTGTGCATCGGCTGTAAGGCCTGCGAGGTGGCGTGCAAGGAGTGGAATCAAGTGCCCGTCTCAGGAGATGGGGACGGATTCAACCTGCTGGGTATGTCGTTCGACAACACCGGCGAACTCGGCGCGAACTCGTGGCGGCATGTGGCGTTCATCGAGCAGCCCGCCCGTGAGCCCGAAGATCTCGGCATGCCGGCCTTCGAGCGTCCCGGTGATGCGACCGGCGCGGAAGCCCGGCAGGACTTCCGCTGGCTGATGTCTTCGGATGTGTGCAAGCACTGCACTCACGCCGGCTGTCTGGACGTCTGCCCGACCGGTGCGCTGTTCCGCACGGAGTTCTCGACTGTGGTTGTGCAGCAGGACATCTGCAACGGCTGCGGCTATTGCGTGTCCGGTTGCCCGTACGGGGTGATCGAGCGACGCGAAGGCGACGGCCGGGCCTGGAAGTGCACGCTGTGCTACGACCGCCTGCACGACGGCCTGGAACCTGCGTGCGCGAAGGCGTGCCCGACCGACTCGATCCAGTTCGGCGTGCTCGACGAACTGCGCGAGCGCGCGGCGCTGCGTATCGAGGAACTGCACGAGCGGGGGATCACCGAGGCTCGGCTCTACGGACACGACCCCAACGACGGGGTCGGCGGCGACGGTGCGTTCTTCCTGCTGCTCGACGAACCGGAAGTGTATGGGCTGCCACCGGATCCGGTGGTGCCGACCCGGGACGCCGGTGCGATGTGGCGCTACGCCGGGATGGCCGCGTCGGCGTTGGTGGGGGTGGCGGTGTCGGCGTTCCTGGGGCGGCAGCGATGAGCGCTCGCGCGAAGAGCAGAGGACAGTCGTGAAGGAGAAGCTCAGCGACACCGGCGCATCCGACATGCATGCGCACTCCCGCCACCGGCGCGGCGGCAGAGAGGACATGGCCGTCGCGCCCGCCGACTTCCGGTCCTACTACGGCCGGCAGATTCTCAAGACGCCGGTGTGGAACTGGATGATCGCCGCCTACCTGTTCAGCGGTGGGCTGTCGGCGGGTTCGGCGCTGCTCGCCGCGGGCGCCGATCT
Organism: Mycobacterium sp. SMC-4; assembly: GCF_050205565.1. Classification (GTDB taxonomy): domain Bacteria; phylum Actinomycetota; class Actinomycetes; order Mycobacteriales; family Mycobacteriaceae; genus Mycobacterium. The sequence goes on along the minus strand of NZ_JBNMQU010000001.1, from coordinate 446,917 downwards.
GACCGGGCGGCCGCAGCTGCGGAAGGTGTCGCGAGTCGGCGCGCTGGTCAGTGTGCTGGCGAGTCTGTATTTCCTGATCGGCGATCTCGGCCGCCCGGAGCGCTTCCACCACATGCTGCGGGTCGCCAAGCCGAGCTCGCCGATGAGCATGGGCACGTGGATCCTCGGCGCGTACGGGCCCGGCGCAGGGCTGGCCGCGGTGGCCGAGTTGATGCCGCGTCGGCTTCGACGCAGCCTGCTGGGCCGGCTGGTCGACAAACTGGCCCGTCCCGCCGGCCTGGAAGCAGCGGCGGTTGCACCCGGAGTGGCGTCGTACACCGCAGTTCTGTTGTCGCAGACCGCCGTTCCGGCCTGGCGTGAGGCGCATCCGTATCTGCCGTTCATCTTTGTCGGCTCGGCCGCCGCAAGTGGTGCCGGCCTGGGCATGCTGCTGGCGCCAGTGGCCGAGACCGGTCCGGCGCGGCGGATGGCCGTCACGGGGTCGGCGCTCGAGGTGGCGGCGTCGCGGACGATGGAGCGCCGGCTGGGACTGGTCGGGGAGGCGTACACGACCGGGCGCCCGCACCTGCTGCGGCAGTTGTCGGAGATCCTCACTGTCGGCGGGGCGGTCGGCGCGGTGGTGGCGGGCTCACGCCGGTGGGCGATTGCCGCGTCGGGCGCGGCACTGTTGGCCGGTAGCGCGCTGCAGCGGTTCGGGGTCTTCGAAGCCGGGGTCGCGTCGACGAAGGACCCGAAGTATGTCGTGGTGCCGCAGCGGGAGCGGTTGAACGCCGCCCAGCGTGTTTAACGGTTGTTCTCCGCACTGCGCTGACGGTGCATCCGATCGCGGGCGGCTTTACCGTCGTCCTCGGCCTCCAGCGCGTCATACATTTTGTCCGCCTTGGCTTCCGGCATCAGGGGTGGCAGCAGCGGGGTGGCGGCATCGACGATCGCCTCGATCACCACGGGCCGTTCGGCTTGGAACGCGCGCTGCCACGCCACGGTGGCCTGAGCCGACTCTGTGACGCGAATCCCGGTGAGCCCCAGCAGTTCCGCGTAGTCGGCGTAGGGGAAGGACGGGACGTCCTGTGAGGCGGGGAAGCGGGGGTCGCCTTCCATCTCGCGCTGTTCCCACGACACTTCGGACAGGTCCGCGTTGTGCAGCACCAACACCACGAACCGGGGATCGGTCCACTGCTGCCAGCGGTCGGCGATGGTGATGAGTTCGAGCAGCCCCGACATTTGCATGGCGCCGTCGCCGACGAGCGCGACGACGGGCCGGTCGGGTGCGTCGAGTTTGGCGGCGATGCCGTACGGCAGCGCGCATCCCATCGAGGCCAGGTAGCCGGACACATGCGCGGGCACGCCGGGCGGCAGCCGCAGATGGCGGGCATACCAGTACGTCGTCGAACCGACATCGACGGCGACGCGCGCGTTGGACGGCAGGAACTCGTTGAGTTCGCGGACGACGAATTCGGGGTTGGCGTTGACGGTCTCCTCGCGACACCGTTGTTCGGCCAGCGCCATCCAGGTTCCGGTCCAGTGGTGGATCTGCTGTTCCCAACCGCGGTCCTTGGTCGGCTTGAGCAGCGGCAGCAGGTCGGAAAGCGCTTGCCGCGCATCACCACAGACGGCCACGTCGATCGGGTACTTGGCGCCCAGCACGCGCGCCTCGATGTCGATCTGCACCGCACGAGCCTGGCCCGGCGCCGGGTAGAACTCCGTCCACGGGTCGTTGGAGCCGACGATGAGCAGGGTGTCGCAGTGGCGCATCAACTCGGCGCTCGCGGTGGTACCAAGGTGGCCCATCACACCGGTGTGCCAGGGCAAGGATTCGTCGAGCACCGGCTTGCCCAGCAGCGAGGTCGTGACTCCGGCGCCGAGAGCGTCGACCACCGCGGCGATTTCGTCGGTGGCGCCGGCCGCCCCGCGACCCACCAGCAGCGCCACTCTCGCGCCGGCGTTGAGGACGTCGGCGGCCAGGCGGATCTGCTCGGCTGGGGCGTTGATGCGGGGCCTCGTCGATACCGGCGCCGAGGGCACCACCCCGTGACTGTGCGGGATCTCGTCGGGCATCTCGGCCTTCTGCACGTCGTGCGGGACGATCAGACACGTCGGAGTGGAGGTGGCCAGCGCGGTGCGCATCGCGTTGTCCAGCGCGGCCATGGCCTGCTCAGGTGCGAACACCGTCTGGACGTATTGCGCGCACACGTCTTTGAACAATGCGTGCAGGTCGACTTCCTGCAGATAGCCGCTGCCCAACGCGGTCGACACCACCTGCCCCACGATGGCCACCACCGGGCGGCGATCCAGTTTGGCGTCGTAGAGCCCGGCCAACAGGTGGATCGCACCGGGCCCCTGGGTGGCCAGGCAGACCCCGACTTCGCCGGTGTACTTCGCATGCCCGCATGCCATGAACGCCGCGAGCTCCTCATGCCGCGTCGCGATGTAGTCGGGCGAACCGGCGCGCTGCAGCGCACCGAGCACGGTGTTGATGCCGTCACCGGCATATCCGAACACTCGCGTCACACCCCAGTCCTGCAGGCGGCCGATCAGGGCGTCGGCGACATTCATGGCGGCTCCTCGGGTCATCCGGTCCCGGCTACCCGCGGCGGGTTTTGCGAAACCCTGCCGGTTTGACGCGCCTGTCACCGGGGGTACGTCGGATGGGTGGAGCGGCTCAGTGGTCTGGATGCGGGTTTGTTGTACTGCGAGTCCGAGGCAGTGCCGCTGCACGTGTGCTCGGTGCTCGAGCTCGACACCTCCACCGTTCCCGGCGGCTACAGCTACGAGCGCTTCCGCACCGAGTTGGCCAAACGGATGCCGGCGGTCCCGGAGTTCCGCACCAAGCTCGGCGACAGCCAGCTGAATCTCGATCACCCGGTGTGGGTGGAGGACAAGGACTTCGACCTGTCCCGGCACGTGCACCGCGTCGCCGTGCCGGCCCCAGGTGGGCGTGAGGAGTTGGCGGAGGTGTGCGGCCAGATCGCCTCCACCCGGCTCGATCGCAGCAAGCCGCTGTGGGAGTTGTGGGTGATCGAAGGCACCGGCGAGAACTCGCTGGCCGTGATGATGAAGGTGCACCACGCGGCGGTCGACGGGGTCTCGGCGGCCAACCTGCTCAACCAGCTACTCGACGTCGAACGTGACGCGCCGCCGCCGGATCCGGTGGACGGCCCCGGCGATGCGTCGCGGTTGGGTATCGCCGTCGACGGGCTGGTGCGTTTCCTGACGCGGCCGTTGCAGCTGACCCGCACGGTCCCGGAGACGGCGGCCATGCTGGCCAAGACGGTGCAGCGCGCGGTCACCGGCTCGGCGATGGCCGCGCCGTTCTCGGCGCCCCACACCCGGTTCAACGCGGAGCTGACCGGTGAGCGCAGCATCGCGACGGTGCAGCTGGACCTCAACGACGTGAAGAAGGTCAAGAACGCGTTCGACGTGAAGGTCAACGACGTGGTGATGGCGCTGTGCGCCGGAGCGTTGCGCGGCTTTCTGGCCGACCGCGGCGAGCTGCCGGACAAGCCGCTGATCGCGGTGGTCCCGGCGTCGGTGCACGGCCAGACCGACCGGCCGGGCCGCAATCAGCTCTCCGGCATGTTCTGCAATCTGCACACCAATGTCGAGGACCCGTCCGACCGCCTGCAGACGATTGCCGAATCCAATGTGCGCGCCAAAGAGCACAGCGGATCGCTGGGTCCGACGTTGCTGATCGATCTGGCGCAGAGCATCTCGCGGACCGGCTACACCTGGCTGTTGGGCCTGCTGTCGCGGGCTCCGCTGAGCAACACGGCGATCCACAACGCGGTGATCTCCAACGTTGCCGGCCCGCCGACCACGCTGTACAGCTGCGGCGCCGAGGTCAAGGCGCTGTATCCGCTGGGGCCGATCTTCCACGGCTCGGGGCTCAACATCACGGTGATGTCGCTGGCCGACACTCTCAACGTGGGCATCGTGTCCTGTCCGAAGCTGGTCGATAACCTGTGGGATCTGGCCGACCGGTTCTCGTCCGAGCTCGAGGAGCTGGTGCGCCGCTGCTGACCGGCGTTAGGCGGTCGCAGCGTGCGGGAAGCCTACGGCCGGTCGAGACGGAAAGGACGGCATGTGAGCTCCGCGAGAGGCGGCTTCCGGTTGGGCACGCGGTTCGGGCCCTATGAGCTGCGGTCGCTGATCGGCGTCGGAGGCATGGGCGAGGTGTATCGCGCCTACGACACTCAGCGGGAGCGGATGGTCGCGATCAAGCTGCTCCGTCCCGAGGTGGCCGCCGACCCGAGCTTTCAGCAGCGGTTTCGCCGTGAGTCGCGGGTGGCCGCGCGGCTGCAGGAACCGCACGTCATCCCGGTGCACAACTTCGGCGAGATCGACGGCGTGCTCTACATCGACATGCGCCTGGTCGAAGGCGCCAGCCTCAAGGACGTGCTGCGCACCGACGGTGCGTTGCCGCCGGCGCGTGCGGTCGCGATCATCCGGCAGGTCGCCTCGGCGTTGGACGCCGCACATGCCCACGGACTGGTGCACCGCGACATCAAACCGGAGAACGTGCTGCTGACCGCCGACGACTTCGCCTACCTGGTGGACTTCGGCATCGCGCACGGCGGCGGCGAGGCGTCGGTGACGTCGACGGGTCTGGTGGTGGGGTCGAGTGCGTACATGGCGCCGGAGCGGTTCAGCGGGGACCGCGGCGGGCCGGCGTCGGACGTGTACTCCCTGGCCTGTCTGCTGTACGAGACGCTGACGGGGCGGGCGCCGTTCTCGGCCGGCGATCTGCGGCAGGTGATGGGCGCGCACATGTTCACCCCGCCGCCGCGGCCCAGCATCATGCGCCGCGGGATCAGCCGGGCGTTCGACGACGTCGTCGCGCGCGGCATGGCGAAGACGCCCGGTGAGCGCTACGCGTCGGCCGGCGAGCTGGCTCAGGCCGCGTCGGCGGCCCTCTCCGGTGCCGCGGCGGTCTCCGGTGCCGCGACGCCCGACACACCGCCGTCGACGCGCCAGTTCTCGACGGTCTATCCGAACCCGGCGGCCACCGGCTACGCGCCGTACCCGCCGCCGCCCGCGCCCGTGGCCGCACCTCCGCCTGCGCGCCGGTTCGGCCGCGGGCAGGTGGCGTTGATGGTCACCACGGTCGTGCTGTTCGCCGCCGCGCTGGTGCTGGCGGTCGTGCTGGTCTTCGGCGGAGACACCGCGCCGTCGACGCCGCGGTTGGCGGCACCACCGCAGTCCTCGTCGACCACCACGACCACGTCTCGCCCCGGTGACGGCGAAGGAATCACCGGCGTCTCGGGTACGGATTCGCGAGGCTTCGTCGGGCATACGGCGCGCTGCGACTCCGCGGACTCACCGGCCGCGGCGATCAAGACGTCGCTGTCGCTGGCGATCATCTGTGAGACCTCCGAGGGCGACTACTACTACCGCGGGGAGCGGCTGCGCGACGGCGCGAACATCCGGATCGACAACGTGCGTCGCTCCGGCGACGGGTTCGTGGCAGTCAACCCGGCTGACGGGGCGCGCTATGACGTACAGCCCGATCAGCTGACGATTTCCAGTAACGGGAGCGTGGACTCCGCGGAGCCGGCTCTGGAGTACGGGTCGAGCTGATACTGCTCAGCGTTGCGGACAGGTGTCGACGGATTCCCCGGCGGCAACGGCGTCGGCGAAAGCCTCGATGTCTGCGAGCGAGGCGGCGATGACGCCGCGGTGGTCCTGGTCGCGGTACACGCGGTAGTCGACGGAAACGCCTCGGACGCAGAGGGTTTCGGCAAGGCGGTCGATGCCGGCCGGGGCGACCAGGACATCGTCGCTGCCCTGCGCGATCAAGACCGGAACCTGCGGGTCCAGGTGCGACGGGTCCTGGCGGTCCAGGTAGGCGCTGAGTTCGTCCAGGTTCGCGTCCGGCGTGAACAACTGCGACGGCGGCACCGGAGGGACGGTGTTGATCTGCGCGACGCATGCGGTGCGCGCGGCGGTCACCAGGGGGCGCGCCTGGCTCGTGAAGATCTGATCCGGGTCGATCGATGGCTCCACCACCGCCGCTCCGAGCACCAACAGGGGCAGGAACCGTTGCGCGGCTTGTACTTCGGGGCGGCCGGCGCGAACCAGGTCGACAGCCTCGGTCAGTCCCACGCCACCCGGTGCGATCGCCACGACGCCCTGCAGGTTGAGGTCCCCGCCGCCCCGCCCCAGGTCGGCCGCCGCGAACAGCACCGCCTGACCGCCCTGGCTGTGCCCGATGGCCACCCAGTCGGTGCCGATGGAGGAGTCGAGATGTCGTGCTGCGCGGACGATGTCGGTGAGGGTGTTGGCCTCGCTGACTCCGTTGGCGTAGGGGTGTCCGCCGGGCGTGCCAAGGCCTTGATAGTCGGTCTGGACGACGGCGTAGCCGCGTTCGACCCAGCCGGCCAGCATCGGGTTGACCAGGGCGACGTAGTCGTGGACGAGTCCGTCGGCGGTGTCCGCGGACGGGGCGCAGGTGTCGGCGTAGCCGGTGGTGCCGTGGGCCCAGCTGATGACCGGCCATCCGCCTTCGGGCGGGGATGACCGCGGTACCGAGACGGTGCCCGACACCACGATGGGTTGACCGTGCGGATCCTCGGAGACGTAGGTGATCAGCCGGGTGTCGGCAGTGGGCAGTGCGGCCGCGGTGGCCAACGGGCGGGCGGTGAGCAGTTGTCCGGGGCGCAGTTCGGGCTCGGTGGCGGCGGTGCAGCCGATCAGCAGGGCCATGACGAGGACCGCGGCGGGCCAAGCCCGGGTGCGGTCAGTCATCGAGCATCCGCCGCCGGCTGGCGGCGATCGGGCTCTGCGCAGTCAGTCCGCCGTCGAGTACGAGGGTCTGCCCGGTCATGTAGCGCGACTCATCGGACGCGAGATACACCATGGCCCAGCCGATGTCCTCGGGAGCGCCGATCAAGTCGAGCGCGTTGTGACTGCGGATGTCGGCGATCATGTCGGCCGGGAGATTGTCGCGCAACGCGGGGGTCATGATCGCCCCTGGCGCAATGGCGTTGCAGCGGACGTTGTTTGGTCCGTACTGGGTGGCGATGTACTGGGTGAGACGGATGACGGCGGCCTTGGCGGCGCCGTAGGCGCATTGCAGCGTGTCGCCGGCCAGCCCGGCCACCGAGACCGTGTTGACGATCGAGCCGCCCCCACCGGCAATCATGTGTGGCAACGCCAACCGGGAGGCCACGACGGTGCTGCGGGCATTGAGCGTCATCGTCTTGTCCCATTCGGACAGGTCCAGGTGCAGCAGGTCGAGGTCTTTGCGCGGATCGCTGCCGCCGACGTGGTTGCACAACACGTCGATGCCGCCGAACTCGGCAACGGCACGAGCAACCATGGCCGCGATCGAGTCCTCGTCCAGCACGTCCACCGCCATACCTACAGCGTTGCCGCCGATGTCGGCGGCGGCCTCGGAGGCCGCTTCGGCGTTGAGGTCGGCGATCAGTACCCGGGCGCCTTCGCCGGCCATCAATTGTGCGGCTGCGCGGCCGATGCCGCTGGCGGCGCCCGTGATGACGACCCGTCTGTTCTCGAGCCGGTGTCCAGTCATCGCTTCAGTCCGTTGTGTCGACAGCGGTATGCCCTCTGGGTAGAGGTTAGGCCGGTCGCATGGGTTTGGTCGCCGAATCCGATGCCCGGTGGATTCCGCGCCGCCGAGTGTGGGAAGTATGGGAGGGTGCCGCTGGCCCTTGCTCGATGTGCAGGAGGATTTTGATGACCGCGACCACCGCATCACCGCCGCCGCGGTCCACCCCGGCGCAGACCCGCCGCGCGATCTGGAACACCATTCGCGGGTCGTCGGGAAACCTCGTGGAGTGGTACGACGTCTACGTATACACCGTCTTCGCAACCTATTTCGAAGGCCAGTTCTTCGCTGAGTCGGAGAAGAACTCCACGGTGTACGTGTACGCGATCTTCGCGATCACGTTCGTGATGCGCCCGATCGGGTCATGGTTCTTCGGCCGCTTCGCCGACCGTCGCGGCCGGCGTGCCGCGCTGACGGTCAGTGTGTCGCTGATGGCGCTGTGCTCGTTGATCATTGCGCTGGTGCCGTCGCAGGCGTCGATCGGTGTGGCCGCGCCGATCATCCTGGTGTTCGCTCGGCTGCTGCAGGGCTTCGCCACCGGCGGGGAGTACGGCACCTCGGCGACTTACATGTCCGAGGCGGCCACGCGGGAGCGGCGCGGGTTCTTCTCGTCGTTCCAGTACGTCACGCTCGTCGGCGGCCATGTGCTGGCGCAGCTCACGCTGCTGATTCTGCAGACGTTCCTGAACGATGAGCAGCTGCGCGAATTCGGTTGGCGCATCGGGTTTGCCATCGGCGGTGTGGCCGCGGTGGTGGTGTTCTGGCTGCGTCGCACCATGGACGAGTCGCTGTCCGAGGACGTCATCGAGGCGACCAAAGCCGGCGAAGAGGTCGCCGCCGGCTCGGTGCGCGAGCTGGTGACCCAGTACTGGCGCGGGCTGCTGCTGTGCTTCCTGATCACCATGGGCGGCACCGTCGCGTTCTACACCTACAGCGTCAACGCGCCGGCCATCGTCAAGAGCACCTACACCGATGCCGCGATGACCGCGACGTGGATCAACCTGATCGGACTGATCTTCCTGATGTTGTTGCAACCGGTCGGCGGCATCATCAGCGACAAGGTGGGCCGCAAGCCGCTGCTGGTGTTCTTCGGGATCGGCGGGCTGGTGTGGACGTACGTGCTGATCACCTTCCTGCCACAGACGCAGTCCCCGCTCGCTTCGTTCGCGCTGGTCGCGGTCGGCTACATCATCCTGACCGGCTACACCTCGATCAACGCGCTGGTGAAGTCCGAGCTGTTCCCCGCGCATGTGCGGGCGCTCGGCGTCGGGCTCGGCTACGCTCTCGCGAACTCGGCCTTCGGCGGGACCGCGCCGCTGATCTACCAGGCGCTCAAAGAGCAGGACCAGGTGCCGCTGTTCATCGGCTACGTAACGGTGTGTATTGCGATCTCGCTGGTCGTGTACATCTTCTTCCTGCGCAACAAGTCCGAGACGTACCTGGACCGGGAGCGGGGATCGGCGTTCCGGGCGTGAGCAGCGGCGACGTCCTCTCCACGCGGATGCTCGAGTGGGATGACATCGACGACGTCGCGGACCGCGCGACGACACGACGAGCTCCTCGCACCGTGGTCCTTCGACTGCACGACGGTCGCGAAGAGATCATCTCGGTAGCTGACGTCTACCTGCCGGGCGGGGCTCTGGCCGACAACAGAGCTGTCCAGCGTCTTCGCGACGGGCGGTTCGACCTGGACTGATCGGCCTCTCAGTTTCGCCGCCGCAGACGAGGGGTAGTTGACACCGGTGTCAGGGCAGGGCGAGGGCATGGCCAGATGAGCTTCAAGGGCGTCGTCAACCGTGCCACCGGCAGCCGCACCGTCGAGTGGATCGCCCGCGCCGGATACCCTATCAGCGGCCTGCTGCACCTGCTGATCGCGTACATCATCCTGCGCATCGCGTTCGGCTTCAGCGGGGACGCCGACCAGACAGGTGCGCTCGCGACGTTGGCCGAGCAGCGCGGCGGAGCGCTGTCGCTGTGGGTGGTCGCCTTCGGGCTGGTGGCGCTGGCGATGTGGCGGCTGGCCGAGACGGTCCTCGGACTACACCCCGGCGAGTGCACCGACGCAGACATGCGCGACTCGCCACTCATCAACCGTCTCAAGGCCTTTGGGCTGGCCGTGGTGTACTTGGCCCTGGCCCTCACCGCCGTGCAGTTCGCCCTGGGGGTTGGCCGGCAGGGCAGTGAACGAGCCCAAGGCCTCAGTGCGCGCCTCATGCAGTCCGACGGCGGCAAGGCCGTCCTGGTCGCGATCGGAATCGCCGTCGCCGCGTTCGGCAGCTACTTCGTCTACAAAGGCGCGTCGCGCACGTTCCTCGGCGACCTCACGGTGCCCGGTAGCCGACTGATCATCGTGTTGGGAGTACTCGGCCACGTCGCAGAAGGTGTGGTGCTGTTCGCGGCCGGGGTGTCGGTGATCGGTGCGTCGTTCCTGCGGGACCCCAGCCGCGCCACCGGGCTCGATGCGGCAGTCGAAGCTCTCGGTCACGCCGAATTCGGCCAGACGATATTGATCGTGGCTGCAGCAGGTTTCGCTGCCTATGGCCTGTACAGCATGGCGTTGACGCGGTACTCGCGGATGTAGTTCAGCAGGGCGCTTTGATCTCGAACGACATGTCCCGGGTCTCGCCCGGGGTGGTGACGTCGCTCCCGACGAGGGTGCCGCTGATGGTGTAGACGTCGCCGTCGGTCACCGCGGCTTTCGCCTCACCCACCTCGGAGTCGGCGACGCCGTAGTGGTCGTCGATGCCCTCGACGTTCACGCTCGTCACCACCGGTCGTTCACCGCCCAGCTCGACCAGCACCCGTGCGTTGCCCTGGTCGCCGGCGGTGTCGATCTGCAGGAGCCACTGGTTCTGGGTGCACTCGACGGTTCGCGTCATCGCGGTGTGTCCATCGATCGTCATGCGACCGGACTCGGCGGGTTGTTCCGTCGGTGGAGTTCCGGTCAAACCGCATCCGGCCGTCAGCGCTGCGGCAGCGAGGATGAGGACGAGACGGCTGTTCATGGGTGACCTCGAGCGTTCGGCAGCGGGTGACTTCCGGTGAATCTAGGGCGGGACCGTCCGATTCGTCGCCGATTGGTGTGATCGGGCGACAAATTGGTGCACGGACCCCCGGGCGACCCTCGGTAATGTTCCCGTCGTAGTGAGAGGGGGACAGATGTTCGTCGACACCGATCTGCTGCGCTGCGGTGCAGAGTTTTCCGGGAGCGCCGGCCAGACCGCTCGACGAGGGGCGGAGCGGTTCGCGGCGACGGAGCTGACGACGGGCATCTTCGGCGACTTCGACGCGGCGCACGGATTCCAGCGCGCGCTGCGTCGGGCACGCCAGACCCATGTGTCCGCGATGGAGGCCCACGGCGCCGGACTCGAGGTGTTGGCGGAGAAAGCAAACTCGGCGGCCGCGGTCTTTGTGCGACAGGACGACGCGAACGGATCGACCCTGGAGTCGGCCGGACTCCGTTTCGCGTGAGGCGGTATGGCACCCCTGCTGAGGCATCTCGATCTCGGTGAGCTGATCGGCGCTGCCGGTGGCGATCCGTGGCAGGTGAACAAGACGATTCAGAGCGGGTCGCCCGGCGAGATCAGCGGACTGGCTACCGCCTTCTACGAGGCCGGCGTCTGCAGTCAGGAAACGAGCGAAGAGTTCCACGCCGCCAAACAGCGTTTCGCCGCCGCGTGGGACCGCCAGGATGGCGGCGACCATCCGATCAACGATTCGGCGGAGGTGCGGCGGGCCACCGAGTCGCTGCAGCTGAGTCGTGAACAGCTCAGCCGGATCGCCGTCGATCTGCAGAACATCTCGGCCGCGCTGGCCGAAGCGCAGCGTGCCGGCGACACCGTGATCAGCAACATCGAGATCCGGCTGCGGATGTTCGACGACTACATCGATCGGGAGATCGCGATTGCCGCGGCGGAGGGACGGGCAGCCGACTGGTCCGACCTGAAACAGGCAGCGATCGACGCGACCGAACAAGGTCTCCGGGAAATGCACGCTGTCCGCGACGCCTACGCAGCGCAGCTCGACGCGGCACAACTCGAGATGGCAGCCGAGGGTTACAGGCCCGACGCTGCCGCGCCCGTCGATGGTGTCGGCGACGTCGCCGTGAATCCCGCCGCACACGCCGAGGCCGACCACTACGAGCGAACCCAACGCGCCGCCGACGAAGCACTGGTGAACGCGCCGGGGCCTTCGACGCCGGAGAAGCAGGCCGCCGCAGGACGGCTACGTGATCACGCGACGATCAACGACCCAGGCGCGGGCGTCGACAAGGTGCACCTGGCCGGCGAGCGGCTCAACGATCACCGGATGGCGCAGTTCGCCGGACCGCTACCAGCCGACACCGTCCTGGGCGGCAACGCCCGCACCCGCGCCCAGGCCAGGCTGCAGATGCAGCAGCTGCTGGAGACTCCCCATGCGATTCCGGGCCAGACGCTGACGCCGGATCAGGCCACCCGGCTGCTCGATCAATGGGAAATCGATGGCCGGGCGATGGTGCTGGACAAGTTGGCCACGCAGCTGACGCAAGCCGGGGTCTCGCACGATGGTGCTGACCGCGCGATCCGGGAGATTCAGAACGGGAAGTCGCCGGCGCAGGTGCTGCGCGAGGCGACCGGGGCACTGGCGACGCAGGCGAGTGCGTGGGGTGAAGGGGCCCAAGCACAAGCCCGGACACTGCCCACCGGTAGCCACTGGGGCGCCGCGCCGGCGTGGTCGCAGGCGGATGTGGAGGCGCTCAAGGGGTTCGGGTCGAAACTGGGACTAGCGGGTACCGCGGTCGATGCGTTCGCCTCGGTATACGACTGGACTCAGGGGTCCCCGTTCGCTGAAGAGGGTCCGCAGTTTGTCGGTCGCACCGCCGGCGCCTGGGCGGGTGGCTGGGCTGCCGGCGCCCTGTGGGGCTCCGCCGTGGGACCGCAGGGGACGCTGATCGTCGGGTTCCTCGGTGCCTTGGTCGGTGGAGTGGGAGGCGAGGAAATCGTGAACAAGATGCTAGGGAAGTAGTCGTGCATACCGTGTCCATTTGGCTTTTCGGCTTGTGCGTCATCGCCTCGGTAGTCCAAGGCTGGTTCGACCACAGTCGGCAGTCACAGCGCCGGTGGTACTGGGGACTGACCATCGCCGCGGCCATCGCGATGTTCCTCGGCCGTCTTCCAGACGTCCGGGCAAGCCTCGAGGGAGCCCTCTTCGCCCTTTTTGTGATGACCTTCATTGCCTACGCGCATACGCCGTACATCAAGATCCGCGGGAAGATCTACCACTTTCCGCTGCGCGACATCGAACCTGACCCGGAAGATGTCGTCGAGCGGCCCATCGTGGACCGCGAGCATGACCCGCTGCCGGATGCGTATGGCCCCGGTATCTCCGCAACCAAGCTGTGGTGGACCCTGGTGGGCCTCATGTTCATCGCGTCGGTGAACACCATTGCCTTTCTGACGGGGAAGGGCGACTGGACCGGGCTGGGCATCGGTTTAGCCTTCCTGGTGTTCTTCGGATTGCTGCTCGGATATGGCGACGGCAGTTGGGATTACACGGTTGCGCGAGGGCAGCGACTGCAGTTCGGGATCATCACGGTGATGACGGCAGGATCGTTCGCATTGCTCTACCTGCCGGCGTTCCAGACGGCGAGGCGCTGGCCGCTGCGTCGTGAACAGTCGATGGAGTATCGGACTCACCCGCGGCATTGGAAGCAAGCGGACTAGATACAGACGTGCTTCAAGCCGCGCGGTTCCAGGGGCAGTACGTCATATAGGCGAGTACCACGTAGTCGGCAGCGCCGTCCCAATCGAAGGCAGGATTGTCGTAGCGGACAAGCTCAACGACGCGTGAGTGCGGAACGCCCAGGTTGAGTTCGCGGCACACGCCTTGGGCATATCGGATCGTGCCGTAAGGGTTGGTGTAGGTGATTCCGACCTGATCGAGGCGGTCAAGAAAATCTGTGTCTTGCGGAGAAGCGCCGGCGTGGGCAGCGAGACCGGCCGCCATCAAAGTGCCCACGAGCGAGAGTCCGATACCGATGATGAGTCGGATGCGCGTCACATGCTCGAACATGTTGGTTCCCTCAGGGGTCTGGGCAGGCCAACGTAACTGTGTTCGAAGAATAGCTCCTTGGCTGTAGGCGTTCCTCATCTTCGAACGGGTTGCCGGACAGCGATGCTCGCCCGGATGGTGAGCATGATGCAGCCGTGACTCGACGGACTAATGAGGCAACCGTCCGGACCCGGCCGCGGTTCACCGCGTTCGTTAGTGGAGCCGAACGTGGGCGACTGTCGGGAATCGAGCATAGAATTACGCACCTGGTTTGCTGGGGGACATACGATGGCGATGGATTCTGAGGACGTGGCGGGAGACGGCGTCGCTCCGACTGTGCTGTGCCCGCAAGGTCACGTGAACGCGTGGAACTACAAATTCTGTAGCCGGTGTGGGTCTCCGATCGGTGTGGTCGAGTGGCCCGAGCATCAACCAAACGTGGAGGTGGCATCGCGACCGAAGCGGCGCGGTGTGGTGGCGGTCTTGGCGCTTGCAGCGGCTGTCCTGGTGTCCACGGTTGCTGTGATTGGCTACTTTCTGACCAGGACGCCGTCCGACGACCGTGCAGCGTCGACGGCACCAAACGGATTCGGTGCGGGAACCGCTTCGCCGGCGAACTTGGCTCAGCCATGCGGGCAGGGGCCGGTGGTCGAAGCGGAATCGGTTGACATGGCCGCCGATGGGTTGACTGTCAGTGCGGCTTTCCTGTCTCGCTGTCCTGGTGGAAACACCGAATCCGGGACAGAAGTCCGGATCACCGTCGCCGCCGGCGATCGCGATATCGCCGCCGGCATCTTCGACTTCTCGACCGCTGCATTGGAGATGGATCCAGGGGTAGCGGTGCGCCGCACGTTGGTCTTCCCTCGCGGGACCTATTGGCGCACGCCCGACATGTTTTCCGGTGCACCGCAATTGGTGTTCCACCGTGGTGGCCAGTCGGTATCAGACCCGTCAGCCGCAACGTCCGAGAACCTTGTGGCACAGAGTGTTGCCCTCCCAGAACACGGAAGTGTGGACGGCGTGGCTGAGGCAGTCCTCGAGGAGCTGCGCGATGCCGACTACGGCTATGTGTCCGGCAGTATCGAGAACCGTTGGATTGCACAGATCAGTTCGAAGAAGCCAGGTATCACGGTCGAGGGGAAGACGTTGACAAGTGCCGACGTGCTCAGCGATCACCTGGACTTGCGCACCAAGTACGACGGGACGCGATTGGTGTGGTCGGGACATTGGTCGACGTTCAACTCCCCCGATTGGTGGGTGACGGTCGCCGGACCGCCCCAGCTCACAGCGACCGAAGCGAACAGATGGTGTGATGCCGAAGGCTTCGGTATGGACGACTGCTTTGCGAAGTTCGTGAGTTCAGTGTTCGGAACCGAGGGCACCACCGAGTACCGGAAATGAGCGGCTGAGATGTCTTTCTGCGTGTTCTGTGGTGCAACGCTTTTGGATCCGTCACGTTGTGACTCGTGCGGTGCGGTCAACATCGGTGGCACATGGCATCCGGCCGGTGATATCGCCTATGAATCCGAGACGACAGCTGGCACAGGTTGGCGTCCCGACCCTACCGGCCGGCATGAAGGCCGTTACTTTGTCAGCGGGCAACCAACGGACTTGGTCCGCGATGGAGGCAAGGAAACACTAGACGCCGTCGGTAAGCAGCAGCTGGATGGTCTCGCCGCTACGGATCGATCCGAGACGTTTCCGGAATCGAGGCGAAGGCTGCACCGCGGCTGGATCGTTGGAGCAGCCGCTGTCCTGGTCGCTGCGGTCGTCGGTGGCGGCTTCGCGGCTCATGCGTACCTGAATCGCGATCGCACCACCGTCGACGACAAGTACCTCACGGCGTTGCGGCAGGCAGGTTTGTCCGCCGAGTTCAATTCCGACGCGAATGCGGTCGCACACGGCAAGCAAGTCTGCCGACAGATGGAGGAGGGCAGTCCACAGCAAGGTATGCCCGCCGACGAGGTTGCCGTGCAGTACTTTTGCCCGCAGTTCGCGGAGGGATTTCACGTGCTGGAAACAGCGACGATCACCGGGAGCTTCACGCTCAAGGATGATGAACCCAGTGCGTACTCGTCGGCGATCGACGTCGACGGATCGTCGTGTACGGGAGCGGGCGGCTATTCCGACGTGAACGAGGGAACGCCCGTGACGGTGAAGAACGGTAAGGGGGAGATCCTCACAACCTCTTACCTCGAACCAGGCAAAGGCGGCCGCTATCTGTGCACATTCGGCATCACCTTCCAGGTGACTGAGGGCGAGGACCGCTACGTGGTATCCGTCGGCCGTCGTGGTGAATTGAGCTTCACCTTCCAGGAACTGAAAGCACGTGGGGTGGCGCTGGTACTGGGGTGACCGCGCAGGTCCCTGGCGTAGAGGGTGATTGCGTGGCTACCGCTGCGAGGTCCAGTGCTGCTCACCACCTGCAACAATCGCTCGGGTCGCAGGATCACGCGCTCTTTCGTCACTCGCATACCAGTTATGCGATGCGGAATGCGCTCATTCTGTCCGGTCTGTGGTTCGCAGCCCGGTCTGCACGCTGACAGGCCGTCGGTTCTGTGACGGCACGCGAACGACTACCTTCACCAGATGCGGCATGTGCATCCGAATGCGGGCTGTTGCTAGCTGGGCCCTCTAACCTAAGACCGTGCTCAACATTCCGACTCTGAAGTTTAGCTATGGCAATTTGCTGCTTGTCCGGCTTCGTGAGCTCGGATCCGCCACTATTGAGGAACTCCTCGGCGACGACCCGGCGCGATTCTTCAAGTCCGAAGGCCCTTTTGAGAACCCAGAGCGCAGGGCCCGTGACTGTCTTCGGTTCGCCAGAATGCTCGGTCTGGTGGCGGAAGACGATCACCGGTGGGAACTCACCGCGGCCGGTACCACGTACGCCGAGAATGTTGATCGAAGTGATCCTTGGACCGTTGACGATGTCCAAGCAGGCGTTCTTCGTGACCAACTATCGGGTGACGCCGCAGAGTTGGCCCAGCCCGTCCGGATCGCGCTTCAAACGGTGCGCGATCTGACTCCCGGCTTCAGTAACGAGGAATTTGGGCGCGCTCTCGCTAAGCACGGGGAAGTTGAACAATGGCAGGCAGAGCGGACTTTTGAATCGCAAGGCGCCCGCTACCGCGAGCTTCTGATCGAGAGCCAGCTCATCGACAGACGTGGCGAACTGACGGAGTATGGGTCCGCGCTCGTTGGGCGAAAAATTTCCGTCTGGTGGGTCAATCAGGGCGCCACCTACACGAAGGAGCGCGATGGTGGATTCCTCTGGGCTCCGATGCTCAACAAGGCAGGCCGACCCCAGTACCACTGGGACACGATGGATGATGTTCGCGAAGGTGATGTGGTCCTGCACTACAGCAACGGATCGCTGCGAGCTGTAAGCCACGTAACGGAGCGTGCCAGGCCAGCACCGAATCCGCTCGGCGACCAAGCGTGGCACGACGAAGGTCGGCTCGTGGAAACGCGCTATGAAGAGTTGAACGAGCCCGTCGCCCTGGCGTCGATTGACGAGAACGCTCGCATCAGACAGGGTTCACCATTCACAGTTTCTGGATCCGTTCAACAGGTGTACCTTGTCCGTCTCGAGGACGAGTTGGTGAGCGAACTAGCGCGAGAATTCTCAGAACTCGCCGCACACCTGCCTTCGGTCCCGGTCACTGCGAGCTCAATCCCGGCAGGTACCGATGCGCCGACGCCGGCCGTTGTGTTCCGTGAATTCGGTGCCGCGGTTACTGCATCTGGGCTTCGTTTTCCAGCAGGTTCGAACCTTGTCCAGTCCTTTGTAAGCAGTCTGCTTGCCAAGCCATTTGCAATCCTCACCGGCCTCGCGGGGTCCGGCAAGACCCAACTCGCCATGAGACTCGGGGAATGGTTCGGTACAGACGAAGACGGCCGCCACCGTCACGTCGTAGTACCCGTGCGGCCTGACTGGACTGGTCCCGAATCGATCTTTGGGTACGAGGACGCTCTACGTACGTCCGCTTCTGGTGCGCCCGTGTGGTTCGTTCCGGAGGGGTTCGAGTTTATTCTCCGAGCGGCGAGTGATCCTGGGCACCCTTACTTGCTCATCCTTGACGAGATGAATCTTGCCCACGTCGAGCGCTACTTCTCCGACTTTCTTTCCGGCATCGAATCACGCCGACCAGTTCTACCGGATCTGGTGTTCGACAAGGAATCTCATCAGTGGGTCTTGCGTGATCTCGAAGCGCAGAGACTGCCATTGCCAAGAAATCTTTTTGTTGTCGGAACAGTGAACGTCGACGAAACGACCTACATGTTCTCACCGAAAGTGCTTGACCGGGCATTCACATTCGAGTTCCGGGTCAACGCAGACGATCTTGACGCCGAACTGAAACGTCCTGTCGCAGCGCCTGGAGGGGAGGACCAACTAGTGCGGGCCTTCGCTTCCCTGGCGGAGAAAGACGATTGGCATCAGGATTATCCTCATCCGGCTCGCGATGTGATCGTGTCGACCCTCCGACAGGTGCATGGGATCTTGGCCGTGGCTAATCAGGAGTTCGGGCACCGCTCACTCTATGAGATCCTCCGATTCTGTGCGTTTTTCGCTGCGACTGGCGATGCCAATGTTGACACCGCTCTGGATCTCGCAATGATGCAGAAGGTGCTGCCTAAGGTGCACGGTTCACGACGTAGGGTTGAGCCGATTCTCGCTGAGCTGGGGGCACTGGCGCAGGGGCAGGGGCCCTCTCCGCGAATGCCGCTCACCAACGCCAAGGTTGGCCGCATGATCGACTCGGTGCGGGCGAACCAGTTCGTCAGCTTCGCGGAGTAACTATGACAGCGGATTCGACGCGGCTGTTGCTTAGAGACGCCGACGGTCACAACGCAGGTGAACTGATTATCACCAACCTGCCGGGGCGCCAAGGCCTGACACTCCTGACCGGCTGTGAGGTCGGACTGCGTGAAGGTGAGGTCTACCGGTACGAGGTGATCGCGGACGCAGCGCGTGTGGAGATCGAACCGCGCGAGTTGTTTGATCCCGACGATGCAAGCTACATGCGAGGACGACTACGTCCCGGGCAGGCCGTTGGGCGTCTCCGGGTCCAAGTCATTGACTCAACAACGAGGTTGTCACGGACCGCCGATATTGAGGTCCTTGCGGTCAAGATTGACCACGAAACCGAGTATCGCCAAATGCTCACCGACATAGCATCGTTCGCGGCTGAGGCAGTCTTGCAGGGTTTCGCCCCTACCATGGTGGGCCTTGCGCCGAGCGATCTACCGGCCGAACTGCTGTACCACCGCTTTGCGATGATTGCGGCATATCTGAAGGATCCAACATTCGAAGCCGCGATTGCCCGCGTTACTTCACAACCACACCGCACATGGGTGACGGAGCGGGAGCCCCGCCCGATCGGCTCACCATTTCCGGCGGGTACCGCATTTCGGCATGCAGTACGGGCTCCTGGTCCGCGTGTACCGTGGCGGAGCGGGACGGCCACGATCGCGTCGTTACCGGCTGTATTGATTCGGAACCGCGCCGAAGCGAGCGTCGACAACCCCGCGAACCAGTTCGTCAAGTTCGCACTGGAACGTTGGCGGACCATCGCGCTGGAGCTGTTCGATGTGCTGTCTCAAAGCTCGCGGAGTGTCGAATCAGGCCCGCTGCGGCGAGGCCAACAGGTCGCTGCTGAGGTGGGTGCGCAACTCGACGAGTACTTAGCGCATCCAGTCTTTCGAGAGGTTAACTCGCTGCGGAGAATGCCAACCTCAGACCAGGTGCTACTGAAGCGCGCGGGGTACCGCGAGGTCTTTCGGATCTTCGCGATGACCGAATCGGGCCCCACTTTGCGGATCGATCGCGAAGATATGCACGACGTCTTCGCGGCTTCGCAACGCAACATCGCGACGCTCTATGAGTTCTGGTGCTTTCTCGCGGTAGTGGATTCCTTGGGACGCGTGTGCGGGCTTAACCAGACGCCGCGCGCATTCGCTGTCGCCGGAGACGGCATGTCTGTCACCATGCGGGCAGGCCGGAAATCGAAGTTGTCGTGGACAGTTCAACGCGGGGGCCGAACTCTCAACGTAGAGGCCTATTTCAATCGAACCTTCGCAGGAGCTGACGACAGGCGAGGGTCATGGAGTCAAGCGATGCGGCCGGACTGCTCGGTGTGCATCCGACCAGAAGACAGCACACCGTCTAGCGTGCCAGCACACGAGCTCGAAGTGTGGTTGCACTTCGACGCGAAGTACCGCGTGGACAACCTGCTTGCGCAATTATCTCTGGGTCCTGACTCGCTGGAACCGGCGGAGGGATTGCCGACACCTGGTGGCGCCAAGCGCGACGACCTCCTCAAGATGCATGCCTACCGAGATGCGATCGCGCGAACGGCAGGAGCGTATGTGCTCTACCCCGGATCAGAGATCAAAGACGTCCGACGCCATCCAGGCTTCAAAGAAATCTTGCCCGGCCTCGGCGCATTCCCACTCAGGCCGAACAGCGATGGGCTCCAGTCATCGTCGCGGGCGCTCGATCAATTCCTGAGCGACGTGCTCTCACATGTCGCAAGCCAGGTCACGCGGGACGAGCGGCACCGCTTCTGGAGCGCGACGGTACACCGACCGGGTGAGCCCACCCTCGCGTCATCACTCACAACCGACTTCTTGGATGAACCTCCAGCCGACACCGACGTGCTCCTGGGCTTTGTTCGAAGCCCTGAACATCGTCGGTGGATTGAGCGACTGCGGCAGTACAACATTCGCGCTGGCGATCGAACGGGAGCTGTCGAGATCGGCGGGCGCGAGCTCGGCGCCAAGCTGCTTCTCCTCTACGAGAACTGGGGCGGTGAATTGCGCGTGGTTTCAGCTGCAAAGATCATGCGCTGGCGACCTGTGACGGCAGCCGATTTGACCGCAACGGGCTACCCCGGTCCTCGCGGCGAGCTCTACTTTCTCGCCGAGCTGGATTTCGTCGACCGCCTGCCTTCGTGGGCGGACACGATCGACGTGAGGCTACTGACGGCGAACGTCCGCGCCGGGGCGCCGCTTGTCGTGACGTGGTGGGACGTAATCCGGGCGGCGTCGCCCGACCTTCCGTAGTTGGGTCAATGACCCTCTGCGGCGATGACATGTGGAGCCTTGATGAACCACCCCGGGTTTGATGCACACCTTCTTTCGAGGGAAGGTTGTTCGCATCATGCCGAGGAAGTACGACGACGAGTTCAAGGCCCGGGCGGTGCGGTTGGTCACCGATCATGCCGAGGAGTACGACACCCGCACGGCCTGCATCACCGCAGTGGCCAAACGGTTGGGAGTGTCCTACGAATCACTGCGCCGCTGGGTCAACCTGGCTGAGTTTGACACCGGGGTCCGCGACGGGGTGCTCACCGACACGGTGCGCGAGTTGCGAGTGCCGACGGTCACGTAATTCCTCAGGGGTTGCCGTCACGTAATTCCTCATGCTCGGGCCATGCTGAGCAGAGAGTAACGGGCAGTGTGGAGCGTTGTCAGGCGGTGGCGGGTCCGGGTCGTTTCCGGGGCCGATAGGACGGGCCGTCCATCAGGACTTGGTGGCTGGTGTTGATCAGTCGGTCGAGCAGCGATTCAGCGACGACCGGGTTGGGGAACAGCGGATACCAGTCCTTCGTGGCCCGGTTGCTGGTCAGGATCAGCGGTTTGCCCGCGATGGCTCGATCGGAGACGAGATCGTAGAGATCATCGCTTTGGGTGGGGGTGTGCTCGCGCATTGCGAAATCGTCGACGATCAGCACGAGTGGGCGGGTGTATTCGCGCATGCGTTGGCCGATGGTGCGGTCGGCGTGGCCACCGGCCAGATCGGCGAGCATGCGGGAGCATTTGACGAAGCGGATGTCGCCGCCTTGGCGAGCGACTTGATGTCCAAGTGCTTGTGCCACATGGGTTTTCCTACCCCGACCGGGCCGTAGAGGATTACCGACTCGCCGGCATCGAGCCATCGTAGCGCGGCCAGGTCGCGCAGCATCACCGCCGGGAGCTTCGGGCTGACGGTGAAGTCGAAGTCGTCGAAGGTGTTGTTCTGTTCGAAGCGGGCGCGGCGGACCCGCCGAGCCAGAGCGGCTGATTCCCGGCGGCCGACCTCGCCTTCGCAGAGCACCTGGCGTGTTCCCAGTGAATGAGTCCAACTCATCTATACCCGCCGTTTCGAGCCGTGGTCATGCGAGTTGAGGGATTGAATAGGCGGACGTCCAGAGTGTCTCAAACACTCTGCGGGGCTGATGTTACCGAGGTAGCTGTGGCGGCGCTCTGCGTTGTAGAAGTTGTCGATGTAATCAGCCATGGCCGCGGTCAACTCGATGGTGGTCGCCCATCTACGGGTGTTGAGCAGCTCGACCTGCAGCCGTGCCCAGAACGACTCCATGGCGGCGTTGTCGTAGCAGTCGCCCACGGTGCCGAATGAGCCGAGCAGCCCCCACCGCCGCAAGTTCTCTCCGAAGCTTGTCGGCGTTGGGTGAACACTGACCCCTAATCGTCGGCCGAATTTGGACCCCTCGGTTGATTCTGAGGATGTGATGGCAGTGGAGGATTGGGCTGAGATCCGCCGGTTGCACCGGTCGGAGGGGATGCCGATCAAGGTGATCGCCCGGGTGCTGGGCGTGGGCCGCAATACCGTGCGGCGAGCGCTGGCCGCCGAGGGGCCGCCGAAGTATCAGCGGCCGAGGACGGGCTCGAAGGTCGACGCGGTTGAGCCACAGATCCGGGAGTTGTTGCAGGGGGTATTCGCGGATGCCGGCCACGGTGATCGCCGAGCGGATCGGCTGGGCGTACGGGATCACGATCCTCAAGGACCGGATCCGGGAGTTGCGTCCGCTGTATCTGCCACCGGATCCGTCGGGGCGCACGCAGTATCTGGCCGGGGAGCTGGCCCAGTGTGATCTGTGGTTCCCGCCAGTAGACATCCTTGGGTTATGGCCAGACCGGTCGGCCTCCGGTGTTGGTAATGGTCACGGGGTACTCGCGGGTGATTACCGCGATGATGCTGCTGAGCCGCCAGTCTCCGGATCTGTTGTGTGGCCATTGGGAACTGCTGCGTGGATGGGGTGTGGTTCCTCGGGCTTTGGTGTGGGACAACGAATCTGCAATCGGTAAGTGGCGGGCCGGCAAGCCGGAGCTGACCACGGCGATGAACGGCTCCCGCGGGGTGCTGGGCATCAAGGTGGTGCTGTGCCGACCTGCGGATCCCGAGGCCAAGGGTCTGGTCGAGCGGGCCAACGGGTACCTGGAGACCTCGTTTCTGCCGGGTCGGTCGTTTAGCTCACCGACCGACTTCAACGAACAACTAACCACGTGGTTAGTGGTCGCCAACGCGCGGACCCATCGCAGTCTGGGGTGCCGGCCAACCGATCGATGGGCCGCCGATTCGGCAGCGATGGTGGCGTTGCCACCAGCACCGCCGGCGGTTGGCTGGACGACCACGGTGCGGCTGGGCAGGGACCACTACGTGCGGTTGGCTGGACGACCACGGTGCGGCTGGGCAGGGACCACTACGTGCGGTTGGACGCCAACGACTACTCGGTGCATCCCTCGGTGATTGGCCGCAAGGTCACCGTCACCGCCGACCTGCATACGGTGCTCATCCATTGCGACGCGGTCCTCGTCGGCGAGCACCAGCGTTGTTGGGCATCGCACCAAACGATCAGCGATCCCACCCACGTCACCGCCGCGGCACGGTTGCGCACTCAGCGCTGGCTGGCCACCGCGACACCGCCGGATGACAGCGGAGTGGACTATCGGGACCTAGCCGATTACGACTGCATTCTCGGTCTCGATGGCGAGGTCGCGTCGTGACTGCCAAGCGCACCGCGGCAATGAGCCGCGACGTCGGCGCGGAGTTGGCGTTTTTGACCCGTACCCTCAAGGCGCCCTCGCTGGCTGATGCGATTCCCAGATTAGCCGAGCGGGCCCGCGCTGAGACTTGGACACACGAGGAGTTCTTGGCGGCGTGTCTGCAACGCGAAGTCGCCGCTCGCGAGGCTCACGGCGGTGAGGGCCGCATCGGGGCAGCACGATTCCCGGCTCGAAAGGCATTGGAAGATTCGACTTCGACTATCAACGCTCACTCAATCGCGAGCAGATCGCCCACCTGGGCACATTGGACTTCATCGCCGCTAAGCAAAACGTCATCTTCCTCGGACCACCGGGCACGGGAAAAACCCACCTACCATCGGGTTGGGCATCCGGGCATGCCAGGCCGGCCACCGCGTCGCGTTCGCCACCGCAGCCCAATGGGTCGACCGCCTCGCTGCTGCCCACCACGGTGACCGACTCCAAGAAGAGCTCATCAAACTCGGTCGCGTCCCACTGCTGATCATCGACGAAGTCGGCTACATCCCATTCGAAGCCGAGGCGGCCAATCTGTTCTTCCAACTCATCTCCGCCCGCTACGAGCGCGCCAGTCTGATCGTCACCTCCGACAAGCCCTTCGGCCGATGGGGCGAAGTCTTCGGAGACGACGTCGTGGCCGCCGCCATGATCGACCGCCTCGTCCACCACGCCGACGTCCTCTCCATGAAAGGAGACAGCTACCGACTCAAAGACCGAGACCTCGGCCGCGTCCCCGCGGCCACAACCACCAAACAAACCTAGAACGGGGGTCCACTTTCAACCGACGAAAAGGGGTCCAGATTCACCCGACGTTGACAATGCTCCAGGAGGTGAATTGGCTGCCGTGATCGGTATGGAGGACCGTTGGGCCACTGCGATTTCTGTTGGTCACGGCCATGTTGACCGCGTTGTTGCCCAAAGTGGTGTCGGCGGTGGTCGAGAAGGTGCGATCGACAATGATCCGAGAGAAGCAGTCCAGGATCGCACAACAGTAGACCTTTCCATCGCGCGCGGGATGTTCGGTGATGTCGGTGCACGCAATTCGTTGGGCCTCGTGGCGGCGAACCTCCGATTGACGAGGTCAACGGGGGTGTCAACACCAATCAGGTTCGGTTTTCGCCGCCCAAGACGCGGCAGCCCGTACAGACCCCGCTCCGACATGATGGAGTGCACAAGCTTGTGATTGACGTTCATCTCGTAGTCGGCCAGCAGCGCAGCGCGGACCCGTTTGCGTCCGTAGGTGCCGCGGGAACGTCGGTGGATCTCCGTGATCGTATCGGCGACGATCACGCGCCGTACCTCGCGATCAGGGATGGCTCGCCGCCGGTGGTACTGCAGCAGCGATCGGGCTAATCCGGTTATCCGACAGGCTGATCGAGCGGAATGCCCTCGCGCGATCAGTCCTTCAGCGATCGCGCGTCGGCGTTTTTGGGGGCACCACCGCCTGCTCGTCAAACAACTCGCACGCATCGCGGGTAAATGCCAACTCGGCCTCCAGTTGCGCGATGCGCCTGTGGGCGGCAGCCAGCTCGTCGGCCTCCACGCTGGGGATGCCCTCGATGACTCCCGCGTCGATTAGCGCCTGCCGCTTCCACCGAAACAGCGTCGCCTGGCAGATTCCGGTCTCGGCAGTCACCGGCGTCACTGCTTCACCTGAGCGCAGCCGCGCAACGGTTTGCCGGCGCACCGACGATGAATACTGACGGGGCATGTGACCTCCCGATGATCACTCTGCCCTCACCTCTCGCAACAGTGGACCAACAACACGGGTATAGATCTGGTGGACTCAGTATCAGGGACTCGCCACTGTTTGACTTGTGCATTCAAGTCAGCGTGGTGCGACGTGGGAAATGAGAGGGCTTGCGCAACGTGCTGACCACTGTCAGGTCGTGCGGCGAATCCCTTGAGTGCTTAGAAGAAACTCGATTGAGTGGGCTCTTCGGGACGCCGCAAGCGAGCCATTTCTAGAGCCTCGGAGGCGCGCATACCCTTCGATTCCCAACTCTTAACGAAGTCTTCGCCGAGGAGCACATAGGACCAAGACACGTCCATCCGAAGGTGTTCGGGAAGGGTATTGATTTGTTCGACCCAGGCGAGCGCCGCACGCTGTTTACGACGAACGTTTTCGTCCGATAGAAACGCCTGCGCCTTGGTCTCGACTACGAAGATGACATCCTCGGTGCGAACGATGAAGTCTGGGGAGTACTGCGCGGGCATCCCGTCCGCTTTCAGGTAGGGACGGCGCATGAAGTCATGCCGATGTTCGTGGATCTTGCAGAACGCCTCGACCTTCGTGTCGCTGTCGACCCATTTGATGAACCGGCGCTCAAGCCCACCCTTGTTCGTTGGTATCGGCAACTTCGGATAGATGCATTTCCTCACCGGCTCACACGACGTCGAACGGACCGGGATCGTCTTCACCTCAGAGAAAAGAACGTGTCGGACCTCAGCTTCGGCGGCAGTCACCGACTCTTGAAGTTCAGTAAGTTTAGTGGCGAATACGGCGGCGATGTGTTGCGCTACGTCGTCGACCATGAGAACTCGCCAGTTCTCTTCGGCGTGTACATCAAAAGTCTTCCCGAACAATTGATTCCGAATATAAGTGTCCAACCAGCCAGCTAGCAGTGGCCGGTGGGCCTGCAAGATCGGATAATGCGCGGCTTGTTTGAACTTTGCTGCACTTTTCGTGAGATTCGCCCCGAGCGCGTGCGTGATCCGGTTCGTCATCCGGGACAAGAAATCGTTGTAGCCGGTCGCCGTTAGAATACCGCCGTCCACACGGTAGTCGCCGTATTGAGTACCGGTTTGCTGGTCGTGAGAGGCGAATTGATCACCCTTGCCGATCTGTCGGATTAAAAAATCGAGCGGATACTTGCAAGGCGGCAACGTGTTCGGGTCGAGGCTCGGTGCCTTCAGTTCTTCGTCGGCTTCGCGGAGCATGATCGGGATTTCGAAGTCGAAAGCTTGGTATCCGGGTTTCAGATCGACACTTTCGAGGTCGCCGCGGGGGTTCTTGTGGTCGGCTTTCTCGTCGACGGTAGCGACGAGACCTTCCGCGATTAGCTCGTCGTAGAACGCCTCAAACGCCGGATGCTCAACGATGAACAACACGTCGAAGTAGTTGTTCGGTTCAAGTCCGTCCTTGACCCGCTGCCGCGTTTCGGCTTTCATTTCGTCGATTGTGTCATCGCCTCGCCACATCAACCGCAGACCACGACCAATAGTCTGCTCTAACAGAATCGGGGCTCTTGAGCTTCGGAGAGGGACAATCACACAGATGTTGGATACATCGAATCCTTCGCGCAGCATCAACACAGACACGATGATCCGAGGCGTTCTGTGCCGGTCCACGTCAAACAGTCGTTCGCGGATTGGTTCCCAATTCGCTTGAGAAAGCTCGGATTTCCGTCCGGAGTCGACCCGTAGCACCTCGTCTGCCCCCAATCCTGATGCGATCAGGAACTCTTCGACGACAGGCGTGACGTTCGTGTCCTCACAGATCACCAACATCTTTGGGTGCTTATCTGGATCGGACTTTGCGAACTGGTTCTCTAAGATTCGGAGCTTCGCCAGCCCGGCCTGCAACATCACTCGCTGCCCTTGCGATAGACCGGTGACCTTCCCTGTGTCGTCACGCTCGGCTCTGAAGTCCAACGGAAGAGCCGCCACTTCCTTGCGCTTGTCTAAGGCGAGCGACTTTACGAGCCCGCGTCGCATCGCCGACGCGAGATTGAAATCAACAACGATGTGCGGGAACCACTGACGGTTCCGTTTTTTCCCCGCTCCAACCTCGTTGTACGGGGTGGCGGAGAAGTCGACCTGGATGAAGTTCGGCCCCTTTGTTGCGGCGATCTCCAACAGACTCTTTTGCCATTCCACATCGGTCAGTTCGCCAGCAGAGCGAACCTCGTGAATGTGATGAGCCTCGTCGTTCATCACCATCAGATCCGGAAGGTCCACCAGAAACTGCAGCGGTCCGCCTCGCGCGAAACGACGATCTAGTACATCAAGCGCATTCCCGGTCGATGTACCTGGGGTGAGCGGGAATAAGCTCTCGACAGCGGCTTTTGGATCGATGTCTTGGCCGGGCGCATCAACGTCGTCACCGGCCTCATCGTCGAGGAAGTTTTCGTCCTCTACGCCTGCGAGCAGATGCCAATTTGTGATCGCGACCAATCCGCCGCCAGTCACCTTCCGGCCAATGTCAGTCTTTGTGACGACCGACGACTGGAGGAATCCGAAGATGCTGTTCCGATAGTTTTCGGGGATGAACAATGTCTGCTGCTGGTATATGTCGCTGGTAGTGAAGTCCCGTGTGCCGCCGATCGTTTTGCCTTGGAACGAGTCCAGCAGGCGGTCGTAAACGATCAGACCTGGCGCAACGAGTAGGAAGTTGTTCGTGAAACGATGGTCGTTGGGGTTGGCCTTCTTATTGAGGTATTGCCACACCAGGAGCGCGTTTAGCACCCAAGTCTTGCCGGTGCCCGTCGCCATCTTCGCTGCATACTTCGGATGCTTGTGGCGGTCACGGGTGACCTCGCCCAGCACGCCGCCTTCTAGCATCGCCTCGGCCGCTACAGCCTGGTACAGGTCGGACAGTGTGCGGGCAGCCAGGACCTCGTGAGCGTAAATGATGTGCAGGATTGCTGCGCGCTGCCCTTCATGAAAATTTAGGTCGCGAACATCGCAATAGTCCTGCTGAAACCAGTACCGCAGCAATTCAGCCGTTACCGGGGTCACTTGCCCGAGCAGCTCGGGCTCAAGGCCGTCTACAAGGTCTGAAACCTGCGGTCCAATCAGTTTCGCCAGGCCCTCGGCAAGCGGAAATGTCGCGCTCATGCGAGCGCAACGTTCTCAACGACGACCTCGGACTCGAACCCGAATACGTCGACCGCCCGAACGCAGACAGTCCGCGGACCGTCCTTGAACGGCAGTTCTAGCTGAGCGGACGTGACCACACGCAACGGGTCGCCATCGTTGTCCGTGTTGCCACGATAGTCCTGCCACGCGGATCGAAAGAGTTCACCGTCATAGTCTGGGTCCACGGCCCAATATTCAATCAGCGAAAGAGGTTCCGCATTCATCACCTTTTGTAGATAACCACGATTCTTCTCGTCCAAGTTGATCGCGTCTGGCGACAGCAAAATGTAGTTCTCCAGAGTGACCTTCAACTGCTCGGCCTCCGCGTTACGCGTCCGCGACGAAACCGACGCTTGCAGATATTGCAAGCTTGAGAAGCGAATTGCACCCGCAAGCTTCTCAACGCCTCTCTTCTTTAGTCGGTCTAACAAGTCGGGGGGGATGACTAGGACTTCGAGTTTGTTGTCTCCCAGCGCCGCGATGTCCTGCCCTATGCCGGCTGAAAAGTTCCAGCCCAGAACGATGACCTTGTCGAAGCCCCCGAGCTTGCCGTCTCGGAAGCCCTGGGCCTTCCGCAAAGTCGAAATGGTTGTCAGTTTCGACGGACTATCTACCAACACAAGTGTTTTCGTGTGGGGCAACCTGCCCAAGCTGCTGTTCACATTTTCTTCGGGTGGCAGAGGAAGTGCCCCGAAGAGCTCTAATACAACCTTTGCCAGGTCTCCTATGCGGAACTTCCGACCGAGCGTCGAGCGGGCTTGTTCGATCTGGTAATCGCCAATTGCCTGGTAGACAAACGGGCGAGCCTCAATATCGATCAGGCGTTTGCGAATAACCATTATTGATGCTTTACCCAGATCAGAGGTGACCCATCGTCGCCCATTAGCTTCTGCTACGGCCGCGACGATGCCCGAGCCGCCAAAAAAGTCGGCAACGATCGAATCGTTGTCCGAGCCTCCTCTAATGATCCGCTCAATGAGCGGCCAAGGCTTTTCTGTTGCGTAACCCACTCGCTTCTTACCGTCTACTGGATAGCGCCCCGCGATCGCCATAGTCCACCAGTCTTCAGGAATTTTTCCCGAAGCAAGCTCGTAGCCCTCAACTAAGAATCCTGACCCTGCAAGGCCCTGTTTGAAGTTCCCCCGCGTTTTCTCGCTATGTGTTTCACGAATCGCATCGACATTGAAGATCCATGAGTCGGTCTTCGAATACCAGAAGATTGTGTCGTGTTTGCGATTGTACTGACGCATGCCAGGGCTTCCAGGGCCGAAGTATGTCCACACGATTTCGTTTCGTAAGTTCTGTTTTCCAAAAATCTCGTCTAGAACGAGTTTGACATAGTGCCCGACGTGCCAATCAAGGTGAACGTAAATAGACCCCCGGTCAGTTAGCAACTCGCGTGCCAATACTATTCGCGGCACGATCATTGCTAAGTAAGAGGCCGTACCTTCCGACCAAGTGTCGGAATACGAGAACTGCTCGAACACGGTCGGCTTTTGTTCAATAGTCACACCAGGCAACGTCACCTTCGAACGATAGTCGGCTTTGGAATCGAAGGGCGGGTCGATATATATCAGATCGATTTTGCCACGCAGGCTCGGATGGTCGTCGTCGCCCGCGAGCAGTGCAGCCATGGCTAAGAGGTTGTCACCGTAGACCAGCCGATTCAGCTGATTCGAGGGTGACCCCGACGACGTGGACCCCGGCGGCGTAGCGAATAGGTCAGTGGCGGCGGTGTCCTTAGCCGGAATTACGAGCTCTCGGGTTTGGAGAGTGACACGGTTCGCGCCGTCCAGCTGATCCAATATCTGGGCCGCTTGCCGTTTACCTGCCGTGACAATGGCTGGCAGCTGTTCCAGCAGTGACTTACTCACGAGTCGCTTGTTCCCCTCGGACGGACCTTGTTCTCGTAGCCGACCGTACCCGTCAGCTAGTAGGTGACTGCACAAGGGAGGAGGCCGACACGGCTGTCGGGACCCCGCGCGCAATCGGGCGTGAGCCACAACTAGTTTGTGGACTCCGGCTCGGGCGTTGAGGTCTTTTCCGGTATGCCCTCACGTCCGAGGGACTCAAGGGCGCTCGCGAAGACTGCCATGTCGGTCTCAATGGCCTCTTCACACCTTTCCACGAACCGTTCAAATGCTAGATCTTCTTCGTCGTGCCTCAGGTCCGTGAGGAGACGTCGACGGGCATCGCTTAGGCGTCGAGCGGACGAGTGGTGTGCGGTTGCCAGCCGACCGTCCTGAAGCACTTGCTGAATCCCTTGAGAAGCTGCGGTGACAGCTCCTAACAGAGCAGCGATCCAACCTGGTAGATCCGCTGAGATCACAACAGGCACTGCGGCGGCCGAGACAATTGATAGTGAGACGAAAGCTAGGTATCTGACGCGAATGCGCGCGGCTAGCTGACTATGACGAACAATCGCGTCGTCCACGATGCCCAGATACCTAGAGTCGTAAGCGTTCGCAAGGTCAATTGGCTTCGGCGGCTTCCTAGCGGCACTGCCGAAGTCGCCGTCCATCTCCTCCTCTTCTTCTTCGTTTAGAAGCAAGAGCCGAAGAATGAACAAAAAGCCTAGGAAGCGCAGCCATCGCCCAAAGACGCCACGCAGCCGTACGACGAGTTGCATGAGCGAATAATCGCACCTCTCGGACGATGGTCCGCTCAGACGTGCGATGACGACGCAGAAATATTCTGGGATCGCCCCGGACACCTGCCGGTGTAGCGGGTCACCAAGCCGGTGCAAGTACGTCTCGAAACTAACCCCGCCCTACGTACGTGAACGCAGCGTCAATGCCCTTGCTACGACCACCTGACATCCGCACCCGCGCCGTCGATCACTTGCGAGCCTCGCTATGTCGACAACCCGACCCGTATCGGCTACTGCTGGTTCACCATCCGCGAGCTGCGATTCGCGCATGAACAGGTCGCCGGACGGCCGCTGCAACGGGACTGGTTCCGCCGCGTCATGGAGCCCCAACTCATAGCGACCGGCACCGTCACCAGCCGGGGACGTGGCCGGCGCGCGGAGCTTTTCCGGCGCCCCGGCTGACCGGTCACTCGCGACCGGTCAGCCGGGCGAACGCGTCGCGCGACGCATCCCGGCTGGGCGGGTGCGCGTCCTGCCACACCCGTAGCGGAACGTCGGCCAGTGGATCGAAACACGCTGCGAGCCGAGGGTATTCGAGCCGCCGCCACTCCCGCAGACGATCATCGCCAGGCGCGAAGCCGTTAAGCCGTGCGAGTTGCTGCTCCTGAACGTCAGGGTCGGCGTTGAGTCGGACCCACGCCGGTCATCAGGCTATGCCTGCCGAGCATGAATGGCGTGAACCCCCACGCCTTGGAGGCCGTGCTATTAACGGACCGGCAATCCTCGCATGCCAGCCATGACCACCGCGACCGACCGCCGGTAGTCGCCCGGAAGCAGATGATGCACAGGTCGAAGTCCCGGGACACGACAGCCCACTTGCGATCCCACTTCACCGGGAAATCCTCGCAGCGGCACGACTGCCACAGCAACGACGTCCCTCGGCGTATGGGACCGCGGATACCGCCACACGGGATGTGCACCGAAAGCTCGGTAAGGCGATGGCGCAGTGCTGCATCAATTGCACTGAATGGATCCTCTGTCATCGCTCGCCGCTCTGGCGACACCACCCGCGGGTGCCCACCGCTTGCACGCCGGCGCGTGCCCGCTCTTCCCCTGGGGCACCGTGCGGTGGTCGCGCGGTTGCCGGGACGACGGGCCAGGTACCCGAACGGCCGTCCGCTCGTGAGCTGCCATCAGGATAACCCGCAGCGGCGACATGTCGGTGGGTGTTGCTATCTTGAGGATGTCTCCCGCGCGACGGGAAATCACCCTCCTCGACTTCTGGCGGATGCTCCGCCGACCCAAAGTTTCGACGACGCCGCAAGGCGATAGAAAGGGGGACCCCATGTCCGCACACCTCGAGACTCCCGGCTACGACGTCATCGGTGACGTCCACGGCTGCGGCACCGAGTTGATCGAGCTGCTCGACGCACTCGGGTATACGCCGAGCGGACCGAACGGCGCATACCGCCACGCGACCCGTACGGCCGTGTTCGTCGGCGACCTGATCGACCGCGGCCCGCAACAGCTGCAGGTGCTCCAGACCGTCGAAGCCATGATCGAAGCCGGCAGCGCCCGAATGGTGTTGGGTAATCACGAGTTCAACGCCATGGCGTACGCCACCGAGTGGCCCGACGGCTCCGGCAAGTACCTCCGGCCGCACGGCGACTCGACCGAGCGGTCCAAGAAAAACGAAGATCAGCACGCGGCCTTTCTCGAGCAGCTGAGCGAGGAGCAACGGAAGCACTACCTGGAGTGGTTCAAAACCCAGCCGCTGTGGCTCGATCTCGGGGACATCCGCATCGTGCACGCCTGCTGGCACGAGAAGTCCATCGCGCTGCTGCGGCGAGAGCTCGGCGGCGACCGCATCGTCTCGACCGAACATCTGGTGCGGGCCTCCGACCCGGACGATCCCGTCTACACCGCTGTGGAGACCCTGCTGAAGGGGCCGGAGATCAGCCTCGTCGACCACGGGCAGAAGCCCTACCTCGACAAGGACGGCCACCTCCGGAACCGGGCCCGCCTGAGCTGGTGGAAAGCCGACGCGACGACCTTGCGTGGCCTCGCGGAGATCGGTGGAAACTTCACTACCGAAGATGAACAGCCCTATCCGGACCTCCCCGACCTCGAGCTGGCGGCCGAGCATCGCTCGTACGTCTACTCCCACGAGGTGCCCGTGTTCTACGGCCACTACTGGCGATCTGGGCAGCCGAGCCACCTACTGGACTGGACGGACTACACCGCCTGCGTCGACTTCAGCGCCGTGAAGTCTGGATCGCTGGTCGCCTACCGCTGGTCGGGGGAGAAGCGGATCAAGCCGGAGAACTACTTCACTGCGGCCCGGGCGTAGCCGGCATCTGGCCAATCGGCGTACACAACCCCTGGCAGCCAGACGAATCCGGTTTGGCCGCAGGATGTTCGGGAGACGACCGATCCAAGGCGCATGGGGATAGCCGCACACGAGGAACCATTCAGCCGGCGCTGAATTGGTGAACAAGCCGCTCTCAAAAGGCCCATAAACTGAATCGGTGAGCGCGCTCGACGGTTTCCTGACGACGTGGTCCAGGGCGCGTGCGGCTTTCGGGTCGGGAGAACCTCAGCCCGGTCAGCAGTTCGACCGGAGCATCGCGCAGCTACAGGAGTTGCACGCAGCGGTCCAGGCCGCCGTCCCCGGCGACCAATGGTCAGGGTCCGCGCGGCCGGATCTCCGGGCGTTGCTCACTTCTGAAAGGCGAACGCCATGACGACATTGAACCGCCTCCGCGGTTTGGATTCCCGCACTTGGTGCGTCGCCACCTGGCTAGCCCCTCTGGTCACCCAACTGATCCTCGCGCTCGTCATCGTCACTGCGTGGCTATTCGGCAGATGGGTGGCCGGATCCGACGCAGTCCCTCTCATGTTTGTCAGTCTCGCGGCCGTCCTCCCTGTCTGCGCCGTGACCGCACGCGTTCTCGCCCGATCAGTGACGGCGCACGCACAGGGTGCCGCAGTGAGCGTTGTGGGGGCGTACGCGGTCGTCCTCGTCGGTGTAGCGGCCTACGCACTCTGGATGCTTCGATGACGAACCAGTCTGAACGACAAGCTCTCAAGCCGGGGTACAGCCCCGTCACATTTCTGTCTGCGCTCGTCAACATCCTCGTCGTCGAGTTCGCACTCTGGACAGTTCTTCCGTGGTTCCTGCTGACGATCTACGTTCTGCCCCTGTTGTTGATTGATCTCGTGGTAGCGGGCGTGCTGAACTCGCGGCCGGGAACAGCGGGACAGATCGGCCGCGGTTTGCTGATTGGTCTGATCGCCGCTCCGCTGACTCTGGTTGTGTTCGTTCCGGGACTCTGGCTCGCGCAGGGCCTGGGTCTCATCTGACGGTGACCGACGACCACCTGGGTGTGAGCTGGATCGATCAGCCTTATTGAAACCCTATGTCTCTCAGTGCGCGTCTGGCGCGCAGCGCGCATTCGAGTAGCCGCTCGTCGTCGATGTCGGCTGGGTCGGTCCGAAGGTTCGGATCGACGACGTGAGCGTCGGCGTCTTCGAACAATTCCTGCAGGATCGGATAGACAGGCTTTCCGAGTGTGCGTCGCTCAGCCTTGAATGCCTTGAGGAACCTTTCTGCGAATGCCGCAGCGGATATCGCTCGATCGATGAAGCTGTCGATCAAGTCGAGGTATACCGATATGTCGGGTAGGCGTCGTTCTTCGGATTCCATCAAAGTGTTCCTCGCTGGCGAAAGTCTGTGACCTGTTGGAGCGCCGTATGTTTCAACTACTACCGGGCGTTCTGCTGTACGGCACTACATCCACCTCGTCGCGCCAGGGCCATCTGGTTGGAGGTTCGTCACCGACCCAGGCGTACTCCAAACCCGATACCTGGCCGTCGGTGATCCAGACGAGGATTTCTCCGCGATAGTCGTCGCCAACTGACACGAAGGCGCGCGCAGGGAAGGGCACATTCGGCAGAGGTACAGGAGCAGACCGATCAGACCCCTTGATTTCGAGAACCCAAGGCGCCGAAGCGGAAACCAACGCGCCGTCGAGAGGACTTAGCAGTGCATCGGCAGTAGGAATCCCTGCGGCAGAGACGATGACACGCACGAGATCCGCCTGGTCTGCGGTGATTGGACCCCAATCCCGAGACGTCAACGTCATCCCTCCAGTTCGACGTACGGCGCGGCTCCCTGCACGCGGACACGACCCCAATCGCCCTCCGCGACAAACCAATCAACAGCCCGGCCCAGCACATCGATATTGCCGAGATCCTTCTCGCCTGCCGCATCGGTGAAGTAGCGATCAGATCTGGCGATCCACTCGATCCGCTCGACGTCCGGAAACACAAGGCTTGCAGGTGCATAGCAGTACTGCTCATCCTGCCGTGGCTCACGGTACGCCGGGCTCTCAGGAGTCAGGACCGCATCGAGGGTGAAAATGAGGCGGCCAGGTAACTCGGAAATCCCGAGAACATAGCTGTCCTCGAGATAGACGCCAGCGAGGCCCGGGAACTTCGCGTACTCGATCACTCTGAACCTGCGCTCCAGGTCACCAGCTCTCCGCCCGGAGTGCACACCACGAGCGCTCCACCGGGACCCGACACATTCCAGGCTTCGTACGCAGGGTCCGGTGGTACCTCGATTCGTGTGCCGTCACGAAAGCAGACCACCAGCGACCCCGTGCTGTCCGCGAAGGCCTCGTCGATCATCTGCGCCGTCAGTTGCCGCACCGGCCAAAAAGCCGCCTCGGCGTCTTCGTCCGGTACCAACCTCGTGGTCCGGCCGTGGGCGCTGATCGTGAACGGTGACTCGATCACGAGGAAGTGACCCTGAGACAACCGCAGTACGACCGTGTACTCAATGAGCACCGACTGCACCAACAGTCCATTGATTCCCAACTCCGTTAGGGCCATTCAGCGATTCTCGCCGCGTTGAAGCGCGCCAGCACAGCGCTTACCGCCAGACCGTACTTTGTGGGCTCCCAGTCGTCGCCCATATTGGCCGTCAGTTCGTCACCCAGTGCATTGACGATTTCGTCGGCGTCCAGACGAGACACCGCGCTCCCATACCGAAGGCGCTCATAAAGGCGAGGATTGCGCCGAGCCACTATGTCGAGAAGGAGACTCGACTGCTTGTCGTCGAGACCGAAGATCTGATCCACACGTCCCCCTTCTCCTCGGTCATGAAGTAACTAGGGCCGCCGCTCAGGCGATTGTTCGATGACTCGAGCATATTTCCCCAGCGGTCACCCGCTGGTCAGAAGTTTCGCCGGACGCCGCGAGCCGAAATGTTCGCAGGCCCCCAACACCTGCTGGGTGCCCGCCCACGCCGGCTAATCCGCGGCTCTACCGACGCCATCGCTGAGCTGTGGTGCACGGCGATACAGCCAAGCGTGGGCAACGCGGCTAAGTCAGAAGTTTCCCTGGATGGATACGCTGGATCGCGGCGTGCTGGTTGACGCCGAGACAAATCGGGCGGTGAAGCCTGTGAGGTGCGAGGAACGAAGTCGATGCCGGTCGAAAGCCACATCCCCGGAACGCCCGGCGGCAAGGCTCAGCCCCGGGTCATCCCCGGAACACCGCCATCCACCTCACGTAGGCGGTCCAGGCGTCTGTGGTTCCTTCTCTCCGTCCCCCTCGCCCTTGTGGCGGTCTATCTCGGGGATGTCCTCCTCAGCTCGGACAGGGTGCCGCGAGGCGTCACCGCAGCCGGCGTCCCGATCGGCGGCCTGACACTGACCGACGCCGAGGCCCGCCTGCGCACCGACATCGCCGCGCGCGCCAATCGGCCGATCCCTGTCACCGCCGGCCCCGAGCGGAGCGAGATCGATCCGACGGCGGCAGGGCTGACCGTCGACTGGCGCGCCACGGTGCAGCAGGCCGGCGCCCAGCCGTTGAACCCGGTCACCCGCATCGCGTCGCTGTTCACCGCCCGCGAGATCGGTGTGGTCTCCACCGCCGACGACATCGCCCTGACCGCCGCCCTCGAGCGGCTCGGCGCAACCGTCGCCCAGGATCCCGTCGAGGGCACCGTGCGCTTCGAAGGCAGCGATCCCGTCGCCGTCAATCCGCAGAGTGGCCGCCGACTCGATGTCGATGCCGCCGCCGACCTACTCAGGAGCAACTGGGCCGACGGCGCCGTCATCGACCTCCCTGTCGTCGAATTAGAGCCTCAGACAACGGCTTCCGATGTCCAGACCGCCATCGATGACGTCGCCAAACCGGCGGTCTCCGCGCCACTGGTGATCACCGGTGACGACGATTCCCGTGCCGTCATCGGCGAGGACGTGATCGCCGCCGCACTGGCTTTCGACGTCGAGGACGGCGACATCGTGGCGACCGTCAACGCAGCCGTCATCGCGGACGCCGCGCGGCCCCAACTCGTCGCCTCGGAGACGCCGCTGCGTGAAGCCACCATCGACTTCACCGTGTCGCCGCCGGCGAAAGTGCCGTCGCAGGACGGTCACCGTATCGATTACGACGAGACACTGACCGGTCTGCTCGACGTGCTGACCGACGCCGGCGACCGAGAGATCGCGGCGGTCTACGTGGACGAGCCCGCGACGTTCACCACCGAGGACATCAATGCGCTGGGTCCCGTCGAGGTCATCGGCGAATTCCAGACCTCCGGGTTCTCCCGCGACTCAGGAATGAACATCAAACGCGCCGCCGCAGCCATCGACGGCATCGTCGTCGCGCCGGGGGAGACGTTCAGCCTCAACGGCGCCACCAACCCCCGTACCGCGGCGAACGGCTACGTCGAAGCCGGCATCATCATGCACGGCAGGCCAGACCGCGGCGTCGGGGGCGGCGTGTCCCAGGTGGCCACCACACTGTTCAACGCGGCGTACTTCGCCGGCATGGAACTCGTTGAGCACCAAGAGCACAGCTACTACATCAGCCGGTATCCGGCGGGTCGGGAGGCCACCGTGTCCGGCAACGACATCGATGTCAAGTTCCGCAACGATGGGCCGACGCCGGTGCAGATCCAGACCACCTGGACGCCGAGCACGGTGAGCGTTCAGGTGGTTGGGATCAAACGCTACGAGGTGTCGTCCGCGCAAAGCCCGCGATCGAAGCCCACCAGTCCACGAACCATCACCATCCCCGACGGCGAATCATGCAGCGCCAGCAGCGGCGCACCGGGATTCACCATCACCGACACACGCACGCTGCATGACATCACCACCGGAGAGACGCGCTCGGAGTCGCACACCGTGCGCTACGACCCGATTCCGATCGTGGTGTGCGGGTGATGACCGATGGGGAAACTGACATTGCCGACACGGTACGAACGCTCCCGCCGCCAGGCTGAGGACGTCGATGTTGGCGAGCTCGGTCTTATCGTCCGCGTCCTGTGTCAGGGCGTGAGATCGGTTCACGGCGAACCACGTTCGGGAAGTCGGCAACGGTGTTAACCAACGACCCGCGACAAGGTCGAGCGCTTCCACAGGACGACGCTAGCCTGCACGCCGCGGTCCGAACTATGTGGAGGTAACGGTGATGAGGCCGGCCCACCCCTGACGATCAGGTGGAAACCTCACCGCGCTACCTCCCGAAGGGTCACGCGCCCGTCGTCAATGGTCAGCTCCAGCAAGGTCGACCCGTCGGCGCTGTCCACGGTGACGTGATGGTGATCGAGCCCTCGCCGGCGCGACAGCGACACCACCATGTCGGCCAACGCTTTCCGTCCGGAAGCATCGAGAGACGCGCCCGGGCCACTGGGTCCAGGAGAAACGCGCACGGGCAGTTCCGAGTGGCTGGCCGCGGTCAATGTGAGCTCTAACCGGTCGATGAGCGGGTCGAGCGAGGGAAACAGTTCGCGGGCCCCCTGAGGAGAGCTCAGTACGTAGCCTAGTCCGAATGCGTTGGGCGCCACGCGAAGCTGCCGAGGGTTTCCGGTCTCGCTCAGCGTCCGTGTGATCGCTTCAGCTAGTTCACGACGGTCGGAGAGCCCACTGCCGAGCACTCGGCTCTCCCAGGGGGCCGAGCTTATTCCGGTTCCACAAGCGCCACACACGTCGGTTACTTTCGTAGGTAGGAATGTTCTTTGAGCGCTTTGGTCAACCCGAGGCGCGGACGATGAGTTCGGGTTTGAGCAACACGGATTCAGGGCGTTCACCGTCCATGAGCGCAACGAGAAGCTCAAGCCCTCTGCGGCCCATTTCATGCATCGGGGAACGCACAGTCGTCAACGGGACCAACAGTTCTGCCGCGAGCGGTGTGTCGTTGTAACCGATCAATGCCACGTCGTCGGGCACCCTCAGCCCGTGATCGCGCAGAGCGCCGAAGGCGCCAATAGCGGCGAAATCGTTGGCGGCAAAGATGGCATCTGGATACGGACCGCGCGCAAGGAGTTTTTCGGCGGCTCTGCGGCCTCCGGCCGCGTCGAAGCCGCCCCACATCACACGGTCGTCAGGGACCTCGAGACCTGCTTCGGCGAACACGCCCCGTGCTCCTGCCGTACGCTCGCGTGCTGTCGAGGCGAACGGAAGCCCTGCGAGGATCCCGAGCCGTCGCCGTCCCGAGTTGATCAGATGTTCGCCGATCAGCCTTCCGCCATGCAGATCATCAGTGGTGGCGGAGAGGTGGCCCGGGATCCGGCGGTTCACCAGAGCGAATTGGACTCCGCGGTCACGCAATTCATCGAGGAACGTGTCGTCGCAGTGCGCGTCGCCGAAGATGAGGCCGTCGACCCGGCGCCCCAGCATCATTTCGGTTCGATCGACCTGGGCAGCGCGATCGTCCAAAGAGTTGGTGACGAAGGTCGAGATGCCGTTCTCGATCGCAGCTTCCTCGATGCCCTCGTAGATCGTTGCCAGCACGAAATCCGCCAAGCGGGGAACCAGAACGCCGACCAGGCTTGAGCGCGCGGTTCGCAGGCTCGCGGCGTGCGGATTGGGCCGGTATCCGCGGTGCTGTGCGGTGACGCGTATGCGCTCGACAGTCTTGGCGCTTGCCCATCGTTGCGCGTCGTCTCCTGAGGCGTTGAGAACGCGAGAGACGGTGGAAACATCGACCCCGAGCTCATTGGCGATCATCCGCAGCGTCACCGGGCGCCCGCTCATTGGTCTTTCCTCTCGCCACATGACGGCTGGCCTCTCATCTCTGAATCAGATGCTAGGCCAACCGTGCATGCCGTGACGCCCTCGCCCAAAATCCATACCCAAACGATTGACCCAATCGTTTGGGTATGGTCTACTTCTTGGCGCGCACCCCATGTGGTGTCGATCACTCTTCGGAAAGCAGGTAGAAGCACCATGTCGAGCCGACCCCTTGTTGTCGTCCTCGCGACTGGCGGAACGATCTCCTCCCGTCGCCGGGGCTCCGGGGAAGTCGTCGCTACCGACGAGGCCAGGGGATTGGCCGGCGATATCGACTGGGGCGGAACCGATGTGAAGTTCCGTGACGTGATGACGATCGGCTCATACCAGTTGCGACTCAGCGACATGGGAAGGATCGTCGACGCCGTCGCGGACGAGTTGGCTCGACCGGAGGTGACCGGCGTGGTGGTCACACACGGCACGGACACGCTCGAAGAGACCGCCATGCTGCTGGACCTGGTCCACGCCGACGACCGACCCGTCGTCTTCACCGGAGCGCAGCGACCAGCAGATTGCACCGACGGCGATGGCCGTCGCAACCTGCGTGATGCGGTATCCGTCGCCGCGGACCCGCACGCGCGTGGTCTTGGTGTACTGGTTTCGTTCGGCGGCGACATCTTTCCGGCGCGAGGTGTCCGAAAGATCCATACGACCGACCTGGCGGCATTCGGTCACCCCGACGGCCGCCTGGGGTCGGTGGTCGACGGGCGGCCCAGGATCAGCAGGTCCCCGCTCCGCCCCAAGCCCCTTACCTGGACGGGCAATGTCGATGCTCGCGTTGACATGGTGCTCGTTTACCCGGGCGCCGAAACGGACCTGCTGACCTCGGCGGCGACAGCAGGAGCCCGCGGAATCGTCTTGGTCGGTACCGGGATCGGGAATGCGCCTGCCGGCTTCTCGCAAGCCGTTGCGGAGCTCACCGGCCAAGGCGTCGTCGTCGCGCTTTCGAGCAGAGTGCAGGCAGGTCCAGTCTTGGGTGTCTACGGTAACGGCGGTGGGGCAGACCTGATCTCGGCCGGTGCTGTTGCGGTATCCGACCTACCGGCCTCACAGGCACGCATCCTTTTGGCGACGCTGCTTTCGGCGCACCCCGATGCAAGCCCAGCGGACGTGCGCACCCAATTCGCCGAACTCATATAAGCAGCATCAATGGTCGACAGCCTCCTCACATTTCGCAACAGATAGGAAGAAGGTTCACCCATGTCCAAGGAAATCTTTGTCGCGTTCGGAATCGACGTCGACGCAGTCGGCGGATGGCTTGGTTCCTACGGCGGTGCCGACTCACCCGGTGACATCTCGCGAGGCGTGTTCGCAGGAGAAGTTGGCGTTCCGCGGATCAACAAGCTCCTGGCGCGCTACGAGCTGCCGTCGACGTGGTTCTGGCCCGGCCACTCGATCGAGACTTTCCCGCAGCAGTTCGACGAGATCGTCGCCGCCGGACATGAAATCGGCGTGCATGGTTACAGCCACGAGAATCCGATCGAGATGAGCCGCCAGCAGGAGAGCGACATCCTGGACCGGTGCATCGAACTCATCGAGGGGCGTGCCGGAAAGCGCCCGACCGGCTATGTCGCCCCCTGGTGGGAGTTCAGCAAGGTCACCAACGAGTTGTTGATCGAGCGGGGTATCTCCTACGACCACTCGCTCATGCACCGCGACTTCGAACCGTACTACGTGCGGGTTGGCGACTCATGGACTCCCATCGACTACGCCAAGCCGGCCGCAGAGTGGATGAAGCCGCTCGAACGTGGCGTCGAAACCGATCTCGTCGAGATCCCGGCAAGCTGGTATCTCGACGACCTCCCTCCCATGATGTTCATCAAAGCCAGTCCGAACAGCCACGGCTTCGTCAACCCGCGGCACATCGAAGAGATGTGGCGCGACCAGTTCGACTGGATCTACCGCGAAGAGGACTACGCGGTATTCACCATCACCATTCACCCGGACGTCTCGGGGCGGCCGCAGGTTCTGCTCATGCTGGAGCGCCTGATCGAGCACATCAACAGCCATGACGGGGTCACCTGGGCCACCTTCGACACCATCGCCGAGGACTTCCGTAAGCGCCGCCCCCGCAAGGCCTGACCGCGATTTCAACGACCGGGACATCGATGGTGGAGCGTCGACGGCCCGCAACGCCGCCTGAAAAGCTGCGGAAGGAAAAGACACCCATGCGTATCGGCATGCTCACGCCGTCCTCCAACACGTGCTTGGAACCGACGACCTACCGACTGCTCGGCAACAGCAGCGACGTTACGGTCCACTTT
Source organism: Mycobacterium sp. SMC-4 (assembly GCF_050205565.1). GTDB lineage: Bacteria > Actinomycetota > Actinomycetes > Mycobacteriales > Mycobacteriaceae > Mycobacterium. The sequence goes on along the minus strand of NZ_JBNMQU010000001.1, from coordinate 404,695 downwards.
CAGCGGGTGCCGGTGACCCGGATCTCGCTGGATGGCGACTCGGTGCGCCAATTCAACGAACAGACGATGGTTGCAGCTGCCCGCATGCTTGCGGACGCGACTCCAGACGTCATCGTGTGGAACGGCACCTCAGGGTCGTGGTTGGGTATCGACCACGACCGACAACTATGTCAACAGATCACCGATGCGCTCGGGGTTCCTGCAACCACATCCACCCTCGCAATGCTCGAAGCGTGTCGGGCCTTCGGTGTGAATCGATTGGCTTTGGTCACGCCCTACACGGTCGAGCTGAATGCCCGGATCCGAGAGGTGTACGCCGCCAACGGAATCGAAATCGTCATCGACTCCGCACTCGGCATCGAGGACAACCTCGCGATCGCTCGTGTTCAGCCCGGTGAGGTGGCCGCCGAAGTAGTCCGTGTCGCAGGGGATGCGCATGCCGCAGCTGTCCTGTGCACGAATCTTCATGGGGCCGAAGTTGTGCCAGAACTGGAGGCGCAGTTGGGTATCCCCGTGTTCGATTCAGTCGCAGTAACCCTGTGGCACGCACTCGTCATCGCAGGACATCCACACGCCAGCGAGGGCCAGGGGGCGGTGTTTCGGGACGGATTCGTGCTCGCCGACATGCAGAGATCCTGCGAGGAACTCCTCGAGGGCACGGGATGTGACCGCGCCACCCTGCGGATTGACCTTCCGCGCCACCGATTGGACATCGACCGTCCTGCGGCGGAAGCCCTGCGGCCCGGCGTCCGCCCCATCCGTCGGGAGACATCACTTCGCATGCGCGAACTCGAGACGGTCAAGTGGCTCGATGAGCACCGACGCAATCTGCTACAGCCGCTGTTCGGGCCTCCGCCGGCGCCGCCGGAAGCCTTGGTCGACAAGTACGGCGTGCACGCGCAGTTGTTGGGGCCTGTCGAGCACAACGGGACGCTTGTCGGCTTCTTCTCGGCGCACAGCCGCGAAGAGCGCCCCTGGACCGACGACGATCTCGACGTCATGAACCGGGTTCGGGAACGAACCCAGGCTCTCCTGTCGCATCTCGCGACAACTTGATCCGGCTGTAACCCCGCAGTTCCCAGCACCTTTCAAGCATCTTCCGAATACCCGAGGAACACGAGATGAACGAGCACGAGATTCGGCAACGACTCAACAACCGCGGATGGGGCCCATTCTTCAACAGACTCTGGGTCGCCAGCGGTCTGGGATGGATGGCAGATGCGATGAACATCGCGGCCCTCGGGCTTGTCCTACCGCTCATCCTGTCGGATCTGGGCCTGACCAGAGGTGAGGGCGGCGTCATCGTCAGCGCTACCTTCGTCGGCTTCATGGTCGGTGCCATCTTGACCGGCCGACTCGCCGACATCGTCGGCCGCCGAACCCTGCTGATCGGCAACATCATTCTGTTCAGTACCGCGGCGGTCCTCGCCGGCTTCTCCCAGGACTTCTGGACACTGCTCATTCTCCGCTTCATCCAAGGTGTCGGGATGGGCGGTGAATTCCCCATCATCGGTACCTATCTGAACGAGTTGAGCCCGGCGCGATACCGTGCACGTCTCGTGGCATTCACCTCTGCCTTCTACGCCTATGCCTTCGCGCTCATCCCGCTGATCGGCATGTTCGTCGTGCCGCTTCTCGGCTGGCGCGGGCTGTTCTTCGCCCTGGTGATCCCCGTCATCTTCGCGGTCTGGGCGCGGCGCGCACTGCCCGAGTCACCCGTCTTTCTCGCTCGGCGTGGGCGCACCGAAGAGGCCGAAGCTGCGGTGAAACTCATCGAGGACGGTTCGTCCTATCTCCCGGCCGAGCCGAGCGACCAGGTCCCCGACTCCGGAGGAAAAATCCTCACGGTGCGAACCGGGGTACTCGTCGTGATGTGGATACTGATCTTCTTCGCGCAGTACGGCTTTGCCAGTTGGATCCCGTCGGCCATCAACGAAGAGGTCGGTGCCGACTCATCCAGCTACTTGTTCACCTCGCTCCTGTTCAGCGGAATGGTGGTCGGCTACCTCGGCAGCTCGTGGGTCGGCGGCAAGATGTCACCACGTGCCTTCCTGTACTTCTCGTTCTTGCAGTTCGGCATCTCTCTGGTCCTTTTCGGCATCTCCACACATATCGTCCCGATGATTCTGTTCGGTTGGCTCGCGGCAGCCGGCTACGGCTTCACCACCACCTCGGCTTACGCCTACACGCCGCGACAGTTCGAGACGAACGTCCGGGCATCCGGTTTCGGACTGGTCACCGGTATCGGCAGGGTGGGCGCGATCGTCGGACCGATGGTGGTCGCCGTCCTCAGCCCCGTCGGTAGTCTGGGCGCCTCCTTCGTCGCATTCGGACTGTCGTCGATGTTGGTGGTCGTGATGGTCATCGCGTTGGAACGGAAGCGCGCCGGGACGGCCGTCGTCGCACCGGAAGAGGCAGCCCGATGAGCGACCTGACCCCAGGTGTCGTCACCTACATCCTGTATCCGGAGCTCGTCGACGGCACGGTCGATGAAGCGCGCACAGCGCTGACCGAGCTCGGCAGGTTCGCCACGCTGTCCGTCTGGGAGATCCCTTACCGCACAGACATCTACGACGATGACGTGGTCCGCGGACTCCTCGAAGGGCGCGAGCTGATGCTCGGAACGCAGACGTCGTTCATCAAACGAGGCTGGAACCTCTCCGCTTTAGATGACGAATCCTGGCGGGAGGCAGTCGACCATCTTCGATCTGCCATCGCGCTCGCAGGGGACCTCGGTGCTCCGTGGGTCGCTCTGTGGGCGGGCGAGGACACCGCGAGTGAGCCGGCGTCCGCGTCCCGACTAGTGGAGGCGATCGGGCAGGTGAAGGACCAGGCCGAGCGCGCCGGAGTGCGTCTTCTGCTCGAGGCGTTCCCCACCTGCAGCTTTGGCGGCTCTGTTGTCCCGGACCTGGCTACTGCCGTCGACGTCTGCAAGAAGTCGGGGGGTGCCATCGGGATCATGTTCGACCCTGCCCACCACACGCTCGTCGGGGATACACTCCCGCCTGCGTCATGGGAATGTGTCGACTACGTCCAGCTCGCCTCTGGGGGACTCACGCCCGACGGGAAACCTGTCGACAGCCACCCGTTTTTCGGAGCCGAGAATGCCATCTCGAACTGGAGTGACATGCTCACCCTCACACGCGACGCTCAGCGGCATGGCTACGCGGGCCCGGCCGTGTTCGAAGTCCGCGACGAGTCCGACCGTTTGGCGATGCTCTCTCGGCTCGACGACCTGGGTCGCGAGCTGACGGGGGCGAGCGCATGAATAGTCGCACGGCCTACATTGGGCAGCAGGTTCATCCAGACGCGCTCGAGCTACTCCGCGCCCATGGCGACGTTGTGCTCGGTTACGGTCCGTCCGCCATGTCCATCGAGGATGCGATGCCGGAGATGGACGCGCTGATGCTGCATTGGCAGACGATCGATGCGACGTTCTTCGAACGAGCGCCGCGGTTAAAAGTGATCGCGCGTCACGGCGTCGGTGTGGACAACGTGGACCTCGTCGAGGCCGAGGCGCGTGGCATCCCCGTGCTCATAGCCGCCGAAGCCAACTATCGCTCGGTCGCTGAACAGGCAATCACTCTGATGATGGCAGTCCGCCGTCAGGTCGCGCGCGGACACCTTCTGGTCAGCGGTGGCGGGTTTGCCGAGCGTGACGAAACCTACTTGGGAGAGGAGCTTTTCGGTTCCACACTGGGCGTCATCGGCTTCGGCAGAATCGGACGTCACGTCGCGCACGTCGCCCGCGCGCTCGGAATGCGTGTGCGCGCCTTCGATCCGTTTCTCACCGCCGACGAGATCGAACAACGCGGTGCCGAACCCTCCGCCAACCTGGCGGAGCTGCTTCCAGACTGTGACGTCCTCACCATCAACATTCCCCTTTCGGAGAGCACGCACCACCTCCTGGGCGCTGCGGAGTTCGCGCAGATGAAGCCGGGTTCGGTCCTGATACACACTGCGCGCGGCGGTATCGTGGACGAAGGCGCACTCGTCGAAGCGCTCCAGACCGGCCATCTGGCGGGGGCAGGTCTCGACGTCTTCGAGCAAGAGCCCCCCAGTCCGGAAAACCCGCTGCTGTCGATGAGCCAGGTTGTCCTCTCACCGCATGTCGGCGCCTACACACGAACCGGCGAGCGGCTCATGGGACTCTATGCGGCTCAAGCCATCGTCGATCATTGGAACGGAGTCGACCCGGACGCGACGGGCCGACCATGGGGACGCGCACCTCGTCCGTAACCGGCGTTGCGCTCTTTGGACGTCCCCGTCCGCCGAACAAGTCACAGAAGAGGAACAGAACCAGAATGAGTGTGATGTTGACGGGTGGAGCAGGCTTCGTCGGCCTCAATGTCGCCGAGCTACTGCTGAACGACGGTCACGATGTCGTCGTCTACGGGCTCGAAGCTCCTTCAGAACGCTTCATGAAGCACGTCGCCGATATGCCTGGTCAGCTCTCGACAGTGATCGGTGATGTTCGCGATCGCGACGCCGTCCGACAAGCGATGGCCGCGCACGGCGTCGACAGGGTGGTACACGGCGCCGCAGTCACCGCAGGTCGCTCCAGGGAGGCCACGGGTGGTGCGGACGTCGTGTCGGTGAACGTAATTGGCGCGGTCGAGGTCCTCGAAGCTTGTTCAGAACACGGCGTTCGCCGAGTGGTCCAGCTCGGTACCGGGTCGATCTACGGCATGCGCGCCGATGTTCCCGGCGTACTGGACGAGGTCGACGATCCGCCGGTACCCGATTCGCTCTACGGAATCACGAAGTATGCCGCGGAGCGCATAGGCCTGCGGTATCGCTCAACTCGTGACCTTGACCTGGTGGTCGCGCGGCTGGCGAACGTCTTCGGACGGTGGGAGTATCCGACCGGAAAACGGGATACGCTGAGCATCCCGTATCTGCTCATGCAGCACGCAGACCGTGGTGAGCATGCAATTGTGGGTCCCGACCTGCCTCAAGATTGGGTCTACGCACTCGACGTTGCATCGGCAATTGTGGGATTGCTCTTCAAAGACCAAGTGGTGCACGACGTTTTGCACGTGGGAACCGGGACCCGATGGTCGGTCGAGACTTGGTGCGAGAAGCTCAGAGAGGAGTTTCCCGAATTCAGTTACGAATTCGTCGACCAGAAGGATCGCGCGACGGTCGGGCGTGAGACGCCGAACCGCCGGGCGCCATTCTCGATCGAACGTCTCCGTTCCGAGTTGAGCTTCACCCCACGGTTCATGTTGCCTGAGGCACTGGCTGACTACTCCGACTGGTGGCGCCAAAGTAGGGACGAGTGACCCTATCCCTGATACCGGCCGGTACCTCATCACAGACCCAGACCCAGATCCAGACTCACCGCTCGATGGACCTCATCACTTCGGAACCAGGCGGATCCGATTGGGAGATCAGTACATCACCACCCCGGACAACTCGTCACCGCGCGAGTGCACGTGAGCCGACGGACCTGATCGCCAAGACGTGCGCCGATGCCTGCCTCATGCAGGACGAAGTACGTGCGGCCCAGCGCGGTGTTGATCCGGTCCGGTTCGAACTGCGCGGGATCGGGCAGCACCTCGGCGAGGCTGTCCACGTCGAGCAGATGGCCGCAGTCTTCGGGCGGCGCGGTCCCTTCCCCGTCGACGACCACCGCTACCGCACCGACATCGTCTGCAGGCACCACCTGCTCCAGCCCCAGCGTCAGCTGCCAGTTGTCGCCGTAGTCCTACACGTAGTGCAGGACGTCACCCCGGTCGGGGTCCATCGTTACTCGCCGGGCCACCGGTTGACCAAGTGTCTCCCTACGCCGTCCGAACCGACGTGAACTCCCGTGAGAACGTCCGCGCCAGATCCTCTGCCCGGTAGTGGTATTCGTCGCCGGTCAGGCCGCTGTCACCCAATGCGTAACGCGACGCCAGCCGGGCCAGCGCATCGGCGCCCTCGTTGAGGGGCTCGCCGCGATGGCCTTTCACCCAGACGGGCGTGATGCGGTCACGATCCTCGTAGATCATCCGTTGCGCCCGAACAAGTCCCGGCGTCTTACCGCTCTCGCGATAGATCGCGTAGCCCTCGGGCAGGACGTCGTCGCCGGCCATCCACCGCTTCACCATCGCCACCGCCAGCTGACTGTCGCTGAGCACCGTGATGTCGCGACCACGGAGCTTCTGCACCGCCATGCCGATCGCGCGCAGTTCGGCGACCAGCACGACCTGCGGTCCGATGAGCTTCGTGGAATGACGGAAGCCTTGCAGCCCGTACTCGCCGGTGGAGGCGAGCCACCCGTAGCCGGTGATCTTGCCGCGCACCGATCCGTCCGTGGCCACCCACACCGGTCCTGTGGGCACCGGCGTCACCTCATGCAGCCCGGCGAACGCCTGCCGTACCAACTGCTCGTCGGTCAACCGCGGCCGCTCGATCCACACCCCGGGCATGAGCAGCGCAACTTCGTCGCGCAGCGCCCACAGCATGCTGCGCGGCGGCATCTTCACCAGGAACCGGATCCGCTCCACGTCGACTTCGTCGCGGACGCGACGGATGACATCGAGCGTCGCGGTTTCGGCGCAGTCGGCCTCCACGGTTCCGGTCCAGCGGTTGTCCGCAGACTGCGCGGAGTACCGGAACAGCGACCTGCCGCGCTGGGCCAGTGCGATCGCGATCGACAGCATCGGACGCGGCCGTGCCGACATGATGTCGACCGGTCGCGACACGGGCGCGGGTTTCGGTGCCATAGCCATAGCGGCACTCTAAGGAGCACCTCTGACATCTCCGCGCATCTCGAATCAAGCACCCCCGACATACCCCCAAAACCGTTCCGAGCGCGGATAATCGACCGGTAGCGCGAGAGGGGGTGCTGCCGGGGTGGCCGAGCAGATCTCGATCGTCGTCGCAGAGGATTGCCTGCTGGTGCGTGACAGCGTTGCTCGCGCCCTGTCGGTCAGCCCCGACACCACCGTCGTCGGCGTCGCCGAGGACTACGACCAAGCGGCCGCCCTCGTCGCGGAGCATCAACCGACCATGCTGGTCACCGACGTGCGGATGCCGCCGACGTCCACCGACGAGGGCATCCGGCTGGCGAACTGGCTGCGCACCGCGCACCCGGCCGTCGGCGTGATCGTGTTGTCCCAATATGTTGACCAGACGTACGCATCGGCATTGCTGGAGGGCGGATCGGCGCGCCGCGGATACCTGCTCAAGGAACGGGTCGCCCACTTCGACGAGCTTGGGGATGCGGTCCGGCAGGTCGCCGGCGGTGGCACCGTCCTGGATCCGATGGTCGTGGAGGCCCTGCTCGCCCAGCCGCGCCAAGCCGCCGCTTTGAGCCGGCTGACGCCCCGCGAACGCGAGGTGCTCAGTGAACTGGCCACCGGCTTCAGCAACCGCACCGTGGCCCAACGTCTGGTGTTGTCCCAGCGCGCGGTGGAAAAGCACATCAATTCGATCTTCGCCAAGCTCGAACTCACCGGCGACGACTCCGTGGACCGCCGGGTCCGGGCGGTGCTGATGTTCCTCAACGGCGGCAATCCGCCGTGAGCACGAACAGTGGTGTGTACACCCTGGTACGCACACCCGAGATCGACCACGATGGGGCAGTGGTGAGCCAGCAGGTCCGCGTGTGGATCGTCGACGACCAGGCCAGTTTCCGGCTGGCCAGCACGGCAACGCTGGACGCCACCACCGGCTTCGTGCTCGCCGGACAGAGTGCCACCGGCGAAGCTGCCCTGGAACGTCTCGACGGGGACGGCGCCGACCTCGTCCTGATGGACATCCACATGCCCGGCATCGGCGGCATCGAAGCCGCGCGCCGGCTGCACGCCCGCCACCCGCACATCGTCATCGTCCTGATGTCCACCTACGACGCCGACGAACTGCCCGCCGACGCGATTGACTGCGGTGCCGCCACCTATCTCCACAAACAGCGACTGAGCCCCGAAGTGCTGAACCACATATGGCGAACAGCAAGCTGAAGCTGCTCACCCCACCCGGATCCGTCCCCGACTGGCGGATCCCGAAAGTCCTTCTCACCTCCGCGTTCCGCTCGTCAGCGTGGTTCGGCCACAACCTGATCCACCGTTTCCGTTCCGAACGTTTCGAGGTGTTCCTCTCCGGCCACTTCGGCCTGTGGCTCGGCGCCGGCATCGTGGTGCCGCTATGGGAGTACTTCTGGATCTTCCGGTCACCCTGGATGCTGGGCTTTGTCGTAGTGGCGTGCGTCCAGTGCGCCGTGCTGGCCATCGGCCTGAACCTCGCCCGGCACAACATGTTCGAGCAGTCGGTGACCCTCGTCTGCGTCGGCAACTGGGTCGCGGTACTGGGCGTCACGTTCGTCTCCCCGCCGCTCCTTCCGGTGATGGCACTGTTGGCTCTGGTGCCCGTCGTCTTCGCCGAGCCGTATATCAGCTTGCGCCGCGGACTGATCTTCACCGTGATTACCGCCGCCTGCGTTCTCGCTGCAGCGGCCATCGCGGAGTTCACCCCGTTCACCGACCACGTCGAGCAGGCACCCCAGTGGATGGCGACGGCATTCGTGCTGATCGCGTTGCCGATCAACGCATTACATCTGATGGTCATCGTGTGGAACAACGCTGCGGCGCTGCGGATCTCAGAGGCGCAGCTCGCCGAACATGCAGCCGAACTGGCGGCGTCGCGCACCCGCCTGATCACCGCCGCCGACGAAGAGCGACGTCGCCTGGAACGCGATCTACACGACGGCGCCCAGCAGCACCTCGTCGCACTGTCGGTACTGATCGGCCTGGCCCGCAACACCAGTGGAGACAAACAACGTGACCTGCTCACCGAGGCCTCGACGCTGGTGGACAGTGCCATCACCGAGATCCGCAACCTTGCGCACGGGATCTATCCACCGCTGCTGGTCAGCGGAGGACTCGCCCAAGCACTGCCGGCGCTGGCCGCACGGTCGGTCATCCCCGTGGCCCTCGACCTGGACGCCATCGGCCGCTACCCGCCGACAACCGAAGCCGCCCTGTACTACTGCTGCAGCGAAGCCCTGCAGAACGCCGCCAAACACGGCGGCCCCGACACCACCGTGCACATCACCGCACACGTCGTCGAAGGCGTACTAGAAGTACAGATCAGCGATACCGGCCGCGGCTTCGTGCCGGGCACACCCGGCGCCGGACTGACCAACATGACCGACCGCCTCTCGGCCATCGGCGGCCAACTGGCCGTCGACAGCGTCCCCGGACGTGGCACCCGCATCACGGCCGCCGTCCCGGTCTAGGGGCGATGGTGGTGCGCACACCACCGCCGATCGTGTGGCGCACACCGTCGAAACCGATGGCCCACTGCGACACGATGAATCCCATGTCCGCCATCGATTCTGCTACGCGCCTCCCCACCGGGACGGTGACGCTACTGCTGGCCGACATCGAAGGCTCGACCCGTATGTGGGACACCCAGCCCGACACCATGCCGGACGCGCTGGCAACCCTTGACCGCGTCGTCGCCGACCTGATCGGCCGCTACCACGGCGTCTGCCCCGTCCAGCAAGGCGAGGGCGACAGCTTCGTCATCGCGTTCGCCAGCGCCGGCGAAGCAGTGGCCTGCGCTCTGGAACTGCAGCGAACCGACCTGTCGCCCATCCGGTTACGCATCGGGATCCACACCGGGGATGCACGCCTGCGAGACGAAGGCAACTACATGGGCCCGCTGATCAACCGCGCTGCGCGACTGCGCGACCTCGGCCACGGCGGCCAGACGCTGCTGTCCTCGGCGACAGCCCATCTGGTCGACGACGCGCTGCCGCCGCAAGCCTGGCTCGTCGACGCGGGCAGCCATCAGCTGCGCGGGCTGATCCGGCCCGAACGTGTCGCACAGTTGTGCCATCCCGACCTGGTCGACGACTTCCCGCCACCCCGATCCGACTCAGGCGGAGGATTCCGCCGCCGGCCTGCTCTGCGCACCGAATTCATCGGCCGGGCAGGTGAATTGGACGACCTGCACCGCTTGTTGCAGCGCCGTCGGCTGATCACCCTGTGCGGTCCCGGAGGTGCCGGCAAGACTCGGCTGGCGGTCGCGGCCGCCGACGGCGCCTACGGTCAGTTCGACGGTGGAGCCTTGTTCGTCGACCTCGCTGCCGCCGCCGACGCGACCCAGGTGCCGCATCCGGCCACGCTGACTCGAGATCTCGCCGACCGCAACGTGTTGCTGGTCGTCGACAACTGCGAGCATGTGCTCGACGCTGCCGCAGCGTTGATCGACACGGTGCTCAACGCCTGCCCCCGCGTGAGCGTGCTGGCCACCAGCCGCGAACCACTCGAGGTTGCCGGTGAGCAGATCTACCGTGTGCCGCCGTTGTCGCCCGGCGACGCGACCGCGCTGTTCGTCGAGAGCGCCACCCGGGCGAACGCCGACTTCAGCGCTCAGGGTGCGGAATCCGCGGAGGTCGCCGAGATCTGCCGTCGGCTCGACGGGTTGCCCCTGGCGATCGAGATCGCGGCGTCGCGCACGCGGAGTCAGTCGCTGACCGACATCCGCGAGAGTCTGCATACGCGCCTGCACCACAGGAACCCGGCTCGCCGGACGGTGGCGGCGCGACACCAGACGCTGCATGCCTGCCTCGACTGGTCGTATGCGCGCTTGGCCGATTCGGAGAAGGTTCTCCTCGGTCAATTGGCCCGACACGCCGAACTCGACCTCAACTCGTCCACGGTCGACGGAGACGTTGCCGGACTGGTCGACAAGTCGCTGCTGATCTGCGACTACCACGCCGGCCGGCCGCGCTACCGGCTCAGCGAGATCGTGCGCCAGTACGCCCTCGAAAGCTCCGGATAAGCCGGCCGCGTCGGCCCGCCGAGAGCGACCGGCGTGGACGGACATCTCCGCGGTCGAGCAAGCGGTGAGACCGGGCAAACCGCTTTGAACTGCGAAAACAGCGTCGCATCGGTCCGGACGGCGGCGGGTGCCGAAACTCGTCGACACCCGCCGCCGGCCTTCGGAAGCGATGGCAAACGCTACGTAGCGGCGCGAATCTGACATAAGTATGCGTATGTTTGCCGACCGGTGTCCTGGTTGCAGGCCGCGGGGCGGGGAGCCGAAGCCATTGCGGAATGGAAGACAATCTCCGCACATCGCTTTAGCTGGCTGATCACCGAGCGCGGTCGGTCGAACGCGGGAAGCCCCGTAATGATGCGGGTTGATAATTATCGGACTTATTATTTTTTGCCATGCCCTCCGATCTGGTGCGCCAGCGCCTCGTCGCCGACCAACCGGAGATCCCGGTGGACGTGGTGCGGACTCTGCTCGGTGTGCTGCGCCAGCGTCTCGGGCTGGACACGGCCTGGCTGTCGTCGTTCCGCGACGGGATGCAGGTCATCGAGGTTCTCGAAGGCGACAGCGACGCACTCGGTCTCTCGCTCGGCAAGCGGTCGCAGCTGTCGGAGACGTACTGTGTGCGCGTCATCGACGGTCGGTTGCCCGCGGTCATCCCGAGTACCTCGACCAACCAGATCGCCGCGAGCCTGCCGATCACCGACGAGTCGGGCATCGGCGCCTACGTCGGAGTCCCGGTGTGCGGGCGCGACGGTGCGATGTTCGGCATGGTCTGCGTGGTCAGCCAGAACCCCCAGCCCCACCTCGCCGAGGACGACCGGCGCCTGGCCACCCAGGTCGCCGACCTGATCGGCACTCTCATCGAATCGCCGGCGACCGGTGCAGATCCAACCGCCGGTCAGCGCAAGGCAATCCGGCGCGTCGTCGCCGAACGCGACTTCGAAGTGGTCTTCCAGACGATCCACGAGGCCGCCACCGGCAAGGTGGTCGGTGTCGAGGCGCTGTCCCGTTTCCCGTGCGAACCGTTCCGCCCGGACGCGTTCTTCGAGCAGGCCGCGCTCCTGGGGCTGAACATCGAGTTGGAGACCGCGATCGCCCGACGCGTGGTGTCGCTGATACCGAGCCTGCCCGGCGACGTCTTCGTCTCGATGAACATTTCACCGGCGGCGGCGCTGGCGGTGCCGTGGGCCGAGATGTTCGGTGACGTCGACCCGTCGCGCATCGTTCTGGAAATCACCGAGCACGACGCCGTCCCCGATTACGCGGCGCTCGACGACGTGCTGGAACCGTGCCGGGCCCGCGGCATGCGGCTGGCCATCGACGACGTCGGCGCCGGGTTCGCATCGTTCTCACACGTCCTGGAGCTGGGACCGGAGTTCGTCAAGATCGACCAGTCGATCACCCGGCACATCGACGCCGACGACGCCCGCAGCCGGCTCGCCCAGGCCATCGCCGAATTCGCCGGCCAGATCGGTGCGACGGTGGTCGCCGAAGGCATCGAAAGCCAGGGCGAACTCGACACCGTCGCCGCCGCCGGCATTCCGTTGGCGCAGGGCTACTACCTGGGCCGCCCCAAACCGCCCGGCCACGGCTTCCCGGCCGCCAAGGCCGCCGCACCGACGAACCGGTCACCCGCCGCCGTCGACCTGCTCGGCGAACGGCCCTTCGAGCTCGCGCTGACCCATTCACCGATCGGTATGGCCGTCGTCGGGCTGGACGGCAAGTTCCTGCGCACCAACCGTGCACTGCGCACGATGCTCGGATTCACCCGCCGGGAGTTGGCGGGCCTGTCCTTCCAGGAGATCACCCATCCCGACGACCTGGACTCCGACCTGGCCCTGGTCGCCGAGTGCCTCGAGGGCCGACGACGTTCCTATCGCATGGACAAGCGCTACATCGCCGCCGATGGGCACGTGGTGTGGTGCGCCCTGACCGCGGTGATCGTCCATGCGCCGCGAGACCGGCCGCTGTGCTTCGTCTCCCAGATCGTCGACGTGACCGCCGAGCGGCTCCGGGAAGCCGAACTCGCCCACCAGGCGGCCACCGATTCGCTGACCGCCGTCGCGAACCGATCCGCCGGCTGGAGCCGGCTCGAGCAACTCGACGCCGACAACGACGGCTACGGCGTGTTGTTCTGTGACATCGAACGATTCAAGTCGGTCAACGACCGGTGCGGACACCACGCCGGGGACCGACTGCTCGTCGAGGTGGCCGCTCGCCTCGTCGCTGCCGTTGACGACGACGACCTGGTCGTGCGGTGGGGCGGTGACGAGTTCCTGGTCATCACCGACACCGTCGACGACCCCGGTCTGACGCAGCTGGCCGCCCGGGTCACCGCGCAATTCGACCGCGCTCCCGTTGTGCTGCCCGACGGCACCGACATCCCGGTCGCCCTCACGATCGGCTACTCCGCCCATCACCCTGGCGACGGACGCGGCATCGACGCCGTGCTGGACCACGCCGATCAGGCGATGTACCGACAGCGGCGCAGCTCATCGCGGCGGAGATAGGTCTCCGATTGCTCCTGAGCCGAGTGGGTACACGTACGGGCGATCATGGACGTATACAACTTGGCTTTCGAATGGACAGAGACAAACCGACATTGGCTGATCGAAGTTCCCATCCGGATCGTCGCGTACATCATCGTCGTCTTGATCGCGCGGTATGTGCTGCACCGGATGATCGACCGGGCCGCGACCGGCAGGACGCGCAAGGAGCGCACCCAGGGCGGTGAGACCGCCAGGAAGCCCCCGTTGCTGCGGTACCTGCGCGACCGGACACCGTCGTCGGCCAGCGCGAGGACAGCCGAACGCCGCCAGCAGCGCGCCCAGACCATCGCCTCGGTGCTCAAATCGACCGTCTCGATCGTGATGCTGGTCTGGGTGGTCCTGGGCATCCTCAACGTGCTCGGCGTCAACATCGCGCCGTTCATCGCGTCCGCGGGCGTCGTCGGCCTGGCCATAGGTTTCGGCGCGCAGAACCTGGTCCGCGACTTCGTCACCGGGGTGTTCATGCTGCTCGAAGACCAGTACGGCGTCGGCGACACGGTTGACCTCGGCGAAGCGGTCGGGGAGGTGGAAACCGTCGGCCTGCGCGTGACCACCGTGCGAGACATCGACGGCACCCTCTGGTACGTCCGCAACGGCGAGATCGCCCGCGTCGGCAACATGAGCCAGGATTACGCCGTCGCCCGTATCGAGGTGCCGGTTGCGCTGAGCACCGACGTCGCGCGCGCCGAGGACGTGGCCGTCGAAGCCGCCGAACAGGCCCTCGCCGATCCGGCGTTGGCCGCCAAGGTGCTCGGCGAACCCGAGATGCTCGGCGTGCAGGAACTGCTCCCGGACCAGGTCACGCTGCGGATGACCGTCAAGACCCGACCCAACGCCCAATGGTCGGTGCAGCGTCGCCTGCGCCGCGAGATCCTGCGCGCCTACGACGAGAACGGCATCGAACTGCCCTACCCGCCCGGCCGCATGCAGCCGGTCGCCGCGGTCGGGGAGTAGATTCCCGCCCGGCGTCGGCCCCGCTGGTTAACATCCCCCTGACGAAAGGGGGAGATTCGCCGTGACCATCACCGTCGAGGAGATACCGCGGCTGTCCAACGGGGCCGAGCGCCGCGTCTGGCAGGCGTTGATCGATCAGCTCGAACCGGGGGACCTCGTCATCCCGGGCAAGCGGGTGACCGATCATCTCAAAGACCATGAGATCGACTTCTTCGTCGCGATCGAGGGCGCGGGCATCGTCTGCGTGGAGGTCAAAGGAGGCGAGGTCTGGCACGACGGCGAGACATGGTGGCAGCGCGGGCGCAGCGCCGAACGCAAGATCGAACCCGTCCGGCAGGCCCGCGAAGCCTGCTATGCGATCCGCAGCTTCATCGAGACCGATCCGTCGTGGAAGCAAGGCCGGTTGCGCTGGGACCACGTCGTCGTGCTGCCCAACACCGACCTGCCCGAGGACTTCGGACTGCCGGACTGCCCACGCTGGAAGGTCATCGACCGCACCGACCTTCCCGACATCGCCGCCAAGCTGCGTCACATCCTGCACAGCCAGGAACTCGACCGCCCCTTCCTGACCAAGGACGGCATCGCCCAACTCAGCGAAGCGCTCAGCGGGCGCGGCCTTCCTCAGCGCAGCGTCGTGGCGCGCGCGTTGGAGAACGAGGACGCGGCCGACATGCTCACCGAACACCAATCGGTCATCCTCGACGCGGTGCGGTTGCTGCACCGCGTGGAAATCCGCGGCGGTGCCGGCAGCGGCAAGACGTTCCTGGCGATGGAGCAGGCGCGACGGCTCGCCCGGGACGGGAAACGTGTTGCGTTGATGTGCTATTCGCATGGGTTGGCGTCCTATCTGGAGCGGATCACCGAGGCCTGGAATCGCCGGCAGCGTCCGGCCTACGTCGGCGAGTTCCACGATCTCGGCAAGAAGTGGGGCGCCCCGGAGGGACCTGACGAGGCGCTGCGCACCGAGGAGACGGTGCAGTTCTGGGAACATGACCTGCCCGCGCAAATGACCGCGCTGGCAGCACAATTGGAGCCCGGCCACCGATTCGACGCGATCGTCGTCGACGAGGCGCAGGACTTCGCCGACGCATGGTGGGATCCGCTGCTGGCCGCGCTGAAAGACGAAGAGACCAGCGGACTCTACGTTTTCACCGACGAGGGCCAGCGCGTGTTCAACCGGTTCGGCTCACCGCCGGTGCCGCTGGTTCCCCTGGTGCTCGACCACAACCTGCGCAACACCCGCCAGATCGCCAACGCATTCCAGCCGCTGGTCGACCATCCGATGCGCTTCCTCGGCGGCGAAGGACCGGCCGTGAGGTACGTGCCGTGCTCGGCCGCCGAGGCGATGGAAGCCGGCGACGACGAAGTCGAGGCGCTGCTCGAGCAGGGCTGGCGTCCCGAGGACGTCGCGCTGCTGACCACCGGCAGCCGTCACCCCGAACAGCGGGAGCGTCAGGCCGCGGGCAACGCCGCCTACTGGGACAGCTTCTGGGACGCCGAGCAGGTGTTCTACGGCCACGTGCTCGGCTTCAAGGGCCTCGAGCGCCGCGCGGTCGTGCTCGTGGTCAACGAGGCATCGGCGTTTGACCGCTCTCGCGAACGCCTTTACGTCGGACTGTCGCGGGCACGCGACCAGTTGGTGGTGTGCGGGGATCCGGAGTTCATCCGCCAGGTCGGTGGACCCGACCTGGCGCGGCGCCTGAACATCGAAGGCTAGCGACTTTGGCTGGCCTGAGGCACTCGTGCCTCAGCTGTCACAGGTATCCGCATTGTGCAGAGAAAGTGCGAGAAGCCCTCTGCAAAAAGCTGATTCGTGTGACTCCTGGTACACACGAGCGCCCGGAAGCACCGCCAGGGCGGAACTTGGCGGGACGCCGCGTACAACAGCAGAAGTGGCACTGCGGAGTCTGCGAATACGCGTGGTAACGGCGGTGCGGCTCAGCCCGCCTGCGGGAAATCTTCGGTCAAAGCTCCCAGCAGACTGACGAACTCGTCGTCGACGAAGTGCGTGTGCGGCAGCAGGGTCAGCCTGCGCAACAGTGGTTCCGGCAGAGTCGGATCAGGCGCGGCCACAACAGACTTGAGTCCGAGAACCATCGCCTCGCCGTACTCGCCGATACCGAGCAACACGAACGCCGTGTTCGCTTCGACATCGGTGAGCGATGGGCGGCAGTGCTCGATCAGCTCCCACGCCACCTCGCTGAGCTCGGTACGGTCCATGTCGCCAATTCTCGACCACGGCCCGCCCCCGCGCGCGCCGAGGTCGCGTTGAGCGGGGCGGAACATATGGGTTGACGCGCGGAATGCACTTTCGGCCGGAGAGGGCTACCGCACCGCGAGGTAATGGTGGGTGACCGGCTCGCCGTCGACGTACTTCCTGACCGCCCGCTCGGTCAGCAGATCCTGCCCGGTCAGCCGCGTGTAGTGCTGGTGCATGTGCTCACCCCACGACCGCACCACAAACGTCTCGACGAACGTCGATTCATGCTCGACATCGCGGTAGAGCTGCCACTGCGAGGCGCCGGTGCGCTGGCGCGACCGGCCCTGCACTGCGATGGCCGCCAAGAAGCCTTCCTCGTTCGTCGGGGCCACGCGGTAGGAGATCAGCACCATCACCGGGCCGTCGAGCGGCTCGGGTTCGAACACCAGCGTCGGCTCCGGCCAGTGCGCCGACGGCGTCAGGTCCAGGTTGCCGGTCTTGGCGTGCAGCGGCCACCACAACGACGACAGCGCGCACACCAACAGCAGCACCACGCTCGTCAGCAAGCTGGTGACGCTGCTGGTGCCACCGGCCAGCAGACCCCACGCCAATGAGCCGAGCGCTTGGCCACCCATGAAGATCAACTGGTACATCGACAGGCCGCGGGCGCGCACCCAAGCGGGAAGGCTCAACTGCATCGAGGCGTTGAGCGTCGACAGCGACAGCAGCCAGGATGCTCCGCCGATCACCAACGCCGCGATCACCACCGGGAAGATGTGCACCAGCGCCAGTACCGCGGTGGCCACAGCGAAACCCAAAGCGCCCATGATCAGCAAGGCGTTCTGGTCGAACCACAAGCGCAGCCGCCCCAGCAGGAAAGCCCCTGTCACGGCTCCGGCCCCCAGCGAGCCGAGCAGGATGCCGTAACCAGAGGCCGACAGGCCCAGCTGGTTGGCCGCGATCACCGGCAGCAGCCCCCACAGTGCACTGGCCGGAGCGATGAACAGCGCCGCCCGCAGCAGAATCCGCCGCACCACCGGCGAGCTGCGGATGTAGCGGCCCCCCGCGCTGAGCGCCGCCAACGCCCGCTCCGGGGGAAAGGTGTTCTCGATCGGGGGACGCCGCCACCAGATCAGCACGAACACAATCCCGATGAACGAGACCGCGTTGAGCGCGAACACCAGGGTGGGCCCGGCCAGTGAGACGAGCACACCGGCGATCGCCGGTCCGATCGCGCGGGCCCCGTTCATGCTCATGCTGCCCAGCGCCGCAGCCGCCGGAATCTGATGCGCCGGAACGAGATCGGGTTGGATCGCCTGCCACGCCGGCGCGGTCAGCGCCTGCCCGCACCCGATCAGGAACAACAACATGAGCAACACCACCGGTGTCGTCATCCCCAACCCGGTCAACGTGGCGAGTAGCCCCACCCCGGCGGCCATGGCGCCCTGTGTCGCGATCAGCAACCGTCGCCGGTCGATCAGGTCGGCCAGCACCCCCGACGGCAACGCCAACAGCATCACCGGCAGCGTGGTCGCGGTCTGCACCAGCGGCACCAGGACGGCGGCGCCGGGGTCCTCGACGAGCATCCACTGCGCGCCGACGGTCTGCATCCAGGTACCCAGGTTGGACACCAGCTGCGCGATCCACAGCGCGCGGTAGACCGGCGACTGCAGCGGCGCCCACGTGGACGTCGTGGTGTCTGCCGTTGTCATCCGCCGCTCCCCGGGGCCGGTCCCTGTCGTCACAGTAGGGGTGGGTACCCGCTGAGAGGCAGGAACGCCGTGTGGCGTTCCCTAGCATCGGGGGGTGTTTCGACGACTTCACCAACTGAAGCGATGGATGTACCGCGGAGGACGGCCCGGAGCGCTGGCGAGGGTGCTCAACACGCTGGCCGCGTGGCAGTTCAGTGCCGGGGTGCTGTCGCGTCGCTGCGATGCCAACCTGTTGGTCCGCGGCCGCACCAGCGGCAAGACCGTCACCGTTCCGGTCGTGATCACCGACTACGACGGTGAGCGGTACGTGGTGTCGATGCTGGGTGAGGACGCGAACTGGGTGCGCAACGTGCGGCAGGCCGGCGGCCGGGCATCGCTGCGCCGGCGGGGCGTGGAAGACGTGCTTCTGGTGGAGGTGCCCACCGACGAGCGCGCACCGATCTTGCGCCGGTATCTCGCGCTGGCACCGGGCGCGCGGCCGCACATTCCTGTCGACCGGCGTGCGCCGCTCGCAGAGTTCGAGCGCGTCGCGGCGGACTTTCCGGTGTTTCGAGTCGAACCGCGACGCGACGACGACGGTTGATGACAAGTTGCCGCCACGCCGCGCTGTGCTGTCCTGCGCTGTCAGCGTCGGAAGCGCAACGCCTCCGTCGGGGCAGCTGGATCGACCGGGCCCTGCTGCGGCGGGCGCGCCGGGCCGGCATGGCCGGTACCGCGAGGAGGTCGTCCCGGTGTTCGGCGAGACGGCCGCGGCGCCCGCATCGGCGTCGTCTCGGCATGCGCGGTCACGATGTGGGGCTGCGTCTGGCGGCGTCGGCGGTGCTCCTCGTCGATACCGTCGGAAAGCCTTGCCAGATAACCGATGAGCGCCGCGACGTCCCCGTCATCCCACCGGGACAGCACCGCTTCGAGGCCGTTGATGTTCGACGACCGCTGCTCCTCGAACACGGCTCGGCCGCGCTGAGTGAGGCAGAAGCGGGGCGGCGCCGACTGATCAGCGGCCGGTGCCCGGCCGACCAGACCGTCCCGGATCAACGCCGAGATGCGTTCCTCGACGGCGCGCGGGTCGCTGTCGACCGCGGCCGCGAGTTCGGCCAGCGTCAACGTGCCCGTCCCACCCAGGTAGGCCGCGATGACGTAGTCACCACGGTCCAGGCGGTGCGGCGTCGTCGAAACTCCCAGCGAGACCGCGGACTGGCGACCGACCGCGGTCATCACGTTCTCCAGGCGTTGCGCGCGTCGGCGCAACGCCGACGGTGACAGCACCGGTTCGACGTCGCTCGGTACCGGCGCGGGCGCCGGCGTCGCCGAGGGGATGGCCAGTGCGATCAAGGCGGCCGCGGCCGCTGCGACACCGGCGATGATCAACGCGACGCGGAACCCGTTCAACGACGGGATCATGTGACCGGCGACGGTCATCCCGGTCTGGACGAGGATCGCGGTCATCACCGCACTCGACACCGAGGTGCCCAATGCCCGCGCCAGAGAGTTGATCCCGTTGGCGGCTGCGGTCTCCGACACCGGAACGGCGGCGTTGATCAGCGTCGGCAACGAGGCGAAGGCAAAGCCTACCCCGGCGCTCACCACGACGCTGAAACCCAGGACGCCGGCGGGCGAGCCGAGAAGCTGGGTACCGCCGAGATAGCCGGCGGCGATGACGCCGCAGCCGAGCACGAGCGTGAAGCGGGGACCACGCGACGCGATGACCTTGGCCGCAATGGGCGCCGAGGCCATCATCGCCAAACCACCGGGAGCCATCCACAGCCCGGCCGCCACCAGACTCTGGCCCAGGCCGTGCCCGGTGGAGCTGGGCAGCTGCAGGATCTGCGGGCCGATCAACGACATTGCGAACATCGCGAAGCCCACCGCGATGGACGCGACGTTGGTCAGTAGGACGGGAGTCTTCATCGTGGTCCGGATGTCGACCAGCGGTGTGGGCGCCCGCATCTGCCACCAGCCGAACACCGCGAACGCCACCACCGAACCCAGCAGCAGACCGATCGTCGTCACGTTGACCCAACCCCAGGTCGCGCCCTTGGAGATCGGCAGGAGCAGCAGGATCAGCGCCGCGGACAGGCCGAGCGCACCGAGGACATCGAAACGTCCCATCGACGTGGACGGCACGACGTCAGGCACGAAGACGCTGAACATCACGCAGCAGCCCAGCCCGAGCGCCGCGGCGCACCAGAACAGCGCATGCCAACTGAAGTGTTCGGCGATCACCGCCGAGAGCGGGAGCCCCAGCGCGCCGCCCACCCCGAGCGATGCGCTGACCATGCCCATGGCGCCGCCGACCCGTTCGGCGGGAAGCGCTGCGCGCAGCACGCTGATGCCGAGCGGGATGACCGGTGCGCCGAATCCTTGCAGTGCGCGGCCGACGACCAGCGGGATCAACGAGCTCGTCAGCGCGGCGACGACGGAGCCGACGGTGAGCAGCACCGCGCAGGCGACCAGCACCCGTTTGGCGCCGAACATGTCGCCCAGCCGGCCGAACATCGGCGTCGCGACCGCGCCCGTCAGCAGCGTCGCGGTCACCGCCCACGAGGCGTTCGACGACGACGTGCCCAGGATCTGCGGCAGTTGCGGGACGAGCGGGATGACCAGCGTCTGCATCAGCGACACGCTGATCCCGGCGACGGCGAGCACGGCGATCAGGACCCGGCCGCCGGTGGGCGGCGCGGGGCGCTCCACGAGTTGATGAGTCACGAAGGGAAGTCCTCGGTAGTTCGAGAGGGTTGGCGAAGCCGTGACGGCGGGTGCGGGCACGTCCTCGTGCCCCGGTTAACAGCACCTTCGGCCGTTTCAATAAACGGAACAATAGCACCGCGGTCGTTTCATTACTCATACTGGTGGGATGAATCACGCGTCCTCCGACGCTGCGCGCAGGCGCGTTGCCCCGGGCCGGCCGACCCGTGAGCAGGCGCTGCAGCGCGCCGAGGACCTGCTCGACGGTGCGCTGGAGGTGTTCCTCGATCGCGGCTACGACTACGCGACCATCGACGCGATCGCGGCCCAGGTGGGCATGGCCAAGCGGACCATCTACGCGCGCTATCGCGACAAGGAGGCGTTGTTCCGTGCTGCGGTGCAGCGCGCCATCGACCGTTGGGTGGTGCCGGTCGACGACCTGCAGAACCTCGACACCGGTGATCTGGAGGAGACGCTGATCGCCGTGGCCCGGGCCCGGCTGCAGACCGCCGTCAGTTCCGACGGGGTCCGCCTGCAGCGCATCCTCAACGCCGAGGCGTACCGCTTTCCCGAGCTGGGCCGACAGGCCTACGAGCAGGGCACCCTGCCGGTGGTGCGGTTCATCGCCGAGGTGCTGCGGCGCCACGCCTCCGACGGCGGTATCGCCGTCGACGAGCCCGAACTGCTCGGGACGTCGTTCCTGAGCCTGGTGATCGGCGGACCGGCCCACGGCGTGCTGTGGGGGGCCGTCCTGGACAACGATGCGGTCGCCGACCGCATCCGCACGTGCGTGCGGCTATTCCTCGACGGCGCCCGTCCGCGTTGACAAGCGTTGCGCGACAGCGCCGTAGCGCTCCAGCCGCTCCGGATCGGACAGCGCGTTGTAGAGCACCAAGCGGGTGGCTGTCCCGGCATACCGGACGCTGAGCGCCTCGGCCAGACCGTCCCACGGCGCCTCGGTGACGAATGTGGCCAGGTGCTCGTCGGTGATCTGCGCGGCCATGCCGGCGATGTCCCCGGCCTTCTGCTTCTCCCGGAGCCGGGCCGTGGTGCCTTCGAAGCCGGCCTCGTCCCAGATGAACGCGTAGTTCGGTGTGCTGCCGTAGAAGCTCAGGCTCGCACGGACCAGCTCCCGTTCGCGGTGGCGTTCCTCGTCGCTGTCGCCGACGATCGTCATCACCGGCACGATGAGCGCGACCTCGTCGGCTGAGCGGCCCGACTTCTGCGCTCCGGCAGCGACATTCGGCAGCACATGGCGCGCGATGTAGCCCGGCTCGCCGAGCGGATGCACATGCACGCCGTCGGCCACCTCACCGGCCATCCGCAGCATCCACGGATTGACCGCCGCCACATCCACCTTCGGGTCGGGAGCGTCGATGGGGCCCGCGCTCCACTGCGGCGTGATGAAGTCCATGCTGTAGAAGTCGCCCCGGTGGTTGAGCTTGCCGGTCCGGAACGCCGCGAAGCACGCCTTGACTGCGAGCACGTAGTCGCGCAGTCGCGGGCCGGGGCGCTCGAACTCCACGCCGTAGCGGCGCACCACATGGGTGCGGACCTGGGTGCCCAGACCCAGCCGGAAGCCGCCGCCCGTCGCCTCCTGCAGTTCCCACGCCGTGGCGGCCGTGACGAAGGGGCTGCGCGGAAACGCCACGGCGACACCGGTGGACAACTCCAGTCCCGGCGCGGCCTGAGCTGCCAGCGCGGCGTTCATGTACGGGGTGCGGCCGGTCTCGGTGAACAGCATCCCGTCGAAGCCCGCCTTCTGCGTTCGGCGGGCCAGGTCGCCGATCGTCTGCAGGGGCTGCGGGGTGGTCATCACGTCGACGTGCACGACCGCACCCTAGCCTTCTTTGGGGACGCCCAGTGTTGAGTTGAGGCACGTGATCGCCCCGAATGTGTGCCGGAAGCCAACGCTCAGCGGGGACATCCGGCCGGCGGGAACGTCACATCCTGTTAATAGCGGCGAAATTGCGGTGCCACACCTGCGTCGTTCACTGTGTGCAACCCCAGCCGCCGCCCGGAGGACAGCCCATGACAGTCGACGCCGCGCCCAAGCAACTGACGATCGTCCGCGGTGCCTGCCCGCACGACTGCCCCGACACCTGCGCCATGCTCTACCACGTCGAAGACGGCAAACTGGTTGACGTCAAGGGAGATCCGGAACACCCGATGACGCGCGGCGGCCTGTGCGTCAAGGTCAAGAACTTCCACGAACACCACTACCAGCCGGATCGACTGCTGTATCCGATGCGCCGGGTGGGCGCCAAGGGGGCCGGCGAGTTCGAGCGCATCACCTGGGACGAGGCACTCGCCGAGATCAAGGCGCGCTGGACCGCCATCATCGACGAGTACGGCAGCCAGGCGATCATGCCGCACGCCTATCTGGGTCACCAGGGTGTGCTCAACGGGCTGACCTCCGGCGACGCGTTCTTCAACCGGCTGGGATCGACCGTCGCCGAGAAGACGTACTGTGAATCCGGGTCGTCGACCGCGTGGCACATGACCGTCGGTGGATCCGGGGGATTGGATGTCGAGTCGATGGCGTACTCGAAGTACATCATCGTGTGGGGCATGAACATGACCAGCACCAACCTGCACGGTTGGCCGTTCCTGCTGGAGGCGCGCAAGAACAACGGCGCCAAGATCGTCGTCATCGATCCCGTACGTAATCGCACAGCGCGCCAGGCGGATTGGCACATCCCGATCCGGCCCGGCACCGACGGCGCGCTTGCCATGGGCATGATTCACGAGATCATCGCGCAGGGTCTGGTCGACACCGACTACGTCGAGCGCTACACCGTCGGTTACGACGAGCTCGCCGCGCGCGCTGCCCAGTACCCGCCCGAGCGCGTCGAGGAGATCACCGGGATCCCCGCCGCCGACATCCGCACGCTGGCCTACGAATACGCCACCAGCCAGCCCGCCGCGATCCGTCAAGGGGTGGCGCTGGAACGTAGCCGCGGCGGCGGTCAGGCGATCCGCGCCATCACCTGCCTGCCGGCGCTCGTCGGCGCGTGGCGTCACGTCGGCGGTGGCACCATGGAGATGCCGATCTGGGAGTTCCCGACGAAGTTCGACGCGATCTGCAAACCGGAGTGGATTCCCGAGGGCGCCCGCGTGGTCAACGAGCTCGACCTCGGCATGGCGCTGACCGGTGAGCTCGGCCTGGACCCGCCGATCAAGTCCCTGTTCGTCTACAACTCCAACCCGGTGTCACAAGGCCCCGCGCAAGAGAAGACGATGCGTGGCCTGATGCGCGACGATCTGTTCACCGTCGTCAGTGAGCATTTCATCACCGACACAGCGAAATTCGCCGACCTGCTGCTGCCCGCGACCATGCAAGCCGAACAACTCGACATCATGGTCACGTGGGGACACCTCTACATTTCGCTGAACCAGCCCGCGATCGAGCCGCCCGGGGAGTGCGTGCCCAACGTGGAGCTGTTTCGGCGATTGGCCAGAACCATGGAGTTCGACGAGGAATCCATGGCCTACTGGAACCGCACCGACCGCGAGATGCTCATCGACTTCCACGACTGGGATGCCCCCGCCCTGGCCGGCATCACCTACGAGAAGCTCGAAGAGGTCGGCTGGATGCGTCTGAACGTCGGCACCCCCGACGTCCGGGCACCACACGCGGAAGGCAACTTCCCGACGCCGTCGGGCAAGTGCGAGTTCAAGTCCAGCCTGGCCGAGGGCGGCAACTTCGTCGTCCCCGTATGGCGGTCGATGTACGAGGCCATGCAACCCGGCGACTACGTCGACCCGGTGCCTGACTACGTCCCGCCCTTCGAGTCCCCGCAGTCCAATCCCGAACTCGCCGAACGGTATCCGCTTTCGATCATCTCGCCCAAGCCGCACGCGTTCCTCAACAGCCAGTACGGCAATGCGGCCGACAAGCAGAAGGTGCAGGGGCGGCAGTGCGTGTTCATCCATCCCGCCGATGCGGCCGAACGCGGCATCGCCGAGGGCGATACGGTACGCGTCTTCAACGACCGCGGCTCGTTCCAGGGGCCGGCGGCCTACGACGACGGGCTGATGCCCGGCCTGGTCATGGCCAATGTGGGGCACTGGCAGGGAAAGACATCGGGCACCACGGTCAACGCGATCACCGCCGATCGGCACTGCGGACTGGGCAACGCCGGGGTCTACGGCGACAACCTGGTCGAGGTGGAGAAATGTGCGGGGGCAGGAATGGAAGACAAAGCGGCGAGCTGAGCTACGACAGGCGCTCGTCGAGGATCGTCAGCGCCTTGATCAGCTCCTCGTGCGGCAGCGGGTTGTCGTGCGAGAACGCGATCAGGACGCCGACGATCGCGCCGGCGATCACGCGTCGTTCGAACTCGTCGACGTGCTCACCGAGCCGCTCGGCCAGCGCGTCGGTGAGCAGATCGATCAAGTGGACGTACTCCGAGTACACCAAACCGCGCGCCTCGGGCACCTGATACAGCAGGCTTTGACCGAGGATCGCGTCTTCGCGCTCTTCGGGGGACAAACCGCTGAACACCTCGTTCACCGCGTGGCGATACGCTGCCGCGACCGACAGCTCCCGCGGCGCGGCTCGAAACGCCGCGACGATCGGAGAACTGTGGTCGTCGGATACCAGGAGCGCTTCCTTGACCCGGAAATACCGGTAGAACGTCCTCGGTGAGACGTCGGCGGCCTCAGCGATCTGTTCCACCGTGGTGTTCGGATACCCCTGCTCGTCGAACAGGCGGAAGGCCTCGCGGCGTATCGCCAGGCGGGTCTGCGCCTTCTTGCGCTGGCGCAGGCCGCTGGAGGGATCCTCAGGCAAGGGCACCTTCGCAAGCATTCCTCATCGGTTCGCCTTCCGCCAAGGGCTTGGCGGACATCCGCGCGTGCCTGCGGACGGCCACCGGCCGCCTATCCGTCACCTCCCGTTCATGCCGTGATCTTGATCCGCTCACCTGTGCCCGCCAGGCTCCGACCGTCCTGTGAGCACAACTGAAGAGGGTGACCGATGAGGGCCTCGCACCTGGTCCGCGCGACCGCGACCGCAACGATCGCAGCACTGCTGTTGGCGGCCTGCTCCCGCGACACCGAAGACGAGCCCACCGACCCGGACCTGCCACGGGCGACGTCGGCTGTCGACTTCGACCTTCCCGACGCCGAGCGCTACCACCGCACGGCCACCTATCCGGTGTACCTCAATGCACCGGCCGATCAACGAGACGACGAGACGGTAGCGGAGATCTCCACCGTCACCCCGGACGGCAACACCGTCATCTACACCGACGCAGCCGGCAAGCGCATCGGCTTCCTCGACATCCGAGACGCCGCCAACCCTGTTGGCCTCGGCACGCTTTCGCTGTCCGAGCTGGGCCACGCCGACGACCAGCCCACCTCGGTGGCCGCGGTCGGCGAGTTCGTGCTCGTCGTCGTCGACACCACCGGCGGCGAGTTCCCCAAGCCGTCCGGTCGCGTCGACGTCGTCCGCGTCGCAGACCGCACCCTTGTGCACAGCATCGACCTCGGCGGACAGCCCGACTCCATCGCGATCTCCCCGGACGGCTCGTTCGCCGCGATCGCGATGGAGAACCAGCGTGATGAGGAGTTCACCCCGGCCGGCGGCGAGGAGGGCGACCTGCCGCAGCTGCCGACAGGCTTCATCGCGCTGATCGACCTCGTGGGCGCGCCGGAGGCGTGGATCCCGCGGCGCGTGGACTTCGACGTCGAGGCTGCGCGAGCCGCGGGCCTGGACACCGCCGAGGACCTGGAGCCGGAGTACGTCAGCATCAACTCCCGCGGCCAGATTGCGGTGACGCTGCAGGAAAACAACGGCATCGCGATCATCGACGGCCGCACCGGCGAGATCCAGAACATCTTCAGCGCCGGAGCGGTGTCCGTGACCGGTATCGACACCGCCGAAGACGGCCGGATCGACCAGACCGGTTCCATCCCCGACACCCCACGCGAACCCGACGCCATCGGCTGGATCGGCGACGGCCATGTCGCGACCGCCAACGAGGGCGACTGGAAGGGCGGCACCCGCGGCTGGACGATCTTCGACGCCGGGAGCGGCGAGGTGGTCTGGGACGCCGGCAACAGCTTCGAACAGTTGGCCGTGCGGACCGGGATGCACATCGAAAGCCGCTCGGAATCCAAGGGTCCCGAGCCGGAGGGTCTCGCGATCACCGAGATCGACGGTCGCCCGGTTGCGCTCGTCGCCTCGGAACGCAGCAACTTCGTCGCCGTCTACGACGTCAGCGACGTCGCCGCCCCGCAGTTCCGCCAGATCCTGCCCACCACCCCGGGTCCCGAGGGCATCCTGCCGGTCCCGGCGCGCGACCTGCTCGTCATCTCCTCGGAAACCGACGACGCCGAAGCGCGCGTCCGTGCCTCGGTGAACGTCTACGGTTTAGGGTCGCAGTACGCCGCGTCCGGAGGCACTCCGTCGTTCCCGTCGATCGTGTCCGGGGACATCGACGGCACTCCGATCGCGTGGGGCGCTCTCGGTGCGCTGGCGACGGACCCGGCCGACGAGAACCGGCTCTACACGGCCACCGATATCGCGTATGGGCCGGCGCGCATCCTGGGCATCGATCTGACACAGACCCCAGCGCTGATCGACACCGAGCTGCCGATCACCGACAACGGCGAGCCGGTGACCCTCGACATCGAAGGCGTCGCCGCGAAGCCTGACGGTGGCTTCGTGCTGGCGGTCGAGGGGGAGGAGGGCCCCGGCAATCAGCTGGTGTTCGTCGCCGCCGACGGGGCGATCGATACGCGGGTGTCGCTTCCTTCGGACGTTGCCGCGGGGCTCGGTGGTCAAGGTTTCGAAGGTGTCGCGTTAGACGGCGACGCGGTGTGGGTGGCCCTCCAGCGGGAGGTGAAGACCGATCCCGTGGGCGTGGCTCGGCTCGGCCGTTACACCCCGGCCGGTGACAAGTGGGAATGGTTCGGCTATCAGCTCGACACCACCGACGTCGACGGCGACTGGATTGGGCTCTCCGAGATCCAGGTGCACGACGGGTCGCTGTTGATCCTCGAGCGCGACAAGCTCAACGGGCCCGACGCCCGCGTGAAGGCCATCTACCGCGTGGCGCTGCCGACCGACCCCGGCACCGTGCAGGTGCTGCCGAAGACGTTGGCGCGCAACCTCCTTCCTGACCTGCAGGCTGGACGCGGCTATACCCAGGAAAAGGTTGAGGGCTTCGCGGTCGCGGGCAACGGCAGGCTCTA
Source organism: Mycobacterium sp. SMC-4 (assembly GCF_050205565.1). Classification (GTDB taxonomy): domain Bacteria; phylum Actinomycetota; class Actinomycetes; order Mycobacteriales; family Mycobacteriaceae; genus Mycobacterium. The sequence continues at coordinate 376,619 of NZ_JBNMQU010000001.1, read as the reverse complement.
CGTCGTCACCGACAACGACGGCCTCGACGACGCCAACGGCGAGACCGTGTTCCTGGACCTCGGACCGGCCGGCGAGGCGCTGGGTTAGGTTCGGCGAACTTGCATTCCACGCGCGTCAACTCGCCATTTGACGCGCGTGGAATGCAAGTTCGGCGATTGGGCTGAGTGTCCTGAAGGCACACATGTCGTGGCAGCATGATCGTGGTGTGGTTCCGCAGCGGTAGTACCGTTTTGAGCGGCCGGTCGCAGACGTATGTTGGCCTGGGAGGGGGCGGTCCTCATGAATCTGGTCGACAACGCGACTGTCCGTCGGGCCGTCGCTGATTTTGTGTCCCGGCCTGAGCAGCGAACCGCGATCGAGGTGCTTCGATCTTGCATGTACGGCGAACTACTCCTCGACCTAACCGGGTCAGACATGCCGGTGGATGGTTCGTTCGTCCGCGGATCTCGGATCCAGATCCGCGAGGGCACTGGGCCGGACGGTGGCCGGGCGCTGTTCGTATTCACGCGTCAGGAGGAGATCGCCCGTCTGTATCCACCGGACACTCAGACTCAGTCGATGGTCACGCCCGCGGCCGCTGCGCTTGGGTTGGCACAGCATCAAAAGGCTGCCTGGCTCTATATAGATCCCGCAGGACCAACGTGTGCGTTGTCGGCTGCAGAGATCGAATTCGCGTTGAGCAGTCCGAACAACGAGCCGTTGAAGACGGCGCTCGCAGCGTTGGACGCCGGCCAGGTCGACAGGCTGAACGTCCTGGAAGTTCTTCGGCAAGACGGCCCGCTGCTGTTGGGCGCAGCCGCGGAATCGGTCGGGGGTAAGACAGCGGTCCGCTCGACTGTTTTGGCCGATGGCAGACCCGCTCTGATCGGATTCACCAGCGCACCTGAGGTCGTCGCGTTCAACCCATCGGATGCCGCCGTCGTCCTCACCACGCTCCAGGTGTTGGAATTGGTCCGCAGAGATGGCTACAGCGGAATCGTCGTAAACCCCGCTGGGCCCTCAATTGCGTTCTCCAGGGCGGAAGTTGGCTAGGGCCTACCTCCTGGGAGCATGCAATTCGGCTGCAGACTCGATGATGCGGAGAGAGTAGTAGCTCGAATCGTTACGTCCGAGATACATTCCAGTCTGTAGCACGATCAGGTGACAGTATCCGTCAGGCGCTTCCATGCATTCCGCGGATTCCATCGCGCGCCGCGTTGATGTATTTGGAGATAGTTTCTCGAACCCACCGTAGCTCCTCAACGCTGGTTTGTGGTTCGAAACTCACAGCCCGGATCAGCTCTTCGAGTGGGACATCAGACTTCGGGGAAAATTTGGTGAGGTACTGCCATGTAGGAGATTTGTCGCGAGGCCCGAATTCGTTCGGGGCCTCTAGTGGGGCAATCATGCAATTGACGCTGCCCTCGCGGGACGACCGATAAACCTGGATCTTACAATCCTCGGACCTGTAGTAAACAACAGAACCGAACCCGCCGTCTTCATCAACATGTGCGTTGACACTATCCAGCGTGAACCCGAGCTCAGACAGCAGAGGACCGACGGCGGATTGCACTTCATCGGGAAAGCTGTCAATCTCGTTCATCGACTTCCTATCCTCACCCATGAGCTTCCAATTCGCTCGTATCCGTATTCGGACGCATTCGCCGCGAGATATTTCATCTCCTTTGCGGAGAACGAATTAGGATCAGTGCGGACGATGTCTTCTGACGACGAGCATCTCGTGCCGTCAACGATGTAGTCGCTGATCTGCCCGTGTGCAATTGTTTCGGGTCGGCCTTCAGCGGCCACCCGCATGCGACACCATGCCCCCCTTCACGTCTCAGCCGTACGCTAACACTGCTCGGTTGCCCGCTGACGCGGCACATTCCGAGGCGTTCATGTGCGGCACCGAGTGTGCTTCTAACGCGCCGTTTTCGCGGGTTTGACGCGCGTGGAATGCAGTTTCGACGCTAGACGGGAGCCGGGACCTTCGCGGTTGTGCGCATCTGCTGGCGGAGCTCGGTGAACTCCGAGATCGTGCGCGTCGCCACCGTGGCGACCGGGCGGGCGTTGCGGCCGGTGGCCTCGGTCTTGGACACCATGACCACGCTGTCGATGTAGGGCTGAATGGTGGTCGCGTTCTGCACCGTCGCGACGATCACCAGCTGGAACCCGAACTTGCGGAACGCCTGCAACGCCTGCTGAGCGAACTGCGGATCGGACTTCGAGAACGCCTCGTCGAGCATCAGCTGCGCGAACACCGGACGGTTGTCGGTGTCGCCGGGCGCCGCCAGGTTGAAGCTCAACGCACCGGCCAGGCAGAACGCCATCAGCTTCTCCTGCTCGCCGCCGGAGTTGTCACCGGCGTTGGAGTGCGTACGGATCAATTCGCCAGTGCTGATGTCCCATTCGGCGCAGTCGAACGTGAACCGGTTACGCACGTCGAGGGCGTCGCGCGTCCACGCCTTGTCCTCCGGCGCGGTCGACGCCAGCCGGTTGCGCAGCCGCAGGATGTCGGCGTACTGATCCAAGATCGCCTGCTTGTCACCCAAGCCGACCTCGGCGATGCGCCGGCTGATCGACCGCACGATCTCGGTCAGCTCCGACACCGCCGTCAGCACCCGCGGGGTCGCGCGCAGCGTCAACCGGGTGCCGCGGTTGAACTCGACCGCGCCCAGACCGGTGTTGACGCGCTCGATCTGCTCGGCGATGCGCCGGGCCTCCTGTTCGGCGACCCGGTGCAGCGTCAGGATCGCATCCGGTGCCTGTTCGGTGACCAGTCGCATCATCCGCTCGTATGCCTCGGGCAGCTCACGCTCGTCGATGTGGCGGCACAGCGCGACATAGTCGTGCACGCGCTCGTCGAAGTTGTCCGAGTCGTTGGGGATCGCATCGGGGAACGCGGTGTCGAACGTGTTGAGGATGCGCGCCAACTCGTCGTAGGAGCGTCGGCGGCTCTCCCGAAGCTGTTCGCGCTCCTTCTTGATCGCGGTGAACAGCGCGTCGCGATGCGGTTCGGGCTCGAGCAGCTCGAGCGTCACCGGCACCTGGTTGGCGTACCGGTGCAGCAACTCCGTCAGCGGCTCGGACACGAAAGCAGGCTGCAGCCGGTCCTGCAGTTCCAGCAGCCGGGTCCGGCGCTCGTCGAGATCGTCGCGACGGGTCTGGATGGCGCCGCGGCGGGTCATGAGTTTCTGGATCTGCGACCAACATTCGTCGGCGCGCGCGTTGAGCGCCTCGATGTCGGGGTTGTCGGCCAGCAGCAGCTCGTACTGCTCACGCAGCCGGTCGGCGTGTCCGTCGGCGGTTTCGACGTCGATCTGGTTCCACTGGCCGAACTGCTCGCAGATGGCTTTGCACGCCGAAGCGCGGTCGCGCCACTGCTGGCGTTGGGCGGCGATGTCGTCGGCGGTGCGGCGCGCCTTCTGGTAGGCCTCCTCGGCGGCGGCCAGGTCGACGGTCAGGGCGTTGATCTTCGCCGACACGTCGCCCTGATACAGGTATTCCGACTGCTTGAGCGGCCGGCGGTCGTCCTTGATGGCCAGCCGGTCGGAGTCCTTGTACAGACCCGTATCGGTGACCGCGCGCCGGAACCGCGCGAACACGTCCGGGCTGTCCACGCAGATGTGGTCACCGGCGGCCGTGACGATGTCGACGGCCTCAGCCGCGCACGGATGCTGCGGGTCGACCGGAAACAGCTTGCCCGCCAGGGTGTTCGACTCCGGCTCGACCGGCTCGGCACCGTAGTTCTTGGTGCGCACGTGATGCAGTGCGAGCCGGCCCCGCATGTTCGTCTCGTTGACGAAGCGCAACACCTTCGTCCAATGCTGGTCGGGCACCAGCAGCCGCAGACCCGCGCCGCGCAGCACCTTCTCCACCGCGGTGCGCCACCGCGTCTGGTCGGCCCGCAGATCCATCAGCTCGGCCACATACGGCAGCTCCGCGGTGTCGACGCCGACTGCCGCGCAGATCTGTTCGCGCATCAGCAGCGCGAACTCCGGCAGTGCCGAACCCACATGCTCGACGCGTTTGAGTTCCTTGGCGGCGTCGTCGCGGGCGATGCGGGCGGCCTTCTGCGCGTACTCCGCGTCGGTGGACGCTTCGCGGTGGCGCTCCACCTTGGCCAGCAGTTCGGTGGCCTCGGCCAGCAGTTCCTCGCGCAGGTTCCAGAACTCCTCGGCGGTGTCCGGGATGTCCAGGCCCTGCGCGGTCAGCATGTCCTCGTAGGCCGAGCGGCGACGCGACACCTGCTCGGCCTGTGTCTCCGCGGCAGTGACCTGCGACTGCAGCGGTCCGAGGCTGGCGCTGTTGCCGTTGATCTGCGCATTGAGCGAATCCGCTTCGGCCTTGGCCAGATTCAGCGACCGGGTGACGTCTTCGTACTCGTTGTCGAGCTGTTCGATGGTCGAGTCCAGCTGCGCGATCTGCGCGGGGCACTGCGTGACGCGCACGTGGTCGGTGTAGGCGCGCACCATCGGTGCGTCGACCAGGTCGATGATGCCCAGGTCCGAGGACTCGGATGCGTACCGCTGTTGGATCTTCTCGATGTCGCCGAGGATCTTGCGTTTGCGTTGGGCGACCGCGAGCAGTTCGCGGGCCTCCACCAGCGGGTCGATCTGCTTGAGCGCCTCGGGCAGTCGCGCCAGGCTGTCGGGTTCGTCGAGCATGAACTCCCGGACGAACTGTTCGAGGCCGCCGACGCTCTTCAGTGACTTCGCCTTGCCGAGCAACTGTTGAGCGGCGTCGGAGGCGCGGATCCCGATGGTGGCGTACAGCTGTGCCAGATACTGCGACTCCACCTTGGTGGTGAACCGCCAGCCGTTTTCTTTGAACACGGCCGTGTCGAAACGCCCTGCCGCCCAACGATTGCAGACGTCTTCGATGTCGAGGTCGCCGTCGCCGATGACGAAGCGGCTCGACGAGTCGTTGCGGGACTCGCCGGTGAGCCACTTGAGCACCAGGCCCGTCACGGTGCGCCCGGAGTCGCTGGCGTAGGTGACGGCGACCGCCGACCACGCGGTGCCCTCGCCGCGCAGGTACATCACCCGGCTGGTGCCGCCGTCGCTGCGCTGTCCCCACGCGCCGCGCACGTACTTGTCGACGGTGCGTCGTCCGGCGCTCGATCCTGCGGCGGTGTTGTCGCCGGAGGCGTTGAAGTTGCGTCGGTTGAACGGCAGGAATCCGAGCGAGATCGCGTCCAGCAGTGAGGATTTGCCGCTGCCGGAGGCGCCGGCGATCAGTGCACCGCCGGGGCTGAACGGGATGGAGTGGTAGCCGTCGAACACGCCCCAGTTGATGACCTGTAGGCGGGACAGGTGGAACTGTTCAGTCACCTTCGTCTCCTTCGGCGGGTGCGCCGCCGCGCTGCAGCTGTTCGAACTGTTGCTGCAGCTCGGTGATGACGCTCGCGGTCATCACCGCGGTGATCACCGGGCTGATGGTGTAGCTGTCCTCGTCGTCGCGGGTCTTGCGCAGGATCTCCAACCCGGCCAGTCGGGCGATGGCGCCGTCGATGCGCGCGGTGAACGTCACGGCGTCCCGGTCGGTGTCGTTGAGCACGCCGGAGAACAAGGCGTGCATCTCCTCCCGGCTGATCAACACGGTCTGCCCACCGGACGCGCGCATCATCTGTGCCAGATGCAGCGCGAGGATCGAGTCGTAGGTGCCCAGCGGTTCGCGACGGAGAAGCTTGACGCCCCTGGCGGATTCGTAACGGGCCTGTTCGACGAACGCCACATCGGTACCTTCGACCACGCGCAGTAGCAGGTCAAGCTCGGAGAGCCGCACGGCGAGCTGGTCGCGGTACTCCAGAATCCAGGCGTAGAGGTCGCTGTCGGATTCGGCGCTGATGTAGCGGCGGGTGAGCAGGTGCTGCAGCGCCCAGCAGGCGCGGTCGGGCAGTTCGGAGACGTCGCCGTCGAAGCGCGGGCGGCGCTGGTGCGGGGGACGGGCGTTCTGGTCGACCTGCGGCAGGGACGAGAAGGCGGCGTACTCGGCGGCCTGGTCGGTGGTCATACGGTGGCTCCGGCGAGGGTGCTGATCGGCTCGGTGAATTGCAAAGCAGGAACTTTGATTTCGCGGTCCTTGCCGTCGAGTGAGCGGAAGCGGACGGTGGTCGACGGCGTGGTGTCGGGATTCGGCTGCTTGAGCGCCCAGGACCACAACACGATGACGTGACCCAGATAGGCGTTCTCCACCATCTCCACCGCCTGCGGCAGGGACACCGGGCCCCGGCTGATGGCGGCGTTGAGCATGTCGGTCATCGCCGGTGCGTCGACCTGGGTGGTCAGCGCGGCGAAACTGGTCAGGTCGACTTCGCCCTCGGCGGGCCGGGCCGGCTTCGGCGCCGATAGATCGCCGATCTTGAAGCTGAGCGCGCCGACGGAGCTGATCGTGTGGCGTGCCAGCGGCAACTCGATGTCCAGGCGGGAGTCGATGAGGCTGGTCTTGAGCAGGTTGCGGGCCGCACCGATGGCCTCGTTGAGCTGACGGGCCACGCCGCGGCTCTGTTCGAGTGTGCCGAACGCGGTGAACCGTTTGACCCGCTGTGCGCAGCGTTGCTGGATGCGTTCCACCTCGTCGATCTGGTGGCCGACGAGCTCGAAGAACCCGGCCATGACCTTCCGCAGCTCAGGGTCGAGGTGGGGGAGGGCTTGGGCGACGGCGGCGACGTCGGCCTCGAACTCGGCGCGCTGGTCGGGGTCGTTGATCATCCGCAGGAACGCGCGATGGGAGTCGCGGCCTTTCGAGTCCCAGGCGGCCTGGTAGTCGGCGTACATCTGGCGTTGGCGGTCGCGATACTCGGTGTTGGAATCGATGGGCTCGTCGAGGGCGGCGGTGGCCTGTTCGATCATGGTGCCGTACTGACCGATGTCGGTGATCAGGCGTTCCATCTGCAGGGCGATGGCACGGGCTTCGTCGTAGCAATCGGTGACATCGGGCTCTGGGCGATGGCCGCTGTCGAGTTTGTCGAGCTCTTCGTGCAGCGCCGCGATTTCGGCTTCGATGTGTTTGCGCACGCGGGCAGGGTCATTGTCGACCTTGAGGGCCACCTGCTTGAGGCGGGACGCGATGCCGGTGATGGAGCCGCCTGTGGCGATGGTGTCCTGGCGGCGCATGCCACGAAGGAAGTCCAGCGCGCGGCGGGCGTCCTGGGTCAGGTAGCACACGTTCTGGTCGTGGCGTTCGTCGACGATACGGTGCAGCCAGCCCTGGGCTGCCCAGGACTTGATCAGAGCGAGGGCGGGCTGTGGGTCGTCGAGCTCGTTCAGGTCGCGTTCCAGGCGGACGACGAGCTCGGTCTCGGAGACGGTGCCGTCGGCCAGGTGACGCTCCATGAGCGTGGCGTACAGACCCAGGTTCGTGGCGGCCAGCAGCCGGATCGCGCGCGAACTCTGCAGGTCGCGGTTGAGCTCGAGCAACTCAGCCGCGGGAAGCCCCGCATTGTCGTCCACGTCGTCCTCTGTTCAGTGTGTACTTCGGAGGTCCCAACATAAGCGACGGCGGGGACATCTCCGAAGCGGGGCGGAGGGGTGTCGGAGACGATCTTCGTCACGCTGCGCGTTTGCGGACGTCAGCGGATTGTTCGCGCTCGCAAGGCATTGCAGCAGGTGGGGCGGGTGGTGCTGGCGTGATATATGAGGCGGGGGGCGGCTCTGGATCGGTTTACGCAGTGGCGGCCGGGCTGGTGGGTGAGGGCGGTTCGTCGGTCCCCGGGACGAGATGAAGCGGGAGGGGTCGACGTACTCCGCGGATTCACCAGTGCGTCAACCTCCGGCATCGCCCAACGCCGCGCCGTTCACCGTGTACTAGCGCGCATGCGAACCGGGGGACGCCAGCGGCTTGAGCGGAAGTCCGACGACGATCCGCGCCGCATTGTGTCCGAGCGTGCGGGCCGCGCGTGCATCGCCGGCATCCGCGGTCAACCCCGCCAAGGGTGCGGGAATCTGGTCGGGATGCACGCAGACGTGGCCGCGTGAATCGACGCCGACACCCACACCCAACGGTGATCTGGCGGCGGCTGCCTTGGCGAGCGCCGTTGCGGACCGATCATCGGCCACGCGATCGAGGACATACGGCACCCCTTCTTCCTCGGCGCCGGCCAACACCGCCGTCTCGATCGGTCCCGCTTCCGCGCTCAGCACCACGATCGCGGGCTTGGGCGGCTGCCCGCCCTCACGCGCCAACGCCCTGCTCCACTCGCGACTCGAGTGCGTAGCCGGCGACCAATCCCGACGCAACCGCGTTGCGCGGGCCTTCGGTCCCACGTACGTTGCCTGTGCCGCAGACGATCCCGAAGGGTGCCACGGCATCTGCGATCAGATCCGGAATCTCGAAGTCCAAAGCGCAGCCACCGAGCAGCACCACGAAACCGATGCGGCGTAGGTCGCCGTCCGGTGCGATCCGTTTCAGCGAACGCAACGCGTTGACCACGAATACCCGTTCCTTGGCGCCGCGGCGCACGGCTCGGATCCTGTCCATCGGGTGCCGGGTCGGGATTGGGCTCATCACCTGCTCGCCGAGCGTCACCACGCGGGCGAAGGCCGTTGTGGGCAGCGGTGTTTCGAAGAACTGAACCGTGCCATTCTCGAGCCGGACGTGAAAGAAGCTCTCCACCTTGCCCAACGGGCAGCGCTTGACCTCCTCGGCCAGTTCGAGGTTGTCGAGGCCGAGTTCGGCATCGATCAACTTTGTGACCAGATCACCGGCACCGGCCAGATGGACGGTGTCGATGTGGCCGTCGGGCGTGATCAGCGCGGCGTCGGTGGACCCGCCGCCGAGGTCGAGCACCACCAGCGGCTTGTCGGTGCCCGGCGTGGTGAGCGCACCCAGGACCGCCATCTCGGCCTCCACACCGCCGACCACTGCCTCGACCCGCCTGGCTCCCGTACCTTGCAGCCGAGCGTGCACCGCATCGGCAACCGCCTGCATGCCGCTCTCCCTGGTGCGCACCATCGCGGCCAGTGCCACCGCGTTCTCGAGGGCCACCTCTCCAGCCAGGCCGCCCCGGACTTCCTGCGGCACAAACGTATCGACGGCCAGCAGGTCTTGGATGTGCACATCGGTGAGCGCATACCCGCACAGGTCGGCCATGCTTTGGCGGACGTTGGAAATCATGCCGCCGGTGTTCGTTCCGGATTCCCCGACCACGTCGACCAAGGGAGCCACCCGCTGCACGGCGGCCATGATGTCCTCGGCGCCGCCGGAGACGTCGACCGTCAGCCGTCTGCGGTGGCCGATCAGCTCGAGCGATCCCGCCGCGATGACGCGATCGCCGATGTCCCCCGACGGCGTGCGCACGACCACGGCCGACCGATTGCCGGTCAGCGCTCGCGCGACCGGCGACACCAACTTCGTTTCGGCGGCGTCGAGGCCGAAAATTGTCGCCAGACCGTAAGCGTTCGACAGTGTCCGAATCGACTGTCCCGGCCCTGCCACCTCCACCGCCGCCGGCATCCCCAGCGGCACGGCGTCGATCCTCGACACCTCGTCGATGACCGGGATCGCCGTTTCAAGGCGGTTGACGACCAGCACCGCGTCGTCGTTGCACAGAATCGCGCCGGTGACCGAAACGCCGCGTGCAGCAGCGCTATTGATGGCACGAGCCGCGATCTCATAGTCCACCTCGGCCGGCACCACGACAATCACCGCGTGGCCCGGCTCGGCATCGGCCAACCCGCCGAAGTTGATCACCACCCCGACTCCGAGCCCGCGGCCGCCGGGGGTGCGCGGGTCATGTCCGATCATCGTCGACTCGGTGATGATCGTTTCGGTGATGGTCTCCATCGCCAGCCCGCTGATCACCGGTGTCGCCTCGTTGAGCAGGATCACGCCCAGATCCGCAATCGGGACGCCAGCCGATGCGAGCGCATCGACAACCGCCTTGGCGACGCCGTCGACGTTCGCAGCGGTCCCCTTGACACCGGTGGTCGGCGTCAGCGCGGTGCCCACGAACTCGACCTCGCCGGCGTCGACGCGCGCGACTGCGGCCTCTGTTGTCGAGTTCCCGATATCAACCCCGACGACGATCAACGAACCACCTCCGTCAGCCCGTCAGCACCTCGCAGAACTGCGGTGTCACCTCGACCGGCGGTGCCTGCCTACTGATCTGCTCGGTTTCCTTGAGGTGCAGCAGTGCTGCCTTGGCCTGCCAGCGGGGCCGCGCCATCTGGTCGTTGAGCGTCGGAACCGGTTCGGGCGACTCGCCTTTGGCGTACTGTGCGGCGTTCGAACCGATCCGACGGTAAGTCTCCAACGTCATGAGTGGACACTGCGGAAACAGCTCCAGACTTGAAAGCCGGGGAAGATCACGCTGGTGGATCATGGTTGTGCCACGCGACAACAACCCGACACCGATTCCCGATCCCGACAATCTGGCGGCGGTGTGGGCCACCACCGCCAGATCGGAACTGTGCCGAACCCGGATGCAGCGCGCGGCGACCTCCTGCTCCTCGATGCCGGCCAGGATCTGCCGGATCACCTCGGCGTGCGGCACACCGACAATGGTCTGGCTGAAAAACGCTGCGAAGGCGGGGGATACAGCCACCACCACCTCGTCCGGCCGGGTACCGCGTTCGGCGGTGCCCCTCTCGGTCAACGACAGTGATCGCGGCATGGGGGTTTGAGTCGACGTCGACATACTCAGTCCACCTCGACTTCCGGATTCGATGCGCTGGTGACGTGCCGCAGCCGCTTCATCTCTTCCCACCTCGTCCCTTCGGGCCGATACCCTGAGCCAGGTCCGGCGTAGTCGTTGCGGTCGTTGATCGCCGACAACGGCAGTAGCTCGCGGGTGAGAATCGCCGATGTCTGGAGCATGTCGCCCGAAACACGTTGTCGCAGCACGGCCAGAATGTTCTCGGCGATGTCGGAGAACCCGGTGGACTCCAACGCCTTCACCACGTCCAGGCCAGTGAGATTGCGGTCCATCACCAGCTGGGCGCTCTTGAGGTCCTCGAGTACGTTGCGCGGGATCAGGTCGTTGCTGCCGTGGGCGTACACGGCGGCGTCGATCTCCTCGTCGGTGATCGGCGCGAGATCGAAGTGGGCGAACACCGCTTGCAGCGCCTTGGCCGCGTGCAACCGCACCGCCAGGATGTCGGACTCCTTGACGTGGCGCAGCCCGCCGTCGACCTGGAAATCCCGCTGCAGCGTGTTGAAGTCGTCGAAATCCTCCGCATCGACATTGGATCCGGCGAACATATTGTCGTAGTTCGGCACCGCTGAGTATCCCGAGCACACGAAGTCGGTTCCCGGCATCAGCTGCGGCATCAACCGCGCGGTACGCCGCATCGGCGAGTGCGAGAACGACTGATCGTTGCCCGACGCGCACTCGAGGTCGACCGCCGAGGCGATGAGGTTCTCCGCGGCGACTGCGCGGATGCCCGCGGGCACCGCCCCCGGCACCCCGATGCATGAGATCGAGCCGTTCTGCAGACCCTGCGCGCCGGCACCCTTGGCGACCAGGATGCAGCGGATCTCCAGGTACAGCATCGACCGGCCCTCGGCATTGCCCATCTGTACTTCCGAGCCGGTACCCGAGGTGAACCGCATCTTGATTCCGCGCGAGGCGTACGCAGCGGCCAGGAACGCCTTGGACCAGGGCGTGTCGTCGCCGTCGACGAACACCGGCTCGGTGCCGTAGACCGAGATGGTTTCGGCATAGCCGGTGATGCCACGCATGCCCAGGTCCAGTTCGGTCGCCTCCTCGAGCGCGCACTGAGTCAACGGCCCGCCCGCACCCGACTGGCTGCCGATCAGCAACGCGATGGCGACCAGCGGCGCGTACCGCACCACACCCAGCGTCGTTTCGACCTCGGCGAAACCACGGATTGCGGCTTCGGCCGCTTCGCACACCACCTGTAACGGGTTGTCCCGCGCGCTGGTGCAGTGCGCCTGATTCGCCGGCGTTCGCCGGGCCCGCATCTTCTGAATGCCCATCATGATCTCGACGATGTTGAGCGTCTTTGCCACCTCGAGGAGCTTGGCGGGCGTCAGCCCACCGGTGACGGCGATGACTTCCTCGCGAGCCACGCTCGGGTCCACCATCATCCGCGCAATGTCCCGGGCCGGGATGGCCATCGATTGCTCGGTGGTGGCGACGTCGATCGCCTTGTCCGCGATGAACTGGTCGATGAAGTCGAAGTCGGCGCGCTCGCGTCCGTCCATTTCGACGATCACCCCGTCGACGACCCGCACACTGGGCGCGGGGTCGAAGGCGCTGTCCATCGCGACCATCCCGGCTTCGGGCCATTCCTCGACGAAGCCGTCGAGGTTGACCGGTCGCTCCTCGAGCGCCTTGGTACGGGCAGATTGCCGGACGCCGGTGTCGACGGCCGAGCGATGCGCTGTTGTCGTCACGAACCTCTCCTAGTTGCTCGACGCCAGAACGTCCCGGCGCTCGTACACTTCCGCGGCCTCACGGACCAGCTCGGCAAGGTGCGTCGCGCCGTAGTCGTTCTCCAGTTCGGCGGCGATCGCGTCCAATTCCGCCCTCGTCGAGGCGTTGGGCCGAAGCGCGTTGTAGATTTCCAACACGCGCTGGTCACCGATCACCGTCATCTCCGCCGCACGGCGCAGGTTCGCCCCCAACTGGACCCGGCCGACCCTCTCGGCCAGTTGCGCCTGAAGGCGAAGCGTGTCGGCGGTGATGCGGAGGTCGCCGGCCTGCACGTCGCCGGCCATGACCGCGTCGATGGTGATCTCGGTGATCGGCTTGCCACTCGGCGTGAACAGCAGGTCGGGGCGATTGACACTGAGCGGATAGTCCACAGCCGGATCGAGAATGGGTTCTGTCATACATCACTCCAACGCGTGCGACCGGATATTTCCCTAGCCGAACCGGCATGCGGCCGGCAGCGGGTCAATTGTGCCCCGCGTCACGTTGCACACGCGTTGCACCGCAGGTCACGCAGCCGGCCGCACCTCGGGTCCCGGCCGTTCGGACAGTTGACGAAGGGGACGGACGCCCGATCGTCCCAAGCCTGCCATCGCCCGGCTAACCTGTGCGCACCATGGGAGATTCCGTTGCACACCTCGGCTCGGCCTGGGGCGCAGCAACTCTCGATGCCACCCTGCGCGGCCGGGTCGCCGGCTTCGGTGAGTACTTCGCTCTGGCCGAGCCGGCCGGTGCGGGTTGGCGTCCGGTGTCGCCGCTACTGACGGACGTCGCGGCGGTGCGCGAGCAGGTGGCGGGCACCCGCCGTGCCATCGCAGACGCGCGCCGCATGGAGCCTGACCGGATCCTCCTCAAGTCCGCCGCCTCGGCCTGGCACCTCGCAATCGCCGCCCGGCTGATCTCGCCCGTGATCGGCGCCGCCGCCCACTGCTCCGCAGTTCCGGTGCTGACCCCGCCGCGTCTGTACTGGCGACCAGGTGCCGGACACGGGTTGAAACTGGCGGCGGCTCGGTTGACCTGGGTCGACGCTCACACTCCACGGCGCGCCGCGGAGCTCATCGTCGGCTCACTGCTCGACACGGTCTTTGCACCGCTACACCAGACGCTGCGTGCCGCGGCCGCCTTGTCGCCCGGCGTGATGTGGGGAAATCTCGCGTCGGCCGCCCACGGGGCGGTCACCGTGATGGCGGGGACACGGCCCGTCTATCGCGCTTCGTGTCAAGCCCTGATCGGCACCCTGCTCGAGATGGGTCCGCTGCACGACAGTGCCACCGTGGCCGGCGGGCGATTCCGGCGGCGCAACTGCTGCCTGTTCTACCGCGTTCCCGGCTCAGGCCTGTGCGGAGATTGCGTGCTGTCGCACCCACCGACCGACTGACGTGCAACGGTCGTGCAACCCGGGCGCGCTTAGCATCCGACCTCGATAGCAGGGATGCGCCGGACAGGAGCCGACATGAGCACACCTGACATGTCGTACCCACACGCCGATCACGCTGTGATCCGCAGTACGGTCGTCATGGACGACGAAATTCTTCGGCACGGACTCGTGCACGTTGTATCGCAGGTCGATGGCATCACATGCGTCGGCGATGCGGGCTGCGACACCGGATTCGCAGCGCGGATCACCGCACTGCGACCGGATGTGGTCCTGCTCGGAGCCAGCCAATTCCCTTGTGTCCGTGCTGCGGTCAACGACATCAGACCGGCACCGAAGTTGATTGTGGTCATCGATCCGGGTCGGCGGTCGGCTGACCTCGTCGACTTGGTCCGCGCCGGTGCCGACGCGATCATCGACCGTCGAGCACCCTCGGCGGAGGTGCGCCGCGCCCTTCGGCGCGTCGTCGCGGGACAGTTGGTGCTCGACGAATCCAGCGCGCATGCGCTCATGGTGCATATCCGGGCGAGTATGCATCCTGACGAGTCCGCCCACGTTCGGGTCCTGACGATGCGGGAACGTGAGGTGCTGACCCTGTTGGCCGACGGACTCGACAATCGCGGTATCGCCGCGAAATTGTTCATCGCCGAAACGACGGTCAAGTTCCACTTGCGCAACATCATGGACAAGTACGGCGTGCACCGCCGAGCAGCGCTGGTGTCAGCCGCGCTGCGCGACGGGACCGTTCGACCGTCGGGGTCCTAGAGAGCTGCCACGCCCGCCTGGGCGACCGTCACGTCCTCTTCGACGCTGCCGGCGCTGACGCCGATGGCGCCGACGACCTCACCGTCTTGCTCCAATAGCATCCCACCGCCGAAAAGGACCAGGCCGCCCGACAATTGCTCGAGACCGTAGAGTTCGCCGCCCGGTTGCGCGACCTCCATCAGTGCGGCGGTCGGCAGGTTCATCATGATCGAAGTCCTGGCCTTGCGGATCGAGATGTCGATGCTGGCCTTGATGGCCCCGTCCATCCGGGCGAAAGACACCAGATGACCACCATCGTCGACGACGGCGATGTTCATCGGTTGTCCAATCTGGACGGCCTTGGCAACGGCCCCCTCGATGACCCTAGTCGCGGTTTCCAGTGTCATCTTACTCATCAAGGCTCCCTAATACGTTCCAACACAATCGGATACGAGCATCGATGATGTCGCAGCCGTGTCTGGAATGGTAGCGCGGTCTGCGCGGCGCGAGCCGAAGCCCGGACGTTGATCCCGTCCAGAATCCGACACAACACTGTCCGTTCGGTCAGCATGTGACGGGCATGCCGTCGAAAACCGGTCTGCGACAAGCTGTTCCGTCATGCTCTCGGCGCACGTTCGATTAGACGATCTGGCGACGGTGGTCGCAGAAAGGTGGCGCGGTGTCCAGCGTCGGCATCATGGTCTCGGAATTCCTGGGGACGGCGGTCCTTGTCTTGATCGGAAATGGCACCGTCGCCGCCACCATGCTGAAAGGCTCACTCGCCAAGGGCTCTGGCGGTGACTGGTTGATCATCGTCATCGGTTGGGGATTCGGGGTGTTCGCGGGAGCCAGCGTGGCCGACGGCTCCGGTGGGCACATCAACCCCGTGGTCACAAGCGCTCTGGCGATCACCGGGGCAGTTTCGTGGTCGGCGGTGCCGCTGTACTTCGCCGGTCAGCTGGCCGGCGGGATCGTCGGCGCGACATTGTGCTGGTGCGCGTTCAAGCTGCAGTTCGACCACAACGACAACAACGACAGCACCCGCGCTGTGTTCTGCACCGTCCCGGGACTACGTAACCTGCGCTGGAACCTGGTGACCGAGGCAATTGCGACGTTCGTGCTGGTGCTGTGGATCCTGATGAATCCCAGCACAAATGGTTCGCTCGGTTACGCGGCAGTGGCGTTCGTCGTGATCGCGATCGGCTTCGGGCTCGGTGGTCCGACCGGGTATGCGATCAACCCGGCACGCGACCTCGGACCACGGATCGCGTATGCACTTCTGCCGATCCCGGGCAAGGGAACCACGGACTGGGGATACGCGTGGGTGCCGATCGTCGGGCCGGTAATAGGTTCGACGCTGGCCGCCGTCGTGGCAGCGGGGCTGAGTTGATTGCCCCAGCAGCCAGGAGGCGCTGAGCAGCCTGAGATCGACGGTCGCGTCGACCGCAACGCTGCCGGAGGCCCGAAGTCGGCCGCATAGACGTCTTCGGCAGGGGCCCTGGGCGGGACGTCCCATCTCACGATGCCTCGGCCACCGTTGGTCAACCGCTATGATGTGGCACCAATTTGCAGTTCCGCGGTGCCGGGCCCGGAAAAGGCTATCGTGGTGAAACGCGTGCGCCCGCGAGGGGGCTACGCACAAGGAGCGTGACGGCGGTGGCAACGACGAGCTGGAGGGGTCGGGAATCGGCCCGGGCGCTTCGCTCTGTGCGCGAGCGCTTCCTCGCCGGCCAGGTCGACGCCGGCGACCTCGGGACAAGCGCCGTGCGTCCGATCATCGCCGAAAGCTGGCTGCGCAGCCGTGCCACCGGGGTAGATCCGAACATCGTCGGCGCCCGCGCCTCGACGGTCACCCTGACGGCGGAAGAGCTTCGGATCAGGCACCCGCTTGCCAACGCTCTGCCGGTGATCCGCAAGTTGCTGGTTGACGACGCCAGCGACACCGGTGTGGTGGTCGCCGTGACAGCCGCCGACGGGACGCTGCTGTGGGTCGAGGGCGATCCCGATGTGCGCCGTCGCGCCGAGTCGATGAACTTCGTGCCCGGGGCGGACTGGAGTGAACGCAGCATCGGCACGAACGCGCCCGGCACGGCGCTCGCGCTCGACCGCGAGCTGCAGATCCACGGACCGGAGCACTTCTCGGGGATCGCTCAGCAGTGGTCGTGCACCGCGGCGCCGGTGCACGATCCCGCGACCGGCGTGCTCATCGGTGCCATCGACATCACCGGCGGGCCGCAGGTCGGCTCACCGCAGGCATTGGCGCTCGTCCGCGCGACCGTCGTCGCCGTCGAGAACCACCTGGCGCTGCTGAACCTGCGGCCGGCGCCCGTTCGAACCGCGGGGGTGCCGCGGCTGATCGCCCTCGGCGCCGACCGGCCCAGTTGGCAGGTCGTCGACGACGACAGGCGGGTGCGGACCACCACCCTGACGTGCAGGCATGCCGAGATCCTGACGTTGCTGACCCGCCACCCGGAGGGCCTGAGCACAGACCACCTCGCGGTACTGCTCGACGAAAAGGACCTCGACGTCGTGACCGTCCGCGCGGAGGTGTCCAGGCTGCGCAGGGTCATCGGCGCGGAGTTCATCGGCTCCCGGCCGTACCGGCTGCTCCGACCGATCGCCACTGACTTCGGGACTGTCCTCGACGCGGTGTCGGCGGGTGATGTGGCCACCGCGGTGGAGCAGTACAGCGGCCCGCTTCTGAGCCAATCGTTGTCTCCGTCCATCGCACGGCTACGGACCGAGTTGAGCACGAGCCTGCGCAGTGCCGTGTTGGCGGCCGGCGACCTTCGATTGCTTCGCAGCTGGTTGGAGCTGCCCGATGGCCGTGACGACCGCACGGGCTGGCGACTGCTCTACGAAAAGTCCGCCGTCGGTTCGGCCAACTGGGCGCGGGCCCGTGGCCACCTCGCCGGACTCGACTCCGAGTTGGGGTAATCCTCTGCGCGGCCGCGATCGTGCAACTGTGATGCAACCCTGCCCCACCTAGCCTTCATGGCGACCGACACACGTCGTCTCGAGGCGGGAGCAAGTTATGACTGTGTACGCGCGTCCAGGATCTGCGGATGCTCTGATGTCGTTTGAGTCGCGGTATGGCAATTTCATCGGTGGCGAGTGGGTGGCGCCGGTGTCGGGTGAGTATTTCGAGAACCCGACGCCGGTGACGGGTCAGCCTTTCTGTGAGGTGCCGCGATCGACCGAAGCCGATATCGACAAGGCGCTCGACGCAGCGCATGGCGCAGCGCCGGGATGGGGTAAGACCGCGGCGGCGGAGCGGGCCAACATCTTGAACAAGATCGCCGACCGGCTCGAGGCCAACCTCGAATCGATCGCGGTGGCCGAGTCCTGGGACAACGGCAAGCCGATCCGGGAGACGCTCAATGCCGATATTCCGTTGGCAATCGACCACTTCCGGTATTTCGCAGGGGCGATCCGGGCGCAGGAGGGGTCGCTGAGTCAGATCGACGCCGACACCGTCGCGTATCACTTCCATGAACCTCTGGGGGTGGTGGGTCAGATCATTCCGTGGAATTTTCCGATCCTGATGGCGACCTGGAAGCTGGCGCCGGCCTTGGCGGCCGGTAATGCCGTGGTGCTCAAACCGGCCGAGCAGACCCCGGCTTCGATCCTGTATCTGATGAGCTTGATCGGTGACCTGTTGCCCGCCGGCGTGCTCAACGTGGTCAACGGGTTCGGTGTGGAGGCTGGTAAGCCGTTGGCGTCGAGCAACCGCATCGCCAAGATTGCGTTCACCGGTGAGACCACCACCGGCCGGTTGATCATGCAGTACGCCTCGCAGAACCTGATTCCGGTCACGCTGGAGTTGGGTGGCAAGAGCCCGAACATCTTCTTCTCCGATGTACTGGCCGCCAACGACGACTTCTGCGACAAGGCGCTAGAAGGATTCACCATGTTCGCGCTCAACCAGGGCGAGGTGTGCACGTGCCCGTCGCGATCGCTGATCCAGGCCGACATCTACGACGAGTTTCTCGAGCTCGCCGCAATCCGCACGAAGGCCGTCCGCCAGGGCGATCCGCTCGACACCGAGACGATGATCGGCTCGCAGGCGTCCAACGACCAGTTGGACAAAGTGTTGTCCTACATCGAGGTCGGCAAGGACGAAGGTGCCCGTCTGGTCACCGGTGGGGAACGCGCCGAACTCGGCGGCGACCTTTCGGGCGGCTTCTACGTGCAGCCGACGATCTTCGAGGGGCACAACAAGATGCGGATCTTCCAGGAAGAGATCTTCGGCCCGGTCGTCGCCGTCACCTCGTTCAAGGATTACGACGACGCGATCAGCATCGCCAATGACACCCTTTACGGGTTGGGTGCCGGGGTTTGGTCGCGCAACGGCAATGTCGCTTACCGCGCGGGTCGCGACATCACGGCGGGCCGGGTGTGGACGAACTGCTACCACGCCTACCCCGCGCACGCCGCCTTCGGCGGTTACAAGCAGTCCGGCATCGGCCGCGAGAACCACAAGATGATGCTCGACCACTACCAGCAGACCAAGAACCTGCTGGTGTCCTACAGCGACAAGGCCCAAGGGTTCTTCTGATGACCACCACCCCGCAGGCGAGTGGACACGAGATCGGCCCGGTTGGCATGTCTGCTCACCGACAGAGAAGCGCGGCGCAAGCGCACCGCGACAGCATCTCCGACCCCGAGGGGTTCTGGCTGGAGGCGGCCGCGGCCATCGATTGGTACACCGAGCCGACCGTCGCGCTGGACAACTCCGATCCGCACGCGTGGCGGTGGTTTCCCGACGGGACGCTGAACACCTGCCACAACGCGCTCGACCGCCATGTCTTGGCCGGACACGGCGACCGCGTCGCGTTGGTCTTCGACTCGGCGATGACAGGGGCTCGACGCCGGTTCAGCTACCGCGAACTACGCGACAGTGTGGCGGTGCACGCCGGCATGCTCACCGACCTCGGCGTGACGGCGGGCGACCGCGTCGTCATCTACCTGCCGATGATCCCCGAGGCCGTCGTCGCGATGCTGGCGTGTGCCCGCATCGGTGCGATCCACTCGGTGGTGTTCGGCGGGTTCGCCGCGGCCGAACTCGCCGCCCGGATGGATGACGCGCAGCCGAAGGTGCTGCTGACGGCGTCTGGCGGTCTGGAACCCGGACGCTGCGTCGAGTACCTGCCCACGGTGGCCAAGGCGCTGGAGCTCAGCACGTCGCCGCCGGACACTGTCGTGGTCAAGAACCGGCCCGAAGTCCCCGGCGACGCCCGGCATCAACCGGGATGGCTGGACTGGGACACGATGGTCGCCGACGCGGCGCCGGCCGATCCCGTCCCGGTCTCCGCCACCCACCCGCTCTACATCCTGTACACGTCCGGCACCACCGGTAAACCCAAGGGCGTGGTGCGTGACCACGGCGGCCATGCGGTGGCGATGGCCTGGTCGATGGCCAACATCTACGACGTCGGTGCGGGCGACGTCATGTGGACCGCGTCCGACGTCGGCTGGGTGGTGGGCCACTCCTACATCGTCTACGCGCCGCTGATCGTCGGCGCGACGACAGTCCTGTACGAGGGCAAACCCGTCGGCACCCCCGACGCCGGGGCGTTCTGGCGGGTCGTCGATGACCACGATGTCAACGTTCTGTTCACGTCGCCGACCGCGCTGCGTGCCATCCGCAAGGAGGATCCGGAGGCCGGCGAACTCGCCCAGTACCGCTTGACCTCGCTACGTACGTTGTTCGTAGCCGGTGAGCGACTCGACCCCGAGACTTACCACTGGGCCTCCGACAAACTCGACCGGCCCGTCGTCGACCACTGGTGGCAGACCGAGACCGGCTGGGCCATCTGCGCCAATCCGCGTGGGCTGGAACCATTGCCGATCAAAGCCGGCTCGGCCTCCGTGCCGGTTCCCGGCTACGACGTTCGGGTGCTCGACGCCCACGGAGCTGAACTCGGCCCCAACGCGGAGGGCAACATCGCGATCCGGTTGCCGTTGCCGCCGGGTTCGCTGCAGGGGCTGTGGAATGCGCCCGAGCGGTTCAGGTCGTCTTACCTCGATGCGTTTCCGGGCTTCTACACCACCGGCGACACCGGGTACTTCGACGACGACGGATACCTGTTCGTGTTGGGCCGCAGCGACGACGTGATCAACGTTGCGGGACACCGGTTGACCACCGGGTCGATGGAAGCTGTCGTCGGCACGCATCCCGCGGTTGCCGAGTGCGCCGTCATCGGGATCCCCGACGAAGTCAAGGGCCAACGCCCGGTGGCCTTCGTCGTGCTCAAGGCGGGCGCAACCGTCGACGCGGCGACGCTGCAAAGTGACCTTGTCGCTCTGGTCCGCAACGAGATCGGGCCTGTCGCCGCGCTGCGCGAGGTCTATGCCGTGTCGGCACTGCCCAAGACGCGGTCCGGGAAGATTCTGCGCCGCACCATCCGCGAGATCGCCTCCGGTGTGGACTACAAGGTTCCGCCGACCATTGAAGACGCCGCTGTGCTCTCCGCGATCCCGACGCTGACCGCCCACTTGT
This sequence comes from Mycobacterium sp. SMC-4, assembly GCF_050205565.1. GTDB lineage: Bacteria > Actinomycetota > Actinomycetes > Mycobacteriales > Mycobacteriaceae > Mycobacterium. The sequence continues at coordinate 355,621 of NZ_JBNMQU010000001.1, read as the reverse complement.
AGTGCGCCATGTCAGGATGAGCGTATGACCCTGAAGCGGGGCGAACGGTGTCGGAGCCGATGTTCGGCACGGTTCACGTTTGCGGACGTCAGCGGATTGTCCGCGGCCGCAAACCTTTCCAGCAAGGGGACAACTGGTGCTGGCGTGATATATGAGGCGTAGTGGTCAACCGTGGATCTCACCGTTTCCAGGCGCCGTAGATGCTGTCCTTTGACGCCGATCCAAGTGCGGGGTGACGAGCAAGTCCGCTGTTAAACTACACGAACGGCCATCACTCCCGGGGGTAGCAAGCAGGTGTCAGATCCGCTCGCCGTGAATCCAGAGGGACTGCTCTCGTCGTCAGCGACGCTCCATGAACATGCGAGTCAGCTAGTCGCCGCCACTGACATGCCTGCGCTTATAGGCGGGAAGGCGTCGTGCCTCGGCGCTGCCGCAGTCTCCGCCGCTATTGCAGCCTTCAGTCAAGCGTATGCCGCTCGTCTGGCTGATCGGGGGCTGGACGCTGAGAGTGCAGCGAGCGACTATACGGCATCCGATGAGGACGGCGCCGCGGGCATCCGCAGGGTCTCGATGTGAGTGGGATGCCGGTTGGATTGCTTCGAATCGCGGCTCCGAGGCCCAGTGCTGCGCCTGCCCCGGGTGAAGGTCTCCCGACGCGGTCGGACATCGAGAACTGGATCGACGCCGTCAATGAGCTTTCCTCATCGGCGGATTCCTATCGGGCAGCAGCTAATCGAATCGAAGCCGCCACAGACGCGCACGTTCAGCAGATCTCCGCGCCGGGTGGAACGGTGTGGGAAGGTAGTGGGGCGGACGCCGCACGCGAGTCGGCATACGCCGATCGGGGCGCGATCTATCGAGCGGCTGACCACATGCGCGACATGGCAAAGGCGGCCAATCGCGGGGCGCAAAACCTCAGTCATGCGCGAGACCGTGCCCTCGACGCAATCGCTGAAGCAGAAGCTGACGATTTCCGCGTTGGCGAGAACTTGGCGGTCAGCGACATCCGCCGGTATAGCAGCGAGCAAGCTGGCCTGTATGCGGCGCGCAAGGCGAAGGCTGGGGAGCATGTCAGCTACATCGTGATGCGGGCAGGCGCTTTGGTCTCCGAAGACGCACAGGTCGGCTCCGAGCTACGAGCGGGGGCAGCAGCGCTCAACAGCATGATCCCCCAGGATTGGGAAGGTAAACCGTCACCGGCGCAACCGATTGCCGACGGTAATGGCGAGATTCAACTGTACGACGACAGCGGCGACGGTCCCCACACTGGCCCGGAGATCGCCAAGGAGCTCGAACAACTCCGCGACGGCAAGCGCAGGGGGATCAAAGAAGTCGACGCTGATGGCGACATTTTTGATCTTTGGGAGAAGTACTCGGAAGGTGGCGTACGAGTCCCCATACCCGAAGAGATTGCCGACAAAATCTATGACAGGGTCGTTCTGCCCGACGGCACGACCATCAGTGTTCGCGAGAGCGCGGGTCATGGCCCCACCCTCGACGTGGGGTATCCGCCCGGCGTAGACGGCCCTAAGAAGGTTCATTTGCCGGAGGCGCCACCACCACCGCTGATCCCGCCACCGCCACCGCCACCGGCAGGCGGCGAGGCGCCGATTATCGCCCCGCCTCCGCACTTACCGGTTATGGATCATCCACCGGTTCAAAGTCCGCCGGGACTTTCGCCTCCGTGGGCGCCCAGCGGGGGCGCGCCAGTGCTATCGCAACCGGACCTGCCGAACCTCGATGCGGGAATCTTGGCAGGTGTTGGCACGGTAGTTGCTGGCATTGGCGGCTTTCTCGCGATTTTGGCCAATCCGCGGGCAGCGTTGGGGGGCTGATGAGTACGAGGAACGTGGCGATATCACGATCGCTTATCGTCTCATCGGTGGTCGAGGAGATCCGCAGCCACGTCGGCTCAATCACATTGGTGCCTCTTGCCGGCCTAGGTTACTGGCTTCCCGGTCTGGAGGTTCCTGTCGGCTGGACAGTTGTTGGCACTCCAGCCGAGCCGGCACCCGTGACTCGAATTGCCTTGCGCCATATTGCTTCAAAGCGAAGTAACTGGGATGGCTGCGAAACCATCGCGCTGTACCAATTCACGGGCTCGGTCTCCGAGGAGTTCGTGCAAGAGTCTGCTGGCCGTACTCTGAACGACTTGGGCGCCGATAATGTGCTGCATCACAACGTTTCTCTCGGTTTCAACAGTGTTGCTGCTGTGCGAAGTAGCGGCTGGTTCACAATCGGTAAGCGCTCCCTATGGGGCCAGTTCTCGAACTATGTGGTGAACACTGGTGCGGTAGGCGGCCTGGTGGAGCACAGTGTTCTAGTTGAAGCGCAATTCCGGCCGCGACTGTCTCGCGAGGTAAACCAAATGACTCAGTCGGTTCTCAGTTCGCTAGTAGCAAGCCTATCCGTATCCGAGCCCTCAAGAGGTCTACCGTCGGACTGTTCTTGGTGAACGTCATCCGCGGCTTTTGGTGTTTCCTCCCGGGACGAGATGAAGTGGTAGGGGCTCGTACTCTGTGCCTTGTGCGCGGAGATCGGCAAGCCAAGCGTCATACTCGGGCTCGTAGGCTCGTCCGATTCGCTTTCCCTCGTCCGTGACGCGGAACCACAGCAGCAGTGGCCAGCGGAGGCGGTCGTCGAACCGGTCGATGTACTCGGTGCCCAACCGTGCGATGGCGTCGTCAAGCGGCAGGTCCCAGTCCTCGAAGCGGGCGCCATGTTCGACTGGTTCACCCAGCGCAATGACACCTTCCTCGGTCATAGCGCGGACCAATGCAAGGGTCTTTCGCTGGACCTCCGCCAAGGACTCCGAACGGTTTTCCGAAGCGACATAGTCGTGCACCTGCTGGAGCTTCACCCAATCGCTTTCTCCGTCGAGCAAGATCTTCTCGCGGATAGTAAGAACCTTCGGTTTACTTTGCCTCGTCATCATCACAAGGATATCTCCGGCGCCGACATGGCTATCGCAACTGCGCAACCTTCTTTGAGCGGTGGGCCGCTGCTACTAGGGACGAACAAAACCCGCAATGGACAGGCCGTGGTCGCTCGACGGTGTTGACCGACGGCTCACATGCCTCGTCGGTTTACCAGTGTCGGAAAGTCGTCGCGGCCAACCATGAAATGCCGTCGTCGCCCTCACCAGGATCCAGGCAATTTATGCCCCTTGAACAGCGGTGATGTCGGTAGCCCCAGGTAGAATCCGGTCACTGCTACAGCTTGGGGGAGTCGTCGTTGACTGATTGGCCGGTGTGTGGCGTCTGTGGTGAGGCCGCTCGGTTCCGCTGGATGGGCGGGGTGCATGAGTGCGACGCCGCGGCGTGCTCAGATCTGCCGCTGTTGGTTGTGCTTCCCGAATCCGTCCCGACGCACGCACCCGTCTGCGGCAACGCTGCGCGGCAGGAAATCGTGATGGAAACTGTCCCGAAGACGACGACCTGGCGCACCTGACGCGCTATATGGAACGGGTACAGGACGACGAGGAGGTAACCCACGTGCGCGTCTTGGTCCGGGCTAGCGGATCGCTGGAGTTTTACGCCCCCGGATTCATCTACAGCCGGCCCGTCGGCGCGGCCGAATAGTCGTCGTCCGGGGACCTACCACTGAACGCCGCTCTGATTGAGGTGAGTTCGTCGCCGGCCCTGTGTATTTGGACGAGTGTATCGTCGATACGTCATATTCGGTCAGTCGATCCAGGCTGTTCGGGAATCGATCACAGCTCCGCGCAAGAGTCGAAATCACGAGCGGTCGCCAACGCCTCGGCATTTTGGTTGGTGACTTCAAACACCAGAGTGGCTCCGTCGGTACCTTTAGTCCGCGTCTTAAAACGGATCTGCGCCATGTCAGGATGAGCGTATGACCGTGGTGTTGGTGCATGGCAATCCCGAAACCGACGCGATTTGGGGACCGCTGGTTGCCGAGCTTGGCCGCGACGACGTCGTCCTGCTGTCACCGCCCGGGTTCGGCGCGCCGTTGCCCGACGGGTTCGGGGCGACGTACCTGGAGTACCGGGACTGGCTCGAGGACCAGCTGTCGGGCATCGACGGGCCGATCGACCTGGTCGGGCACGACTGGGGCGGCGGGCACGTGCTCAACGCCGTGATGCACCGACCTGAGCTGGTCCGCAGCTGGGTCAGCGACGTCGTCGGGCTGTTCGACCCGGACTACGTCTGGCACGACATGGCGCAGGTGTGGCAGACCCCCGAAGCAGGCGAAGAGCTGATCGCCTCGATGATGGGCGGCGGATTGGACGCGCGCACCGAGCTGATGCAGTCGCTGGGCTTCCCGTCGGACATCGCGGCGGCGTTGGCCGCCGGGCAGAACGACGACATGGGTCGGGCGATCCTTGCGCTGTACCGGTCGGCGGCGCAGCCGGTGATGGCCGAGGCGGGCAAGGCGCTGGAGAACGCGGCAGCGCGGCCGGGTCTGTCTCTGCTGGCCACCGAGGATCCGTACATCGGGGAGAACGACACCCGTCGGCGTGCCGCCGATCGGGCCGGAGCGCGCACGGAAGTGCTCGAGGGGCTTGGTCATTGGTGGATGGTGGAGGATCCCACGCGGGGTGCGTCGGTGCTGAACGAGTTTTGGGCGACGCTGGATTAGATCGTGTCCGTGAGGCGCGCGATGACCTTTGCCGCCGGTTCTTTGGCGTTGACCTGTCCGACGGATTGGCCCGCGTTGATCGGCGCGATCGTGTAGTCGTCGTTGTCGATCGCGATTCGCAGTGCCGCTCGGCTGTTTTCGTCGACGTCGTCGTCCCGGTCTTGCCATCGGTCGGTGAAGGTGTTGCGCAGCAACCGTTCCGGGAGATCGCGCGGCCACGGATAGCCGAGCGCGACGTCGAAGGCACGGGACAGCACGGTGTCGGTGTTCTGAGCGCGGAACATCACCTCACGTGCGGGGTCCGTCAACATCGACTCTGCACAGGCGGCCAGAGCAGTGCCGACCCACACACCTGCCGCGCCCGCCGTGTGGACAGCGGAAACCGCGCGGGCAGAACCGATTCCGCCGGCGGCGAGTACCGGCACGCTCAGGTGCTCGAGGACCTCGACAAGTAGCGGCAGTGTCGCGACCTTGGGGCGGCCGTGGCCGCCGCCCTCCGCACCGCGCGCGACCAGGACGTCGACACCGGCGTCCACGGCACGTCTGGCCTCCTGCAGATCCGCGACCTGGGTGACTGTGGTGGCGCCTGCGCTGTGCGCCCTGGCCACCCAGGACCAGTCGTCGCCGAAGCTGACCGACAGCAGGGCCGGCCGCGCTTCGAGCGCGGTGTCCAGCAGTGCCGGTTCGTTGTGCACCACCCAGCCGATGAGTCCGATACCGAAGGGTCTGGCCAGGTTCTCAACGTATGCCAACTGGTCAACGAGCTTGGCTGCGGTTGCGCTGCTGCCCATTCCGATCATGCCGAGGCCGCCGGCGTCGGACACGGCCGCAGCCAGTCGCCCGCCGGCGACGCCGCCCATCGGAGCGTTGACGATCGGGACATCGATGCCGATTGCTGTCGACCAGGTGGTCATGGGGCCATCTCACCGCGTCGGGGGCAGTTTTGTCACGCTCGCCGGGCGCGAGCGCGCGCTGAGTGCCGGTGATGCGCGGCGTGTCGAGGGGCAGACGCGCGCGCTCGCGGTGCAAGGCGCGGGGCGGATCAGCTGGTGCGAGTCAACCGGTCGTCAAGATGCGCACGAGGGCGGTCAGGCCCAGGACCACGATCACCGCCCGCAGCCAGGTCGCGTTCAGTTTGCGGCCGTACTTGGCGCCGAGCCAACCGCCCACCAGGGCGCCGGCGGCAATGCCGCCGGCTGCCGTCCAGGCGATGCGGTCGAACGCGACGAACGTATAGGCCATCGCGGCCAACAGGTTGACGACACCGACGAGCAGGTTCTTCAGACCGTTGGACAACTGCAGGTCCTGCGCGAGCAGTATGCCCAGTACACCCATCAGCAGCACGCCCTGGGCGGCGGCGAAGTAGCCGCCGTAGACGCCCACCAGATACACGGTGACGACGAGCGTGGGACTGATGGTCCTTGCGGTATCTGCCCGCCGGTTCGCCACCCACCTCTGCAGCCGCGGCTGGACGACGACCAGGACCAGTGCAGCTGCCAACAGCACAGGCACCACGATCTCGAAGGTGTCGTCAGGCAGCGACAACAGGAGGAACGAACCGGTCAGCGCGCCCAGCGCTGATGCCGGCAGCAGGGCCATCACCACCGCCTTCTGTGCGGCGATCTCCCGCCGGTACCCCCACGCCCCGCTGACGCCGCCGGCAACGAGGCCGATGGCATTGCTCATCGTCGCGACCACCGGTGGGTAACCCAGCGCGATCAGTACCGGGAATGTCACCAGCGTCCCCGAACCGACGACGGCGTTGATCGCGCCTGCCGCCAGTCCAGCCAGGATGACGACCCCGAATTCCCACACCGCTCAACCGCACAATGCTCGGGCGGCCTCGGACAACGCGGTGGTGGCAACCCGACAGTCCGAAAGCGACACTGCCTCGGCGGCGACAACACCGGCGCCGAAGTCGCGGCGCCCCGGCCCGAACATGACGGTGGGCACTCCGAGCGAGCATCCATACCCCGCGTCGAATGCGTTGCGGCTGTAAGTCGTCGGGAAACCTGCCAGCGCGGTCACGACGGGTGCGGACGGATCCACCAGCGCAGGCAACATCGAGGCGCCAGCAACGACATCCAGGTCCGGCCACACCCCGTCGAGGTGACCGCGGATCCCGTCGGTCGCCTCATCGGGATGTTCCCCCGGCAGCAACCGCCGATCCACCACCACGAGCACAGACGACGGCAGTGTGTGCGGAGCAATCGGTTCGCACCGGAATTGGTACGGCGTCGCGGTTGCCGGCCCGAGTTCGGGATGCGGTGGGGGAAGAGGTGTCTCGGCCAGTCTGGCCACTACGTCCGCCGCGGGGGGAATCGGATTGCAGCCCCGCTCCGGCTGGCTGGAATGCGACGATGCGCCACGCACAGTGATCCGGACGTCGACCCGGCCCCGATTACCGAGCGACACCGCCAGATTCGTGCCGAAGGCGAGAATGGAGTGAGCGGCCTGCACCTCGAGGTCATGGTAGATGCGGCGCGAGCCGTCATGGCTGCTGCGGCCTTCACAATTGACCGTCAACCAGACTGCGCGCCGCAATGTCCTCAATTCCCGTACAGCCGTCAACGCCGCGGCCATCGGACCCTTGTTCTGGTTGGCGCCCTGGCCCACCACGGTGGGACCGTCGAGCCCCCACGGCGTTCCGTCAACGATGCGCGCGTCGTGCGGATCGGCCATCAGATTCCCGTGCTGGGAGACGATGTAGGTCTGCAGCAGGAGACCGTCGGGAGTGTCAGGGCCGAACCGGGCAGCGATGTCACCGCAGGGGTGCTGTCGGATCTCGTCGGGTCCGAGTTCCTCGATCATCGGAAGGATTCCGGTGGTGACGGTCTCGCGCAATCGTGGGTCACCGGGCGGTATCTCGGTGCTGCCGGCAGGAACCGAGGTGTCGGTGCCGACCAGCGTGAGCAGTGTGGTCTCCAGGTAGTCGGCCATCAAGCGGTGGGCACCGTGCTGCGGCGGCGTTGCAGCTCGGGAAGCAGTGTCTGTTCGGCGAGTTCCATCTGCCGCGACTGGTCGAAGGACGCGAACCGCAGGATCGGGATGTCCAAGCCACGTTCCAGATACTGATCGACACGTGCGATGACTTCCTCAGGAGTCCCGAAAGCGCCCCAGCGGTCCAGGATTTCGTCGGTGCTGTCCATCGAGTAATAGGTATCGAGGAATCGTTTCCCCTCAGCTCTCGCCTCGTCCCGGCTCGAGCCCAGGTTGATCATCAGGTGCGCCGAGGACGTCAACGCGGTGATGTCGCGGCCGGCGGCCTCGGCCGCCGTGCGGATCTCGTCCCATTTTCGACCGAACTCCTCGGGCGTCGTCACCGCGGTCTGCCAACCGTCGGCCAACGTCGCGACGCGTTCGATAGCCGCCCGATACCGGCGCTCCGGCATACGAGCTGGATCGGGATTGCTCGCGATCCATATCGGACAGGGATCCTGCACGGGCTTGGGCTCCAACGACACTTCGGGGAACGACCAGTAGGGGCCGTCCCACGAGGTCGGTCCGCTCCACAGCGCCCGCACCAGGCGCACCCCTTCTTCGAGGCGCGGGACCCGCTCGCGGCCAGTGATCCCTGCCGCGGCCAGTTCGGCTACGACATTGCCGCCGCTGCGCTCGGTGGTTGCACCTAGACACACCGCCAACAGGGCCCGCCCGCCGGACAGCACATCGAGGCTGGCCCACTGCGCCGCGAAGATCACCGGCTGGCGCAGCGGGAAGGTGGCAAGGCAGCACACACCGAGCTTGACTCGCTGGGTGCGGGCGCTGATCGCGGCGAGGCTGGCCACCGCCTCCACGCGTGGCTTGGCGATGAGACCGTCACCGACCCAGACCGAATCGAAGAAGGCTCCCTGATCGGCGCCCTCGGCGAGATCGAGCATCTCCGCGACGCTGATGGCTCCGAACAGAATTCCGCGGTTGGGCAGGCTCAGTCCGATTCCCTGCATGTTGCTCCTCTGTAGTTGGTCAGCAAGTGCCGACGTAACCGTCCTTGCGCCGGTCGGACCCACCTTCGAGCCCCGCGTCCGTGCGCAGGATCATCTGTGCGCCTCCGCATTCGAAGCGCGGCAGGTCGGCGATCTGGTGGCCGCGGCGGACCAGTTCTGCCGCGGAAGCGTCATCGAAACCCACCTCCAACCCGATGGAGCGGCCCGGCATCACGCGCAATCTCGGAGCGTCGACGGCCTGCTGTGCCGACATGCCGCGGTCCAACACGTTGCGCAGGATCTGCAGCTGTCCCTGCGGCTGCATGAACCCACCGACCACACCCAGACAACCCCGGAAGCCGGTGCCGTCTCCGAGCATCGCCGGAATGATGGTGTGATACGGGCGCTTACCGCCTTCGGGCCGGTTGGGGTGATCGTCGCGGAGCGTGAAACCGTTGCCGCGGTTGTGCAGAAGAACACCGCTACCCGGAGCCATGATGCCGGATCCGAAACTCTCGTAGAGACTTTGGATCAGCGAGCACGCAGCACCGGATGGGTCCACCACACACACGTACACGGTGTCCGAGGCCACCCCCGGCCCCCGGGTATGGGACGCTTCGGGGCCGATCGAGTCGCGCACCGTCGAGAGACGTTCCTCGTCGAGGAGATCAGCGACCGGAACTGAACCGAACCGCGGATCGGCGACATGGTCGGCGGCATCGTGGAAGGCAGCCTTGAGGCATTCGATCAGGTGGTGATCGGCTTCCCCCGGCGAGGTCAAGGGAAGATCTTCGTAGAGAGCCGCCGCTTCCAGAACCACCAGACCCTGGCCAGGGGGCGGCATTTCGTACACATCGATGCCTCGGAACCGGCCCCGGATCGGCGCCGTCCACTCAGGACCGGACCAGCTGCTCAGGTCGGAGGCCGCCAGTGGGCCTCCGGCGCGGTTGACCGCGTCGACGAAGCCGGCCGCGAGTGCGCCGGTGTAGAAGGACTGATGCCCGTCGCTGGCGTAGCAGTCGAGCGCGTCCGCGAGGCCGGGATTGGCGAACGTGTCGCCGGCCTCGGGAACGTGGCCGTCGGGAAGGAACACCGCGGCGGCATCCGGGTTGCGGCGCAGTTTGTCTGCGCCCAAACGCCATTCTTCGGCGACGATCGGGCTCACCGCGAATCCGTTGCGTGCTGTCTCGATGGCCGGGCGGAGAATCCGCTCGACGCTGATGTGGCCGAAGCGGTCGAGCAGCGCGGTCCACCCCCAGGTGGCGCCGGGCACGGTCACCGTCCACGGCCCGTCGGGAGGCATCGCTTCAAACCCCTGAGAACGCAAGGCCTCTACCGTCATGCCGGCCGGTGCGCCGCCCGCCGCCGCCAGCCCGACGGGTTCATCGGCGCCCGACTCCCAGTACAGCGCGAACAGATCGCCCCCCACCCCGGTGGAGCGGGGGTCGACAACGGTGAGCATCGCCGCCGCGGCGACGGCCGCGTCGGCCGCGGTACCGCCCGCATCGAGGACGGCAAGTGCGGCGTCGACGGCGAGCGGATGGCTGGCGGCGACCATGCCCCGTCCTGAGCTCATTTGGATCCGGACACTTCGGTGATCACGTCGAAGTCCACCATGGAGGGATCAGCGCTCTGGCTGTACTCACCGAGTGACTGGAAGAACGCGTCCATGTTGGCCCAGCTGTCTGCTGTCAACGGCGCGGTTCCGGTCTTCGGGTAGAACGAGGCCTGGGAGTAGTACTGGTAGATCTGCGGCAGGAAGTCCTCACGCACGTCGGGTAATTGCTCCTTCGCGGCTGTGGTCCACGCACCCTCGTCCTGATAGAACTGGTCGTAGGCGCTCTGGACGTCGGTGAGGAAATCGACGACCCGGTCACGGTTGCTTTCCAGGAACCTCCCCGAGGTCACCCATACGGTGTTGAATGCGCTGGCGCTGTCGCCTTCGAGGTCACTCCAATCGCCGAGGACGGTGAACTCTCCTTCGTCCTGCAGTGTCAGGACGTCACCGAATTCCAGTGCGGTGGCGTCGATCTGCTTGCCCAGCATGGCCGCCGCCCGGTTGGGAGACTCCGGCAGCACGCTCCAGTTGATCTGGTTCTCCAGATCGGGGCCCGCCTGGCGGGCGAGTTCGCGCGGCAGAGTTTCAGTGGGGGAGCCGGGTCCGTGATAGGCGACCCGCGCACGTGCGAGGTCGTTGATGCTCTGGTACTGCGGCTGTGCGACCAGCACGAACTCGGGAATGACCTGGCTGACATAGACGATCTTGACGTCGACGCCGCTCTGTGCGGCCTTGATCGCCGAAGCACCGTCCATATTGCCGATGTCGAAGTTGCCGTTCTGCAGGCCCGCGACGACGGCGCTGTCTTCGTTGAGCGCAGTGATCTCGGCGCCGGCTTTCTGTGCACCGAGGTAGTCGGCGATGTCGGCCGGATCGAGGTCCGAGGCGAACGCAACCTTCATTGGCGTCGCCGGATCATCCTGTGGCTCAGTGGACGAGCAGCTTGCGAGGGTCAGCGCTGTGGCGGCTGCGGCCACCAGCGCGCTGAGGCGGTGATATTTCATGACGGTCCCTTCTGGTCGACGATGTGTTAGGCGTGAATCCCGCGATGCCATGGCATGAGGCGGCGTTCGAGTAGCTGCACTGCAGCTGCGAGGGTCACGCCGAGGAAGGCGAGCACGATGACTCCGACGAAGACCTTGTCGGTGCGGTAGTAGTTGGCGGCCGTGCTGATCAAGCCCCCCAGCCCGGTAACTGCGAAGAGCAGTTCGGCGACGACCATTCCCTTGACCGCTCGCGATATGCCCATCCGCAACCCGGCGAAGATGTAGGGCAGCGAAGCGAATGACACAACGCTGCTGAACAATTGCCACCGATTCGCACCGAACGCACGCGCCGCGTCCACCAAGTTGCGGTCCACGTTGCGAACTCCCGTGTATGTGCTGATCAGAATTTCGAAGACACAGAAGAGGAATACCGTGACGGTGCGTGCGGTGAAGCCGAGGCCAAACCAGATGATGAACATCGGCACCAGTGCGGCCGTCGGCACCACATACAGCGCCGAGACGAACGGGTTCAGGGTCCGACCGGCCGGTCCGTACCACCCCATGAAGAAACCGACGCTGATACCGACGATGATCGCCAGGCAGAAGCCGACGAGCAGGGAACTCAGGCTGTCCAGCACCGCGCGCCACAGCTCGCCGGTCGCCCACATCTCCCAGAACGCCGACGGGAGCTGCGACGGGGGTGCCAGGAAGAAGTCGCCCACCATGCGACCTGTGATCTCCCAGATCAGCAACACCGAGACGACCAGCAGCACCTGTACGAGGCGCTCCCAACTGAACAATCTGCGCCGCAACAGTTCTGCTGTACTGATCTGTTCGCGCTCGATGACTGCGGGCATGAGTGTCTGACTCCGTTCCCTGGTCTACAGGAGTTCTTCGAGGTGGGCGCGCAGTTCTCGTGCCACCGGATCGTTGATCAATCCGGTACGGGTCCGTGGCCGGTCGATCGGGACGGCGATGTCGGCGCGAACCTTCCCATCGGCCATCACCACACGCGGTCCGACAGCAGCATCGCCTCTTCGATCGAGTGTGTGACGAACAGGACCGAACGCTTCTCCTGAGACCAGATCCGCATCAGTTCGGTCTGCATGTGCTGTCTGGTGATCGCGTCGAGCGCGCCAAATGGCTCGTCCATCAACAGCACCTGGGGTTCGAGTGCCAAGGCACGGGCGATCCCGACGCGCTGCTGCATACCGCCAGAGAGTTCCCCGGGGTAGTGGTCGAAGAAGCCGGCGAGTCCGACCATTTGGAGATACTTGTCAGCGCGCGGGCGGCGCTGGGAACGGGGGACACCCGCGAAGCGCAGCGACTCGACGATGTTCTGGCGTACGGTGCGCCACGGCAGCAAGGAAGGCTGTTGGAACACCACGCCGCGGTCGGTGCCTGTACCGGTGACCGGAGTGCCGTTGACCTCGACGCGCCCGGCAGACGGGCTCAGCAAGCCGGCAATCACTTTGAGCACCGTGGTCTTGCCGCACCCGGATGGTCCCACCAGGGACACGAATTCCTCGGGACGCACCGAGAGTTCGACACCGTTCAGCGCGTAGGTACGGACGACCTCTCGACCGGTGATTCGTTCGTAGACCTTGGTCAAGCCTTCGATGGAGATGGCGTCAGTCGCGACTGAGGACTCCACAACCGCCGGTGCCATGCCAGCTCCTCTCGGTATGTTGTATACACGGAGTTGACCACCGGGTTATTTCCTGTTTGTTTCCTTCGGGTTTACGGTGCGCGTCAAATTTGCAAGATCAAGCAGTTGCGGCGTCGGCGGTCGCGCGGCTGCGATACATCTCGGCCGTGGCGATCGTATGAGCGCGCATCAGCGTGGAGGCGTGAGCGGAGTCGCGGGCCCGCAACGCATCGATGATGCGTCGGTGTTCGTTCCACGAGGCCATGCCGCGAACATCCGCAACCGAGGAGAAATACCATCGCACACGCTTTTTCATCAGCGACAGTGTCGAGTGCAGCATGGCGTTGCCCGACCACTCGCTGATCCGGCTGTGGAACGAGGAGTTGGCTGACACGACACCCTGGATGTCGCCGGCCTCGACGGCGGCCACCCCCTCACGCCAGATCTCCTCGAGTATGTCGAGCTGATCACCGGTCACCCGGGTGGCCGCTCGTTCGGCTGCGTAGGACTCCAGCAGCGTGCGCATGTCGAAGAAGTCGTCGATCTCGTCGCTGGTGGGCGCGTGGACGTAGGCGCCATTGCGGGGATGAATGTCGACCCAACCGGCGCGAGCCAGCATCGTCAGTGCCTCGCGCACGGGGTTGCGGCTGACGCCGAGTTGGGCCGCCAGTTCGTTCTCCAGCAGTCGCTCGCCAGGCGCGAGCACGCGGCGGACGATGAGGTCTTCCAACGTCGCGTACACACGATCCCGCAGGACGGGCTCCTGCTGGATGGTGGGAATGGCTTTCGCTCCAGACTCATTCGGCAACTCCCGCCTCCTCGGTGTCTCGTGTTTTTGTCCAACGATCGACGAGCTCGTCCGCTGTCGTCACCAGACCGAAATGCTTGCCGACCACGTGAACGGACGCGTCGTGCGCCGTCTTCGTGTACGACGCCGCGCAGTCCTCGACAAGGGTCACATAGAAGTCGTGGAAGAGGCCGTCACGCAGGCTCGACTCCACGCACACTTCGGTGGCGACTCCGGTGAACAGAATCGACTGGACGTCCAGAGACCTCAGTGTGAGGGCAAGGTTGGTGCCGACGAACGCGGAGAAGCGATGCTTGGTGACGATGTGATCGCCGGCTTGCGGTGCTACACCGAAGAACTCAGCGCCCCAGGTATTCGTGCGGCAGGTGACGCCGGTGCGGGCGTTGTCCGCGGCGTCACCGAGACGAGCGAGCCACGCATGGCTGTCGTTCGAGGGGTCGTGCAGCGTGCGGACGAAGATCACCGGTATGCGGCTGTGTCTCGCCGCCTCGATGAGTTTGTGGAGCCGCGGCAGCATCGCATCGACGAACTGCAGATCGAAGCGGTATCCCGCCGGTAGCGATCCCTGCGGGCTGCAAAAGTCGTTCTGCACGTCCACGACAACCAGCGCGGCATGGCCTGGCATGTGTCGGTCGTTCTCGGAGAGTCGAATCACGTGCCCCCTGTGTGTACGGTATACGAACCGTAGCAGTCGTTCTGCGCGTTCGTTGGCTGGCGATGAGCGCTCGCAGGCGTCGAGCGCGCGCAAAATGTCGGTGATGCGCGGCGTGTCGAGGGGCAGACTCGCGCGCTCGCGGTGCAAGGGGTCGCGGTGCAAGGTGCGGTGCCGGTCAGGGCTACAGGGGAGGTTCCTCGACGCGGCCGCGGCGGACGCGCGCTGCAAGGCCTTCGGCGGCCAGGCGCCAGAGCTTCTCGCCGAATTCGGCGGATGCCAGCGACGGCCGACCGGTGACACCGTTGCGGGACAACTCGGTGGCGGTGTACCGGAACACCAGATCGGCGGTGCGGTCCTCGTCGTCGGCCTCGAGCATCCGGTCGCGATGCACGAGGTCGGGCCGGATCGCCAACATCACCGAGGTCTCGGCGCAGTTGGCGTGCGCGTCCGCGGCGTCGGCCAGCATCGCCTCGGACACCTGCTCGTCGCACATCCACCAGTCGACGACGCCGACCCGAACGTCCCGGCGTTCCAACCGGAGGCGGTCGGTCGCGGTGCCCAGCGCGGCGGCGTTGCCCATGTGTGCGTTGACGAACAGCAGCCGCCGCAGCCCCGACAGCGCTGCCCAGTGCACGTACTGGCCGACGATGCCGTTCAACAGTGCCGGCGTCAACGACAGCGTCCCAGGCAACTCGGTGCCGTGGCCGTAGCTGACACCGAGGGAAATCGCCGGCAGCACCGGCGCACCCGTCATCGCGGCCGCCCGCTCACACATCGCGGTCGCGATGATGGTGTCGGTCGCAACCGGCAGGTGCGGACCGTGCTGCTCGACGGCGCCGACCGGCACCAGGCCGACCTCATGGGCGCCGCCAACCGGGGTGAAAGACAAGTCCGGTGAGGCGGTTTCGCCCCAGACGAAGATCGCGGCGTCAGTATCCGAGTGTCGTGTCGACGACATTGACCAGTGGCTCCCCGTGGATCAAGTGCTTCAGATTGCGGCAGAACAACTCGACCTGGCGGTCGCCCAGCAGATTCGAGGCGTGCGAGTCGTGCGGCGAGATGTCCACGCCCGGCATGTCCCACAGCGGGCTGTCGTCCGGAAGAGGTTCGTGTACATGGCAATCCAAGAACCCGCCGCTGAGCCGGCCCTGCTCGAACGCCTCGATCATCGCCGCTTCATCGACGACCGCGCCGCGCGAGACGTTGGCCAGGTAGGCCCCGCGAGGCAGCCGGGCGAACTTGTCGGCGGTGAGGAGCCCCTCGGTGTCGGCGGTCAACGGACACGCGATGACCAGGTAGTCGGCGCGGCTCAGCGCGTCGTCGAGACCTGCCGGTCCGACCGTCACGTCGAAGCCGGGTGTCGGTACCGGATGGCGGCGCACCCCGACGGTGGTCATCCCCAGCGCCTGCGCCAGCGCGGCGACGGCGGAGCCGATGTGACCGGTCCCGATGACGCACATCGTGGTGCCGGCCAATTCGCGCGCGGGCAACTGGGTCCACCGCCGTGCCCGCTGTTCGGCGCGTCGTCGGTAGATCAGCTTGGCATGCACGAGGATGGCGGCGATCACCGTCTCGGCGATGGCAGGGGCGTGCACCCCGGAGGCGTTGCACAGCGTGACGCCGTCCGGGATCAGGCCGGCGATCTGTTCCACTCCGGCGCTGCAGGACTGCACCAGCCGCAGCTCCGGACTGAGGAACCCGTGGAAGGCTGACTCGAACAGGATGGCCGGCAACGACTCCCAGCTCTTCAGGGTCCCACTGCACTCCACGAGCACGGCATGGGGCTTTCGCCCCACGAGGTAACCGGCGTTGAGGTCGTCGACCGAGGGGTGCTCGAGCCGGACCATCGGCCCGCACCCCTCGATCTGCGCGATGTGCTCGTCGGTGAGCCACCGACCGTCGCTGTAGTCACCCTGGTAGCCGTAGGGCACCCCCGCGACGACCACATTGAGCTCATCTGCGGTCGGGAAGCTCATGACGGCGCTGCCGGGCTCGGCTCGGCGGCATGCAGGCCCGTGGCGTAACGCCGTGCGACCCACGCGTCGAACTCGGCCACCGAGTGCTCGTTCCACGCATAGGGCCCGCGCGGGGCGAACATCGACGTGGCGGCACGCTGGATCGCGGCGTCGACCATGTAGTCCTGCCAATTGAGTTTCAGGTGCATGTCGGAGCCCAGCGCGATGAGGTCGCTGTAGTTCGGCAGCGATCGGTAGTCGGCCGGCACCATCAGGGTCTGCCGAATGTCGATGGCGTCGGGGCCTTTCGGATACACCAGGCGGTAGAACGCCGAGTCGCTGTTCAGGATGATCAGCAGCGTGGGCGGCAACAGGATGATGTAGGAGCGTGCCCGCTCCTCGTCGGTCAGCGTGTCGATCACCGGGAACAGCGGCTGGCCGATCGGGCTCAACGCGAACTCCGGATGCGTGGCCAATTGAATCAGCACCACCGCGGCGTCACCGGTGTCGAGCTCGACGGGGACGTAGCCGCTGGACGGCAGTACGGCGTGACGCGGGTAGTGCAACCGATCGACGTGATACACGTCGATCGAGTTCTCGTGCATGATCTTCCAGTTCCACGGCATGTCGGCCTGCAGCTTCGGCTCCTCGGTGGCCATCGCCGCCAGGTCCCAGTTCGCGACCAGCTCGTCGACCGGCCCGAGCCGGGCGGTGAGGCTCTCGGCGTCGGCGGAGAAGTTGACGAACACGAAGCCCTGCCAGCACTCGACGCGCAGACTCGGTAACGACAGGTCGGGGTCGGCGCGGTCGAAGCACTTCGTCCGCCGCATCTGCGGCGATCCGATCAACGCGCCGTCGGTGCCGTACACCCAGAAGTGATACGGGCATCGGAAGCCGCCGCCGGCGTTGCCGCGGGCTTCCGGCGGCACGTCGAACCATTCGTCCTTTTCGCCGTCGCCGGGTCCGGTGACGACCATCCCGCGGTGCCGGCAGATGGCAGAGAGCACTTTGACGCTGTCGTCGGGCTGCCGGACCACGATCAGCGGTTCGCCGAGAATCGTGACGGTGAAGAAGTCGCCGGGCTGCGGGATCTGGTCCACGCGGCCGACGCACAACCATTCGCGCATGAACACGAAATTGCGTTCCAGATCAAAGATCTCGTCGCCGGTGTAACACTCCGGAGGAAGGCCCTTGGCGTCATCGAAGCGTCCGGTGGCGGCGGCCAGCTTCTGGGCCAGACCCGCACAGTCTGAGCCGGCCGATCGATGGGGTGCAGTCGTCACCGCAGGACCTCTCCGTGGTTGACGGGATTGGTGTCGGGTAGCAGCGCGGACAGGAACGCCCTGGTGCGCTCTTGACTGGGGGCGTCGAGCACGGTGCTCGGAGGGCCCTCTTCGATGATCCGGCCGTCGTCGACGAACAGGACGCGCGAGGCGCACTGTCTCGCGAAGGCGATCTCGTGGGTCACCACGACCATCGTCATGCCCTGATCGGCGAGTTGCCGCATGATGCGCAGCACGTCGCCGACCCGTTCGGGGTCCAGCGCCGAGGTCGGTTCGTCGAAAAGCATCACCTCCGGCGCCAGCGCCAATGCCCGCGCGATCGCCACGCGCTGCTGCTGGCCGCCCGACAGCTGGGCGGGATAGCGCTCCGCCATGGCCTCGACACCGAGCTCGCGGAGCAGCATCGCGTTGACGTCGGTGGTATGCCGCCGCGACAGCCCCAGCACCCGCGACTGCCCTTCCCGCAGGTTCGCCGACACCGTCATGTGCTGGAAGAGATTGAACTGCTGGAAGACGATCGCCAAGCCGGCGCGAAGCCGGTCCTTGGCGCTGAACCGTCGCCCGTCGGGACCGGCCACCGTCACTTGGTTCACCACCACCGATCCGGCGTCCACGTCGACCAGTCCGTCCATGGCGCGCAACAGCGTGCTCTTGCCCGAGCCACTGGGACCGAGGATGCACACCACCTCGCCGCGCTGCACATCCAGGTCCACACCGTCGAGTACGACGTTCTCGCCGTAGCTCTTCCGCAATCCCCGGATGGTGATGACGGTCGGCTGCAAGGTCATGTCCCGACCGGCGACCGTGCGGACCCGGTCCCAGTACTCCTGGAACTCAGGGGCGTGCAGATCGAGCTGCACCGGTGCCTCCTCGGCGTTGCGCGCCGACGGAGTCGATGCCCGCATCCGGGTGCGAACCCACGCCGAGATCGGGCCGGGTCGGGTGCTCCGGGTGTTGTCGAGCCGCCACTCGCTGAACTGCTGCAGCACCATGAGAATGGTGTTCAAGCACAGGTAGATTGCGGCGGCAGCACCGAAAACGGGCAGATACTCGAAGTTGATGGCGACGAGCTGCTGGCTGCGCAGGGTGAGTTCGGCGACGGCGATCGCCGAGGCCAGCGACGTGTTCTTGACCGTCATGATGGCCTCGCTGGCAAGCGCGGGCGTGATCACTCGCAGCGCCTGCGGCAGCTGAATACGCCACAGCGTCAACGCCGGCGACAGGCCGATCGACCTCGCGGCGTCGATCTGCGAGACATTCACCGCATTGAGGCCGCCGCGGAAGATCTCCGCCGCGAACGCCGCTCCGTTGAGGGCCAGGCCGACGACCGCGGTGTTGTCCGACGACAGCTGAAGTCCCCACTGCGGCAACACGTTGTAGAGGAAGATCAACTGCAGCAGCAGAGGCGTGCCGCGGAACACCCAGATGTAGGCGGCCACCACCAACCGTGGCAGTAGCCACCGCGAGTTGGATACCAGTGCGATGAGCAGTCCGGCCGGCCACGCCAGAAGCACTGAGAGCACCGCGATCTTCAGCGCGAGCAGCCCGCCGTCGATCAGTTCCGGCAGCGTGAAGTAGTGCCAGAACTCGGTCAACACTGGCGGATGGGGTTCGTCGGTGTCAGCTCCCACTCCTTCGCCGACGTGCAGTACGCATCCGAGGCGATATAGGTCTCCACCGCCGACTGCAGCTCTGGCTTGAGCGGGCTGTCCTTGGCGATGGCCATGCCGACGACGCTCTTCTCGCCCTCGACGTTGAACGCCACGTCGAGCTTGTTGCCGAACTCGGTGCGGGAGATGTAGAGCGTCGTGATATCACCCTCGATCTGTCCGTAGATGCGGCCGCTGGCAACGGCGTTGACGCCCTGGGCGACCGACGGGAAGCCGGTGGGCTCCAACGGCGGTTGGCCCTTCGCCGTACACTCGGCCGACCACGCATCGAGCTGTTCGCGCTCGACCGGGCTGGAAGTCAGATAAGCCACCGCCTTGCCGCACAACGCTTCCGGGCCAGGGGTGTTCGGTGCGTTCTCGGCGGTCGTCAGGACCGCCAGGGGGATCTGCATGTAGTCGATGAAATCGACCTGTTCCCGGCGCTTCTCGGTGTTGTACATGCCGGACAGGATCGCGTCGATGCGACCCGACTGCAGAGCCGGCAGCAGACCGTCGAACGAGATCTGCTCGAATCGGTAGGTCCAGCCGAGCTGGTCGGTGACCCCCTTGGCGAGATCGTTCTCGAACCCCACGACCTCGGTGGATCCGTCCTGCAGGAACGAGACGGGTGGGAAGTCACCGGAAGTCCCCACGACGATCTCGCGCGCGGCGGCCGACTCGTCACCGGCATCGCTGGACTCGGGCGCCGGGCCCGAACATGCGGCCGTCAGCGCGATCAGGCAGGCGCCGGCGGCAAGAGAGAGCAGAGGTCGTTGCGTCATTGTGGTCACCTTCGGGTCGGGGGCGGATCAAACTTCGAGCAGGTAGCGGTCGACTTCCCAGGGGGACACCACGCTGTGGTAGCCATCCCATTCCTCGGCTTTCATGCCGAGGTAGTCGCGGACGAAGCCCGCCGGGAAGGTGGCCGCGACGAGCGGATCGGCGGCGAACGCGTCGATTGCCTCGAGCAGCGTGCGTGGAAGACGCTCTCCGACCCCGCTGCTGGTGCGGTCCCAGTCGCTGGCATCGTCGGTGACCGGATCGCCGGGATCCAGGCCCAGTTCGATGCCCTCCAGGCCCGCCGCCAGCGTGAACGCCGCCGCGAGGTACATGTTGGCCATCATGTCCACCGAGCGGTTCTCGATGGCCGGCCGGTTCTCGGGCAGGCGCAGCATGCAGGAGCGGTTGTTGGTGCCGTAGCGGGCCCACACCGGCGCCCACGACACCGAGCCGTCGGCCAGCTTGGGCGTGAGCCGCTTGTAGGAATTGACTGTAGGACAGGTCAGTGCCGACAGCGCGGGCGCGTGGTGGAGCACACCGGCGGCGAACGACATGGCTGTCTTACTCCAGCTGCCGTCGGGCTCGACGAAAACGTTTTCCCCGGTGGTGGTCGACACCAGGCTCATGTTCATGTGGGCGCCCGAACCCCACGACCGGGTTTCCGGCCGGGGCATGAATGTGACTGTGGCATCGATTTTCTGGGCCAGCGAGGTCAGCATCAGGCGCAGGTGGGTCAACCGGTCGCACATCGTCAGCACATCGGTGTAAGCGAAGTCCAGCTCGTACTGGCCCTCGCCACCCTCCTGGTCGAAGCTGTACAGGCCGTAGTCGGCGGCTTCCATGTGCGCGGAGAGCTCGGCGAAGAACTCCAGCGAGTCGATCACCGCGCGAGCGTCGTAGGCCGGGGTGGGTTCGATGACCGACGAGGTGAAGCGCGGTGTCAGAGTAGGCAGGGCGCTGGTGCGGTAGAGGTAGAACTCGGTCTCGACACCGAGGTTCATCGCGAATCCCATGTCGGCGGCCTTGGCGATCACCTTCTTCAGCGCCGACCGCGGACAGTTCTCGAACGGCTCATGCCCGCTGCCGGTGACCAGATCGGCATTGAAGAACGCGATTCGTGTGTCCCAGGACAAGATTCGCATGGTGCCCGGGTCCGGCAAGCCCACGCACTCGTCTTCCGCGGGGTTCATTGCACCCAGCCGGCCGATCCCGCGTGGTGTGTAGCGCTCGGACCCGGCCAGTATGTCCGGCAGGTGGCCGATTGGCACCACCTTGCTCTTCGGCCGACCTGTCACGTCCACCCATGCGGCCATGGCGAATTGGACGCCGTCGTCGGCCAGGCGCGCAGCCAGTGCAGCGTGCTCGTCCTGCTTTTCGTGCAGTGTTTTCATGTCGGGAGGCACCTGCGCTTTGAAATCGAAGTCCAACGGTGAAGTGCGTAAAGAGTAGGCTGCGTCATATTTCATAGCCGTGAACAAGTTGTAAAACAAACGGATTCGTCCGTTACGCTTTGAATATCGAATTTCGCAGTTTTCCCGAGGGGGCCAGCGTGACCGACATCGTCGATGCGAAGACGGCCAAACGATCGCCGGGACGTCCGGCGGCGGTCGCCGACCGTAAGCCGGCACTCGATGACCTCGACCGTCAGATCATCCGGTTCCTGCAGAGCAATGCGCGCATCCCCAACACCGAGATCGCCCGGGCACTCAAGGTCACCGAGACCACGATCCGCAACCGCGTCAACCGACTGCTCGAAGAAGATCTGATCGAAATGGTCGCGCTGATCACGCCGAAAGCCAAGGAAGCCACCGTCTCCGCCTTCATCATGGTGTGCGTCCTGCCCGAGGCGGTCGAAGCCGCCATCGAGGTGTTGAAGCCGCGCCCGGAAGTGCGCTACCTCAGTCGGGTGCTGTCACGTGCACAAATTCTCATCGAGACGTTCTTCACCGACCATGACCATCTGTTGGCCTTCCAGAACGACTGCCTGGCCGTCCTTCCCGGCGTGCAGACCATCGACACCTCGCTGGTGCTGCGTATCGACAAGATGTCGTTCGAGTGGGAGATCTAGCCCGTCGTCAACACACGCCGACGTGGCCGTCCTCGCGCCTGTCGGACCCACCGTCCAATTCGTCTCCGGTACGCATGATCATCTGTGCGCCACCGCATTCCGACTTCGGTAGGGCGGTGATACGGTGGCCGCGGCGCACCAGATCCGACGCACTCGCATCGTCGAACCCGGCTTCCAGACCCACCGTACGTCCACCGAGCACGCGCAATCGTGGCGCGTCCACCGCTTGTTGGGCGGACATGCCGCGGTCGAGCACGTTGCGCAGGACCTGGACCTGCCCTTGGGGCTGCATGAACCCGCCGACGACTCCGAGGCAGCCGCGGAAACCGGTGTCGTCTCCGAGCATCGCCGGAATGATGGTGTGGTACGGGCGCTTTCCGGGCTCGGGGCGGTTCGGGTGGTCGTCGTGCAGGGTGAAGCCGTTTCCGCGGTTGTGCAACAGCACCCCCATCCCGGGAACGCATACCCCCGAACCGAAGCTGTCGTAGAGGCTCTGGATCAGCGAGCAGGCAGCGCCATGCCGGTCGACGACGCACACGTATACCGTGTCCGACGGCATGCCAGGGACCGGTCCGTCGGAGGCCTCCGGGCCCACGCGATCGCGCAGTGCCGTCAGGCGGGCGTCATCCATGAGCGCGGACACCGGCACTTGTTGGAAGTCGGGGTCGGCGATGTGGGCGGCAGCGTCCCGCAGGGCGACTTTCAGGCTCTCGATCAGGTGATGGTCGCTAGGCTCCAGATTCTGGTACAGCGCAAGGCCTTCCAACACGATCAGGCCCTGATTGGGCGGAGGTGGCTGGTAGACGTCGACGCCGCGGAAGCGGGTTCGGATGGGGGTGTTCCACTGGGGCCCGGTCCAGGTGCTCAGATCCGCAGCGGACAGGGGACCGCCGAGTCGACGGACCGCGTCGGCATAGCGCGTGGCGATGTGTCCGTTGTAGAAGGGTGCGTGGCCGTCACGGACGAAGGCCTGCAAGGTGTCGGCCAGCGAGGGGTTACGGAACGTGTCTGCGGCTTCGGGGGCATGCCCGCCGGGCAGGAACAATTCCGTCGCTTCGGCAGTGGTACGCAGGCGGGGTGCGCCCAGGCGCCACTCTTCCGCGACCGTCGGCGTCGCGGCGAACCCGCTCAGCGCGGCCTCGATGGCAGGCCCGAGGACCCGTTCGCGCCCGAGCACGCCGTACCGGTCGAGCAGCTCGGCCCAGCCCCAGACGGCGCCGGGGACGGTGACCGTCCAGGGCCCGTCTACGGGCATGGTTCGGAACCCGTTGGCGCGCAGTGCCGCTACCGTCATCGCAGCCGGTGCGCCCCCGGCGGCGGCCAGACCGACTGGTCCCGAGGCGCCGGGCTCCCAGTACAGCGCGAACAGGTCACCGCCGATGCCCGTCGACGGTGGATCGACGACCGAGAGCATCGCGGCGGCCGTCACCGCAGCGTCGGCCGCGGAACCGCCCTCTTCGAGAACGGCGACGGCGGTGTCGACGGCCAACGGGTGGCTGGTGGCGACCATGCCTGCAGGTGAACTCATCTCACGTCCGGTCGGCTTGCGGGGGCGGTGCCAGGACGGTAGCAGCGGGCCGTCTGTCGCGCAGGACGAGCCTTTTGCGCACGCTCGTCGGCCGCGAGCGCGCGCAAAATGTCGCTGCCGCGCGGTGTGTCGAGGGACAGACACGCGCGCTCGGCACAACGAGGTTAGATGGGGTAGGGGCGGGGGGAGTGCTGCACCGACACCCAGTGGTCGGTGGTGAACTCGTCGATCGCCCACTGGCCGCCGAACCGGCCGATGCCCGAACCCTTCTCGCCGCCGAATGCCGTGTTGGCGTCATCGTTGACCGGAGCATCGTTGATGTGCGTCATACCGGCCTGGATGCGACGGCCGAACCGCACCGCGCGGTTCACATCCCGGCTGAACACCGACGACGACAAGCCGTACTCGGTGTCGTTGGCGATCTTGAGCGCGTCCTCTTCGCCCTCTGCGCGGATCACCGTGATGACCGGACCGAACACCTCCTCGCGGGCCGTCGCGACCTCATTGGTACCGGTCAGCACATGCGGTGGCAGGCACTGACCCGTCGGACCGAACGGCTCACCGCCGAGCACCAGCTCCGCGCCGTCCTCCTGCGCGCGCGTGAGCATGTCCTGAATGCCTTCCAGCTGTGACGAATTGATGATCGGCCCCAGGTGGGTGTCCGGGTCACGCGGATCGCCCACCTTCAGCGTCCTGACCTTGGCGACGAACCGGTCGAGGAACTCGTCGTGGACAGCCGCATCAGCGATGATTCGGTTGATGCGCATACAGATCTGGCCCTGATGGAAGAACGCGCCGAACACCGCCGCCTGCACGGCCAACTCGAGGTCGGCATCGTCGAGGACCACGAACGGCCCGTTGCCGCCGAGCTCGAGCGCAAGCTTCTTCAGCCCGGCCTTTTCCGCGATGCCCTTGCCGACCGGGGTGGACCCGGTGAAGCTGACCACCCGCGGCGTCGGGTGCTCGACGATCGCGTCGCCGATATCCGATCCCGACCCGACAACGACCGACAACAGCCCCTCGGGCAGGCCGGCCTCTTCGAAGATCCGCGCCAGCAGCAGTCCTCCGGTCACCGGGGTGTCGCCGGCCGGTTTCAGGACCACGGCGTTGCCGACGGCCAAAGCCGGTGCCACAGAACGGTTCGACAATTGCATCGGAAAGTTCCACGGCGAGATGACCGCGACCACACCGACGGGCTCGCGGTAGACGCGACTTTCCTTACCTGGAATGTCCGACGGCATGATGTGGCCTTCGACGTGGTGGGGCATCGACGCCGCTTCCCACATCACCGAGCGCACCAGCCCCCACTCCAGTTCGGCCTTGGCCAGCGTGCCGCCGGTCTCTCGTACGAGCCAGTCGACGATCTCGTCTTTGCGGTTGGTCATCACGTCGGCGGCCGCGCGCATCACCGCAGCCCGCTCCGCCGGCGGGGCGGCAGCCCAGTCATGTTGTGACTCAACGGCACTGCGGTACGCCTCGTTGAGGTCGTTCTCGTCGGCCTGGGGGATCTCGGTCAGGGTGTCGCCGGTGTAGGGGTCGGTGCTGGCGCGTGTCTTGCCCGCCGAGCCGGCGCGCCACCGGTGACCGATCGGCATCGTGTCGAAATCGGGATAACGGTTCATCACGGCACCACGCCGATCTTGCTGTGCGGCCCGTCGGACTGTGCCTGCCAGGCCTTGTCCGCATCTTCGAGAGAGAACCTAGTGGTCTCGACGGTGATACGTCCCTGCGCTGCCAGGGCGGTCAGATCTGCGTACGCCTTGCGGGTGACGTCGACGGGCAGGAAGTCGTTCATGTGTCCGATGTGGGTGCGACCCATGAGTTGTGTGAAGGGCACCCCGGGCGCACCGCCGGCGCCCTGCCCCACGGTGATCAGCGTCGCGCCCGGAGCGGACGCCTGCAGCGCCGCCAGGAACGGGTCGCCGTAGATCATGTCGATGACGACCTCGTAGCCGTCCTCGGCCTGCTTCGACAGCGCCGCGACGTCATCGTCACCGCCGAGCCGGACGGTCGCGTCGGCGCCCAGATCCCGGGTCTTCTCCAGCGCTTCCGGGTTGCGACCCGCGGCGACGACATGGCGGGCGCCGAGGATCTTGGCCGCCTGCACGGCGATGTTGCCGACCACACCGGTGGCGCCGAGCACCAGAACGGACCTGTTGTCGACGTCGGCGTGATGGGTCAGCGGCAACCACGCCGCCAGACCCGCGATGCCGAGCGCCACCGCGACGTCGTCGTCGATACCGTCGGGCACGGGATAGACCTTGTCCGGATCGACCGCAGTGCGCTGCGCCCACGACCCGAACGGTGCCGGCGGGGAATCGAAGTAGACGCGCGAGCCGTCGGGGGTGCGTCCGACTCCTTCCTTTCCGACGACTCTGGGGACCTCCGGCTCGCCCATCGCGCCCGAGGCGAGGGCGAGGTCCACAGGATTACAACCAGCAAGGGTGACGGTGACGATGTCGTCACCGGTGGGCTCGTCGAAGTCCCTGACCCGGGGAGTCTGTCCTGCGGCTTCCAGCACTGCTGCACGCATGTATTGCTCCGTTCTTTGTTCGCAGCCTCGGCTACCCGAGGCGAGGCGATCGAAACGGAGCGGTACGGACTCCCGGCTACTGCTTTTGGGGTGGTCCCGGGTCCGGCGGCGTCTCCGGCGTCGCGGGGTTCGGTGGGTCGTCGGGCGTGAGCCGCTCCGGCACTTCGGCGGGGCTCAGCCGTTCCGGAGGATCTGACGGTGTGGTCATGTGCGTGGGCTACCCCGATCAGCTCAGCGCGAAGCGCAGGCCCGCCACCGCGGTGCCGTTCCAGATGCCGGCCTCGATCTCCTGGGGTCGCACCGCGACGGCTTCGCCGCCCTTGTCGAGCACCGTCACCGCGAGCCGCGACAGCAGGTCATAGCCGTCGTCGTCATAGGTGATCTGTCCGGTGGAATCGTCGAGGCGACCGAGAACGTCGACGGTGAAGTCGTAGATCAGTGTCGACACGGCACCGGCGACCGCGGCGCGCCCGATGTCGGCGAGGTCGGTGGCCACCAGACCGCGGCTGACCCCGTCGCCGATCTCGTTGGCCAACTCGGTGCTGCGCGCCGCGTTGAGCACCGACAGTTCGGTCCGGATGGTCTCGTCGATCTGGTCGGGCCGCAGTGCGTCTGGAGCGCCGGGCACCGGAATCAGTCGGCGCTGGTGATCGCGCGCCCGGTACAGATTGAGCAGCGGCTCGGTCGCGAACAGGAACAGTGGCTTCGTCGCACCCGGATCTGACTGCGCTAGTTCAGTTTCCACGGCGTCGAAGACCCGCTTGGCATAGGTCTCCAACAGTGCCTTCTTGTCCTCGTCGCCCAGGCGGACGCGGTCACGGTCGCGGACCGTCGCGCGGTTGGTCGCCTCGGCGACGTCGGCGGCGTACTCGCCGGACAGTGCGAGCTCCTGTGCGCGGGTGGCGGGCGTGGCGTTCCACAGGTTCCAGCCGTTGGCCGACAGCGTGAGCGCGAAAGCCTCCTGCGGCGTGGTGACCGCGCGCACCAGCTGGCCGATGTCGAAGTATGCGCCGACCTGCAACTGGGTCAGCAGCGCGTTCGGCAGTACGTAGACCTCGTGGAAGTCATCGGCGATGAAAAGCGCCAGCGAGCGCGACGGGCGCAGCCAGAGGTCGGCGCCGGCGATCTGCTCCCACCTGTCTCGCAACCGCTGCTCGACGTCAGGGCTGATGCCGCGCTGGCGTGCCGTCCGCAGTGCTGCGTCGACGGCGCTCTTGGCGGTCAGCAGATTGGTGTCACGGTGATCGGGGCCGGGCTGCGTCTCGGCGTAAACGGTGATCGTGATCTTGTGGGGTTCACCCAGCCGGCGCAGATCGGCGATGTCGGGAAGTTGATAGCGGGTCAACACTCACTCCTTCTGTCGTGTGTGCGTCCCCGTCCATCATACCGAAGCCATGGGCAGGCCAATGACGGGCAAATTCTTTGCAAATAAACGTATTTCGCGGCTAGTGAACGATGTCGGCCAGGATGCGCAGCGCATCGTCGACCTCTTGCTCGGCGGTCGACCATGCGCACACGAACCGGACCACCGGTGTGTCCAGGTCGGGCTGGTGCACGGCGTAGTGACGACCGAAATCGCGGTGCACCTCCGGGGGAAGCTTCACGAACACTTCGTTCGCCTCGGTCGGCGCGGCCAGGGGCAGTCCCAGGTCGGTGAGGCCGGCGCTCAACCGCGCGGCCATGGCATTGGCGTGTGCGGCGTTGCGCAGCCAGATGTCGTCGGCGAAGAACGCCGCGAACTGCGCCGCCACATACCGCTGTTTACTCGCCAGATGTCCGATCTGCTTCTGCACGAACCGGATTCCGGGAAACTGCGTCGGTTTGCGCACCAGTATCGCGTCGCCGAAGATCATGCCGTTCTTGGTGCCGCCGACAGTCACGATGTCCGCGTCGCCGATCACGTCACTGGGCGGAATATTCAGTGCGACAACAGCATTCGCGACCCGTGAGCCGTCGACGTGGACGAGCAGATCGAGGTCGTGAGCGTGGTCGACGAACATCGTCATCGCCGGCTCGGTCCAGACGCGCCCGTTCTCGGTGGACTGGGTGATGCTGACGATTCTCGGCTGCGAGTGGTGCACCGGCCCGCGACGCGCCGCGTGGCGGTCGAGCTGTTCGGGGGCGATCAGACCGTCGGTGCTGGGCAGCCGGGTCAGCTGCGCCCCGGACAGCCGCACCGGACCGCCGGCCTCATCGACCAGGACGTGGGCGATGTCGCTGCAGAGCATCTCCTGCCACGGTTGTACCGCCGAGGTCAGCGAGATGATGTTGGCCGCGGTGCCGGTGAACGTGAACAGGACCTCGGCGTCCGGACAGTCGAACGTCCCTCGGAGCAGGTCAGCGGCGCGTTCGGAGATCGGATCGGCGCCGTAGGCCGCCGCGGCTCCGGCGTTGGCATCCTGCAGCGCCTGCAGCGCCGCCGGGTGTGCGGGCGCGGCGTTGTCGGACGCGAAGGCGTGAGACACAGACACCCGGTCCATGATTCCACTCGCAGCCGGGAACGCTATTCCGCGGAGGCGGGGCGAGAGCCACGCCAGCGGCGCCAGCCGCGGTGCGCGGCCACGGCGCCGATCACCGCCATGACGCACCACACCGCGATCGCGGAGTAGGCCAGCGGCGCCGAGAACTCACCGATCGACGCACCCAACGCCGTGTAGACGAACGCCCGAGGCGCCGACCCGATGAACGCGCCGACGGCCATCTGCCACAGCGGAACACCGAATGCGCCGAAGGCGTATGAAGCCAACGCATCCGAGATTCCCGGCACGAACCGCTGCCCGACCACGGCCCACAACCCGCCCTTGTCGATCAGCGCATCGATGCGTTCCGAGCGCGTCGGCCCGAGCAGCGCACGAGCGCTGTCCCGCCCGGCGCGGCGACCCCCGAGACTCGCCAGCATCGCGGTGCCCACCGTCGCGCCCAACGTCACGAACGTGCCCAGCAGCGGTCCGAAAAGAAACCCGCTCGCCGCCGCGAGCACCGGACCGGGCACCAGTGCCGCGCCCAGCGTCGCCGACACCACGACATAGGCCAACGGCGCCAGGGGCCCCGCGGACTGCACCAGCGCGCGGACTTCCTCGACGTCGATGACACGCTGTACCGCCACCAGGTAGAACAGCACGCCCAGGAACGCGACGAACACCGCCAGTCGCACGATGTGGCGCTTCTTGTCGGACCGATCGATGTCGTCTGCCTCGTTCATCTCACCGGCAATCCTGCCCGACTACGGTGGGACGAATGAACGACCACCGCTACGTCATCGTCGGGGCGGGCGCCGTCGGTGGCGCCGTCGGGGGCATGCTGGCCCGCTCGGGAAGCGACGCCATCCTCGTCGGGCGGGGTGCGCACGGCGCCGCACTGGCTGAGCGGGGCCTGCTGCTTCGCACGCCCGACGGCGCGTTCGAGATCGCCGTCCCTGCGGCCACCGGACCCGACGACGTCCGCTTGACCACGCGCGACGTGTTGGTCTTCGCGACCAAGACCCACCAACTCGGCGCCGCACTGCAGGACTGGGCCGACCGCCCCGTCCACGACGGCGACGCGGTGGTGGGCACCGCCGGCGACGTGCTGCCGGTGCTGACCGCGCTCAACGGTGTCGTGGCCGAGGAGATGGCCCTGCGGTTGTTCGCCCGGGTGTTCGGTGTGTGCGTGTGGATGCCCGCCGCGCACGTCACGCCCGGAGAAGCGATCGTGCGGTCATGGCCGATGGCCGGTCAGTTCCACATCGCGCGGTGGCCGGCGTCGTTGACGACGGCGGACGACACTGAGCTGTTGCGCGAGATCGCCCAGACCTGGACGCCGGCGGGCATCCAGATCCTGCTGCCCGCCGACGTGGCACCCTGGAAGTACAACAAGCTGCTGAGCAACCTCACCAATTCTGTTGTCGCCCTGACCGGTTCATATGACGGCATGGGCACCGTCGGCGACGCGGTGCTCGCAGAGGGGGAGCAGGTCCTCGAAAGAGCCGGGATCCCCTACATCCCGTTCTCGGAGTCCGACGCCGCGCGCGCCGACGGCCTGACCATGCGGCCGGTGCCGGGCGCTGACGGCGTGATCCCGAACTCCACCTGGCAGTCACTGGCGCGCAACACCGGTGGCGTGGAGACAGATTTCCTCAACGGCGAGATCGTGCGCATCGCCCACTCCTACGGCGGGACTGCCCCGATCAATGCGGGCCTGGCCCGCTTGGCTCGCGACGCCGCGCGGCACGGAAGCGCGCCGGGCCAGTACACCCGCGAGCAGTTGAAAGCGATGTTGATCGATGGCTGAGGTCTTCATCACCGCCGCCGAGCTGGCCCGCCGCCTGGACGCCGGCGAGCCGATCACGCTGCTGGACGTCCGGTGGACGCTGACCGAACCCGACGGCACGGCAGCGTACGAAAGCGGACATCTGCCGGGGGCGGTGTACGTCTCGCTCGACGACGACCTGTCCGACCACTCGGTCACCGGCCGCGGCCGCCACCCGCTGCCATCGGGCGCCGCGCTGCAGGCAGCGGCGCGGCGGTGGGGTGTGCGCACGGGTGTCCCGGTCGTCGTCTACGACGACTGGAACCGTGCCGGTTCAGCCCGCGCATGGTGGGTGCTGACCGCCGCCGGTATCCCCGACGTGCGCATCCTCGACGGGGGACTGGCTGCGTGGACCGGCGACTTACACACCGGGACAGTGGTTCCCGAGCCGGGCGACATCAACGTCGTCCACGATGACCTGTACGCCGGAGCGCTGCCGACCGTCACCGCCGACGCGGCCGCAACCGCCTCGGTACTCGTCGACGCGCGGGCACCGGAACGCTTCCGCGGTGAGACCGAGCCCGTCGACCCGGTCGCCGGACACATTCCCGGGGCGCGCAACGTGCCCAGCACCGCGCTGCTGTCCGACGGGGGGCTGTTGCCCGCCGGGGATCTGCGGCAGGCTGTCGGTGCCGTCGACGACGAGGTCGCCGTCTACTGCGGTTCGGGGGTGACGGCGTCGCTGGTGGTGGCGGCCCTGGCGTCCCTCGGCGTCGATGCCGCGCTGTTCCCCGGGTCGTGGTCACAGTGGAGTTCCGAGCCGGCCCGCCCGGTCGCCCGCGGGGCGCAGTAGCTGCTCAGAGTTGCACGCCGCGGGTCAGCGCGCCGTCGACCAGGAGGTTGGTTCCGGTGATGAAGCTGGCCGCGCTGCTGGACAGGAACACCACCGCGTTGGCGATCTCCTGCGGGGTGGCCATCCGGCCGGTCGGGTTCAGCCCTAGTGCGGTCGCGAACAACTCGGGGTCGTTCTGCTCAATCGTCGGCCATACCCCGCCCGGGAAGTACGTGTTGCCGGGGCTGACGGTGTTGGCGCGCACGCCCTGCGCGGCCAGCTTGTAGGCCAGCCCCTGCGTGTAGTGGATGATCGCGGCCTTCATCGTGCCGTACGGGCCTGCGGCGAAATCGATCTCGCGTCCGGACACACTGGAGATGGTCACGATCGACCCGCCACCGGCTGCCAGCAGGTGCGGCAGCGCGGCGTCGACCAGGCTCACCGTGCCCATCAGGTCGACGTCGAAGGTGGTGCGCCAGTTCTCCGGTGACTCCGGGATGGCCAGCGCGCTGACGTTGGCGACTACGCCATCGAGCCCGCCGAGCGTGTCGGCGGCCCCGTCCACCCACTGCTGCACCGCCGCGGCGTCCCCGACGTCGACGGCCGTGCCGACCGCGGTGGCGCCGCCGGCGACCAGCTCCGACTGCGTCTGTGCGACTGCGTCCGGGGTGCGCGCGCAGAACGCGACCGACGCACCTTCGGCGAGCAGACCCTCGACGACCGCACGGCCGATACCGCGGGTGCCTCCGCTGACGGCGAAGCGCTTACCGGTCAGTCCGAGATCCATTGACGTCCTCCTAGTAGCTGATGGTGCCCAATCGTTCTGCGGCCGAACGCAGTTCGGCGTGGATACCGCCGTAGGCCGCGGCGGGCGGCAGGAGCCGCTTCTCGACCTTGGTGACCGTGCTGTAATTCGTGTCGACGACGTTGGCGATCGGGCACAGCGAGATCTGGGTGAGCAACTGATACGCGTCGAACCTGTCGAGCCCGTACAGCTCGCCAAGCCAGGTGATCATCTCGACCTGGCTCGCCCGCCACGCCTCCTCCATCGGACGCCCCGAACCGATGCACATCAGGTGGGTATCGGTTTCCAGACGGGGCCACGCCGATGTGCCACCCTTGATCAGGTCGACGATCGCGGTGACGTGCATCGCGCCCTCGACCGCGGTTCCGCACGACTCGCCCTCACCCTGCCGGTAATGCCCGTCGCCGAGCGAGAACAGCGCGCCCGGGACATTGACGTGCAGATAACACGTCGCGCCTGCGGCCATCTCCGGGGTGTCCATGTTCCCGCCGAAGATGTCGGGCACCAGTGACGTGCGGACCTCCCGCCGTGCGGGTGCGACGCCGATCGTGCCGAGCATCGGGTTGGACGGCAGCGCCAGACTGAACTCGCTGCCGTGTGCGTGGAACGCCAACGTCTTTGCTGCCGAGTCGTATTCGTAGATCCAGGTGCGCTCCGGCAGCGCGTCCTGCAGCGTGGGGCTGACCGGCACGCTGGTCAGCCCGCCGAAGAACGGGATCAGCGTCGACGCGCCCCACGTACGGGCGGGTGTCAGGTCGACCAGGTGGATGGCCAGGGTGTCGCCCGGTTCGGCGCCCTCGACATAGAACGGACCGGTCTGCGGGTTCAGGTCCGGGGTGTCGAGCACCGCGGACGCGACGTCGGCCACGCTGGAGATCCGCCCGCCGTACGCGTCCTCCGCCCACAGTGTCAGCACCGTCTGCGGTCTGATCCGTCTGACCGGCTCCACCCCGCCGAAGGTGTAGCGGTACTGGTCGGGGGTCGGGATGAACGTGACGTGCTCCATCCCGCCATCCTTGTCCGTGCGCGGCGGTCACGCAGCGCGGTCGCGGATATGTTCGCCCGCCGGTATCCCGGACGTCCGCATCCTCGAGGGCTCGGCGAGGAGCCGACTTTCACTGATTCACCGCGCGCATCACCCAAAAATCTGCGACTGTGTCAATTTAAATTGGGACGGCTGAGGGAGCAGACATGCGTCGTGGGATCGCGTCGGGCTGTGCGCTGGCGTTGTTGGTGGTCGGCTGCGGCGCTCCGCAGGAACAGCAGGAGTCGCCGAGTTCGGCGTCACCGCAGGCGCAAGCCGCCGACCAGGCTGAGGAGCCCGCCGCCGACGAGGGCGGCGGCACGATGATCGTCACCTACGAGGATGCGCAGAGCCCCGAAGCCGTCAACGGCCGCGCGCTGCTGCAGGAGTACACGTTGCTCGAAGACCTGGCCGCCGACATCAATGAAGGGCTGATCCTGCCCAACGACGTCGCACTGCTCGGAGCCGAATGCGGCGAGGCCAACGCCTACTGGGATTCCTCGGAGAACAGCATCACGATCTGCTACGAAGACGTCGACAACGCGTTGGCGGTGTTCACCGCCGACGGCGTCGACGATCCCACGTCCGCGGCGCTGAACTCCGAGATCGCGACGTTCTACCACGAACTCGGACACATGGTGATTAGCCTCTACGACCTACCCATCACCGGTCGCGAAGAGGACGTCGCCGACCAGCTCGCCGCCTACCTGCTGCTGCAGCCCGGCGATGACGGCACGGTCGACCCCGAGTCCGTGCAGGCGGTCAAGGATTTCGCGCGCACGTTCCAGGCGCTGGGCGAACAGCGCAGCGAACTGGACGTCACCGATCTGGCCGACACGCACTCACTCGACGAGACCCGCACCTACAACCTGCAGTGCTGGATCTACGGTGCCGATCCCGACGGCAACGGCGACCTCGTCGGTGACGACGGACTGCCGCAAGCGCGCGCCGACGGCTGCGAGGCCGAGTGGCAGCAGCTGGACAACGCGTGGTCAACGCTGCTCGAACCGCACTTCAAGTAGGGCTACCCCGCCGGAGCCGGAGCCGGCGGCATCGCGGGCGGCGGCGGCAACGGCGCACCGGGCGGCGGCAGCGGGACACCGGGCGGTAGCGGGGGAGGGGGCGGCGGCGGTGGTGGCACCAAGAGCCGGACGATGTCGGCTTTCATCGCCTGCAGCTGCGCACCCCAATACCCCCAGCTGTGAGTTCCGTTGGGAGGGAAGTTGAACACGGCGTTGCGGCCGCCGGCAGCCACGTACTTGTCGCGGAACTCCTTGTTGGTGCTCAGCGTGATGTTCTCCAGGTAGCCGGCGCTGAAACTCGCCGCGAGGTCCGCACCGGTGTCCAGATCCGATGTCGCCCCGTTGCCGCAGTAAATCCACAATGCAGTGCGGTTGGCGACCAGCCGGTTGATGTTGACGGTCGGGTCGGCGCGCAGCCAGGCCGGTGAGCCGGGCTTGCCCCACATGTCGTACGCGTCGTAACCGCCGGCGTCCTGCATCGAGATGTCGATCAGCGTCGGCCACAGCCCACGCGACGGCGCCAGGTACCCCGACAGCGACGACGCGAACTTGAACATGTGCGGGTGCCAGGCCGCCAGCGTGAGCGCGGCGCTGCCCGACATCGACAATCCCACAACGGCGTTGCCGGACGGGTCCTGCCCCCTGTTCGCGGCGAGCCACGACGGCAGTTCGCGGGTCAGGAACGTCTCCCACTTGTAGGTCACGGTGCCGGCATTGCCCTTGGCGGGGCGGTACCAATCGGCGTAGAAGCTGGATTGGCCGCCGACCGGCATGATCACCGAGACGCCGGACTGGTGGAACCACTCGAACGCGGCGGTGTTGATGTCCCAGCCGTTGAAGTCGTCCTGCGCACGCAGCCCGTCCAGCAGCAGCACCGAATGCGGTCCGCCGTGCTGGAATTCGACGCGGATGGTGCGGCCCATCGACGGCGACGGCACGTCGAGCTGCTCGATCGGCAGGCCCGCCGGCGAGAACGCCTGTACGGGCGCCGGCGGCGCGACGGTCAGCAGGGCAGCGGGCAGCAGCGCCGCGGCGGCAAGCCGTGCGCCGATGCGGCGGATCCGATGTCGAAGGGACGGCACGCGCGTGACCGTACGCAGCAGCTTGGGCGCATCACCGGCTACCGCGCGGGGCAGTGACCCGCTCGTTACCGATTCATGGCCGCGCTGAGATCGATCCCGGTGGTCACAGGGGCAGCGGTCTGGTCAGCACGACGGGTGCCTGCGCCATGAATCTCGGTGTGGTGCCGCGATGTTCGTCGGCGGCGTGCACGGTGAACGGATGGACGAGGTAGACGTCGCCGGGAGATCCGGTCGCGTAACGCACCGGGCGGTGCCTGCTTGCCGGCTCGATGCGTTGCGCGGCCGCGACGGCATCGAGGGGCCCGTCGCCCAGAGCCGCGGCGGTGTCGCGGTGCGAGCCGACGCGCAACCGCGTCGGAGCATCGTCGATCGTCACCTCGGAGAGCAACGTGAGCATCAGCAGGGTGTGCGGCCGGCTGGTGACGGCCCAGGACCCGTCGGGCAGCGGGGTGTTGAGGTCGATGTGCCAGCCACGGTCGTCGGCCGGCGGCTGCACCGGAAACCGGACCGGGACGTTGCCCAGTGAACCCCGCGGCACCCAGCCGCCCGCACCGAACAGCCCGTCGAGCGCGTCGGCGACCGCAGGGCTGCGCACGATTTCGCCGAACGGACCCGCTCCCGTGAGATCGGCCGCCCACAGCACCGGCTGCGTCCACGTCGACGGGTCGTGCGGCGACGCGTCGAGCTGCGCCCACAGCTCGGCGCGGGCGGCGTCGGCGACGTCCCGGGGCGCAGCAGCGGCGATCTTGACGAAACCGTCGGCGGCGAACGTGTCCATCACGGCGTCGAGCGTGGCACGCCGAGATTGCCTCTGGCGAGTGGTTTTCGGCTAGTTGACGCGCGTGGAATGCAATTTCGGCGGGTCAGAGGGTGACCGACATGGGGCCGACGCCCCAGATCTCGGCGCAGTACTCCTTGATCGCACGGTCCGACGAAAACCGGCCACTGCGCGCGGTGTTGCGGATCGACATGCGCGACCACGCGTCGCGGTCCAGCCACGCCTGGCTGACCTCGGCCTGCCGGTCCACATACGAACGGTAGTCGGCCAGCACCAGGAACGGGTCGTGGTGGCACAGGTTGTCGACGATCGGGCGCAGCACCTCGGTGTCTCCTCGGGTGAACTCGCCGCACACGATGAGTTCCAGCACCGCGGCCAGTTCCGGGTCCGACTCCACATGACTCAGCGGCCGATAGCCGTCGGCCTTCACCTCGGCGACCTGATCCTCGGTCAGTCCGAACAGGAAGAAGTTCTCCGCACCCGCTTCCTGCCGGATCTCGACGTTCGCGCCGTCGAGCGTGCCGATGGTCAACGCGCCGTTGATCATGAACTTCATGTTCCCGGTGCCGGACGCCTCCTTACCTGCGGTGGAGATCTGCTCGCTCAGGTTGGCCGCCGGATACACCAGATGCGCGGTCTTGACGTTGAAGTTCGGCAGGAACACCACCTTCAGGCAGCGGTTCACCTCCGGGTCGGCGTTGACGGTCTCGCCGACGGCGTTGATCAGCTTGATGATTCGCTTGGCCATGTGGTAGCCGGGCGCGGCCTTGCCGCCGAAGATGAACACGCGCGGCGGGATTGACAGCGACGGATCGGATTTGAGCCGGTGGTACAGCGCAATGATGTGCAACACCATCAGATGCTGACGTTTGTATTCGTGGATGCGCTTGACCTGCACGTCGAACATCCACGTCGGGTCCAGCTCGATGCCGGTGGCGCCGTGCACATACTCGGCAAGACGAGACTTGTTGGCGCGCTTGATCTCCCGCCACCGCTGCCGGAACGACGGATCGTCGACGAACGCCTCGAGCCCGTGCAGCCGCTCGAGGTTGGTCATCCATCCCGGCCCGATGGTGTCGTCGAGCAGGCCGCGCAACCCCGGGTTCGACAGCGCCAGGAACCGGCGCGGTGTCACTCCGTTGGTCACGTTGCCGAACCGCTGTGGCCACATCTCGTAGAAGTCCTTGAGCACACTGGACTTCAGCAGTTCCGAATGCAGCGCGGCGACACCGTTGACGCTGTGGCTGCCGACCGTGGCCAGATGCGCCATGCGCACGGACTTGGCGCCGTCCTCACCGATCAACGACATGCGTCGCACCCGGTCCTCGTCACCGGGGAACGCCTCGCGCACCTCATCGAGGAAGCGCGCATTGATCTCGTAGATCAACTCCAGGTGCCGCGGCAGCGCCTCGCCGAACATGCCCAGCGGCCACGTCTCGAGCGCCTCGGGCAGCAGCGTGTGATTGGTGTAGGCGAAGGTGCGCACGGTCAGATCCCATGCGGTGTCCCAGTCGAGCTGATGCTCGTCGATGAGCAGCCGCATCAACTCGGCCACCGCGATCGACGGGTGGGTGTCGTTGAGCTGGATCGCCCACTTGTCAGGAAGTTGGTGCAGCGGCCGGTGTGCACGGTTGAGGTGGATGTCGAGGATGTCCTGCAGCGAGCACGTGACGAAGAAGTACTGCTGCAGCAGGCGCAGCCGCTTGCCGGCGTCGGGTTCGTCGTTGGGATAGAGCACCTTCGACACCGTCTCCGAGACGACCTCCTCGTCGACCGCCTTGTAGAAGTCGCCGGTGTTGAACGCCTCGAGCGCGAACGATTCCACCGCCCGCGCGCTCCACAGCGTCAGCGTGTTGCACGTGTTGACGCCGTAGCCCTGCACCGGGGTGTCGTAGGAGACGCCTTTGAGCACCCGCTGCGGCACCCATCGGACCCGCAGCCGCCCGGTGACGTCTTCGTAGGTCTCGGTGTGGCCGCCCCAGTTCACCAGGTAGCTCGCGTCGGGCTTGTCGATCTCCCACGGGTTGCCGTGCACCAGCCAGTTGTCGGTCTTCTCGACCTGCCAACCGTCGCTGATCTCCTGGCTGAAGATGCCGAACTCGTAGCGGATGCCGTAGCCGACCGATGGCCGTTCCAGCGCGGCCAGCGAGTCCAGATAGCACGCCGCGAGCCGGCCCAGCCCGCCGTTGCCCAGCCCCGGTTCGCCCTCGCAGGCCAGGATCACATCGAGGTCCTGCCCGAGGTCGGCCAGCGCTTCGCGCGCTTGTTCCTCGATCCCGAGGTTGAGCAGGTTGTTGCCGAGCTGCGGCCCCATCAGGAACTCCGCGGACAGGTAGCAGACCACCTTCGCCGAGAGGTCGAGCCAGTCCTGTGTGGTGGCCATCCACCGTTTCTGCATGCGGTCGCGCACCGCCAGCGACAACGCCCGGTAGTAGTGCTCGGGCGTCAGCACCGCGGGCGGCCGGGCGATCGAGTAGAGCAGGTGGTCGGTCACCGCAGCACGCAGCGTGTCCGCAGTCAGCCCGGTGCGGGTCTGTCCGGTCGGTCCCAGCGGAACCCCGTTGACCTCGGCGGATGGGGCGTTGCGGACGTCGGTCACGTCAACCTCCTGCAGTCGGTGGGATCAGCGGTCGGGTCATTGTCGCGCCCCGGTGTTTCCGCGCGGCGTCGGCCATGTGAACGCCAATGTGCACACCCCCCGCGGCGGGACGATCGGAGCCTGCGAGGCCGCTGGGATTGCCGGATCGTTAATTGACGGGGTTGACTAGACCCATGCCGTCGAGGGAGACATCGCTGGCAGTCGGCTTTGCCGATCGCCGGCAGCGTTTGCGCGCACGCTGGCGCGCGTTCGACGCCGTGCCACCTCTGTGGCAGCTGCTGGCCTGGACTGCGGCCGTCGCGGTGACCTCGTATGTGCTGCGATGGCTCGGGACCCTCGACGGGCGCACGTGGACGGTCGCCTGGCTGGCGGCCGCGCCGCAGCTGGTCGCGCTGCTGATGTCCCGCCGTCGCCACTGGCCGGCGTATCTGGTCGCGTTCGCGTTGTGCCAGTACATCCCGGCATGGGTGCTGCTCGACCAGCGCCCCGACCTGGCTGCCCTGTCCACGTTCACCGCGGTGGTCTTCGCCGCGACGATGCTGCACGCCGACCGGGACTGGGTCTTCGGCCGCAGCGACTCGCTGCACAGCTGGCGCCGCTTCGTCCTCTACGGCGTGCTCCTGGGCCCGCTGCTGGCCGCGGTGATCGGGACGGTCAGCCTGCTGCTCGCTGACCAGGGCTGGCCGGAGCACAGCTCGCTGGTGATGCCCGTGCTGATGTGGTACCTCGCCGAGGCCGTCGGCATCGCGTTCCTGGCCCCGGTGCTGCTGCGGTGGCGGCGGTACTGGCGGCGCTACACCGCGCGCCAGCTGATCACCGGTATCGGCTTCACGGTGTTGATGGTCGCGCTGGGTGTGCTGGCCGCAGTCGAGTCCAGCTTCGTGCTGATGTTCCTGACCGGGGTGCCCGCACTGCTGGTGCTCATCGAATTCGGAATTGCCGCGGCGTTCTGGCAGATGGCGGTCGGGGCGACCATCATCCTGGGCTCGACGGCGATGGGGACGGGTCCGTTCGTCGTCGGCGACAGCCTGACCGTGGCGATGATCCGCGCGCAGGTGTTCCTGCTCGCCGGGTACGTGATGGTGGTGCTGGTGGCCGCGGCGCTCGAGGAACGCAACCGCCTCACCGCACTGGACGACGCCAGCCACGACGTCTACGACCTCGTCGCCGATCTGACCGGCGACCTCGTCATCGTCGTCGACGCCCGCGGCGACGTGCTGCACCACGCATTCACCGGACACAGCAGCCTGAACCTGCCCCGCGGCCACATCACGCGCGCCGAGTGGGAAGGCGAGGTCCACCCCGACGACCTGAGCATCATCGCCAACCACTGGCGCTCCACCCCCGTCGGTGCGTCCGCGCCGTTCCGCATCAAATCCAGCGACGGATCCTGGTGCTGGTTCGTCATGCACAGCCGCCGCTCCACGAAAGGGCTGGCCGCGGCGGTGCTGCGCGATGTGACCTTGGAGCGCGAGGTGCAGGAGTCACTGACCGACATGGCGCACACCGATCCGCTGACCGGGCTGGCCAACCGGCGCGGACTGAACCAGCGGGCCCGCGAGATCTGGCTCAGCGCCCTGGAATCGGACCAGCCGCTGACCGCGCTGTTCATCGACGTCGACCACTTCAAGGCCTACAACGACCATTTCGGTCACCAGGCCGGCGACACCTGCCTGCGCGAGGTCGCCGACGTCCTGCAGAACCTGGCCGCACCCGATGCGTGCGTGTCGGCACGTTACGGCGGCGAGGAGTTTGCGGTGGTGCTCGCCGGCTGCGACAGTCCCTACACCTTCGCCCTCGGGCTGTCCTCGGCGATCCGGGCACTGGCCATCGGACATCCGGCCACGCCGTGCGGAGTGGTGACCGTCAGCATCGGAGTGGCCACGGTGCATCCCCGCGACGAGATGCGGTTGCGGTCCGTCGACCCCGACTTCGACCCCGACCTGGCCGTCGCCGAACTGCTCGACCGCGCCGACCGGGCGTTGTACACCGCGAAATCCGACGGCCGTGACGCGATCGCGGTGGCACCCCACCATCCCGGGGGACGGCCGCGCGAGGTCGCCGGCGGCCGGCACGACGACTGAGCCCGGCTCACTTCCACTCGAAATGCTGGTAGTCCAGCGGTGTGGTCCAGTGCCCGCCCCACTGCCAGCCGCGGTCGGTGAACGTCCGGACGGCAGGGTCGCCGTCGTGCAGCATCCCCGGATCGGTGCGGGTGCGGTCCACCCACGGACCGCTGTTGGCCGGTTCGTGGGTACCGCGCCGATCGATGTACGGGTTGAGCTTCGGATTGATGTCGATGGCGCGCCCGTAGGCGTGCAGTGACCAGTTCCCGGTGCCGGGGATGTCGCGGCAGTTGAACGCGGACGTGTTGTTGTCGCGCATCGACAATTCGTCGTCGGCGTTCGGGTAGTGATCGGCGGTCCGCATCTTCTCGATCGGGAAGTCCAGGCGGAACAGCTCCTCGAAGACCGCGATGACCTCGGCAGTGAGGTCCTCGTGCACCACCAGCACGCCGCGGTGGGGCTGCCCGTCGAAGCCGACGTGGTTCAGCTCCACCCGGCGCAGTTGCTCAGGCGGCAGCGGGCACCCGGGCCGCCAGGTGGAGGCCAGATCCGCAGCGGTCACCGGGTGTACCGAGGCGGGCTGGGGGCGTGGCGGTGGCGCCACTGTGCGCACGGTTTCGGGCGGCAGCGCCTGTGCTGTCGGCTCGGCGGGCGGCACGGTCGGCTCGGTCGGGCCGGGTTCCGGCGGCGGGGCGCACTGGACGAGGGCCGCCGTCAGAGCGGTCCCCAAGCAGAGGCGGAGCAGGGTCACCGGAACCCAACCTACCGCGATTAGTCGCGCTAATCAGTTCTGTTAGTTGACCTTTCGAATTGACGCGCGGGTAACGGTGTTGCCGCGATTGGTGTGACGAGGCTCATTTCCCGGCTATAGTGTGTGCATAGTCACAGAAAGGCGGCACATGATGGGAATCGGCGAGGGCGCGGTGGTACCCACAGAGGGCGAATCGCGGCACGGCGTGCACCCGTCCAGGTCGGTCAACTGGGCGGTCGTCATCTTGATGGTGACCCTTCTGGTCGCGGCGGTCGCCGGCGTCGTGGTGGCGCTGTCCAGCGGGCTACCGACCATCGCGATCGTCATCGCATTGGTCTCCGGAGCCGTGTTCGCCGGGGTGCTCTGCTGAGGCGCTGACTCACAACTGGCCGTGCCGCGGCGGGCGGGTGCCCGACAGCGTGTGACGGCCGATGTGCTGCAACTTCCATCGCGTGGGATCGTGCAGCGTGTGCGTGCGCGCGTCGCGCCAATGGCGGGCGAGATTGCCCGCCGCCGACGCGCTGCGCGTACCGCCCA
The DNA here is from genome assembly GCF_050205565.1 of Mycobacterium sp. SMC-4. GTDB lineage: Bacteria > Actinomycetota > Actinomycetes > Mycobacteriales > Mycobacteriaceae > Mycobacterium. The sequence continues at coordinate 313,919 of NZ_JBNMQU010000001.1, read as the reverse complement.
GCTCGAACAGCACGGTCGACGCCTCCAAAGATGCGCGCACCGCCGCCACCTTGGCCACCGCGACCGCCACCGATGCGGATGCCGCGGACTCCTCGGTCAGTTGCGCGTTCGCCGCATCCACCGCCCGCGCGGCCTCGCTCAGCAGTGCCTGCGCAGCGCGCACCGTCACCGTCACCTCGCCGGCCGCAGCGATCAGCGTCGGGTCCTCCACCGCCGTCGGGACCGACGCCTCGAAATGCGGCCGCGCCCGCTGCGCCTGCCGCACTCCCGCCGCCAACGCGCCCGTGGCGATACCGACGTCGATCGCCGCATGCACCAGCTGGGCCCGCGCGCCGTACGTCGTCGGCGCCGCGAAAATCGGGGAGAACGGCACCACATGCTCGCTGGGCACCGCCACGCCGGTCAACGTCACCGTGCCCGATGCCGTCGTGCGCTGTCCCATGCCGTCCCAGTCGTCGACGATCTCGACGCCGTCCGCGTCGCGCGGCACGAACGCCAGCGCCTTCGGGGTGGCCGCCGTCGGCACCTGCCCGTCGTCGAGTGACGCGCGCACCACCACCCAGTCGGCGAACAGCGCGCCCGTCGAATAGAACTTGCGGCCCGAGAGTACGAAGTCACCGTGCGGTCTACGGGTCAGCGTCGTGGTGTCGACGTCGATCGGGTGCGGGCCCCGTTCGGACTGTGCATTGGCCAGCATGGCGCCGTCGAGCACCAATCGGTAGAAGTAGGCCTGCTGATCGGGCGTGCCCTGCAGCCGCAACGCCTCGAGAAAGACGAAGTGCGAGTGCGGAATCTGTGCCAGTGACGGGTCCGCGTGCGCGATCAGCCGGAACACCTCGGCCAGCACGTCGGCCGGTGCATCGATGCCGCCGTGGTCTGTGGGAACCGAAATGCCAAGCAATCCGGAGGATTTCAACGAATCCACCTGTTGGTGCGGAAGCAGCCGCTGTGTGTCGCGGTCGGCGGCCCCGGCGTCGAACTCCGCCGACAGCTTGGCCGCGGTCTCCAGTGCCTCGGTGGTCGAGGTCAGTGCGGTCATCGGGGCGCGCCGAGGAATGGGATCGAAGCCGTTGCAGCTGCGAGACTTTGGCTGTGGAACAGGCCACGCTCACGCAGGAGCGGCACCACACCCTCGCCGAACCAGAACAGCTCCTCGAGGTGTGGGTAACCGGAGAAGATGAACTCGTCGATGCCGATCTCGGCATACTCGGCGATGCGGTCGGCGACCTCGGTGTGGCTGCCGACCAGCGCGGTGCCGGCACCGCCGCGAACCAGCCCCACGCCGGCCCACAGGTTAGGCGCCACCTCCAGCGAGCGCGCGTCGTGCCAGCTGCCGTCACGGCGGTGCGCCTCGTGCAGGGCCAGCATGCGCCTCTGTCCCTCGGACTCGCTGCGGTACAGACCGTTCTGCGCGTTGCGGACCGTGTCCTCGTCGAGCGCCGCGACGAGCTTGTCGGCCTGCGCCCACGCCTCGTCGGCGGTATCCCGCGAAATGGTGTGCAGGCGAATACCGAACCTCACCTCGCGGCCTTGCTCGGCGGCCAGCTTGCGGATCCAGTCGACCTTGTCGCGCACCGCCTCGGGCGGCTCACCCCACGTCAGATACACGTCGGCGTGCCGGGCGGCCACCGGTCCCGCCGCCGCCGAACTGCCGCCGAAGTACAACGGGGGCACCGGATCCGGCAGCGTCGGGATGGCCGCCTGCTCGACCTGGATGTGCTCACCGTCGAGCGATACCGTCTCACCGGCCCACAACCGGCGCACGACGTCGAGGAATTCGTCGCAGCGCGCATAGCGGCCGTCCTTGTCCAGGTGGTCGCCGAACGCGCGCTGTTCGTGGGCCTCGCCGCCGACGACGACGTTGAGCAGGAGGCGGCCCGGGGCATGGCGGGCGAACGTCGCGGCCATCTGCGCCGACAACGTCGGGCTGACCAGGCCGGGCCGGAACGCCACCAGGAACGCCAGCGACGTGGTCTCGCGGGCCAGCAGTGCTGCGGTGATGAACGCGTCTTCGCACCAGGCGCCGGTCGGGATCAGCGCCCCGGTGAAGCCGAAGGTCTCCGCGGCCCGCACGATCGACCCGAGGTAGTCGATCGACGCGTCGCGGTCACCACTGGCAGCGCCGGCGGGCTGGCCGTGGCCGCCGCCGACGATCAGCCGGCTGTCGCCGTATGTGGGCAGGAACCAGTGCAATTTGATGGTCACGGGTGCCGCCAGTCGAACGCGTTGGAGAGGATCGCACGAGTCACTGCGAAAGCGTGCCGGGGCGCGGTCGGCCAGTCAGCGGTTTGTGTCAGCGCGATTGAAACTCTCGCGAGCGACGAGCGCGCGGAAAATGCCTGCTCAACACGGCGTGGCGGGGGACAGACACGCGCGCTCGGCGGAACGGGGTGAGCTAGATCATGTCGTTGCGGGTCAGCCAGCGCATGATCGGCCAGCCGACGAACACCGGCAGCCACACGGTCAGGATGCGGTACAGCAGCACTGCCGGCACCGCCACCGCGGCGGCCACACCGAACGCGGCCAGGCCACCGATCAGCGCGGCCTCCACCGCGCCGACACCACCGGGGGTCGGGGCGGCCGAGGCCAGCGTGCCGCCGACCATCGTCACGATGGTGACCGTGACGAAGCTGGCGTCACCACCGAACGCTTCGATGCTGGCCCACAATGCCAGCGCGGCACCGAGAGTGGTTGTGGCGCAACCGAAGATGATCATCGCCAGCCGCTTCGGTTCGCGGGCCAGCTCCTTGAGGTCGTCGAGCACCTCCTCCAGCCGCGGACGCACCGCGGTGGCCAGCCAGTGCCGCAGCTTCGGCACGAACAGGAAGATCCCGACCGCACCCAACAGCACACCGGCCACCAGATAGATCACCGTGGTGCTGGGCACGAACCGCGACAGGTCGGCCGACGCGCCGGCAGCGAAGCTGAAGAACACCAGCAGCGTCAGATGCGTGATCACCTGGACCGACTGCTGCAGTGCCACCGCGGTGGTCGCGCGCAGCGGCCCCAGCCCGCCCTTCTGCAGGAACCGCGCACTCAACGCGAGCCCGCCGACGCCCGCGGGCGTGGTGGTCGCGGCGAACGTGTTGGCCACCTGCATGATGCTGAGCTTGCGGTAGCTGACCAGACCGTCGGCGCACGCCCACAACGCGGCACCGGCACCCAGGTACTTCAGCGCCGAGACCGCCAATCCGACCAGGGCCCACCACCAGTTCGCCGACCGCAACTCCGAGAAGAACACCGGCACCGAGCTGATGAACGGATAGGCGACGTAGACCAGCGCCACCAACAGCACCAGCTGAATGAGCTGGTTTCGGGTGAACCGGGTGATCGTCGCGACGGGGATCTGGTCGGCTCCGGTCTGGCGCTTGACCTCGTCGCGCAGCAGCGACAGCGCGGCGCCGGCGTCACTCACCGGCTCGCGTACCCGTTTGGGCACCGCAGCCTTGGTGAGGCGGCGCGACGCGTCGAGCACCTGTTCGTTGCCGAACACCGTGATCGCCGCGCGCACCGCATCCTCGGCTTCGTACAGGTCGCTCGTGGTGACCAGCAGCTGGGCGATGTCGGCGTGCAGCTGCGCTTCCGAAGCGCCGTACTCGGCGTAGATGAAGCCGCCGAACAACGGCGTGCCCTCGTCGACGGTGATCTGGTTGGCGCGCAGATCACCGTGCGAGATCTGCTGGCTGTGCAGAATCCCGAGCGAGTCCCACACCCGCGTCACCGGTGTCGACTCGCGGCAGCGGTCGATCGTGACACCGCGGGCGGGTTTGTGCGCGTACAGCGTCCAGCCGCGGTCCAGCGGCGCGACCGCGATCGGCGAGGTGTTGGCGATCGCGAGTTCGCTGATCGCGATGGCCATCAGCGCGCGGTGCTCGACGCGCCGCCGCATCGACGTCTGGAGGGGGGCGGTTTCGTCGTCGCGCAGCCGCAGCTTGCTCCAGAACTGCGCGACGAAGCCGCCGCCGCGCTGGTGCGGCCCGTAGAGCTCGACGACCGCGGTGTCGGGTTCGGCCTCGGAGAGGTCGTCGTCCGGGTCGCGGCGCGCGGACAACACCAGCGGTCCGCGCCCGGCCGGTCGCATCACCGTCAGCGACGCGACGCGGAAACCGCGACGGGCCAGCGCGCGCACCGCGTCGTCGAGCGGCACCTCCAGGGCCGGCGTGCCGACCACCAGCACCACCAGCGCGCCGACGAACCAGCCCACCGCCAGCCCGAGCAGCGACCGCGCCGGCACCACCGCGCTGACCACCAGGTGGATCGGCACGAACGCCAGCAGCAGCGCCCACCACCAGCGGCGCCACCGGGCCGGCAGCCACGGCCCCGACACCGTCAGCACCGCCGCCAGCATCGCGATCCAGCGGGGGTCGTCGAGGAACTGCGACAGCACGGTGTCCAACCGGCCGTTGAGATCGAAATGCCATTGCGGTGCGGAGATTCCGTTGCCGGTGATCGACAGCGACAGGATCGCGATCGCCCCGGCCGCGGCGTACGCGCCGAGCAGCTTCCACTGCTGCTGCACGATCAGCCCGATCAGGATCGCGAACGGCAGCGCCAGGATCGCCACACCGTAGATCAGGTACACGGCGTTGGACTGGGTCGGGCTGAGCACGCCGACGATCTCGGAGATCGACCGCTCCAGCACCTCCCACTCGTAGCGGGTGATCAGCGAGCTGGTCACCACCACGGCCAGGAAGACACCGGCCAGCGCGAGCCGCAGGATGTCGTTGGTGCGTCGCGTCAAGGGCTGCAGCAGGCTGCCGGTGACAGCGATGTCGCGCCCGTCAACTCGCATGCAACAACGATCTCTCAGGTCGGCTCGTGAACCGTCATCGGCTCACCGACAACTTAGCGAAGACCGGCCGGTTACTGGCGCAGGCGGCGAGCCAGGCCCGACGCCCGCAGCGCGCGCCGCTCGATCGCGGCCCGCACGGACGCCTCGGATCCGACGACGCGGACCCGCTTCTGCGCGCGGGTGACCGCGGTATAGAACAGCTCGCGCGTCAGCAGCCGCGAGTCGGGCGGCGGCATCAGCACGGTGACGTCGTCGGCCTGGCTGCCCTGACTCTTGTGGATGGTCATCGCGTGCATGGTCTCCACGTCGGCCAGCCTGCTCGGCCGCAGCTGGACCTCCCCGATGGCCACCTGCAGGGCGTCGTCGCGCAGCACGGCGACCCCGGTGTCGCCGTTGTAGAGACCCAACCCGTAGTCGTTGGCGGTGACCAGCACCGGCCGGCCCGGATACCACTGCGACCACATCGGCTCTCCGGTCGCGTCGGCCAGCCAGCGCTGCACCTGGTGGTTCCAGTGCGCGACACCGTGCGGTCCGCGGCGGTGGGCGCACAACAGGCGGTGTCCCTCCAAGGCGCGCACCGCGGCCGCGACGTCGCCGAGCAGCGCGGCGTCGCGCAGCAGCATCGCCTGCGCCAGCAGCGGAGCGCGCAGCTGGTCGGCGGGCTCGTCGGTGTCCAGCCACTCGACGTGGTCCCCGCCGGTACTCAGCAGCTCGAGCACCCGGTCGGCCTCCCCGGTGCGGATCGCGTCGGCCAGCGCGCCGATGTCCGCACCGAACCGGTGCGACGTCTGCAGCGAGGCGACCCGCACGTCGGTGCGGCCGCCGAGCCCGTCGACCAGGTCGGCCAGCACCGCGCCGGCCTCCACCGAGGCCAGCTGGTCGGCGTCACCGACCAGCAGCAGCCGGCTGTCCGGCCGCACCGCCTCCAACAACCGCGCCATCAACGTCAGCGACACCATCGACGTCTCGTCGACGACGACGACGTCGTGCGGCAGGCGGTTCTCCCGGTGGTGGCGAAACCGCGACGAACTGCCCGGCCGGCGCTGCAGGAGCCGGTGCAGGGTGGATGCGGTCAGCTCGCCGAGGCGGTCGCGGTCGGCGGGGTCGAGCTCACCGATCTGGTGGTGCACCGCCTCGGCCAGCCTTGCGGCGGCCTTGCCGGTGGGTGCGGCCAGGGCGATGCGCAGCGGCGGTCGCCCGGCGAGCTCGGCCTGTTCGGCCAGCAGCGCCAGCAGCCGCGCCACCGTGGTGGTCTTGCCGGTGCCCGGACCGCCGGTGAGCACGGTCAGCGACTGCGCCAGCGCCACTTCGGCGGCGCGGCGCTGCTCCTCGCGGCCCGCCGGGAACAGCCGCTCCAACCCGGGCACTTCGGCCGGCAGCGGGGTGGCCAGCAGCGCCAGCACGTCGTCGCGGACCTGCTGCTCCTCGCGCCAGTACCGGTCGAAGTACAGCAGGTCGTCGACGAAGCGCAGCACCTGCTCTGCGGCCAGCGGGCTCGCCCGCACCGCGCGCAGCCACTCCTGCGGCTCCGGCCACGGCAGGCCGGGCAGCGGCACCTGCTCGGCGAGCGACTGCAGATCCACGCACACGGATCCCGAGCGCAGTGCCCGCACGACGAACGCGGCGGCCAGCGCCACGGTCTGATCCGGTTCGCCGGCCAGCGCGCAGAGCCGGGTGGCCACGTGCACGTCGGCGGGCTCGAACACCTCGGCCTCGACGAACGGAGCGAGCAGATCGATCTCGGTCACGGCCGGCCCCCGGCCAGCGCATCGGAGACGGCAGTCACCAGCGCGGCGGGCGGTCGCCAGCTGAACACCCCGCACGGATGCCCGTCGACCACCGGGGTGTCGGGACCACACATCCCGCGCAGGAACAGGTACAGCACCCCGCCGAGATGCCGGTCCGGCTGGTAGTCCGGCAGCCGCCAGCGCAAAAACCGGTGCAGCACCACCGAATACAGCAGCGCCTGCAGCGGATAGTCGGAGTGCAGCATCGCCTCGGCCATTCGCGGCATCGTGTAATCGGCTGCGGTGAGCGGCAACTCGGGCTCGCCGAGCCAGTTGGTCTTGTAGTCGACCACCACGAACCGCTGATCGGGCAGACGCAGCACGGCATCCACCGACCCGGTCAGATAGCCGCGCAGCGACTGGTCGGCCAGGGTGCCGCTGCTGAGCCGGCCGGCATAGGATGCCAGGATGTCGTCGGCCGGCACGTGCGCGGCGAACAACCGGCCGATGTCGGCGACGGTTACCAGCGGGGCGTCGTCCCGCCGGTCGCCGCCGGCCAGCGGGAACTCGAAATCCATCTCCCGCAAGCGATCTGGTAACGCGATCTGCCGCAGCGTCAGTCCCGGCGCCAGCGGGCCGAGTGGGGTGTCATGCAGCGGCACCAGCGCCCGGGCCAGATCCTCGGGTGGCACGTCGACCGGCCACCACACCGAGTGCTCCCGGACGCGGGCCTCGAGTTCGGCGGCCAGGTCGGCTGCTGTCGGTTCGGCGGTCTCGAGCACCGCGTGCACCAGCGTGCCGAACTTCGCGCCCATCGGCAGATCGGCCATCGGCGAGGGCACGTCGGTCGTGGCCGTCGCGGCGCTTTCGGTCAGCGGGATGTCGGCGCTCTCGTCGTCGAGTTCGACGACCTCCGGCTCGCTGGACACCCCGGCCCTGGGCTCCGAAGCCTCCGAGGCCCGGAGCAACCCCGAATACGACGTGCGCCGCCACATCGTGTCGATCTGACGGTGAAAGTGCCGGGCCCGCAGCCCTTCCGGCGGCGTGGACGGATCGACCTCGGCGCGCGGCGCGATGACCGACTCCTCCAGCACGGGACCACCCAGGTCGGCCCACGCGCGCAGCGCGGCCATCGCGTCGGCGTCGTCGACCTTCGGCGGACTGCAGCGGTCCGGCACCAGCGTCTCACCCGGTCGGCGGCCGCGCAGCAGCCGCGACAGCCCGCCGTTGGGTTCGTCGTACGACGGCGCCCACCACGCGATCACCTGGGCTTGGGCTCTGGTGAGCGCCACATACGTCAGGCGGACGTCATCGGAGGCCGCCTCCCGACGCCCGAGCACGGACACCGCGTTGTAGTCCGGGCTGTCGGGCCCGCCGATGTGCAGACAGCGGGTGTCGGACTCGTGGTATAGCACCACCTCGCGGGTCTGGATGTTGCGGTTGAACGCGAACGGCAGATACACCACCGGGTACTGCAACCCCTTGCTCGCCCACACCGTCATGATCTGTACCGCGGCCGCGTCGCTGTCCAGGCGGCGGTTGCGTTCGGCGGCCCCGTTGCGTTCGTCGCGCTGGGTGCGCAGCCAGTCCCGCAGCGCGGCCAGCCCGAAATGCTCGCGGTGCGCCGTGTCGTGCAACACCTGCGTGATGTGCGCCAGGTCGGTCATGTGCCGGTCACCGTCGTGCCACGACAGCACCCGCCGGCTCATGCCGGCCAGTTGCGCGGCCTCGAACACCGCGGCCACCCCCCGTTCGCGCGCATGATCGGCCCATTCCCGCAGCCGGTGGGCGATCCGGTCGGTCAACGCGTCCCCTTCGGCGGCAAGGGTTTCCGCGGTGGCGCCGAAGAACATCGTGGTGGCTGCCGCGCGCACCAGACCCGACCGGTGCGGCTGGTCGAACGCCTCGAGCAGACACAGCCAGTCATCGGCGGCCTTGGACCCGAACACATCGGAGTCACCGGTGTAGACGGCCGGGATGCCGGCATCGGCCAGCGCGTCGAAGCAGGCGCGGGCATCCTTGTGGGTTTCGACGATCACCGCGATGTCCCTGGCCTGCAACGGTTTCTCGCAGAAGGTGGCATCGCCGGCCAGCAGTGCGCCGATGTCGGCGGCCAGGTCCTCGCCGATGTGGCGACGCAGTCGGTCCATCGGGATGTAGCGGTCCGCGCGGGTGTTCAGTGCGTCACGGGTGACCACGCGCAACCGGAACGGGTCGTTGCGCGGCGCACCGCGGAGGCGATGGCCGCGGTGGCGCGCCTCGATCGGACGCACCACGATGCGGGGATCGCCCAACTCGGCGTCGCGCAGCACCACCTGCAGCGCGTCGACCAGTGCGCTGTCGCTGCGCCAGTTGGTCGCCAGGGTGCGCCGCTCGCCGGCGCTCTGCGCCGCGTGCAGATAGGTGACGATGTCGCCACCGCGGAACGCGTAGATGGCCTGCTTCGGGTCGCCGATCAGGATCAGCGTCGAGCGGCCGGAGAACGCCCGGTCGATGACCTGCCATTGCACGGGGTCGGTGTCCTGGAACTCGTCGACCATCACGATCGGCCACCGCCGGTGCATGCGGGCGCGGGCCGGAGAGTACTGAGAGTCCCTGCCGCGCAACGCATCAGCCAGTCGGGAGAGCAGATCGTCGTAGTGCAGGATGCCGAGTCGGCGTTTGCGCCGCTCGAGCTCGGCGCACACCTGCGTGGCGAACGTGACACGGACCTCGGCCTCCGAGCCCGCCTCCGGGGACGCGGGACGCAACTCGGTGCCGGCGTTGGCGACCACCTCGCGCGCCAACGCCAGCGCCTGGTCGCGGGTGAGCACCGGATCGTCGTGCTCGTTACCGAAGTGCGCCAGGTACAGGTCGTCGACGATCTCGGCGGTCAGGTCGTCCAGACTCTCGACCAGCCGCACACCCGCGTCGCTGTCCCCGGCGACTCCCAACGACTTCAGCACCAGCTGGCAGAACTGGTGGGTGGTCGCGATGGTGGCGGCGTCGAAACCGGCCAGCGCATCCCGCAGCCGCTGCCGCCGTAGCGCCCGCTCCTCGTCGGTGCCGTCGACGAGTTGCGCCACCAGATCGTTGTCGCCGACCGCCGACGGGTCCGCGAACGCGGCCAGCGCGTCGACGATCTGGCAGCGCACCCGCTCCCGCAGCTCCTGGCTGGCGGCGCGACCGAACGTGATCAGCAGCATCTGGTCGAGCGTCGCGTGACCCTCGGCGAGATAGCGCGTCACCAGACCCGCCAGCGCGAACGTCTTGCCGGTGCCGGCGCTGGCCTCGAGCACCGTCGTCGACCGCGGCGCCGGAAGCGGGCCCAGCAGATCAAAAGCCTGCATCAGTGCGGATCCTTTTCTGCGTGCAGCATCGGCAACCACAGCCGGCAGGCGTACGCACCCAGTCGGGTCGTCTCTCCGTCGTACTCCTCGCCGGGCTGCACCGGGGTCAGCAGCACCTGGAGGTCGGTGTAGCGGCCCCACACCTGCTGGTGGGCCGGTTCCTCGTTCTCGCCCGGGTAGCGACCGCTGTTCCAGCGGTAGCCGGCGTCGCGCATCGGGTCGGTGCGGGTGAACCGTGCCTCGGCCCACGCGTAGGAGGTCTTGAGCGGCAACGGGATCGGCTCGCGGCGACCGGCGTCGTACATCGCGACCAGATCGGCCAGGACGTCGACCGGGGACTGATCCGGCCGGCCCAGCATCCGTTCCTTGGGGGTGGCGCCGCGCTTGGGCCTGCCGATGCACACCGCGGTCCAGTCGCCGGACCGCGCGGCGGTCAGGGCCAGCAACCGGATCCACGACTCGAGCAGATGGCGACCGGCGAGCTTGGAGTAGGTCACCGACACCAGTCGGTCGCCGTAGACCTTCGGTACGGTGCCGGTGACCCGGCGGCCCCCGCCGATCGGGACGTCGATGTCGAACGCGCGCGGCGCGCGGGACCGGTGGCGCTGCGCGGCATCGGCGAGCGCGGCCACCTGGTCGCGCAGCTGGGCGGCCTTGCGCCAACCGAGACGTCCCGGCGGCAACGACCCGCGACGCCACTCGGCCTGCTGCGCGGTGGCGGGATCCATGCCGCGCAGCACGTCGTCGAGCATGCGGTCGCCGACCTTCCACTCGGCCAGCGCGTCGATCTCCACCGGCATCGCGTCCTCGACGGTGTCGACGTCCCACGGCAGCGTGTAGTCCAGCGCCCGGAAGAACCCCTTGACGGGATCCTTGAAGAAGCCGAGGAGATCATCGAGGGCGACGTCGTCGGGCCGCGGCGGCGGCAGCTTGGCCGCGAGCAGCGGCGGTTGCGGCGTGCGGTGGCCGGCCGCGACCGCGGCGGCGTCGCGCGCGGTGGGGTCGAACGTGAACGGTTCGTCCGGCGGCATGCCGAGATCACCGGGGGTGACGTTGCGAATATCGAACGGCTGCAACGGATGCTCGACCAGAACGCGGTCCCGGACCGGGGCGCCGGTGGTCAGGTCCACAGCGTCGAGCAGCTCGGCCAGCGGGACCGCGGGCGGCCTGCGGTGCCCGGTGTGCGCGTCGGCGCCGGTGTAGGTGACGACGAGCTTCTCGGTGGCCGCGCCGATCGCGTCCAGCAGCAGTTGTCGGTCCTCGGACCGGATGTCGCGTTCCCCGGTGATCGGGTCGCGGGCCAGGGCGTCGTCGCCGTCGACGACACCGAGCCGCGGGAACACGCCGTCGTCGAGGCCGACCAGGCACACCACGCGGTGCGGCACCGACCGCATCGGCACCATCGTGCACACGGTCAGCGTGCCCGTGCGGAAGTTGGCGCGCGTGGGCCGGCCCGCCAGGTGGCGGTCCAGCAGCGCGCGAATGTCAGGGAGGCGCAATTCGGTGTCGCGGCGCGGGCCGGCCGCGGCGCGAATGTCGGCGAACTCGCGTTCGACCTGCCGGACCTGCCAGACGTCGCTGTCGGGCACGGCGGTCAGCGCGGCGACGGCATCGCCGAGCGCCCCCAGCCAGTGGTCCAAAGAGGCGATCCCGGTGAGGGATTCGATGCTGCGGTGCAGCCGGTCGACGTAGTCGGCGAACCGGCCGGCCAACTCGACGTGATTGCTGCCGACGTCGTCGAGCGGCAGCGTGGTGTCCAGCCAGGCCCGCGAGTCGTCGGACATCGCCACACCCACCAACACCCGGTCGACACCGAAGCGCCACGTGTTCTGCACGAAATCCACGCCGTACGGCAGCCGCGACTCGCGGTCGAACCCCCACCGGATGTTGGCCTGACGGACCCAGTCGCCGATGGTGTCCAGATCGTCGTCGGAGAAGCCGAAGCGGTGCCGCACCGGCGCGGCTTCGGCCAGGTTCAGCACCTCGCTGGCGGTGGCGCGGCCACCCGCCAGCGCCAGGACCTGGCCGGCGACCCCCAGCAACGGATTGGTCTGGGTCAGTGCGCGATCGGCGAGCTTGACCCGCAGCCGGTGCGCCGGGTGGGCGCCGGCCACCACCTCGCCGAGACCGAAGTCCGCCACCAACAGCGGCGCGTAGGTCTCGATGTCGGGGCACATGACCAGGATGTCGCGCGGTTCCAGCGTGGGATCGTCGGCCAGCAGGCCCAACAGCACCTCACGCAGCACGTCGATCTGGCGGGCCGGCCCGTGGCAGCTGTGCACCTGCACGGAACGGTCGTCGTCACGGCGGGTACGTCCCGCCGGGCGCACCGCGTTGGCCGCGAGATCGGACTGCAACCACCCGAGCAGCGTGTCGGGACGTGCTGCGGCACCGAGACATTCGTCGGTGTACGGGTCCGCGGGCAGCGTGCGCTGCAATTCGCGTAAGTCACGCCCGAGCGTGGCCAGCAGTGGGTGCCCGACGTCGCGGTGGGTGGTGTCGTCGCGGCGGGGCAGCGGTCCGTGCACGCCGCGCAGCCGGGACCACAACACGTCGCTGGGATGCGGCAGCCACAGGTGCAACTCGTGGTGCGTGCTCAGCGCGTCCAGCAACTCGATGTCGGTGACCGGAAGCCGCGTGTGGCCGAACAGTGAGATGCGGCCGGGCAGCGCGGTGGGCGCGCCCCGCAGGCGCGCGACGGCGTTCGCGTGCCGCAGGTGGGGCGGCTCGGCGTCGACCCGCGCGACCAATGCGCGGTAGAGCTCCGGCTGCCAGCCCAGGTCGGGATCGAGGCCGTCGGTGCGATGCTCGAGCCAGGCCACCAGAAGGTCCGGGCGCTGCCGGGCGTAGGAGGCGAACAATCCGGCCAGCCGGCGTGTCACCGCATACCGGCGTCCCCGTCGCAGCTCCTGCTCCTCGCCGTGTTCGAAGTGACCGAAATGTGCCGCCAGCGTGCGGCACCACGGCTGGTCCAGCGACTGGTCGATCACCTCGAGCAGCGGCCACACCATCGCTTCCGCAGACCACGGGTCGTCGTCGGCGAGGCCGGTGAGCTCGGCGACCAGGGAGGCCGGATGGCGGAACGTGATGCCCGCGCAGACGCCATCCTCACGGGCACCTCCACTGGCGCCGAGGACGTGGGAAAGGCGTTGGCTGAGCCAGCGTTCCACTCCACGCGCGGACACCAGAACCAGGTCTTGCGCGAACGGGTCGGCCGGGGGAGTGCTCAGCAGCGTGCCCAGGCCGTCGGCGAGCAGGTCGGTCCGGTCGGCCCGATGGAGGTGAAGCGGCATCGCGGCTCAGAGTACGGCGTGGCGCCGACATGTATGGACGGCTCAGCCCGGTTCCACGACGTTGCCGGAGCCGGACGTGGATACCTCGGGCGTGCCGCTGCGGTAGGTGACCCGGTTGTCGAAGCCCGATGCGTTGATGCTCTGTGCCGTGTCCACGGTCAGGACGTTCTCCACACCGGAGACGACGACCGCCGTACACGGCCCCAGTACGTCAATGACATTGCCGACACCACTGACCGACACGGTTCCGCCGTCGCACTGGACCGTCCGGCGGGTCTGCACGCCGCCCAGACTGGTGACCGCACCCGGTCCCACGACCACGACCTGCTCGCCGGACTCCAGGACGGAGCCGCCGCCTCCGGCGATCCCCGGCGGCGGTGCCGGCGTCGGGAATCCCGCAGTGCGCGAGGTGAAGAAGACGATCGCAGCAATGGCCGCGGTCACCACCACCACGCCGACGACCGACGGGATCAGCCAGGCCGCTGCGGCACGCGAGTTCTTGTGCACGACCCGTTGCGGTGGTGCGTGATACGGCGAATAGCCCAATTCGCTGACATGGGCACGCTCGGCGAGGGGACGTTCGAGATCGCGAATCCGCGCTTCGGGGTCCGCGTCGGGCTCCATGCGCAGATCGTCGCACACACCGGCCGGGGGTCGCGGGGCTTTCTGTGCAGGTCAGATGGTCGCGGATGCGGCCGGGGGCCGGGCCGGGGGCCTGGCGGAGAAGGGACTGGAGGACGTCCCCTCATCCCGGTGCCAGGCCACCACGGCCTCGGCGGTCGCATCCACGTCAGCGTCGGTGTCGATCACCGCTTCTGCGGTGGCGAACGCCTCCGCGCCATTGATGCGACATTCGTAACCGATCCGGTGGGCGAGACGGCGCAGCCAGCTGATGGCACGCATCCGTTGACCGAACGTCAAACCGCGTGCGTCACAAACCAGGACGAGCCGGCGCACACCGGCCGACAGCGCGGTCGTGATCGCCCAGTCGGCGGTCTCGTTACCCCACGTCTTGAGCCGTCGCCGCGACGCTCCGGTGGGCCCGTCGCGCAGCAGAGAACCCAACAGGGGGCGGTCCACCACGACGACGATCGTCTCCATCGTCTCGGAGTTGGCGTCGGCCAGAGTTGTTGCCTGCGAATACGACTCGGTGCGCACGACCGTCACCCCGTCGCGACGCAGCGCCTCCGTGAGAATTTCCAGTACCTCTGCTGACCGCCCCAGCACGAGCACCGACGCAGCGCCGGTGTCCTGAACTGACACGCCGAACCTCCTTGTTGATGGACTCAGCTCATCGCTGGTGCGTCAGGCACCACGACTGCTGACTGATGGCCTCCTTCCGGTCGGACACGACACCGAGGGCATGGACGAGCGCGTCCCGGTAACCGGCGGCCGATTCGCCGTCGGCCCACGGCCGCCGATGCGCGGCCAATCTGGCCGCGACCCGGTCCAACGCCGCCATGATGCGAACACGGTCCCGCTCCGACGGCGGGTCCTGCGACCGCGTCAGCATGGCCAGACCGCCCGCCGCGGCGGCGATCTGGTCCAGCACGCACAGCCCCGCGAACCTCAGGCCCGAAGCGTGACCCGACTGGTAAGCCGCACCGCGGTTGGGCGGGGCCGTGCCGCTGTTGATGGCGTCACGGACTTCTGCCAGGACCCTGGCCAGTTCCGTCATGTCCGCGCCGACGGCGGACCGGGCGCATTCATTGAATTACTCATCGCACCTGATTTCGTCGAATTGGATGTGCTTCGCAGCACGGTTGCGAGGAACAGCATTTTTCGCGCAATTGATATCCCGCGGCTGGCGGGCATCCACACTTTTTTCGAATTGATCTTGTCGCGGAACACAAATGCGGAAAAGGTATTCCAGCGCGTTGTCTGCAACCGCTCTGCACGGCGACGGGCAGCGAAAAACCGCTGCCCAACCGTGATTTATTGTGGTGTCAGCCTCTTACGAGGCCCGCTCCGGGCGCTTGCGCCGGGTGATGAATTCACCAGCCTCGGCCGACTTCGCGCGCTTGGCGGCGCGCTTTTCCTTGAGGCTCATCGCAGGTTTCTTGAGAGAGCGACCTTGAGATTTACTAGCCACCGCTATCCCTTTCACTTTCCGCCAACCACGATCGACCATACCTCAGAAAAAAATAAAAGCCAGTGGCGTGCGAACCGCTCATCTGTGCACGTCAGAGCGCGGTTCGGGGGCGCGTCGACGTGGTACTCGTCAGTCCATGACGGCACCTGGCTTCCTCGCGATCGGCAGCGGGCCGGCCGGCGTCAGCGCAGCCGAGACGTTCCGCGGCAAGCACCGCGACATCGGCGTGCGCATCCTGTCCGACGACCCGGCGTTGCCGTATGCCAAGCCGCCGCTGAGCAAAGAGTTCCTGTGCGGCCAGACCGCCGAGCTGAACCTGCACAGCGCCGGCTGGTTCGGGCGCCACGAGATCGAGCTGATCCTCGGCGTGCGTGTCGAGCGCATCGACGTGGCGGCCCAGGAGGTCGTCACGACCGGTGGGGCGCGCTACCCGTACTGGCACCTGGTGCTGGCGTCCGGCTCCACCGCGGTACCGCTGGACGTGCCCGGCGGAGAACGCGCCATGAACCTGCGATCGTTCGCCGACGCCGTCGCGCTGAAGATGGCCGCGCGCCACGCCGCGACCGCAGTGGTCGTCGGCGCCGGTCTGGTCGGCTGCGAAGCTGCGTCCTGCCTGGCCGCACTCGGGGTGGACACCATCCTGGTCGCGCCGGAATCCGTACCGCTGCTTCGCCGTTTCGGCGTCGACGTCGGAGAACGTGTGGCCAAGATGCTCTCCGATGTCGGCGTGCGGTTCGTCGGCGCCGCGCGAGTGGCCGCCGTCATGGACACCGGGGTGACCCTCGAGAGCGGCGAGACGCTCGGCGGGGAACTCGTCGTCGCGGCCACCGGAGCCCGCCCCGACATCGGGCTGGCCGAACGGGCAGGACTGTCCACCCGCGGCGGCCGCGTCGTCGTCGACGCACAGATGCGCACCTCCGCGCCCAACGTCTACGCCGCAGGCGACATCACCCTGGCCCACAACGTCGCCGCCGGGCGGCGCGTCATCGCCGAGCACTGGCGCGACGCCGCGCTGCAGGGCCGCGTCGCCGGACTGACAGCCGCCGGATACTCGGCCGCGTGGGACCGGATCTCCGGATACTCCTGTGTCATCGGCGGTTACACACTGACCTACCGGGGGTGGGGCGGCCCGCACGACTCCTGTGTGGTGAGCGAGCGCGCCGGCGGATTCACCGCCGCGTACTCGCGGCACGGCGCACCGGTCGGGACGCTGACCGCTACAGCCAGTCCCGCTTCTTGAACATCACATACAGCACCACCACGGCCACCACGATCAGTGCGCTGCTCACCACGAAGCCGGTGACCGTGTCCACGCCGGGATAGATGACGTTCTGCCCGTAGAAGCCGGTGACCGCGGTGGGTACGGCAATGATCGCCGCCCATCCGGTCAATTTCTTCATCACCAGGTTCAACCGGGCATCCTGCAGGCTGAGATTTGTCTCGAACACCGTGGTGATCATGTCGCGCAGCGATTCGGTCCACTCCGACACCCGCAACACGTGGTCGTACAGATCGGAATACTTCGGATCCAGCTCCGCGGCCGCTGTCGCATCGATCCGGCGATGCTGGATCACGGTGACCACCTCACGCATGGGCAGCACCGCGCGACGCAACGCGACCAGGTCCTTGCGTAGCTGAAAAGTCTTGCGCTGTAGCCCCTTCCGTGGCGCCTTCTCGGCGAACAGGTCGTCCTCGAGGCTCTCGATGCCGTCGTCGAGGGCCTGCACCGCGTCGAAGTGAGAGTCGACCACCACATCGAGCAGCGCGTGGACCAGCGCACCTGCCCCGTACTCCTGCCCGCCGAGGTCGTCGAAACGCCGGGACACCTGATCGATGTCGAAAGACGAGCCCAGCCGCACCGTGATCACCCCCCGGGGCAACACGAACACCGAGATCCGGTGCATCGTCAGCAGGGTGTCGGAGAACTCGTCGGTCGGCGGCCGCGGCACCACCGTCACCCCGTAGACCGTGAAGAACGTATGAGTCTTGTACACCACGGCTTTGGTGCGTTCGGCCTCGGCCAGCACGTCCTCGACGGCCCACTCGTTCAGCCCGATCTCGTGCGCGAGTTCCTTCAGGGTCTCGTGATCGGGATCGTCGATGTCGCACCACGCCAGCGTGTCCGGCGCGGCCAGATAATCCGACAGCGCCGCGAACTCGAACTCCTCGCGAGGCCGGCCGCCCACCCAGACCCGGCCACGGATGAGCGTCACCGTCGGATCACTTGCCCAGTGCGAATTCTCCTGCCAGCGCGTCGATTCCGGCGCGGATCGCGTCCAGGGAACGTTGCCGGGCCTTGAGTTTGGTCGCGCGGTGCGCGCCGGCGTTCAACGTGGCGGCGGCCTCCTGCGCCACCTGCTGGGCGCGGGGGAGTACCTGGTCGGCCTCGACGACCTCGTCGAGCCAGCCCGACGAGAGCGCCGTGTCGCCGACGAACGTCACCGCCAGACCCGCCGCGCGGTCGAACGCCGCCGGCGTCAACCGCATCCGCATGAGTTCCAGCGCCGCGTTCGGGATCACCATGCCGATCGCGACCTCGATGGCCTGGCATCGCGTCTTCGGTCCGCCGACCCGGTGATCGGCCGCCAGCAGCAGAAACGAACCCATCGCGATCGCCGGCCCGGTCGCGGCGATCACCACCGGAACCGGGAACGTCAGCGTGCGCACGGCGAGTTCGAAGCCGCCGGAGAGCATCCCCAGCGCGGCCTCGGCGTCACCGGACTGGAACACCGTCAAGTCGAAACCGCCGCTGAAAACCCGCGAATTCCCGGACAGCACCACCGCTTTGGCCTTGTCGGTCTCTGCCCGGTCGAGCGCCTCGTTGATCGCGGCCTGCATCGTCGGCCCCAGCACGTTGACCTTGCCGTCGTCGAGCGTGATGGTGGCGATCCCATCGGCGAGCTCGTAGGTGACGTGACTGCTCATCCGGTCAGCCTCCCATCAACATGCGCCACTGCTCCAGGTTGCCGGCGCGGTACACGTAGTTGGTCTGGCGCACCTGGGCCAGGGGGGCGCTGGGCTCGGCTGAGTACCAGTGCCCGGGAAACACCGTCGGATCGCCGGGCAGCTGCGCGAGCGCCTGCAGGCTGCGGAACATGTCGTCGGCGTTGCCGCCCGGGAAGTCGGTGCGCCCGCACCCGTCGAGGAACAAGGTGTCACCGGCGACCAGGCGCCCGTCGAGCAGGAAGCACTGGCTGCCCGGCGTGTGTCCGGGGGTGTGCAGCAGCTCGATGTCGATCTCTCCGACGCTGACCCGGTCGCCGTGCTGATGTGACGTCAGCTCCGAGAGTGCGATCCCGGTGACCCGCGAGACCCAGTCGGCCTCGTGGACGTTGACGTGCACCGGCACGCTGGCCCGTTCGAGCAGTTCGGCCAGCCCCTTGAGCGTGAAACCCATCATCGAGCCGCCCACGTGGTCGGGGTGATGGTGGCTGACCAGTACGCCGGACAGATGCATCCCGTCGGCCTCCAGCGCGTCCACCAGATCCTGGGCGGCGTAGGCCGGATCGACCACCACGGCGTCCCCGGTCTCCCGGTCGCCGATCAGATAGGCGAAGTTGCGCATCTGTTCGGCGATCGGATCGCCGGCCGCGAAGTCGCGGCCCGAGAGCAACTGGCGGAAGTAGAGCCGGTCGGAATCAGCCATGCAGTCAGGGTAGTGGAGGCGCGATCAGGCGTTTTCGGCTGCTCTACGCCACGATTGACCAGCGGTTTGGCGTCCGAATCGGTGAGAATGTACCCTCTTTAAGGCTCGGCGCTGGCGCAGCGGCGAGTGCAGCGACAGGCCCCCTTAGCTCAGTCGGCAGAGCGTTTCCATGGTAAGGAAAAGGTCAACGGTTCGATTCCGTTAGGGGGCTCGGTGGAACGGTGGAGCGCCCCAGAGCGCCCAGCCCGGCTCCGTCGGGGCGGTGTAGCTCAGCTGGTTAGAGCGCACGACTCATAATCGTGAGGTCGGGGGATCGAGCCCCCCCACCGCTACAAGTAGAGAAGAACCGAGCTCTGAAACGAGGCACCGAAGGTGGCGTCCAGTACTGACGTACGGCCCAAGATCACACTGGCCTGCGAGGTGTGCAAGCACCGCAACTACATCACGAAGAAGAACCGTCGCAACGATCCCGACCGGCTCGAGATCAAGAAGTTCTGCCCCAACTGCGGCAAGCATCAGCCCCACAAAGAGTCGCGCTGAGCGGCGCGTCGGGCATAACTCTCAACACCCGTGTCATTTCTGGACCCATACGTCGGGACGCATTTTCGTTACCCCGATAGCTACGTCGTGGGCCGAGAGAAGATCCGTGAGTACGCCACCGCGGTCAAGAACGACGACCCGGCATTCTTCGACGAGAACGCCGCCGCCGAACTGGGCCATGACGCGTTGTTGGCGCCGCTGACCTTCATCTCGGTGTTCGGGTACCAGGCGCAGTTGGCCATGTTCGCGGCGAACAACATCGCGATCTCCGACGCGCAGATCGTCCAGGTCGACCAGGTGCTGAAGTTCGTCCGGCCCGTCACAGCCGGGGACACGCTGTACTGCGACGTCTGGATCGACTCGATCCGCAAGGCGCACGGCACCGACATCATCGTGACCAAGAACATCGTCAGCAACGCCAACGGCGATGTCGTGCAGGAGTGCTACACCACATTGGCGGGGCGTAGCGACGACGACGGAGAGAGTGGCTTTTCAGATGGCACTGCGTGAGTTCAGTTCAGTGAAGGTCGGCGACCAGCTGCCCGAAAGGGTGATCCCCCTGACCCGGGCGGACCTGGTCAACTACGCCGGCGTCAGCGGCGACCTCAACCCCATCCACTGGGACGACGACATCGCCAAGCAGGTCGGACTGGACACCGCGATCGCCCACGGCATGCTCACCATGGGACTGGGCGGCGGCTACGTCACCGCGTGGGTCGGCGACCCGGCCGCGGTCACCGAGTACAACGTCCGCTTCACCGCGGTGGTGCCGGTACCCAACGACGGCAAGGGCGCCGAGATCGTCTTCACCGGCCGGGTGAAATCCGCTGACCCGGAGACGAAGAAGGTCACCATCGCCCTGAGCGCCACCTCCGGCGGCAAGAAGATCTTCGGTCGCGCCGTCGCGGTCGCGAAGCTGGCGTAGGCGGATCGATCATGGCTCTCAAGACAGACATCCGCGGGATGGTCTGGCAGTACCCGGACCCGTTCGTCGTCGGACGCGAGCAGATCCGGCAGTACGCCGCCGCCGTCAAGGCCTTCGATCCGGCCAGCCACGATGACGCCGCCGCCGCCGAACTCGGGCACAGCGGCCTGATCGCGCCGCCGACGTTCATGTCGATTCTCGCGGTGATGACCCAGCGGCACTTCTTCCAGCACGTCGACGTGGGCTTCGAGACCATGCAGATCGTGCAGGTGGACCAGAAGTTCCTGTTCCACCGGCCCATCCAGGAAGGCGACCGCCTCACCGCCACGATGTACATCGAGTCGGTCGCCGAGCGGTTCGGCGCCGACATCGTCACCACCCGCAACGAGCTGACCGACGACGACGGCGCGGTCGTGATGGAGTCGTTCACCACGCTGATGGGCCACGAAGGTGACAATTCGATCTCGGCCGGATGGGACCCCGAAACGGGTCAGGTGGTCCGCAAGCCGGTCGTGCACGACACCGGGGACGACACCACGGATTAGTAAGACCGACCACCAGCGCGCTACACTGCTGCTTCGGGGTTTTCCCAGTTTAAGCGCGCTGTCCGTCGGCATGGATCGACCGAACGGGGAGCGCGCAAATTGTGTAAGCCCCGCAGGTCATCCTGAAGGGGCGTAGCTCAACTGGCAGAGCAGCGGTCTCCAAAACCGCAGGTTGCAGGTTCAAGTCCTGTCGCCCCTGCTCAATTGAATACTCGACAAGTGTGGAAACTCGGCAGATCTGTCGATACTGGTGAGTGACCCGCAATCGACACGATCAGAAAAGGGAGCATGCGGTGAGCGACGAGCGCGACGCAGGCACCGAAAGTGACGCCCAGACCGGCGACGGTGACGGTGACACCCGGAGCCAGACCGCGGTCGCGAACCGACCGCTGCGCCCGACGGGCAAGCGGTCGCGGCGCGGCACGGCGACCGTCGAGGCCGACGACACCGACGCCGCACCCGACACCGACGCGTCGGGCTCCGACGGCGACGGTCCCAAAGGCCCCAAGTCGACGAAGAAGACGGCCCGCAAGCCCAAGGACGGGCCGTCCCGCAATCCGTTCCTGTTCGTGTGGAACTACCTGGCCGAGGTTGTCGGCGAGCTGCGCAAGGTCATCTGGCCGAACCGCAAGCAGATGGTCACCTACACGACCGTGGTGCTGCTGTTCCTGGCGTTCATGGTGGCCTTGATCGGCCTGACGGACCTGGGGCTGGCGAAGCTGGTGAGCACGGTCTTCGGTTGACCGAAGCGTCCATGACCACCAGAAACGATAGAGAGGACTGACACGTGACTAGCTTCGACGGCGAAGCGCCCTCGGGCGAGCCCGTCGACACCATGGACGTCGATGAAGCCAACGCGGAAGCCGTGAGCACCGAAGAGGATGCCGCGCCCGCCGAGGTCAGCGATGATCCGGCTGATGCCGTCGACGACACAGCTGGTGCCGAGGAAGCCCCCGAAGAAGAAGACCCGGCCGTCGCGCTCAAGAAGGAGCTGCGCCTCAAGCCGGGCGAGTGGTACGTCATCCACTCGTACGCCGGCTACGAGAACAAGGTGAAGGCCAACCTCGAGACCCGCGTGCAGAACCTGGACGTCGGCGACTACATCTTCCAGGTCGAGGTGCCCACCGAAGAGGTCACCGAGATCAAGAACGGCCAGCGCAAGCAGGTCAACCGCAAGGTGCTGCCGGGCTACATCCTGGTGCGCATGGAACTCAACGACGAGTCCTGGGGCGCGGTCCGGAACACCCCCGGCGTGACCGGCTTCGTCGGCGCCACGTCGCGTCCGTCGCCGTTGTCGCTCGACGACGTGGTGAAGTTCCTGCTGCCGCAGAGCCCGGCCAAGAAGGCCGGCAAGGCGGCTTCGTCGGCTGCGGCCGCTGGGACGTCGGAGGCCGGCGGTATCGAGCGCCCGGTCATCGAGGTCGACTTCGAGGTCGGCGAGTCCGTCACCGTCATGGACGGGCCGTTCGCGACGCTGCCTGCCTCCATCAGCGAGGTCAACGCCGAACAGCAGAAGCTCAAGGTGCTGGTGTCGATCTTCGGCCGCGAAACCCCGGTCGAACTGACCTTCAACCAGGTCGCCAAGATTTAACGCGGGCCGTTCCAAGCCCACCTCGAGGAAAAGAAGGAAAGCACAGCCATGCCCCCGAAGAAGAAGGTCGTCGGGCTGATCAAGCTGCAGATCCAGGCCGGGCAGGCCAACCCCGCCCCGCCGGTCGGACCCGCGCTCGGCCAGCACGGCGTCAACATCATGGAGTTCTGCAAGGCGTACAACGCCGCGACCGAGTCGCAGCGCGGGAACGTCATCCCCGTGGAGATCACCGTCTACGAGGACCGCAGCTTCACGTTCGCGCTGAAGACCCCGCCTGCGGCCAAGCTGCTGCTCAAGGCGGCCGGCGTGCAGAAGGGCTCGGGAGAGCCGCACAAGACCAAGGTTGCCAAGGTGACCTGGGACCAGGTGCGCGAGATCGCCGAGACCAAGAAGGAAGACCTGAACGCCAACGACATCGATCAGGCCGCCAAGATCATCGCCGGCACCGCCCGGTCGATGGGGATCACAGTCGAGTAGCTTGCGGATCCCGTGGGAGGGCTGGCATCGGCCCGCACCACAACTTCTGAGAACCAAGGAGACAACAATGAGCAAAGACAGCAAGGCCTACCGCGCCGCCGCTGAGAAGGTCGACAAGACCCGGCTGTACACGCCGCTGGAGGCCGCGAAGCTGGCCAAGGAGACCTCGTCGACCAAGCAGGACGCCACCGTCGAGGTCGCGATCCGCCTCGGTGTCGACCCCCGCAAGGCCGATCAGATGGTGCGCGGCACCGTGAACCTGCCCCACGGCACCGGCAAGACCGCACGCGTCGCGGTGTTCGCGGTCGGCGACAAGGCCGAGCAGGCCCAGGCCGCCGGCGCCGACATCGTCGGCAGCGACGACCTGATCGAGGCGATCCAGGGCGGCATGCTCGACTTCGACGCCGCGATCGCCACCCCCGACCAGATGGCCAAGGTCGGTCGCATCGCGCGCATCCTCGGCCCGCGTGGCCTGATGCCCAACCCCAAGACGGGCACCGTGACCCCGGACGTCGCCAAGGCTGTCACCGACATCAAGGGCGGCAAGATCAACTTCCGCGTCGACAAGCAGGCCAACCTGCACTTCGTGATCGGAAAGGCGTCGTTCGACGAGAAGGCGCTGGCCGAGAACTACGGTGCCGCGCTCGACGAGATCCTGCGTGCCAAGCCGTCGTCGTCGAAGGGCCGTTACCTGAAGAAGGTCGTCGTGTCGACGACGACCGGCCCCGGCATCCCGGTGGATCCGACGGTCACCCGCAACTTCGCAGAGGCGTAACCCGCCGCTGACGAAAACCCCCGCGCCTGCTCGCAGGCGCGGGGGTTTTCGTTCGAAGCCTTCGGAGTGCTCCTCGGTGACCGCTCTTCCTCCGGCCGCGCCCGATCGGCGTCCCCCACGAACGGCCTGCCCAGACGCTCGGGCCGGAGGTCGATGGTGTATCCCCCGTGACCTCGTACGGTGACCGAGGAGCACCCCCGCACGAAGATAACATCGCAGCCGTCAATACCGTCGGGCAATCGTCGGTTTCCCATCGCCGGCAGGCCCGTGGTGTGTGATTGTTGTCACATGCGCCGACAAATGCGCGCTCTGATCTCCATCCTCGCCGCGATGGCGTTGGGCGTCATGTCGGCGTTCCTGTCCGCTGTGGCACTCGGCGCCACCGCGCTCATCGTGCCCGGTACCGGAACGCCCGACCCCGACAACGTCGCCCATTACCGCGAGAACGCATGGAACCGCTACATCGACGGCGTGGCATGTACCGGCGACGCCTGCGCCAACCCGGTGCTCGACGGCATCCCGTATCCGGCATCGTTCTGGCCGATGACGTTCATCCCCGGCTGGTGCGTGCCCGGCCGCTGCGAGAAATGGGATGTCTCGGTAGACGAAGGAGTCGCGCGCCTGAAGGACGCGCTGCTGCCGCTGCTGACGCCGACCTCCTCGGAGGAGGTCTTCATCTTCGGGTACTCCCAGGGCGGCGCGGTGGTCGCCAATGCGCTGCACTACCTCGACGGGCTGGACCTGGCCGCCGCGGTCAAGGCGCGATTGAAAGTCGTCACGATCGGCGGCATCGAGAATCCCGACGGCGGACTGTGGCAGCGGTTCGCCTGGCTGCGTCACCTGTTGGGCACCCCGGTGCCAGGCCTGGACATCACGTTCGAGCCGCCGATGCCGGTGGACACCGGAATACACACCACCAGCATCGGATTCGAGTACGACCCCGTGGTCTACGCCCCCCGATTCTGGGGCAACCCGTTCGCGGTGCTCAATGCGATCGCCGCGTTCGACACCGTCCACGGCTACTATCTGTCGCCCGACGGCGACGACGCCCCGGACGCGACAATGCCCTACGGCTATACGCCCGAGACCCTGGCGCCACAGCTGAACTGCGCGGTGAACGAACAGAACTGCCGCACAGACGGATTCGGGAACACCTACATCATGATCCCAGCGACCAGCCTGCCGCTGACCGATCTGGTGCGCACATGGGCCGACGAAGCTCGAATCGGTTGGCTGGCCGACCCGCTCGTCGACCTCGTCGAACCGGTACTGCGGCAGATCGTCGACCTCGGCTACGACTGGAGTGGCGACCCCGGCGTGCCCCGCGGCATGAGCGTGCTGCCGTTCAAGCTGTTCCAGAACTGGATCAAGGTAGGCATCGACCTTGTGGTGGCGGCCGTCGAAGGCGTCGAGGCGTTCCTGGGTAACTTCGTCGAAACACCCACTGCCACAACCGAACTCGAAACCGATCGTGAGCCGGCGCCGCGCACCGAGAACAAGCAGGCGGTCCAGGACACGAACGACGCCAACGACGCGGTCGGAGAGGTCGAGGAGATCGAGCTCACCGAACGCGATGAGCACGACGAGGCCGACGAGGACACGAGTGAACCCGACGACGCCGCCGACACCGGCCGGACTGTCCGCCTGCCCGACAAGGACCGGTCGGCGTCCAGCGACGGACCCAGAACCAAGCGCACCCGGGCCGCGGCGTGAACGCTACGCGGCCTGGGCGCCCGGCTTCAGGTAGGTCACCAGGCTGACGTCGATGCTCTCGTCGATGAAGTAGTACTGGCAGCCCTTGAGGTAGCGCATGTAGCGGTAGTAGTTCTCCTCGTCGGTGGCTGCGATGGCCGCCTCTTTGTTCTGCTCCAGCCGGTCGGCCCAGATGCCGAGGGTCTTGATGTAGTGGTTGCGCAGCGAGAGCGGCGTGGGCACGGTGAAGCCCGCCTTCTCGCCGTGCTCGACCAGCATCTGGGTGGACGGAATCCGCCCGCCCGGGAAGATCTCGGTGATCATGAACTTGATGAAGCGGGCGAGCTCGAACGTCAGCTTCTTTCCACGCTCAGCCAGGTCGTACGGGTGATAGCCGACGCTGCTCTGGATCGTCATCCGGCCGTCGTCGGGCATCACGTCGAAGCACATCTTGAAGAAGTCGTCGTAGCGCTCGAACCCGAAGTGTTCGATCGCCTCGATCGAGACGACGCGGTCGACAGGGGAGTGGAACTGCTCCCAGCCCTCGAGCCGCACGTCGAAGGTGCGGCTGGTGTCGAGGTTGCCGAGCAGCTGGTCGCAGTACGCCTTCTGGTTCTTGCTCAGCGTCAGACCGATGACGTTGACGTCGTACTTCTCCATGGCGCGCTGCAGGGTCAACCCCCAGCCGCAGCCCACCTCGAGCAGCGTCATGCCGGGCTTGAGGTCGAGCTGCTCCAGGTGCTGGTCGACGTTGGCGATCTGAGCCTCCGACAGCGTGCAGTCGGGCCCGGTGAAGAAGCCGCAGCTGTACTTGCGGGTCGGGTCCTGGAAGACGCCGAAGAAATCGTCCGACAGATCGTAGTGCGCCTGAATGTCCTCGAAGTGCGGCGTCAGATCCTTCGTGCCGGTGGATTGGTCAGACATGTTTCCCCTGCTCTTGCTTCCACGTATGTGACGTCCATAGACGACTGTCGTGGATGACCGTACCCATACGCCTGCTCATCTCTGCTGCAAACACGCGTCGTGCGGCATCAGACTAGCGGTCGGCCAGCGGGCTGATCCAACTCCGTCGTCTTGGCGAGGGTGAACTGGTTGACGTCGATGTATCCGACGCGGAACCCGTGCGCGCATCCGGTCAGATAGTGCATGTAGCGGTCGTAGACCTCTTGCGACTGTGTGGCCACAGCCTCCTCGCGGTGTTCTTCGAGGGCGGCGGCCCAGGTGTCGAGGGTGCGGGCGTAATGCGGCTGCAGCGACTGTCGGCGGGTCAGCGTGAACCCGGCTCCGCTCGAGCGCTCCTGGACCATCTCGATCGACGGCAGATATCCGCCGGGGAAGATCTCGGTCAGGATGAACTTGACGAACCGCGCGACCGAGAACGTCAGCGGCATCCCGGCTTCTGCCATCTGCGGCAGGGTCAGCGCCGTGATGGTGTGCAGCAGCATCACCCCGTCGTCGGGCAGCACCCGGTGGGCCATGGCGAAGAAGTCGTCATAGCGGTCCCTGCCGAAGTGCTCGAATGCGCCGATCGAGACGATGCGATCCACCGGCTCCTCGAACTCCTCCCACCCCTGCAAGAGGATGCGCGCCGAGCGATCGCCGCCGGAAGCTGCGAGGGCGCGCTCGACGTGCGCGTGCTGATTCTTGCTCAGCGTCAGCCCGACCACGTTGACGTCGTACTTCTCCATCGCGCGCAGCATCGTCGACCCCCAGCCGCAGCCCACGTCGAGCAGCGTCATCCCGGGCTGCAGACCGAGCTTGCCGAGAGCCAGGTCGATCTTGGCCATCTGGGCCTCGGCCAGCGTCATGTCGTCGCGCTCGAAGTAAGCGCAGCTGTAGGTCTGCGACGGATCGAGGAACAGACGGAAGAAGTCGTCGGACAGGTCGTAATGAGCTTGGACGTCGTCGAAATGCGGCGTCAGCCCGGACTTACGTTGTGAGGCCATGGGGCCTTCCTCGGGGCCGGCCCGAAGAGGTTCTCCTGTACGGCTCGTCAGCCCTTCACCGACGGTACGGCAAGTTCGGCCCGCGGGCGCTCAGTCGGCCGACTGAAATGTTTTTGTCAGCTCGCTGACTGAATTGTTTTTGTCAGCTCGCTGACTGAAATGTTTTTGTCAGCTCGCTGACGATCTCGTCCCAGAGCGGTTCGGGCAACTCGTGACCCATACCGTCGAACAGCACCAACCGGGCGCCGTCGATGGCCCGCGCGATGGATCGTCCCCCCGACGGGCGCATCAACTTGTCGGCCTTGCCGTGCAGGACCACCGTGGGCACGCGAGTCTGCCGGTTGTAGTGCCGCAGGCTGCCGCTGCCGGTGATGGCGTTGAACTGCCGCGCGATGCCCTGCGGATAGTAGGAGCGGTCGTAGAACGCGATCGCGTCGGCGCGCAGCGTCTCCTCGGTCGACGGGTATCCGGGGCTGCCGATGATCTTGCTGACCCGGATCGAGTTCTCGATGATCACGTCACGCGGCGAGCTCGGCGACGGCCCGGTGATAACCGCCAGCAGCTGGCGCGGTCCCGGCGGTGGGAGCAGCGCCTGGTTGTTCGACGAGAAGATCACGCCGAGGCTGCGGGTGCGTTCGGCGTGCCGGGCGGCGAAGATCTGCGCGATCATGCCGCCCATCGAGCCGCCGACGACATGGGCGCGGTCGATGCCCAGATGGTCGAGCAGCGCGGCCGCGTCGTCGGCCATGTCCTCCAGCGTGTACACCGCGGGGCTCCTGCGGCCGATCAGCGACCGCAGCATGTTGCCCACCTGCGAACCCCGGGTGCGGTGCCCGTCGAACTTGCTCGACAGGCCGACGTCGCGATTGTCGAACCGGATCACGCGCAGACCCTGGTCGATCAGCTTCCTGCAGAAGCCCTCGCGCCAGAACGTCAGCTGCGCGCCCAGCCCCATGATCATCAGCACCGCGGGATCGTCGGGGTCACCCATGTCCTCGTAGTGGATCTCCAGATCACCCGAGGGCGCCTTGCCCTCGCGAACCTCGATCATGCGTCGAGCTCGCTCTCATGCTCGCGGGAGACCTCCACCATGAAGTTCGCGAAGTACCCGGTCAGCGCAGGGTCGCTCATCATCTGCCACTTCGGGGCCAGCAGCTTCATGTAGCGCTCCACGTAGAGGAACTGCTTGCCGATCAACACCAGCTCGCGGGGCAGCTTCACGTCGTAGGCCTCGGCCAGCGCGGAGAGCTGCTTGCCGATCTCGGCGTAGCTCATGTCGCCCAGCGTCGACATGGTCAGCGGGGTCGCGAACTTCTCCAGGTCCTTGGCGGCCTGCGCCTCGGGCTTCATCGTGCCGACCGCACCCATCAGCACCACGATCTTGCCCGCGGCGGCGTGGTCCTTCTTGACCAGCAGCGCGTACACCAGCTCGCGCAGCAGCCAGCGGGTCCGCGGATCGATGCGGCCCATGATGCCGAAGTCGAAGAAGACGATCTTCCCGTCGTCGTCGACGTAGAGGTTCCCGGCGTGCAGGTCCCCGTGGAAGAGGCCGTGGCGCAGCCCACCTTCGAACACGCTGAACAGCAACGCCTTGACCAGCTCGGTTCCGTCGAAACCCTTCTTGCGGATCGCGGCGACGTCGTCGATGCGCACACCGCTGATGCGCTCCATCGTCAGCACACGTTCGCTGGTCAGGTCCCAGTACACCTGCGGCACCCGGATGTTGCGTCCCAGCGGTGACGCGTGCATGTGCGCCACCCAGGCATCCATCGACTGTGCCTCCAGCCGGAAGTCCAGCTCCTCGGCGAGGTTGTCGGCGAAGTCGGCGACGACGTCCTGCGCGGACAGTCGCTGGCCCATCTTGGCCAGCTCCACCAGGCGCGCACCGCGCCGCAGGATCTGCAGGTCGGCCGCGACGCGGCGACGGATGCCGGGGCGCTGGATCTTGACGACGACCTCTTCGCCGGAGTGCAGGGTCGCGTAGTGCACCTGCGCGATGGATGCCGACGCGAACGGCTTCTCGTCGAACGACTTGAACAGGTTGGCCGGCTCGTCGCCGAGTTCCTCCCGGAACAACCTGTGCACTGCATCGGGGTCCGCGGGCGGCACACGGTCGAGCAGGCTGCGGAACTCCCGGCTCAGCGGTTCGCCGAACGCGCCGGGGCTGGACGCGATGATCTGCCCGAACTTGACGTAGGTGGGGCCCAGGTCGGCGAACGTCTGCGGGATCTGCTTGACGACCTTCTGCTGCAGCGAGCCGCGCCGCAGCAGGGTGCCTGCGACGCGGGCGCCGGTGCGGGTCACCTGCCAACCGGTGGCGCCGACGCGGGCGACCTCGACGGGCAGCGGCACCCGGTCCAGCCGGGCACCCTCGCGCTGCTGGGTCTGCTTGGTCTTCCGGGTGGTGCTCATAGTCCGCCAGTGTCCCAAAACGGCGCGGTGTGGGAAAACCCGCCGGGGGTCACGCGTGCGCGAACGACTCCTCGAGCTCGTCGCGCGAGCGGACCGGGTCCGAACCCGGCTGGTACGTCGGCACGGTGTGCGGCGCCAACTCGGGATTCACGCCGCCGGCCACGCGGGCCTTGGCCTGCTCGAACTCGCGCACCGGACCGGAGGCGAGATGGATGCCGTTGATCGCCGACCAGACCATGGCCCGCCGTGCGGTGCGCTCGACGATGTTCGGGTCGCGGTGCTGGATCAGACCTTTGGCCCACTTCGGCATGGTGTCGCGCACCGCCCAGTTCAGGGCGCTCTGCGGCAGCGGCAGGTTGGGGCCGGTGGCCATCGCGGTCCCGTAGGTGACGGCGAGTCTCGGTAGATAGGACTTCAGGCAGTCCAACGTCTCGGCCTTGGTGGTGGGCAGATCGGTCCCGCCCAGCGCGTGCCCGACGCGTACGAACTCGCCGTAATAGCGGTCGATCTTCTTGCCCCGCAACGGATTCGGATGGTAGAGCTCGTGCGCGGTGGCGAGGCCCCACACGACTGTCGCGTAGTTCCACCGCAACCACTCGGGGTCGTCGGCGTCGTAGCGCGCACCGTCGGGACGGGTGCCTTTGATGGTGTGGTGCATCGACCGCACCGCCAGCGAGAGTCGCTCGGCGGTCTCGGTGGACCCGTAGGCGGTGCCGATGAAGAACGCCACGGAGTGGCCCAGACGCACCAGGGCGCCCTTCGGGTCGATCTGCGGCATGGGGTCCTCGCGGGTCTCCGGTTTGACCAGGCGCGAATGGTGCACGCCCATCCAGTAGATCGACGGGTCGAGCCGCTCCATGAACGCCGCGCACTGGAGTCCGAACACCAGGGCCTGCATATGTGAGTGGACGTGCCAGACCGCGCTGCCCGGCCCGAACCAGCCCGGGTCGCCGGTGGGAGCGGCGAACTCCATGCCTTTGAAGAAGTGCCGGCGGATGTCGCGGTCGAATTGTTGATCGAAGAAGTTTCCGACGAGCTGGTGGGGCAGGTGCATGCGAGCCTCCAGATTGGTCACAGGTGTGGCCAGATTACCGTTTGGGGACGATTGTGACCAGAACCTCTCCGCGTCCCCTTACGCTGGTTCGGTGTCTGGTCCCTCGTCCGGTCCGGCCGCGGCACCGGGTAGGTGGGCCGGAATTCCGCTGACCGACCGTCGCGCCGAACGCCGGGAACTGCTCGTCGATGCGGCGTTCCGCATCTTCGGCGACGGCGGTGAAGCCGCGCTGTCGGTGCGGTCGGTGTGCCGCGAGTGCGGGCTGAACACCCGATACTTCTACGAGAGCTTCGCCGGCACCGACGAACTGCTCGGCGCCGTCTACGACCGGGTCAGCCTCGAATTGGCCGCCGAGGTCGGGCGAGCGATGGAACAGGCGCCCGACTCCCTGCGCGCCCGCACTCGCGCGGGCATGGCTGCGGTGCTGCACTTCAGTTCAGCCGATCCACGCCGCGGCCGGGTGCTGTTCACCGACGCCCGCGCCAACCCGGTGCTGGCGCAGCGCCGCGCTGCCACCCAGGACGTGCTGCGCGAGGCCGTCCTCTCCGAGGGATGGCGGCTACATCCGGACACCGCACCGGTGGCCGCCATGGTCGGCGCGGCGATGTACACCGGCGCGATGGCCGAGCTGGCCCAGCAGTGGCTGACCGGCCAACTCGGCGACGACCTCGATGCCGTCGTCGACTACGCGCTGCAGCTCGTGCTTCGCTGAACCTGCCGTCACCGTCGGATTCCTGCCACGCCACAACCAATTCCTGCCACCGGAATTAAACCCTTGACCTGCCGGTTTAACGGTGCATCACAACAACATAGGGAAGCAGGAAGAGATCATGAAGAAGTTCACCATCGCCACCGCCGCCGCTGCTGGACTCTCGACCGCCATCCTCGGCCTGGCGGCTCCGGCCGTCGCCGCACCGTCGGGAACCGGCAACGCCAAGGACACGATCAGCCAGCTCGAGGCACAGGGCAACCGAGTCATCGTCAACCGGCAGGACAGCACCCCGCTGTCGGAAGCCAACGTCGTGGCCGTGCGGCCCGGCCCGGAGCTGCGGAAGTGGGTCTGGGACGCGCAGCGCGACGACCGCATCCTCGTCCCCGCCGGCCGCACCTACTTCGTCGACGTGGCTTGATCAGCGGCCAGATACCAGAAAGGGGCACCCTCCCCCTCGGGGGTGCCCCTTTCTCATGCCTCCGGCGACTCCGGCTAGACGGCCGCCTCCGGCGACCACGGCGTGAGCCACTCGGTCGCCGGCCAACCCTCCAACCCCGCGAGCAACTCGTAGAGCGTGGCACCGTCGATGCTCTCGCGGATGACGTCGCCCTGGCCGGCGTGGCGGGCCAGCTCCTCGATCATGTGGAAGAACACCCACCGCACCGACCACGCCGGGAAGTCCTTCGGGAACCACGGCACATGCTGCG
Source organism: Mycobacterium sp. SMC-4 (assembly GCF_050205565.1). Taxonomy (GTDB): domain Bacteria; phylum Actinomycetota; class Actinomycetes; order Mycobacteriales; family Mycobacteriaceae; genus Mycobacterium. The sequence goes on along the minus strand of NZ_JBNMQU010000001.1, from coordinate 281,664 downwards.
GAATCGGCACGGCCGCACCGAGATCCACCCTCTCGAGCAGCGCGATGCTCTCGGCGTTCTGCCGGTCGAACGCGGCCAGCAGGTCAGCCAGGGTTTCGTCGGGCCCCATACGGAACTCGTCGGAATAGTCGGCAGCCTGGTCGTCCATCGGCCGCTTGTCGGCTTCGCACAACTCCGGCGCGGCCGCCACGCGTTCCATCCAGCCGCGCTGGCAGCTGGTCACGTGTTTGATCAGGCCACCGATCGACAACGCGCTGACCGACGGAGTCGACCGCGCCTGCTCGTCGGTGAGGCCGAAAGCGATCGCGTGGAACGCGTACTGCTGCGCGGCGAGGTAGTGCTTGAGTCCGTCGCGCTCGTCGGCGATGGGCGGGGGCATTGCGGGCATGTCAGTTCGTCCTCTCGGTGTGGGCATACAGGTCGCGCAACAGGGAAATCTCGGCGCCGTGGTGGATCACCTCTCGGTTGATGTGCAGCACCAGCTCGCTCATCGAGTGCTCGGCCCACGGCCCTTCGGCGGGTCCGACGGGGCGCTGCAGCGCGGCGTCGTCGAGGCCGCGCACCCCGTCGTTCCAGCCGCGGTACGCGTCGTCCAGCTGCGCCAGGGCTGTCGCCGCGTCGGTGGCGTAGTTCCAGGACGAGTAGTCGGCCGGCGGGCCGCCGAAGTGCGAGTGCACCCGTATCGCCAGCACGCCCACGATGACGTGCGCCATCCGCCACGCGATCGTCGTGACGGGCTCCGGCCGCGGGGGTGGGTAGGCGAAATCGACCGTCCCGTCGCGGTGCACGGTCCAGCAGTTCGGCACCGGCTCCCAGAAGTACTCGTCGTCGGTGAGCCCGTCCAGACGGGGACGCAACTGACCGCGCCAGTGGAAGTCCAGCTGCTCGGCGAAGTGCTCGGCCAGGGTCATGAGAGAACTGTCGCATCCAATGCGGACAACTTCTGTCCTCAATCGCGGGACACTGGTGGAGTGTCCGAAACCACCGCCCGCGTCCTGCAGCTGCTCGGCCTGTTGCAGTCGCGGCGCGTCTGGAGCGGCGACGAACTCGCCGAGCGCCTCGGCGTCACCACCCGCAGCGTCCGCCGCGACGTCGACCGGCTGCGCGAGCTCGGCTATCCCGTACACGCCAGCGCCGGAGTCGGCGGCGGTTACCAGCTCGGTGCCGGCGCCGCGCTGCCGCCGTTACTGCTCGATCCCGAGGAAGCGGTCGCGATGGCGGTGTGCCTGCAGGTGGCGGCCAGCGGCAGCATCGCCGGGGTGGGGGAGTCGGCGCTGCGCGCATTGACCAAACTCGACCAGGTGATGCCGGCCCGGTTGCGTTCCCAGGTCGCCGCGGTCCACGAGTCGACGGTCACCCTGGGGCCGGCCACGGACACTCCGGTCGCACCCGACGTCCTCATGACGCTGGCGCGCGCCAGCCGGGACCACGAGCAGGTCACCGCCACCTACGTCGACATCCGCGGAACCGTCACCGAGCGGCGCGTCGAGCCCTACCACCTGGTGACCACCGGACGCCGCTGGTATCTCCTGTGTTTCGACCGCGACCGCGACGACTGGCGCAGCCTGCGTCTGGACCGCATGTCGAACGTCGTCGCCACAGGCGCCACGTTCCACCCCCGAACCGCACCCGACCCCGCGTCCTACGTACGGCGCGCGATCAGTTCCTCGCCGTACCCCTACATAGCCCGCGTGCGCTACCTGGCATCGAGTGAGTTTGTGGCACAGTACTTTTCGACGGCATCGGTGGACATCGAGCAGGACGGTCCGGACGCGTGCATCCTGACCGCTGGTGCCGACGACCCGATGCGCATGGTGGCGTGGCTGGCGCTGCCCGACTGCGCGTTCGAGGTGCTCGAACCGCCCGAACTCGTCGCGGCGATGCGCGTGATCTCAGACCGGCTGGCAGCGGCGGCGGCCCAATGAGCGGCGACGTCGTGGTGGCCCTCGACATCGGCGGCACCAAACTGGCCGCCGCCCTCGTCGACGCCGACGGAACGTTGCTCCGAACCCGGCGCTGTCCCACTCCGGCCGGCGACGCCGAACAGATCTGGCACGCGGTCGCGGCACTGCTGGCCGACATCACCGAGGGATCGACGGCCGTGCCCACCGCCGTCGCAGTGTCCGCGGCCGGTCCGATCGACCTGGCGCGCGGCACCGTCAGCCCGATCAACATCGGTGCCTGGCACGACTTCCCGCTTGTCGAACGGCTGGCCGAGACCACGCGGGGGCCTGTGCATCTCGCCGGTGACGGCGTGTGCATGACACTCGGAGAGAGCCGGCGCGGCTCCGCCCGCGGCGCGAGGCACGTCCTCGGCATGGTGGTCTCGACCGGTGTCGGTGGCGGACTGGTGCTCGACGGCCGTCCGCTGCACGGGCGCACCGGCAACGCGGGACACGTCGGACACGTCGTCGTCGAACCCGACGGACAGCCCTGTGCGTGCGGCGGCCGTGGCTGCGTCGAGACCGTCGCGTCCGGCCCGAACCTGGTCAGATGGGCACGTGCCCACGGGTGGTCCGGCGGTGCGTCGGCGCGCGATCTGGCCGCGGCCGCGCTCGGCGGGGACGACGTGGCGCTGCGTGCGTTCCGGCGCGGCGGCGACGCGTTGGCCCGCATGATCGCGTCGGTGGCCGCGGTGTGCGACCTGGACCTGGTCGTCGTCGGCGGCGGTGTCGCCGATGCAGGAGCACTGCTGTTCGACCCTCTACGCGAGGCGTTGCGCAGTCACACCGGGTTGACGTTCCTGCGGGACCTGCGCGTGCTGCCCGCCGAGTTGGGCGCCGAGGCGGGGCTGATCGGAGCGGCCGCGCTCGCGCAGCGTTTTGGCTGATCGCAGCCCAGAAGGTATGGTGGTGCAGTTCCACCGAAGACCGTCGGTCACCAGAGCATCTGGTTGAAGGTCCGGGTAATCACCCGGCGGCCCACGCAGGAGGACGAGGCCAGTACGTATCCGTGCGCCCCGACCTGTCTGCGTCGGGGCGTTCGTGTTTTCTCGGCCTTCTCACGGTCGGCGGTGGGACAACCCCGAATATCCACCACGAGGAGGCATGCATGGCCAAGGCTGACAAGGCCACCGCGGTTGCCGAGATCGCCGAGCAGTTCAAGGAGGCTTCGGCGACGCTGGTCACCGAGTACCGCGGACTGACCGTCGCCCACCTCAAGGACCTGCGCCGTTCGCTCGGTGACTCCGCCAACTACACCGTTGCCAAGAACACGCTGGTCAAGCGTGCCGCGGCGGAGGCGGGCATCGAAGGACTCGACGACCTGTTCGTCGGTCCCACCGCGATCGCGTTCGTCAAGGGCGAGGCCGTCGACGCCGCCAAGGCGATCAAGACCTTCGCCAAGGACAACAAGGCGCTGGTCATCAAGGGCGGCTACATGGACGGCCGCGCGCTGTCCGTCGACGAGGTCAACCGCATCGCGGACCTCGAGTCGCGCGAGGTGCTGCTGGCCAAGATGGCCGGCGCGATGAAGGCGAATCTGTCCAAGGCCGCTGGTCTGTTCAACGCTCCGGCGTCGCAGGTCGCGCGTCTGGCTGCCGCGCTGCAAGAGAAGAAGGAAGGCGAAGAGGCCGCTTAGCAGTACCGGCCGCTTCACCCTGCACACCCCACTACTTACGAAGTAAGAATCAGGAAGGACCATCATGGCCAAGCTGTCCACCGACGAACTGCTCGACGCCTTCAAGGAGCTGACGCTGCTGGAGCTGTCCGAGTTCGTCAAGAAGTTCGAGGAGACCTTCGAGGTCACCGCTGCCGCTCCGGTCGCCGTGGCCGCTGCCGGCCCCGCCGCCGGTGGCGCACCGGCCGAGGCCGCCGAGGAGCAGTCGGAGTTCGACGTCATCCTCGAGTCCGCCGGTGAGAAGAAGATCGGCGTCATCAAGGTCGTCCGCGAGATCGTCTCCGGCCTGGGCCTCAAGGAGGCCAAGGACCTCGTCGACAGCGCTCCCAAGCCGCTGCTCGAGAAGGTCAACAAGGACGCCGCCGAGGATGCCAAGGGCAAGCTCGAGGCTGCCGGCGCGACGGTCACCGTCAAGTAAGACCGAGAACGTCAGCTGTGGGGCTGGTCTGGCAAACAGACCGGCCCCACAGTCGTCTTCGGCGGACCGAGTGTGCTCGGGTAAGCCGGTAGGTTACAGTGACTCAAGCCACAGGCGGGATGTGTGGCAGGAATCCGGGACTGGTTGAGAGGAATCCGTGTGGGCATTGGCATTCAGATTGAGGGACTGACCAAGTCCTTCGGCGCCCAGCGAATCTGGGAGGACGTCACGTTCGACCTCCCGGCAGGTGAGGTCAGTGTTCTGCTCGGCCCGTCGGGTACCGGCAAATCGGTGTTCTTGAAGTCGCTGATCGGTCTGCTGCGGCCCGAGCGCGGCAAGATCATCGTCGACGGCACCAACATCATCGAGTGCTCGGCCAAGGAGCTCTACGAGATCCGCACGCTGTTCGGCGTGATGTTCCAGGACGGCGCGCTCTTCGGCTCGATGAGCCTCTACGACAACACCGCGTTCCCGCTTCGTGAGCACACGAAGAAGAAGGAAAGCGAGATCCGCAAGATCGTCATGGAGAAGCTCGACCTGGTCGGTCTGGGCGGTGACGAGAACAAGTTCCCGGGCGAGATCTCCGGCGGTATGCGCAAGCGTGCCGGGCTGGCGCGCTCGCTGGTGCTGGACCCGCAGATCATCCTCTGCGACGAGCCGGACTCCGGTCTGGACCCGGTGCGTACCGCCTACCTGTCGCAGCTGCTGATCGACATCAACGCGCAGATCGACTGCACCATCCTGATCGTCACGCACAACATCAACATCGCCCGCACGGTGCCGGACAACATGGGCATGCTGTTCCGCAAGCACCTGGTGATGTTCGGCCCGCGTGAGGTGCTGCTGACCAGCGAAGAGCCCGTGGTCAAGCAGTTCCTGAACGGTCGCCGGATCGGCCCCATCGGTATGTCCGAGGAGAAGGACGAGTCGACGATGGCCGAGGAGCAGGCCATGATCGACGCCGGCCACCACGACGGTGGTGTCGAAGAGATCGAAGGCGTGCCGCCGCAGATCCAGGCCACGCCGGGCATGCCGGAGCGCAAGGCCGTAGGCCGCCGTCAGGCGCGGGTGCGCGAGATCATGCACACGCTGCCGTCGGCTGCGCAGGAAGCGATCCGCGCGGATCTGGAGGGCACCCAGCAGTATCCGGTGCGCGACTACCCCGAGGACGGCACGACGCAGCAACAGCACGTCGCCGACGATGCGCCGACTGGACGCATCCCGGTGGCGGGGGAACGCTGACCGGCTAGTCAGACCACTCGAAGCCGGGTTCGGACCACACGGTCCGGACCCGGCTTTTGTCATGTCCGGGCACTGATTGCGCAGGAAACGACCTGCGACCGCCGGTGCGAAAGTGGCAGGCGTTGCTACATTCCACGTGACAGATGTCAACGGTGAACAACTGTTATCCGTTACGCGAAGCAGTCCGCAGAGAGCTTACGGCGGCAGTTCATCTAGCTGGGAAATCAGAGGCGCGACACGCGCTCGTCAAATTTTCGGGTCTAGGGGTTGCGATATTCGGCGTGCCGCCGTTAGAGTTTGCCAGAATCGAACGCCCGCGTAAATTCCGGCGCTACGACCCCAGGAGAAACCCATGATCGACCGCTATCGAGTGCTGTTCGGCGCGGGCGTACTGGCGGGAGGAATGTCGGCGGCGATGCTCGCGGGAGCGGGCGTGGCCGGTGCCGACGACGGCGCGTCGTCAGCAGATTCGGGAACACCGGCGTCTTCGCGGGCGGGCGACGCGAAAGCCGGACCGCAGACACGACGCGACGAGTCGTCGCGAGGCGCGCGGGCCGAACGGGTGGAGTCGCGCCGCGCGGCGCGGGAGAAGGACACAGACGCCGACGCCGAGGCCGAACAGGACGCGGACCGCGTCAAGGCCGAGCGTCCGATACTCGACACGGAGGACCTCGACGCGGAGGTCCCGGACGGAAAAGACCTCGACGGGACGGACGAGACCCCGGTCGAGCGGCCGACGGAGCCCGAGGTCGACGAAGCCGACACCGATCCATCGGACAGCGGCCTCGTGCGCAGCATCGAGACCGATCTTTCGTCACCCGATGACGCCGTCGTCCTGCGTGCCGCGTCCATCGAGAACCCGTGGCTCGGCGCCACCAACGGTCTGGCCAAGATGTTCGACACGTTCAACGACATCGGCACCGCGTTCTACAACCTCTACACCCGCACCATGGAGTTCCTCGCCGGCCCCCTGCGCGCGCCGTTCGGCAGCCGGGTCCGCGCCGAGCGGTCGACCCTGGTGCTCGGCGACGGCCTCGAGGTGAAAGCCGACTGGTACTTCCCGACCAGCACGAAGCGCCCGACCGGCATCATCTATCTCCAGCACGGAATCCTGGCCACGGCGTCGTTCTACAACGCGACCGCGGCCTATCTCGCGGAGAAGACCAACAGCATCGTCGTCGCCCCGACGCTGACGTGGAACGTCCTCGACTTTGCCGACTATCCGCTGATGCTGCCCCACACGCACAGCGTCATCGCCGATCTGTTCCTCGGTGACCGCGAAGCGTTGCATGCCAGCGCCCGCCTGGCCGGTTACACGGAGCGGTTGCCCGACCGAGTCGTCTTCGCCGGCCACTCCGCGGGCGGCGGCGCGGCGGTCGGCGCTGCGGGCTACTACGCCGAACGTGGCGGCGCCGCGAACCTCGCCGGTGTCGTCATGCTCGACGGGGTGCCGTTCCTCGGGGCCATGGCCGCGGCTCTGGACAAGATCCCGACGTCGATCCCGGTGTACAACCTGTCCGCCGAGCCGGACAGCTGGAACGGCTACGGCGCCGCCAACTACCGGCTGTCCCAGGCGCGTCCCGGCGAGTTCACCGGTATCCAGATCGGCGGTGGCAAACACTCCGACACGATGCGAAGCACGAGCCCCATCGTGCAGTTCCTGGCCTCGCTGGCGACCGGCTTCTCCGCCCCCTGGAACGTGGCCACCAGCGAGATCGTCGTGGCCGGTTGGATGAACGACCTGCTCAACGGCACTCACACCGCCCACCTCTACGGTGCTCCGGGCTCGTCGCTGGAGATTCCGACGGGCTGGTGGTGGCGCCCCGCGGTCGACGTGTTGCCGGTCGAGACCCTTCCGCTGACATCGCTGGGCGAGGTCTTCACCTGCCTGTTCAACCCCAGCGCACCGAGCTGCCACCGGTTGCCCAGCGCGCCGGCGACGCCGGCGCTGCGCACGCGGTCCGTCCTGGTCTGAGTGAAAAAGTCCTCAGCAACACCGCGTTATCTCTTGACGACACGACGAAACCGGGCCAATCTATTGGCCAGCATGTATGCACGGGTTGAGAAGGCACGCCAGCGCCCGACCGGCCACGCGCCGCAGCGAGCGCAGGACGCATTCGGATGTTGAGGAATGTCGCGTCCTGCGCTATCGTTGGACGTTGCGCTGGCTGCATCCTGCCCACTCCGGTTTTCCAAGACCCGCTTCGCACGCGGTCCTCTGAGGGTTTCTCAGAGATCTAGACGCGTGCCTTGTGTCCGGACAGGTTGGTGAAGCCAGCCGAACCGACGCAGATTCGCGGCGAACGGTCCGGTGCACGTCGGCACCTGGGCTTCACGAACGTCGCATGAGGTGCTGGAAGGATGCATCTTGGCAGGGTCCCGCCAGATCGAGTCACAGACTGCTACTACTAATAGCTCCGTTCCCGGAGCCCCCAATCGAATTTCCTTCGCGAAGCTCCGTGAGCCACTCGAGGTTCCCGGGCTCCTCGATGTCCAAACCGAGTCATTCGAGTGGCTGATCGGCTCGGAGGCGTGGTTCCAGCGCGCGGTCGACCGCGGCGATGTGGACCCCCGGGGTGGTCTGCAGGAGGTGCTCGAGGAGCTCAGCCCCATCGAGGACTTCTCCGGCTCGATGTCGCTGTCCTTCTCCGACCCGCGCTTCGACGAGGTCAAGGCACCGGTCGACGAGTGCAAAGACAAGGACATGACGTACGCGGCTCCGCTGTTCGTCACCGCGGAGTTCATCAACAACAACACCGGTGAGATCAAGAGCCAGACGGTCTTCATGGGTGACTTCCCGATGATGACCGAGAAGGGCACCTTCATCATCAACGGCACCGAGCGTGTCGTGGTGAGCCAGCTGGTCCGTTCGCCCGGTGTGTACTTCGACGAGTCGATCGACAAGTCCACCGAGAAGACCCTGCACAGCGTCAAGGTCATCCCCGGCCGCGGCGCATGGCTGGAGTTCGACGTCGACAAGCGCGACACCGTGGGTGTGCGCATCGACCGCAAGCGTCGGCAGCCCGTCACCGTGCTGCTCAAGGCGCTCGGCTGGACCAACGAGCAGATCACCGAGCGCTTCGGCTTCTCCGAGATCATGATGTCCACGCTGGAGAAGGACAACACCGCCGGCACCGACGAGGCGCTGCTCGACATCTACCGCAAGCTGCGCCCGGGCGAGCCGCCCACCAAGGAGTCCGCGCAGACCCTGCTGGAGAACCTGTTCTTCAAGGAGAAGCGCTACGACCTGGCCCGCGTCGGTCGCTACAAGGTCAACAAGAAGCTCGGCCTCAACGCCGGTCAGCCGATCGCCACCACGACGCTGACCGAAGAGGACGTCGTCGCGACCATCGAGTACCTGGTGCGCCTGCACCAGGGCGACAAGGTGATGACCGTGCCCGGCGGCGTCGAGGTGCCCGTCGAGGTCGACGACATCGACCACTTCGGCAACCGTCGTCTGCGCACCGTCGGCGAGCTGATCCAGAACCAGATCCGTGTCGGTCTGTCCCGGATGGAGCGCGTCGTCCGCGAGCGCATGACCACCCAGGACGTCGAGGCGATCACCCCGCAGACCCTGATCAACATCCGTCCCGTCGTGGCGGCGATCAAGGAGTTCTTCGGAACGTCGCAGCTGTCGCAGTTCATGGACCAGAACAACCCGCTGTCGGGTCTGACCCACAAGCGTCGTCTGTCGGCGCTGGGCCCCGGCGGTCTGTCCCGTGAGCGTGCCGGCCTCGAGGTCCGCGACGTGCACCCCAGCCACTACGGCCGCATGTGCCCGATCGAGACCCCCGAGGGTCCCAACATCGGTCTGATCGGCTCGCTGTCGGTGTATGCCCGGGTCAACCCGTTCGGCTTCATCGAGACCCCGTACCGCAAGGTCGTCGACGGAGTCGTCACCGACGAGATCCAGTACCTGACCGCCGACGAAGAGGACCGCTACATCGTCGCGCAGGCCAACTCGCCGACCGACGCCGAAGGCCGGTTCGAAGAGGAGCGTGTGCTGGTCCGCCGGAAGGGCGGCGAGGTCGAGTACGTCTCCAGCACCGAGGTCGACTACATGGACGTCTCGCCGCGCCAGATGGTGTCGGTCGCGACGGCGATGATCCCGTTCCTCGAGCACGACGACGCCAACCGTGCCCTGATGGGTGCCAACATGCAGCGCCAGGCGGTTCCGCTGGTCCGCAGCGAGGCCCCGCTGGTCGGCACCGGTATGGAGCTGCGCGCCGCGATCGACGCGGGCGACGTCGTCGTCAGCGAGAAGGCGGGCGTGGTCGAAGAGGTCAGCGCGGACTACGTGACCGTGATGGCCGACGACGGCACCCGACACACCTACCGGATGCGCAAGTTCGCACGTTCCAACCACGGCACCTGCGCCAACCAGCGTCCGATCGTCGACGCCGGCCAGCGTGTCGAGGCCGGTCAGGTCATCGCCGACGGGCCGTGCACCGAGAACGGTGAGATGGCGCTGGGCAAGAACCTGCTCGTGGCGATCATGCCGTGGGAGGGCCACAACTACGAGGACGCGATCATCCTCTCCAACCGGCTGGTTGAGGAGGACGTGCTCACCTCGATCCACATCGAAGAGCACGAGATCGACGCCCGCGACACCAAGCTGGGCGCCGAGGAGATCACCCGGGACATCCCGAACGTCTCCGACGAGGTGCTGGCCGACCTCGACGAGCGCGGCATCGTCCGCATCGGCGCCGAGGTCCGCGACGGCGACATCCTGGTCGGCAAGGTCACCCCGAAGGGTGAGACCGAGCTGACCCCGGAGGAGCGGCTGCTCCGCGCGATCTTCGGTGAGAAGGCGCGCGAGGTCCGCGACACGTCGCTGAAGGTGCCGCACGGTGAGTCCGGCAAGGTCATCGGCATCCGCGTGTTCTCCCGCGAGGACGACGACGAGCTGCCCGCCGGCGTCAACGAGCTGGTGCGCGTCTACGTCGCGCAGAAGCGCAAGATCTCCGACGGCGACAAGCTGGCCGGACGCCACGGCAACAAGGGCGTCATCGGCAAGATCCTGCCCGTCGAGGACATGCCGTTCCTGCCCGACGGCACCCCGGTGGACATCATCCTGAACACCCACGGTGTGCCGCGTCGTATGAACATCGGCCAGATCCTGGAAACCCACCTCGGGTGGGTCGCCAAGGCCGGCTGGAACATCAACGTCGCAGGTACCGAAGGGATCCCGGACTGGGCGGAGAAGCTGCCCGAGGAGCTGCACTCGGCTCCCGCGGACAGCATCGTCGCCACCCCGGTGTTCGACGGTGCGCAGGAAGGTGAGCTGCAGGGTCTGCTCGGATCGACGCTGCCCAACCGCGACGGCGAGACCATGGTCAACGCCGACGGCAAGGCCGTGCTCTACGACGGTCGTTCCGGTGAGCCGTTCCCGTACCCGGTGACGGTGGGCTACATGTACATCCTGAAGCTGCACCACCTGGTGGACGACAAGATCCACGCCCGCTCGACCGGCCCGTACTCGATGATCACCCAGCAGCCGCTGGGCGGTAAGGCGCAGTTCGGCGGTCAGCGGTTCGGTGAGATGGAGTGCTGGGCCATGCAGGCCTACGGCGCGGCGTACACGCTGCAGGAGCTCTTGACGATCAAGTCCGACGACACCGTCGGTCGCGTCAAGGTCTACGAGGCGATCGTGAAGGGCGAGAACATTCCCGAGCCGGGTATTCCGGAGTCGTTCAAGGTTCTGCTCAAGGAGCTGCAGTCGCTGTGCCTCAACGTCGAGGTGCTCTCCAGCGACGGCGCGGCCATCGAGATGCGTGACGGCGACGACGAGGACCTGGAGCGTGCCGCTGCCAACCTCGGAATCAACCTGTCCCGCAACGAGTCCGCCTCCGTCGAAGATCTCGCTTAAGAGTTATTGGCTACAAATCCCGCAAGGGGAAAGGGAGTTACGTGCTCGACGTCAACTTCTTCGATGAACTCCGCATCGGCTTGGCCACTGCGGACGACATCCGCAACTGGTCCTACGGCGAGGTCAAGAAGCCGGAGACCATCAACTACCGCACGCTGAAGCCGGAGAAGGACGGCCTGTTCTGCGAGAAGATCTTCGGACCGACTCGCGACTGGGAGTGCTACTGCGGCAAGTACAAGCGCGTCCGCTTCAAGGGCATCATCTGTGAGCGCTGCGGCGTCGAGGTCACTCGCGCCAAGGTGCGTCGTGAGCGGATGGGCCATATCGAACTGGCCGCGCCGGTCACCCACATCTGGTACTTCAAGGGCGTCCCGTCGCGCCTGGGCTACCTGCTCGACCTGGCCCCGAAGGATCTCGAGAAGATCATCTACTTCGCGGCCTATGTGATCACCGCCGTCGACGACGAGATGCGGCACAACGAGCTGTCCACGCTCGAGGCCGAGATGGCCGTCGAGCGCAAGGCGATCGAGGATCAGCGCGACGCCGACCTCGAGGCCCGGGCCCAGAAGCTCGAGGCCGACATGAAGGAGCTCGAGGAAGAGGGCGCAAAGTCCGACGTGCGCCGCAAGGTGCGCGACGGCGGCGAGCGCGAGATGCGTCAGCTGCGCGACCGCGCCCAGCGTGAGCTCGACCGGCTCGACGAGATCTGGACGACGTTCACCAAGCTGGCTCCCAAGCAGCTGATCGTCGACGAGCTGCTCTACCGCGAGCTGCAGGACCGCTACGGCGAGTACTTCGAAGGCGCCATGGGTGCCGAGTCGATCAAGAAGCTCATCGAGACCTTCGACATCGACGCCGAGGCCGACTCGCTGCGCGACACCATCCGCAACGGCAAGGGCCAGAAGAAGCTGCGCGCGCTCAAGCGGCTCAAGGTCGTCGCGGCGTTCCAGACCAACAGCAACTCGCCGATGGGCATGGTGCTCGACGCGGTTCCGGTGATCCCGCCGGAGCTGCGCCCGATGGTCCAGCTCGACGGTGGCCGTTTCGCCACCTCCGACCTGAACGACCTGTACCGCCGCGTGATCAACCGCAACAACCGCCTCAAGCGACTGATCGATCTCGGTGCGCCCGAGATCATCGTCAACAACGAGAAGCGGATGCTTCAGGAGTCGGTGGACGCGCTGTTCGACAACGGTCGCCGCGGCCGTCCGGTCACCGGACCGGGCAACCGTCCGCTGAAGTCGCTGTCCGATCTGCTCAAGGGCAAGCAGGGCCGCTTCCGCCAGAACCTGCTCGGTAAGCGCGTCGACTACTCGGGTCGTTCGGTGATCGTCGTCGGCCCGCAGCTGAAGCTGCACCAGTGCGGTCTGCCCAAGCTGATGGCTCTGGAGCTGTTCAAGCCGTTCGTGATGAAGCGTCTGGTCGACCTGAACCACGCGCAGAACATCAAGAGCGCCAAGCGCATGGTCGAGCGGCAGCGTCCCCAGGTGTGGGATGTCCTCGAAGAGGTCATCGCCGAGCACCCGGTGCTGCTCAACCGCGCACCCACGCTGCACCGTCTGGGTATCCAGGCCTTCGAGCCGCAGCTGGTCGAGGGCAAGGCCATCCAGCTGCACCCGCTGGTGTGTGAGGCGTTCAACGCCGACTTCGACGGCGACCAGATGGCCGTGCACCTTCCGCTGAGCGCGGAGGCGCAGGCCGAGGCCCGCATCCTGATGCTGTCCTCGAACAACATCCTGTCGCCGGCGTCGGGCCGCCCGCTGGCCATGCCGCGTCTGGACATGGTGACCGGCCTGTACTACCTGACCACCATGGTCGAGGGGGACAAGGGCGAGTACCAGCCGGCCGGCAACGACGGCCCGGAAGCGGGCGTGTACAGCTCGCCCGCCGAGGCGATCATGGCGATGGACCGCGGCGCGCTGAGCGTGCGGGCCAAGATCCGCGTCCGGCTGACGCAGCAGCGTCCGCCGGCCGACGCCGAGGCCGAGCTGTTCCCGGAAGGCTGGACCTTCGGTCAGCCGTGGACGGCGGAGACGACGCTGGGCCGGGTGCTGTTCAACGAGCTGCTGCCCAACGGCTATCCGTTCGTCAACGAGCAGATGCACAAGAAGGTGCAGGCCCGGATCATCAACGATCTCGCGGAGCGGTTCCCGATGATCGTCGTCGCGCAGACCGTGGACAAGCTCAAGGACGCCGGCTTCTACTGGGCCACCCGTTCGGGGGTCACCGTGTCGATGGCCGACGTGCTGGTGCCGCCGCAGAAGCAGGAGATCCTGGAGCGGTACGAATCCGAGGCCGACGGCATCGAGAAGAAGTACCAGCGCGGCGCTCTGAACCACGACGAGCGCAACGAGGCTCTGGTCAAGATCTGGCAGGACGCCACAGAAGAGGTCGGTAAGGCGCTGGAGGACTACTACCCGGAGGACAACCCGATCATCACGATCGTGAAGTCCGGTGCCACGGGTAACTTCACCCAGACGCGCACCCTGGCCGGCATGAAGGGTCTGGTGACCAACCCGAAGGGTGAGTTCATCCCGCGCCCGATCAAGTCCTCGTTCCGTGAGGGTCTGACGGTGTTGGAGTACTTCATCAACACCCACGGTGCCCGTAAGGGTCTGGCCGACACCGCCCTGCGTACCGCCGACTCGGGTTACCTGACCCGTCGTCTGGTGGACGTGTCGCAGGACGTCATCGTTCGCGAGACCGACTGTGAGACCGAACGCGGGATCACCGTCACGCTCGCCGAGCGGCAGGATGACGGCACGCTGGTGCGTGATCAGCACATCGAGACCTCGGCTTACGCCCGTACGTTGGCGCAGGACGCGGTCGACGCGGACGGCAACGTCGTCGTCGAGCGTGGCCACGACCTGGGCGATCCGGCGATCGACGCACTGCTGGCAGCCGGCATCACCGAGGTGAAGGTCCGCTCGGTGCTGACCTGCACCACGGGCACCGGCGTGTGCGCCATGTGCTACGGCCGTTCGATGGCGACCGGCAAGCTGGTCGACATCGGCGAGGCCGTCGGCATCGTGGCCGCCCAGTCCATCGGTGAGCCCGGCACGCAGCTGACGATGCGTACCTTCCACCAGGGTGGTGTCACCGGTGGCGCCGACATCGTCGGTGGTCTGCCCCGTGTGCAGGAGCTGTTCGAGGCGCGTATTCCGCGGAACCGTGCCCCGATCGCCGACGTCTCCGGGCGGGTTCAGCTCGAGGAGAGCGACAAGTTCTACAAGATCACCATCGTTCCCGACGACGGGGGCGAGGAGGTCGTGTACGACAAGCTGTCGCGTCGTCAGCGCCTGAAGGTCTACAAGCACGACGACGGTTCCGAGCGGCTGCTCGCCGACGGTGACCACGTCGAGGTGGGTCAGCAGCTGCTGGAAGGCTCGGCCGATCCGCACGAGGTGCTGCGTGTCCAGGGTCCCCGCGAGGTGCAGATCCACCTCGTCAAGGAGGTCCAGGAGGTGTACCGCGCTCAGGGTGTGTCGATCCACGACAAGCACATCGAGGTCATCGTCCGGCAGATGCTGCGTCGCGTCACGATCATCGATTCGGGTTCGACGGAGTTCCTGCCCGGCTCGTTGACCGAGCGTGGCGAGTTCGAGACCGAGAACCGTCGCGTCGTGGCCGAGGGTGGCGAGCCCGCGGCCGGTCGTCCGGTGCTGATGGGTATCACGAAGGCGTCGCTGGCCACCGATTCGTGGCTGTCGGCGGCGTCGTTCCAGGAGACCACTCGCGTGCTGACCGATGCGGCGATCAACTGCCGCAGCGACAAGCTGCAGGGTCTGAAGGAGAACGTGATCATCGGCAAGCTGATCCCGGCCGGTACCGGTATCAACCGCTACCGCAACATCCAGGTGCAGCCCACCGAAGAGGCCCGCGCTGCGGCGTACACGATCCCGTCCTACGAGGATCAGTACTACAGCCCGGACTTCGGCCAGGCGACCGGTGCTGCGGTGCCGCTGGACGACTACGGTTACAGCGACTACCGCTGAGCCGTACGGAAAGCCGATAGAAGGCGAAGCCCCCGCTCTTGCGGGGGCTTCGCTGTTCTCCGACGCGGTGAGGACATCCTCGACACGATGCTGATGAATGCGCTGTGGTTCCTGTTCGGTCTGGCGCTGCTGGTGGTCGGTGCAGAGATCATGGTCCGGGGCGGCGCGCAGGTGGCCGCGCGGTTGGGTATCAGTCCGATCGTCATCGGGCTGACGGTGGTGTCGATCGGGACGAGCATGCCCGAGCTGGCGGTGGGGGTGGTCGCCGCCAGGGACGGCAGCGGGGCGCTCGCGGTGGGCAACATCGCCGGCACCAACGTTGTCAACATCTTGTTGATCCTCGGGCTGAGCGCGTTGCTGGTGCCGCTGGCGCTGCAGGTGCGGACCATCCGGTTCGAGTTGCCGATGATGGCGGCCGCCGCGGTGCTGTTGTTGGTCCTGGCGTCCGACGGCGTGATGTCGCGGGTCGACGGTGTGATCCTCGTGGTGTGCGCGCTGGCCTATACGGTCGCGGTGATCCGCTCGGCTCGGCACGAGCCGCATGTGGTCGAGGACGAGTTCGCTTCGGAGGTCGCCACCGAGTTCGGTGCGGAGTTCGGCCCGCTCGACGAGGTGGCGATCGCCACCGCCGCGCGGCGCCGCACCGCACTGCACGTCGCGATGACGTTGGGTGGTATCGCGCTGGTGGTGATCGGCGCAGACTGGCTCGTCGACGGCGCGGTCGGGATCGCGCGTCAGATGGGGGTGTCCGAAGCACTGATCGGTTTGACGGTCGTCGCGATCGGGACGTCGGCTCCCGAGTTGGTGACGACGGTGGTGTCCACGATCCGCGGTGACCGCGACATCGCGATCGGCAACCTGGTCGGCAGCAGCATCTACAACATCCTCCTGATCCTCGGTGTGACTTGCCTGGTGCCGGCCGGCGGTTTGGCCTTGCCGGACAGTCTGGTGCGGGTGGACATCCCGATCATGGTGGCGGTCGCGCTACTGTGCATCCCGATCTTCATGTCGGGTCGGCGGGTCAGCCGGGTCGAGGGCGGTGCGATGGTCGCCGCATATCTCGTCTACCTGACGCTGCTGTTCGCGACGCAGACCTGATCTCACGTGGCGGTTGACTATGACGTGGGTCGCAGCTAGCTTCCTACATACCGACCGGTCCGTTAGTTACGCGCCGCGGTTCGAGCGAGAGGGATTGCGGCCAACGCCCTGATTCTCGAACGCCTCGACGGCTGGCACACAGGCAAGGAGACCCCATGGACGACACCGTACGGTTGGATGACGTCGACCGAGCGATCGCAGAGGTCGCGGCCGGGCGGCCCGTCGTCGTGGTCGACGACGCCGACCGCGAGAACGAAGGCGACATCATCTTCGCGGCGCAGGCCGCGACGCCGGAGCTGATGGCCTTCACGGTGCGGTACTCCAGTGGCGTGATCTGTGTGCCGATGCCGGGGGACGTCGTCGATGCGCTGGCCCTGCCGTCGATGACGTCGAACAACCAGGACCCGAAGGGCACCGCCTTTACCGTGTCGGTCGACGCCGCCGACGGTGTCACCACCGGTATCTCGGCCGCCGATCGCGCCCGGACGGCACGCCTGTTGGCCGAGCCCGCGACCACCGCCGACCAGCTGACTCGTCCCGGGCACATGTTCCCGCTGCGGGCCCGCGACGGGGGTGTGCTGGTGCGCCGCGGTCACACCGAGGCGGCGGTGGACCTGGCGCGGGCGGCCGGGCTGCATCCGGTCGGCATCCTCGTCGAGATCGTCAACGACGACGGCACGATGAAGCGCGGGCCGCAGCTGCGTGACTTCGCCGACGAACACGGCCTCGCCATGATCTCGATCGAACAGCTGGTGCAGTACCGCCGGCGCACCGAGTCGCTGGTCGAACGTGGTGCTGTGACCCGGATGCCCACCGCCGCAGGCGATTTCACTGCCATTGGATACCGTTCTGTGGTGAATGGCAACGACCACGTGGCGTTGGTGAAGGGTGACATCGACACCGACGAGCCGGTGCTGGTTCGGGTCCATTCGGAATGCCTGACCGGCGACGTCTTCGGTTCGCGGCGCTGCGACTGCGGTCCCCAACTCGACGAGTCGCTGCGCCGCATCGCGGATCTGGGCCGCGGAGTTGTCATCTATCTCCGTGGTCACGAGGGCCGCGGAATCGGTTTGCAGTGCAAACTGGCCGCATATGCCTTGCAGGACAACGGTCGTGACACTGTCGAGGCGAACCTGGAGCTGGGATTCCCAGCCGACGCACGCGATTACAGCGACGCCGTCTCCATCATCGCCGATCTCGGGATCGGGCCGGTGTGGTTGCTGACCAACAACCCGGACAAGGTAGAGAGCTTGTCCGCCGGTGGTGTCGACATCGCGGGCCGGGTCCCTCTCTGCATCCCACCGAACGTACACAACATCTCCTATCTGGCTGATAAGCGAGACCGGATGGGACATGACCTGCCGGGCCTGGATGCTGACGTGCCGGGCCAACGGGCTTCGAGGCCGCTGCAGTTGGTCCGGTAGTGGCAGTTACGACGTTGGTTCGCCACACAGTCGAAGGTCCGGTGGCCCGCTTCACTCTGGATTCGCCGGCCAATCGGAATGCACTGTCGACCAGGCTCATCGACGAGCTGCATCGCGGTCTGGACGACGTACTGGGCAACCCCGCTCTGCGGGCAGTCGTCCTGGGGCATACCGGTGGAACGTTCTGCGCAGGAGTCGATTTGGCTCAGGTGTCGAGCGAACGCTCGGCTGCGGAAGGCGACGACCACATGGATGGTCTCGTCAAACTGTTGCGCCGGATACTGGAGCTTCCGGTGCCGGTCATCGCCGCCATCGACGGTCATGTCCGGGCCGGCGGGCTCGGTCTGGCCGCAGCCTGTGACATCGCGGTGGCCGGACCCTCGAGTACCTTCGCCCTGACAGAGGCACGGATCGGGGTTGCTCCGGGCATCATCTCGATGACGCTGCTCCCCAGGGTGAGTCCGCGCGCATCGGACCGCTACTTCCTCACGGGAGAGAAGTTCGGCGCGCGCGAGGCGGCAGAGATGGGCTTGGTGACCATTGCCGCCGAGGACGTCGAGGCGACCGTGTCGGACCTGGCCGCGGCGATCGCGTTGGGCTCTCCTCAGGGACTTCGGTCGTCGAAGGCGCTGACCACCGAGCCGGTTCTGGAGATATTCGATCGGAGAGCCGATCGCCTGGCCCGCAATGCTGCCCGGTTGTTCGATTCCGCGGAGGCACGTGAGGGTATCGCCGCGTTCCGGGAGAGACGACAGCCGAATTGGATCCAGTAGGAGGCAGGCCGAACATGCCGCGTATCGAACCCGTCCGCGAACCCGACGAAGAGCAGCGCCAGGCGCTCTCCAAGACGCTGCACGCCCCCGATGGCACGCCCGTCAACGTGTTCGCGACGCTGGCGCATCAACCGCAACTGATGCGTCGCGTCAACGCGCTCGGCGGGTATTTCATGGTGCACGGCTCGATTCCGTTGCGCGAGCGGGAGTTGGTGATCCTGCGCGTGGCGGGCACGTGCGACAGCGCTTACGAAGAGGGACAGCATCGGTGGATCGCCGGCGAGAAGGCCGGTCTGTCCGCTGCCGAGATCGATGCGGCGCTCGATCCCGGTACGTCGCACACGTGGTCGGCAGAGGATGCGTCACTGCTGGCGTTCGTCGACGAACTGCTCTCGACCGGTGGGGTGAGTGATTCCACGTGGGCGAGCCTGGAGTCCTGGGGTGACGTCAAGCGAACCGAACTGCTGGTCCTCGTCGGCTTCTATCAGATGCTGGCTCTGGTCATCAAAGGGATTGGCGTGGAGCTGGATCCGTCGGTGGCTCGGCTGCTCGAATCGACACAGAGCGACTAGCCGAACCGGCCTCACCCGATGGCGAGGCCGGCTCGGCGGATGCCTACGTGTTCGACGCGAGCACCAAGGAGATGGTGTCGGCAACGCATGCCGGCTTCGACTCCCCTTCGATCTCGATGGTGTACCGGGTGATCACCTGGGTTCCGGCCGCGACATCGTTCACTTCGGCGATCGTGGCGTGGGCACGGATGCGCGACCCCACGCGGACCGGATGGGGGAAGCGCACCTTGTTGAGCCCGTAGTTGAGCCGAGGCTCCGGAATGTCGACCTGGAAGATCTGGCTACCGAGCCAGGACGTCAGCGACAGGGTCAGAAAGCCGTGCGCGATGGTCTCGCCGAACGGACCCTCGTTCCGGGACCGCTCCACGTCGACGTGAATCCACTGATCGTCACCGGCGACCTCGGCGAATGCATCCACCCGCTGCTGGTCGATCTGAACCCAATCGGTGACACCGAGTTCTTGGCCGACGGCGGCTTTCATCTGGTCGATCGAATGGAAAGTCATCATGGGAGGGGCGCCTCTCGTCTCGGCGGTGATCACTTGGGGGAGGCCCCGGTCCGGCCGGCACGGGTTGTCGGAACAGCGGCCCCGCCGAAAGTACCAATCGGTATGTCGAGTCGGCATCGTCGGCTCCGACGACGCGGCGACGGTCGATTCCCCAGAGTCGTGTAGAGGCTTTACGTTTCGGCGCGAGGGCCGTAGTATCGGGCTTACATACCGACCGGTCGGAAGAAACTGGCGGAGAGACGAGTAAGGGGTTCTCAGAGTGCACATTGGTCTGAATCTGAATGTCCAGAACCTGGGGCGCACCAGCCCCGACCGGGAGGTCATGGCGGCTGAGCTGCGGTACGCGCAATTGGCAGAGAAGGTGGGATTCGACTCGCTGTGGATGCCCGAGCATCACTTCACCGACTACATGCTGACCCCGAATGTGCCGCAGGTGTTGGCCTGGATCGCCGGTCAGACCGAGACGTTGCGGTTGGGGACGGCGGTGAGTGTGTTGCCATGGCAGGACCCCATCCGTACCGCGGAGAGCTTCGTGGTCCTGGACAACCTCAGCCAGGGCCGCGCGATGCTCGGCCTGGGCCGCGGTCTTGGGCGGGTGGAGTTCGACGCCTTCCGGCTGGAGATGGGTGAATCGCGGCGTCGTTTCGTGGAGTACTCCGAGGCGATCCTGAACGCCCTCGAGACGGGCGTGATGGAGTACGACGGGAACCTCTACAAGCAGCCGCGGTGCGAGATTCGGCCGGAGCCGTATGCCTCGGTGCGTGGCCGGACCTTCGCCTCGGCGGTGTCCCCGGAGTCGATGGACATCATGGCCCGGCTGGGGGTGGGCCTGATGGTGATCGCCCAGAAGCCTTGGCCCACAGTGCAGGCCGATCTGGACAACTACCGTGCCCGGTACAACGAGCTGCGCGGTGAGGAGCCGCCCAAGCCGCTGATCAACGTCTACGTGGGGGTGGGCGAGACTGAAGCCGAAGCCCAGGAGATGCGCGATCGGTACCTCAAGGGCTATGCGCTGTCGACGGTCGAGCACTACGAGTTCGACAACGTCGGCTTCGAGAAGATCGAGGGTTACGAGTACTACGGCAACCTGGCCCGCAACATCGAAAAGCACGGTGTCGACGGGTTTGCGAACTTCCTGGCCGATCTCCAGGTGTGGGGTACCCCCGACCAGGTCGTCGAGAAGCTGATCTCGTATGTCGACCGCATCGACGCCGGGGGTATTGCGATCGTGCCGTCGTACGGCGGGATGTCCAGGGCCGTTGCGGACAAGAACTTCGACCTCATCGCCAAGCATGTGGTGCCGGCGCTGAAGGCCTACGACGTGGGTGGCGACCTGGGTGTCCAGTACGGCGCCAACGCGGTGGCGGCGGTCTGAACGGATCGACGTGGCTGAAACCAAACCTGGACTGAGACTGGGCTATAAGGCGTCGGCAGAGCAGTTCGCCCCGCGCGAGCTGGTGGAGTTGGCGGTGTTGGCCGAATCGCATGGGATGGACAGTGCGACGGTCAGTGATCATTTCCAGCCGTGGCGTCATGAGGGTGGGCATGCGCCGTTTTCGTTGGCGTGGATGACGGCGGTCGGAGAGCGCACCGAGCGGATTCAGTTGGGGACCTCGGTGTTGACGCCGACGTTCCGGTACAACCCGGCGGTGATTGCGCAGGCGTTCGCGACGATGGCGTGTCTGTATCCGGGGCGGATCTTCCTGGGCGTGGGGACCGGGGAGGCGCTGAATGAGATCGCCACGGGTTATGAGGGGGATTGGCCAGATTTCAAGGAGCGCTTTGCGCGGCTGCGGGAGTCGGTGCGGTTGATGCGCGAGTTGTGGCTGGGTGACCGGGTGGACTTCGAGGGCGACTACTACTACACCAAAGGGGCGTCGATCTATGACGTGCCCGAGGATGGGGTGCCGGTCTATATCGCTGCGGGTGGTCCGGTGGTGGCCAAGTACGCCGGCCGGGCCGGGGACGGGTTCATCTGTACCTCGGGCAAGGGCGAGGAGCTGTATAAGGACAAGCTCATCCCGGCGGTGCGTGAGGGTGCGGAGAAGGCCGAGCGCGACGTCGCAAAAATCGACAAGATGATCGAGATCAAGATCTCGTATGACACCGATCCTGAACTGGCGCTGGAGAATACGCGGTTCTGGGCGCCGTTGTCGTTGACTGCTGAGCAGAAGCATTCCATCGATGATCCGATGGAGATGGAGAAGGCTGCTGACGAGTTGCCGATCGAGCAGGTCGCCAAGCGCTGGATCGTGGCCTCGGATCCGGACCAGGCGGTGGAGAAGGTCAAAGACTACGTCGACTGGGGTCTGAACCATCTGGTGTTCCACGCCCCCGGCCACGATCAGCGCCGCTTCCTCGAACTGTTCCAACGCGACCTCGAACCGCGGTTGCGGAAGCTGTGCTGACACCGGTCGGCCCCCTAGTGGCTGCGCTTGACGGAGTGCCCACCGAACTGATTGCGCAGGGCGGCAACGGCTTTCATGGCGGGTGAGTCGTCCTGGCGGGACCGGAACCGGTCGAACAGCGACCCCGCGATGGTCGGTACCGGAACCCGGAGTCGGATGGCTTCTTCCACCGTCCAGCGGCCCTCGCCGGAATCCTCGGTGTACCCGCTGATGCCGGCGAGTCCGGGATCTTCGCAAAGGGCTTTGGCGAGCAGCTGTTGCAGCCACGACCGCACGACCGTGCCGTTGGACCAGGCCTGGATCACCGCTTGTGGGTCCCGTACCAGGGCCTCGGCGGTCAGCATCTCGTAGCCTTCGGCATACGCGGTCATCAGGGCGTATTCGATACCGTTGTGCACCATCTTGGTGAAATGTCCGGCGCCGACCGGTCCGGCGTGGACGAATCCGTCCTCGAGCGCACCATCGGGGCGAAGGGTGTCGAAGATCGGCATGGCACGAGCGACATCCTCGTCGCTGCCACCGATCATCAGGCCATACCCCTCGGTCAGGCCCCAGACGCCGCCGGAAACACCGGCATCGATGTACCCAATCCCTTTCTTGCCCAACAGCTCTGCGTGGGGGATGTCATCGGTGTAGCGGGAGTTGCCGCCGTCGATCACCAGATCTCCCGGGCTCAGCACCTCGGCCAGTGAGCCGATGGTCTCGGTCGTGATGGCCCCGGAGGGAACCATCACCCAGACGATGCGTGGCGTAGACAGCGACTCGGCGAGTGCGGCAAGCGTCGGTGCATCGCTGATCTCGCTACGTGTGTCGTAGCCGATGACCTCATGGCCGCCCCGACGAAGTCGTTCCCGCATGTTGAAGCCCATTTTGCCCAGCCCGACGAGACCCAATTGCATGGTGAAACCCTCCGTTGTGGTCGTGGACCAGCCCAGCGTGGAAGAGCGGATGCGGCCAACAGTGGCCAAGTGACTGAATCCAAGTCTTTCGAGGGGCCGCACGCTGTGGTGGCAACCCGGCGGGGATGATATCGCACTGGATAGATCCACGAGAAACGCCTTGGCACAGTGATATTCACGTTGATGGACCAGCCCTGGCGGCCCGCGGAGCGCAAAACGGCGTCGTCGGCGGTCAGTTCCCCGCCGGTGGTCCGGCCTGTGGCATATCTGCGTCTGGTGAACGGCGTGTTACCTGCGTTACACGATTTGTCCAACAGGTCGCCCCGCGTTCCCCCTTTTCGGGGATGGTGGGCGGACCTACTGACGCCGACAATAATTCCGGTGGCGAGGATGGGTGCTGTGCGACCGGCGCCCGTGCTTCGGCCCCGCGCGAGGCTGCGAGCTGCAGTTGAGACCGTTGCGGCGATTGTCCGCGACAGGATGGAAGGAACACCCCACCTATGGCGACTACGCCTACCCCGGCGCCGGATGTCGGGAGGGAGACCGGCTCGGATCTCGACCAGGCGTTACGCGACGCCGTGTTGAAGATCGAGAGTGCGGAATACCAGAATGGGAATCCGGCTTTCAGCCCGCTGACCGCTCGCGACTGGCTGATCATCGCCGCAGCCTATGTGCTGTTTCCCGCGTTGCTGGCTCTGCTGGTGGGCACCGCATGAGCAAAGACGGCGGGACCACGGCAAGTGGAGCGGATTTCCACGAACATGCCCTGATGGGCCGCATCCCGGTGCTCTCCGGGGACCGGATTTACAACCGTTGGTACACCTGGGTCCTGCAGGCCTTCCTCTACGGTGCCGCTACCTGGTCGTTGTTGGGTGGCGGCTATCTGGGCTCCATCCTGCCGCCCCTGCAGGGATTCGCGGCCTTCATCCTGGGGCAGACGATCTCGCTCGTCCTGGGGTCGTTGTTCACCGGTGTGATCTCGAGTCGGTTCGGTGTCGACCTCACCGATGCCGCCCGGACAGTGCTGGGCTCGCGCGGTGCCCAGTTCGTGCGGTTGGTGGTGTTCGCCGGTATGACGGTGACCACGCTCATCCTGGTCTCGCTGATGGCGGCGGCCTTCGGGCAGTTCGCGGAGGTCACCTTGGGTATGTCATCTGGGGGCTTCGTCGGTGCGGTGTGCGCCACGACGGCGCTGATCTTCTGCGTGGTGATCGCCAAGATCGGGCCGTCCATCCTGGAACGGGTGGCCAACTGGATCATCTTCCCGTTGTTCATGGTTCTGCTCATCGCGCTCGCCTGGGCGCTGATCAGCCGGTACGGCTTGGTCGATCTGTGGTCGCTGCGGCCCGATCCGGAACTCACCATCCCCGGCGCCTATGTTCGTGCCGTCGAGTTCGGTTTGGCGACCGGCTTCGGCTACTGGATCACCACCGGTGCGATGTTCCGTCTTGTGAGCTCGCCCCGGCTGGCGATCCACGGCAGCACCGTCGCCTGGTCGTACCTGATTCTGCCGATCACCGCGGTCGGTATCTTCGCCGCACTGGCCGTCGGCTCGGCCGATCCCACGCTGTGGATGTATGACCTGATGGGCCCGGTGGGTGGCGCTCTGGCCATGATGTTCATCGTGGTCGCGAACATCACGGCGTTGATCGTCATGATCTATGTCGCCACGGTCGCGGCGCGCCAATCGCAGGGCATGATGAAGATCCCGTCCTGGGTGGTCATGTGTGTGATCGCGGCGCCCGCCGTGGTCGCGACGTTCTTCGCCCACCAGGTGCTGGCCTCCTATGCCGTCATCGTCGCCGGTCTGGCGTTGCCGGTGGCACCGCTGGTGGCCGTTCTGACGGTGGACTTCTTCGTCCTGCGCCGCAGCCAGATCGACATTCGGCACGTCTTCACCCCAAAGCAGGGGACGAAGTACTGGTATTGGGGCGGCGTCAACCCGGCTGCCGTAGTCGCGTTGATCGCTGGTATCGCCACGTACCTATGGATGTACAACCCATTGACCGGCGAGGCCGGCGTGGGCGCCTTCGAGTACCTGACGGCGACGATCCCCACGATGGCGGTCTCCGCACTGCTCTACTGGGTCCTGTCGGTGTGCTGGGTGATTCCGAGCGGGCTCGGCGGATACCCGACGTGCAAGGCCCCCAGGCATGTGGACGTCGAGACGCACGAAATAGGCCTGTAGCCGGCCGGGAGTGAAAGAGGGGCCTGCGGCATCTCGCCGCAGGCCCCTCTCATATCCGGCGGACGTTGCCGAGGAACGGACCTACTCGGTCCAGTCGTCATAGAACGGCGGCATATCCGAGGACGCCTTCCCGGTGAACCGTGGATCGCGCTTCTCCCGGAACGCCGCGACACCCTCCGCCCCGTCGGCGATGCTGGTGTAGAACATGGCCAGCGAATCCACCCGGTGCGCATCGACAGGATGCTCGAGGGTGGCATTGCGGTACAGCAGTTGACGGGCCAGCGCCACTGCCACCGGCGACTTGCCCTTGGTCCACCGATCCGCCAATTGTGTTGCTGCCGTCAGCAGGTCGTTACCGTGTACCGACCGGACCAGACCCTTCTGCAGCGCGCTCTGGGCGTCGAGGATCTCGGCCGAATACAGCAGATCGAGCGCTGTGTCCATCCCGACGATCCTGGGCAGGAACCAGGTCGAGGCCGCCTCCGGGGTGATGCCGAGTCTGCCGAAGACGAAGCCGATGCGCCCCCGCTCGGAGATCAGCCGGGCGTCCATGGCCAGCGTCATGGTGGCGCCGATCCCGACAGCGGGGCCGTTGATGGCGGCGATCACGGGCTTGCGGCAGGCATGGATGGCCAGGGTCACCCGACCGCCGGTGTCCCGCACTCGGCGCAGGCCCGGATCGTCCAGCTCGGCCATGTCCGCCAGGGTGGGGCGCAGCGTCTCGTCGAGTCCGAAGGGGTTACCGGTCTCGGCGAGATCCATGCCGGCGCAGAACGCGCGTCCCGCACCGGTCACGATCACCGCCCGGACGTCGTCACGGTCGTTGACGTGTCGGAAGGTCCACTCGAGTTCGTCCGCCATCTCCACGGTGAACGCATTGAGGCTGTCGGGACGGTGCAGCGTGACGGTGAGAACGCCGTCGTTGACGTCATGTCGCAGGGTGCGCAGATTCATCGAAACCTCCATGGTGATCCCGTGCAGTCAACCACCGGCGCAACGGCGGATCGCTGCAGATTCAGGGGAAGTGGGCGATTCAGACTTCGGTCTTTGGTGCAGGTGTAGCTGCTGCCAGCGTCGATACGCTCGTCCGGACGCTGGCCCCGATACGCCGGGCAGACGTTTCTCGCTTACACGCTGTTCTGACAAGGAGGTCAATGTGACAGAGACAATTGCGTCTCCGGCCACGCCCACCATCGCCCACGAACGCCGGCATTACATCAACGGCGCGTGGGTGTCGGGTGAGTCGAGCGAACTCATTGACGTGGTGAACCCGGCGACCGAAGAGATCATCGCTCAGGTGCCGGCCGGTACGGCGGGTGACGTCGACCGTGCCGTCGCGGCGGCCAAGGCGGCGTTCGAGGCCTGGTCGACGACTCCGGTTGCCGAGCGGCTGAGGATCCTCGAAGCGATCGTGGAGGGTTTCAAGGCCCGCGAAGACGACCTGGTTCGCGTGATCAGCATGGAAATGGGTGCGCCCGAGTCTTTCTCGCGTGCCGCGCAGGTGTCGCTGCCGCTGATGACGATGACGACCGCGGTCGAGATCCTGCGGGACTTCGAGTTCGAGTACGAGGCCAACGGTGTTTCGATTGTGCGTGAACCGATCGGTGTCGTCGGGGCCATCACCCCGTGGAACTTCCCGTTGCATCAGGTCGCGTTGAAGGTGATCCCGGGTCTGGCCACCGGTTGCACCGTCGTGCTCAAGCCGTCCGAGGTGACTCCGCTGTCGTCGATCATCTTCAGCGAGGTGCTCGAGGCGGCCGGCGTTCCCGCCGGCGTGTTCAACCTGGTGCAGGGACACGGCCCCGTCGTCGGAGAAGCCATCGCGAGCCACCCCGATATCGACCTGGTCTCGTTCACCGGCTCCACCCGGGCCGGGAAGCGCGTGACCGAACTGGGCGCGCAAACCGTCAAGCGGGTCACACTCGAACTCGGTGGCAAATCCGCCAACATCATTCTCGACGACGCGGACTTCGACAAAGCGATTCCGGCGGGTGTCGCGGGCTGCTACCTGAACTCAGGACAGGCCTGTAATGCTCCGACCAGGATGCTGGTGCCCAGGGCACGCCTGGCCGAGGTCGAGGGACTGGCCAAGAAGGCTGCGGAGACGTTCGACGCCGGCGAAGGCGTGGACGGGAAGACCTCGCTCGGCCCGGTGACCACCGAGGCCGGACTGCACCGCGTCCGCCGTTACATCGAGCAGGGCATCGAAGAAGGCGCCAAGCTCATCGCCGGCGGTGCGGAACCCGTCGACGGGCCCGGGTACTTCGTCCGGCCCACGGTGTTCAGCAATGTCACGCAAGACATGACGATCGCTCGCGAGGAGATCTTCGGCCCGGTGTTGTCGATCATCGCCTACGACTCTGTGGACGAAGCGGTGGCCATCGCCAACGACTCCGAATACGGACTCGGGGGCTGGGTCTGGTCGGGCGATGCGGATCGAGCACGCGAGGTCGCCAAGCGCATGCGCACCGGCCAGGTGTACATCAACGGCGCGAACATCCACCCATACGCACCGTTCGGCGGCTACAAGCAGTCTGGCAACGGCCGAGAATGGGGTCTGTACGGTTTCGAAGAAGTCTTGGAGACCAAAGCGCTGCTGAGCTGAGGACACGCTCGAGACGGGGTGCCACGGCCTACTGCCGGGCACCCCGTTCGGCTCTCGATGAGATCTGAGCAGGTGGGGATTCTCGGGTGGCCCACGCAATCGGCGTAACGCAGAATTGACGGCGGCGAGTGCCGTCACCCATTGACAAACGTACCGGTCGGTTTGTTACCGTGGCGCCAGTTAACAATGTGGCCCAGGTAACAGGAGGCTCGGATGACTACGTCGCTGAGGATGATCGACGGTGGCGCGGAACAGTACGTCTCCGCGCCGAGACCGGCTGCTGACGGCGACGGCTACCGCAGGGCCGTGGAAGCCGACCTGCTGCGACGCATCGGTGCGATCGCCGCAACGGCTGCGCAGCGCGACCTCCAGGAGATGCTCGATGATCTCGCCATCGCGGTGATCGAAACCTCGACGTGGGCGATGTGCGGGATCGAGACATTCGATCCTGTCGAGCGGACGCTGCTCGACTGGACGCACGCCGGTTTCGCGCCCTCCGCCGGAGAGGTATTCGACCAGTGGGTCAACGAGGGCGACCCCTCGCTGACGTCTGCCACCCGTGATCGGATCTTGGTCATCCCGGACGTGTCGAAGGCAGACGAGTTCCCCACAACCCGGCGCGAAGCGATCAGGACGGGATTCCGTTCGGCCGTCTATGTCCCCGTCCGGCTGACGGACCGCTGGAGTGTGCTGACCCTGTGTCACAGCAGCACCCACGAATTCACCCGTGAGGAGGTCGCCCTTGCCGAGTCGGTTGCCGCAGCGATCGCGGTGGCGGTGGAGTCGGTTCTGAGGGCACGCGGTTGGCAGGCCGGGACGGTTCGGCCGGCAGCAGAGTCGCGTGCGCGGTTCCACGATCGTCTCCTCCGACTTCAGATCGCGGACGCCACCTTGGACGAATTCTGTTGTGGCATCTCGGAGTTGTTGGCGTCTCCGGTACTGCTGGTCGACCGGTTCGAGCAGCCGTTGGCATCCGCGAAGTTCACCCCTGAACACGTCGCGGAGTTGCTCGGCACGCTTTCCGGGCACCGGTCGGCCGTGCGTTCAGGCGACAACGTCATTCAGCTGAAGGCGGGCCGCGAGGATCTGCTGGTGGGCCACGCCTACGACGGTGCCAACCGCGTCGGTTCCCTGATCGTGGGCACCGCGCCGGTCACCGACACCGACAGTGCCCTGTCGGAACTGCTGACACTGGCCTGCGACCATGTGGCGCTGGCGCTACTACGGAAGCGCGCGTCGATCGAGACGGATATCCGTATGCGGCAGGACTTCGGCGAGGCACTCGGCGGAATGGATCCCAGCAGCGCGGCGCTCACCCAGTCGGGCGCGGTGCTGGGAATCGACCTGGCAGCGCGGCACCGCGTCATGCGGGTCCATCCGGAGGGTCTTCGGTGTCCTCTGTCCGCGCACGACGCGTTCGAGGTGGCCGAACAGCTGTCCAAGCGTTTGGCGCAGAACGGCTTCGGTGCGGTGGTGGCGCCCGTCGGTGGCGTCGACTTCGTGGTCGTCCTACACGACGAACAGAGTCGCCGCGGCGCGGCGACGCCGGCAGAAGTGGTGCGGGCCGGGCTTCGAGACCTCTTGAGCGCCCTGCTTGGACCGGCGGCAGGAAGCGTCGCGATCGGGATCGGTATCGGAAATGCTGCCCTCGGTGTGCAAGGCCTGGACCGGTCACATCGCGAAGCCCGGCAGGCCCTCGAAGTCGCCAGGACCATCGATGGCGATGACGCGGACCGACACATCGCCGACGTCGGCAGCTACGCCGTGCTGGCCGGATCATCCACCGCGACCGCCGACGACCAGGACCTGTTCGCGCGGCGCTACCTCGAACCGCTGATGGAGTACGACCGCATCCACAGCGCCGGGTATGTCGAGACCCTGCAGACGTACTTCGAGAACGTAGGCAACGTGCAGCGGACCGCGGACAAACTGTTCCTGCATTTGTCCACCGTGCGGTACCGGCTCAAGCGAATCGAGGAGATCGCAGGGATCGATCTCCGCGATGAAGAGGACCGGTTGTGCATGCAGCTTGCGCTGCGGATCGCGCGGTTCACCGAACAGAAGCGGTGCGCGAACTGAGCGCTGCGGCGTGAACTGCACAGTCGTGGCGCTTTGGCGCTTTGCGCAGTTTTGCGGCCCCCGGCTTCGCCGTCCGGGCATGTCGCGCTGCGACCGGCGTCACTAACGTCGGGACCAGCGGCTCGCGATACCCACCGCAGCATTTGAGAGTGCGGTAGTCGGCGCGAGTTGTGAACTGCTGCGGCTGCCTCGGCGCCATCGTTTCGAGAAGGGACACTCCATGAAGATCGGTATCTTGCAGGAAGGCGAATACACCGGTTCCACGGTCGAAGAGCGCTACCACGAGATCATCGAGGAGATGGTCCTCGCCGACAAGATGGGATTCTCGGTGTTCGGCTCGTCCGAACAGCACTTCGAGGGACCGAAGTTCTCGATTCCCGCGCCGGAGGTGCTGTACGCCGCCATCGCGATGCGCACCGAGCGGATCAAGCTGCGTCCTATGGGTGTCGTCGCCTTGTCGTGGAACAATCCGATTCTGGTGGCCGAGCGGCTGGCCGCGCTCGACATCCTCTCGCGCGGACGCGCCGAACTGTGTACCGCCCGATCGAACAACGCCAAGACATTGGGCATCTTCAAGGTGGATCCGGCGAAGACCCGTGAGATCTGGGGCGAGACCATGGACGCCCTGGAGGCCATCTTCAGTAATCCCGATGCGGCCGAATATCACGGCAAGCACTGGGATTTCCCGGAGACCTCAGTGGTCCCGACGTTCATCGACAAGCGTTACCCGAGGATCTCGGTCGCCGCGAGCAGTGTCGAGTCCCATGCGATGGCGGCCAAGCGGGGTATCGGTGCGATCACGTGGGAGAACTACTTCGGGTTCGACTACATGCAGGAGTGCTTCGACGCCTACCAGAAGGCCATCCCCGAGACCACCGCTACCCCGGACCGGCTGAACAACTACATCGGTGT
This sequence comes from Mycobacterium sp. SMC-4, assembly GCF_050205565.1. GTDB lineage: Bacteria > Actinomycetota > Actinomycetes > Mycobacteriales > Mycobacteriaceae > Mycobacterium. Next base: position 251,056 of record NZ_JBNMQU010000001.1, on the reverse strand, counting down.
CTACGTCGGCACCGCATTCTGCGCCCCCACGACCGAAGAAGCTCGCGCGGTCGCCGGCGAACAGGCCCTGGAGTACTTCCGGGTCACCCTGGACATGTACCGCAAGATCGCCCAGAACCCCGGCTACGAGTACATGAGCCAGATCAACACGCTGCTCGACAAAGGCGATGATCTGGACTGGCTCTGCGAGTCGACTTCGTCGGTGATGGTGGGCACGCCTGACGACTACATCCGTCGACTGAAGGACCTCGAGGCGCGCGGTGTCGATGAGGTGCTCCTGCGTATCGATACGTTCGGGCACCGGAATCACATGGAGTGCATCGAACTCATCGGCCGAGAGGTCATCCCGGCCGTCTCCTGACATCCCTGCGGTCCTTTCATTCGACGTGGCGGCGCTGTGACCCGGATCGGGTCGCAGCGCCGCCACGCGCCTTTCGCTATTCCGTCGTATGGCAACCGCCGATTTCGTTGTTCTGCCGGTATCGACGGTGGTGCCGTGTCGCTACCGTTCCCGACGTGACCCAAATTCTCGGCAACGTCAGTACAGTTGAACTTTCCTACAGCGAATCCGCAGCCGACGGGCACCCGGCGATCAAAACGGGAGTGCACGCGCTCGACGAGGTCGCGGGTGGCTCAATGGGCTTGTGGGAGGCCAAAGCCGGCGTCTTCGTCGGCGCTCCGCACGCCGACGAGGTCTTCGTGGTGCTGTCCGGCAGCGTCACCCTCGCCACGACGGATCAGGGCACCCCGGTGAGCGCCACGCAGGGCGACATCGTTCGACTCGCCAAGGGCGTCGAGGTGCGCTGGGACATCGCGGACACGCTACGGATCTTCTACGTCTTTCCCTGATCGAGTCAGTAGACCCAAGGGTCGAGCGGCAGCCCATGGACCGTCGCTCGGCCCTTTGTGGATTCACGGAGCGACCGGATGTGCCTGTAGCTGAGAATAATTGGTCCGCTCATGAACACCCTCATGCGGGCGCAGCACTGGCTGAGTGGCGTGTTCTTGAAGGATGACATCTATCGATGAGCTGTTGCTGACGCTGGGACCGCTCATCGACCTGGCTGAATTCCCGGTGATGACTTCCTTCTCGTCGTCGGTTGCAAGGGATGGGGATCGTTTTAATCTGACGCCAACCAGAAGAAGGGGAGTGCAGCTGTGCAGATCGGTGTGTTGTATCCGCAGATGCAGGCCGGAGGAGACCCGTCCCATGCTGCTCGTTTCGCAAAAGCGGTGGAGCACTTGGGGTTCGACTACCTCCTGGTCACCGACCACCCGCTCGGTGCGGCACACGTCGACCGAGATCCGCCGCTGGAGGGCGACACCGACGAGAACAACACCTTCCACGATCCGTTCGTCCTGTTGGGTTATCTGGCCGGCGTCACCCGACGCATCGAGTTCGCCACAGGCGTTCTCGTGCTGCCGCAGCGTCAGACCGCGCTAGTGGCACGGCAGGCCGCCGACGTGGACCTGTTCTCCGGCGAGCGGCTGCGTCTCGGTGTGGGTGTCGGCTGGAATTACGTGGAGTTCCAGGGCCTCGGCGAGGATTTCAAGACCCGCGGTGCACGTCAAGAAGAGCAAATCGAACTGATGCGGACGTTGTGGTCCGAACCGGTGGTGGATTTCACCGGGCGTTTTCACCGGATCGACCGCGCCGGCATCAATCCTCGGCCCAAGCGCTCCATCCCGATCTGGTCGGGCGGATTCGGTGAACGCGCGTGGGACCGCGCCGCGCGGCTGTCCGATGGGTTCATCTTCTGGGGATACGGCGGTGTCGACGAGGCGGTGAAGACGATCGCAGACATCCGTGAACGAGTCACGTCCTACGGACGCTCGGCCGCGGACTTCGGCGGCGAGTACACGTCTCTGAAAAATCTGTCCGACAACCTTATCGATGAGTGCAATGGTTGGCGCGAGGGCGGCGGAACCCACTTCGCGGTAAGCACCCTCGACTTCGGGTTCGACAAAGACATCGATGCTCACATCGAGTACATCACCAAGGTCGCCAAGGGGTTGGGCGTGTCCTGACGGACAGCTGGGAAGTGACCCGGGATGTGTGACGTCCTTGCAGCTTTCCTCAAGTTCGCACCCGCCGATTTCTCTGTCCGGCGATAGTGCCCGGGGTCACCCCGGAAATAGCCTGATGATCATGACAACACTTCTGGCCAGTGCAAGCGATGTGAACCTCGACCTCGTCGACTACGACTCGGGGAACGGCATCCCGACGGTCAAGGTCGGGATCCAGGACATCGAGACGGTAAACAGCACCACCGTCGGTGTGTGGGAGGTCCATCCCGGAGTGCTGGTGGGAACACCGGACACCGAAGAGGTCTTCATCGTGCTTTCCGGTGACGCCACGATCACCTCCGAAGGTGATGCCGAGCCGATCGTCGTCGGCCCCGGTTCCATCGTTCGGCTCGTCGTCGGCCAGGAAACCCGCTGGGACGTGCGCGAGACTGTTCGTAAGTTCTGGGTGCACGCCTGAGCTGAGGATGCCGCCGCCGACCGTCGTCCGGCGGCGGCATCTGCGCCTTGCCCGCGGCTGTCTGTCGGTGGTCAGCCCGGGCCCGGTTCGATCGTCCACCCCGAATACGGCGTCCCTAGGAGAAACAATGCGTTTGAACGAGCTTCCCGGTACCTCGTATCGGGACCCGGCCGAAATCGATGTCCAGCTCGACCTCATCTACCACATGTGGGACCTCCCGCAGTACCTCGACTACTGGCAGCACGAAAGCGCGCTCGCCACCGAGGAATTCAAGCCGATCGAAGACATTCGCGTGGGCACACTCGATGAGGAGCGCATCGACGTGTTCAAGGCGAAGAAGCCAAACGCGCCGATCGTCATCTTCATCCACGGCGGCTGGTGGATGATGTGTACCCGCAAGTTCTTCCACTGCGTGGCACGGGGATTCTACGAGCGCGGATACACCGTCATCATGAGCGACTACGCTCTGACACCCAAGGTGGGTATCCCCAGCATTACCAATGCGACTCGGGCAGCGGTCATCTGGGCGTACGAGAACGCCGAGAGCATCAACGGCGACAAGAACCGAATCTTCGTCACCGGACACTCCGCCGGCGGACACCAGACCGGCATGATCGCCGTCACCGACTGGTCGCACTTCGGCGTTCCCCAGGACGTCGTCAAGGGTGTGGCACCGATCAGTGGTGTGTTCGATCTGCGTCCGTTCCAGTACAGCTGGTTGCAGGACAGGCTTCAACTGTCGACGGAATCGGCATTGCTGGAGAGCCCGCAGTTCCACATCCGTGACAACATGCCGCCGCACTTCGTGGTTTTCGGCGATGAAGAGTCCGTAGAGTTCCACACCCAGTCGGAGAACTACCACAAGGCTCTGCTCAACGCCGGGCACGCATCGGAGCTTCTCGCGGTTCCTCACAACGACCACCAAACCGTGCTGCAGACTCTGCTCGACGCCGAGTCGGAGATGACTCAGAAGTTCGACGACTTCTTCCGCGGCTGCTGAGCGACAACTTCGATCCGGAGGACACTCATGGGTAAGACTTCAGTTTTCATCGACGGCGGCCGGTTCTACGACGCCATCCACGCGCGTGCCTGCTCCGTCGACATCGACTACGCCGAATTGATGCGCACGGTCGCCGGTGAGGTTGAACTGGCCAACCTCAACTTTTACTTGAATCCCATTCTCGCCGAGGTGTATCCGGCCCGGACTCGGCACCACCAGGCCGTCCTCGACATGGTGGCAGGGCAGGGATTCACCGTGAAGACGGGCCGCACCGAGGTTGTCTACTCGGCCTACATCGATCGCGGCATCGAGGGCTGGCTGGCCGCCGACATCGTTCGGGAGGCAGCTGTCGCCGATGTGGACACCATCCTCGTCGTGAGCCAGCGTCCTGAGCTGGTTCCGGCTGTGCAGGCGGCACGCGAACTCGGCAAGCGCGTTGAGGTGGCGTTCTTCACCAACAAGTTCGATCCGACCCCGACCGAACTCTCCGATGCGGCAGACGAATTCAAAGAGATCACCGTGCACGACATCCTGCGGGCACCGTGGATCGGACCCGCCCCGCACCGGGTACGGGCCGCCCTGCGCCCGAGCGCCTGACGCCTAGAGAACGGAATTGACTGCCATGAAGTGGAGCATCATCCAGGAGGCTGACCGCAGCTCCAGCACCAACGAGGAGCGCTACCACGAGGTGCTCGAGGAAGTCGCCCTCGCGGACAGACTCGGGTTCCACGCCTACGGTTGTTCGGAGCAGCATTTCTTCGCACCGAAGTTCACCGTGTCGGCGCCGGAGGTGCTCTACGGGGCCATCGCCATGAAGACCGAGCGCATCATCATCCGGCCGATGATCGCGGTACCGATGACCTGGCACCATCCGATCCTGATCGCCGAACGCCTCGCGACAGTGGACATGCTGAGCCATGGCCGCACCGAGTTCGCCAGCGGGCGCGGGGTCAATGTGAACACCCTCAACGTGTTCGGCGTCGACCCCGAGGCGACCCGGGAGATCTACGCCGAGGCGGCGGACGCGCTCGAAGCCATCTTCAGCAATCCCGACGAAGCCGAGCACCACGGCAAGTACTGGGACTTCCCGAAGACCCAGGTGATCCCCCAACTCAAAGACCAGCGATACCCACGGATGTCGATGGCGGCGAGCAGCCTGGGGTCTCACCAGATCGCCGGTGAGCGCGGCTACGGTGTCATCGCCTTCGAGAACTTCTTCGGTTTCGACTTCCTGCAGGAGAGCATCGACACCTACAAGAAGTCGCTCGCGCAGACGACGGTGGCCCCGGAGCGGGTCAACGACTGGGTCGGCGTGTGTGTGGGTGCGGCGTTCTGCGGTGCGACCACCGAACGCGCCCGGGAGCAGTCCGGCCAAGAGGTGCTCGACTACTTCGAGATGGCGGTGGGTGTCTTCCGGGACGCGCAGGACAGCCCGGCGTTCAAGCACCTGAACATCGCCGGACTGCTGGGCCGGGTCGGTGACCTGGACTGGTTGGTGGACAACACCTCCGGCGTCATGCTCGGCGATCCCGAGTACTTCATCCGGCGAGCCGAGAAGCTGGCGAAGATGGGTGTCGACGAGATCGTCCTGCGGATCGACGGGATTCCGCACGAGGATGTCATGGAGTCCATCGAGATCATCGGTCGAGAGGTCATCCCCGCAACGTTGTAGCGGTCAGCGCACGATCATGATGACCGCGCATGTCGTGCGGGAAGAGGAGCCTCACATGTTGGAGACCCGTTTCACCCGAGAGTTCGGTATCGAGCATCCGGTGGTCTGTGGGGGTATGACCGGCGTCGGCACCGCGCCGCTCATCGGTGCGGTCGCGCAGGCCGGCGCCCTCGGCTTCCTGACCGCACTGACCCAACCCACACCGGAGGCGCTGACCGCCGAGATCGCCCGGGTCCGCGACCTGACGGAAAAGCCGTTCGGCGTCAACCTGACCATCCTGCCCACCGTCAAGCCGGTGCCCTACGACGAGTATGTCGCGGCGATCATCGAGGCGGGCGTGCGCATCGTCGAGACCGCGGGCGCCAACCCCGCACCGTATATGCCTGCGTTCAAGGCAGCCGGCGTCAAGGTCGTCCATAAGGCGGTCGCCGTCCGGCATGCGCTCAAGGCTCAGTCACTGGGGGTCGACGCGGTCAGCATCGACGGTTTCGAGTGTGCGGGTCACCCGGGGGAAGAGGACATCCCGGGCCTGATCCTCATCGCGGCGGCGGCCGCCAAGTTGGATTGTGTGCTGATCGCCTCCGGCGGCATCGCCGACGGGCGCGGTCTCGCCGCAGCGCTGGCACTCGGTGCAGACGCGGTGAACATGGGTACGCGGTTCGTCGCCACCGCCGAAGCGCCGGTGCACCAGAGTGTCAAGGATCAGATCGTGGCCAACGACGAACGCGCCACCCAACTGATCTTCCGGGAGTTCCGCAACACCGCGCGGGTGGCGCGCAACAAGATCTCGGAGGAGATCGCCGAGATCTCCCGGCGCCCGGGGGCCACGTTCGACGACATTGCCCACCTGGCCTCGGGGGAGCGGGGCCGCCGTGCGGTCCTCGCCGAGGGGGATGTGGACGGTGGGCTGTGGTGGGCCGGACAGTCGCAGGGATTGATCGACTCGGTGCTCTCAGTGCGGGACGTCGTCGACTCGGTGGTCGCCGATGCGCACGAATTGATCGCGAAGAAGCTGCCCGCTCTGATCACGGGCTGAGACGGCGCACCAAAGCGTCGGTTCTAGGGCGCCGCAGGTGGTGTCCACACATCCTTGCGGGCCATGCCCGCTGCCCGGCCCTGTTGCGAGATCACCAGGGCCAGTTTCCTCGACGCTTCATCGATCATCTCGTCACCGAGCATCACCGCGCCGCGGCCGCCCCCTGCCTCCGACGTCGAGTACGCGTACGCATCGAGGATGTTCTCCGCGCGGTCGTAATCGTCCTGGCGGGGGCTGAAGATCTCGTTGGCAGCATCGATCTGAGCGGGATGTAGAACCCACTTCCCGTCGAAACCGAGCGCGGCAGTGCGGTTTGCGAGGCGGCGATAGCCGTCGTCGTCGTGAATCTGGACATACGGTCCGTCGATGGCCTGCAGTCCGTTGGCGCGTGCCGCCATCAGGATCTGCATCAACGGGTAATGAAACGCGTCGGCGATGTCATAGCCGGGTGGTTGTTCACCGATGGTGAGTCCGCGCATCCGGGAACTCGCCATGAAGTCTCCCGGGCCGAAGATGATGGTTTCCAATCGGTTTGAGGAGGCGGCGATGTCGCGAACGTTCACGAGGCCCGTCGGGTCCTCGATCTGCGCTTCGATGCCCACACGTCCGACCTCGAGACCGACGGAGAGTTCGATCTGGGTGAGCGGTGGTGTCCAACCACGCGACCTGTGCCGCGGACTGCACCTTCGGCAGCATCACGCAGTCGAGGTTCGTACCGGCCGTCTCGACGACCTCGATGACATCGCGGTATGCCCACTGGGTCGTCGCATCGTTGATACGTACCGTGCGGATCTTGTCCCCCCACCCGCCTGCGTTGAGCGCTGCCGCAACAGTCGCCCGGGCGCTGGCTTTCGCGGACGGAGCACACGCATCTTCCAGGTCGAGAAAGACGTGATCCACGGGGAGATCGCGAGCCTTCGCGATCATCTTCTCGCTGGATCCCGGGACGGCGAGGCACGATCGGCGTGGGCGTGACTGGACATCGCGCATTAGGATCCTGGATCTCCTTCAACCGTGGGCCGCCGCTCACATCAGATGCCGACGAGCCTAACATACCGACTGGTTTGTTTCCGTTGGCACGGTTCAGTGACCGGGCTCGTGGCCGACGCTGACCAGCGGGAATTTCCCGCTGCGTCCTCACCGGGGTACCAGGCGGGGTCTGACGGCCCTATCGGGAAACCGGTCGGTTTGTACGGTACGGTAGCGCGAACATGTGTCGGAGGTAACAAGGAGCGGGTATGGCAACGACCCTCGCAAGGTTTGACGGCGACGGCGCTGCTCATCCCGAATTCGGCGATCACTTCTCCGCATTCGAAGCTGATCTTCCACGTCGGATCGCCGCGATCTCGCGGAGCGTAGGCGACGGTCAGGACTTGTCCGCCACCCTGACCGCCGCAGCTCGGGCGGTGGTCGAGACATCGCGCTGGCCGATGTGTGGTGTGGAGTTGTTCAGCCTCGACGGCCACGATCTACTGGATTGGTCCTCTGTGGGCTTTGCGCCGGGCGCGTTGGAGGTCTTCGAGCAGTGGCCGGTCGAAGGTAATCCCTCTGTTGCAGCCGCCCGGCAGGCCCGCGTCATCGCGGTGCCTGACGTTTCGAGAGCCGACGAGTTTCCCTATACCCGTCGGGAGGCGATTCGGACCGGTTTCCGTTCTGCGATCTATGTCCCGGTTCGGCTGCCGCAATGTTGGGCAGTGGTGGCATTCTGCCGACCCGACGTCCATACCTTCAGCGATGACGAACTCGACGTGGCAACGTCCATGGCTTCATCGGTGTCAGTGGCCGTGGCGTCGGCCTTGGCACTGAGCGATGGTCATAGCGAGAACGCCGGATCAGCTTCGCAGCGTCATGCGGCTCTGCACGATCGACTGCTTCGTCTTCAGGTGGGCGGAGCATCGGTGGCTGACGTCTGTCGGGGCGTCGCTGATGCGTTGCGTGCTCCGGTGTTGCTGGTGGACCGGTTCGCGCGGCCGCTCGTTACCGCTGGGCCGGCCGCCGAGCAACTCGGCGCGTTGGCGCAATGGGTAGCGGCCACGAAGCCGACGTTTGCAGACGGCGTAGCGGTGGTTCCGCTGCCGACCGGCGACCTGACGGTGATGGTTCAACACTGCGGCGACGGCGACGACCGGCTGGGAACCCTCTTGGTGTTGGTGCCGCCGCGGCGCGACGCCGACCCGGCGCTGTCCACCTTGATCATTCGGGGTGCCGAGCACGCGCGGCTCGCGCTCATCCGACAGCGGATGGCTGTCGAATCCGAGGTGCGGATGCGCCAGGAGTTCGGTGAGGCGCTCGGATCGATGGCCGTCACCGGTCTGGGACTGACCCAACTGGCCGCGGTCATCGGAATCGATGTCGACGCGACTCACGAGGTCATGCGCGTGCATCCAGAAGGCCTTGGAAGGCCGTTGTCCGCGCACGAGGCATTCGATGTGGCCGAGATCCTGACCAAGCGGCTCGCGAGCATCGGCGTCACGGCCGTGGTGTCGCCGGTTGGCGGGGTCGACTTCGTACTGGTCCTCCGAGACCAACCTCAGCACCGTGGTGCCACGACGCCGGCGCGGGTTGTGCGGTCGACCCTCCGAGATGCGCTGCAGTCATTGCGTCCCGCCGGTAGGGGCGCTCGTGAGATCGCGATCGGGATCGGGATGGGGAACGCCGGAACCGGCGCCGACGGGCTGGACCGTTCTCACCGGGAAGCCAAGCGCGCCTTGGAAGTCGCCATCATGATGGACGGCGCCGACGCCGAGCGACACATCGCCGATGTCGGAAGTTACGCCGTCCTGGCGGCCAACTCCGCGGTGAGCGCGACGGACCAAAGCCTGTTCGTACGCCGCTATCTCGAGCCGCTGATGGAATACGACCAGGTGCACAACGCCGGATACGTGCAGACATTGCGAACGTACTTCGAAACCGTCGGAAACGTGCAGCGCACCGCGGACAAGCTGTTCCTGCACCTGTCGACAGTTCGGTACCGTCTCAAGCGGATTGAGGAGATTGCACAGGTCGACCTCCGCGAGGAGGAGGACCGGTTGTGCATGCAGTTGGCTCTCCGTCTGGCACGGTTCGACGACGAAGCCGACGGCGCCGTCTGACTCCTGCGCTTTCTGGCTTACCGCGGTGTTCTCGCTTTACCGCGACGTCCTAGCTCTCCGCGACGTCTCAGCTCTCCGAGATGTCGAGGAAAGCCGAATTCAGCAGACCACCGACCGGGCGGAACTCCGTGAGCATCCAGTTGCCGAGGTCCGGATCGGTGTTCGGATCGTTCTTGAAGAGTTCGAGCGCTGCTTCGCGCGACGGCGCCTTGACGACGATTTCGCCACCGGGAGCGTCGTCCTCGCCGCGAACCGTTCCGAGCACAACGAGGTTGCGGGACACCAGGTCTCCGAAGAAGGCGATGTGCTGATCGGCGACCGCTTCACGTTTCTGCCGGGCTTCTTCGTTGTCGTGGTAGTTGTACAAGCCGGTGTACAGCGGCATGCTGTTTCTCTCCCGTCCTGGCCGAATCGCGACGGCCGCCGCGGACATGACCGCTTGGTCCGTCTGTGGTGACGCTATGGCTTGGTTTCGGCGTTGTCTCCGTACGCATGCCGAAAATGTGCACGCCTTCTTGCTTCGGTTCTGGAGGTGACTTCCGGGCACGCTTTCTGCGGCAGTAGTGGCGGTCGCCGCACTCCTTGGACTCCCGGTATCAGTGGCCTAAGCTCCTGACGCAGTTGACCTTCCGGATATGGGGTGGGACGGTCAGCGATTCGGCGTGGCATTGCAGTCAGGGCGGTCGGGGCCGTCAGGGCCGTCCAGGTGCCGACGGCCAGCGGTCTGCAACGACGTCGATCCACGAAAGAAAGAGGTACCAAAATGGCCGGGGCGCGGATAGGTGTCATCGGTGCAGGCATCGTCGGGCTGACGGTGGCGCGGCAACTCCAGCGGACGATGGGTGCCGAAGTGACCGTCATCGAGAAAGAGACGACTGTCGCAGCGCACCAGACCGGGCACAACAGCAACGTCGTGCACTCAGGGGTCTACTATCCGCCGGGATCTCTCAAGGCGACCCTTTGCCGCCGCGGGGTAGGCCTGTTGCGCCAATACTGCGTCGAACGTGGGCTGGCGTACGAGGAGGTCGGTAAGGTCATCGTCGCCGTCGAGCAGGACGAGATGCCCCGGCTGACCGATCTGGCCGTACGTGCGGAGGCCAACGGCATACCGAACACCCGTGTGATCGATCGAGCCGAGCTTCGCGAGCGTGAACCTCACGTCGATGGACTGTCCGCGTTGCTCATCCCGAGCACAGCGGTGGTCGATTACCCGGCGATCGCGGAGGCGCTTGCCACCGACGTCCTCGAGGCAGAGGGAAAGGTGCTCCTTGGTCGCCGTGTTGTGGGCATCGAGGGTGACGATTCCGCAGTCGTGGTTGTCACCGATGTGGAGGAGTTCGTCTTCGACCATGTCGTCGTATGTGCCGGCCTGCAATCCTCGACCATCGCCGAACTCGCCGGCGCGCCCAGAGAGCCGGAGATCGTCCCGTTCCGTGGTGAGTACTACGAGCTGGTGCGCTCCCGTTCGGATCTGGTGAAAGGACTGGTGTATCCGGTGCCTGACCCGCGATACCCGTTCCTTGGCGTGCACTTCACTCGCGGCGTCGACGGCCATGTACACGTGGGACCGAACGCGGTGCTGGCGTTGTCGCAAGAGGGCTATCGCTGGCGGGACGTCAGCGCGAACCAGGTGTGGCGGTCGATCAGCTATCCAGGGATGCTGAGGCTCGCGAGGCGGAACCTCCGCATGGGTGTCAGCGAGATGATGGGATCGGCCAGCAAGTCGGTGTTCCTGCGCCGTGCTCGTGCCTATATCCCGGAGCTGGAGTCGGCGGACCTTGTGCGCGCGGGGGCCGGGGTGCGGGCGCAGGCGCTGCAACGGGATGGAAATCTGGTGGACGACTTCGTCATTCACCATCAACCTCGGGTCACCTTTGTGCGCAATGCGCCTTCGCCGGCGGCGACCGCATCGCTGGCGATCGCCGAGCACATCGTCGCGGAACTCGCGGACGTCCTCGGCGCGTAGTGCACACAAGAGTGGTGCTGGCATTCTCGCGTGTGGGCCTGGCCTGAACCCGGTTCGTTGAGCTCATGGAAATCCGCGAACGCTGTTTGACCATTCGAATGTAGCCGCGATGCAGGCCTGTCAATAGCGTTGGACAGCAGGGCTATGACCCTTGCCGGTCTCGTGCGGAAAGAAGGGGTGTGACCCATGGTGCAGATGGCGTCGCCAAGCGAACGACGCGCGGCGTTGGAAGACCGCTTTCCCACCTGGGAACCGCGGCCCATGCACAAATGGCTCGACCGTATCGCCGAAGAGTTTCCCGAGCGGGAGTTCGTGGTGACCGACGAGCACAGTTACACCTACCGCGAGATCCAGGAGTGGTCTAGAGACCTGGCTGCCGGTCTTGCCAGCCGGGGCATCTCCAAAGGCGACCACGTCGCCGTCGTGATGGGCAACTGCCCCGAGTACGTGGCACTGAAGTTCGGTATCAGCGCACTCGGAGCGGTGATCGTGCCGATCAACACGATGTACCAATGCGATGAGCTGCTGTTCGTCCTCAGGGATTCAGAGGCCTCCGCCCTGATCACGATGACGGGCTTTCGGAACCAGAATTTCCTGGACATGCTGGATGAGATATGCCCGGGTTGGGACGACGGCGCCGGACTCGCCGGGCTGCCCCATCTCGAATTCACCGCTCAGTTCGAGGCAGCGGTGCCGGCTCGTCGAAATGTGCCGACGCTCGCCGATGTCGCGGGCTGGGGCCGGATGACGACCATGCCGGAAGTCGACGTCGAAGCCGGCGACCTGAGCGCGATTTTCTACACATCCGGAACCACGGGTTCGCCGAAGGGCGTCATGTGGCAGCACGATGCCGAAGCCCGCGTGGCCTATGGCAGCGCATACACCCGTGCGTTCGCCGACGGCTGGCGCGTGCAGTCGTCCCTGCCGCTGTTCCACGTTTTCGCCAACAACGAGGTGATGAACGCGGCGATGTTTGCTGGAGCGGTCTTCATTCCGCGACCGAGCTTTGATGTCGAGGACTACGTATCCGCGATCGTGCGACACCGGCCGACAGAGATCGTCTGTGTGCCGACGATGGTGGTGGCCCTCTGTGAATCCGAGGTGGCGATCTCGGCCGATACCGACTCCCTGGTCGCGCTGATGTGTGCCGGTGCGCCGGCGCCGGCGTGGTTGTGGGAGCGCGCAATCGAGATATTCGGTGTTGAGCAACTGACGACAGCCTTCGGCATGACCGAGACCGGAGGAGGGCCGGTCATGTCGAGACCGGAAAGGGATGTCGAGCACGTCGCGACGACCGTCGGACAGCCGAAGTGCGGAGGAGTGGCGGCATTGCCCGGAATGAACGGGCTACTCTCCGAAACCCGAACGGTGGATCCCGTCACAGGCGAGCCACTTCCGGAAGGCGCTGAGGGAGAACTGATCTCCCGCGGACCGACGAACGCCATCGGATACTGGAAGCGGCCGGAAGCAACCGCTGAGACGTTTCGGGACGGCTGGGTCTACACAGGTGATCTCGGCAAGGTGCTCCCCGATGGTTCCATCGTGCTGACTGGACGCAAGAAGGAAATGATCCGTTCGGGCGGTGAGAATTTCGCTCCCAAAGAGGTCGAGGAACTCCTGTCGCGGCATCCGGCGGTCAGCCAAGCATTCATGGTCGGGATACCCGATGTGAAGTGGGGCGAGATCGGTTGCGTCTGGGTCGTCACGGAGGCCCATGCAGAGGTGACGGCCGAGGAGCTCATCGAGTTCTGTCGAGGCAAACTGGCATCGTTCAAACGTCCTCGTCATGTGCTGTTCATATCGGCCGAAGATCTACCGAAGACGCCGACGGGCAAGGTGCAGAAGTTCGTGCTGGTCGACATGGCCGTCGAGAAACTCAATGTTGCGCAAGCACACTGAGCGACTGTCTCCGGGGAACCGTTGTGCCGGAGCTAATATCGAGAAGGTGAGAAAAGGATGAAGGTACGGGTCCCCCACGGTCCGCTTGCCCAGGGGCTGGCACCGCTGGGCGGTGCGGACGGCGATATCAGCGACGGTCTGGTGTTCGCGCCGGCCCCGGTGAACTCGTGGGACGAAGCCGAGAGCGAACTGGTCGACGTCTTCGAGTTGTCGAAGCAGGCGATCCTGGCGCACGCACCGGTGGTGTATCTGGTCGAGACGGCTGCGGTGTTGGGTCGGGCGTCGGTGCTGAACTCTGCGGTTGCGACCGGCCTTGTCGGGGGCGCAAGAATTTTCGCGTTCGAGGGCAAGCGAACCGAGGATTACGCGACCGTCATCTCCTACGACGCGAATCGGCCGGCAAGCACCATCGTCGAGGCTGTGCAATTTCTCATTTCCACCCGCTCAGCGCTCGGCCAGGTGGTCTCGCTGGGCACCGAGCACGTAGGGGCGATGCTTCCATGAAACTGGCTGTCATTACCGGAGGGGCCCGGGGCATCGGTCGTTCGATCGCCGATGTGCTGGATGCCGAAGGCTACAAGCTGCTACTGGTGGACGTCAGCGACGCCGTCGAGGAGGCTGCCGCCGAGCTCGGTGCACTCGCCGTTCGCGCGGATATTTCCACCCCCGAGGGGGTCAACGCCATCGTCTCGGCCGCCGAAGAGTCGGGCGCCGAGCCGGCGCTGTTGGTCAACAACGCCGGCATCACGCGAGATGCGCTGCTGCGCAAGATGGATGAGGCGGCTTTTCGCGCCGTCGTCCGGATCAATCTCGGCGGGACCATCGCGCTCACCGAAGCGCTGGCGCCCAAGATGTGTGAGGGCAGCGCTGTAGTGAACATCAGCTCACGTGCCCAGCTCGGCAATGTGGGGCAGTTCAACTACGGCATCGCCAAGGCCGGACTGATCGGTGCGACACGGGCGATGGCGTTGTCGTTGGCGCCGCGCACCCGGGTCAACGCGGTCGCGCCCGGCTTCACCGAGTCGGAGATGACGCTGGCCATGCCGGAGGCGGTCCGCGAGCGCGTCATCAGTTCGATACCGGTCGGTCGCGCCGGTAAGCCGGTGGACATCGCCAACGCGGTGGCGTGGCTGGGATCCGATCGGGCCGGATACATCAACGGCCAGATCCTCTACGCCTGCGGCGGCCGGACCTTCTGATTCGCCGGCGGCCATCGGCGGGATGGGCTTTTGTCGACTTCGGTGAAGCCGCCCAGGGCATTTCACCCGCTTCGGGTGTAGCCGCCGACTCGGGGAGATTCCTACGCTGAGAATTCCATCGTGAAGGAAAGGGCCAACCGTTGTGGCGCTGACGATCTGGACGTTCTTACCGGGGGAGCAGGTGGTTACGGCTGCCGATCTCCGACAGGCCACGGAGTCGGTCCTGTCCTGTGCCCCGGCGGGCTCGCGGGTGCAAGCCCGCGGCGTCGACGAACATTTCATGTTGTTCGACGTGGCGGTGGACCCGAGCCGCCCGACATTCGGAGACGAGCTCGGCAATGATCACCCGGCCCGGATCGCCGCCACGATCTGGCTCCGGGACGGTATCGAGGATCCTGAGGTTCGCGCCATGGAGACCCTCGATCGTCTACATGGTCAGAACCCGGGCCCCTTCGCCTCCGCGGTGTGCGACAGCCAGTTTCACCTGGACATCACCGAGTCGACAGGGGAGCCCAACGCACACGTCGTCATCCTACTGACCAAGGCGGCTCACACATCGCGAGACGAAGCGATCTGGCACTACCGCAGCCATCACGTGCCCATGGCAAAGGCCCTGCAGCCGTTGTACACGCGCTACTCGACCCATCGGACCCTCCATGTTCGCGGGGACTTCCCCGAGGACGGCATCACCGTCCAGGAGTTCCCCTCACGGGATGCGTTGACCCGGCATGTACAGAAGCGATTCGAACCCGACGACGACTCCTTCCAGGATCTCGCGAACTTCCTGTCCAGACTGGACTTCTACTCCGGGCACCACGCCGTTCTGTAGATCGTGCACGAGATCTGCGATTCACCAATGAGATGAGGATGAGTAGGTATGGCAGTCGATTCCATCAATCCTGACGGCCTGAAGCAGCCGACAGGGTTCAGTCAGGTGCGCGTCGGCACGGGTTCGAAGCTCGTTGTCGTGGCCGGTCAGGTGGGCTACGCGCAGGGCACATTCGAGATGCCCGAGAGCTATCGAGACCAGACGCGCCAGACGATCGTCAACGTGGCACACGCGTTGACCACAAGCGGTGCCAAGCTCAGTGATCTTCTGCGACTGACGATCTATGCCGTCGGGCTCGACGCCGAGACCAAGCCGGAGGTCTGGGCCGGCTACCTCGAGGGGATCGAGCAGACCGGGCTGCCCGAAGCCGCGATTGCGCTGATCGGTGTCTCTTCGCTGGCTGGTCCGGAGTACCTCGTCGAGATCGAAGCACTGGCTATCGCCGACTGACGCTTCCCTTTCATGCCGGATCCGGCGGGTGCAGTGATGCGCCCGCCGGATCGTCGCTTCCTTCTAGCCCGGGAGGCTCAGCCGCCGGGCTGTTTGTCGACCCCTCGACCCCGGCGTCGAATCAAGCACGCCGGTAAGGCGTTTGCGACGGCGCCAGCATTTCCCGGCCCATTTCACGCTATCTGTTGACAGGCCCGCCGACCCCTCATAGTGTGTCCTCCACCACATACGGACCGGTACGTATGCGGAGCGATGTGTGACACCGCGGGACGACCCCCAGGATTGCCACGACATTCGAACTGCGGGACCGCCATGGACGGAGACGGTTTCGGAGGACGCTGCGCAACGTCGGCTCGCTTCGCGAGACGGCCGAGCAGCACACCAGTCCGGGTTGGCGACGGCGCCATCCCTCGTGGATCAAGAATCAACAGGAGGAAACTGTGCCCACCACTCGGGCCGGGTGTCGCGATGGCGTCCGGATCAACAGCTCGGCAGGGGCGGTCCGATGAGCCAGCTCATCGAGCAGCGGTCGATCGACCAGATCCCGGCGAACGAGCGTTACGGAAGTGTCCGTCATCAATTCACGCTCTGGTTCGCGAACAACATGCAGGTGTCCAACGTCGCATACGGTGCGGTTCCGATCTTCCTCGGCCTGCCGGTCCACTGGGCGATCATGTCGATCGTCGTCGGCCACGTCATCGGCGGTGCCCTCATGGCACTGCACTCGGCACAGGGGCCGAAACTGGGTATCCCGCAGATGATTCAGAGCCGGGCGCAGTTCGGTTATGTGGGTGCGACCCTGCCCATGGTCGTCGTGTTCATCATGTTCGCCGGTTTCAACGCCGCGTGTCTGGTGCTGACCGGGTACATGCTCAGCAGCCTCCTCGGCGTGAGCGTGGATGTCGGCATCGTCCTGGGCACGGTGGGAATCATCCTGCTCCCCATCTTCGGCTACAAGATCCTGCACGTGTGCCAGAAATGGGTTTCGCTGATCGCCGGCATCGCCTTCGTGGTCATGACCTTCAACCTGTTGCGCAACTACGGCTTCGGTGACACCTCCGCGGGAGAGTTCTCCTGGGGCATGTTCGTGCTCTCGGTCGCGATCATGGTGACCTTCCAGCTCTGCTATGCACCGTACGTCGCCGACTACTCGCGGTACCTGCCCGAAGAGACCTCGGTGAAAAAGACCTTCTGGTTCACCTTCGCCGGCACGGTGACCGCCTGCGTATGGACGTTCTCGTTCGGCGCTATCGCTGCGGCCGCGGCTACCGACGCTTTCGCCGGTGGAAACCCCGACTTCATCGTCGCCCAGGCCGGATTCGCCATTCCGCTGTTCCTGCTGATCATGATCATCAGCAACACGGCCGCGCCCGGGCTCGGTGTCTACGCCTGCTTCATGTCGGCGATCACGGTGGTGACGACATTTGTCAAGGTGCGAATCACTTTCCCGGTCAAGGCCGCTGGCATGACTCTCATTGGTCTCACCGCAATGCTCCTTGCTGTCCTCGGGCGCGAGAACTTCCTGGGCAACGTTACCGCGTTCATTGCGATCCTCGGCTACTTCATGGTCCCGTGGACGGCGATCAATCTCGTGGACTTCTACCTCGTGCGCAAGGAGCGCTACTCGATACCCGACATCTTCGACCCCGTTGGGCGGTACGCCGGAATCGACTGGCGCGCCATGTCGGCCTACCTGATCGCGATTGTGGTGTCGGTACCGTTCATGAGTACGGAGATGTACGTGGGACCGTTCGTCGAGCCCTTGGGCGGCATGGACATCGCCTGGTTGGTGAGCCTGGTGCTCGCCGCCGCCCTGTACCTGTGGAACATGAGCCGCTACCCGGCCCGCCGCGGGTTCATCGCCCGCCTGGGTGACGAACCAGTCCGTAAGGACGGCGACGACTCGGGCGTGGAAAAGGTGGCGGTGACGCCCTGATCGGACGCGGGACGCTCCCGACGCGATGTGCGCGTCGGGGCGCCCCGTTTGGCGCATTTGTCCGCCTTGAGAAGCAAAAATGCCTAGCCCCTTTACGTTTTCGCTTCATCGCCGTAATGTGATATCAACAAACCGACCGGTCGGAAGAATGCCGGCGACAAAGAAGGCAAGGCAGGTGGGATGAGATGCATACCGGATTGAACCTGAACATCCAGAACTTGGGTCACGCCCAACCTGACCGGGAGGTCATGGCCGGCGAACTGCGGTATGCGCAGTTGGCGGAGAAGATGGGCTTCGACTCCCTGTGGATGCCGGAGCATCACTTCACTGACTACATGGTGACGCCGAATGTACCGCAGTTGCTGGCCTGGATCGCCGGTCAGACCGAGACGTTGCGCTTGGGGACTGCGGTCAGCGTGTTGCCGTGGCAGGACCCGATCCGCACCGCCGAATCATTCACCGTGCTCGACAATCTCACGCAGGGCCGTGCCCTTCTGGGCCTGGGTCGCGGGCTGGGACGGGTGGAATTCGATGCTTTCCGTCTGGAGATGGGCGAGTCGCGTCGGCGCTTCGTCGAGTACTCCGAAGCCATTCTGAACGCTCTCGAGACCGGCGTCATGGAGTACGACGGTGAACTCTACAAGCAACCGCGCTGCGAGATCCGCCCCGAACCTTACGCGTCATTCCAGGGGCGGACGTTCGCCTCGGCCGTCTCGCCCGAATCCATGGACATCATGGCGCGGCTCGGGGTGGGCCTGATGGTGATCGCTCAAAAGCCTTGGCCGACAGTTCAGAAGGACCTCGACACGTACCGTGCTCGCTACAACGAACTGCGTGGTGAGGAGCCGCCCAAACCCCTCATCATGATCTACGTCGGTGTCGGGGAAACCGAAGCTGAGGCGCAGGAGATGCGGGATCGATACCTCAAGGGCTACGCGCTGTCGACCGTCGGGCACTACGAGTTCGACAACGTCGGATTCGAGAAGATCGAGGGCTACGAGTACTACGGCAATCTGGCCCGCAACATCGAAAAGCACGGTGTGGACGGTTTCGCCAACTTCCTGGCCGATCTCCAGGTCTGGGGCACCCCCGACCAGGTGGTCGAAAAGCTGATTTCTTACGTCGATCGGATCGACGCCGGCGGGGTCGCCATCGTGCCGTCCTACGGCGGGATGCCGAGGGCCGTTGCCGACAAGAACTTCGACCTCATCTCCAAGCACGTGGTGCCCGCGCTCAAGGCTTACGACGTGGGCGGGGACCTCGGTGTCAAGTATGGAACCATGGTCGCCGCCGTGTCCTGATCGGCCGGCCACAATCGTCCGTTGCGCGCTTCGGTCTCGAATGCCCATCTGACGCAGCTCGTCGAGGTGGACGAAGAACGGTCGTGGATTTGCGCCGGTTGGTCGACCCCTTACCCGGGCACCGCGCCGTAGCGTCGTAGAGGAGGCCTTCGACAACGAAGACCGTCCGACCGAGGGGTAACACATGGCCCGCACTCTCGCCGAGGTCCACCGCGACTGTGGAACGACCCTGTCGAGCAAGGCATTCCAATTTACCGGCCGGGGTCCGGTATCGCGCGCAAGACCGATCGTTCTCCATGCGCCCGACCTGGCGACGGCGCAGCGCGAGCGCCGTAGGATCCGATCCTCCGTACCGGATTCGCCGTTGGTTCTACTCGAGATCGAAGCGGTCGTCGCCGAGACATATCCGCTCGCGCTCGCGAAGCTGGCGGGGTCCGGCAACGTGCCGGAAGCGTCGACGGTCCGTTATGTGGGAACCCCGATCGGCCTCGCCGGTTTGATCGCCGATGTCGCTGCTGCAGAGGTGGCCGACGGTGTCGTGATATCGCCGGTGCCGCGGTCGGACAGGCCCACGCTCATTCTGGAAGAAACCATCCCCTGGTTGCAGGAGCACGACCTGATGGGCGCCGTCGTCGACCTCAACGGCCGCTAGCAGCGCCGCGTCCGCACTGGACGAGCGGAATGGCGCCAACCGAGACACCGGTCATGGAGAAGGGCGGACGAGCGACGTGGATGTCGGACTCTTTCTGAACACGCAGTGGCGGCGGGAGGAGCGCGCGTCGGTCGACGACGTGACAGCCCAATCGCGGGGCGCGCGGGACGCGGGATTCACCTCGGTGTGGCTGCCGCATCACTACCTGACCGCGCCGATGCAGATGATGCAACCGTTCACGTTGCTCGGCTACCTGATCGCCGAAACCGGCGACATGCGGTTGGGCATGGACATCTTGATCCTGCCGTTGCTCAACCCGACGTTGGTCGCGGAGGAATGGGCGACACTCGACGTGCTCAGCGGAGGACGGGCCGTTCTCGGGGTCGGTCTCGGCTCCCGGCCGGAGGAATTCGAGGCCTTCGGAGTCTCGAGAACGCAGCGGGCGTCACGTATGTCCGAAAGCGTTCAGTTGATCCGGCGCCTCTGGACAGAGGACCGGGTGACGTTCTCCGGCAAGCACTATCAGGTGACGGATGCCGGCGTCGGGTTGCGATGCGTCCAGAAAGGCGGGCCACCGATCTACATCGCCGCCATGGCCGATGTCGCGATCGACCGGGCCGCACGATTGGGTGATGGATGGCTGATCGAGCCGATGGCCGCGCTACCGCAACTCGCAGAACAGGTTGCGGTGTACCGCAAGTCGTTGGCCGACGCAGGCAAGCCCGCGGAGTCACCGGCCGTGCTGACCCGGGAGTGCTATATCGGGTCGAGTCGCAAATCGGCGCTCGAGGAGTGCCGACCCGCGCTGCAGGCCAAGTACCAGGCGTATTCATCATGGGGGTCGGTGAGCGACTCGCGCGTCGATGAGGTCCTCAGCTTCGAGGAATATGCGGCCGACCGATTCCTGATCGGGGACGAGGCGTCGGTGGCCGACGAAATCGCCTGTTTTGCAGAGACTTTGGGTGTCGACCAGTTTCTCATGCGTACGCAGTGGCTCGGCCTGCCGATCGAACAGAGCGTGCGGACCATCGAGGCGCTCGGACGGATATTCGCCTGACCGAGGGCGATTCGCAGCGGCTGCGAGCGCTCTTGACGCACACGGTGCGTGTGCTAGATTCTCCCCATACCGACCGGTACGTAGGTGTCACGGTGAGCGCTCCGGATAACGGCCCGACTTCGTTGTCGGCCGTCGTCGCGAGAAGCTTGACTCACTGCCTGCGGCACCGTGACCCGGCGGCAGAGAGGAACATCCGTGCGAACGACATTGGTGCCCGCATCCGTGGGGACGACGGAGCTGCGCGAGCTACGCGCCGACGTTCGAGCCTTTCTGCGAGAGTCCATCGCCAACGGCGATTTCGTGCCCAAAGCCGATTCGTGGCAGTCCAGTATCGACATCGGTTTCAGCCGCCGCCTCGCCGAGCGGGGCTGGCTTGGCATGACCATTCCCATCGAGTACGGCGGACACGGCCGCACCGCACTGGAGCGGTTTGTCGTCACCGAGGAATTGCTGGCGCACGGCGCACCGGTTGCCGCCCACTGGATCGCTGATCGGCAGATGGCGCCCTCGATCCTCAGCCACGGCACCGAAGAGCAAAAGCACAAGTACCTGCCCGGCATCGCGCGGGGCGAACGCTTCTTCGGCATCGGCATGAGCGAGCCGGACTCCGGCTCCGATCTGGCGTCGGTGCGTACCCGAGCGATACAGGACGGCGACCGCTGGCGGGTCAGCGGCACCAAATTGTGGATGACGTCGGGGCACGTCGCCACCAACATGATCGTGCTCGTCCGCACCGACGAGGGTGAACGGCACCAGGGTCTGTCCCAGTTCGTGGTGGATCTGCCGAATCCTGGCATCACGGTCAACCCGATCATCACCGTCGACGGCGAGCACCACTTCAACGAAGTGGTCTTCGACGACGCCATCCTCGAAGCCGACGCGCTGCTGGGCATCCGCGGCGCGGGCTGGCGTCAGGTGACGGGGGAGCTCGCCACGGAACGATCGGGACCCGAACGCCTGCTGAGCCCCTTCCCGCTGCTCGCGGCGTGGGCGCGGGAAGTCGACGCCGAGGATGCGCCTGCGACGCTGGAGCTCGGCCGGCTGGTGTCCCGGTTGCTCGTCCTGCGGCAGATGTCGCTCGGCGTGGCACGTCAACTCGCCGCCGGCAAGCAGCCCGCCGTCGAAGCCGCCCTGGTCAAGGATCTGGGCACGACGTACGAAGGCGACCTGGTTGAGACGATCCGCCGCATGGCAATGACCGAACCCGGTAGTGGTACAACGCCTTTCGACAAACTTCTCGTCGACGGTGTCAGGCATACCCCCGCCTTCACCCTGCGTGGCGGCACGAATGAAGTTCTCCGCTCGATCGTCGCGAAGGGACTGGCGTGACCATGAACATGTCCGACACGCACGAACACCTCGAGGACCTTCGCGATACCGCGCGGGGAGTGGCCGCGACGCACCTCGCGGTCGACGCCCATCCGGATCCGTCGCTGGATCGCGGCCTCTGGGATGAGCTGGAAAAGCTCGGCTTCATCGGGCTGTGCGCACCCGAAGCCGTCGGGGGTTCCGACGGTGATCTCCTCGACGCCGCGACCGTCTTGGCCGAACTCACCACCGTGCGGGTTCCGTTCGCCGAGGCGGCGTTCGTCGCCGCGCCCGCCCTCGGCCAGGCGGGCGTCGACGTACCGAGTGGTCCGTTCACGGCCGCCCGAGCTGCGGTGACACTCGAGGATGGAGCGCTCAGCGGGCAGGCCGAACGTGTGCCGTTCGCGCGTGACTGCGAGTCACTGGTGCTGCTGGTGCCGGGTGCCCAGCCGGCATTGCACGTGATCTCGTTGAGCGCGGACGGAGTCACCGTCACCCCCGGGGAGAATCTCGCCAACGAGCCACGCGATCTGGTGACGCTGCAACACGTGACAGCGGTCGCGTCGGCTGACGTGTCGGAATCCGACGTCACGGCGTGGGAACTGCGTAGCGCCCTCGCGCGAGCCGTGTCGTCGGCCGGCGTCGCCGCAGCCATCGTGGATCAGACCGCGCAATACGTCTCCGAGCGCGTGCAATTCGGCCGGGCACTGATGAAGTTCCAGGTCGTTCAGCATGCCGTCGCCAGGATGGCGGCCGACGCCACGGCGATGCAGACCGCGGCGACGGCGGCGACGATGGCGATGCTCGAGGGCCCGGACTCCGCGGCGATGTTGGTGGCCGCGGCGAAGGCGGAGACCGCGATCCTATCGCGCCCGGTCACCGCGGCGGCCCATCAGGCACACGGTGCCATCGGCTTCACCCAGGAACACATCCTGGGCGCCCTGACCACCCGGCTCTGGGCGTGGCGCGAAGAGTACGGCAACGAACGGTACTGGCACCAGCGCCTGGGTGAGCTCGTTCGCGGGCAGGACCTGTGGCAACTGGTGACAGGACAGCAATAGCCGACGTGTCGGCACAGAAGAGAAGGAGTCCCCGCCTGTGAGTGACGAGGCGCGCGTAGATGTCAGCGTCGACAGCGGAATCGCCCGGCTGACGCTGAACAACCCGACCCGCAAGAACGCGATCACGCTGCCGATGACCGAGCAGATCGCCGACTTCTGCCACATGGTTGAGACCGACATGTCGATCGGCGCGGTGATTGTCGACTCCGCTGGCAACTACTTCTGCAGTGGCGCCGACACCCGCGACCTCGCGGCCTCGTCGGAGGCGCCGGCGTCGCAGGAAGCGGTGGCCCGCACCTCTGCGGTCTACGGGTCGTTCGTACGCGTCGGGATGCTGCCGGTGCCGACGATTTCGCTGGTCAAGGGCGGCGCGGTCGGCGCCGGACTGAACCTGGCGATGGCGACAGACATCATGCTCGTGACGCCGGATGCCGTGTTGGACAGCGGCTTTGTGGCTCGCAAGATCCACCCGGGCGGAGGCCACCTGCGGATGCTTGGCCGCTCGATGGGCTATCAGCAGGCTGCCGCCATGGCAATCTTCGGGGCGGCGCTCTCCGGTGCGGACGCCGTGGCCCGTGGCTTCGCGTGGGCTGCCGTGCCCGCCGACGAACTGCTCGACACCGCGCTCGGCCTGTGTCGCCTGCCGGCGGCGGATCCCGAATTGGCCCGTCGGGTCAAGCAATCGGCGACGATCGAACTGGATTCGGGCATGTCCTGGGCGGCCGCGGTCGAGGTCGAGCGGGGCGTGCAGATGTGGTCGCTTGGTCGCAAGGGCTCGAAGGCCTGGGCCGACAAGCCGGCCATACCCACGCCCGGACAGTAATGCCGGGGGCCGCCTCGCCGGAGTCAAGGTGTTGGGCGTCTCCGGCCCGTACGGCACGCTCCAACTCGCGTCCTCGGCGCGGACGGTAAATGGACATCAAGGACCACGCGCGAGTCCTCGATGATCTGATCAGCGCCGCTGACTCCCTCTTGCGCAAGATGCAGTTGCCACCCGCCGAGCGTGTGGGCATCTCACCGGAACGACACCATCAGGCGCTGGGCGGGCTGGCGTAGTTACAGAGGCAGCGGCGCGACCCGACCTTTGTCGCCTTCGTTCCGGCGTTGGGGTACAACTGGCGTGGCCTGATGCGGTCGGCATACCGACGGTTGTACCGGACGGCAGACAGCGGCATATCGGTGGTTGTCTACCACTTGGAGCGCCGGCGCCGCCCTGGACAGTCTCCGCAGCACCGCCGACCGGTTGAACTATGAGCCGGCTGACCTCACCGACCAGGTAAACCACGACGTACGCGTCGTCGCCGTGCCGTCTTCGGCGAGTCCGCTCAGCCCGCATTGGTTCACCCTCTACGGATTCACTCGACCGGAGGAGTACGGAGGAATCGAAGCCTTCGTCGAGTGGCGTGTGACGCCTCGCACTGCGCCACCGAGCTACTCTGTGGCCGCCTTCCCGTCTACCGTTGAGACGGGCTGGCCGGTTCAGGCTTTGAGCCCGTCGATCAAGATGTCGGCGAACATCTCGCCGATCTGCCGTGGCGACATGTCTCCGTCGGGCCTGAGCCAGGTGTGGCTCCACGAGCACATCCCGATGATTCCGAACGCCAGTAGGCGCGGCGGACCAGAATCTTTGAAGACGCCCGATCGGACCCCCCGCTCGATGATTTCGACAACGCACCGCTCGAACTCGTCGCGCTTGGCGAGGACATCCTCGAAGCCTTCGCCGGACAAGCGCCTGAGTTCATGCATGAAGACCGAGATCTCGGACTTGTATACCTCCATCGGCTCCATCAGCACCGTTATCACGAGCTCCCTGAGCAGGACGTCTGCCGGATCGTCCCGCGCCAACACCTCGCGCACCAACTCGAGCTGATAGTCGACCGAGGTGTCGTGTACCTGCTGGAGCAGGTCTTCCTTGCTGTCGAAGTAGTAGTAAAAAGCGCCCTTCGTGCGGTTGGCGTCGTCGACCACCTGCTGCACCGACGTCGCATCGTAGCCCTGTTGGGCGAACAGCTTCACCGCGCTGCTCAGCAGCGCGGCTCGCGTCGCGTCGGGATCGCGCACATGCGGCGTCGTACCGGTTCGCTTACCGCGCGCTTTGGGCATGCTTCCTCCATCCCGACTATCCAGGTTACTCAAGTTAACATTCCTATCGGTCGGAACGGTCCCTGGCGCGGGCCGGACTCCTTGTCGCCGCCGATGATCCGACCCCGAAAACGACACGCGCATCCTGGGGAACACACGGACACGAGTTCGTGGGTCAGCTGGTGCTGGGTACCAGGTGGATGGTTTGTGGTCGTTCGACCCGATGGTGTACGTGATCTCGCCGAATCTGCTTCCGCAGGGCGACCTCCTGGTCACCGACGCATGGGACGGTGACCGGTGCCGGTGGGGGGTGCTACTGCGGCCGTTCGCTGGGTTGATCTGACTGGACCGGGGGCGATCACCGCCTATGGAAAGCAGTGGAATATGAACCGAGCCAACGGATCCGACGTCTCGTTGAGGCATTGGTGACGGTGGGACGCCTTCCCCGACGGGTGTTCCCGCTGGACCGCTGGGGGCTCACCCACGAGTGGAACCACTCCGGGCGCTCAGTGTGGTGTGGCTATTGTGTGCAGGTTGTCCGATCGACGTCAGTGTTGTTGGGCCCGCCTAGACTCGGCTGCGTGCTCATTGGTTCTCACGTCCACGGTGACGATCCCCTCGCTGCTGCCCAGGCCGACGGCGCCGACGTGGTGCAGTTCTTCCTCGGCAATCCGCAGAGCTGGAAGAAGCCCAAGCCGCGTGAGGACGCCGAGACCCTGAAGGCTTCGCCCATCCCGATCTATGTGCACGCGCCGTATCTGATCAACGTGGCCTCGGCCAACAACCGGGTCCGCATCCCGTCGCGCAAGATCCTGCAGGACACGTGCGACGCGGCCGCCGACGTCGGCGCCGCCGCGGTGATCGTGCACGGCGGCCACGCCGACGACAACGACATGGACGCCGGCTTCGAACGCTGGGTCAAGGCACTGGACTACCTCGAGACCGACGTGCCGGTGTATCTGGAGAACACCGCCGGCGGGGACCACGCGATGGCCCGCCACTTCGACACCATCGCCCGGCTGTGGGACCACATCGGCGACAAGGGCATCGGTTTCTGCCTGGACACCTGCCACGCCTGGGCCGCCGGTGAGGCGCTGATCGACGCCGTCGACAGGATCAAGGCGATCACCGGCCGCATCGACCTGGTGCACTGCAACGACTCCCGCGACGCGGCCGGCTCGGGCGCGGACCGTCACGCCAACTTCGGCTCCGGCCAGATCGACCCGCAACTGCTGGTCGCCGTGGTCGAAGCCGCGGACGCGCCGGTGATCTGTGAGACCTCCGACGAGGGCCGCAAGGACGATATCGCCTTCCTGCGCGAGCACGTGCGCTGAGCTTGCGCTTGGTCACACTTCGGTAGCCAAACGGACCGTGAACGAAATCCTGCCCGGTGGTTAATTAGGCTTACGCCGGGAATTCCCCGCTCCCGCGACGAAAGGCCGTTGGGTGTCCGTTGACGAGGCGTCTCCCGCGCCGACGCACGTCGTCAGTGACCCCGAGCTCCTCGTCGACCGCCGCGCCCGCTGGCTGCGGATGCTTCGGTGGGCGGCGTTGATCGCCTGGGCAGCGGTGGTCACCCACCGGACGATCACCGACGGGTTGGCGTTCAACCGCGAGCTGCTGCTGCTCTACATCGCCACCGGTCTGCTGGCTGCAAGCATCGGGCAGGGCCGGCGGATGCTCTACGTTATCCGGGACTGGCTGCCGTTCGCGCTGGTGCTGATCGCCTACGACCTCAGCCGCGGCGCCGCGACGATGG
The DNA here is from genome assembly GCF_050205565.1 of Mycobacterium sp. SMC-4. Taxonomy (GTDB): domain Bacteria; phylum Actinomycetota; class Actinomycetes; order Mycobacteriales; family Mycobacteriaceae; genus Mycobacterium. Next base: position 224,272 of record NZ_JBNMQU010000001.1, on the reverse strand, counting down.
TCGGCCGGCCGACGCTGTGGCATTGGCAGGCCGACGCCGACCGATGGATGTTCTTCGGGGTCATGCCGACGGTGTGGCTGCAGGAACGGCTGAAGGAGCCGACCCCGCCGTGGTGGGAAGTCGTCATCAGCAGCGTCTACATGTCGTTCTTCATCCTTCCGTACGTGGTCGCCGCCGTGCTGTGGCTGCGCAACCGCGAAGAGTGGAAGGCGTTCGTCCGGCTGTTCGTCGGGCTGAACTTCGCGGCGCTGATCGTCTACGTCCTGCTGCCGGCCGCTCCGCCGTGGGCGGCGGCCCGATGCACCGCCGTCGACGTGGAGGGGGGACCGTCTGATCCGAAGTGCATGTTCCGGTCGGCGCGCGGTGTTCCCGACGGCGGCATCCTCGGTGCGATGCAGACGCATCTGGACGGCGCGAACCCGTGGATCGAAAGGATCGTGGGGCGCGGCTGGGGCAAGCTCAACCTGCATTCGGCGACCGCGCTGCTCGACCAGGGGCAGGCCAGCGTCAACCTGGTGGCGGCCATCCCGTCGCTGCACGCCGGCATGACGGCGGCGATCGCGGCGTTCCTGTGGCACCGCGCGCACCGGGGGTGGCGCCCGCTGCTGGTGGCCTACGTGCTGGTCATGGCGTTCACGCTGGTGTACACCGCCGAGCACTATGTCGTGGACATCCTGCTGGGGTGGGCGTTCGCGGCGGCCGCGGTGATCGTCTTGAACCGCTACGAGCGCCGCCGAAAGCGGCGGACCAACGCTATTACAGAATCTTGTGCAACCGTCGCCAAGGTGTAACAGTGAGGTATGGACACCCACGCCGTCACCAACCAGGTCCCTCCGCTGGAGGACTTCAACCCGGCCGCGTCGCCGGTGCTGGCCGAGGCGCTGATCCGCGAGGGCGGCGACTGGGGCGTCGACGAGGTCACCGAACTGGGCGCGCTCGGTGGCAGCCGACGCGCGCAGCGTTGGGGTGAGCTGGCGGACCGTCACCGGCCCGTGCTGCACACCCACGACCGCTACGGCCACCGCATCGACGAAGTCGAGTACGACCCCGCCTACCACGAGCTGATGACGGCCGCGATCGGTCACGGTCTGCACGCCGCGCCGTGGGCCGACGACCGTGCCGGCGCGCACGTGGTGCGCGCGGCCAAGATGTCGGTGTGGACGCCCGAACCCGGGCACGTCTGCCCGATCTCGATGACGTACGCGGTGGTGCCGGCGCTGCGCCACAACCCGGACCTCGCCGCGGTCTACGAGCCGCTGCTGACCAGCCGCGTCTACGACCCGGAACTGAAGCCGGCCACCGCGAAGGCCGGCATCACCGCCGGCATGTCGATGACCGAGAAGCAGGGCGGATCCGACGTCCGCGCGGGGACCACCCAGGCGGTACCCGCCGGCGACGGCAGCTACCGGCTCACGGGGCACAAGTGGTTCACCTCCGCGCCGATGGGCGACATTTTCCTGGTGCTTGCCCAGGCTCCGGGCGGCCTCAGCTGCTTCCTCCTGCCACGCGTGCTGCCCGACGGCACCCGCAACCGGATGTTCCTGCAGCGCCTCAAGGACAAACTCGGCAACCACGCCAACGCGTCCAGCGAGGTCGAATACGACGGCGCCACCGCATGGTTGGTCGGCGAAGAAGGCCGCGGCGTGCCGACGATCATCGAGATGGTCAACCTGACCCGGCTGGACTGCACGCTCGGCAGCGCGACGAGCATGCGCAACGGGCTGATGCGGGCCATGCACCACGCCCAGCACCGCAGCGCATTCGGCGCGTATCTGCTCGATCAACCGTTGATGCGCAACGTGCTGGCCGATCTGGCGGTCGAAGCCGAGGCGGCGACGATGCTCGCCATGCGCATGGCCGGCGCCACCGATCGCGCCATCCGCGGCGACGAACGCGAAACCCTGCTGCGCCGCATCGGTCTGGCCGCGGCCAAGTACTGGGTGTGCAAGCGCGCCACCCCGCACGCGGCCGAGGCGATGGAATGCCTGGGCGGTAACGGCTACGTCGAGGATTCGGGCATGCCGCGGCTGTACCGCGAGGCGCCGTTGATGGGCATCTGGGAGGGGTCGGGCAACGTCAGCGCGTTGGACACGTTGCGCGCCATGGCCACTCGCCCGGAGTGCATCGAGGTGCTGTTCGACGAGCTGGCCGCGGTCGCGGGACACGACGCACGGCTCGATGCACACGTCGAGGCGCTGCGACCGCAGCTGACCGACCTCGACAACATTCAGTACCGCGCTCGCAAGGTCACCGAGGACATCGCCTTGGCGCTGCAGGGTGCACTGATGGTGCGCCACGGCCATCCGGCGGTGGCCGAGGCGTTTCTTTCGAGTCGGCTCGGCGGTCAGTGGGGTGGCGCGTATGGCACGTTGCCGACCGGGCTGGACCGGGCGCCGATTCTGGAACGCGCGCTCGTCAAGGGCTGATCAATGCGGATGACGGCGCGCTCAGTGGTGCTCAGCGTGCTGCTCGGCGCTCACCCCGCGTGGGCAACCGCGGCCGAATTGGTCGCTCTCACCGCTGATTTCGGCCTGCGCGACTCCACCGTGCGCGTAGCGTTGACCCGCATGGTCGCTGCCGGGGACCTGGTCCGCTCCGATGACGGCTACCGGCTCTCCGACCGGTTGCTGGCCCGGCAGCGCCGCCAGGACGACGCGCTCGACCCGCGCCGACGTGCCTGGGACGGCACGTGGGCCGCGCTGGTGGTCACCAGCGTCGGCGCGGACGCCCGCACCCGCGCCGGACTGCGGAACACGCTGCAGGACAGCCGTTTCGGTGAACTGCGCGAGGGGTTCTGGCTGCGGCCGGACAACCTCGAAATCGAGCTCGGCGACGACGTCGCCGCGCACGTGCGGGTGATGAGCGTCCGCGACGACGACCCCGTCGGGCTGGCGGCGCAACTGTGGAATCTGTCGGGCTGGGCCGATCACGGTACCCGGCTGTTGGTCGAAATCGCTGAGGCACAGGACATTCCCGGGCGGTTCCTGGTCGCCGCCGCAATCGTGCGGCATCTGCTCACCGATCCGGTACTGCCCGACGAGCTGTTGCCGCAGGCGTGGCCGGGGGAGCGGCTGCGCACCGCGTACCAGGATTTCGCCGCCGAACTGGTGGCGCGACGAGATGCACTGAGATTGGTGGAGGCGACGTGAGCGGTGGAGTGCGAGTGGAGAAGAGCGGTCCGGTCACCACGGTGATCATGAACCGGCCGCTCGCCCGCAACGCGGTCAACGGACCAGCAGCGGCAGAGCTGCACGCGGCGTTCGACGACTTCGACCGCGACGACTCGGCGTCGGTTGCGGTGCTATGGGGCGACAACGGGACGTTCTGTGCCGGTGCCGACCTGAAGGCGTTCGGCACGCCGGAGTCCAACCCTGTGCACCGCACCGGGCCGGGCCCGATGGGGCCGAGCCGCATGGAGTTGTCCAAACCGGTCATCGCCGCGGTGAGCGGTTACGCCGTCGCCGGCGGCCTGGAACTCGCGTTGTGGTGCGATCTGCGGGTCGTCGAACAGGACGCGGTACTCGGCGTGTTCTGCCGCCGGTGGGGCGTGCCGTTGATCGACGGCGGCACCGTCCGGTTGCCGCGGCTGATCGGGCACAGCCGCGCGATGGACCTGATCCTGACCGGCCGCGCTGTCCACGCCGACGAGGCGCTCGCGATCGGCCTGGCCAACCGGGTGGTGCCCACCGGCGAAGCCCGCGAGCGTGCCGAGGAACTGGCCGCGCAACTGGCGGCGCTGCCGCAACAGTGCCTGCGCGCCGACCGCATGTCCACGCTGAACCAGTGGGGCCTTCCCGAACGTCAGGCCATGGACTTCGAGTTCGGCAGCCTGTCGAAGGTTGCTGCGGAATCCCTCGAGGGCGCGGCGCGGTTCGCCGGCGGCGCCGGCCGTCACGGGGCGCCGGCTTAGCCGGCGGCGGAGAGGATTTGGTCGACGGCGATGTCGGAGCCATCGCTACGGCGAATGCCCTCGCCCATCCGCTGCGCGGCCGTGCGGTAGCGGTCGGTGCGGAGCATGGTCTCGACGGCGGCCCGAATCCGTTTCACCGGCGCGTGTTTGCCCAGGAGCAGTCCGGCGCCGACATCGCGCAGAGCTGCGCCCACCGCCTTCTGGTCGATCAGCGGATTGGCCGGCAGCACGATCTGGGGCACCGAGAACGACAGCGCCCGCATCGCCGTGCTGTGCCCGCCGTGACCGATCACCAGCGAAGCGGTCGACAGTACTTCGTCGTGGTCCAGCCATGGGTACACCTCGGCGTTGGCCGGCACCCGAAGCCCCGACGCGTCGATGCCCGGTCCGACCGTCACCGTGGCCGCCAGCGGGAGTGGAGCCACCGCATCGAGGATGCGCTGCAGCATCTGAGGTTGCCCGGCGAAGGCATTGGTGCTCAGACTGATCAGAACCTGCGGTGTCGCCGCAGGGGTGGATTCGCGCGGCGCGCCCTGCCAGACCACGCCGGTGTGGCACACCCCCGGGTTCCCGCGCACCGGGTCGAGGTCGGCACGTGCCGAAACAACCTGTACGACACCGCGGTGCTGGGCGGCCAGCGGGTCGATGCCGCGCATCCGCAGCGCCCAGCCGACGGGCCCCGCGGCCAGGTCCTGCACGGCGCGATAGAAGCAGTGCACGAAAACGACGGTGGGAAGGCCGGAGTCGATGACGTCGTTGATCGCGGCGACCAGGATCATGTCGACCACCACGACATCGGCACGGTGGCGGCGGGCCGCTTCCCTCACGCACGGACCGATCTGCCGGTCTGCAGCCACCCGCGTGAAGTCGGCCATCATCGCGGCCAGTCGACGCTGCGCGGTCGGGTCGAGATGCGTGCCTGCCGTGAAAGGTTCGAAGGGAAAGCCTGCGGCTTCGATCCGCTCTCGCAACCCGCGGTGGCCGATCACCCGGATGTTCGCGCCGCGATCACGGAGTGCCTTCGCGACGGCCAGTTGCGGAGCGACATTTCCACCGCCGTCGACCATCGCGAAGAGGACGTTCATCGCCTGTGAACGTACGGCATTCAGCCCTTGCTGATGCTGTTGTTGTTGCCGGTGTCGTTGACCTGCGGCTCACCGTCGCGGTAGGTGACAGTGTTGTTCAACCCGACCACCGACAGCTCGCTGTCCACCCGGTCGAACGTGATCCTGTTGTCCGAACCGCCGATGTTGACGTTGGCGCACGTGCCGATGACCGTCAGCGTGTTGTTGGAGCCGCCGACGTTCAGGGACTTGCCGTCGGCGCAGTCGATCTCGGTGGTGGTGCCGAAAGATCCGTAGTTGATGGTGTTGCCGATCTCGATCTGCGCGCCCGAGGTGCCCGCCGTGGCGGTCGGGGTGTTGGTGTCCTCGCTGGTCGCGCCGCAACCCGTCAGTGTCAGTGCCAGCGCCGACAGCGCGGCAATTCCATACCGACGTAGAACCATGTCACGCGGGTACCCGATTGATCCGGTTTGTCATCCCCAGTTCCCGTCCGCGGTCCCACACGATCGGCTCGCCCGACTTGTAGAACACGGTCTGGTTGAACCCGTAGACGGTGATGTCGTTGACGACGTGGTCGGCCACGACGGTGTTGTACGACCCCTGAACCGTCACCGCCCAGCAGTTGCCCAGGACGTTGACCTGATTGTTCGCGCCGTTGACGAACACCGTGGCGTTGTTGCACTCGATGGTCTCCACGAGTCCGACGCCGGTGATGTGGGTATCCCCGTTGATGGCCGACGCCGTCGGGGCCGAGCACACCGCCGCAACAGCCAGCGCACCCACGGTGAGCAACCGTCCTGCCGACGTCGACTTCATGGTGAGAGCCTACGACGGCACGAGATGCCGAGGCTAGGTGCTCTCGGTAGCGTGAGCGGTGATGATGCGACGACGTGTCGGTGGCGTTTTGCTCGCGGTGGTGGCCACCGCGGCGGGCGGGGTTGCCTGCGCGCAGACGATCGACGGCGTCGCGCAGCGCGACGACGCGGCCACCGACGCGGCCCGCAGCTACGGCTACGTCGACGACAACTGCGGTCTGCTGGACGACTCGTCGGTCCAGGCGACCCTGGAGGCCAACGAGCTGACCCGGCCCTACAGCGGAGCGGTGTGCCAGTACGTGGTCTTGCGCGGAGCCGAACCGGTGACCCTCGACGTGACGTTCTCCTGGTTCGAGACCGGGGTGCTCGAGCGCGAACGCTCGCTGGCCGAGCAGCGCGGCGCCGTCGTCACCGACCTCGACGTGGAGCGGCGCCAAGCCTTTGCGGCGCGACGCGACATCACCGGCGCGGCGTGCTCGGCGACCGCTTCCGCCGGATCCGGGGTGGTCAGCTGGTGGGTGCAGTACCGCGATCGCGACGCCGGGGAGCCGTGCGTCGACGCCGAGAAACTGCTGACGGCCACGCTGCGCTCGGACATGTGACGTGCCCGTCGACAGGGCCCTGGGCATCGCCGCCATCTGTCTGGTCCTCGCCGGTTGCGCCGGGGAGGAGCCGCCGGCCGAGTCGACCTCGGCCTCCGGAAGCGGATTCGTCAGCCAGGACTGCAACGGCATCACCGACGCCGACATCGACGACGCGGTCGGCATGCCGATGTACCAGCAGGCGGTGGTCTCCGACGCCGGGTGCTTCTGGCAGGAGGACACCATGATCGGCACCGTCGGCGTCGGCATGGGCATCTCCACGTGGTGGTACCGCGGCAGCGACATGGACACCGAGCGGGAACTCGAGTCCACGGCCGGCCGCACCCTGGTCGAGTTGTCGATCGACGGCAACAAGGGATTCAAGGCCTACGACGACACCGCGTGCAGCATCTACGTCGCCAAGGGACGCGACGTCATCACGTGGTCGATCCAGACGCTGAATTCCGCGACGTTGCCAGATCTGTGCTCGATCGTCGAGGATCTCGCACAACTGTCCCAACAGCGGGTGAACTAGAGTCTCTCGCTGGCCCAGCGGGGGCCGCTGAGGACGATACGAGGGGGACGCGGACATGGCAGCTCGGCCGCCGCGTTCGGCGAAGCTGAGTCGCGACTCCATCGTCAACGCCGCCCTGACGTTCCTGGACCGCGAGGGCTGGGACGCGTTGACCATCAACGCGCTGGCCAATCAGCTCGGCACCAAGGGGCCGTCGCTGTACAACCACGTGCACAGCCTCGACGATCTCCGCCGAACCGTCCGGATGCGGGTGGTCGGCGACATCATCGACATGCTCAACAACGTCGCGCAGGGCCGCACCCCCGACGACGCCGTCGCGGTCATGGCCGGCGCCTATCGCAGCTACGCCCACCACCACCCGGGCCGGTACTCCGCGTTCACCCGGATGCCCCTCGGCGGCGACGACCCCGAGTTCACCGAAGCCACCCAGGCCGCCGCCGCACCCGTCATCGCGGTGCTCTCCGCGTACGGTCTGGATCAGGAGTCCGCGTTCTACGCCGCGCTGGAGTTCTGGTCGGCCATGCACGGGTTCGTGCTGCTGGAGATGACCGGGGTGATGGCCGGGATCGACACTGACGTGGTGTTCACCGACATGGTGATGCGTCTGGCCGCCGGCATGCGGTCCAGGTAGGAGATCTCGCAGGTCAACGGGTTTTGTCGAGGTCGACCACCCTGGTATTGTGGACCGTCGTGCCTGGCAGATAGGGCGCTTGCGGTTCTTGGTTGTCTTCAAGATCCATGAGCTGGAGCCTGCACTCCGGGCCAATTTGCATGTCCTCCGTCGTAGATGACTCGGGAATTGCCCCGAGATGCGCGGCTGGCCGCATGCGACACGCCCGGCCGCGGGGTAAGCGGCGAGGGTGTAACTGCAGGACAGAGAACTTCAGAAGAGCGAAGCAACACAGAAAGCCGGTACATGCCAACCATCAACCAGCTGGTCCGTAAGGGTCGCCACGACAAAGCCGGAAAGGTGAAGACCGCGGCCCTCAAGGGCAGCCCGCAGCGTCGCGGCGTGTGCACCCGCGTGTACACCACGACCCCGAAGAAGCCGAACTCGGCGCTTCGGAAGGTCGCCCGTGTGCGTCTGACCAGTGGTGTCGAGGTCACGGCATACATCCCCGGCGAGGGTCACAACCTGCAGGAGCACTCGATGGTGCTGGTGCGTGGTGGTCGTGTGAAGGACCTGCCCGGTGTGCGCTACAAGATCATCCGCGGGTCGCTGGACACCCAGGGTGTCAAGAACCGGAAGCAAGCCCGCAGCCGCTACGGCGCGAAGAAGGAGAAGAGCTGATGCCGCGCAAGGGACCCGCGCCCAAGCGTCCGTTGGTCAACGACCCCGTCTACGGGTCGCAGCTGGTCACCCAGCTGGTCAACAAAGTTCTGCTGGACGGGAAGAAATCGTTGGCCGAACGCATTGTTTACGGTGCGCTCGAACAGGCTCGCGAGAAGACGGGCACCGACCCCGTGGTCACGCTGAAGCGGGCCATGGACAACGTCAAGCCCTCGCTGGAGGTCCGTAGCCGCCGTGTCGGTGGTGCCACGTACCAGGTCCCCGTCGAGGTCCGTCCGGACCGGTCCACCACGCTGGCTCTGCGCTGGCTGGTCAACTTCTCCAAGCAGCGTCGCGAGAAGACGATGATCGAGCGCCTGGCCAACGAGATCCTCGATGCCAGCAACGGCCTGGGTGCCGCCGTCAAGCGACGCGAAGACACCCACAAGATGGCCGAAGCCAACCGGGCCTTCGCGCACTACCGCTGGTGATTGCTCGGAACACGCAAGGCTGACAAAGCAACTACCAAGCGAAAGAGAAGACTTCTGTGGCACAGAAGGACGTGCTGACCGACCTGAACCGGGTCCGCAACATCGGCATCATGGCTCACATCGATGCCGGCAAGACGACGACGACCGAGCGCATCCTGTACTACACCGGCGTCAACTACAAGATCGGTGAGACGCACGACGGCGCTTCCACCACCGACTGGATGGAACAGGAGCAGGAGCGCGGCATCACCATCACCTCCGCCGCGGTGACCTGCTTCTGGAACGACAACCAGATCAACATCATCGACACCCCCGGCCACGTCGACTTCACCGTCGAGGTGGAGCGCTCGCTGCGCGTCCTGGACGGCGCCGTGGCCGTGTTCGACGGCAAAGAGGGCGTGGAGCCGCAGTCCGAGCAGGTCTGGCGTCAGGCCGACAAGTACGACGTGCCGCGCATCTGCTTCGTCAACAAGATGGACAAGCTGGGTGCGGACTTCTACTTCACCGTGCGCACCATCGAGGAGCGTCTGGGTGCCACCCCGCTGGTGATCCAGCTGCCCATCGGCGCCGAGAACGACTTCATCGGCATCATCGACCTGGTCGAGATGAAGGCCAAGGTCTGGCGCGGCGAGACCGCCATGGGTGAGAAGTACGAGGTCGAGGACATCCCGGCCGACCTGGCCGACAAGGCCGAGGAGTACCGCACCAAGCTGCTCGAGACGGTCGCCGAGACCGACGAGGCTCTGCTCGAGAAGTACTTCGGTGGCGAAGAGCTCACTGTCGACGAGATCAAGGGCGCGATCCGCAAGCTCACCGTGAGCAGCGAGCTGTACCCGGTGCTGTGCGGCAGCGCGTTCAAGAACAAGGGCGTGCAGCCCATGCTCGATGCCGTCATCGACTACCTGCCGTCGCCGCTGGACGTCGAGTCCGTGCAGGGCCACGTGCCGGGCAAGGAAGACGAGGTCATCACCCGCAAGCCGTCGGTCGACGAGCCGTTCTCGGCGCTCGCGTTCAAGATCGCGGTGCACCCGTTCTTCGGCAAGCTGACTTACGTCCGCGTGTACTCGGGCACCGTCGAGTCGGGCTCGCAGGTCGTGAACTCGACCAAGGGCAAGAAGGAGCGCCTCGGCAAGCTCTTCCAGATGCACGCCAACAAGGAGAACCCTGTCGAGCGTGCGTCGGCCGGCCACATCTACGCGGTCATCGGTCTGAAGGACACCACCACCGGTGACACGCTGTCCGATGCCAACGAGCAGATCGTCCTGGAATCCATGACGTTCCCGGATCCGGTCATCGAGGTCGCGATCGAGCCCAAGACCAAGAGCGACCAGGAGAAGCTGGGCACGGCCATCCAGAAGCTGGCCGAAGAGGACCCGACGTTCAAGGTGCACCTGGACCAGGAGACCGGCCAGACCGTCATCGGCGGTATGGGCGAGCTGCACCTGGACATCCTGGTGGACCGTATGCGTCGCGAGTTCAAGGTCGAGGCCAACGTCGGCAAGCCGCAGGTGGCCTACCGCGAGACCATCAAGCGCAAGGTCGAGAAGGTCGAGTACACCCACAAGAAGCAGACGGGTGGCTCGGGTCAGTTCGCGAAGGTGCTCATCGATCTGGAGCCGTTCTCCGGCGAGGACGGTGCCACCTACGAGTTCGAGAACAAGGTCACCGGTGGCCGTATCCCGCGCGAGTACATCCCGTCGGTGGATGCCGGTGCGCAGGACGCCATGCAGTACGGCGTGCTGGCCGGCTACCCGCTGGTGAACCTGAAGGTCACCCTGCTGGACGGCGCTTTCCACGAGGTCGACTCGTCGGAAATGGCGTTCAAGGTGGCCGGCTCTCAGGTGCTGAAGAAGGCCGCGCAGGCCGCGCAGCCGGTCATCCTGGAGCCCATCATGGCCGTCGAGGTCATCACGCCCGAGGACTACATGGGCGACGTGATCGGCGACCTGAACTCCCGCCGTGGTCAGATTCAGGCCATGGAGGAGCGGAGCGGTGCTCGTGTCGTCAAGGCGCAGGTTCCGCTGTCGGAGATGTTCGGCTACGTCGGCGACCTCCGGTCGAAGACCCAGGGCCGGGCGAACTACTCCATGGTGTTTGACTCGTACGCCGAGGTTCCGGCGAACGTGTCGAAGGAGATCATCGCGAAGGCGACCGGACAGTAAGCCCGGTCGGTTCGCGGGGACCACAACTGAAGAAACCAAACCTGCTTTAACCAAAGCACCAACACAGTCCAGGAGGACAACACAGTGGCGAAGGCGAAGTTCGAGCGGACGAAGCCGCACGTCAACATCGGGACCATCGGTCACGTTGACCACGGCAAGACCACCACGACTGCAGCAATCACCAAGGTTCTGCATGACAAGTTCCCCGATTTGAACGAGTCGCGCGCATTCGACCAGATCGACAATGCGCCCGAGGAGCGTCAGCGCGGTATCACGATCAACATCTCCCACGTGGAGTACCAGACCGACAAGCGGCACTACGCCCACGTGGACGCCCCCGGTCACGCTGACTACATCAAGAACATGATCACCGGTGCCGCCCAGATGGACGGCGCGATCCTGGTGGTCGCCGCCACTGACGGCCCGATGCCGCAGACCCGTGAGCACGTGCTGCTCGCCCGCCAGGTCGGCGTGCCCTACATCCTGGTCGCGCTGAACAAGGCCGACATGGTCGACGACGAGGAGCTCATCGAGCTCGTCGAGATGGAGGTCCGCGAACTGCTGGCGTCCCAGGAGTTCGACGAGAACGCTCCGGTCATCCCGATCTCGGCGCTCAAGGCGCTCGAGGGTGACCCGAAGTGGGTCAAGTCGATCGAGGACCTCATGCAGGCCGTCGACGACTCCATCCCGGATCCGGTCCGTGAGACCGACAAGCCGTTCCTGATGCCCGTCGAGGACGTCTTCACCATCACCGGCCGCGGCACCGTGGTCACCGGTCGTGTGGAGCGCGGCGTGGTCAACGTGAACGAGGAAGTCGAGATCGTCGGCATCCGCGAGGAGACCACCAAGACCACCGTCACCGGTGTCGAGATGTTCCGCAAGCTGCTCGATCAGGGCCAGGCCGGCGACAACGTCGGTCTGCTGCTCCGCGGCATCAAGCGTGAGGACGTCGAGCGTGGCCAGGTTGTGGTCAAGCCCGGCACCACCACGCCGCACACCGAGTTCGAGGGCAGCGTCTACATCCTGTCCAAGGACGAGGGTGGCCGCCACACGCCGTTCTTCAACAACTACCGTCCGCAGTTCTACTTCCGCACCACGGACGTGACCGGTGTTGTGACCCTGCCCGAGGGCACCGAGATGGTGATGCCCGGTGACAACACCGACATCTCCGTCAAGCTGATCCAGCCCGTCGCCATGGACGAGGGCCTGCGCTTCGCGATCCGCGAGGGCGGCCGTACCGTCGGCGCCGGCCGGGTTACCAAGATCATCAAGTAGGCTCGCCTACGTGATCATCAAGTGATCTGACTCAGTACCGCGAAGCGGCGCTCACCTTCGGGTGGGCGCCGCTTTCGTTTTCGTCGGATCCTGTAACGCGTCGTCGCAGCGGCGCGATGTTCTGGTCGACGGTCGTCGAGGGGTCGGCCGGGAAGTGAAGTCAAAGTTGTCTCATCGCAAGAATGGCATCGCGGCGCTCGCCGCTGTCGTGGGCGCTGCTGCCATCGCAGGGTTCAGTGCCGGCGCAGCCTCGGCTCAGCCGGCCTGTCCCGACGTCCACCTGATCGGCGCTGCCGGATCCGGAGAACGCGCCGGGGACATCACCGCCGACGGCGGCATGGGCCGCGTCGTCTACAAGTCCTACCGGGACCTTGCGGGCATGTTGGCGCAGGACGGCCGCACCATCACCGCCGAGGCCGTCACCTATCCCGCGACCCCGGTACCCGAGGACGGCGGCATCCTCGATTGGGCTGGGTTCATGGACAGCGTCGACACCGGCGTGGAGGCGCTCGAACAGCAGTATCAGGCGTTCGTCGCGCAGTGCCCCACCACCCAGGTGGTGCTGGCCGGGTATTCCCAGGGCGCCATGGTGGTGCACCGCAATCTTCACGCCCTCGACGCGAGCCCGAACCTGGCCGCGGCGTTGCTGGTGGCTGACGGGGATCGGCTGCCGGCGGATCCGACGATCAACCTCGGCTCGGTGACCGCCGTACCGGGGGCCGGTAAGGGCGTCGCCCAGGACTGGCCGATCCTGGCCCATGCGCCGGCTCCGTTGCCGGTGACGGTCGGGATGCGCACGATCAGCGTCTGCGATCTGGGTGACGCGGTCTGCGATTACGACCCGGACGCCGAGGACGAGATGAACCCGGCCGCGGTCGCCGTGCACACCAGCTACGCGCGCAATGGCGCGTCGATGGATTCGTGGACGGTTCCGCTGTATCAGCTCGTGGCCTCCCGCATCGGCGCGGCGCCCGTGGCGCCGACGGCTCCGGTAGCCATGGCCGCCGGCTGACGATTCCCCGGCGAAGAGCCACTGCCGCAGCAATAATGCTGCTCATGTCGACGTTCTGGCGGTACGTGCGGATTCAGCTTTTCGTGCTGCTGTGCGGAATCGTCGGCCCGATCTTCCTCGTCATCTTCTTCGCCAGCGGCGCGGACCCGCTGCTGGGCTGGATGTTCTGGACGGGCCTGCTCGTCACCGCGGTCGATGTGTTGATTGCGCTGGCGCTCACCGGTTTCCGCGCCCACAAGGACGCGCGGACCGCGCAGCTGGAAGCTGACGGAGTGCTGGCTCTGGCGCACGTGACCGCGATTCACGACACCAACACCCGGATCAACGATCAACCGTTGGTCAAGCTCGACCTGCACGTGTCGGGCCCGGGCATCACGCCGTTCGCCACTCAGGACAGCGTCGTCGCCTCGGTCAGTAGGTTGCCGATGATCACCAGCCGAAGGCTGGTCGCACTCGTCGACCCGGCCACCAGCGACTACCAGATCGACTGGGACCGAAGCGCTTTGGTCAGCGGCATGGCACCGGCGACGTTCACCGTCGCCGAGGATGGCCTGACTCACGATCTGACCGGACAGGCCGAGCCGCTGATGGAGATACTGCAGGTCCTCAAGTCGCACGGCATCAGCATGGACAGCATGGTGGATCTGCGGTCGAATCCTGCTGCGCGCCAACAGGTGCAGGCCATCGTGCGGCACGCCGCGAATCAGCATGTGGCACCGGTGCCCGCACCGGTCGCGCCGTCTGCCGAGCCGACGACCGCCGAACGGTTGCAACGCCTCGAGACGCTCCGCGCGACGGGGACGATCACCGACGCCGAGTACACGGCCAAGCGCGCCGAGATCATCGCAGAGCTGTAAATCGTTCGATCTTGATTTCCGGTTGTCCGACGTCGCCGGCGCTCTAGGGGGACAAAGGAGTTTGGTCCGCTGCTCTACATGAAGGCGCGACGGGAGCGTGGCCTGCGAGGTTCACCGTCGCAGAAGCCGCGAGAACCACGGTGTCACCAAGTACCTGATGCCGCCGCTGCCCCACACCCTCGACACCCGGGACGACTTGGAGCGTCAGCAGTGGGAACGCAGCACCCATACAAACGTGCCCAATCATCAGGGGCCCACTGGATGGGACGGATTCCTAGAACGCGTTCTAGTTCGGCTGTTAGCCTGTGCCGGTGAGCACTGGTGCACCATTGGAAGGCCGCGTCGCACTGATCACCGGTGCTGCCCGCGGGCAGGGCCGGGCGCATGCGGTCCGGCTGGCCGACGACGGCGCGGACATCATCGCCATCGACGTGTGTAAGCCGGTGTCGGAGACCGTCACCTACCCGATGCCGACGTCCGACGACCTGGCGGAGACGGTCGCGCTCGTCGAGCAGACGGGTCGCAAGGTTCTCGCGCGTGAGGTCGACGTCCGCGACCTTGCCGCGCAGCAGGACGTCGTGTCCGCCGGGATCGAGCAGTTCGGCCGCCTCGACATCGTGGTCGCCAACGCCGGAATCCTCAGTTGGGGCCGTATCTGGGAGATGTCGGAGTCGCAGTGGGACGACGTCATCGACGTCAACCTCAACGGCACCTGGCGCACCATCAAAGCCGCGGTGCCGGCGATGATCGAGGCCGGTAACGGCGGCTCGATCATCATCGTGAGCTCGTCGGCCGGATTGAAGGCCACCCCGGGTAACGCCCACTACGCCGCGTCCAAGCACGGCCTCGTCGCGCTCACGAACGCGCTGGCGCTCGAGGCCGGGGAGTACGGGATCAGGGTCAACTCGATTCACCCGTATTCGATCAATACGCCGATGATCGAGCCCGAGGCAATGGCCGAGATGTTCACCAAGCATCCGACGTACCTGCACAGCTTCGCTCCGATGCCGTTGAAGCCGGTTGCGCGCGAAGGAAAGCCGGGGTTGCAGGAATTCATGGCGGTGGAAGAGGTGGCGGACGTGGTGGCCTGGCTGGCCGGCGACGGTTCGATGACCATTTCCGGTTCGCAGATCGCCGTCGACCGCGGCGTCATGAAGTACTGACCGTTCCGGGTCGATGCTGAGCACCCACATGTGGGGTGGCGCACAACCGTGCGTGCTCATCGTGTAAAAAGCCCACGTGAGCACTTCAGAGGGGCCGAGTGGCCAGAACGGTGTCGTGATCGTCGGCGGCGGACTGGCCGCGGCGCGCACAGCCGAGCAACTGCGACGTTCCGAGTACAGCGGACCGGTCACCATCGTCAGCAACGAGGACCATCTGCCGTACGACCGGCCACCGCTGTCGAAGGAAGTGCTGCGCGCCGAGACCGACGACGTGACGCTCAAGCCGGCGGAGTTCTACGCCGAGAACGACATCACCGTGCTGCTGGGCAACGGCGCGCGCTCGGTGGACACCGCAGCCCAGACGCTGACACTGAACGACGGCACCCAGCTGCCCTACGACGAGCTGGTCATCGCGACCGGGCTTGTGCCCAAGCGCATTCCGTCGTTCCCCGACCTGCCCGGCATCCATGTCCTGCGCGACATCGACGAGAGCATGGCGCTGCGCAAGGAGGCGGCCACCGCCAAGCGCGCGGTCGTGATCGGCGCCGGCTTCATCGGGTGTGAGGTGGCCGCGAGCCTGCGCAAGATGGGTGTCGAGGTGGCGCTGGTGGAGCCGCAGCCGACACCGCTGGCGTCGGTGCTGGGGGAGCAGATCGGCGCGCTGATCACCCGCCTTCACCAGGCCGAGGGTGTCGACGTGCGCTGCGGGGTCGGGGTTGCCGGTGTCGAGGGCGACGACCGGGTCCGCAAGGTCACGCTGAGCGACGGCGCCGAGCTGGACGCCGACGTGGTGATCGTCGGCATCGGCTCGCGCCCGAACACCGAGTGGCTCGAGGGAAGCGAGATCGCCGTCGACAACGGTGTGGTGTGCGACGACGCCGGACGGACGAGCGCGCCGCACGTGTGGGCCATCGGTGACGTGGCGTCCTGGCGTGACCACATCGGCGGACAGGTCCGTGTCGAGCACTGGAGCAACGTGGCCGACCAGGCCCGCGTGCTCGTTCCGACCATGCTGGGCCAGCAGCCGGCGGCGGCGGTGACGGTTCCGTACTTCTGGAGCGACCAGTACGACGTCAAGATCCAGGCTCTGGGTGAGCCGGAGGCCACCGACACCGTGCACATCGTCGAGGACGACGGCCGCAAGTTCCTGGCCTACTACGAACGCGACGGTGTGGTGGTCGGCGTGGTCGGCGGTGGTTTCCCGGGCAAGGTCATGAAGACCCGCAACAAGATTGCGCAGGGCGCGAAGATCTCCGAACTGATCGGATAGTTGATTCGGTGAGCGGTACGCCTTCCACAGCAAGAGCGTTTCGACCAGTGAATCTGGCGCCGGCAGAGACCTAAAAGCGCCCTGACAAGCCCTATCCACAACTTTCCAGCAGTAGCCACGGTTATCCACAGCCCGGGAAAATCAGTGCAGCGGTGGCGCTTCGGGCGGTACTAGAGTCGAACTTGTGTTCGATACTTTGTTCGCCGATCTGCCCGATGAGGGGTTGGTGGCTGCTGTCGAGCAGGCTGCGCGGGAGGAGAATCGGGCCAGTGCGCGGCGTTACGCGGCGATCGCGGAGTTCGTTCACCGCACCGTTGATGAGGACGATGAGCGCGGCGGGTGGGCATTTGATCCGTGGAACAACGCAGCGGCTCATATCGGGGCGGCGCTGTCGGTGGGGCAGCGGCGGGCGTCGGGGCAGATGCGGATCGCAGTAGCGCTGCGTGATCGGTTGCCGAAAGTCGGGGCGTTGTTTTCGGCTGGTTCTTTGAGTGCGCGGTTGATTTCGGAGATCACCTGGCGCACGCACCTGGTCGAAGATCATCGGGTGTTGGCGCTCATCGATACCGCGCTGGCCGAACGGGCGATCCGGTGGGGGCCGTTGTCGGATGCCAAGCTCGTCGGTGCGATCGAGGCGGTGATCGAGCGCTATGACCCGGATGCGCTGCGTCGGGCGCAGGAGATGATCAGAGCGCGGGATTTCCGTATCGGTGCCTGTGATGATCCCAATGAGATCGTGTCGGTGCACGGGCAGTTGACCGCCGGTGACGCTGAGGCTTTCCAAGCGCGGATCGCGGCGCTGGTCAAGGGTTTGTGCGACGACGATCCGCGCACCGCGGGGGAGCGTCGTTCTGATGCCGCGGGTGCCATTGTGCAGGACATCGAGCGCTTGGCCTGCCGTTGCGGCTCCCCGGAGTGTCCGGCGCCTGATCCGGTGTCCTCGCGTGTGGTGATCCAGGTGATCGCCGATCAGGACGCCGTCGATGCCGCCCAGGATTTGATCGCCGCCCAGGACCGCGAGCAGCAGCACAAGCGCAACGAGAACCAGGAACCGGCCGAGGAGACCGTCGAGCCTGCACCGGCCGATCCGGAGTCGCCGGCACCGGAGTCCGTAGTGCGTCAGCCCAACCCGCCCGCGCCTGCTCCCGCCGAGGCTGGGTCAACCGAGGAGCCGGCCGAGGAGCCCGTCGAGGACCCCGCGCCGCGGAAATCCGGTGTGGCGGTCCGCTCGAAGGGGCGGGTCCTGCCGATCCCCGCGTTGGCGGAGGCCATCCGTGGCGGTGCGGTGATCAAGCCGCTGTGGATCCCAGGCCCCGACCCCGAGCCGCACTACCGTCCGTCGGCGAAGCTCGCCGCGTTCGTGCGGGCCCGTGACATGTTCTGTCGGTATCCGGGTTGTGATGTGCCCGCTGAGCATTGCGACATCGACCATGTGGTGCCGTGGCCGTTGGGGCCCACGCATGCGTCGAATCTGAACTGCAAGTGTCGAAATCATCACTTGGCCAAGACTTTTTGGGATGGCTATCGGGATGTGCAGTTGCCCAGCGGGGAGGTCATCTGGACCACTCCGGAGGGTCGCACGTATTCAACGATGCCGGCGAGTCGCCTGTACTTCCCGGCCTGGGATACGACAACCGCACAGCTTCCGCCGATGGCGCAGCCGCCGCCGGGGCTGCTGCGCACCGGCAAGATGCCCAGACGGCGCCGTACCCGCGCCGCTGAGAACGCCGCGCGCATCAAAACCGAACGCGAACACAACGCAACCCAACGCGCCCTCGAGCGCGAACGGATGCGCGCCCGAACCGAGACGGCGCGGCAACCCCAGCGCCAGCCGAAACCTCAACCCGACTACGGCGCCGACCCGCCGCCCTTCTAGAACTCCCCGAGGTAGAACCGCGCGCCCTGATCGTCAGTGCAGAGCGCGGACTTCCCGTACGGCTGCTGCGACGGCTCCTCAATGACGGTGCCCCCGGCTGCCCGGACGCGTGCCACCGCCGCGTCGATGTCGGCGACAGTCCACATCGGCACGACCACCGCCTGAGCGGCCCCGCCACCGACACCCGCCATCGGGTGGGTGTCCTGCACACCCCAGCCGTCCTCGATATGCCCCGGCTCGAACGCCCAGAACAGGAGCCCGCTGTAAAACGCCTTGAACACAGAAGAATTCGGCACCTGATAGGTGATGTAGGACAGCTCGCCCGGGCCCCCACCGTTGAGCAGCGGCCGCGGCTCGCCGGCTCGCGGGGTGTACACGGCGAACGGCAACCCCTGCGGATCGGTCGCGTTCACGACCTGCCCGAAGTCGAGACGCTCCACATCCCCGACGGCTCCGCCTGCGGTCCGAATGCTGTCGCGGGCGGCATCGACATCGGTCACCGCGTAGCAGCACACCAACGTGTTCGGGCCGGACACGATCCGGATCCGCTGCCCGACGTTCGTGACCGCCCGCGTCTGCGCGTCGATAGTCCAGCCGAGTACCTGGCCGTAGAACGCGGCCGCGCGTTCCGGATCGGGTGACGACACCGCGACGTATCCGACATCGCCGTGCTGGATGGGCACGAGGGCACCGGTGACCGGACCGGTGAGCATCCAACGGTGTCCGAACGGGTCGATCACAGCGGCGTTGCGCGTGCCGTGCGACTCGTATGGTTCGCGCTGCACCTGCGCCCCGAGTTCGGCGGCCCGACGCAGCGTCGCGTCGGTGTCGGCGACCGGCAGCATCAAGCTCACCGAAACCGACTGTGGTAAAGGGGCTTTCAGTCCGATCTCCGGATATTCGTCGGCCAGGTACATCGTCCCGCCCGGCAGCGACAACTCCGCATGGCCGATCCGGCCGTCGTCCATCTCGACGGGCTCGCCGACCAGCGTGGCGCCGAATGCGTCGATGTACCAGGAGATGGCGGCGCGGGCGTCGGCGACGGTCAGGTAGGGGACCGCGGCGGGCCGCGAAATGGGGACCGCGGCGGGCCGCGAAATGGGCACCGCGGCTCCTGTCGAGGTCGGCCGGGACAATTCAGCCAGAGCACTGTCGGTACCGCTCATGATCACTCCTTGGGATCGGTGGGGTAGCGAGGCGGCAGCTTCGAGCCGCGCTCGCAGTCGGCGCGCGAACTCCGGGTCCGGCGCCACGGGGAAGTCGCCGCCGCGCAGCACGTCCAGCGGATCGTGTCCGGTCACGGCAGTCCTCCTTCCGGGTGTGGGTAGTGCGCTCGAAACGCTCGTCGGGCGCGCACCAGCAGAGCCTCGGTCGCGTGCACGGTGCGACCGATCAAGTCGGCGCACTCAGGCACCGTGCAGTCGTCGAGGTACCGCAGCGCCAGCACGGTCCGGTGCTGCTCGGGCAACCGGGCCAGCACCTGCTCGGCGACGATCCGGTCCAGTTCGACGTCCCAGTCGTCGGCCGGCTCGACCGGTTCCGGCACATCGGCCACCGGCACCGGGATCCGCGCTCTGCGGTAGTGGTCGGCCAGCTTGTGGCGCGCCACCCCGATCAGCCACGGCACGCTGAACTCAGGCGGTGACGGTTTCCGCGCAGCGTCCATCGCCGCGAGGAAGGTCTCCGACGTCAGGTCCTCGGCCGTCCCGCGGTCACTGCAGCGCCTGACGAAGTACCCGTAGACGGCGGGGAGGGCCTCGTCGTACAGCGCGAGCAATTGGGATGGGGCGCTCACACCCTTATCGTCGCCGTCAGGCCCCGGACTCCGACACCCCGATTTCCAGACCGGACAAACCCGAGGCCAGCATGTCGAACGCGTCGCCCAGTGCGGCGCTCAGCGCCACCGACTCGTCGGCCAACCAATGTTCGTAGGCTGACAGCGACACGGCGAGCATCGTCCACGCCACGGTCTGGGGCATCAGCTCGGTCGCCTGCACGCCGAGGCGCGCGGCCACGAACTCCGCGATCACGCCGCGCCAGCCCGCGTACATCGTCATCGAATATGCCTGCAGTGCTTCGGTTTCCAGGATCAGTCTCATTCGTTGCCGGTGGCGGTCGGCGTCGTCGAAGTCGTTGAAGGCCAGCAGTGCGGTGCGCAGCGCGTCGCGGATCGGCACGTCCGAATCGACCTCGGCCAGCAGTGTCCGCATCAGGTCCAGGTGCGCGTCGAAGTCGCCCCACGGCAGCGCGTTCTTCGACGGGTAGTAGCGGAACAGTGTCCGGCGGGCGATGCCGGCGGCCGACGCGACGTCGTCGACGCTGACGTCGTCGAACCCGCGGGCCATGAAGAGGTCGATCGCGACGTCGCTGATGTGCTGCCAACTGGTGGACCGGCGGCGACCCACGCGGGGTTTCGTGGCACTCATCGCGACCCCTCTTCCGTTTCGGCACTCGATGCCATATTGTTAGCGACCTGCGTCACAAAAGTCGAGACCCGTCCACGGAAAGGTGACATTTGATGGATCAGAATCAGAACGCCCAGAGCGACGAGCTGGTGACCGAGAGCCTGGTCGAGGAAGTCTCGATCGACGGGATGTGCGGGGTCTACTGACCGTGAGTGCGCCGACTTCTTTCGATGCGGGCCGACGCTGGCGGTTGCATCCGCAGGTGGCGGTCCGCCCTGAGCCGTTCGGCGCGCTGCTCTACCACTTCGGGACCCGCAAGCTGTCGTTCCTGAAGAACCGGACGATCGTCGAGGTGATCAACTCGCTGGGTGATCACCCCGACGTTCGGTCCGCCTGCCGCGCCGCCGGTGTCGACGACGACGCCCAGGCGCCCTACCTCCATGCACTGGGCGTCCTTGCCCAGTCCAAGATGCTTGTCGCGGAAGAGGATCGATGACTGTCACTGCACCGGTACCCCGGCTGGTCGACCAGTTCGAGCGTGGTTTGGACGCGCCGATCTGCCTGACCTGGGAGCTGACCTACGCGTGCAACCTGTCCTGCGTGCACTGCCTGTCCTCGTCGGGCAAACGCGATCCGCGTGAGCTGACGACCCAACAGTGCAAGGACATCATCGACGAGCTCGAACGCATGCAGGTGTTCTACGTGAACATCGGCGGCGGCGAACCGACGGTGCGCAGCGACTTCTGGGAACTCGTCGACTACGCCACCGAGCATCACGTCGGCGTGAAGTTCTCCACCAACGGTGTCCGGATCGACAAAAAGGTCGCCGCCAAGCTCGCCGCCAGCGACTACGTCGATGTCCAGATCTCCCTGGACGGAGCGACCGCCGAGGTCAACGACGCCGTGCGCGGCCCCGGATCGTTCGCGATGGCCGTGCGCGCACTGGAGAACCTGCGCGACGCCGGCTTCAAAGACGCCAAGATCTCCGTGGTGGTGACCCGTCACAACGTCGGCCAGCTCGACGACTTCAAGGCCCTGGCCGACGCCTACGGCGCCACCCTGCGCATCACCCGCCTGCGTCCGTCCGGCCGCGGCGCCGACGTGTGGGACGAACTGCATCCCACCCCCGCGCAGCAGGTCGAGCTCTACAACTGGCTGGTGGCCCATGGTGAGCGCGTGCTGACCGGCGACTCGTTCTTCCACCTGTCCGGTCTCGGCGAGCCGGGTGCGCTGGCCGGCCTGAACCTGTGCGGTGCGGGCCGGGTGGTGTGTCTAATTGATCCGGTCGGTGACGTCTACGCCTGCCCGTTCGCCATCCACGACAAGTTCCTCGCCGGAAATGTGTTGCGCGACGGCGGTTTCGACACGGTCTGGAAGCACTCGGAACTGTTCCGCGAGCTGCGCGAACCGCAGTCGGCGGGCGCGTGCACCGGCTGCGGGCACTACGACGCCTGCCGTGGTGGCTGCATGGCCGCCAAGTTCTTCACCGGTCTTCCGATGGACGGCCCGGACCCCGAATGCGTGCAGGGCTACGGAGAACCGGCTCTTGCGCTCGAACGTGACAAGCCCAAACCGAGCGTGGACCACTCCCGCTCGGGCGGCCGCAAGCCGAAGGGCCCCATCCCGCTCACCCTGCTGAGCGCGCCTCCCCAGCGCCTGGTCGGCGCCGGCGCGCCTCCGAAAAAATTCTGCAACGAAAGTCCTGTGTAACCCCCCATGGCACGTGATACCTGGTTCGAAACCGTCGCCATCGCCCAGCAGCGGGCGAAAAAGCGGCTCCCGAAGTCTGCCTACTCGTCGCTGATCTCCGCCAGCGAGAAGGGCGTCACGGTCACCGACAACGTCGAGTCCTTCGCCGAACTCGGTTTCGCGCCGCACGTCATCGGCGCCACCGAGAAGCGCGACATGGCGACAACCGTGATGGGACAGGACATTTCGCTGCCGGTCATCATCTCGCCGACCGGTGTGCAGGCCATCGACCCCGAGGGTGAGGTCGCGGTTGCCCGCGCTGCCGCCGCCCGCGGAACCGCGATGGGTTTGTCGTCCTTCGCGAGCAAGCCGATGGAGGAAGTGACCGCGGTCAACGACAAGATCTTCTTCCAGATCTACTGGCTGGGCAGCCGCGACGACATCCTCGCGCGCATGGAGCGTGCGCGGGAGGCCGGCGCGAAGGGCCTGATCCTGACCACCGACTGGAGCTTCGCGCACGGCCGGGACTGGGGCAGCCCGAAGATCCCGGAGAAGATGGACCTCAAGACGATGATCCGGATGTCGCCGGAGGTCGTCACCAAACCGCGCTGGTTCTTCAGCTTCGCCAAGACGCTGCGGCCGCCGGACCTGCGCGTGCCCAACCAGGCGCGGCGCGGCGAGCCCGGCCCGCCGTTCTTCGAGGCCTACGGACAGTGGATGGGCACGCCGCCCCCGACGTGGGAAGACGTGGCCTGGCTGCGCGAACAGTGGGGCGGTCCGTTCCTGCTCAAAGGCACCGTGCGCGTCGACGACGCCAAACGTGCTGTGGACGCGGGTGTTTCGGCCATCACGGTCTCCAACCACGGTGGCAACAACCTCGACGGCACCCCGGCGGCCATCCGTTGCCTGCCCGCCATCGCCGACGCCGTCGGAGACCAGGTCGAGGTGTTGCTCGACGGTGGTGTCCGCCGCGGCAGCGACGTCGTCAAAGCCGTCGCGCTGGGCGCTCGGGCGGTCATGATCGGCCGCGCGTACCTGTGGGGTCTCGCGGCCAACGGACAGGCCGGTGTCGAGAACGTCCTGGACATCCTGCGTGGTGGCATCGACTCGGCGCTGATGGGTCTGGGCAAATCCTCGATCCATGAGCTGACACGGGACGACGTGCTGATCCCCGAGGGCTTCACCCGCACCCTGGGCGTGTAGCCCGCTGGTGCCAACGGGGCGCAGGGGGCGCGGGTGAACCCCGCGCGAAATCTCTTGCTCCGGTGGGCGAACAATCGGCGCGTAACAGGTGAATTCGGCCTACCATCGTCGCGTGGCTTTCCCCAGCGAGCTCGGAAACTCGACGTCGCGGCAGCTACACGACAAGTCTCCTGCACTCATCGTCCCGGTCGGGTCCACCGAGCAACACGGACCCCATCTGCCCCTGGACACCGACACCCGCATCGCATCGGCGGTCGCTGACGCGTTGACCGCCCGGCTGCGCGCGGCAGGCACCGGACCGTGGCAGGTCGCGCCCGCGGTCAGCTACGGCGCCAGCGGGGAACACGAGGGATTCGCGGGCACGGTGTCGATCGGCACCGCCGCGCTGACCGAGCTGCTGGTGGAGTTCGGCCGCTCCGCGTGCCGGTGGGCGTCACGGCTGGTGTTCGTCAACGGTCACGGAGGCAACGTCGCGGCGCTGCGTGACGCCACCGCGCTGCTGCGTTCCGAAGGCCGCGACGCCGCCTGGTGTTCGTGTGTGTCGCGCGACGCCGACGCGCACGCCGGCCACACCGAAACATCGGTGCTGCTGCACATCGCTCCTGCGGTCGTGAGCATGCCAGACTCGGTGCGCGGCAACGTGGCGCCGCTCGCCGAGCTGATGCCGGCGCTACGTGCCGGTGGCATGGCCGCGGTGAGCCCGATCGGGGTGCTGGGGGACCCGACGACGGCGTCCGCAGAGGACGGGAGCAGAATCTTCGCCGAGATGGTGGACGCGTGCTGGACGCGCGTGGCACGCTGGCGGCCAGACAGTGGGGGGATGCTGACATGACCGGCCCGCGTCTCCCGGACGGGTTTGCCGTCCAGGTGGACCGGAGGGTGCGCGTGCTCGGGGAGGGCGCGGCGTTGCTCGGGGGTTCACCGACCAGGCTGCTGCGGTTGGCGCCGGCGGCACAGACGATGCTGCACGGCGGCAGGCTCGAAGTCCGCGACGCGCTCTCCGCGCAGCTCGCCCGGACCCTGCTCGACGCCACCGTCGCCCATCCGCGGCCGTTGAGCGGTCCCTCGCATCAGGACGTCACCGTCGTTATCCCGGTGAAAGACAATCATTTCGGACTGATGCGCCTGGTGTCCTCGCTGCGGGGCCTGCGCGTCATCGTCGTCGACGACGGCTCCGCGCAACCGGTTCGCGAAGCCGACTTCGAAACCATGCACTGCGCGGTGCGAGTTGTACGCCACCCGGTCAGCAAAGGCCCTGCTGCCGCCCGCAATACCGGCCTGGCGGCGTGCGACACCGACTTCGTGGCGTTCCTGGACTCCGACGTGGTGCCTCGTCGCGGCTGGCTGGAGGCTCTGCTCGGCCATTTCTGCGATCCCGCGGTCGCGTTGGTGGCCCCGCGCATCGTCGCGTTGAATCATTCCGACGGCGTGGTGGCACGCTACGAGGCGGTGCGCTCGTCGCTGGACCTCGGCCTACGCGAAGCGCCCGTGGTGCCGTACAGCACCGTCTCCTACGTCCCGAGCGCCGCGATCATCTGCCGCCGCGAGTCGCTGCGCGACATCGGTGGGTTCGACGAGATGCTGACCTCCGGCGAAGACGTCGATCTGTGCTGGCGGCTCAACGAGGCCGGTGCCCGCCTGCGCTACGAGCCGGTCGCCACCGTCGCCCACGACCATCGCACCGACCTGCGGAAGTGGTTTGCGCGCAAGGCGTTCTACGGCAGCGCCGCAGCACCGCTGGCCATCCGGCACCCGGACAAGACCGCGCCGCTGGTGATCTCGGCACCCACACTGGCGGCCTGGCTGTTGGCCGCGCTGGGCTCGGGTCTCGGCTATGTGGCGTCGCTGCTGGTGGCGATTTTCGCCGGACGACGGGTCGCCAAGACGCTGTCCGGGGTGCCGGCCGAACCGATGGAGGTCGCCGGCGTCGCCGCGCAGGCCATGTGGGCGGGCGCGACGCAGCTGACCGCGGCGATCTGCCGGCACTACTGGCCACTGGCGCTGCTGGCGGCGTTGTCGTCGCGAAGGTGCCGGCAGGTGGTGCTGGTCGCGGCGGTGCTCGACGGGGTGTACGACTGGCTGATGCGCACCGGACGCGTCGACGACGACGTGCAACGGGTCGGGGTGTTGACCCATGTGCTGCTCAAGCGACTCGATGACATCGCCTACGGGGTGGGGCTGTGGAGCGGCGTCGTGCGGGAGCGGCACGCCGGTGCCCTCAAGCCGCAGATCCGGCGCTGAACCCCTTTCATGACCGATGTTCTGATCGTTGGTGCCGGTAGCGCGGGTTCCGTGCTGGCCGAGCGCCTTTCCGCCGATGAGCGCTGCACCGTCACCGTCGTGGAGGAGGGGCCGAGCGCGACCGACGAGCGGGCCGCCCACCACATCGCCGACGGACTGCGTCTGCCGATCGGGCCCGGCAGCCCGGTGGTGCGACGCTATCCGACCGTGCTGACCGACGCTCCTGTACGCACCGCCGAGATCATGCGCGGCGCGGTGGTCGGCGGTTCCGGCGCAGTCAACGGCGGCTACTTCTGCCGCGCGCGGCCCGACGATTTCGACAGCTGGGAGAGCCCAGGGTGGACATGGGCCGACGTGTTGCCGCACTTCCGGGCGATCGAGCACGACCTGGATTTCGACACGCCCGCGCACGGTCGCAACGGCCCCATCCGGGTACGTCGCGTCAGCGAATTCGACGGTGCCACCGCGTCGTTCGTCGAAACGGCGCTTGCTGCCGGCTACGCGTGGATCGACGACCTCAACACCGAGCGACCGCTGCCGGCGGGCGTGGGGGCGGTGCCGCTGAACATCCACGACGGCCAGCGGGTGGGCCCCGGTGGTGCGTTCCTGCAGCCGGCGCTGGCGCGCCCCAACCTGACCCTGCTGACCGACACCCGGGTGCAGCGGCTGCTGTGGCGCGACACCACGGTGATCGGTGTGCAGGTTGCCGGGCCGGCCGGGATCGTCGAGCTGCGAGCCGACCGGGTCGTCCTGTGCGCCGGCGCGCTCGAGACCGCCCGCCTGCTCTTGACGTCCGGGATCGGCCCGTCACCGATGCTGCAGGCCGCGGGGATCGACGTCGTCGCCGACCTGCCCGTCGGGGTCGACACCGTCGACCACCCCGAGTGGGTGCTGCCGGTGGCGTGGACGCCAACCCGTGCTGTACCGCCGCTCGAAGCGGTCCTGACCACCGAAGACGACGTCGAAATCCGGCCCTACACAGCGGGATTCGGCACCATGGTGGGTGCGGCGGCCGGGCCGACCGATCACCCGCATCTCGGTGTGACGTTGATGCGTCCGCAGTCGCGCGGGAGGGTCGCCCTGGTCGGCGCCGAGTTCGTCATCGAGCACCGCTACGACAGCGTGCCCGAGGATGTCGAATCACTGCGCACTGCAACAGTACTCGCGGGTGAGCTGGCCGACGGGGCGGTATGTGGCGAGCCGTCGTGGGCAACGTCGCAGCATCTGTGCGGGACCGCGAAGCTGGGTCACGTCGTCGACGCCCGGTGCCAGGTGTTCGGTGTCGACGCCCTGTCAGTCGTCGACGGCTCGATCCTGCCGGTGATCCCCAGCCGCGGACCGCACGCCACCATCGTCATGATCGGCCACCGGGCTGCGGAATTCTTCGCGTGAACCACGGCGCAGCGGCGCCCACTGCCTGCCGTCGCGTCCGGGCGACCACACCGCGACGAACAGAGCGCCGGTCAACACCACCAGCGCCAGCACCGTCAGCGCCTGACTCATCGAGTGCAGAAAAGCGTCCTCTGCCAGTCGCGCCAACTCCGTGCCCTGCGGTCCCATGCGCTCGGCCATCGACAGCGCATACGCCAGCGAATCGGTGGCGCCCGAGCGGATCTCGTCAGGGAACGCCGACAGCTTGGGCGCCAGCGACGAGTGATACACCGCGGCCAGGATGGATCCGGCGGCCGCGATGCCGACGGCCGCGCCGATTTCGCGGGTCGCGTCGTTGACCGCCGAGGCGACGCCCTGCTTCTCGTCCGGGGTGGCGTTCATGATCGCCGACGTCGTTGGTGCAGTGCACAATCCGATGCCGGACGCGAGGAGCAGCATCGGCCACATCAGGTCGATGAACGCAGAGCCCCCGTCCAGGAACTTCATCAGGTACAGGCCGATCGCCATCAGCAGCAGACCCGCAGTCACCGCGGCGCGCAGTCCGACCTTGGGTAGGTACAGGTGCAGGGTTCCGCCGAGGATGAGCACGGGAACGGCCAACGGCGACAACGCGAACGCGGTCTCCAGTGCGGTGTAGCCCATCACCAGTTGCATGAACTGCATCGCGATGAAGAAGAAGCCGAAATTGGCGATGAACAGGAACGTGATGCCCACCGCGCCGGTCGCGAAGTCGGGCCGGCGGAACAACCGCACGTCGAGCAACGGATGCGTGCGCCGCAACTGCACCGCCGCGAAGGCGGCCGCCAGGGCCAGACCGCCGCCGATGCAGCCCAGGACGGCGGGGTCGGTCCACCCGCGCGCCGGCGCCTCGACGATGCCCAGGACGAACACGGCGATCGCGGTGGCGATCAACCCGGCGCCCAGCCAGTCGATCGGGGTGGCGGTCTCGTCGCGGGAGGAGCCGATGGTCAGGGTCAGCACGAACATCAGGGCAGCGGCGCCGGCGAAGCCGTAGAAGATCGACTGCCACGAGAAGAAGTGCAGCACCAGGCCGGTGCCGAGGAATCCGAAGATGGCCCCGGACCCGGCGACGCCGGCCCAGATTCCGACCGCCTTGTTGCGCTCGGCCTTGGGGAACGCCGCGGTCAGCAGTGACAGGGTCGCGGGCATGATGAACGCCGCGCCCACGCCGGCGACGGCGCGTGCCACGATGATCTGTGTCGGGCTGTCGAGCACACTCGGCGCCAGTGAGGCCACCGCGAAGATCGCGAGTCCGACCAGCAGGGCGCCGCGCCGCCCGTACCGGTCCCCGAGGGCACCCGCCGGCAGCAGCAGGCAGGCCAGCGCCAGCGTGTAGCCGTCGACGATCCAGGTGAGCTGACTCTGCGTCGCTGAGGTCTGCAGCGCGATGTCGGGCAGCGCGGCGTTGAGTGCGACCATCGACGCGATCACCAGCAGGACGTCGATGCTGGCGATGGCGAGCAGCCACACCCGCCGACGATTGGACAGGGTGGCGATCTGGGCGTCGATATCCTGAGCGGGTCCGGTGACGGTGACCATGACGTCTCTTCCAGCAGGAGGTTCAAGACTGTTGGTCTCGAAAACGTTTCACGAGACTAACAGTCTCGTTGCAAGACCAATAGTCTCGTGGAGGTTCCCGTTGTCGAACTGGGAGAAACCATGACCGCCGAGAACGGTGATCCGCGGCCTGCGCGCTCACGCGCGCGTCTGCTCGATGCGGCCACGACGCTCCTGCGTGCCGGCGGCCCCGGCGCGGTGACGATCGAGGCGGTCACCCGCCAGGCCAATGTCGCCCGCGCGACCTTGTACCGCCACTTTCCCAGCGGCAACGACCTGGTCGCCGCCGCGTTCACCGGCCTGATCCCGCCGCCGCCGATGCCGCCGGAACGCGGCACCCTGCGCGAACGACTCGAAGCGATCGTGGTCGGATGGGCCGACTCGATCGCCGAAGCGCCGACCACCCTCACCGCGATGGCGTGGCTGTCACTGGGCCCGGACATCACCGGGGTACCCCACGCGGCGGGAACTCAAGTGCGCTCACTGCGCGAACGCATCGCCGAACAGTACTCAGCGCCGTTCGACGCCGTCTTCGG
Organism: Mycobacterium sp. SMC-4; assembly: GCF_050205565.1. Lineage (GTDB taxonomy): Bacteria > Actinomycetota > Actinomycetes > Mycobacteriales > Mycobacteriaceae > Mycobacterium. The sequence goes on along the minus strand of NZ_JBNMQU010000001.1, from coordinate 194,947 downwards.
CAGCGCCGATGCCGCCGAACAACTCCTGCCGGTCGATCGCACGACCGCGTTCGCGCTGCTGATCGGCCCGCTGGCGTTCGGGCGCATCAGCACGCTGACCGACTTCGACTACCGCGCCGTGGCCGTCGCCGCCGTCGACGCCTTCCTCAACACCTACACAAAGGCGGCTCAGCGCACCGAGTAACGGATCGGCAGGTGCTTGAGCCCGCCGACGAACGTCGTCGCCGACAGCTGGGGCTCGCCGGCCAGCTCGATCGACTCCAGCCGGGGCAGCAGCTCGGTGAACAGGCTGTTCATCTCCATGCGGGCCAGCGCGGCGCCGAGGCAGAAGTGCACGCCGTAACCGAACGCCACGTGCTTGTTCGGGTCGCGGCCCACGTCGAAGCGGAACGGCTCGTCGAACACCTCTTCGTCCCGGTTGCCCGACACGTAGGCCAGGTAGACCGACTCGCCCTTCTTGATCGGCACGCCGCGCACCTCGGTGTCCTCGGCGGCGGTGCGCATGAACTCCTTGACCGGCGTGGACCAGCGGATCATCTCCTCGACCGCGGTGCCCATCAGGCCGAGGTCGCCCTGCAGCCGCGCCAGCTGGTCCGGGTTCTCGATCAGCGCGAGCAGCCCGCCGGAGATCGCGTCCTTGGTGGTGTCGTGGCCGGCGCTGGCGACGATGACGTAGTAGGACAGCGTGTCCACGTCGGTCATGAGCTCGCCGTCCACCCGGCCGTTCGCGATCGCCGACGCCAGGTCGTCGGTCGGATTCTCGCGCCGCGACGCGGTCAGCGCCGCGAAGTAGTTGAAGAAGTCGGTGAGCACGGCCATCTGCTCTTCGGGGGTGGTGCCGCGCTTGTACTCGTCGTCGTCGCCGCCGAACATCTCCTGGGTCAGCATGTGCAACCGGCCGAAGTCCTCCTCGGGCAGGCCGAGCAGCGACAGGATGACGTACAGCGGGAAGTTCACCGCGATGTCGGTGACGAAGTCGCACTCCGGGCCGATGTCGCGCATCTTGTCGACGTAGCGTTTCGCCAGCTCGTCGACCCGCACCTTCAGGTCGCGCATGGCCTTCGGCCGGAACCAGTCGGCGCCGATCGCACGCACCTTGCGGTGGTGCGGGTCGTCCATGTGGATCAGGGTGCGCAGCCCGAGCCCCATCTCGAGTTGGGCCTTCGCCAGATCGTCGGCCTGCGCGGTGGCCAGCAGTGGTCGCGGCTCGGACAGCCACAGGTCGTTGGCCCGCTCGATGGCCATGATGTCGGCGTGCTTGGTGATCGCCCAGAACGGTCGGTACGGCCCGTGCTCGACGTAGGCGACAGGGTTGTGCGCGCGCAGGTGTGACAGGGCGGCGTGCAGCCGCGCGTCGTCGGCGTAGGCCTTGGGATCGGCCAGCACCTTCGCGGCTTCGTCCATCGTCGGTGTGCTCATGGGGCTCCTCACACAGGGCAGTACTTGACGGGTGTCAAGCACAGTCTATGTGATCGGCGCCACTTGTCGAGGGGCGGGCTACTGTCAAACGTCATGCCGAAACGAGCGCTCGCCGCGCTGGTCGTGTTGCTCCTCGTCGCCGCCTGCACGGCCGAGACGCCGGAAGCGGCGCCGGCCGACCCGGCCGTGGTGCAGACGGCGACGGGTGCGGTGCGCGGGGTCGACGAGACCGGACACCGCGTCTTCCGGGGCATCCCGTACGCGGCGCCACCCGTGGGACCGCTGCGGTTCGCGCCGCCGCAACCAGCTCCGACGTGGGACGGCGTGCGTGACGCCGAGCGGGACGGACCCCGGTGCATCCAGGCGCCCAGCGGAGAGCCGGAGTTCGGCAGGCAGACCGACGAGGACTGCCTGACGCTGAACGTGTGGGCGCCGACGCAGCGCGACCAACCCGGAAAACCCGCGGCCGTGATGGTGTGGTTCCACGGCGGCAGCTTCGTCGCCGGCGGCGGCGGGATGTTCGACGCCGCATGGCTCGTCGAACGCGGCGACATCGCAGTGGTCACCGTCAATTACCGGCTGGGCGCACTGGGCTTCCTCGCGCATCCGGCGTTGGGCCCGCCCGGTGCCGTCGGCAACTACGGGCTGGCCGACCAGCAGGCGGCGCTGCGCTGGGTGCGCGACAACATCGCCGCGTTCGGCGGAGATCCCGCCCGGGTGACGATCGCGGGGGAGTCCGCCGGCGCGATGTCGGTCTGCGACCACCTCGTCGCCCCGGAGTCCGAGGGCCTGTTTCACGGCGCGATCGTCATGAGCGGACCGTGCGCGGCGCAGGCCGCGCTACCCGACGCGCAACGCATCAGCCTCGACTACGCCGCCGCGGCCGGGTGTCCGGACGTCGCCGCCGCGGCCGCCTGCCTACGCGGCCTGCGGGTGGACAAGCTGCGTGAGCCGGTCTGGTACAGCCGGCTCGGCGGTGCCCAGTTGTCCGGTCCCGCCACCGGTTCTGCGGTGCTGCCCATCGATCCGATCGACGGCGCCGCCGACGGACGTGCCGCGCGGGTGCCCGTCCTGATCGGCACCACCCGCGACGAGTTCACCCTGTTCGCCGGGCTGCGTTACCTCACCGACGGGGAGCGTTACGGTCCCGAGCGCTACCGGCCGCTGCTCGAGGAGGCGTTCGGCGCCCGCGCAGACGCCGTCCTCGCGCGGTATCCGGTGGACCGCTACGGCGACGTCGCGCTGGCCTACTCGGCCGCGGCGACCGACGGACTGTTCAGCTGTGTCGCCGCCCGCCTCGCCGACGACCTGGGCCGTCGCGCACCCGTCTACGCCTACGAATTCGACGACCGCACCGCGCCTGCCCCCGAGCCGCTGGCCACGCTCCCGTTCCCGGTGGGCGCCAGCCATTCGCTGGACGTGCGCTACCTGTTCGACGTCGGGGGAGCTCCCGGCCTCACGCCCGCGCAGCAGGAATTGAGCCACCGGATGATCGATCACTGGAGTGAATTCGTGCGCACCGGGGAACCCGGACCCGAGTGGCCCGAACTGCACGCCCCCGATGGGGCACACTGGATGACACTGCATCCGGACGGCAGCCGGGTCGACGGCGATTTCCTGCGGGAGCACCAGTGCGACTTCTGGTCCGCAGCCGGTTGACCAGGGATTTGGTTGAGCGCCCGATCTCAGGCATACTGTTCGGGTTGCCTTGAGCCAGGTTCGCCTGGCCGGGCATGCGACCGGCGCCCTTCGGGGCGCTTCCGGTCCCCAACCTCGATCGCGACAATATCGACGCGGTGGAGTGTGCGTACGGGCGACACACCCGACCGCGGGGGCCGGTGAACCACAGACAGGTAAACAGCGGCGGCACAGCCAGGCCCACCGGGCCGCGGGAGTTCCCGATGGCGTGGGGCCACTTAGTAGTGAGGTAGGAGAAGCGTGGCGGGACAGAAGATCCGCATCAGGCTCAAGGCCTACGACCATGAGGCGATCGACGCCTCGGCGCGCAAGATCGTCGAGACCGTCACCCGGACGGGCGCCAGCGTGGTCGGCCCGGTGCCGCTGCCGACCGAGAAGAACGTGTACTGCGTCATCCGCTCTCCGCACAAGTACAAGGACTCGCGGGAGCACTTCGAGATGCGTACCCACAAGCGGCTGATCGACATTCTCGACCCGACGCCGAAGACGGTGGACGCTTTGATGCGCATCGATCTGCCGGCCAGCGTCGACGTCAACATCCAGTAGGAGCTCAACAGAAATGGCACGTAAAGGCATTTTGGGCACCAAGCTGGGCATGACGCAGGTGTTCGACGAGAACAACAAGGTCGTGCCGGTGACGGTCGTGAAGGCCGGGCCCAACGTCGTGACGCGCATCCGCACCGCGGAGCGCGACGGTTACAGCGCTGTGCAGCTCGCCTACGGCGAGATCAGCCCGCGCAAGATCAACAAGCCGCTGGCCGGCCAGTACGCCGCCGCCGGTGTCAACCCGCGCCGCCATCTCGCCGAGCTCCGGCTCGACGACGAGGCCGCCGTGGCCGAGTACGAGGTCGGTCAGGAGCTGACCGCCGAGATCTTCGCCGACGGCAGCTACGTCGACGTGACCGGCACCAGCAAGGGCAAGGGCTTCGCCGGCACCATGAAGCGGCACGGCTTCCGCGGCCAGGGCGCGAGCCACGGCGCCCAGGCCGTGCACCGCCGGCCGGGTTCGATCGGTGGCTGCGCCACCCCCGGCCGCGTGTTCAAAGGCACCCGCATGTCAGGCCGCATGGGCAACGACCGCGTCACCACGCAGAACCTGAAGGTGCACAAGGTCGACGCCGAGAACGGCGTGCTGTTGATCAAGGGTGCGATCCCCGGACGCAACGGTGGACTGGTGATGGTCCGCAGCGCAATCAAGCGAGGCGAGAAGGCATGACTCTGAAAATCGAGGTACGGACGCCCGCAGGCGCCACGGACGGCTCCATCGAGCTGCCCGCGGAGCTGTTCGACGTCGAACCCAACATCGCGTTGATGCACCAGGTGGTCACCGCGCAGCTGGCAGCGGCCCGCCAGGGCACGCATTCGACCAAGACCCGCGGCGAGGTTCGCGGCGGCGGCAAGAAGCCGTACCGCCAGAAGGGCACCGGCCGCGCCCGTCAGGGCTCGACCCGCGCACCGCAGTTCACCGGCGGTGGCACCGTGCACGGCCCGAAGCCGCGCGACTACAGCGAGCGGACCCCGAAGAAGATGATCCGCGCCGCGCTGCGCGGTGCGCTGACCGACCGGGCCCGCAACGGCCGGATCCACGCGGTCACCGAGCTCGTCGAGGGGCAGACCCCGTCGACCAAGAGCGCCAAGACGTTCCTGGGCAGCCTGACCGACCGCAAGCAGATCCTCGTGGTCATCGGCCGGGCCGACCAGAACAGCGCCCTGAGCGTACGCAATCTGCCTGGCGTGCACGTCATCTCGCCGGACCAGCTCAACACCTACGACGTGCTCAAGGCCGACGACGTGGTGTTCAGCGTCGAGGCACTGAACGCGTACATCGAGGCCGGCACCAAGCAGCAGGAGGTTTCCGCCTGATGGCCACCGTGACCGACCCCCGCGACATCATCCTCGCGCCGGTGATCTCGGAGAAGTCCTACGGGCTCATCGAGGACAACGTGTACACGTTCATCGTGCACCCCGACTCGAACAAGACGCAGATCAAGATCGCCATCGAGAAGATCTTCAACGTCAAGGTCGCGTCGGTGAACACCGCCAACCGGCAGGGCAAGCGCAAGCGCACCCGCACCGGTTACGGCAAGCGCAAGGACACCAAGCGCGCCATCGTGACGCTGGCCGCAGGCAGCAAGTCCATCGACCTGTTCGGAGCGCCGGCCTAGCCGGCAGGGAGATTTAGAAGATGGCTATTCGCAAGTACAAGCCGACGACCCCCGGTCGCCGCGGTTCGAGCGTCTCCGACTTCTCCGAGATCACTCGTGATCATCCGGAGAAGTCGCTGGTTCGCCCGCTGCACGGCAAGGGCGGCCGCAACGCACACGGCCGGATCACCACCCGGCACAAGGGCGGCGGCCACAAGCGCGCCTACCGCGTGATCGACTTCCGTCGCCACGACAAGGACGGCGTCAACGCCAAGGTCGCGCACATCGAGTACGACCCGAACCGCACGGCGAACATCGCGCTGCTGCACTACCTGGACGGCGAGAAGCGTTACATCATCGCGCCCGAGGGTCTCAAGCAGGGCATGGTCGTGGAGTCCGGCGCCAACGCCGACATCAAGCCCGGCAACAACCTGCCGCTGCGCAACATCCCCGCCGGTACGGTCATCCACGCCGTGGAGCTGCGCCCGGGCGGCGGCGCGAAGCTGGCCCGCTCGGCCGGTGTCAGCATCCAGCTGCTCGGCAAGGAAGGCTCCTACGCCTCGCTGCGTATGCCCTCCGGTGAGATCCGCCGCGTCGACGTCCGCTGCCGCGCCACCGTCGGCGAGGTCGGCAACGCCGAGCAGGCGAACATCAACTGGGGCAAGGCCGGCCGCATGCGCTGGAAAGGCAAGCGGCCCACCGTCCGTGGTGTCGTGATGAACCCGGTCGACCACCCGCACGGTGGCGGCGAGGGCAAGACGTCCGGTGGTCGTCACCCGGTCAGTCCGTGGGGCAAGCCCGAGGGCCGCACCCGCAAGCCCAACAAGCCGAGCGACAAGCTCATCGTCCGACGCCGGCGCACCGGCAAGAAGCGCTAGGTAGGAGCCACAGATGCCACGCAGCCTGAAGAAGGGTCCGTTCGTCGACGACCATCTGCTCAAGAAGGTCGACGTCCAGAACGAGAAGAACACCAAGCAGGTCATCAAGACCTGGTCTCGCCGGTCGACCATCATCCCGGACTTCATCGGTCACACCTTCGCCGTCCACGACGGACGCAAGCATGTCCCGGTGTTCGTCACCGAGGCGATGGTCGGGCACAAGCTGGGCGAGTTCGCTCCCACCCGCACCTTCAAGGGTCACATCAAGGATGACCGGAAGAGCAAGAGGCGATGACTACAGCGATTGAATATCCGTCAGCGTCGGCGACGGCGCGCTACGTGCGTGTCTCGGCGACCAAAGCCCGCCGGGTCATCGACCTGGTCCGGGGCAAGAGCGTCGAGGAAGCCCTCGACATCCTGCGGTGGGCGCCGCAGGCCGCCAGCGAGCCGGTCGCCAAGGTGATCGCCAGCGCCGCGGCCAATGCGCAGAACAACGAGGGCCTCGACCCGACGACGTTGGTGGTCGCGACCATCCACGCCGACGAGGGCCCCACCGCCAAGCGCATCCGTCCGCGCGCCCAGGGCCGGGCCTTCCGGATCCGCAAGCGGACCAGCCACATCACGGTGATCGTGGAAAGTCGACCGAGCCGTTCCGACCGCGGCGCCTCGGCTTCGGCGGCGCGCGCGCGTCGTGCTCAGGCCAGTAAGGCAGCCAGCTCGAAGGGAGGCTCGGAGTAGTGGGCCAGAAGATCAATCCGCACGGCTTCCGCCTCGGCATCACCACCGACTGGAAGTCGCGCTGGTACGCCGACAAGCAGTACGCCGAGTACATCAAGGAAGACGTCGCGATCCGCAAGCTGCTGGCCACCGGCCTGGAGCGGGCCGGCATCGCCGACGTCGAGATCGAGCGCACGCGTGACCGCGTCCGGGTGGACATCCACACCGCACGTCCGGGCATCGTGATCGGTCGCCGCGGCACCGAGGCCGACCGCATCCGCGCCGACCTGGAGAAGCTGACCAAGAAGCAGGTCCAGCTGAACATCCTCGAGGTGAAGAACCCCGAGTCGGTGGCGCAGCTGGTCGCCCAGGGTGTCGCCGAGCAGCTGAGCAACCGTGTGGCGTTCCGCCGCGCGATGCGCAAGGCCATCCAGTCGGCGATGCGTCAGCCCAACGTCAAGGGCATCCGGGTGCAGTGCTCGGGTCGCCTCGGCGGCGCCGAGATGAGCCGCTCGGAGTTCTACCGCGAAGGTCGGGTCCCGCTGCACACGCTGCGCGCGGACATCGACTACGGCCTCTACGAGGCGAAGACCACCTTCGGCCGCATCGGCGTGAAGGTGTGGATCTACAAGGGCGACATCGTCGGTGGCAAGCGCGAGCTGGCCGCCGCCCCCGCCGCGGACCGTCCGCGTCGCGAGCGCCCGTCGGGCACTCGCCCGCGTCGCAGCGGTGCGTCGGGCACGACCGCCACCAGCACTGACGCCGGCCGCGCTGCCGAGGCTCCTGCCGTCGCGGAAGCGACCCAGGGCACCGAGGCGGCTGCCGGCGCGACCCAGAATACGGAGAGCTAGCATGCTGATCCCTCGCAAGGTCAAGCACCGCAAGCAGCACCACCCCAAGCAGCGTGGCATCGCCAGCGGCGGCACGCAGGTGAGCTTCGGCGACTACGGCATCCAGGCGCTCGAGCACGCCTACATCACCAACCGGCAGATCGAGTCCGCTCGTATCGCCATCAACCGGCACATCAAGCGTGGCGGCAAGGTGTGGATCAACATCTTCCCGGACCGTCCGCTGACCAAGAAGCCCGCCGAGACCCGCATGGGTTCGGGTAAGGGTTCGCCGGAGTGGTGGGTGGCCAACGTCAAGCCGGGTCGCGTGCTCTTCGAGCTGAGCTACCCGAACGAGGAGATCGCCCGCGCCGCACTGACGCGTGCGATCCACAAGCTGCCGATCAAGGCACGCATCGTCACCAGAGAGGAGCAGTTCTGATGGCCGTCGGCACCACGCCGGGTGAACTGCGCGAGCTCACCGACAACGAACTGACCGACAAGCTGCGCGAGTCCAAGGAAGAGCTGTTCAACCTGCGCTTCCAGATGGCCACCGGACAGCTTGCCAACAACCGCCGGCTGCGCGTCGTGCGGCAGGAAATCGCACGGGTGTACACCGTGCTGCGCGAACGTGAGTTGGGTCTGGCCGCCGGACCCGGAGGTGAGGAATCCTGATGGCAGATAGCGACCAGAAGGGGGCGAAGTACACGCCCCGCACGGAGCAGCCGCGCGGCCGCCGCAAGACGGCCATCGGCTACGTCGTCTCCGACAAGATGCAGAAGACCATCGTGGTCGAGCTGGAGTCCCGGAAGAGCCACCCGCTCTACGGCAAGATCATCCGCACGACCACGAAGGTCAAGGCCCACGACGAGAACGAGGCCGCCGGTGTCGGCGACCGCGTCTCGCTGATGGAGACCCGTCCGCTGTCGGCCACCAAGCGCTGGCGGCTGGTCGAGGTCCTCGAGAAGGCCAAGTAGTACCGATCATTCGGAGAGACCCCCGTATGCCCTTTCGGCAGCGGGGGTTTTCTCGTTGAGCCGGGTGGCGATCCCGTCGAGAATCAACCGCAGCCCGGAGCGGAAGTCGGCGCCGCGGTCGTCGGCTCCGTCGAAGACCCCGGCGCGTAGGGCGGCCGCGAGCGCCGGGTGACGGTCGGCGTCGACGAACTCCCGCAGCAGCGCCGGATGGTCGAAGGCGTCGTGCTGTGCGCCGGCGGCCAGATCCAGCGCCGCGGAGCCGCGGACGAAGTGCAGGATCGCCATGACGGCGGCGAGCTTGTCGTGCTCCGACAGGCTCGTCGGGCCCATGGTGGCCAGCCCGGCGTCCAGCCACGCGAGCTGCCCGGGATCGACGGGCGGTCCGGCGGCCGCCTCCAGGATCCATGGGTGCCGGTGGTAGACGTCCCACAGCCCGTGCGCCCAGTCGGTCAGGTTGTGGCGCCACTGGGCTGACTCGGCGGGGTCGGGAGGGGGACCGGGTGCGGCGGACACCATGAAGGTGACCAGTTCGTCCTTGTTCGCGACGTGGCGGTAGAGCGACATGGTGCCGCACCCCAGCCGCTCGGCCAGGCGGGCCATGGACAGGGCGGCAAGACCGTCGGAGTCGGCGATCTCGACGGCCGCCTCGACGATGCGTTGCCGGCTCAGCCCGCGCGTCCGCGTTCCGCTGTCGGGATTTCTCCACAACGCCTCGAGGGCACGCGGGATGGGGCGATCCGGGGTCATGAAGGCCACCATAAGGCTTGTTCCGTCTGCTGCGTATGCCATACGCTTTTGCGTATGACATACGCATGGCGGGTGGTCGCCGTGATCGCGACCGGATTCGTGGCGCTGTCGCTGCCCCCGTATCTGCGCGGAGACACCAGAGTCCCGCCGACGTTCGACGGCCATTACCCGATGCTGGTGGCCCACGTGTTGCTCGGCAGCGTGGCGATGGTGGCCGCGGTGCACCAGATCTGGCCGGGCCGGCGACTACGCCACCCGGCCGTGCACCGCGTCGTCGGTCGGGTGTACATGGGCACCGCGATCCCGGCGGCACTGTGCGCGCTGGTGCTCGGCGCCGCGACACCGTTCGGTCCTGTGTTGGCGGTCAGCAACGTCGTGTTGGCCGCTGTGTGGCTGTATTTCACGACCGCCGGCTGGGTGGGCGTTCGCCGGCGCGACATCGCGGCGCACCGGTTCAACATGGCGCTCAGCGTCACCGCGGCGCTGTCGATCATCACCAACAGGGTGTGGAACCCGGTCCTCTTCGTCGCGCTGCAGCCGTTGCAGGCCACGTTGTTTGGCGGCAGCGAGGAGGACTTCCTGCACATGGTCGCCGGTCTCGGCGGCTGGCTGGGGTGGACGGTCCCGGTCGCGACCGTGTACTTCTGGCTGAAATCGCGACCCGTCGGTGTAATCTCCGGGCATGACCGCGGGTTTCAACGGCAAGATCGAGCTCGACATCCGTGACTCGGAGCCCGACTGGGGCCCGTTCGCCGCTCCGACGGCACAGCCGGATTCACCCAACGTGCTCTACCTCGTGTGGGACGACGTCGGAATCGCGACCTGGGACTGCTTCGGTGGGCTGGTCGAGATGCCCACCATGAGCCGCATCGCCGAACGCGGGGTGCGGCTTTCGCAATTCCACACCACCGCTCTGTGCTCGCCGACGCGTGCGTCGCTGCTCACCGGCCGCAATGCGACAACCGTCGGGATGGCCACCATCGAAGAGTTCACCGACGGTTTCCCCAACTGCAACGGACGCATCCCGTTCGACACCGCGCTGCTGTCGGAAGTGTTGGCCGAGAACGGTTACAACACCTACTGCGTGGGCAAGTGGCACCTGACGCCGATCGAGGAGTCGAATCTGGCGTCCACCAAACGGCATTGGCCGCTCTCGCGCGGGTTTGAACGGTTCTACGGTTTCCTCGGCGGCGAAACCGACCAGTGGTATCCGGATCTGGTGTACGACAACCATCCGGTGGCACCGCCGGGGTCCCCGGACGATGGCTACCACCTGTCGAAGGACCTGGCCGACAAGACCATCGAGTTCATCCGTGACGCAAAGGTGATCGCACCCGAGAAGCCGTGGTTCGCCTACGTCTGCCCCGGCGCCGGGCACGCCCCGCACCACGTGTTCAAGGAGTGGGCCGACAAATACGCCGGCAAGTTCGACATGGGCTACGAGCGCTACCGCGAGATCGTGCTGGAGAACCAGAAACGCATGGGTCTGGTCCCGCCGAACACCGAACTGTCACCGCTGAACCCGTACTCCGACGTCACCGGTCCCGATGGTCAGCCGTGGCCGCAGCAGGACACGGTGCGTCCGTGGGACTCCCTCGACGACGACGAGAAGCGGTTGTTCGCCCGCATGGCCGAGGTCTTCGCAGGGTTCCTGTCCTACACCGATGCCCAATTGGGCCGCGTCCTGGACCATCTCGAGGAAACCGGCCAACTGGACAACACCGTGATCGTCGTGATCTCCGACAACGGGGCCAGCGGTGAGGGCGGCCCGAACGGTTCGGTCAACGAGGGGAAGTTCTTCAACGGCTACATCGACACCGTCGAGGAGAGCATGCGTGCCTTCGACGTGCTCGGCAGTCCCGAGACGTTCCCGCACTATCCGATCGGCTGGGCGATGGCGTTCAACACGCCCTACAAGCTCTACAAGCGCTACGCCTCCCATGAGGGCGGGATCGCCGACAGCGCGATCATCTCCTGGCCCAACGGAATTCGAGCCCACGGCGAAGTGCGCGACAACTACGTCAACGTCGCCGACATCACTCCCACCGTCTACGACCTGCTCGAGATCACCCCGCCGGCGACAGTGCGCGGCGTGGCGCAGAAGCCGCTCGACGGCGTCAGTTTCAAAGTGGCCCTGAACAATCCGACTGCTCCCACCGGCAAGGACACACAGTTCTACACCATGCTGGGCACGCGCGGGATCTGGCACCGCGGATGGTTCGCCAATGCCGTGCATCCCGCGTCACCGTCAGGCTGGTCCAACTTCGAGGCCGACCGCTGGGAGCTCTACCACATCGAATCCGACCGCAGCCAATGCCACGATCTGGCCGCCGAACAGCCCGACAAGCTCGCCGAGTTGGTGGCACTGTGGTTCGCCGAAGCCGAGAAGTACAACGGTCTGCCGCTGTCGGACCTCGACGTGCTCGAGACGGTGTCGCGCTGGCGGCCGCACCTGGCCGGGGAGCGCAGCGCCTACACCTACTACCCGGGCACCGCCGACCTCGGTGGCGGTGCGGCCGTCGAACTGCGCGGGCGCTCGTTCGCGGTGTTGGCCGACGTCGCGCTCGACGAGGACGCCGCCGGCGTCGTCGTCAAACACGGTGGGGCACACGGTGGTTACGTGATGTTCCTGCGTGACGGACTGCTGCACTTCACCTACAACTTCCTCGGCGAGACCGAGCAGACGTTGTCGTCCTCCCAGCCCGTCGGACCCGGCCCGCACACCCTGGGATTCGCCTACACCCGCACCGGCACCGTCGAGAACAGTCACACCCCGCTCGGCGACGCGGTGCTCTACGTCGACGGCGCCGAAGTCGCCACATACTCCGGGATGCGCACCATGCCGGTGACTTTCGGGCTCGCCGGCGCGAGCCTGAGCGTTGGACGCAACTCCGGCTCCCCGGTGTCGCGCAGCTACACCCCGCCGTTCCCGTTCGCCGGCGGCACCATCGCCCGCGTCGACGTCAACGTCTCGGGCGCACCGTTCGTCGACCTGGAGCGCGAGTTCGCGCGAGCGTTCGCCCGGGACTGATGACCGAACTCGTCGCGCTGCCCGGCGGGGCGTTCCGGATGGGTTCGACGCGCTTCTATCCGGAGGAGGCTCCGGTGCACACCGTCACCGTGGAGCCGTTCGAGATCGAACGGCACCCGGTGACCAACGCTCAATTCGCCGAGTTCGTCGCCGACACCGGATACCGCACCGTGGCCGAGACCGCGCCGGACCCGGCCCAGTTCCCCGGGGCCTCGCCCGAGGACCTGGTGCCCGGCGCGCTGGTGTTCCGGCCCACCACCGGGCCGGTCGACCTGCGCGACTGGCGGCAGTGGTGGGAATGGGTGCCCGGCGCGTGCTGGCGCGCACCGTTCGGCCCGGGCAGCACCGTCGACGACAAGCCCGACCACCCGGTGGTGTCGGTCTGCTACACCGACGCGGCGGCCTACGCCCGCTGGGCCGGGCGCCGACTGCCCACCGAGGCCGAGTGGGAATTCGCCGCGCATGCCGGCTCGACCAGCACCTACGGGTGGGGCGACGACCCGATGCCGGGCGGGCGGCTGATGGCCAACACCTGGCAGGGCCGGTTCCCGTACCGCAACGAGGGCGCCCTGGGGTGGTGCGGCACGTCGCCGGTCGGCACATTCCCGCCCAACGCGTACGGCCTGGTCGACATGATCGGCAACGTCTGGGAGTGGACCACCACGCGCTTCACCGGCCACCACCGGCTCGGGGCCGCCCCGTCGTGCTGCCCGCCGGAGAACCCCGATCCTGCCGTCAACCAGGCACTCAAGGGCGGATCGCACCTGTGCGCGCCGGAGTACTGTCACCGGTATCGGCCGTCGGCGCGGTCCCCGCAGTCGCAGGACAGCGCCACCACCCACATCGGTTTCCGCTGCGCCCGCTGACCGGCGGAAACCGGGATTTGGCGCATTCGCCGAGCTCACCTAGTATGTACGGGTTGCCTTAGGCAGACCTCGGCCAGCCATGCGGCGGGCCCCGCGTGCCTTTGGGTGACAAAGACCGCGCACGTCAGGGTCGGTAATCCTGCGTGCACACAGTAACCAGGTCAGGAGATCTAGTGATTCAGCAGGAATCGCGGCTCAAGGTCGCCGACAACACGGGCGCCAAGGAGATCTTGTGCATCCGCGTGCTCGGCGGTTCGTCGCGGCGCTACGCCGGCATCGGTGATGTCATCGTGGCGACTGTCAAGGACGCCATCCCCGGCGGCAACGTCAAGCGCGGCGACGTCGTCAAGGCGGTCGTGGTCCGCACCGTCAAGGAGCGCCGCCGCGCCGACGGCAGCTACATCAAGTTCGACGAGAACGCCGCCGTCATCATCAAGAACGACAACGACCCCCGCGGCACCCGCATCTTCGGGCCCGTCGGTCGTGAGCTGCGCGAGAAGCGCTTCATGAAGATCGTCTCGCTTGCCCCGGAGGTGTTGTAGATGAAGGTCCACAAGGGCGACACCGTGCTGGTGATCTCCGGCAAGGACAAGGGAGCCAAGGGCAAGGTCCTGGTGGCGTACCCCGATCGCGAGAAGGTCCTCGTCGAGGGCGTGAACCGGATCAAGAAGCACACCGCGCAGTCGGCCAACGAGCGCGGCGCCTCGTCCGGCGGCATCGTCACCCAGGAGGCGCCGATCGCCGTCTCCAACGTGATGCTGCTCGACTCCGACGGTAAGCCCACCCGCGTCGGCTACCGCATCGACGCCGAGACCGGCAAGAAGGTCCGCGTCGCCAAGACCAATGGCAAGGACATCTGAGATGACCAGCACCGAAACCAAGAGCCTGCCGCGCCTCAAGCAGCGCTACCGCGAAGAGATTCGCGAGACGCTGCAGAAGGAGTTCGGCTACGCCAACGTCATGCAGATCCCGGGCGTGGTGAAGGTCGTCGTGAACATGGGTGTCGGAGACGCCGCCCGCGACGCCAAGCTCATCAACGGCGCCGTCAACGACCTGACCCTGATCACCGGCCAGAAGCCGGAGATCCGTCGGGCCCGCAAGTCCATCGCGCAGTTCAAGCTCCGCGAAGGCATGCCGATCGGTGCCCGCGTCACGCTGCGCGGCGACCGCATGTGGGAGTTCCTGGACCGGCTGATCTCGATCTCGCTGCCGCGTATCCGCGACTTCCGCGGTCTGAACTCCAACCAGTTCGACGGCACCGGCAACTACACCTTCGGGCTGACCGAGCAGTCGGTGTTCCACGAGATCGACGTGGACAGCATCGACCGGCCCCGCGGCATGGACATCACCGTCGTCACCTCGGCGACGAACGACGACGAGGGACGGGCGCTGCTGCGGGCGCTGGGCTTCCCGTTCAAGGAGAAGTAGACACATGGCAAAGAAGGCGCTGGTCATCAAGGCCAACAGGAAGCCGAAGTTCAAGGTGCGGGGCTACACGCGCTGCAACCGTTGCGGCCGGCCGCATTCGGTGTTCCGCAAGTTCGGGTTGTGCCGCATCTGCCTGCGCGAGATGGCGCACGCGGGCGAGCTGCCCGGCGTGCAGAAGTCCAGCTGGTAGCAGCCGGAAACCACAGACCACACACGAAAACAGTTGCGGTAGGCCCGGTCCGGGAACCGCCGCGAGAAAGGTGAACCGGCTGTCATGACCATGACGGATCCGATCGCAGACTTCTTGACACGTCTGCGCAACGCCAATTCGGCGTACCACGACGAAGTGACCTTGCCGCACAGCAAGATCAAGGCCAACATCGCCGAGATCCTCAAGCGCGAGGGATACATCAGCGACTACCGCACCGAGGACGCCCGCGTGGGCAAGTCCCTGGTCGTGCAGCTGAAGTACGGCCCCAGCCGGGAACGCAGCATCGCCGGCCTGCGCCGGGTGTCCAAGCCCGGCCTGCGCGTCTACGCGAAGTCCACCAACCTGCCGCGCGTGCTCGGCGGTCTGGGTGTGGCGATCATTTCCACGTCGTCCGGTCTGAGGACTGACCGCCAGGCGGCCCGCGAGGGCGTCGGCGGCGAGGTCCTCGCGTACGTGTGGTGAGGGAGGGCTAGAACATGTCTCGCATTGGAAAGCAGCCGGTCGTCGTCCCCAACGGCGTCGACGTGACCATCAACGGCCAGAACGTGGCGGTCAAGGGGCCCAAGGGCACGTTGACCCTCGATGTCGCCGAGCCCATCGAGGTCTCGCGTGACGACGAGGGCGCCATCGTGGTGTCCCGCCCGAACGACGAGCGCCGCAACCGCTCGCTGCACGGCCTGTCGCGCACGCTGATCGCCAACCTGGTGACCGGGGTGACCGAGGGTTACACCACCAAGATGGAGATCTTCGGAGTCGGTTACCGCGTGGTGGCCAAGGGCAGCGACCTGGAGTTCGCGCTCGGCTACAGCCACCCGGTCCTGATCAAGGCTCCCGAGGGCGTCACCTTCACGGTCGAGACGCCCACCAAGTTCTCGATCTCGGGAATCGACAAGCAGAAGGTCGGCCAGATCGCGGCCAACATCCGCCGCCTGCGCAAGAGCGACCCCTACAAGGGCAAGGGGATCCGCTACGAGGGCGAGCAGATCCGCCGCAAGGTCGGAAAGACAGGTAAGTAGTCATGGCTACCAAGACTCAAGAAGCCGGTTACAAGCCGGTCGGCAAGAACATCTCCGAGACGCGGCGCACCTCGCGTCTGCGGCGGCACGCCCGCCTGCGCAAGAAGGTCGCCGGCACCGCCGCGCGTCCGCGCCTGGTGGTCAACCGGTCCGCGCGGCACATCCACGTGCAGCTGGTCGACGACGCCCAGGGCGTGACGCTGGCGGCGGCCTCCTCCATCGAGGCCGACGTGCGTGCGCTCGAGGGCGACAAGAAGGCCGCCAGCTCGCGGGTCGGTCAGCTCATCGCCGAGCGTGCCAAGGCCGCCGGCATCGAGGAGGTCGTGTTCGACCGCGGTGGGTACACCTACGGCGGACGGATCGCAGCTCTGGCCGACGCCGCGCGCGAAGGCGGGCTGAAGTTCTGATGAACGCATTGACCGACATGAACCGAACCGGAAGGAATGCATGATGGCCGAGCAGGCTGTGGGAGCCGGCGGGCCGTCGAGCGACGGCCGCGACGGCAGGGGCCGGGGACGCCGCGACGATCGCGGTGGCCGCGGCGGTCGAGACGACCGTGAGAAGAGCAACTACCTCGAGCGCGTGGTGTCGATCAACCGCGTTTCCAAGGTGGTCAAGGGTGGTCGCCGCTTCAGCTTCACCGCGCTGGTGATCGTCGGCGACGGCAAGGGCATGGTCGGCGTCGGCTACGGCAAGGCCAAAGAGGTGCCCGCCGCGATCGCCAAGGGTGTCGAGGAAGCGCGCAAGAACTTCTTCCGGGTTCCGCTCATCGGCGGCACCGTCACCCACCCCGTGCAGGGTGAGGCCGCGGCCGGTGTGGTGCTGCTGCGCCCCGCCAGCCCCGGTACCGGTGTGATCGCCGGCGGCGCTGCGCGTGCGGTGCTGGAATGCGCCGGGGTGCACGACATCCTGGCCAAGTCGCTGGGCAGCGACAACGCGATCAACGTGGTGCACGCGACCGTCGCCGCGTTGAAGATGTTGCAGCGCCCCGAAGAGGTTGCGGCTCGCCGCGGCCTGCCGATCGAGGATGTAGCGCCCGCAGGCATGCTCAAGGCCCGCCGTGAGGCTGAGGCCATGGCCGCCAGCGCTGCGCGTGAGGGAACGGCGTAACAGATGGCAGAGCTCAAGATCACCCAGGTGCGCAGCACCATCGGCGCGCGGTGGAAGCAGCGTGAGACGCTGCGTACGCTGGGCCTGCGCAAGATCCGCCAGTCCGTGGTGCGCGAGGACAACGCGCAGACCCGCGGTCTGATCAAGACCGTGCACCATCTGGTCACGGTTGAGGAGGTCTAGAAATGACGATCAAGCTGCACGATCTGCGGCCCGCGCCCGGCGAGAAGACCGCCAAGACGCGCGTCGGTCGCGGTGAGGGCTCCAAGGGCAAGACCGCCGGCCGCGGCACCAAGGGCACGAAGGCACGCAAGAACGTGCCGGTGATGTTCGAGGGTGGCCAGATGCCGATCCACATGCGGCTGCCCAAGCTCAAGGGCTTCCGCAACCGGTTCCGCACCGAGTACGCGGTGGTCAACGTCGGCGACATCGCCAAGGCGTTCCCGGAAGGGGGGACCGTCGGTGTCGACGAGTTGGTGGCCAAGGGCCTGGTCCGCAAGAACACGCTCGTCAAGGTGCTCGGCGACGGCAAACTGACCGCCAAGGTCGACGTCACCGCGCACAAGTTCAGCGGTTCGGCCCGCGAGGCCATCACCGCCGCCGGTGGCAGCGCCACCGAGCTGTAGAACCCAGCGCTGCACGCGAAAGCCCCTGCTCCGGCAGGGGCTTTCTGCGTCTCTGCGCCCGTAACGCGCGCCGCACCGCGCACGATTACACTGCGCGGGGGAAATCACCTAGGAGCAACCATGATTCGCTACCGTCGCACCGTGGCCGCGGCGATGGTCGCCGCCGGCCTGGCGGCGTTCGGCACGGCTGCGCCTGCCGCAGCCCAACCCGACGACGCCCGCTTCGGCGACGCCGTCGAAGCGCTGGGCATCGACACCAGCCGCATCGCCGATGTGCCCGCGCTCGGGCGTCAGGTGTGCGACCTGCTCACCGCGGGACTGGCCGGCAACGTCAACCCGGTCCCGGTGGTGCGGGGTGTGCGCACGACGCTGCAGAACTCCGGACTGGACCGGGACAAGGCCACCGGCCTCATGCGGGTGTCGGTCAGCGCCTACTGCCCGCAGTACGCGCGTTTCGTCGGTCGCTGACCTGTCGCGGGCCGTCGGTAGGCTCGGCTGATGCATTCTCTGCTGTCCGGGATGCCCGGCTTCGACGATGTTCGCCAGTTGGCACGCAAGATCGACACCGCCCGTCACCAGGGTGTCCCGAACGGCGCCATCCTGGAACTCGATCTGCAGAGTGCGCCGCCGGAGACCGCGGGTTTCGACCCCTTCGCCGTGTTGTCCGGGGTCATCGGGCCGACGAAACCTCTGCTGCTGCGCGAAGCGGTCGCCGCGATCCACCGCGCTGCCGAGGATCCGCGCGTGGCCGGTCTGATCGCCCGCGTGCAGATCACTGCCGCCCCGCCGGGACCGGTCCAGGAGTTGCGCGAAGCCGTCGCCGCTTTCACGGCGCGCAAGCCGTCGCTGGCGTGGGCCGAAACCTACCCCGGCACGCTGTCGTACTACCTGGCCTCGGCGTTCGGTGAGGTGTGGATGCAGCCGTCGGGCACCGTCGGGCTCGTCGGTTTCGCGACCAGCGCCCTGTTCCTGCGCGACGCGCTGGACAAGCTCGGCGTCGAGGCGCAGTTCGTCGCGCGCGGTGAATACAAATCCGCTGCAAATCTTTTCACCGAGCACGGGTACACCGAGGCGCACCGCGAAGCCGACGCCGCGCTGGTGCACAGCCTGCAGTCGCAGGTCTGGGACGCCGTGGCGGCGTCCCGCAACATCGACGTCGCCGCGCTGAACGCGCTGGCCGACCGGGCGCCGCTGCTGCGCGACGACGCCGTGACCGCCGGGCTGATCGACCGCATCGGCTTCCGCGACGAGGCCTACGCGCACATCGCCGAGGTGGACGACGCCGACGCCGACGATGCGCCGCCGCGACTGTTCCTGTCCCGCTATGCCCGGGCCAAGAAGCCGTCGGTGCCGGGATTGAAGAGCCAGCCGAAGATCGCCGTGGTCACGCTGTCCGGGCCGATCGTCAGCGGCCGAGGCGGACGCCAGGTGTCGCCGATGGGCAGCTCGTCGGCCGGCGGGGACACCATCGCCGCCGCGCTGCGCGAAGCCGCCGCCGACGACGACGTCGCCGCGATCGTGTTGCGCGTCGACAGCCCCGGCGGCTCGGTGACCGGTTCGGAGACCATCTGGCGGGAAGTGGCGCGCACCCGTGAGCGCGGCAAGCCGGTGGTGGCGTCGATGGGTGCGGTGGCGGCCTCGGGCGGCTACTACGTGTCGATGGCGGCGGACGCGATCGTCGCCAACCCGGGCACGCTGACCGGCTCGATCGGCGTGGTCACCGGCAAGCTGGTGGCGCGCGGTCTCAAGGATCGGCTCGGCGTCGGCTCGGACACCGTGCGCACCAACGCCAACGCCGACGCGTGGTCGGTCGACGCGCCGTTCACCGAGGACCAGCGGGCCCACGTCGAAGCCGAAGCCGACCTGTTCTACACCGACTTCGTCGCGCGCGTCGCCGAGGGCAGGTCGATGAGCGTCGAGGAGGTCGAGCAGGTGGCCCGCGGCCGGGTGTGGACGGGCGCCGACGCGCACGCCCGCGGTCTGGTCGACGAGCTCGGCGGCTTGCGCACCGCGATCCAGCGCGCCAAGAAGCTGGCCGACATCGACGAGGACACCAGGGTCGCGATCGTGCACCTGCCGGGTTCGTCGCTGCTCGACGTGCTGCGGCCCAAACCATCGTCCCAGCCGGCGGCGGCGCTGTCGGATGCGGTGGCCGCGTTGGCGTTTCGTTCGGTGGCCGACGTGGTCGACCAGACCCAGCGCTCGATGTCCGGGGTCAACGCGTTGTGGCTGGGCCCAACTCGCCTCTGACGTAGATGATCTGGCCGCCCAGCGGATCCTGGCCGGCGGCGTCGGGCGGCAGGGTGCGGCCGAAGCGCGCGAACAGTTCGTCGCGCGGTGTCGTGGTCACCTGCCAGCCCAGGTCGGCCAGGTAGTCGACGACGTGGCTGCGCCGGCCGGCGTACACCAGCGTCGACATGTCCAAATCCAGCCCGTGTTCGCGTAGGGGTTGGGCCAGTGTCTTCGCCTTCTCGGTGTCGAAGTCGACGATGCCCGGCACGTATTCGGTGGACACCGTCGACCCGGGGGCGGACTGCACGGTGATGCGGTCGAAGAGCAGATCCTGGGCCTCGGGCGGTAAGTAGATCAGCAGACCTTCGGCCAGCCACGCCGTCGGCGCCGACGCGTCGAAACCTGCGTCCGCCAACGCCTGCGGCCAGTCCTGGCGCAGGTCGACGGCCACGGTGCGCCGGGCCGCGCGTGGTTGCGCACCGAGCTCGGTCAGTGTCTGCGTCTTGAAGTCGATGACGCGGGGCTGGTCGAGTTCGTAGACCACCGTGTCGGTCGGCAGGTCCAACCGGTAGGCGCGTGCGTCCAGACCCGAGGCCAGGATCACCACCTGTCGGACGCCGGCCCGCGTGGATGCCAGCACGCTGTCGTCGAAGAAGCGGGTGCGCACCGCCATCCCGTCGATCATCGCCTGCACGCGCTCGGGGGAGGTGTCGGGGAACAGCGACAGGTCGAGTTCCCCGTCGAGCATCTTGACGAAGAAGTCCAGGCCGACCGCGCGCACCAGCGGGTCGGCGAACGGATCGTCGATCAGCGGGTCGGCGTCGGCGCTGGCCAGCGCCCGGGCGGCGGCGACCATCGTGGCGGTGGCGCCCACGCTGGAGGCCAGGTCCCAGGTGTCGTCCTCTTGGCGGGCCACGGCGTCAGCCCAACCGGGCGGTGAGGTAGCCGGAGTCGCCGATCATCGCCATCAGGTCGTTCTTCGGCGGTTCGAACCCGTTCGCGGAGTAGGCCTGCGCGGTCGGCAGGATGTCGACCTGCCAGCCCTGGCCCTGCAGGTGTTCGGCGGCCGACGTGCGGGGGCCGTTGTAGAACAGCTCCTCGAGGTTGACGTCGCTGCCGTGCCGGCGGGCCCGCTCGGTCATGGCCTTGGCCCAGTCGCCGGTCAACGCCTGGGCGTCCATGTGTTCGGTGGCCAGCCGGCTACCGGGGGCACTGAGGGCGGTGATGTGGTCGAGCAGCCGGTCCTGCGCGTCCGGCGGCAGATAGACCAGCAGGCCCTCGGCGATCCATGCCGTCGGCACGGTGTCGTCGAAACCGCGCTGACGTAACGCGCCGGCCCAGTCGTCACGCAGGTCGATCCCCACGGTGCGCCGTTCGGCGGCCGGGGTCGCGCCCGCATCGGCGAGCACGCGGGTCTTGAACTCGATCACGCTGGGCTGGTCGATCTCGAAGACGACGGTGCCGGCCGGCCAGCGCAGGCGGTAGGCGCGGGTGTCCAGTCCGGACGCCAGGATCACCGCCTGGGTGATGCCGTCGGCGGTGGCGGCGGTGAAGAAGTCGTCGAAGAACCGCGTACGCACCGCGATCTGTTCGCGCATCAGTTGGGCGCCGAAGAGCGGATCGGAGTCGAAGTCGATCTCGCCGCGGGCGACCTTGATGAAGTGCGGCAGACCGACCGCCTCGACCAGGACAGCGGCGTAGGGATCGTCGATCAGCGGTTCGGGTCCGCGGCTGGCGAATGCCCGCGTCGAGGCGACCGACGTCGCGGTGGCCCCCACGCTCGAGGCCAGATCCCAGGTGTCGCGTTCGGTTCGTGCCATCGCGCTGTCAGCCCCTTCTACTTCTGCGCCGTCACGTAGACGACCTCGGCGAATCCTTCGTCGGTGTCCAGCCGCTGCAACCCGTAGCGCTGCAACAGGTCGTTGGTCGGCACGGCTTCGACCGTCCATCCCTGCTCTGTGAGGTACCCCGGGAGCTCGGCGCGTTCACCGAGGAACACGAGCTCGGAGAAGTCCAGATCGAAGCCGTGGGCACGCCACAGGTCGGTGGAGGCCTGCATGCGCTCGCGGACCTCCTCGGGGTCCACGCCCTGATGGCTGGGCACACCTTCGGCGGCCAGCCGGCTGCCGGCAGGGCTGAGCGCGAAGATCTGATCGAGCAGGCGGTCCTGGGCTTCCGGCGGCAGGTAGCCGAACAGACCCTCGGCGATCCACGCCGTCGGCCGGGTGGCGTCGAACCCGGCGGCGGCCAACGCGGCCGGCCAGTCCTGGCGCAGGTCCACGGCCACGGTGCGCAGATCCACCGTCGGCCTTGCGCCCAGCTGCGCCAACGTTCGACTCTTGAAGGCGATCACGTCGGGCTGGTCCACCTCGAACAGGACCGCGCCGGCCGGCCAGTCCAGCCGGTAGGCCCGCGCGTCGAGCCCGGCGGCGGGGATCACGGCCTGGGTGACGCCGTCGGCGGTAGCGGCGGCGAAGAAGTCGTCGAAGAAGCGGGTGCGTGCGGCCATCCCGTCGGCGAAGCGGCTCATCCCGACCGGCGACTGGCCGTCCTGCACGTCGAGATCGGAGGGGGTGAGGTCCCCGCCGGCCAGCCGGGTGAAGAAGTCGACGCCGACGGCGCGTACCAGCGGCTCGGCGAACGGATCGTCGATCACCGGATCGTCGGCCCGCGACGCGACCGCGCGGGCTGCGGCGACCAGGGTGGCCGTGGCACCGACGCTGGACGCCAGATCCCAGGTGTCATCGTTACTGCGGGGCATGCGGACACCCTTCACAAACTAGTTAGCTGCGTTAATGGAATACCACGACTGTACGCTTCTGATTTGGGGACAACGGAGTTGCAACTGTTAGTCTCGTAGACTGTTTGAACGCGTGACTTGCGCAGGCCGAATGCCTGCTCGTGCCGTCGCGCGCACGACTTAACGCCCACGCTGGTCACGCCAGCCACATGAGCACGCCGCGATCGACAACTCGGCCGTGCAGGAGGAAAGAGTGCTCTCGGCTTTCATCTCATCACTGCGAACAGCCGATCTGAGGCGAAAGATCCTGTTCACCCTCGGCGTCGTGATCCTCTACCGCGTCGGTGCAGCGATCCCGTCCCCGGGCGTCAACTACCCCAACATCCAGCAGTGCATCGCCGACGTCAGTGGCGGTGAGTCGGGGCAGATCTACTCGCTGATCAACCTGTTCTCCGGTGGCGCCCTGCTGCAGTTGACGGTGTTTGCCGTGGGCGTGATGCCCTACATCACGGCCAGCATCATCGTGCAGCTGCTCACCGTGGTGATCCCGCGCTTCGAGCAGCTGCGCAAGGAAGGGCAGGCCGGTCAGGCCAAGATGACGCAGTACACGCGTTATCTGTCGATCGCGTTGGCCATCCTCCAGGCCACCAGCATCGTCGCGCTCGCCGCCAACGGCGGGCTGCTGCAGGGCTGCACGCTGGACATCATCGAGGGCCAGAGCGAGGGCCTGAACATCTTCACGCTCGTGGTGATCGTGCTGGTCATGACGGCCGGCGCGGCGCTGGTGATGTGGATGGGCGAGCTGGTCACCGAGCGCGGCATCGGCAACGGCATGTCGCTGCTGATCTTCGCCGGCATCGCGGCCCGCATCCCGGTCGAGGGCAACATGATCCTCGAGGACCGCGGCGGGCTGGTCTTCGCGATGGTCTGTGTTGCGGCCCTGGCCATCCTGGTCGCGGTGGTGTTCGTCGAGCAGGGTCAGCGCCGTATCCCGGTGCAGTACGCCAAGCGCATGGTCGGACGTCGCATGTACGGCGGCACCTCGACCTACCTGCCGCTGAAGGTCAACCAGGCCGGCGTCATCCCGGTCATCTTCGCGTCCTCGTTGATCTACATTCCGCACCTGATCAGCCAGTTGGTGGCCAGTGCCAGCGACAGCACCGAGACCAGCTGGTGGCAGACCTTCATCGCGGAGAATCTGACCAACCCGGCCGACCCGATCTACATCGGCATCTACTTCGGCCTGATCGTCTTCTTCACGTACTTTTATGTGTCGATCTCGTTCAACCCCGACGAACGCGCCGACGAGATGAAGAAGTACGGCGGCTTCATCCCGGGTATCCGCCCCGGTAAGGCCACCGCCGACTACCTGAGGTTCGTGCTGTCACGCATCACGCTGCCCGGCTCGATCTATCTGGGTGTGGTGGCCGTGTTGCCCAACCTGTTCCTGCAGATGGGCAGCGGTGCGACTCTGCAGAACCTGCCGTTCGGCGGCGTCGCGGTGCTGATCATGATCGGCGTCGGCCTGGACACCATCAAGCAAATCGAAAGCCAGCTGATGCAGCGCAACTACGAAGGCTTTTTGAAGTGAGAGAAGGGCTCGGAAAGTTGAGAATCGTGTTGTTGGGGCCGCCCGGCGCAGGCAAGGGAACGCAGGCGCAGAGGTTGGCCGAGAAGCTCGACGTTCCCCATGTCTCGACCGGCGACCTGTTCCGGTTCAACATCACCAACGGCACTGAGCTCGGCCTGGAGGCCAAGAAGTACCTCGACGCCGGCGACCTGGTCCCCGCGACGCTGACCAACGCGCTCGTCGACGACCGCCTCGACGACGAGGACGCCGCCAAGGGGTTCATCCTGGACGGCTTCCCGCGCTCGGTCGAGCAGGCCAAGGCGCTCGACGCGATGCTCGAGAAGCGCAAACTGTCGCTGGACGCAGTGCTGGAGTTCCGGGTGCCGGAAGAGGAACTGGTCAGCCGGCTCAAAGGCCGTGGCCGCGAGGACGACACCGAGGACGTCATCCGCAACCGGTTCAAGGTGTACCGCGACGAGACCGCTCCGCTGCTCGACTACTACCGCGACTCGGTGACCAGCGTCGACGCGGTCGGTGAGCTCGACGTGGTGTTCGACCGCGCCCTCAAGGCGCTCGGCCGCTAGATGGTCTCGCTGCCCGGCTTGCGTAGCCGCAAGGTCGTTCCCCAGCGCACCGCCGGGGAGCTCGACGCGATGGCCGCGGCCGGTTCGCTGGTCGCCGCGGCGCTGCGTGCCGTGCGTGCGGCTGCGGCTCCGGGCGTGTCCACGCTGGAACTCGACGCCGTCGCCGAGTCCGTCATCCGTGACGGCGGCGCGATCCCGTCGTTCCTGGGCTACCACGGTTTCCCGGCCACGATCTGCGCATCGGTCAACGACCGCGTCGTACATGGCATCCCGACCGCGGCGGAGATCCTGGCCGAGGGGGATCTGGTGTCCATCGACTGCGGCGCGATCCTGGACGGTTGGCACGGCGACTCGGCGTTCACGTTCAGCGTCGGCGCGGCCCGGGCCGACGACCAGGCGCTGTCGGACGCCACGCGGGAATCCATGGGGGCCGGCATCGCGGCGATGGTGCCCGGCAACCGGCTCACCGACGTCTCGCATGCCATCGAGCAGGGGACGCGCGCCGCGGAGAAGCGGCACGGCCGGCAGTTCGGCATCGTCGCCGGCTACGGCGGGCACGGCATCGGCCGCGAGATGCACATGGACCCGTTCCTGCCCAACGAGGGCTCGCCCGGGCGCGGTCCCTACCTGGCGACGGGCTCGGTGCTGGCGATCGAGCCGATGCTGACGCTGGGCACCAAGCGCACCGTGGTGCTCGACGACGAGTGGACCGTGGTGACCGCCGACGGGTCACGCGCGGCGCACTGGGAGCACACCGTCGCGGTCACCGACGACGGACCGCGCATCCTGACGGCGTGACCAACCGGGACCCGATCGCGGTCGCGCGCGCCAACTGGGAGAGCAGCGGTTGGGGCGACGTCGCCGACGGGATGGTCGCGGTGACGTCGGTGATGCGGGCCCATCAGATTCTGCTGGCCCGCGTGGAGAACGCGCTGCGGCCCTACGACCTGAGCTTCTCCCGGTACGAGCTGCTGCGGCTGCTGGCGTTCAGCCGCACCGGTGCCTTGCCGATCACCAAAGCCTCCGACCGACTGCAGGTCCACGTCACCAGCGTCACCCACGCGATCCGGCGGTTGGAGGCCGACGGGCTGGTCGAACGGTTGCCGCATCCCACGGACGGCCGCACCACGCTGGTGCGGATCACCGACCTGGGCCGCTCCACCGTGGAGGACGCCACGGTCACGCTGAACAACGACGTCTTCGCCGACATCGGCATGTCCGAGGAGGAGTCGCGGGCACTGGCCGCGTCGATCCAGACACTGCGCCGCAATGCCGGCGACTTCTGAGGTCAGCTCAACCGGATCGACAACTCCGAGAAGCCGGCCGCCGGATAGGTCGCGGGGACGGCCCGCCCGCCGAGTGTGATGCGTCGCGTCGCGGCGAACAGTTCTTCGAGCACGATGCGGAACTCCATGCGCGCCAGTGGCGCGCCGGGGCAGACGTGGATGCCGCGCCCATACAGCAGGTTGCGCCCAGGGTCGCGTCCGAGCCGGAACTCGTCGGCGGCGTCGAACGCGCGCGGGTCGCGGTTGGCCGACGCCCACATCACGGTCACAGGCGCCTCGGCCGGGATGCGGGTGTCGCCGAGCCTGACCTCGGCCGTGGTGCGACGCCGGTTGCTGATCAAGGGCGCGTGCAGCCGCAGGATCTCGTCGCAGGCCGGCTCGATGAGCGTCGGGCCGGCG
This sequence comes from Mycobacterium sp. SMC-4, assembly GCF_050205565.1. Lineage (GTDB taxonomy): Bacteria > Actinomycetota > Actinomycetes > Mycobacteriales > Mycobacteriaceae > Mycobacterium. The sequence continues at coordinate 168,441 of NZ_JBNMQU010000001.1, read as the reverse complement.
CGTAACCGGTTCTGGACGTCGGGATGGGCGGCCAGGAACTGCGCGAGGATCCCGACGCCGGCCGCGATGGTGCCGAGCTCGCCGACGGTCCAGTTGCGCACGATGGAGACGATCTCGTCGTCCCTCAGCGGCCGACCGTCGACGACCTCGCCCAGCAGATCGGTGGTGGTGTCCTCGGGGGCGCCGGGTCCGCGTCGTGCGTCGAGCTGCGCGCGGATGTAGCCGTCGAAGGCCAGCGCCACCGCGGACATCTTCTCCCGGTCCTGGGCGTGCACGGCGGCGTGATTGCTCTTAACCCACTCGCGCAGCGGCTCCTGCAGCGAGTCCGGCCACCCCATGAACGCGCACTGGGCGCGGCCGGCGTAGGGCTCGGCGAACGCGTCGACGAAGTCGAACTCGGCCTCCCGCGGCAGGGCCGCCACCAGGTCAGACGTGATCGCCCGCAGCCGCGGCTCGAACGTCGCCAACCGGTCGGCGGTGAAGTACCGGTCCACGACGGCGCGGAACGCGGTGTGCTGCGGCGGATCCATGCCGTTGGGGACGGCGACGTGCCGCGCGGAGACGGCGTTGGAGAACGTCTCGTGGTCGTCGAGCACCCGGACGACGTCGGCGTGTCCGTGCACCGGCCAGGTGTCCGGCCCCGTCACCGCGGCGCCGCGGTCGAGGGCAGCGGGATCGTCGCGGTCACGGTGGTGCCGGCGCCGGGACGGGACCGGATGTTGAGCCGTCCTCCCACGATCTCGGCGCGCTCGGCCATCGAGAGCAATCCGTATCCCCCCATCTCGTCGGCACCCAGCGGGTGCTCGAAGGTGTCGAAACCGATGCCGTCGTCGGCGATCTCGAGCCGCGCGATGTCACCGTGCTCGCTGCGATCGACGCGGAACGTCAGCCGCGCGGACTTCGCCCGCGCATGCTTGACGACATTCTGCAGGCATTCCTGGGCGATGCGGTACAGCGCGAGCTCGATGTGGTCGGGCAACCGGGGGTCGGCGAGGTCGAGCTCGATGCCGACCTGCGGGATCGATCGGGCCAGGCTGGCCAGCCCGCCGGAGAGCCCGAGGTCGTCGAGCACCGGCGGGCGCAGACCGCTGATCGCCGCGCGTGCCTCCTGCAGCGTCAGGTCGGCCAGTTCGCGGGCACGTTCGAGCTGTTCGGTCAGGGCGTCGCGGTCATCGAGCGCCTGGGCCGCGGCATCCAGCCGGTACGACAGGGTCACCAGCCGCTGCGAGATGCCGTCGTGGATGTCGCCGGCCAGCCGGCGGCGCTCCAACTCCTGCGCTTCGATGACCTGCTCGACGAAGTTCTCGTGCGCGCGTTCGCGGGCCACCAGCTGTCGGTGCAGACGCGCCTGGTGCATGGCGCCGGCGATCAGCCGCCCGATCACCAGCAGCAGCTCGACGTCGCGATCGCCGAAGTCGCGCTCGGCGACGGTGTGCACGTTGAGCACGCCGACCAGGCCTCCCGGGGCGGTCTCCATGGGGACCGACACCATCGAGGTGAAGTCGCGGCCGCGCAGCGAGTGGAACGGCAGGTACCGCGGATCTGATTCCTTGTCCCTGCGGATCACCACCGGTTTGCGGTTGCTGGCCACCCACCCCGAAATGCCCTGTCCGAGCGGCAGTCTGATCTTTCCGACCTCGGAGTCGAACGGCGGGGTGGCCCCGGCCAGCGTCAGCGAGCGTTCGGTGTCGTCGAGGACGTGGACGAAGCACACGTCGCTGTCGGTGGACGCGGTGATCATCCGTGCCGCCGCCGCGGCCAGCGGTTCGACGCCGGGCCCGCTCGAGGCCGCCTCGATGAGCTCGCGCAGCAGCGCCAGTTCGCGGTCGGCGGTCAGGACGGCGCGGGCGGACGAGCTCATTGGTAGATGCCCTCCCGCAGCGCCGTGGCCACGGCACCGGTGCGGTCGCTGACCCCGAGCTTGCGGTAGATCGAGCTCAGGTGCGTCTTGACGGTTTCGTCGCCGATGATCAACTTGGCCGCGATGGCGCGGTTGGACAGCCCGTTGACCACCAGGGCCAAGATCTCGCTTTCGCGCTGGGTCAGTCCCTGACGCGCCCCGGGCCAGAATTCGTCCCGCTGCAGCCGCGCCGCGGTGTCCACGGCCCGGGCGGCCATGCCGGGGTCGATCGCTGTCGCACCGCCGTGGGCCAGCTCGAGCTGGCGGACCAGTTCCTCGCTGCTGATGCTCTTGAGCAGATAGCCCGACGCACCGACCCGCAGCGCTTGGAACAGGTATTGCTCGTCGTCGTAGACCGACAGCATCACGACTTTGCGGTCCGGGTCGCGGGCCCGCAGCTGCTGGCAGACGTCGAGGCCGCTGGAGCCCTGCATACGCACGTCGCACAACACGATGTCGGGGTTGTGCTCGGCGACCACGTCGAAGACGTGTTCGGCGCCGACGGCCTGACCCACCACGGTCACGCGGTTTTCGAACGCGGCCAGCATCGCCTTGAGGCCTTCGATGACCATCTCGTGGTCGTCCACCAGCACGATCCGCACCGGTGTCGCATCGGCCATGCCCCCAACCTTAGGGGCGCGGCCCGGTCGTGGTGATCAACTTCGGGTGCATCGTGGCGCGGCGAATCCCCCTAATGGGGGAGGCGGGCGCGGTGTGACCTACGCCACGATCAGATCCATGCAACCTATCGACGGGAAAGCATGGCGAGCCGGCCGGTTCTGGTGGGACTGGCCGCAGCCCAGCGACGCGAACATGGTTCCGCTGCGGGCGGTGATCGTCGACCTCGACGCCCTCGCCGACATCGACACGGCGGGGCATCGTCCGGCCTTCAACGCGGCTTTCGACGAACTCGGACTGGACATCAACTGGTCCGAGCAGCGCTACCGGCAGCTGCTGGTGCTCTCCGACGAACGCCGGCGGGTGGCAGCCGAGCTGCGCAAGCGCGGCGTGTGTTGCGAGTGCGACGTGTTGGCCGAACTGTTGATCGACGAGATCTGCGCGGCGAAGGAGATGATTCTCGACGAGACCATCCTCGACGCCGACGTGGCGCCCCGCCCGGACATCGTCGACGTGATCACCGAGGCAACGGGTTCCGGGGTTGCGGTGGGAATCGTGAGCACCGGAAGCCACACCTGGGTGGAACCGCTGGTCCGTCAGCTGGTCGGCGACGGTGTGGTCGCGACGGTGGTGACCGTCGACGATGCCCCGGACGGAACCCTGTACCAGCGTGCTCTGGACGAACTCGGTGTCACCGCGCAGGATTCGCTCGCGTTCGCGGGGTCGCCGGCGAGCCGGCGCGCGGCCGAGACGGCGGGGTTGCCGACGGTGTTGGTGGCCGGGGACGACGAACGCGTGCCGTTGCGTCTGGCCGACTGTCAGCAGGTGCGCGACAGCTGGAGTCAGTCACATTCGATTACGGCGGCCTGATCGCGGACCCGATTTCCGGCGGCGTCGTCGATGACGTCGGTCAGTACGCGGTAGCCGCCGCTGTCGGCCATGTCCGCTGCGATACGGTGCGACGCTGCACGGAAACTGGGCTCGCTCAGCACGCGCCGCACGGCGCGGCGCAGCGTCCGGACGGCGGGGCGGTCGCGACGGATCTGTAGACCGACACCGGACCAAGCGACACGGGCACCCACCTCCGGCTTGTCCTCTTTGCCGCCGGTGGCCACGATGGGCACGCCGTAGCGCAGCGCGTACTGCACGCCGCCGTATCCGCCGTTGGTCACGAAAACATCGGTGCGAGGCAGTAATTCGTCGTACGGCAGGTATTCGGCGGCGCGGACGTTCGCAGGCAGGGGCGGCAGTGTGTCCAACGGCCGACCGCCGGTGGAGACGACCACCAGCACATCGTCGTCGGCCATCGCGTGTGCCGTCGGGACGATCAGTTGGGTGTAGTCCTTGTTGGCGATGGTGCCCTGCGTGACGTGCACGACCTTGCTGGTGCCGTCCAGATCACCCCACCACGGGGGAAGCGGTGCGTGGGATCCGCTGGCCGACAGGGGCCCTGCGAAGTGGACGTGCGGCGGCATGCCCGAGCGGGGGTACTCGAATGCGGGCACGGTGAACTGGACGACGGCGTCGGCGTGGCGTGCCCAGTCCATCATCGGGAACGGCAAGTCGGTGCCGTGCATTCGTCGGTGAATCTCGTTGCTCAGGTCGGTGATCCCGCTGAGCAGACCGCGTGTCAGGCGCTCCAGGATGACGTTGCGGGCACGGTTGCCGTATCGCGCGGGCGGCAACCCGAGGCCGAACGGTGCGACGTCGGGGCTCGACATCGACAGCGGCAGCACGCCGCAGTAGACGATCGCCGGGCGTGCCGGACGGGGGCGGCTCAGCAGGAACGGCGCGGCGGCGAAGGTCGGGTCGACGAGCAGCACGTCGACGGGTTGCTCGGCGTTCGCGGTCATCACCGCCTCGATCTGTGCGGGAACGGGCCGGACGAACATGTGCTCGATGTCGAAGGCGACGGCTTTGATGCCGCGCAGCGCGGCCCGTTGCGGAAAACGGACGTCGGAATCGACGCGGTCGTCGTAGTCGGCTTCCCCGGCGAGCGCGATGTGACGGGCGCCCGTGGCGGACACAGGGTCGGCGAACCGGCTGCCGGTGAGGAACCGGACGTCGTCGCCGCGGTCGACGAGGTGACGTGCCACGGCCAGCAGGGGGGTGACGTGCCCGTGGATCGGCACGCTGGCGATCAGGATCGAGGCCACGGTGGCTCCTTCGAGAGGTTGGCTACGATGGCGTAGTATTCAGCACTATGGCATACAGGTCAATATCGGATTCGGAAGAGCCGCCCCGTCGCTACCGATCTGAGCTGCGGCGTCAACAGGCCGAGCAGACCCGGCACGCCGTCGTTGCGGCCGCGGCTGCGCTTTTCGCCGAGAACGGGTATGCGGGAACCACGTTGGCCAAGATCGCGGCTGAGGCCGGGGTGTCGGTCGAGACGGTGCAGACCCACGGGCCGAAGGCCGCGCTGATGATCGCGGCGGTCGAATACAGTGCGTTCGGTCGCAGCGGCGACCGCAACATCCTCGACGGCGACGTGGGCGACCGATTGGCGCAGATCGACGATCCGCAGGAAGCGGCCGAGTTCATCGTGACGCTGCAGGCCGACCTGCACAGGCGCTCCGCGCGCACCGCGCGGGCACTGTTCAGCGGCGCGGCCTCGGACCCCACGCTGGACCGCTACCTCGAGGAACTGCTGGACGGCATCAAACGCCAGGTCCGCCGGATCCTGGTGGTGTTCCGCGAGCGCGGTTGGCTGCGCGAGGACGTACCGTTCGACGAGGTCGTCGAGACAGCGGCGCTGCTCGCCGATGTCGAGACCTATCTCAAGATCGTCGACCGCAGCAGGTGGAGCGAGCAGGCCTACCGGAAGTGGCTGCGCCGCATGCTCGCCGAGACGATCATGAACCCCGCAGGAGTTCGATCACGGCGCTGAAGTCCTTGTCGGCATGTTCGGCAGCGAAATCGGCGTAGATCTGGGCGGCATGGCTGCCCAGCGGCGCCGACGCACCGGTGGACTCGACGGCCGCCATCGCCAGGCCCAGGTCCTTGTTCATGAGCGCGGTCGCGAACCCCGGCTTGAAGTCGTTGTTGGCCGGCGAGGTCGGAACCGGGCCCGGCACCGGGCAATTCGTGTGCACGGCCCAACAGTTCCCGGTGGCGCCGGTGATCACGTCGAACAGCGACTGCGCCGGCAGACCGAGCTTCTCGGCCAACACGAAGGCCTCACCGATCGCGATCTGCTGCACCGCCAGCACCATGTTGTTGCACAGCTTCGCCGCCTGGCCGGCGCCCGAGGCGCCGCAGTGGATGATCTTGCCCGCCATCGGTTCGAGTACCGGCTTCGCGCGTTCGAACGCCTCGTCCTCGCCGCCGACCATGAAGGCCAGCGTGCCCGCCGTGGCGCCCTTGATGCCGCCGGAGACCGGCGCGTCGATCTGGGCCAGGCCCCGGTCCGTCGCCTGGGTGTGAATGGTGCGGGCGTCGTCGACAGAGATCGTGGACGTGTCGATCAGCAGCGCCCCGGACTTGGCCGCCGGCACCACCTCATCGTAGACGGACTTGACGATGTTGCCGTTGGGCAGCGACGTGATGACCACGTCGGCGTCGGCCACCGCTTCGGCGCCGGTGTCGAACACCTTCGCGCCCTTGGCCTTTGCCGCCTCTTTCAACTCGGCGACCAGATCGAAGGCGTGCACGTCGTGTCCGGCGCCCACCAGGTTCGCCGCCATCGGACCGCCCATGTTGCCCAGGCCGAGGAACGCGATCGTCGTCATCTGTTTTCCCGTCGGTTGTCAGGATGCGCGGGCTCGGCCCGCAGCGGACCGTCCGATCACCACACGCATGATTTCGTTGGTGCCTTCCAGGATTCGATGCACCCGCAGATCGCGGACGATCTTCTCCAAACCGTACTCACGCAGATACCCGTAGCCGCCGTGCAGTTGCAGCGCCTGGTCGGCCACCTCGAAGCATGCGTCGGTGACGTAGCGCTTGGCCATGGCGCACAGCTCGACCTTGTTCGGGTGGTCGTCGTCGAGAGCTGTTGCGGCACGCCACAACAGCGACCGCGACGTCTCCAGCGCAGTGGCCATGTCGGCGAGGGTGAACCGGATGGTCGGCTCGTCGAGCAGCGAACCGCCGAACGCCTGCCGATCGGCCAGGTACGCCGCGGCCTTCTCGTAGGCGGTCTGCGCGCCACCCAGCGAGCACGCCGCGATGTTGATCCGGCCGCCGTTGAGGCCCTTCATCGCGATGCCGAACCCGGTGCCCTGACCGTCCGGGCCGCCGAGCATCGCATCGGCCGGCACCCGAGCGCCCTCGAAGATGACCTGCTTGGTGGGCTGGGCGTTCCAGCCCATCTTCTGCTCGTCGGTACCGAAGCTCAGCCCGGGAGTGTCTTTGGGAACGACGAACGTCGAGATTCCTTTGGGCCCTTCGTCACCGGTGCGGGCCATCACCACGTACACGTCCGAGGACCCGGCGCCGGAGATGAACTGTTTGACCCCATCGAGGATGTAGTCGTCACCCGAGCGAACAGCCCTGGTGCGCAACGCGCTCGCATCCGATCCGGCGCCCGGCTCGGTCAGGCAGTAACTGGCGATGGCATCCATCGACGCCATCCGCGGGACCCACTCCTTGCGCTGCTCCTCGGTGCCGAAGCTGTCGACCATCCACGCGCACATGTTGTGGATGGACAGGAACGCCGACACCGTCGGGTCCGCGGTCGCCAACTTCTCGAAGATGCGCACCGCGTCGATGCGCCGCAGCCCGCTGCCGCCGGCGTCCTCGCGACAGTAGATGGCCGCCATGCCCAGTTCGGCGGCCTCGCGCAGCACGTCGGTGGGGAAGTGGTGCGTCTCGTCCCACTCCAGTGCGTGCGGCGCGAGCCGCTTCTCGGCGAACGCGGCGGCCGTCTCGGCGATGACGCGCTCGTCCTCGTCCAGGCCGAAATAGTCCATCGGGATCTGCTATTTCATCGTCGGGATGACGAACTCCGCGCCATCCTTGATGCCCGACGGCCACCGCTGGGTCACGGTCTTGGTCTTGGTGTAGAACAGGATCGAGTGCGGGCCGTGCTGGTTGAGGTCGCCGAAGCCGGACCGCTTCCAGCCGCCGAAGGTGTGGTAGGACACCGGGACCGGGATCGGCACGTTGACACCGACCATGCCGACCTGGACCTTCGAGACGAAGTCCCGGGCGGCGTCACCGTCGCGGGTGAAGATCGCCACGCCGTTGCCGTACTCGTGCTCGGTGGGCAGGCGCAGCGCCTCGTCGTAGTCCGTGGCGCGGACGATGCACAGCACCGGACCGAAGATCTCGTCGGTGTAGATCGACATGTCGGTGGTGACGTGATCGAACAGCGTGGGCCCGATGAAGTAGCCACCCTCGAGGCTCTGGTCGTCGAAAGTCATTTCGTCCGAAGCACGTTCGCGCCCGTCGACCACGAGTTCGGCGCCGGCCTCCACGCCCTGGGCGATGTAGTCCTTGACGCGGTTGAGCGCGGCCTCGGTGACCAGCGGGCCGTAGTCGGCTTTCGGGTCCAGGCTGTGTCCGACACGCAGTTCCTTGACTCGCTCGGCGAGCCGGGCGCGCAGGCGGTTCGCGGTGTCCTCGCCGACCGGGACGGCGACGCTGATCGCCATGCAGCGCTCGCCGGCGCTGCCGTAGCCGGCGCCGATCAGCGCATCGACAGCTTGGTCGAGGTCGGCGTCCGGCATGATGATCATGTGGTTCTTGGCGCCGCCGAAGCACTGTGAGCGCTTACCGTTGGCCGCGGCGGTGGAGTAGATGTACTGCGCGATGTCGGAGCTGCCGACGAAGCCGACCGCCTGGATGTCGGGGTGGGTCAGGATCGCGTCGACGGCTTCCTTGTCGCCCTGTACCACCTGGAAGACGCCGGCGGGCAGCCCGGCCTCGATGAACAGCTCGGCCAGTCGGACCGGCACCGAGGGGTCGCGCTCGGAAGGCTTGAGGATGAACGCGTTTCCGCATGCCAGCGCCGGACCGGCCTTCCACAGCGGGATCATCGCGGGGAAGTTGAACGGCGTGATGCCCGCGACCACGCCGAGCGGCTGCCGCAGCGAGTAGACGTCGATCCCGGTGCCGGCGCCTTCGGTGTACTCACCCTTGAGCAGGTGCGGGATTCCGATCGCGAACTCGATGACCTCGATGCCGCGCTGGATGTCGCCCTTGGAGTCGCCGACGGTCTTGCCGTGCTCGATGGACAGCAGCTCGGCCAGCTCGTCGACGTTCGCGTTGACCAGCTCGATGAACCGCATCATCACGCGGGCGCGGCGCTGCGGGTTCCACGCGGCCCATTCCTTCTGCGCCTCGACGGCCGAGGACACCGCGGTGTCGACGTCGGCCGCGCTGGCGAGCAGGACCTGGGCCTGCACCTGTCCGGTGCTCGGGTTCAGGACGTCAGCGGTGCGCGTGGACGCGAGGTCGCTGCGCTTGCCGTCGATGAAGTGGGGGATGCGTGTGGTCATGTCAAAGCCTTCTTCCGCGTCGATACTTGGATATCCTAGTAATCCCGCTCTCATGATCGCAAGGGGCTGCGCGGGTCGGTTGTCCACAAACCCGAATCCATCCCCAACTCGCGCTCCACCTGGATCTTCGGGAACCGGGTGGCCATGACTCGAACTAGTGTTCGAGTCATGGAAAGTCCTGTCGCATCGGCGCTCGCGGCCCTGGCGGCCGCGCGTGATGCCGTGAACGCGCTGGATCTGACCTCTTCGAGTCACGGCGAACTGCTCGAGGTGATGGACGCGCTGGAGGTCGACTCGCGCCGCGCACCGGTGTTGCAGCATCGCATCGTCAACCGGCTGAGTGCCGAGGCCAACCCGTTGGAGCTCGGTGCCACCTCACTGTCGAAGCTGCTGGCGTTCCGGTTGCGGATCAGTGCGGCCGAGGCGCGTCAGCGCATCGATGCGGCTGCGGATCTGGGGCCACGTACGGCGATGACGGGCGAAGCGTTGGCTCCGGTCTTGGAGCACACGGCCGCGGCGCAGCGCGGCGGTCGGATCGGTGCTGAGCACATCAAGGTGATCCGGGAGTTCTTCGCCGCGTTGCCCGAGGCGGTCGACGCCGAGACCCGCGTCGAGGCGGACCGGACCCTGGCGAGCATCGGCGGACGCCAAGGTCCTGAGGGGCTGCGCAAAGCCGCGAATCGACTGCTCGCGCACCTGCACCCGGACGGTGATCTCAGCGACGCGGAGCGGGCTCGCAAACGTTGTGTGCACCTCGGACCCCAGCGTTCGGGCGGCCTGAGTCGGATCAGCGGTGAACTCACGCCGGAGGCCAGGGCGGTCTACGAAGCGCTGTTCGCGAAACTCGCGGCACCGGGGATGTGCAATCCCGACGACGAAGAACCGACCGTCGACGGTGAACCGGCGGATGGGGCCAGGGATTCCCGGTCACAGGCGCAGCGCAACCACGATGCACTGCTGGCGATGGGCCGGATGCTGCTGTGCTCCGGGAACTTGGGCCAACTCAACGGTCTGCCGGTCACGGTGATCGTGTCGACCACCCTGTCCGAACTGGAGTCCGGTGCGGGACAAGCGATCACCGGCGGTGGATCGTTGCTTCCGATGCGCGACCTGATCCGCATGGCCGCGCACGCCTACCACTACCTGGCGGTGTTCGACGACCACACCCAGCAGACCCTGTATCTCGGACGGACCCGGCGGTGTGCAAGCGCGGCCCAGCGAATCGTCCTGCACGCCAAGTACCGCGGTTGCACACGCCCCGGATGCGACGCGTGCGGCTACCGCTGCCAGGCGCACCACGGCAGGGACGACTGGAAGAACAACGGGCGGACCGACATCGACGACCTGACTCTGGCGTGCGGACCGGACAACCGCATGATCGAGACCACCGGCTGGACCACGGTGCAGCGCAAGGACGGTCGCACCGAGTGGATTCCGCCGCCGAGCCTGGACACCGGGCAGGCGAGGGTGAACGATCTGCATCACCCGGAGCGAATGCTGCGCTATCCGGATGACCCGGATGTCGAGGCGGCGCCATGACGGAGTTCCTCGACGAACGCCTGGCACTGGTCCCACGTGGGCAGCAGTCCCTCCGCGCGCGCCTCGTCGAGGGTCGCTGCTTCGCGGTCGCGCTCGGACAGCACCACCTCGCCGTCGAAGGGCCACTCGATGTCCAGTGCCGGGTCCAGCGGGCTGACGGTGTGCTCGCGGTCCGGGGCGTAACCCGCCGAGCACAGATACATCACCGTCGAATCCTCTTCCAGCGCAAGGAAAGCGTGGCCCAAACCCTCGGACAGATAGATCGAGCGGCGGTCGCGGTCGTCCAGCCGCACCGCATCCCAGCGGCCGAAGGTGGGGGAGCCCACCCGGATGTCCACGGCCACGTCGTACACCGCGCCGCGCAGGCAGGTCACGTACTTGGCCTGGCTCGGCGGCAGCTGCGCGAAGTGAATCCCGCGCAGTACTCCGGCCGCCGACACCGAACAGTTGGCCTGCCGCAGGTCGAAGCGGTGCCCGGTCATCTCGGAAAAACCCGGATCGGTGAACCACTCGAAGAACAGCCCCCGGGCGTCGGTGTGCACGGTCGGGGTGATCTCCCACGCGCCCGGCACCGCGAGCTCACGGGTCCTCACTGGCCGCGCTCCGCGTACCGTGCCTCGACGCGCTCTTTCAACGGCCCCCACCAGGATTCGTTGCCGCGGTACCAGTCGATCGTCTCGCGCAGGCCGGCTTCGAAGTCGGTGTGCTCGGGCGTCCAGCCCAGTTCGGTGCGCAGCGGCGTCGGATCGATGGCGTACCGCAGGTCGTGGCCGGCCCGGTCGGTGACGTGGTCGAAGTCGTCGGCCGAGCGGCCCATCAACCGCAGGATGGTGCGCAGCACGGTCAGGTTGTCGCACTCGCCGTCGGCGCCGATCAGATACGTGCGGCCGATCTCACCGTCGTTGAGGATGCGCCACACCGCGCTGTTGTGGTCGTCGACGTGAATCCAGTCCCGCACGTTGGCGCCGGTGCCGTAGAGCTTGGGGCGTCGCCCGGTCAGGACATTGGTGATCTGACGCGGAATGAACTTCTCCACATGCTGATAGGGGCCGTAGTTGTTGGAGCAGTTCGAGATCGTCGCAGCCACCCGGTAGGACCGCACCCACGCACGCACCAGCATGTCCGAGGAGGCCTTGGTCGCCGAGTACGGGCTCGACGGGTTGTACGGCGTCGACTCGGTGAACCGCGCCGCGTCGTCGAGCGGCAGATCGCCGTACACCTCGTCGGTCGACACGTGATGCAACCGCACCCCGTGCCGGCGTACCGCCTCCAGGACGGTGAAGGTGCCCACGACGTTGGAGTGCACGAACGGCGCCGGATCGGCCAGCGCGTTGTCGACGTGCGTCTCGGCGGCGAAGTGCACCACCGTGTCGGACTCGGCGACCAGCGTGTCCACCAGCGCGGCATCGGTGATGTCGCCCCGCATCAGCCGAATCCGGTCGGCGACCGGCGCCAGCGACTCCTCGCTGCCGGCGTAGGTCAGCGAATCCAGCACCGTCACCCGGACGTCGGGACGCTCCCGCACGGTGGCATGGACGAAGTTCGCACCGATGAAACCCGCGCCGCCGGTGACCAGCAGCCGCATCAGCCGGTGGTGCCCAACGGGCCGGCCAACTCCTCGAGTGTCGAGAGCAGTTCGTCCGGGCCGCCGAGCACCTGGACGGCGACGTGGTCGGCGCCGGCTTGCAAGTGCTCGATCAGCCGCGCGGCGATCTCGTCCGGCGTGCCGTGGGCCACCACCGCGTCGATGAAGCGGTCGGTGCCCGGCGGTTCCAGGTCCTCGTCGGTGAAGCCGAGGCGTTTCCAGTTGTTGACGTAGTTCGACAGCCCCAGATAGAACTCGACTGCCTCTCGGCCGATCTCGCGGGCCTTCTCGCTGTCGGTGGTCAGCACCACCTTGTGCTCGGGCGCCAGCAGCACGGTCGGGCCGACCAATTCGCGGGCCTGACCGGTGTGCACCGGGGTGGTCAGGTAGGGGTGCGCGCCCGCGCTGCGCTGCGCGGCCAGTTTCAGCACCTTCGGACCGAGCGCGGCGATCACCCGCCGGCTGGTCGGAACCTTCGCGGAGTCCAGGACATCGAGATAGTCGTTGAGTGCCTGATACGGGCTGGTGTACTGCTCGGTGTGCTCGGGATGGCCCACCCCGACACCGAGGACGAAGCGGCCCGGAAACGCCTTCTCGATGCGGTGGTAGGACTCGGCGACCTCCCCGGCCGCTGCGGTCCAGATGTTGACGATGCCGGTCGCGACCTGCAGTCGGTCGGTGCTCTCCAGGATCGGTTCCACGAACGACAGGTCCGCCGCGGGAGAGGCTCCCACCCAGAGAGTGCCGTAGCCCAGCTTCTCGATCTCGGTGGCCTGCTCAGGTGCGACGGGACCACCCGTCCACACCCCGAAGCGTCCCAGTGCCGGCTTCAGCGATACGCCTCCGCTGTCGGTCATGCATTCCCCTTCGTCAGTCCCAGCGGCCCGGCCAGTTCGGCGAGCGCCGGGACCAGCTTGTCAGGCGTGGTGAGCACCTGGACGGGCACGTGGTCGGCGCCTGCCTCGAGGTGTTCGGTCAACCGCGCCGCTATCTGCTCGGGCGTGCCGTACGCCACGACGGCGTCCACCAACCGGTCACTACCCGGTTTCGTGACGTCTCGATCACTGAACCCCAGACGTTTCCAGTTGCTGACGTAGTTCGTCAGACCCAGGTAGATCTGCAGCGCCTCCCGGCCCGTCGCCCGCGCCTGCTCCGCATCGGTTGTCAGGACCACTTTGTGCTCGGGTGCCAGGAACGCCTCCGGGCCGATCAACTCACGCGCTCGCGCGGTGTGTTCGGGCGTCGTCAGATATGGATGCGCACCCGCCGCCCGCGCGGCCGACAGCTGCAGCACCTTCGGGCCCAGCGCTGCGATCACCCGGCGCTCCCGCGGGACGTCATGGGCGTCCAGCGTGTCGAGGTAGTCGGTCAGCGCGTCGAGAGGTTTGCGGTACTGCTGGTCGGCCTCGCGGTGACCGACGCCGATGCCCAGGACGAACCGACCGGGATGCGCGGCGTCGATGCGGTGGAACGACTCGGCCACCGCGCCGGCCTCGGCGCTCCAGATGTTGACGATGCCGGTGGCGACGCGCAGCGCTGTGGTCGCCTCGAGAATCGGTTCCACCCAGTCCAACTCGGCGGGCGGCGACCCGCCGACCCAGACGGCACCGTAACCGAGCGCTTCGATCTCGGCGACCTGCTGCGGGGTGACGCCGCCGCCGAAAGATCCGAACCTGCCGAGATCCAACGTGCCGGTCATTCCGCGGTCACCGGGCCGGGGGCTTCCAGCGGAAGCCACACGATGAACTTCGTGTCGCCGGGCTGCGACTCGACCGACAGGTTGCCGCCGTGCTTTTCGACGACGATGCGCCACGCCAGGTCCAGGCCGAGGCCGGTGCCCTCGCCGAACGGTTTCGTGGTGAAGAACGGCGTGAAGATCCGCTCGATGACGTCCTTGGGGATTCCCGGCCCGTCGTCGCAGATCTCCACGCGCACCCCCTGGTCGGTCGAGCGCATCGTGCGCACGGTCAGCGTGCCGTGACCGTCCATCGCCTGGATTGCGTTGTCGATGATGTTGGTCCACACCTGGTTGAGATCCCCGGGGTAGCACAGCAATTGCGGCAGCGACTTGTCGTACTCCTTGACCAGCTTGATCGGTCCGTCCTTTCCGATCTTGCCGCCGAACATCATCAGCGTGCTGTGCAGCAACTCGTGGAGGTCGGCGCTCTGGTACGGCGCCCGATCCATCTGCGAGTACTGCTTGGCCCCGGCCAGCAGCGCCGAGATCCGCTTGCTGGCCTCGGCGATCTGGTTCATCAGCAATTCGTTGTCGATCGTGTACTTCAACCAGCCGATCGCGCCGGGCAGTGTCGCCGAGCAGTCCACGCCGGCGATCGAGGCCTCGACCCGCTCCAGCCAGTCGACGTCCAACCCGGCCTCGACGAACGTCGACGCGTAATCCCACGCGCTGTCGATTCCGTGCGCCTCCAACCAGTCGCCGATCTGGTCCTCGCGGTCGGACGCCTCCAGCGCCGTCAGCTCCTGCGACTTCGACTTGGCCACCTGTTCGGCGACCTCGTCCTGAATGCTGACCAGCACCTTCAACGCGGCCGGGGTGAACTGGCCGTCGGCCAGCATGGCGAGCTTGTGGCGGACCTTGCCGACGCTCTCCCGCAGGTCGGCCACCGCCCGGGCGGTCGCCCCGGCCGGATTGTTGAGCTGATGGGTCAGGCCCGCCGACAGCTGGCCCAGGGCCAGCAACTTTTCTCGCTGCCCCAGGAGTTGCCGCTGGCGAAGGCCGCCGACCATGTGGCCTTCCAGCAGATGCACGGCCATCGGGAATTCCTTGTGCATGAAGTCCGCGAATGCCGACGCGTCGAGCACGAAGAACCGTGACGGTCGGGTCACCCGCACCGACGCCTCGTAGAGGTGCTTCTCCTTCGGGATGTACGCCGACCACGCCCCGCAGTACACGCCGCGCTGGGAGGTGCGGTTGGTTTCGATCTCCACGCCGCCCGACCGCTTCGACAACACCAGCTCGCCGTCGATCAGCACGTAGAAGCACGTCGCCGGCTCGCCTTCGGTGACGATCGGGCCGGGCTCGAAGGTCTCGATGTGGCCGTTCTCACACAGCGTCTGCAGTTGCTCGTCGTTGAGCGCCTCGAACAGGAACAACGAGCGCAGCTCGTCGGGAAGGCACTTTCCGCCCATGTCTGATCCTTCCTGAAGACCGCTACGTCTCGGCCAGATAGCGGTGGACGAGCATGACCGCCATCGAGCCCTCGCCGACCGCCGCGGCCACGCGCTTGGCGGATTCGGCACGCACGTCGCCGGCGACGAAGACCCCGGGCACGCTCGATTCGAGGTGGTGCGGTGGGCGATCGAGCATCCAACCCGTGACCTCGCGGAGGTCGGGCCCGGCCAGGATGAAGCCGTGGTCGTCCCGGACGACCACACCGTCGAGCCAGTCGGTGCGGGGTTCGGCGCCGATGAAGATGAACATCTTCCCGCAGGCGACTTCCTGACGCTCACCGGTGTGGATGTGCTCCAGGCAGATGCGTTCCAGGCGGCCGTTGCCCTTGACCGCACCCACCACGGTGTGGGGACGTTCGACGATGTTGTCGGTCGCCCGGATCTGCTGCACCAGGTAGTGCGACATCGACTCCTCGAGCGGGCGGCGACTGACGATGGTGACCGCCTTCGCGGTGCGGGACAGATGCATGGCGGCCTGGCCTGCCGAGTTCGCGCCGCCGATCACGTAGACCTCGTCGTCGTCGCAGTCGGCGGCCACCGACGCGGTGGCGCCGTAATAGACACCGGCGCCGGTCAGGTCGGCGCAACCCTCGGCCGGCAGCTGCCGGTACTCGACGCCCATCGCCAGGATCACCGCGCGGGTTCCGATGGTGCGGCCGTCGGACAGATGCACCGTCCGGGCGCTCCCGTCGACCTCGAGGCGCGTCACCTCGGCCGCGGTGATCAGTTCGGCGTCGAACTTCTCGGCCTGGCGACGGGCGCGTTCGGCCAGCTGCGACCCGGAGAGACCGTCGGGGAATCCCAGGTAGTTCTCGATGCGCGAACTCTGCCCGGCTTGCCCTCCGGTCGCGGTGCGTTCGATGAGTACGGTCTTGAGACCTTCGGAGGCGCCGTAGACGGCCGCGGCCAGTCCGGCCGGACCGCCGCCGACGACCACCAGGTCATAGAAGTCGCCGGCCGGGGTCGTCGACAGTCCCAGTGTGGCAGCCAGTTCCGCGTCGGTCGGGTCGACGAGCGTCTCACCCTGTTCGGTCACCACCACCGGCAGCGTCAGCCCGTCGCAGCCGGCCGCCTCCAGCAGTCGGCTGCCCTTGGGTTCGTCTGAACGAAACCACGTGTAGTACAAGCGGTTTCGCGCCAGGAACTCACGCACCTCCGAGGATCGGGCGCTCCACGGATGCCCGATGATCTTGGTGTGCGGGATTGCCCGCTCCCCGGTGGCGCGCCACGCGTCGAGCAGCGCATCGATCACCGGGTAGAGCTTCTCCTGCGGCGGGTCCCAGGGCTTGAGCAGGTAGTGGTCGAGGTCGACGACGTTGATCGCGTCGATCGCGGCGTGGGTGTCGGCGTAGGCGGTCAGCAGGACACGGCGGGCCATCGGGAAGATGTCCATCGCGGCTTCGAGGAACTCGATCCCGCTCATCTGCGGCATCCGGTAGTCGGCGACGAACACCGCGACGGTTTCGCCGCGCAGCTTGAGCTCGTTGAGGGTCAACAGCGCGTCGGGCCCGGACTCCGCCCGCACGATGCGGTACCGCTCGCCGTAGTGACGCCGCAGATCCCGCGCGACCGCGCGAGACACCGCCGGATCGTCGTCCACGGTCAGGATCACCGGCTTACGAGGCGGTTGCGCGGCTTCTGTCATCGCACTCAGTATGCGCGACCTGTCCAGTCGAAAAGGTGGTCTCGCCCGAACGCAGCGGGTGACCTTGGGCCCTAACAGAGTGCGATGTCGCGGCGTACGAACAAGGTATGAGCAACTACGTAGAGGTGGCCCCGACAGTCGACGTCGACGTGACAACCCACGGCGAGTTCCCGGGCATCGCGGAGTATGCGCAAACCAAGATCGGCGGGCTCGCGCGCCTGGCCAAGCGGCCTGTCTCCTACGCCCGAGTCCGGTTGACGCGGCGACACGATCCGGCCGCCGAACGACCCGTGGTCGCCCAGGCGAACCTCGACGTCCACGGCCGGCCGGTCCGCGCCCAGGTCGAAGCGGCCACCGCGCGCGAGGCCATCGACATGTTGGAGTCGCGGGTGCGCCGCCGGCTGGAGCATCTGGCCGAGCGCTGGGAAGCGCCCAGGGGTCCCGGCGCGGCACCGCCGTGGCGCCACGGCCCGGAATCCGAACGCGGTTCCCGGTCGTTCGGCACCTCAGCGCCAGAGCCGAACATCGTGCGTCGGAAGTCCTACGCCATGGCTCCGTGCACGGTCGACGAAGCGGTGACCGAGATGGAGCTGCTCGACTACGACTTCCATCTGTTCAGCGAAAGTGGTTCGGGCGCAGCAGCAGTGGTCTACCGCTCGGGACCGTCCGGGTACCGGCTGGCTCTCGTGGCGCCGGAACTGGCAGAGGCGGTGGCTCCGTACCAGAAGCCCGTCACGGTCAGCTCGCATCCGCTTCCCTGCTTGCGTGAGCAGGACGCGATCGAGCGTTTGACCTTGCTCGGTCATCCGTTCCTGTTCTTCATCGACGCCGCACAAGGACGCGCGGGCGTCCTGTACCGGCGCTTCGACGGTGACTACGGGCTGATCATCCCCGCCGGGGATTCGTGACGGGCGTCAGCGCGGACGCACCACCATCACGGGCACCGTCGCGGCCTGCACGGTCGCGCTGCTGACCGAACCGAGCAGCGTGCCCGTCACCGCGCCGTAGCCGCGGCTACCCACGACGAGAAGCTGCGCCGACTCGGAGTGCTCGACGAGGTGGCGCGCCGGCTGATCGGCGACCACCACCCGGTCCACGGCCACGTCGGGGTAGCGCTGTTGCCACGGGGCGAGTCGTTGCGCAGCCTCCTGTTCGATCCCGGGCCGGATCTCGTCCCAGTCGAACCCCGGCATGTCGAACGCGCCCGGCGACCACCATGCGTGCAGCGCGACCAGCCGCACGCGGCGGCGGGCAGCCTCGACGAACGCCAGGTCGACGGCGGGCTCGCCGGCCGGTGATCCGTCGAAACCCAGGAGCACCGGAGCGTCGTCCGATGCGGCCGGCAGGTCGTCGGGCACGACGACCACCGGGCCGTGCGCGCTGTGGACCAGGCCGGTGCTGGTGCTGCCGAGCATGGCGCGGGCCAGCCGGCCCCGGCCGCGGGAACCGACGACGACCATTCCGGCCGTCCGCGACGCCTCCACCAGAGCTCCGGTCGGGGTGGCGACGACGAACTCGGTGGTCACCGGAACCGCGTCGCCGGTCAGCGCGCGGGCCCGTCGGGCCGCGTCGTCGAGCAGGTTCTGGCCGATCTGGCCCTGCCAGTCCATCAACCCGGCCGGCGCCGCCGAGGCCGGCCACGCGCCGACCGGCGGCATGGTCGCGTACAGGATGGTCAGCGCCGCACCGTGGAGCAGTGCTTCCCGGGCGGCCCATTCCAGCGCCGGTCCGGCGGACGGCGAATCGTCGACGCCGACGACTACCTTCGTGATCTCGGCCGGGGCCATCAGGACTCCTTGCTCGTGTGGTTCTACGCAGTATCGCGTGCACCGGGTCGACCCGATCAACTGGTGACCAACGACTCCTGTGTCAGCTAGTTAGCCGGGCTAGCGTGGACAGTATGGTTCTCAACGAATCCGGCACCGGCCGGCAACCCAACCGGTCCGTCGTCGAACGGTTGCCAGGGGCGGCGCCGCTGCGGAGCGCGGTACGGCCGCTGACCCGGACCGGCAACTACTACGCGCGTTCCTGGCGCGACTATCTCGGCCGCCGTGCACAGGACATGCCGATCGCCCGGCCCACCGTGGCGTTGGCTGCCGAGGCGCTGCGCGACGAGGTCGTCCTGCTCGGACTGCGGGCGCGACGTCCCCTCAGTGATCCCGCGGCGTTCGCGCGGATCCACGCCGAGGTCGTCGACGCGCTCGAGTTCTACGGCGAGCGTGGTTTCCTCGACGACCCCGAGAAGTTCTTTGCCGAACCGGGTCCGCTCACTGACGTCGACGTCGTGCCGATCCGGCGCCGCAACCGCTCCTATGCCCGCCTGCGCTGGGCGAGTAGCTACCGTCCGCTGCCCGGAGAACCGGGTGGGGAGCGGTGGTCGGGGTACCAGTCCAACCACCACGGGTACGGGCTGATGCTGCGGCATGCCGAGCCCCGGCCCTGGCTGGTGTGCGTCCACGGCACCGAGATGGGGCATGCCGGCATCGACCTGGCGCTCTTCCGCGCGTGGTACCTGCATGAAGAACTGGGGCTCAACGTCGTGTTGCCGGTGCTCCCGATGCACGGCCCGCGGTCGCGGGAACTGCCCAAGGCCGCCGTGTTCCCCGGCGAGGACGTTCTCGACGACATCCACGCCACCGCACAGTCGGTGTGGGACGTGCGCGGGCTGCTGTCGTGGATCCGACAGGAACAGCCGGGCGCCCAGATCGGGGTGTACGGGCTGTCGCTCGGTGGATTCGTCGCCGCGCTGGTCGCCGGCCTCGACCGTGACCTGACCTGCGCGGTCCTCGGGGTGCCGGTGGCCGACCTGATCGACCTGCTGGGGCGCCACTCCGGTCTGTCCCAGGACGACCCCCGGTGGCGCACCCTGGAACTGGCCGCGCCGCTGTCGCGGATGATCTCGCCGCTGTCGTTGACCCCCCGCGTGCCGCCCGAGGGCCGGTTCATCTACGCCGGCATGGCCGACCAGGTCGTGCATCCGCGCGAGCAGGTCGTCCGGCTGTGGGAACATTGGGGACGCCCCGACATCGAGTGGTACCGAGGTGGCCACGCCGGGTTCTTCCAGTCCCGGCCCGTGCACCGCTTCGTGACCGCGGCGCTGGTCCAGTCCGGTCTGGTCGCGGGCTAGCTGCAGGTTCGACGATTTTGGGCCTGGCCCCAGTGCGAGTACCATGGATCAACGGTGCGGCTACCGCGCCGACTTCCTGCGTGCCCTGACAGGATTCCCCGCCTCACCGGCTCGGGAATTCCCCGGATCCGGCCCACGTTTTCAAGTCGGACTCAGGCTGCGCTGAAGAGGCCAGCAAGCCGATACGAAACTAAAAGCTAAGGATCGTTACACAGTATGGCCAAGAAAGACGGTGCCATCGAGGTCGAGGGTCGTGTTGTCGAACCCCTGCCCAATGCGATGTTTCGCATTGAGCTGGAGAACGGACACAAGGTCCTCGCCCACATCAGCGGCAAGATGCGGCAGCACTACATCCGCATCCTCCCCGAGGACCGCGTCGTGGTGGAGCTCTCTCCCTACGACCTGTCCCGTGGCCGCATCGTGTACCGCTACAAGTAAGTCATCCCCCGAAGCAAGAGAAGGATCGAACAAGCCGTGAAGGTGAACCCGAGCGTCAAGCCCATCTGCGACAAGTGCAGGGTGATCCGCCGGCATGGGCGGGTCATGGTGATCTGCTCCGATCCGCGCCACAAGCAGCGGCAGGGATGAGCGCTTGCGTGAAGACCGGACAACACAGCTAGGTCTTCCGCTCATCTCTCACAACTGAATGCAGACCTCCCAGTACCAGTGAACGGCTGGGTTCTTTTAGAAGAAGAGCCGTTCACACACGTCCGGATCGGAGGCCGGACCCCGCCAGTAGCGCGGGAACGGACTGGGAACGACACCTCCGTACGAGAAGAAGGAACACTGCCTGATGGCACGTCTCATGGGCGTCGATCTGCCGCGCGACAAGCGCATGGAGATCGCCCTGACCTATATCTACGGCATCGGCCGTACCCGCTCCCAGGAGATCCTGGATGCCACCGGCATCAGCCGGGATCAGCGCACCAAGGACCTGACCGACGACCAGGTCACGCAGCTGCGCGACTACATCGAGGGCAACCTCAAGGTGGAGGGTGATCTGCGCCGCGAGGTGCAGGCCGACATCCGCCGCAAGATCGAGATCGGCTGCTACCAGGGTCTGCGGCACCGCCGCGGCCTGCCGGTGCGCGGCCAGCGGACCAAGACCAATGCGCGCACCCGCAAGGGCCCCAAGCGCACCATCGCCGGCAAGAAGAAGGCCAGGTAACCCCGGATGGCACAGGCAAAGAAGGGCGCCCCCAAGAAGGGGCAGAAGACCCGTCGCAGGGAAAAGAAGAACGTCCCGCACGGCGCCGCCCACATCAAGAGCACGTTCAACAACACGATCGTCTCGATCACCGACCCGCAGGGCAACGTGATCGCCTGGGCGTCGTCGGGACACGTCGGCTTCAAGGGGTCGCGTAAGTCCACGCCGTTCGCCGCGCAGCTGGCCGCCGAGAACGCCGCCCGCAAGGCGCAGGAACACGGCGTCAAGAAGGTCGACGTCTTCGTCAAGGGCCCGGGTTCGGGCCGCGAGACCGCCATCCGCTCGCTGCAGGCCGCCGGCCTCGAGGTCGGCGCGATCGCCGACGTCACGCCGCAGCCGCACAACGGATGCCGTCCGCCCAAGCGGCGCCGGGTCTAGGGAGGAACTGACTAATGGCTCGTTACACCGGACCCGTCACCCGCAAGTCGCGCCGTCTCGGCGTCGACCTCGTCGGTGGTGACCAGTCGTTCGAGAAGCGTCCCTACCCGCCCGGTCAGCACGGCCGCGCGCGGATCAAGGAGAGCGAATACCGCCTGCAGCTGCAGGAGAAGCAGAAGGCCCGCTTCACCTACGGCGTCATGGAGAAGCAGTTCCGTCGCTACTACGAAGAGGCCAACCGGCTGCCCGGCAAGACCGGTGACAACCTGCTGCGCATCCTCGAGAGCCGGCTGGACAACGTGGTCTACCGCGCAGGTCTGGCCCGCACCCGCCGGATGGCTCGCCAGCTCGTCAGCCACGGCCACTTCACCGTCAACGGCGTGAAGGTCGACGTCCCCAGCTACCGGGTGTCGCAGTACGACATCATCGACGTCAAGGACAAGTCGATCAACACGCTGCCGTTCCAGATCGCCCGCGAAACCGCCGGTGACCGCCCGATCCCGGGCTGGCTGCAGGTTGTCGGCGAGCGTCAGCGCATCCTGGTGCACCAGCTGCCCGAGCGGGCGCAGATCGACGTGCCGCTCACCGAGCAGCTCATCGTCGAGCTCTACTCGAAGTAACAATCCTGGCCCCGGAATCCACCGGGGCACAGGCCACCTAACGGCATCAAATAGCGGTTGCCGAGAAGGAGAACGAAAACACCATGCTGATTTCTCAGCGTCCCACCCTGAGCGAAGAGGTCCTCGCCGAGAACCGCTCCCAGTTCGTCATCGAACCGTTGGAGCCGGGCTTCGGATACACGCTGGGCAACTCGCTGCGTCGCACGCTGCTGTCGTCGATCCCCGGCGCAGCGGTCACCAGCATCCGCATCGACGGTGTGCTGCACGAGTTCACCACCGTCCCCGGGGTCAAGGAAGACGTCACCGACATCATCCTGAACCTGAAGTCGCTGGTCGTGTCCTCCGAGGAGGACGAGCCGGTCACGATGTACCTGCGCAAGCAGGGCCCCGGTGAGGTCACCGCGGGTGACATCGTTCCGCCGGCCGGTGTGACGGTGCACAACCCGGACATGCACATCGCCACCCTCAACGACAAGGGCAAGCTCGAGGTCGAGCTGGTCGTCGAGCGGGGCCGCGGTTATGTGCCTGCCGTGCAGAACAAGGCCTCGGGTGCCGAGATCGGCCGTATCCCGGTCGATTCCATCTACTCGCCGGTGCTGAAGGTCACCTACAAGGTGGAGGCCACCCGCGTCGAGCAGCGCACCGACTTCGACAAGTTGATCCTCGACGTCGAGACCAAGAACAGCATCAGCCCGCGTGACGCGCTGGCCTCGGCCGGCAAGACGCTGGTCGAATTGTTCGGTCTGGCAAGGGAACTCAACGTCGAGGCCGAGGGCATCGAGATCGGCCCGTCGCCGGCCGAGGCCGACCACATCGCGTCGTTCGCGCTGCCGATCGACGATCTGGACTTGACGGTGCGTTCCTACAACTGCCTCAAGCGCGAGGGTGTGCACACCGTCGGTGAGCTGGTCGCGCGCACGGAGTCCGATCTGCTGGACATCCGCAACTTCGGCCAGAAGTCCATCGACGAGGTGAAGATCAAGCTGCACCAGCTGGGCCTGTCGCTCAAGGACAGCCCGGCCAGCTTCGATCCGTCCGAGGTCGCCGGCTACGACGTCGCCACCGGCACCTGGAACAGCGACGCCGGCTACGACCTGGACGACAACCAGGACTACGCCGAGACCGAGCAGCTCTAATCAGTTTTCCGTCCCGGCCCTACCTGATACGGGGGCCGGCCCCGATAAAGGAGTAGTCACAATGGCTGGTGTTTTCCATGCCTAAGCCCACCAAGGGCCCTCGCCTCGGCGGGTCGTCCTCGCACCAGAAGGCGCTGCTGGCCAACCTCGCCACCGCGCTGTTCGAGCACGGCCGCATCAAGACCACCGAGCCCAAGGCGCGGGCGCTGCGGCCGTACGCGGAGAAGCTGATCACCCACGCCAAAAAGGGCACGCTGCACAACCGGCGTGAGGTGATGAAGAAGATCCGCGACAAGGACGTCGTGCACGTTCTGTTCGCCGAGATCGGGCCGTTCTTCGCCGACCGCAACGGCGGCTACACCCGCATCATCAAGGTCGAGAACCGCAAGGGCGACAACGCTCCGATGGCGGTCATCGAGCTGGTGCGGGAGAAGACGGTGACCTCGGAGGCCGACCGTGCTCGCCGCGTCGGTGCGTCGCAGCAGAAGGTCGCGGCCGCCGGTGCTCCGCAGGCTGCGGTCGAGCCGGAGGCCGCCGAAGGCCCGACGGCCGAGGAGGCCTCGGCCGAGGACGAGCTGCCCGAGGCGCAGGACACCACGGCTGTGGAGGCTCCGCGCACGAAGCCGGCCGATGAGACTGCAGCGGCCGAGGAAGCTGCCGCTGAGGATGACAAGTCCTAGCGACAACGTCGTGAGCATGCCCGCCACCGGAAACGGTGGCGGGCTTGTTCGTTTACGGCTCGACATCGCCTATGACGGCACGGATTTCGCCGGCTGGGCCCCCCAGGCCGGCCAGCGGACGGTCGCGGGTGCTCTGGACGAAGCGTTGACCACCGTGTTCGGTACGCCGATCGTCACGCGGGCCGCGGGCCGCACCGACTCCGGAGTGCACGCCGAGGCGCAGGTCGTCCACATCGACGTGCCCGAACAGTCGCTGCCACGGGCGTATCCGCGGTCGGCGCGGCCGGCAGACGCCGAGTTCGCGCCGCTGGTGCGGCGGCTGGGCCGGATGCTGACCCAGGACGTCCGGGTCCTCGACATCGTGCGCGCCGCACCGGGATTCGACGCGAGGTTCTCGGCGTTGCGGCGGCATTACGTCTACCGGCTGTCCACCGCGCCGTACGGTGTCGAACCTCGGGACGCCCGCTTCGTGACCGCGTGGCCGCGCGAGGTGGACGTCGAGGCCATGGCTGCTGCGGCCCGAGGACTGTTGGGGCTGCACGACTTTGCGGCGTTCTGCCGACATCGGGAGGGCGCCACCACGATTCGTGAGCTGCAACGGCTCGACTGCGTTCGGGACGGGCACCGCGTCGACGTGTACGTCACGGCTGACGCGTTCTGCTGGAACATGGTGCGCTCGTTGGTCGGAGCGCTGCTGGCGGTGGGGGAGCACCGCCGAGACGCGGCCTGGCTACGTGAGTTGTTGAATGCGCCGCGACGTTCCAGCGACTTCGCTGCCGCGCCGGCTCGTGGACTGACGCTCGTCGGGGTGGACTATCCGCCGGACAGCGAGCTGGCGGCCCGGAACCTGATCACGCGGGACATCCGGACCGCCGACGAAGTCGGCTGAATCAGATCCGGCCGGCGACGAAATCAGCGGCCTGGTTGACCATCCCGGCCCGGATGTACGCCGGGGCCAGGTGGTCGGGCCAGTAGTCCTGCCAGTTGTTCGGGTCCGTCGGGTTGCAGATCGGATCGTCACCGTGGCAGAGCTCGATGGTGCGCTCCTGGTACAGCGGGTTGAAGTTCGAGATCGGACCCACCCACGCGATGCCGTTGCCGAACAAGGCCACTGCGGCGATGTGCCGATCGACGCCCGCCGGGAGCGGGCTCTTGAAGCCGAACGCTGCGATCGGCACGGCCAGCACCACGTCGGTGACCGCGGCACCGAGCGAGTAACCGCCGAGCACCAACCGGGTGTCGGGGCACGTGGCGGCCATGTGCTGGATGCGCTGGCTCATGTCGTTGGCGCCGATGTCGATCTCGGTGTCGGCCGGATACTTCACCGCATACAGCGCGACGTTCTTTCCGGTCTTCTGTCGCAGCGCGGAGACCAGCGCGTTGCCGATCTGTCCGGCGCCGGGGGACTCGACGCGACCGCGAGCAAAAATGAGTTCCGCTTCCGGGCACGACTGTGCGACGGCGGTCGGGGTTGGCCCGAACAGCGCGAGCGTGGCCATCACGACTGCAGCTAGCACTGACAGGGCTCGGGTGGCCCGACGTGGACGCCGGCGATGGTGCTGGAGCGGTGCGTGAGTCACCCCGCCGATCATAGCGACCGCCGAGGACCGGTACCCGTGTTCTGCAACACCGTCCATGCCAAACGTCCTGTCTGCCAAAGGGTCAGATCCGGCCGGCGACGAAACCCGCGGCCTGGTCGATGAATACCGGGCCTTCGTAGTTCGTGTGCGCGAACGGGTTTCGACCGCCGGAGCAAATCGGATCGCCGTCGGCGCACACATCGATCGCCTTGCCTGCGAAGGTCCCCGTCGCCGAGACCGGGTTGCCGAACTTCGTCGCGGGATTGCCGAACACCGCAACCGCGGCGACGTTGCCGTTGAGTCCGCCGGGCAGCGGCGGCGCCGAGCCGATGTTGCCGATGCGGTTGCCCAGCGGCGGGACGCCGGCCAGCATGTCGACCACTGCGGCGCCCTGCGAATAGCCGCCCAGAACGATGCGGGTGCCGGGGCACTGCGCGGCCATCGCGGAGATGCGCGCGGTGGCGTCGATGGCGCCACTGGCGGTGTTGAGGAAGTCGTAGCTGGCGGGGTAGTTGACGCCGTAGATGCCGACCGTGCGACCGCCGAGCCGGTTGCGCAGGTTGTCGGCCAGCGCGTAGCCGACACGTCCCGGACCGGCCGGTTCACTGGTCCCGCGGGCAAACACCACTTCCACGTCGGGACAGGGTTGCGCCGACGCGGTCGGTGCGGGCAGGGCGAGCGCGGCGACGGGCGCCGCCACAACAGCGGCCACCGTCACGAGTCGGCGGCTCAGTCGATGGAAGAGCACAAGACACCGTAACGTATCTAGCAGCACTAAGTTAGTCCGGTCGCCGCAGCCGGGATGCGGTCTCCGTAGCGCGCCAGCGCCAGGCCGAGCAGCACAATGGCTCCGCCGAGTGCCTGCAGGGGCGTGATGGCCTCGCCCAGCAGCAGCCACGCGGCCACCACCGCGAACATCACCTCGGACAGACCGACCAGCGACGCGAACCGGGGCCGAAGGCGGGCGATGCCGACGATGCCGAGGGTGTAGGCGATTGCTGTGGGAATGAGCCCCAGCGCGATGACCGGCACCACCGGCGGCATGGTCAGGCCCGCGATGACGGTGTCGGCAGCAGTGAAAGTCATCGGCATGATCCCGACGACGCCCACCAGCGCGACCGCGGCGGCGCCGACGGCGAGGCCGCCGGTGGCCAACGTGATCGGGTGCAGCGGAGTCTGGTCAGGGTGGTGTTTACCGGTGCGGTCGGACATCAGGAAATAGCAGGCCGCGCACACCGCCGCAGCCAAGCCCCAGGCCACCCCCACCAGATTGATCTGGGCGGCGGTGAAACCGTCGGACCCGATCACGCCCAGCACCAGCATGATCCCCGCGATCGCGAGCGCGACGCCGCCGAGCGTCATCCCGGTGGGCCGCTGTCGGGTGGTGGCCCACAACCACGCGACCACGAGTACCGGCGCGGTGTACTCGAGCAGCAATGCGACGCCGACCGACAGATGCGACACCGCGTTGAAATAGAACAGCTGCGCCCCGGCGATGGGCACCAGGCCGTAAAGGGCGATGACCGGCAGGTGGCGACGGGCTTCGCGCAGCCACCCCGGGCGGGCGATCGCGGCGAACAGCGCCATGATCAGTGCGCCGCCGGCCAGCCGGGCGGTGACCGCGGCGGTCGGGCTCCACCCGGCGACCATGAGTGCCTTGCCGAACGGACCGGAGCAGCCGAACGCGAACGCCGAGCCGATCGCGAACATCAGTCCGGACCGGAACTGGTCGGTGCCGGTACGCCGTGCTTCGGGCGCCGTGTGCAACGCAGCCACCATCCACCTCCGGACCGCAGGGGTTTGTCATGAGTAAAATGAATTTCGTTCATGACGGTACCGTCGGAGGGTGTCAGGGGTCAAATGCTTTTCAGTCATGACACCGAGCTCACCCTGCGGGCTATCGGTGAACTGGTCAACAGCGACCGGGTCGACGGGGAGGAACTCGTCGATCTGCCCGCCTTGGACGCGTACCTGGATCGCCACGGCTGGACGGGCAGGCGCGACCGGGACGATGCGGAGCTGCGAGCGGTGCGCCAACTGCGCGAGAGGTTGGGCCGGATCTGGGCGGCCGCCGACGACGAGGTGTACGTCGTCGAACAGATCAACGCGCTGTTGTCGGACACCCGGGCGGCGCCGTGGCTCACCCGGCACCCGGAGATGCCGGAGTGGCACCTGCATCTGGCATCGGTGCACGACCCGCTGTGGCAGCGCATGGGCGCGGAGATGGCGATGGCGCTGGCCGACGTGATCCGGTCGGGAGAACTGCGTCGCCTCAAGGTCTGCGCCGCCCCGGACTGCGAGGCCGTGTTGGTCGATCTGTCCCGCAACCGGTCCGGCAAGTTCTGCGACACCGGAAACTGCGGCAACCGCCAGCACGTCGCGGCCTACCGGGAGCGCCGCGCGAAAAAGTGAAAAGCGCTGCCCCGCGAGGCCGATAGGCTGGCGCGGGGGTGACGATGGCTGGGCAGATCACACGCCTGCAGGTCAGCGGGCACCGGTTCCATGTTCGCCGGATGCACCACGCGCTGGTGCGTGCCGACGTCCGGATGCTCGACGATCCGCTTCGCGCGCAATCGCTTTCGTTGTCGGCGGGTGCCGTGGTCGCGGTCATCGCGGTGACGGTGTGCATGGTGCTGGCCGTGTTGCGCCCGGCCGCCGACGTCGGTGCAGCGCCGATCGTGCTGGTTCCCGAGACGGGTGCGCTCTACGTGACGGTCGAGGGCACCGTGCATCCGGTACCCAACCTGGCCTCGGCCCGGTTGGTCACCGGTTCCACCGACCCTCCGAAGTCCGTGTCCCAGCCCGCGATCGACCGGTCGGCCCGCGGCGCCGCGCTCGGAATTCCGGGCGCTCCAGTTCATTTCGGTCCGCCGCTGTCCGCTCAGGAGTCCCAGTGGACGGTGTGCGACGACGAGCACGGTGCCACCACCGTGTTCGCGGATTCGGTTGCCGACACGGCAGTCCGGTCCGGTGGCAGTGTGCTGGTAGCCGTGCGCGGGAACGCCGCGCTGACCTATCTGCTGCACGGCGGCTGGCGATCACGGGTCGACCTGCGGCAGCCGGCAGTCGTGCGGGCGTTGAAACTCGACGGGGTCGCACCGCGCGAGGTTTCGCCGGCTCTGCTCTCGGCGATGCCCGAGGCGCCGCCGATCGCGCCGCCGCCGATCCCGGCGGCCGGCACTGCAGGGCCCTCGACCCTCGGCGGGTTGCCCGTCGGGGCGGTATTCGCCGCATCCGGAGTCGACGGCGAACACCTCTACGTCGTCCTGTCCGACGGCGTACAGCGCATCGGTCCGGTGACCGCTGACCTGATCCGCTACAGCGACGCCCGCGCCGAGAACCGGATACCCGTGCTGGCTCCCGACGTCGTCGGCACGGTGGCGGTGCGAACCACCCTGGCGGTGAACACGTTTCCCGACCAGGCGGACATCGCGTCGCCACGCGTCATCTGCGTCGGCTGGCGCGCCGACCGTGCGGAGGACGCATCGCCGAGCGCCGTACTGCTCGGCGAAGAGCTGCCGGCCTCACCGGCCGCAGTACGCCTCGCTCAGGCTGACGGGCCGGGACCGGCCGTCGACTCCGTGGGGATCCCCGCGGGGCGCAGCGTGTACGTGCGCAGCGTCGGGATCGCCGGTGGCGGGTACAGCAGCGGAGCGTCGTTTCTGGTCGCCGACACCGGCGTGGCCTTCGGCGTCGGCGCCGACGACTCCGCGGCGCGGCTCGGCCTGATCGACCCGCCGGCGCCCGCGCCATGGCCCGTGCTGTCGACGTTGCCGCGTGGGCCCGAACTGAGCCGCAGCGCCGCGTCAGTCGCGTGGGACGGCGCGGCGTAGCCGGCCCAGCGCGGCCATCACCACCCCGACTCCGCCGATCAGGACCAGGCAGATCACGCCGGCGCGGACAGGGGAGCCCGGGTCGGTCTCGGCCACCGGAATCGGTTGCGCCACAGTGGTTACGTTGGTCATACGCTGCGGAGTGCCGACACCGGCCGGTCCGGACACCGCCGCCAGTGCGTCGACGACGCCGTGACCCACAGCCGGGTTCCAACCACCGGGTGGCTGCTGAGCCGTCTCTTCGATCCGGGCCGTCACCTGCCGTGCCGTCAGTTCCGGGAAGCGGGCCCGCACGAGTGCTGCGACTGCACTGACCACCGGGGCCGCGTAGCTGGTGCCCGACAGCGGGGTGCCCTGAGGTGAGGTGTCGACGAGTCCATCCGTGGCCGCTGCCAGCGAGGTCACCTGCTCGCCGGGTGCGGCCACGTCGACCCACGGTCCGGGAAGGCTGAACGGCGACGCGACACCGTCGACACCCACCGACCCGACGGTCAGCACATAGTCGTCGTACCAGGCGGGGCTGACCACGACCGCGACCTCGGCGGCCGTCGACGCATCGCTCGGGTTGTCGTCCGGGCATTGCCCGGGACCGCCGACGTTGCCCGCTGCGCTGACCACGACGACGTTCTTCACGTCCACCGCGTAGGCCAGGGCGGCGCCCAGGGCCCGGTCGTCGAGGCCGGCGCCGACAGGCAGACACGCCACCGACGAGATGTTGATGACACCGGCACCCAGGTCGGCTGCGGTCCGGACGGCCGCGGCCAGCGTCTCGACATCACCGAAGCCGGACTGGCCGGATTCGTCGCTGGCACGGAACTTGTTGCTGGACTGTCGAATCGCCAGAATGGCTGCCTCCGGCGCGACCCCGGCGAACGCCTTCGGGTCGCTGGTGTCGGGACTCGCAGCGATGATGCCGGCGACCGCGGTGCCGTGGCCGTCGCAGTCGGCGGTGCCGTCCTGCATCCAGACGTAATCCCCGCCGGGGATCAGGTGCGGCAGGCGGCGGTGCCGGGCCACGCCGGTATCGATGACCGCGACGGTCTGCCCCGCGCCGCGGCTCAGTGCCCACACGGCGCGGGCGTCCCACGCGGGTGCGGCCGCGCTGTCGGTCGACTCGGCCGGAACGGCGACGCAGTCCTCGTGCCGCGTGGTGGGCCGCGGTGGTGCGGGCGCGGCGGCCGGAGGCAGCAACGTGTCGTCGATGGGCGGTGGGGTGGCGGTGTCCGCGGCCGCCACGGGCGACGCGATCACCGACCACATGGCGCACATCGCCAACCCGCGTTTCACGCTCATGACAGACCCAGCCCGCGTGCCCAGCCGTACGCGCCCGTGACCCACAGCGCCAGCGGCACCACCACCACCAGCGCCGCATATTCCAGCACTTGAACGCCCTGACGCACAACGGGAGTGAGCTCGCTCCCGCACTGCGTCCGGTACGTCAACGCCATGCCGGCAAGCGCCGCGCCGGCACACAACCAATGCAGGTGCGCCGACCACAGCAGGGCCGTGCCGACCCACCCGGTCGCACAGCCCACCAGCCCGGCCGCCCCCAGCGCGATACGCCGTGCCGGATCATGGTGATGGCGTGCCCGCAGAGACAGCAGTACTCCGACATCGACCGCCAGCGCGACGGCCGGAACAGCGCTTGCTGCTGCGAGCGCGACGGCGCCGAGCGCTGCGGTCGCCGAGCAACCGATGACCAGCCCGGTCAACAGTCGGTGCGCCGCGGCGGCGCGTCCCGGTTCGATCGTCTCCCGTGCCGGGGACAGCCCGGCAGCGCCGATCACCATGCGCGGTGCCACGGTCAGTGCTGCCACCGAAGCCGACACCAGGACGGCGCCCGCCCCGCCCGTGGACAAGGACGCCGTTGCGCTGACTGCTGCGGCCGCTGTCACGAGCCCTGCCGCGGTCCCGGCGGCGACGTGCATGGTCGACGCCGTGACACGACCCAGCAGTGCGGCCATCGCGCAGCCGGCCCCGGCTGCGAACGCGACGCTGAGCTGCCAGGATGCCTGCGGGAGCGCGAGATACCCGGTGGCCGCGGCGAATACCGGGGCCCCGACGTTGAGCGTGGTCGGAAGCGGGCAGCGACGGTCGGCGGTACCGATGATCGCGGCGGCCGCGGCCAGCGCGGCCGCGCACCACAGGCGAACGTCCGGCCCGCCAGGCCACACCAACGCCACGGCCAGCACCGCCACCACAGCCAGCCCGGCGCCTTCGAGCAGCAGCGACGGCAGCACCGCGCCGGGTCGCGCGTGATCCGCGACGAGTGACGCGGCGTCGACCGACGAACGGCGTGGAGCCGGTACCCCGGCAGCATCCAGCACGAGGACATCTCCATCTTCGACACCGTTGTCCCGCAGGCCGTTCGACGTGTCGAGTACGCCACCGGTCAGCCGGCTCAGATGCCACCGGTGGGGACCATCTTGCGACGACGGTCCGACAACGACATCGACCAGATCGGGCAACAACGTGCCGACCGGACAATCGGCGGGCACGTTGACATCGACGGCCGCGGCACCCGACCGCGGCGCGCACACCGTCACCCGGCACAACCAATCACGCATGCGGCCAACGTATCCGGCATTCCCGGCCGCGCGACCGCCAAATTTCTCACCTGTGGATGGAACGCCGACGCGGTGCGGTGCGTCTACTCACATGTGGACACCCCCACCACCCCGGCGCGCATCGTGCTCGATGCGCCCCCCGATGTTCCCGATGCCGCGCCGACGGCGCCGATGGCCAAGCTGATGCCCATCGTGATGCTGGTGGCGATGCTCGGTATGGGGGCGTGGTACCTGAGCACCGGTGCCACCAGAGCGCCCATGGGCTTGTTCTTCCCGGCGATGATGGTGTTCTCGGTGCTGGGCTCGTTGGTCTACAGTGTCCGCGCGGGCGGACGCGGAGGGGAACTCAACGAGCGACGTGCCGAGTATCTGCGCTATCTCGCCGGTGTCGAGCGTGCTGTGATGGCCGCAGCCGACGAACAGCACCGCCGGCTGCATCTGACGCATCCCGATCCGGGTGCGCTGTGGACGATGCACGACCGCATACGTAGCTCAGAGGATGACGAATTCTTCTGCGTACGAATCGGTATCGGCGCACGACCGGCCGAGGTCGTGATCGTCGCACCGACGCTGCCCGACGACGATGCCGCCGACCCGGTCACCTCCACCGCTGCGCGCCGGCTGGTGCGTGCCTACGCCCTGGTCGACGCCGTACCCGTGACTGTCGATCTGTCCGCCGTCCGGGAGATCCGGGTGAGCGGGGACCTCGAGGCATGTCGGGCGCTGGTGCGGGCCGTGGTGTGCCAGATCGCCGTGCATCATCATCCGGGCGTCGTCGGCGTCGCGATCTGCGCCGGGTGCGACCAGGGCCCGTACTGGGAATGGGTGAAATGGTTTCCAAGGCAGAGTGCTTCGCCGGACCGGTGTCGGATCGTCGTCGTCGACGGTGTCGAGCCGCCCGTGCCCGACCGGCACACCACTGTTCTCGTCGTGGTCGCCGCGCCGACGCCGGTGACGGTGACCGCGGACGCCAAACCGATCGCAGTCGTCCCTGACGCGATGACTGTGATCGATGCGGCCACCTGCGCTCGCCGGCTGGCGCGCCGCGTCCCACAGTCCGGTGTCGCGCCGGTGTCTGCGGGAGACTGGTTGATGCTCAACGGTATTCGGGATCTCGATACCGTCGACGTCGCCGCGTACCGCCGCGGCCACGGTGCCGGCGACCTGCTACGGGTGCCGGTCGGTGTGGCCGAGGACCGCACTGTCGTCACCCTCGACATCAAGGAAGCCGCCGCGGGCGGGCTGGGTCCGCACGGGCTGTGTGTCGGCGCGACCGGGTCGGGGAAGTCGGAGTTCCTGCGCACACTGACCCTGGGCATGATCGCGGCGCATTCGCCCGAAGACCTCAACCTCGTGCTCGTCGATTTCAAGGGCGGCGCCACCTTTCTGGGCTTCGAGAACGCCCGCCACGTCGCCGCGGTGATCACGAACCTCGCCGACGAGGCACCCCTGGTCGCGCGGATGCGCGACGCGCTGGCCGGGGAGGTCACCCGCCGCCAGGAACTGCTGCGCGCTGCAGGCAACTTGGCTGACCTGACCGCATACCGGCAAGCCCGCCACGAGCGCAGCGACCTCTCGCCGCTGCCCGCATTGTTCATCGTGGTCGACGAGTTCTCCGAACTCCTCAGCCGGCATCCCGACTTCGCCGAGCTGTTCGTCGCGATCGGGCGCCTCGGCCGATCCCTGGGCATCCATCTGCTCCTGGCCAGTCAACGCCTCGACGAGGGCCGACTGCGCGGACTGGAAACCCACCTGTCCTACCGGGTGTGCCTGAAGACGTTCTCGGCCGGTGATTCCCGCGCGGTACTCGGCGTGCCCGATGCCTACCATCTGCCCGCCGAGCCCGGTGCGGCATATCTCAGGACCGCCGACGGCCTGTTGACGCGCTTCCAAACCTCTTACGTCTCGGGCGGGTACACCCCGGTGGTCGCTGAGGAACCGCGTCGCGCCGCCGTGGAGGTCTTCAACCGGGTCACGGCGAACCCGACTGTCATTGACACGGAACCGACTCGGCGGCCGCTGCTCGAAACCGTCCTGCACCGGTTCGCGACCACAGGATCGGCGGCGCACCCGGTGTGGCTGCCGCCGCTGCGTCAGGCCCCGCGTCTGGACCGCCTGCTCGACCGGGCGTCCCCGCTGCGAGTGCCGATCGGGGTGGTGGACTGCCCGTTCGAACAACGCTACGAGCCTCTGATGGTCGACGTATCCGGTGCGGCCGGAAACCTCGCCGTCGTCGGCGCGCCGCAGTCCGGGAAATCCACCGCGCTGCGCATCGTGATCAGCGCGCTGGCCGCCACCCACGACGCGTCACACGTCCAGTTCTACTGTCTCGATTTCGGCGGTGGGGCCCTGAGCACGCTGCGCGGTCTGCCCCACGTCGGGTCGGTGGCCGGCCGCCGCGACACCGAGCTGTGCCGCCGCACCGTCGCCACCGTGGAGGCGGTACTTCGGCAACGTGAGGCCGCGTTCCGCGAACTGGGCGTGAGCACCATGGTCGAGTACCGCACTGCCGGCCAGGACAGCATCGGCGACGTGTTCCTGGTCGTCGATGGCTGGTCCAGCCTGCGCGACGAGTTCGACCACCTGGAGCCGGCCATCACCGCGCTGGCCGGACAGGGGCTCGCCTACGGTGTCCACGTCATGCTCGCAGCCTCCCGGTGGGCGGATCTGCGGCCTGCGCTGAAAGACCAACTCGGCACCCGCATCGAACTGCGGTTGGGCGATCCCGCGGAATCCGAGATGGACCGCCGGCGCGCCCGGGAACTCACCAGCCTGCCGGCAGGCCACGGGATCACCTCGACAGGAAAGGAATTCGCGATCGCCCTACCCGACGGGGCGGTACCGCGACACAGCCCGGGCGTGCGATCGGTGCCACCGGTGGAGCTGCTTCCGCATCGCGTCGAGCTGCATACGTTGACCGGTGGGGCGCCGCGCGGTCACATCGTCCTCGGGGTGGGGGAAGGCGATCTGCGACCGGTCGTGCTGGACCTCGGCGACCATCCGCATCTGCTGATCCTCGGCGAGGGGGAGTGCGGCAAGACCGCACTGCTTCGGACACTGTGCACCGAGTTGACCCGCACCCGCTCCGCAGCCGAGGCCCAGCTCGAGATCGTCGACTACCGTCGCACCCTGCTCGGCATTGTCGAATCCCCGCATCTGAGCGGCTATTCGGTGTCCGGTGTCGCGTTGGCTTCTCGCATGAACGTGCTGCAGCAACAGCTGAGCGCCCGATTGCCCGATGAGCACGTCACCCAACGACAGTTGCGCGATCGGTCCTGGTGGACCGGCCCGGACATCTATCTGGTGATCGACGACTACGACCTGGTTGCCGGTGCCACCGGCAACCCGCTGACGCCGCTGGCCGATTTCCTGCCGCACGCCAAGGACATCGGGTTACACGTGATCGTGGCCCGCCGGTCCGGTGGCGCCGCGCGGGCGCTGTTCGATCCGGTGCTCGCCCGGCTGCGCGACATGGGCTGCAGCGGACTGATGATGAGCGCGAGCCCCGACGAAGGCGTCCTGCTCGGCGGCATCCGGCCCGGCCCGCTGCCGCCCGGCCGCGGGATTCTGAGCGTGCGTGGCCGGCGTGACGAACTGCTCCAGGTGGCCTGGGTCGAGCCGCCATGACCACCATCGTGGTGGAAGTCGGACCGAAAACGGTTCGCGGGCAGGGTGATCCGCCCGATCACTGGGTCGATGCCGCGATCGACTGTCTCGACGACGACATCGCGCTCATCGACGAGCATCCGGTGGCGGTTGCCGACGTGTGGTGCGACGTACTGGACGCCGCGATCGGCGACCACCCCGACCCTTCCGACCAGATCATCCTGGTACTGCCGACATGGTGGTCGGCAACCCGCGTCGCCACAGTGACCCAGGCACTGCACCGCTGCCGCGCCGACGCGGTCGTGCACACCCGGGGCGCA
Organism: Mycobacterium sp. SMC-4; assembly: GCF_050205565.1. Lineage (GTDB taxonomy): Bacteria > Actinomycetota > Actinomycetes > Mycobacteriales > Mycobacteriaceae > Mycobacterium. The sequence continues at coordinate 132,468 of NZ_JBNMQU010000001.1, read as the reverse complement.
CTGCTCACCGAAGATGCGGACGCCTCGGTGGTCGAGGTGGCCGACGACTTCGTGCTGCTCATGTCCGGCACCGCCGAGCCGATCGTGCTCGACCGGCGTGCAATGGATCTCACGGCGTACCTCGGCGGTGTCACCGAGGTGCTGATCGACATGCCCACCGGGGTGGTGCCGCTGCCTCCCGAAGTGTCGACCGATCTGCGGGCCGCAGGCGTGCGTACCACCTTCGTGGGCCGACAACGGTTCTGGCGTACCGCGACCGACCCCGAGCCGGTCTGCGCGCCGCGTCAGCGCCGTCGCGTTGCCACTGCGATCGGTGTCCTCGCCGCGTCCGCCGCTGCGGGCTGGGCCGTCCACACGTCCGCCGTGCCGGTGGACGACGGATCGGCCTGGGTCGTCGAGGGCAGTGTCGGGTTCCGCGTGCCCGCGCAATGGACGGTCGAACGTGTCACCGTGGGACCGGGATCGGCGCGCCTGCAGGTGTCCGATCCCGGCGGCACGGCCGCGCTACACCTCACCCAGTCACAGCTGACCGCACCGACATCACGGGCCGGCTTGGCCGCGTCATTGCGCGCCGCCATCGCCGTCGAAACGCCGGGCGTCTTCGTCGACTTCGAACCGGAAGGCCGAGTCGGCCGGCGTCCGGCCGTGACCTACCGCGAAATCCGGACCCACAGCCACACCGCGTGGGCGGTGATCACCGACGGCGCCACGAGCATCGCGGTCGGATGCCAGAGCGCCCCCACCGAGTCCGCTGTGCTGCACCAGATCTGCGTGCGCGCCGTCGAGTCGGCACGCGTCGTCGATTGAGTGGAACCGATCGGCGCCCACCGGCGTCCTAATAACAAACCGCCTGAGTTCCACCGCGAAAGGATCCGCCGATGTCCACACCCGCCATGCCTCCGCCGACCGGTTCGGCCGCACTGACCACCGATCTGGATCTGATGGTCGCGATCGCGGGGAAGACCGATGCGCGCAACGATGAGCTGCGGGCGATGCTCAGCTCGTTCATCACGGCAATGAGCAGCGTGCCGGCATCGGTATGGGGCGGCGTGGCCGCGGTGCGCTTCCGCGAGGTCGTCGAGCGCTGGAACGGTGAGGCGCTCAAGCTGCATGCAGCGTTGGCCCGCATCGCCGAGACCATCCGCGACAACGAGCGGGTGCTGCGGGCGGTCGGCGAAACCCACTCGCAGCACATCGATTCCGTCGCGGCGGGACTGTAGGAGGACAGCGCATGGACACCACCCTTTCCTACGACTTCGGCGCCATCGAGTACACGGTGCGCCAGGAGATCCACACCACCGCCGCCCGCTTCAACGCGGCGCTGGACGACCTGCGGGCGCAGATCGCGCCGCTGCAGGCGACCTGGACCCGCGAGGCCGCTGAGGCCTACCGGGTGGAGCAGGCCCGCTGGGAGCAGGCCGCTGCCGCACTGAACGAGATTCTCGTCAGTCTCGGCAACGCAGTCCGGGACGGCGCCGACGACGTCGCCGCCACCGATCGGCGCGCCGCCCGAGCCTGGGGTGCGTGACCGCACCCCACCAGAGTCTGCGCGGCTCCGGACCGGAGGGGAGCCGGCCGGGGCCGCGCAGTACCGCAAAACCTGAGCGGCGTCCAGAATTATGGCGCTGACCAGTGCAGATGAAGATTGCGAATGCGAGTTGTCAACGCGCAGCGACGGTTCGACGATGAAGACATGGACATCAGCGACTACGCGGCGTTCCTGCCGATCGAATACACCCGCGACATCACCGACCCGGAAGCGACGTGGTGGCCGTGGCGCGGCAACCGCGTGCACATCGCCCGCGCCGTGGTGCCCGATGCCGCAGCCCGCGTGATGGTGATCCACGGTGGCGGCGGATACAGCGGCGCGCTCTGGCCGCTGGCCGCCGTCGCCGCCGGCGAAGGCGTCGACGTGCTCGCGCCGGACCTGCCGCTCTACGGCGACACCGAGGTCGCCGACCCGGCCGGGATCCGCTACGACGACTGGGTCGAGCTGCTCTGCGAGTTGGTCCGCGCCGAACGCGCCGCCGACCCGCGCCCGCTGATCCTCTTCGGCGCCAGCATGGGCGGCATGCTGGCCTACGAAGTCGCCGCGCGCACCGGCGAGGCGGCCGCCGTGGTGGTCACCTGCCTGCTCGACATGACCGATCCCGCGGCGCGTGGCGCGGCAACCCGGATCGGGTGGCTGGGCCGACCCGCACCGGGTGTGCTGCGGGCGCTGCGCCCGGTGCTGGGCCGGGTGCGGGTACCGATCCCCTGGCTGGCCGATATGAACAACATGAGCCGAGACCCGAGGCTGTCGCGGCTGTGCGCCTCCGACCCCCGGGGCGGTGGCGTCAGCGTCCCGCTCGGCTTCCTGTCCAGCTGGATGGCGTTCCGGCACACCGCGGCCGAGTCCTACACCGCCGCCCCGGTGACGCTAGTGGCCCCCGCGGCCGACGCGTGGACCCCGCCGGAACTAAGCATTCGCCTCCTGCAACGGATTTCGGCACCCACGGACCTGGTCCTGCTGGAGAACTGCGGGCACTTCCCGATCGAGGAACCCGGACTGACCCAACTGCGCGACGCGATGCGCGCGCTCCTCAGCCAGGTGGTGGGGCCAGCTGGTTGACGACGCGGGTCAGCGCCGCGGCGTCGAATCCGTGCCGGGTCTGGACGCGGTGCAGCTGCGCGTCGAGGGTGTGCACCAGCGTGCGCGCGGTCAGCTCGGGGTCGTCGCCGCCGCGGTCGCAGCGCTTCAGGTGGAACGCCACCTCGTCACAGATGCGGTCCTCGAACGCCTGGAGCTCGGCCATCTCGTCGGCGCCCTGCGGCACCATCCGGTGCAACACCGCGTGCAGGCGCGGGCGGTCGCGGTGCAGATCGACGACGGCCTCGACCAGCATGCGCATCGCCACGTCGAACGGCGGGGCGTCGTCACGCAGCCGGTCGAACACCTCGGACAGCCGTCGGTCGGCGTCGCGGACATGCCGGGCCGCGACCGCGCGCAGCAGCGCGGTCTTGTCGGGGAAGTACTGGTACAGCGTCCCGATCGAAAGCCCGGCGCGGGCGGCGATGCGGTTGGAGGTGGCGTTCATCCCCTCGCGCGAGAAGACCTGGGCGGCGGCCTCCACCAGCGTCGCGACCGTCTCGCGGGACCGGCGCTGGCGCGGGGTTCGTCGGGGCTCGTCGATGGTCACAGTGTGAGCGTAGGTTGAGTGACGCACAACACATCGGCACAGAGCAGGAGATCCACCATGACCGTGTACGCCCGCCCCGGCACCGACGGCTCGCTGATGTCGTTCAAGGGCCGTTACGACAACTTCATCGGCGGACAGTGGGTACCCCCGGCGGCCGGACGCTACTTCGAGAACGCCACGCCGGTGACGGGGCAGCCGTTCTGTGAGGTCGCCCGCTCCGACGAGAACGACATGGAGAAGGCGCTCGACGCCGCGCACGCCGCCGCGCCGGCTTGGGGCAAGACCACCGCCGCCGAGCGTGCGGTGATCCTCAACAAGATCGCCGACCGCATCGAAGCCAACCTCGAATCGATCGCGCTGGCCGAGTCGTGGGACAACGGCAAGCCCATCCGCGAGACGCTCAACGCCGACATCCCGCTGGCTGTCGACCACTTCCGCTACTTCGCGGCGGCCATCCGCGCCCAGGAGGGCTCGATCAGCGAGATCGACGCCGACACCGTGGCCTACCACTTCCAGGAGCCGCTCGGTGTGGTCGGTCAGATCATCCCGTGGAACTTCCCGATCCTGATGGCCACCTGGAAGCTGGCACCCGCGCTGGCCGCCGGAAACGCGGTGGTACTCAAGCCGGCCGAGCAGACACCGGCGTCGATCCTTTATCTGATGGAGCTCATCGGTGATCTGTTGCCGGCCGGTGTGGTCAACGTGGTCAACGGGTTCGGGCTCGAAGCCGGCAAGCCGCTGGCGTCGAGCAACCGCATCGCGAAGATCGCGTTCACCGGCGAGACCTCGACCGGGCGGCTGATCATGCAGTACGCGTCGCAGAATCTGATCCCGGTCACCCTCGAGTTGGGCGGAAAGAGCCCGAACATCTTCTTCAACGACGTGCTCGCCGCGCACGACAGTTACCAGGACAAGGCGCTGGAAGGGTTCACGATGTTCGCCCTCAACCAGGGCGAGGTCTGCACCTGCCCGTCGCGGTCCCTGATCCAGGCCGACATCTTCGACGAGTTCCTGGCGCTGGCGGCCATCCGCACCAAGGCGGTCCGGCAGGGCGACCCGCTGGACTCCGAGACGATGATCGGCGCGCAGGCCTCCACCGACCAACTGGAGAAGATCCTGTCCTACATCGAGATCGGCAAGAACGAAGGCGCCCAGGTCGTCACCGGCGGTGAGCGCGCCGAACTCGGCGGAGACCTCAACGGCGGCTACTACGTCGCGCCGACGATCTTCACCGGCAACAACAAGATGCGGGTGTTCCAGGAGGAGATCTTCGGTCCGGTCGTGGCGGTCACGTCGTTCCGCGACTACGACGAGGCCATCAGCATCGCCAACGACACCCTCTACGGGCTCGGCGCCGGGGTCTGGTCCCGGGACGGCAACACCGCCTACCGCGCCGGCCGCGACATCAAGGCCGGCCGGGTGTGGACCAACTGCTATCACCAGTACCCGGCACATGCGGCGTTCGGCGGATACAAGCAGTCCGGCGTGGGTCGGGAGAACCACAAGATGATGCTCGACCACTACCAGCAAACCAAGAACCTGCTGGTCAGCTACAGCGACACGGCGCAGGGCTTCTTCTGATCGGGGGCAAGGACGCGTTTTGACCTGCATGGACGCGTGTAGGTAAGCTGCCTCGTTGGCGTGTGCTGCTAGCCGGAACCTCGGGTCCCTGCCGGTCGCCGAGGCATTTTCTTCGAAGTGCACGCCAGACCGGCCCCCGGATCACCGGGAACCACCCCATATAGAGAGGTATGCGCTGTGCCTACGTACACGCCGAAGGCGGGTGACACCACGCGCTCGTGGTACGTCATCGACGCCACCGACGTGGTGCTCGGCCGGCTCGCCGTAGCAGCTGCCACCCTGCTGCGCGGCAAGCACAAGCCGACATTCACGCCCAATGTCGACGGCGGTGACTTCGTCATCGTCATCAACGCAGACAAGGTTGCCATCAGCGGCGACAAGCTGCAGAACAAGTTCGCCTACCGTCACTCGGGGTATCCCGGCGGTCTGCGCAAGCGCAGCATCGGTGAGCTGATGGAGAAGCACCCCGATCGTGTGGTCGAGAAGGCCATCATCGGCATGCTGCCGAAGAACAAGCTCGGCCGTCAGGTGCAGAAGAAGCTGCGGGTGTACGCCGGTGCCGAGCACCCGCACACCGCCCAGCAGCCGATTCCGTACGAGATCAAGCAGGTGGCCCAGTGACTGAAGCCAACTACGCCGACGTCGACGAGACGGGCGCCGACACCGGAGCCGTCGAGACCGACACCGCCTACTCCCTCGAGCCGCAGGAACCCGTCCTGATCGACCGTCCGATCCAGACCGTCGGGCGCCGCAAGGAGGCCGTCGTCCGAGTCCGCCTGGTTCCGGGCACCGGACAGTTCAACCTCGACGGCCGGACCCTGGAGAACTACTTCCCGAACAAGGTGCACCAGCAGCTGATCAAGGCCCCGCTGGTGACCGTGGACCGGCTCGAGCAGTTCGACATCTACGCCCACCTCGACGGTGGCGGCCCGTCCGGGCAGGCCGGCGCGCTGCGTCTGGCCATCGCCCGTGCGCTGATCCTGGTGCAGCCGGAGGACCGGCCCGCACTGAAGAAGGCGGGCTTCCTGACCCGCGATCCGCGTGCCATCGAGCGCAAGAAGTACGGCCTCAAGAAGGCCCGCAAGGCACCTCAGTACAGCAAGCGCTGACCTACGTGTCACGGCGTGGCGCCCGGCATCCGCACTGCGGATGGCCGGGCGTCAGTCGTTTCCGGGCAGGTGTGTCCTGTCCCACATCAAAAATCTGCGACCTTGTGGTTAAGCCGGACATCCTCATGCCCAGGGGTGTCGGCGGCAAAGCTAATCAGTCCGGCTGACCGTCGTTGTCGTCCTCCGGCGAAGTGGTTGCATCTCGCGCGTCGACCTTGCCAGCCTCGAATGCGAAGCCCGGGCGTCCGTGGTGACGTCGGCAGGCCGCTTCTGCCCCCGAAGGCGAGTCAGTCATCTCGCCGATGCCGGGCCGAGGCTTCGTGACTGAAAAGGAGTTACTCGATGAGCTTTGTGAAGACCGCCGCAGCCGGCGCCCTCCTCGGTGGAGGCATGCTCTTCACCGCCGGTCTCGGTATGGCCGGCGCGCAACCCGCCGCGCCCACCCCGGACGGCCTGGTCGACATCGCCGTGGGCGACACGACCATCCTGCGCGGAGTGCCCGCCGACGCCGCAGCCGTGACCGCCGGTGCGCTGTGCGGCACCGCGCCCGAGGAAGTCGGGGCGCTCGCCCAGCAGGTCGACAGTGAGAGCGTCACCCAGACCGTGTGCGCCGGACTGCCCGGTGGCGACCTGGTGCTGACGCAGAACGTCAGCAGCACCCAGGAGCAGCCGAGCACCACCGGCGGCACCGAGCAGGGCACCACCGGGTCGTCGGACAACGGCACCGGTAGCGCCGAGAGCAGCGAGAGCACCGACGGCACCGGCGGTGCCGCCGAAGGCTCCGGAGCTGCCGAGGGCGAGACCACCTCGCCTGGCACCGACGGATAACTGATCCGAGCTCACCGCCCGTATCCACCGGATACGGGCGGTGAGTCGTTTCCGGTCCGGGCGGATGGGTATTCCTCGCTGCGGAACCGAAGGGAGTTGCGCATGCCTGAGCTCATGACACTGGTCAAAAGCGCCGCTGCGGGAACCGCGGTCGGCGGCCTCTTGTTCACCACCGGCCTGGTGGCCCACGCGCAGCCGGCGGACCCGCCGGCCGGCCCCGACGGTCTGGTGACCGTACTCGTCGGCGGCGTCGCCGCTGTTGACAGTGCGTCGCTCGAGGCCGCGGCCGCAACCGTGACCGAGGTCTGCGGCGGGGACCCGGCCGCGTTCGTCACGATGGCGCAGCAGGTCGACGTCGAAGGCGCGCAGATGACCGCCTGCACCGGCACCGCCGAGGGCGATGTGCTGATCGTGCAGAACGCGGCACAGGAGGCCGCCCCGGCTGAAGCGCCGCCCAGCGCCCCGGCCGAGATGGAGACCCCGCCGATCGCAGGTGAGGAAGAAGAGAGCGAGCCCGCCGACACTCCGCCCGTGCCGGGTGAAGGAGAGGCAGACGAGCCGTTCAACAGCCAGGGCTAGTTCCTGACCCTTCCCGTCACGGCGGCATATCGATCCGGCGACGGCACGATTTGCCAAACGATCGGTTAGGTGTGCCGCCGTTCGGTATGAGAAGTTGTCAGGATGGCTCGACTGTTCGGCACCGACGGGGTGCGTGGAGTCGCCAACCAGGACTTGACCGCCGAGTTGGCGATTGCGTTGGGGGCCGCCGCGGCCCAGCGCCTCAGTAGGACCGGTGGCTCACACCGCCGTGTCGCGGTGATCGGCCGGGATCCGCGTGCCAGCGGGGAGATGCTCGAAGCGGCGGTGATCGCCGGAGTGACCAGCGAGGGCGTCGACGCGCTGCGTGTCGGTGTCCTGCCGACGCCTGCGGTCGCGTACCTGACCAGCGCGTACGACGCCGACTTCGGCGTGATGATCTCGGCCTCGCACAACCCGATGCCCGACAACGGCATCAAGATCTTCGGGCCCGGCGGGCACAAGCTCGACGACGACACCGAGGACCGCATCGAGGAACTCGTCCACCAGGGCCCCGGCCAACGGCCCACAGGCGCCGGGATCGGTCGGGTCGTCTCCGCGGAGGACGCGCTGGAACGCTACCTCCGGCACGTGGGCAAGGCCGCCACGTCGCGCCTGGACCGGCTGACCGTGGTGGTCGACTGTGCGCACGGCGCGGCGTTCGATGCCGCTCCGAGGGCGTACCGCGCGGCCGGCGCCAACGTGATCCCGATCCATGCGGAGCCCGACGGACTCAACATCAACGACGGCTGCGGCTCCACCCATATGGAGGCGCTGCGCTCGGCGGTGGTCTCCTACGGCGCCGATCTCGGGCTCGCCCACGACGGGGACGCCGACCGCTGCCTGGCCGTCGACGCACACGGACGGATCGTGGACGGCGACGCGATCATGGTGGTCCTCGCGCTGGCGATGCAGGAGTCCGGTGAACTGACATCCGACACCTTGGTCACCACGGTGATGAGCAACATGGGGCTGCACCTGGCAATGCGCGGGGCCGACATCGACGTCCGCACCACAGGGGTGGGCGACCGCTATGTCCTCGAGGAGCTGCGCGCCGGCCGGTTCGCGCTGGGCGGGGAGCAGTCCGGTCACATCGTGCTGCCCGCATTCGGCACCACCGGCGACGGCATCGTCACCGGTCTGCGGTTGATGTCGCGGATGGCGCAGACCGGCAGCACCCTGGCTGAGCTTGCCGCGCCGATGCAGACGCTGCCTCAGGTGTTGATCAACGTGCAGGTCGCCGACAAGGCCACGGTGGCCGACGCCCCCTCCGTGCGCAACGCAGTGGCCGCCGTCGAGGCCGAACTCGGCGATACCGGACGGATCCTGCTGCGGCCTTCGGGAACCGAGCAGGTGGTGCGGGTCATGGTCGAGGCCGCCGATGAGGACACCGCGCGGCAGATGGCGGTGCGGGTCGCCGACTCGGTCAGCGCCGAGCGCTGAAACAGGCGGAACCGCCGGCCCGTCTCGGGCGTCCTAACAGATATGGGGACAACCGGCGCCGCGCATGTCGATGCCGCGGCCGTGCGCGCTGCCGCACGCGAATACGACGCGGCCTCAGCGCTGATCGACGCCGCGGTGCGAAACCATGTGAGCGCGTTGGCTTTCGGTGGTGCCACCGCAGGCCGTGCCTACCTGGCTCACGGTGATGCGCTGTGCCGCGCGGTCGACAATGTGGCGACGGGCCTGCGGCAGTGGTCTCGCGCTGCAGCAGAAATCGCAGCGGCGTTGCATGCCTGCGCCGACCGTTACCGGGACGCCGACCTGCGCGCCGCCGATCGGGTCGGGTAGATGCCCGAGAACCGGGACGTCGCAACACGATCGGCAGAAGCGCGGCCCGCGATCGAGAATCTCCAGCAGTATGTGTGGGCAGCTCATCAGGTCGGGTACAGCCATGGCGACCTGACCGTGCACGCGGGCCAGGTGCGCGACTGGTACAGCAGCGAGGACGGAATGGATCTCGAGGTCCTCGCCGGCGATGCGGCCGCCCTCGAGGCCATCGCCGCAGCCTGCCACCAGGCGCTGGAACTTCAGCAACGCCAGATCACAGCACTGTCCACGGCGTGGACCGGTCCTGGCGCCGAGGCGTGTCAGCAGTTCCTGCGCCGCCACGGCGATACTTCCGCAGCCGTGGCGACGGCCGTCGGTTCGGCGGCCGCCGCCCTGGCCGATGCGGTCGATCGCCTCTGGCAGCTTGTCGACGCCAAGGCGGGTGCGGTGATCGACATCGACGGCGCAACCGCGGCCAGTCGTGACCAATGGTTGTCCGCCGCGGCGACACTGACGACCGGTGCCGGAGACCGCGCGGTCGCCGCCGAAGTGGTCGAGCATTCGGTGAAACCGTTCGTGGAGAACGTGATCCAGACCGGGTGGCTGACGACGATGCGCGACACGATCGCCGCGGTCAGCGAGACCTACCGGACCGCCACGGCGGAAGTGAATTCCGGGACGGTGCCCGATTTCGCCGTGCCCGTCGAGCTGGGCCCCACCCCTGCGGTCGCCTGCGTCGAGGACCGCGCCTGCACCGCTCCGGCGGGGGAGCGCAGCGTCGCTGCGGCGCCGTCACCCGCGGCGTCGGCAGCGGTAGCACCCGCGGCGCCGGCAGCGGTGGCACCCGCGCCGGTCGTCCCGGCTGCCGCCGCACCAGGCGTCGCACCGGCTCCCGCACCAGCCGCCGCACCGGCCGTCGCACCGGCTCCCGCTCCGCCGCCGGCTCCCGCGCCGCCGGTCGCTCCGAGCCCGCTGGGAGCACCCGGCGGGGACATGGGCGGCGGACTGTCGGGTCTGGGCCAGCAGTTCTCCGATACTCTGCGGGGCCTGCTGGGCGGCGGCGCCGACGGCTTCGAGCCGCCCGACCTGGATCCCCCCGAACTCGAGAAACCGGGATTGGAGGAGCCTGAACTCGAGGACACCGAGAGCGACGACCCTTTAGAAGACCCGGTCGAAGAGGACCCTGACGACGAGAACCTCGATAGCGAAGTCACCGAGAGCCAGGTGACGGTGCCCGCCGAAGACGAGGTCGAGCCGCCAGTCGATGACTGCGCGCCCCCGGCTGCGACGCCGCCACCGGAGCCGGCGCCCGCTCCGGTCGTCGAGCCTCTGCCGCCACCGCCCGCCGCGCCAGTAGTCGCGGAGCAGACGCCGTGTGAGATCGCCGAAGGCGAGGTACCGCAGGTCGGCGAACAGCCGGCTACTAGCCGCGCGCCAGATGCCGGCTGATCACCAGACGCTGAATCTGGTTGGTGCCCTCGAAGATCTGCATGATCTTGGCTTCCCGCATGTATCGCTCCACGCGGTAGTCCCGGGTGTAGCCGGCCCCGCCGAGGACCTGCACGGCGTCGGTGGTGACCTTCATTGCAGCGTCGGTCGCCGTCAGCTTGGCCACCGACGCGTGCCGCGAGTAGGCCAGGCCGGCATCGCGCCGGCGCGCCGCGTCCAGGTAGGTGGCCCGGGCGGAGTCGACGGCAGCGGCCATGTCGGCCAGCAGGAACGCCAGGCCTTGGTGGTCGATGATCTTGCGGCCGAACGTGGTTCGCTCCTGGCTGTAGGCCACGGCCTCGTCGAGCGCGGCCTGCGCCAGGCCGACGGCGACCGCGGCGATGCCGAGCCGACCGGAGTCCAGTGCGCTGAACGCGATCTGCAGGCCCTGTCCCTCACTGCCGATGCGGCGTTCGGCGTCGACGATCGCGTTGTCGTAGTGCGCGGTGGTGGTCGGCACGGCGTGCAGACCCATCTTCTCCTCGGGTTTGCCGAAGGTCAGGCCGGGGGTGTCGCGGGGGACGAGGAAGCACGAAATACCCTGCGAGCCTTCGCCGGTGCGGGCGAACAGGTTGTAGAAGTCGGCGATTCCGCCGTGGGTGATCCAGGCCTTGGCGCCGTTGATGCGATAGCCGCCGTCGGCCGGTGTGGCTTTGCATGCCAGCGCCGCGGCATCGGAGCCGGCTTGCGGTTCGGACAGGCTGTAGGCCCCGATGGTCGATCCGCCGAGCATCTCGGGCAGCCAGCGTCGGCGCTGCTCGTCGGTGCCGAAGCTCATCAGGGGGTGGCACGACAGGCTGTGCACGCTGACCGCGACCGCGACGGCGGCCCACCGCGCGGCGATCTCCTCGAGAACTTGCAGGTACACCTCATATGGCTGACCGCCCCCGCCCCACTCCTCGGGGTAGGGCAGGCTCAGCAGCCCCGCCTCGGCGAGCGTGCCGAACACGCCGTCGGGATAGGTCTCGTCCTTCTCGTGCCGGTCGACGATCGGGGCAAGGACCTTGTCGGAGATGTCGCGAGCAAGACCGACGAGGTCATGGGCATCGTCGCTGGGCAGCAGTCGCTCAACAGCCATACTCGGGACAGTACTACAGGACGTCTCCCAGTACTATTGCGGTCATGGCCAGGACCGCGTTCGCCACCCGCCGCCGCATCGAGCTCTTCGATGCGCTGGTGGAGCTGTTCCTGGCCGACGGCTTCGCGCACCTGACCCTCGACGACATCGCAGCCCGGCTGCGGTGCTCGAAGTCGACCCTGTACACGCTCGCGGCCAGCAAGGAGCAGCTCGTGCAGGCGGCGACGGTGCACTTCTTCCGGACCGCGACCGAATACGTCGAAACCCAGGTCGGCACCTCGGTCGGTGCCCGTGAACGCATCACGGCGTACCTGACGGCCGTGGGCGCCGCGCTCGACCGCGCGTCGGATCAGTTCATGGCCGACCTCGACGCGTTCGCTCCGGCCCGGGAGATCTACGAGCGCAACACCCGCATCGCCGCGCGGCGAGTGCAGGAACTGATCGCCGACGGGGTGGCCGCCGGCGACTTCCGTGACGTGCACGCCGCATTCGCCGCCGATCTCGCCGCGACCGCCATGGTCCGCATCCAGCAGCGCGTGGTCCGGGACAACACCGGGCTCGACGACGCGGCCGCCTACCGGGAACTCGCCGCGATCCTCACCGGCGGTATCCAGGCCTGAGCGGTCAGGGCAACAGGTTCTGCAACTGCTCGACGAAACGCACACGCTCGGCGGCGTCGACACCCATCGGATGCACCAGCAACGTCGTCACCCCGGCCTCGGCGAACGCCGAGAGCCGCTCTGCAACATAGGATTTCGGCCCCACCAGAGACACCTTGCGGACCAGCTCGTCGGGCACCGCGTCGATGGCCTCTGACTTCTTGCCCGCCAGATAGAGGTCCTGGATGTGGTCGGCGATGTCGCCGAAGCCGTACCGGGTGGCCAGGGTGTGGTAGAAATTGCGGCCGCGCGCACCCATGCCGCCGATGTAGAGCGCCAATTGCGGTTTGGCCCAGGCCAATCGATCCTCGACGTCGTCGCCGATGGCCAACGTGGCGTTGACCATCACGTCCAGCGGCCCCAATTCCGGGGAGCGCTTGGCCGCGCCGGCGCGCAGCGCATCGCCCCACACCTGCCCGGCCTTCTCCGGGTAGAAGAACACCGGCTGCCAGCCCTCGGCGATCTCGGCGGTCAACTCGACGTTCTTCGGTCCCAGCGCCGCGATGGTGATCGGGATACGTTCGCGCACAGGATGGTTGATCAGCTTGAGCGGCTTGCCCAGGCCGGTGCCGCGGTCGGCGGGCAGCGGCAGTTGGTAGTGCTTGCCGGCATAGCTCGACCGCTCGCGGCGCCACACCTGCCGGCAGATCTCGACGACCTCGCGGGTGCGGCCCAGCGGCGCGTCGAACGGGAGGCCGTGGAAGCCTTCGATCACCTGCGGGCCGGAGGTGCCCAGCCCGAGCCGGAACCGACCGCCGGACACGTAGTCCACCCCGGCGGCCGTCATCGCCATCAGCGCCGGCGTGCGGGTGTAGATCGGAACGACGCCGGTGCCCAGCTCGATCCGTGAGGTGCGCGCGGCCAGGAAGCCGAGCTGACTGATCGCGTCGTACGAGTAGGCCTCGGCGACCAATGCGATGTCCACGCCCAGCTTCTCGACCTCGACGACTTCGTCGACAGCTTCGAGGAAGCCGTCGGCGTAGCCGAGGAAGATTCCGGTTCTCATCAGGGCTTCAACAAGGCGACGACCTTGTTCTCCAGGTCGACGGGGTCGTCGGCGAACGGGTCCATCACCGAGGCCTTGGGCAGGTCGACGTCGGCGTCGGCGAAGTCCTTGTAGGTCTTGTCGCCGGCGAGCATGAACAGCAGATAGCCGCTGAGCAGCGCACGCACAGTGCGCTGGGTCTTCTTGTCGGCGCTGGGCAGGCCGACCACCGCGGCCAGGCGCCGTCCTTCGACCAGTCCGCCGGCTTCCAGCCTGCGGGTCGAGCGCAGGGTCGCTGTCTTCCACGCGCGGGCCAGCTCGGTGGCGTTGGAGCGCAGCGACATCGGATCACCCGGATCGGCCAGAATCACGCCCGGCACCGTCAACGACGAGGCCGGCTGCACCGCGGGCGGGCTGGTGACCGTCGGGTACGCGGCGAAGACGGCCCTGATCCGGTCGGGCATCCCCGCCGCGGCGAACACCGCCGCCGACGCGCCGAAACCGTGTCCGGCCACACCGAGCTTGCCCGGGTGCACGCTGATGTCGCCGCTGCCCAGCCGCACTCCGGTGATGATGTCGAGCACCGTGCCCAGGTCGTAAGCCAGGTTCAGCACCGACGGCGCCAGCCCGGTCTCCGTCTTGGGCGCGGCGGCGACGATTCCCCAGGACGCGAGGTGATCGAGAGTGCCGTGATAGCGGTCGGTGGATGTGATCCAATCGTGGCCGAACGCCACGCCGGGCAGATTCTTGCCTTCGGCCGGGGTGTAGACCACCCCGGGAACGCCGGCAAAGGCCAGGTCACCCCGCAGAACGCGATGCGGGCCACGACGCGTCAACGCGGCATAGAGCTTCTTCGTGCGGGCCACCCGAAGACCGTAACCCACCGGGTGGAATGGATGCCCTGCCGTACCCTGGGAGCCTATGTGCGGAATCGTCGGCTACGTCGGGCACCGGGGTGCTTGCGACATCGTCGTCGACGCGCTGCGCCGCATGGAGTACCGGGGTTACGACTCGGCCGGTGTTGCGTTGCTCGACGGCCGCGGAGGTCTGACCGTCAGTCGCCGGGCAGGACGGCTGGCCAACCTGGAAGCTGCCCTTGCCGAGGCGGGGGCGGGGAGTCTGACCGGGTCTGCCGGCCTGGGGCACACGCGGTGGGCCACCCATGGCCGTCCCACCGACCGCAACGCGCACCCGCACCGGGACGCCGAGGGCAAGGTGGCGGTGGTCCACAACGGCATCATCGAGAACTTCGCCGCCCTGCGCGCCGAGCTGGAGAACGCCGGGGTGGAATTCTCCAGCGACACCGACACCGAGGTCGCGGTCCATCTGGTGGCCCGCGAGTACGCCGCCGGCGACCATGCTGGTGACTTCCCGGCCGCGGTGTTGGCGGTGCTGCGGCGCCTGGAAGGCCACTTCACGCTGGTGTTCGCCCACGCTGATGAGCCCGGCACGATCGTCGCCGCGCGACGCAGCACCCCACTGGTGCTCGGCGTCGGGGACGGCGAGATGTTCGTCGGCTCGGATGTCGCCGCGTTCATCGAACACACCCGCGACGCCGTCGAGTTGGGCCAGAACCAGGCGGTGGTGGTCCACGCCGACGGGTACCGGATCACCGACTTCGAGGGCAACGTCGCCGTGCCGGGCACGGATTACCGGACCTTCCACATCGACTGGGACGTCTCGGCCGCCGAGAAGGGCGGCTACGAGTACTTCATGCTCAAAGAGATCGCCGAGCAGCCCGCCGCGGTGTCGGACACGCTGTTGGGGCATTTCGCCGACAACCGCATCGTGCTCGATGAGCAGCGGCTCTCCGATCAGGAGCTGCGCGAGATCGACAAGGTCTTCGTCGTGGCCTGCGGCACGGCGTATCACTCCGGCATGTTGGCCAAGTACGCCATCGAGCACTGGACGCGGCTGCCCGTCGAGGTCGAACTGGCCAGCGAATTCCGTTATCGCGACCCGGTTTTGGACAGTCATACGCTGGTGGTGGCCATCTCGCAGTCCGGCGAGACCGCCGACACGCTCGAAGCGGTCCGCCATGCCAAGGACCAGAAGGCCAAGGTGCTGGCGGTGTGCAACACCAACGGCAGCCAGATTCCGCGCGAATGCGACGCGGTCCTCTACACCCGCGCCGGCCCGGAGATCGGGGTCGCCTCGACCAAGACGTTCCTGGCGCAGATCGCCGCGAATTACCTTGTCGGGCTTGCTCTTGCCCAGGCGCGTGGCACCAAGTACCCCGACGAGGTGGCCCGCGAATACCACGACCTGGAGGCCATGCCGGACCTGATCGCGCGCGTCATCGCGACCGCCGATCCGGTCCAGGATCTGGCGCACCGGTTCGCCGCGTCGCCGACGGTGTTGTTCCTCGGACGCCACGTCGGCTACCCGGTGGCGTTGGAGGGCGCACTCAAGCTCAAAGAGCTCGCCTACATGCACGCCGAGGGTTTCGCCGCCGGGGAACTCAAGCACGGCCCGATCGCGCTGATCGAGGACGACCTGCCGGTGATCGTGGTGATGCCGTCACCGAAGAACGCCGCGGTGCTGCACGCCAAGCTGCTCAGCAACATCCGGGAGATCCAGGCGCGCGGCGCGATCACCATCGTCATCGCCGAGGAGGGCGACGAGACGGTGCGTCCCTATGCTGACCACCTGATCGAGATCCCTGCGGTCTCGACGCTCTTCCAGCCGCTGCTGTCGACCATTCCGCTGCAGTTCTTCGCCGCCGGGGTGGCCCAGGCCCGCGGCTATGACGTCGACAAGCCGCGCAACCTCGCCAAGTCGGTCACCGTCGAGTAGTGGCGGGCCAGCTGGGCCGGTTCGTCGACGGCCGGCGGGAACATTATCTCGCCGCGTACCGGGCGGGCATGGCCGAACTGCCCGCCTTCGACGCCGAGTCCGACGTCTCCACCTCCTACGGTACGGTGCACACGTATCACTTTGCCGCCCAGCATGATTCGACACCGGTGGTGTTGCTGCCCGGTCGCAACGCGGCGACCCCGATGTGGTGCGCCAACCTCGCCGGGCTGACAGCGCGGCGCAGCGTCTACTGCCTGGACCTGCTCGGCGAAGCCGGTCTGAGCGTGCAGACCCGGCCGATCACCGACGCCCACGATCAAGCGCGGTGGCTCGAGGAGACGCTGGCAGGTCTGGGTCTTCAGCGCGTGCACCTGATGGGGGTGTCGATCGGCGGGTGGGCCGCGGCCAACCATGCGGTGCGTTTCCCGGACCGGGTGGCCTCGCTGGCGCTGCTGGAGCCGGTGTTCACGTTCGCCCCGATCCCGCTGCGCACGCTGGCGGCCTCGGCGCTGCTGACGTTGCCCGGTGTGCCCGTGCGTTTGCGTCGGTGGTTTCTGAGTTGGTTGTCCGGAGGTGTCGACCTCGAAGTCGCGCTACCCGAGGCGCGGCTCATCGACGCGGCGATGACCGACTTCGCGCTGCGCCTGCCTGCGCCGAGTCGGATCACCGACGATCAGTTGCGGTCACTGACCATGCCGGTGCTGGCCTTCCTCGGCGGGCGCAGCGTCATGCTCGATGCGCGCAAGGCTGCCCGACATGCCCGGGACACGGTGCCCGCGGTCCAGGTGGAGGTGTTCCCCGAGGCCTCCCATGCCGTCAACGGCGAGTTTGCCGAGGAGATCGAACGCCAGGTCCTTCCGTTCTGGGACGCGGCGGACCCGCTGAACTCGGGAATGTAACGCGCCTGGTTGTGCGTTCGATAAGAAAACTATAAGAGCCATGGCAGCAATGGTTGCCGCTGTCGTGGTTTCGGAGGGCCGGGCCGAATCGCGCCCGTTGCCGCGCGAAGGTCGGGAATCGGAAATGAACCACGATGGACACAGGCGCAGTGGACGCTGCACTATCAGCCCGCGCAACGACGGAGCGGCGCTGGTGCTGCAGGTCGCCGGGGATCTGGATGTGCTGACCGCACCCACCCTCGCCACCCACCTCGATGTCGCCCTCGCCGGCGGCGCCACTGTGCTGATCGTCGATCTTTCCGACGTCGAGTTCCTGTCTTCGGCCGGAATCAGCGTCCTCGTCGAGACACACCGTCTCACCGCGCCTGCGGGAGTGTCCCTACGCGTGGTCGCCGAGGGGCCCGCGACCAGTCGTCCGATGCGGTTGATGTGCGTCGACCAGATCATCGATCTGTATCCGACGCTGGAGGACGCCCGGAAGGGCCGGCAGGCGACGGCCTGAGCTCTCCGACATCGAGCGGGCAGGTCAGCTCTGCGGCGATTGTTGGTAGAGCACCAGTTTCCAGTCCTGGCCCGCACGGTGATACACCGACGACATGGCTGCGGCGAACGGTTCGTCCTGGCCGTCGCGCCAGCCCTTGCCGGTGTAGACCAGCGCCGCGGTGTCCTCGCCGATCGCGATCAACCGCACATCGCTGATCTCGTAGCGCTGCCATGGTGGCGACTGCCCCAGCGACGACGTCACCGTCGCACGGTCCATCACCATCCCGTTGGCCAGCACCATCACCGCGTCGTCGGTCATCAGCTCGCCGTAGAATTGGTCGCCGGTGCCGTCGCACAGCGACTTCCACCCTGAGTGCTCGAGCGCGAGAAGCTCGTCTGCGAGTTGCGTCATGACCAGAAGGTACCCACGTAGCCTTGCAGCGATGCGGTACTACTACAGCGCCGACCAGATCCGCGACGCCGAGGCCCCACTGTTGGCGGCGCTGCCCGACGGCGGACTGATGCGCCGCGCGGCGTTCGGGCTCGCGACAGCGATCGCCCGCGAACTGGGGGCCACGTCGGGCAGGACCGTGTGTGCGGTGGTCGGCAGCGGCGACAACGGGGGAGATGCGCTGTGGGCGGCGACTTTCCTGCGTCGGCGCGGTGCGCGGGCCGCGGCCGTCCTGCTCAATCCTGAACGTGCGCACCGCAAAGCGCTTGCGGCGTTCCGGCGTGCCGGCGGGCACATCGTCGACACTGTCCCTGCGACAGCCGATCTGGTGATCGACGGGGTGGTCGGCATCTCCGGGTCCGGTCCGCTGCGACCCGACGCCGCGCACGTTTTCGACGCGGTGTCGCGCGCCGGCATCCCGGTGGTGGCGGTCGACCTGCCCAGCGGCGTCGACGTCCACACCGGCGCAGCCGACGGGGCTCACGTCACCCCGGAGCTGACGGTCACCTTCGGCGGCCTGAAACCGGTGCATGGTCTGGGGCAGTGCGGACGCGTCGAGCTGGTGGACATCGGCCTCGACCTGCCGCCCAGCGCGATCAGGGGCTTCGAAACCGAGGATGTCGCCGCGCGCTGGCCGGTCCCCGGCCCCACCGACGACAAGTACACCCAGGGCGTGACCGGCGTGATGGCCGGTTCCGACACCTATCCCGGAGCGGCGGTGCTGTGCACCGGCGCTGCGGTGGCCGCCACCTCGGGCATGGTCCGCTATGCCGGCACGGCCGGTCAGCAGGTTCTCGCCCGTTGGCCTGAGGTGATCGCCACGCCGAGCTTCGCCACCGCGGGGCGGGTGCAGGCGTGGGTCGTCGGCCCCGGCCTGGGGGCCGACGAAACCGCCGCCGCCGCCTTGTGTTTCGCGCTGGAGACCGACCTTCCGGTCATCGTGGATGCCGACGGTCTGACCATCCTGTCCGCGCACCCCGAACTGGTCGACGGCCGCGCCGCCCCGACCGTGCTGACGCCGCACGCGGGGGAGTTCGCCCGGCTGGCCGGTTCGCCGCCGGGTCCGGATCGCATCGCCGATGTGCGCCGCCTGGCCGACCGGCTCGGCGTCACCGTGCTGCTCAAAGGCAACGTCACCGTGATCGCCGAACCGGAGTCCGGCCCCGTCTACCTCAATCTCGCCGGCTCGTCGTGGGCGGCGACCGCCGGCTCGGGTGACGTGCTGTCCGGCGTCATCGGCACGCTGCTGGCCGCCGGGCTCCCGCCCGGGGAGGCGGCCGCCGCGGCGGCCTACGTGCACGCCCGGGCGGCCGAACTGGCGGCCCGCGACCCCGGCCCCGCTGCGGCGCCGACGTCGGCGGCGGCCATCCTGGCGCATCTGCGGACGGCGGTGGGCTCCATCCTCTAGAAAGGAGCCCATGCCCAACGTCTCCCGCCATTCGTCGCTGACTCCCGCCTACACCGGACGGCTGTCCACGTCTCCGCTGCCGGCGCTGCGCCTGCCCGACGAGTCGATGGACCCGGAGCAGACCTACCGCTTCATCCACGACGAGCTGATGCTCGACGGCAGCTCGCGGCTGAATCTGGCCACGTTCGTGACCACCTGGATGGATCCCGAAGCGGGGCAGCTCATGTCGGAGACGTTCGACAAGAACATGATCGACAAGGACGAGTATCCGGTCACCGCGGCGATCGAGCAGCGCTGCGTGTGCATGGTGGCCGACCTGTTCCACGCCGAAGATCTGCGCGACGACGATCCGTCCAGCGCGATCGGGGTGTCCACGGTCGGCTCCAGCGAGGCGGTCATGCTCGCCGGGCTGGCGATGAAATGGCGCTGGCGCGACCGGCTCGCAGACGGGGCCTGGAAAGGCCGCACACCCAACCTGGTCATGGGCTCCAACGTGCAGGTGGTGTGGGAGAAGTTCTGCCGCTACTTCGACGTCGAAGCGCGCTACCTGCCGATGGAGGAGGGCCGCTACGTCATCACTCCCGAACAGGTGCTCGACGCCGTCGACGAGGACACCATCGGTGTCGTGGCGATCCTGGGCACCACCTTCACCGGCGAGCTCGAACCCGTCGCCGAGATCTGTGCGGCGCTGGACACGCTGGCCACCGACAACGGACTCGACATCCCGGTGCACGTCGACGCCGCCAGCGGTGGCTTCGTGGTGCCGTTCCTGCACCCCGATCTGGTGTGGGACTTCCGGCTGCCCCGCGTGGTGTCGATCAACGTCAGCGGCCACAAGTACGGGCTGACCTATCCCGGCATCGGATTCGTGGTGTGGCGCAGCGCCGAGCACCTGCCCGAGGATCTGGTGTTCCGGGTCAATTACCTCGGCGGCGACATGCCGACCTTCACGCTGAACTTCTCGCGGCCCGGCAACCAGGTGGTCGGCCAGTACTACAACTTCCTGCGGCTGGGCCGCGACGGCTACACCACGGTGATGCACACGCTGTCCGACACCGCGCAGTGGCTGGCGCGGGAACTGCGCACCATGACCGGGGCCGACGACAAACCGGTGTTCCAGGTGATCTCCGACGGGGCGGGGATCCCGGTCGTGGCGTTCAAGCTGGTGGAAGGCACCAAGTACACGGTGTTCGACGTGTCGGCGATGCTGCGGAGCTTCGGATGGCAGGTGCCCGCGTACACGATGCCCGACGACGCCACCGACGTCGCGGTGCTGCGGGTCGTGGTGCGTGAGGGGTTCTCGGCGAACCTCGCGCGGGCGCTGCGCGACGACATCGTCAAGGTGCTGGCCAAGCTGGACCAGGTCGGCGTCGGCGGGTTCGCCGACGAGCAGCATTTCGCCCACTGAGCACCGGCTGGGACAATCGTGGGCGGTGACCACGACGATGAACGATTCCGCGGCCGGGTGCACCGCGTCGATCGACCTCGACGCGATCGCCCACAACGTCGCTGTGCTGCGCGAAAAGGCCGGTTCAGCGGCGGTGATGGCAGTGGTCAAGGCCGACGGTTACGGGCACGGCGCCCCTGAGGTGGGTCGTGCGGCGCTGGCCGCCGGGGCCGCCGAGCTGGGTGTGGCCACGGTGTCCGAAGCCTTGGCGCTGCGCGCCGCCGGTATCACCGCGCCGGTGCTGGCCTGGCTGCACCCGCCGGGCACCGACTTCGGGCCCGCGCTGGCTGCCGACGTCCAGATCGCGGTGTCGTCGCTGCGACAGGTCGACGAGGTGCTCGACGCGGTCGCCCGCACGGGCCACACCGCACGGCTGACGGTCAAGGTCGACACCGGGTTGAGCCGCAACGGCGTCGCGCCTGCGCAGTATCCAGCGGTGCTGGACGCGCTGAGCCGCGCGAGCACCGACGGCGCGGTCGACGTGCGCGGCCTGATGTCCCACCTGGCCCACGGCGACGAGCCCGCGCACCCGTTCAACGACATCCAGGCGCAGCGGCTCACCGAGATGGCCGCTCTCGGCCGGGCTCGCGGCGTGGGTT
Organism: Mycobacterium sp. SMC-4; assembly: GCF_050205565.1. Taxonomy (GTDB): domain Bacteria; phylum Actinomycetota; class Actinomycetes; order Mycobacteriales; family Mycobacteriaceae; genus Mycobacterium. The sequence continues at coordinate 111,132 of NZ_JBNMQU010000001.1, read as the reverse complement.
TCGACGTGGTGCACCTGAGTAATTCGCCGGCGGCGCTGACCCGTCCGGACCTGGCCTTCGACCTGGTCCGTCCCGGCATCGCGGTCTACGGACTCACGCCCATCCCCGAGCGTGGGGCCATGGGGCTGCGCCCGGCGATGACGGTGAAATGCCCGGTGGCGCAGGTCCGTTCGATTCAGGCCGGCGACGGCGTGTCCTACGGTCACACGTGGATCGCGCCGCGCGACACCACGCTGGCATTGATTCCGGCCGGCTACGCCGACGGCGTGTTCCGCACGTTGAGCAACCGGTTCGAGGTGCAGATCAACGGACGCCGCTACCCCAACGTCGGCCGGGTCTGCATGGACCAGTTCGTCGTCGACCTCGGGCCCGGGCCCGTCGAGGTCGCCGCCGGCGACGACGCGATCCTGTTCGGGCCGGGCGATCACGGCGAACCGACCGCCCAGGAGTGGGCCGAGCTGCTGGGCACCATCAACTACGAGGTGGCGACCAGCCCGCGCGGACGCATCGGGCGCAGCTACCGCGGAGGCGGGAGCCGGTGAGCGCACGTGCGGGTTGGCTGGCCGGGGCGGCCGGGCTGGCCGCCGTCGGCTCGGCCGCCGGTGTGACGGCCGCGCGGTCGCTGCGGCGTCGCCTTACCGTGGACGACCCGCACCGGGACGAGGATTTCGAGCTGCTCGACGCCGACCGCAGCAGTGTGGTCGCCACGATCGACGGTGTGCCGCTCGCCGTGCGCGAAACCGGGCCCCAGGACGCGCCGCTGACGGTCGTGTTCGCGCACGGCTTCTGCCTGCGGATGGGCGCGTTCCACTTCCAGCGCGCGCGGCTCACCGAACAGTGGGGACCCCAGGTTCGGATGGTGTTCTACGACCAACGCGGTCACGGACTCTCCGGCAATGCGCCCCCGGACACCTACACCGTCGAGCAGCTCGGCCAGGATCTCGAGAGTGTGCTCGCGGTGACGGCGCCCCGCGGCCCGGTCGTCCTGGTCGGCCACTCCATGGGCGGCATGACGGTGCTCTCGCACGCCCGCCAGTATCCGCAGCGTTATCCCACCCGGATCGTCGGCGCGGCGTTGATTTCGTCAGCGGCCGAGGGGGTTTCGCGGTCTCCGCTGGGGGAGATCCTGAACAATCCCGCGCTGGAGGCGGTCCGGTTCGCCGCGCGGTACGCCCCGGGGATGGTGCACCGGGCGCGCGGGGCCGCGAAGATGGTGATAGGTCCGGTCCTGCGGGCGGCGTCCTACGGCGACGACGCGATCAGTCCCAGCGTGGTCGCGTTCTCCGAGCGGATGATGCACGACACGTCGATCACCACGCTCGTGGAGTTCCTGCACGCACTCGAAGTCCACGACGAGACAGCAGGTCTGGAAACGTTGAGCAAGATACCCACCCTGGTCGCCTGTGGTGATCGCGACATGCTCACTCCGTTGGAGTACTCACAGCAGATGGCGCGGGCCATGGCGAAGTCGGAACTGTTGATCGTCGGTGGCGCAGGCCATCTGGTGCAGTTGGAACGTCCGGAGGTGATCGACGATGCGCTGGTGCGTCTGGTCGAGCGCGCGACGCCGTCGAAGTTGGTGGCGTTGACGCGGCGGGTGCGGGAGCGGGTGTGGTCTCGTGACTGAGTCCTCCGGCACCGCAGAACTGCTCACCGCCGATGACACCGTCGCGCTGGGCGCGCAGCTCGGTGCGTCGCTGCGGGCCGGCGATGTGGTCGTGCTGTCGGGTCCGCTCGGCGCGGGAAAGACCGTGCTGGCCAAGGGGATAGCGCAGGCGATGGATGTCGAGGGTCCGGTGATCTCGCCGACGTTCGTGCTGGCACGTGTGCACCGGGCGCGCCGGGCCGGGATGCCGGCGATGGTGCACGTCGACCTCTACCGTCTGCTGGACCAGGAGTCGGTGGACCTACTCGCCGAGTTGGATTCGCTGGACCTCGACACCGACCTCGATGACGCCGTGGTGGTCGTCGAGTGGGGCGAGGGTGTGGCCGAACGGTTGTCGGACAGTCATCTCGACATCCGGTTGGAGCGTAGCTCGGACACCGAGGCGCGCACCGCGATGTGGAAGTGGAGTCGCCCGTGAACCGGCTGGTCCTGGCCCTCGACACGGCGACGCCGGCGGTCACCGCCGGGGTGGTGCGGATGGCAGACGGTGGAGTCGAGGTACTCAACGAGCAGGTCACCGTCGACGCCCGCGCCCACGCCGAACGGTTGACGCCGAACATCGTCGCCGCCCTGCGTGAGGCGCAGGTCCACGCCGAGGATCTCGACGCGGTCGTCGTCGGGTGCGGACCGGGGCCGTTCACCGGCCTCCGGGTCGGGATGGCCACCGCCGCCGCCTACGGTCACGCGCTCGCCATCCCGGTGCACGGTGTGTGCAGCCTGGACGCGATCGCGGCGCGCAGCGCGGGGGAGGTGCTCGTCGTCACCGATGCGCGTCGCCGCGAGGTGTACTGGGCGCGCTACCGCGACGGGGTGCGCGTCGACGGGCCCGCCGTCAACGCTGCGACCGAGGTCCCCGCGGGCGCCGGCGCCGTTGCCGGATCACGCGAGCACGCCGCGCTGTTCGACCTCGAGCAGCTGCCCGCGGTCTATCCGACGGCTGCGGGATTGGTTGCCGCAGTGGCAGACTGGACCGGCGATCCCGATCCACTGGTGCCGCTGTATCTGCGGCGCCCGGATGCCAAGCCGCAGGCGGCGTCGCGATGATCGCGCAGTACGGACCGCTGACGCCGAACGATGCGGCGCGCTGCGCCGAGCTGGAAGCCCAGCTGTTCGACGGCGACGACCCGTGGCCCGAGCGTGCGTTCCTCGCCGAACTGGCGGCCAAGCACAACCATTACGTCGCAGCCCGGGTGGACGACAAACTGGTCGGCTATGCCGGTATCGCGCGATTGGGCCGGATCAGACCGTACGAGTACGAGATCCACACCATTGGTGTCGACCCGGCCTACCAGGGCAAGGGGATCGGCCGGCAACTGCTCGACCGCCTCCTCGAATACGCCGACGGCGCAACGGTGTTCCTCGAGGTCCGCACCGACAACGCGTCGGCGATCGCGCTCTATGAGAGCGCCGGATTCAGCCGGGTCGGGCTGCGTAAGCGCTACTACCGGGTCAGCGGCGCCGACGCCTACACGATGAAACGGGAACGGCAATGATCATCCTGGCAATCGAGAGCTCCTGCGACGAAACCGGTGTCGGCATCGCCGACCTCGCCGACGACGGCACCGTCACCCTGCTGGCCGACGAGGTCGCCTCCAGCGTCGACGAGCACGCCCGCTTCGGCGGCGTGGTGCCCGAGATCGCCTCGCGCGCCCATCTCGAAGCGCTCGGCCCGACGATGCGCCGTGCGCTGGCCGCCGCCGACGTCGACCGGCCCGACGTCGTCGCCGCCACCATCGGCCCCGGACTGGCCGGTGCACTGCTGGTGGGAGTGGCTGCGGCCAAGGCGTATTCGGCGGCCTGGGGTGTGCCGTTCTACGGCGTCAACCATCTGGGCGGGCACCTGGCCGCCGACGTATACGACCACGGGCCACTGCCGGAGAGCGTCGGGCTGCTGGTGTCGGGCGGTCATACGAGCCTGTTGCACGTGCGCTCGCTCGGGGAACCGATCGTCGAACTCGGGTCCACAGTGGACGACGCCGCCGGGGAGGCCTACGACAAGGTGGCCCGGCTGCTCGGCCTCGGCTATCCCGGCGGGCGAGTGCTGGACGAGCTCGCGCGGGAAGGGGACCGCGACGCGATCGTGTTCCCGCGCGGCATGACCGGACCGCGCGACGATCCGTACGCGTTCAGCTTCTCCGGCTTGAAGACCGCCGTGGCGCGGTATGTCGAACGTCATCCCGAGGCGCGCAGCGCCGACGTGGCCGCGGGCTTCCAGGAGGCCGTCGCCGACGTGCTGACCTCCAAGGCGGTGCGGGCCGCCGAACACCTCGGGGTGTCGACACTGCTGATCGCCGGTGGCGTGGCGGCCAATTCGCGGTTGCGCGAACTGGCGGCGCAGCGCTGCGAGGAAGCCGGTCTGACGCTGCGGATTCCGCGTCCACGGTTGTGCACCGACAACGGCGCGATGATCGCGTCGTTCGCCGCCCACCTGATCGCCGCCGGCGCCTCGCCGTCCCCGCTGGACGCTGCCAGTGATCCGGGGCTGCCGGTGGTGCAGGGTCAGGTGGCGTGAGCGGGCCTGCAGACAAGCTCGCCGTCACCGAGCTGCTGTACCGGTATGCCGAGTTGATCGATGCCGGGGACTTCGACGGTGTCGGTCAGCTATTGGGCCGAGGGCAGTTCATGGGCGTGGCCGGCGCGCACGACATCGCGGCCCTGTTCGCCCACACCACGCGTCGCTTTCCGGAGCACGGCAACACCCCACGCACCCGGCACCTGGTGCTCAACCCGATCGTGGAGGTGAATGGCGATGTCGCAGAGGCACGCTCGACGTTCTGCGTCGTGCAGGCCACCGACACGGTGGGTTTGCAACCGATCGTGGTCGGCCGCTACCGGGACACCTTCGCCCGGGATGACGCCGGCTGGTACTTCACCGACCGCCACGTCGACGTCGAGATGCTCGGCGACGTGTCGGATCACCTGCTGATCGACCCGCGCCGGTACAGCTAGCCGGCTCAGCCGGGGATGTGCCACGGAGGGTCGGCGACCGCGGGGTCGGCCACCGGGCGACCGGGACCCATGACGACGCACTGCTTCACCGGCACCAGATGGGAGCTGAACCCGCGGGGCACATACTTGGTCACTCCCACGCAGCGCTGCCAGGTGCCGTCGGGCTGCACGGGGCTGTCGCACTTGCTGAGGAATTGCCCGCCGTAGTGACAGCCCGCGCCGGCAGACGGCGCGAACGTCACCACACCGGCGCCCATCAGCAGGGCGCTCAGGACTCCGATGATGCAGCGCTTCATGGTGGCCTCCCATCGGTGACGGTACCGGTCGGCACCCGTGTTCCCCTGCGCCTTCCGACTAAAACGGCGGCGGATCGTCGCCGTAGTCGGGTGGCGGAACGAGGTGGTCACCGTCGGACGGTGCCGCGCTCGCACCAGCAGCGGTCGCCCGGTCGAGTTGTCGTTGGATGGCATTCCGACGACGCTCGGCCGTGATGCGGTAACGGCGGCTGTCGCTACGTCGGCGGCGCCGACGGGGCATCTTCAATGCACGCCGCGGGTCTCGCAGCGGAGACGACGGTACCGGGTCATCGGGTTGCGGCCCGTCTCGCGACGGTGGAGTCGTGGTGTTCCAGCTTGGAAACAACAGGCCCGACAACGGAGTGGTGGTGTAGGAGTGCCCGGTGGGAGAGGTGACAGTGACGCTTCCGTCGGGGCGCTGGGTATCGGACCAGCCTTCCCAGAAGGTCTTGACCAAGTGATGAATCCTGCAGTAACACTTGGTGTTCGAAGGATGCGTGGGTCCTTCCGGCCAGGGTCGGGTGTGGTCGATGTCGGCCGTGATCGCGGGCCGGTCGCACCCGGGTACTCGACAGGTCAGGTCTCGGGTTCGGACGAACCGCGCGAGCGCCGTCGAGGGCCGGTACCCCTCGCAACCCTCGACCGAGCCGGCGTCGGGAACCAGACGGACCGTCGCACCGTGCGCGATCAACTGCGCCAGCAGAGGCGCGGGCACGATGCCGTTGCGCATGCCGGGGATCAAGCCGGGCTTGCGCGGAGGCGCCGGCGTTTCGTCACGCTCGGTGTCCGCCATCGTGATGAGCCCGTCGAGCCTGGGGTCGGGCGGTTGATCCAAGCTCTGCTGTTCGGCCACGACGTTGACGACGAAGCTTGTCGCCCGACCGTCGTCAAGCGCGGCTGAGCATGCGGGGTTGCCGCAGCGGCACGCGAGGTGCGCGGATCCCGCAGCCAGCGCGCCGAAAGCGTCGGCGCGGCGCTGATCCATGGTGCGTGGATCGTCCTCGCAGACAGCGGTGATCATGGCCGCAAACCGCTGATTGGCCAGAGCGGCGTCGGTGGTCGCCAGTCGTCCGTAGATGCTGACGGTGCCGGCGCGGTCCTCCCAGTCGCCGATGGTCAGCGAGCGCCCCTTCTGGCGGATGCGGGTGCGCCGCACGGCGTCGGGATCGTATGTGTCGACCCACATATCGATGGCCAGCTCGAGCTTGTTCTTGGACAGTGTTCCCCACGCCGGGGCATTTTCGGCGATTTGGGCGTCGACCGCGGCCAGGGCGTCGTCGTCGGCGATGAGCTTGGTGCGGTGGACAATGGCAACGGCCATCGCGGCCGAAATCTCGCCGGCCAGGAATCGCGCGTTCGTCCTCGGCAGCCGATTGCGGAGCGCCAGGGCCACATCGATCTGGGCCAACGCGAATCCATGGCCGACGGCCAGCGCGCAGGCGATCTCGGCGGCCGCGCTGTCCCAATCGTCACAGGCCCAGTCGGGATGCTCCGGGTCGGAGCATCGCCGTCGCGCCAGCTCGGCAATCGCCGAGAACTTGCGGGCCTCGGCGGCCGCTGCGGCTCGCGCCCAACCGCTCACGGCGTCGATGAGCTCGCCGTCGCTCACGTCCCGCAGTTGCGCGGGACCCGGCAGGTAAGAGTCGAACACGTGTTCGAGACTAGCGATGCCATACGACAATATGCTGCGCTGTCGCAACCCAACCTTGAGTGCTAGCACTCTCGTGTATAGAGTGCTAGGTGGCAGTCGGTCCACCCGTGTGTCGACACCCGCGACGACGGCGCGTGGGCGGACACCGGCCGCCGAGAAACACACCTACATCAGCGAAAAGTGAAGGGGCTCCATCGTGGCGAGCGTGAACATCAAGCCACTCGAGGACAAGATCCTCGTTCAGGCCAATGAGGCCGAGACCACGACCGCTTCCGGTCTGGTCATCCCCGACACCGCCAAGGAGAAGCCGCAGGAAGGCACCGTCGTCGCAGTTGGCCCCGGCCGCTGGGATGAGGACGGCGAGAAGCGGATTCCTCTGGACGTGTCGGAGGGCGACGTCGTCATCTACAGCAAGTACGGCGGCACCGAGATCAAGTACAACGGCGAGGAGTACCTGATCCTGTCGGCCCGCGACGTGCTGGCTGTCGTCTCCAAGTAACCGACGATCGTGTTCCGCCCCGGACTTCCCGCATCCCTGCGGTGATGTCCGGGGCGGCGCGCGTCTCAAAGGAAAGACACACAAACTCTCATGAGCAAGCAGATTGAGTTCAACGAGACCGCGCGTCGCGCCATGGAGGCGGGTGTCGACAAGCTCGCTGACGCGGTCAAGGTGACCCTCGGTCCCCGTGGCCGGTTCGTCGTGCTCGCCAAATCGTGGGGCGGCCCGACGGTCACCAACGACGGCGTGACGATCGCGCGTGACATCGACCTGGAAGATCCCTTCGAGAACCTCGGCGCCCAGCTGGTCAAGTCCGTGGCGACCAAGACCAATGACATCGCCGGTGACGGCACCACCACGGCCACCGTGTTGGCCCAGGCCATGGTCAAGGCCGGTCTGCGCAACGTCGCCGCGGGCGCCAACCCGATCGCCCTCGGCGCCGGCATCTCCAAGGCCGCCGATGCGGTGTCCGAGGCGCTGCTGTCGGCCGCCACCCCGGTCGACGACAAGAAGGCCATCGCGCAGGTCGCCACCGTGTCATCGCGGGACGCCGAGGTCGGCGAGCTGGTCGGCGAGGCCATGACCAAGGTCGGCACCGACGGCGTCGTCACGGTCGAGGAATCCTCCACGCTCAACACCGAGCTGGAGATCACCGAGGGCGTCGGCTTCGACAAAGGCTTCCTGTCGGCGTACTTCGTCACCGACTTCGACAGCCAGGAAGCGGTGCTCGAGGACGCGCTGGTGCTGCTGCACCGCGAGAAGATCAGCTCGCTGCCCGACCTGCTGCCGCTGCTGGAGAAGGTCGCCGAAGCCGGCAAGCCGCTGCTGATCGTCGCCGAAGACGTTGAGGGCGAGGCGCTCTCGACGCTGGTGGTCAACGCGATCCGCAAGACCCTCAAGGCCGTCGCGGTCAAGGCGCCGTTCTTCGGGGACCGCCGCAAGGCCTTCCTCGACGACCTCGCCGTCGTCACCGGCGGCCAGGTCGTCAACCCCGATGTCGGCCTGGTGCTGCGTGAGGTCGGCCTCGAGGTGCTCGGCACCGCCCGGCGCGTCGTCGTCGACAAGGACAGCACGGTCATCGTCGACGGTGGCGGCACCCAGGAGGCCATCGACGGCCGCAAGTCGCAACTGCGCGCCGAGATCGAGACCAGCGATTCCGACTGGGACCGGGAGAAGCTCGAGGAACGGCTGGCCAAGCTGGCCGGTGGTGTCGCGGTCATCAAGGTCGGCGCGGCCACCGAGACGGACCTGAAGAAGCGGAAGGAAGCCGTCGAGGACGCCGTCGCCGCAGCCAAGGCCGCGGTGGAAGAGGGCATCGTCGTCGGTGGCGGTGCAGCATTGGTGCAGGCGCGCAGCGCGCTGGACAAGCTGCGCGAGACGGTCTCCGGTGACGAGGCGCTCGGCGTCGAGGTGTTCGCGCAGTCGCTGTCGTCGCCGCTGTACTGGATCGCCACCAACGCCGGCCTCGACGGCTCGGTCGTGGTGAACAAGGTTTCCGGACTGCCTGCGGGACAAGGCTTCAACGCCGCGACCCTGGAGTTCGGCGACCTCGTCGCCGACGGCGTCATCGACCCGGTGAAGGTCACCCGCTCCGCGGTGGTCAACGCGGCATCGGTGGCCCGCATGGTCCTGACGACCGAGACCGCGATCGTCGACAAGCCGGTCGAGGAAGAAGATCACGGGCACGGCCACGGCCATCACGGCCACGCTCACTAGTTAGTCACGAAGCACCCCCGGTCCCGTTGGGCCGGGGGTGTTTTCGTTTGGGAAAGGCCGCGAATTTTCGAGTGGACCTCGAGGTCGAGTCGTCGCACCTGAGACGCCGCATAGGGAAGTGTTCATGCCAGCCATGCGGATGCTCACCGTCGACTATTCAATGGTTCGATTTTTTGCACCCCCCTGGTCGATCGACGCCTTCAGCCTGTAGGCGAAGTTGTTAGGAGCAGCGTCGCCTAGGGAGCCCAAGCTGCGTCGTAGACGTTTTGGTATACCGGTAGGGATACCTTCTGGTATGATCAATCTGCGGCTCGAGCCCGCCAGGCCAAGAACCCCTTGGCCATCGAGCCGTCCACCCAAGCCCAGGGTGAAAGGAAGAGAAGAGATAGCAGTGAATAGCCCGAAACCGCACCGCAGCAACCCCAAAGGAGGTGAATCGAAATGATGAACGTTACTGACCTGGCGGCGTTTCAGAAGGCTGAACGCCGGACCGTGTTGGCTCAGGCAAAGTTGACGCCCTCTGAGTCGGCTGATCTTGACAGGTTTGTCGAGTTCTGCAGAGACCATGGAGTTCCGGACGCGACTCGTTCATCTGCGATTCGCGCCCTAGTACTCGATGGCCTACAGGTGTTCAAGGACGAAAGACCCACCTGATAGACCTGCGGCGTTGACCGGCCGCATGGTGGCACTGACTCACGCCGAGTCGGAAAGCCATAAGACGGTCCGCGAGAAAGGGGCGCGATGACGCAGCCCGTCTCTAGTGAAGACCCCCACGACGACGAATCAGGAGGCAAGAAATCCGAGAGCGCCCCGGATGCGACTCTGCAGGCGTTCCACGAACGTAACCGGAAGCACAAGCGGAGGCTCTTCGACCGGATGGCCCAAGGAGTGGCGTTCGGTAGCGGCAAGGAAATCGGTGAGACCTTCACCGAAGAGCACGGCCTTTACGAGAGGATGCTCGAGTTTTTTGAGCGGCTGCAGGACGACCTCCCCTTCCTGTGACCCGTCACTCGGCCTCATGCGCTCGGTAGCAGCTACTTGATCGACGGAAGCCCGCGTCACTGGGACCCCAGCCCCCAGTAGTGCGGGTTTTTCCTTCGTCTACGCGGATAAGCGCCTTTGCCAGAATGATCTCGTAGTCGACGTGAGCAGTCCGGCGGCTCTGTTGGTAGATCAGTGGTTCTCCCTCGATGGCGTATCGACGGCCGCGCCACTCGACCGCGGATGCCTAGGCAATCAACGCCTTACACGTTCTGAGGCCACGCGTCGGCGTCGTGCAGGCCGTGCCGATACGGATCGGTGTGTGTCAGCTGCCGATTCAGTCAGGCCCCCCGCGGCGGGGCAGTTCGGCTATGGACACTCTGCGCTTGAGCTGCTGGCCGCACTGCTTGCAGGCGAAGGTTGTCACAGATTTGGACACCGTGTTCTCGTGCTCGCACTTGAAGCACTGAACTGTCGAGTACTCAACCGCGGGTGGGTCCGTGGGTCGCGCCGCCCGCCGTGCTTTCGTCTGCGGGACGGCCGACGCTGACGCTTTGCGTCTCAGTGGTTGGCCGCACTGCTCGCAGGTAAAGCTCGTCACGGACTTGGACACCTTCTGCTTGTGGTCGCACTTGAAGCATTGAACTGTCGAGTACTCAATTGCGGTGGCTTCAGTGAGTCGCGCCTTCGGCTTTTGGGCTTTCGTCTGCGGTTTCGGCCGCATCTGTTCGTCAGATGCGATCTTGTTCGATTTGCGCCTGTTGCAGCGCCAGCACAGAGTCTGCAGATTGTCAGGCGTAGACAAGCCGCCCTTGGAGACGGGGACGATGTGGTCTACCTCTAGAAGGAGGTGGGGCTGCTCCGCGAGGGACACAGAGCAGTACCGGCAGGTGTGGTTGTCACGTTCCTTGATGGAGTTTCGCAGCTTTGAGGTCATCAGAGCGCGCTGGCCAGCAGCACTTTTTCGCCACCGGATCTTCTGCGAAAGGGTCTCGATAAGCGCGTCGATCGTCGGGGTATCAAACGTGACGGACGAGCGCTGCGAGCTGTTCCCACCGGCACTCACGTACTCAAAGACGTACACCGGGTAGGGAACCGTGATCGGCGAAAGCTCTACCCCGACGTGCTCCATGAATTCGCCTGCGTAGTGCTTCAAAATGAATGCAGGCGGGCTGATCGATTGAGTAATGCTCTCCTCACGCTGCTGGAGGTTGTAGACAGCCTCCTCCAGGCGCGCGATGTCGTCGCCCAAGTTTTCGACCTCTGCGAGATGAGTCTCGTCAGCCTTGATGTCGAAATACTTCATCACGTACTTCAGGGGCTCTGCGCTGGCGTTGCGCACCACTTGCAAGGAACAGTTATGCACGTTCGGTGCGTGATAATTCGCCACGTTCCGATCCCGGCGGTAATTCCAGTAGCTCGTGTTCTCGAACGTGGCTAGATGCGCCATTGACCCGGTATACGAAGCGCCGAGTTCGAACGTTCCGCGGCTGCGGATCTCGGCAACGTAGTGGGCTAGTTCGTTGTGCTCGGCAACAAACGATGCGATCCGTTTCTTGTGCGCTAGGAACTCTTCGCTTGCAAAATACCGCTCTTTGAGGATGTATCGGCCAATCAGATACGAGCCCCAACCCGCGAGCACGAGGCCGCCGATAATCAGGAGAGCTTCCATACCGTTCGGTTCCTTCCCGCGAGTCACCGTGAATGATAGGGCTTTGGCCAATCGCGTCACGCGCGGTCACGCGATTTGAACGTGCCTATTGATGCCAGATCTGCGGACAGCACCTGCAGTTGTGCTCTGCCGGATAGGTTCTCAGCGTGAATGTGAACACTAGATACACCGAGTTCGATGTCACCCCGCACGTCGAGACGACTGCGACGGTTAATGGAAAAGGCGAAATAACCCACACGTCGGTAATGCTGTTCCCTTACGGAGATCAAGAACAACGCTCTGAGGGGGAGAATTGGTTGCAGCACAGCCCGGTAGTGATGCTCATGTCGCTTGAGGAAGCCGAGGTCTTGGCCCGCGTCTTAGCTGCGGCTGTGAAGGATGCCCGAAATGGAAGCTTTGACACGATCGACCGCGATTAGCTTCGGTACGCGATAGGGGCCGGTCGCTGGTAAGCCGAGCCCGACAATCACAGCGAGCGCATAGCGGATGAAACGCGTGAAACCGGGGCCTGGTTCGAGCGACCAGGCCCCGGCTGTAACTGTCAGGCGACGTCGTAGCCGCGAAACCACACCGGCCTCGTTCACGAAGCCGATACCGATACGAGAAGTAGCGCGGATCCAAGTGCTGGACGGCCGGGAAGCGCTCGGCAGTGGTGCCCTTGCGCTGAAGGCACTTAACGTGACCCGACGGGATACCTCAGATCAGGTCAGGCTCACAGCCCGCAAGATCGGCACCGAGGCGGTGCTGTTTCCCCAGATGGGGCACAGCATGATGCTGGAACCAAGGTGGCGGGACGTCGCCGACCACATTCGGGAATGGCTCGAGAACCCCGGTCTGTAAGAGCTGGAGTCGAATGGGTCAAGCGCTCTGGACCCCGACGATGACCACAGCCCTAGGTGTTCGGTATCGACGGGCGAGGTGACGCTGTTCAGGGCACCACGACGGCGCGTCCGCGCACCTTGCCGTCGGCCAGATCCCGATAGGCCCGGGCCGCATCGTCGAGCGAGTACGTCGTCGTCTCCACGTGCACCAGGCCCCTGGCGGCCAGATCCATCAACTCGTTGAGCTCGAGCCGCGATCCCCAGTACGTCGTCTGGATGCTCACCTCGTAGGGCTGGGAGAAGAAGGACAACGGCACGGAGCCGCCGGCGATGCCGACGATCGTCACATCGCCGAGTGGTCGCGCGGCCGTGCGAGCCAGCTCGATGGTCTGCTCGGCTCCCACGAAGTCCAGCAGCACGTCGGCGCCGCGGCCACCGGTCAGTTCTCTGATGGCTTCGCCGGCCTGATCGCCGGACAGCACCACGTCGTCGGCACCCATTTCGGTGGCCAGGTCTAGCGCTTCCCGACGATTGTCGACCGCGATCACGTGGGCGGCTGTGGTCGCCTTGAGGAGCTGCAGGGCCACGTGACCCAGACCGCCGACTCCGATCACCACCGCCGTGGCGGTCGGCGTCAGCTTCGCCCACGAACGCCGGATGGCGTGGTACTGGGTCAGACCGGCATCGGTGAGGGCCGCCGCGGTCGACGCTTCGAGTGATTCGGGCAGTTTGACCAGCGATCGCTCGGCCGGTACCAGCAGATACTCAGCCATGCCGCCGTCCATCCCGAGCCCGCCGCCTCCGCTGATGACCGGCGCCGACAGCGGATCCTCGCAGTAGTTCTTCGCGCTGAGCGCACAGCGTTCGCACCGGCCGCAGCCCCAGGGCCCGTACACCGCGACCGCATCGCCCTCGGCGACGGCGTGGACACCGTCGCCGACGGAGTCGACCCAGCCGGCGTTCTCGTGCCCGAGGGTGAACGGGGGAGTCCACGGCATCATCCCAGCGTCGAAGTCATGCAGGAGGTGCAGATCGGAGTGGCAGGCGCCCGCGCCGCCGATCTTGACCACCACCTGGCCCGGGCCCGAGGGTCGGCTTGGGCACCTCGAAGAGTTCCGGCTCGCTCTTCCAGATCGTCAGCCGCAGTGCCTTCATGGTCAGCCCTCGCTCGCTCCGTTGCCCGTGATCGCTGTGGACCCGATGTTAGAACCGGCAACGGCTGTGCCTGGGGCAAATTGCGGCAGAGCCGCTACGGCAGGAGCGTGGCTACCTTTCTCTGCAACTCTGCCCGGGAGGTGATCAACCGTTCCGGCCGCACTTTGTTCGACAACATGTGCTGTGGTTTTCGTCCGAGGAAGAAGGCGATGCGTTCAGCGTTGGCGCCGCTAGGGTGGGGTAAGCCTGTCAGCACTCGGTTTGGGTCGATGTCCATCCTTTCGGCCGCGAATTCGAGGGCACGGCCGACGATCGGCCCCAGTGGTACGAAGACCGCCTGACGGAGTTCCGATGCTTGCTTTAGGAACCCGGACGTCAGTTGTTCACGGAGTAGCGGGGTAGTGAACATCGATGGCGTGCCCGAATAATTCGCTCCGTCAACAAAGACGGGAAAGCACAGGGCCGAGGTGAAGAACGCGATCTCGGCGTCGTCGCCCCAGAGTGAGGCAGTGGACCTGATCTCGAGCAGTCGATTGACCTTGATCGAATCGAGCATCGCGACCAGGTTGGCCCGCATCGGTCCGGAAAAGCTGGCAAGGACCTTGACGGACGCGAGGGTGTCCATCTCATTGAGACCGGCGCGGAGACACCGGCGGGTCTCGATCCAGGCGTTGCGCATTTGCTGCCGACCGGGCGTAAGACCGACGATCGCGATGCGAGCGTCGACGTTGACCGGGGCGCTTGGAAAATATGCGATATCGATTCTCTTTACGCTGGCTTTGCCCGCGGCAATCCTCAGACGCCTCGGTTGTTCGATCTCGGCGGCGAACTCGGATTCGGGCATGTCGCGCAGTATGGGCCCGAAGTGGGAAAAGACGTGCGTCCGCATGGCACCAATATGATGCGGTGAACGCCAGACGAATGTGGAGCGATTCGACTATCCGGGTTTCCCCGCAGGATCGATCGGCGTGTAGGAGAGCTCCCCGTCGAGCTCGTTGCGCCAGGCCAAACCCATCTGGACGAGCTCCTCGGCGGCGGCGGTGTGTTCGGCCGGCACCTCCGGCTGATGGGCGATCACTTCGGCGGCGGCGTGATGACGCGCGTCGGTCCGCGAGTCTGCCTGCACCGCCGCCAGCCAGCGCTGACGCGGTTCAGCCTCGTTGTCGGGGTCGTCGGCGGGATCGTCTGGTGCTTGGCTCATGCCCTGTCGATTTGACGCCGGCCGCCCGAACGAAACCGACCGTTGAGAGGCCGGTTTTGCCCTCGTCCGCGCGACGGTATAGCCTGGCGGCGTGAACATCGGTGTGTGCGTCGGCTATTGGCGCTTTATCAAGGCTCCGGGCGGAGCCGATAAAGCGCAGCGCTAAGCACGCATCCACCCGGAGCCCAGGCAGTGACCAGCAGGTCGCTGCCTTTCGTCATTAAAGGGCACCGGACCAGTAGGTGCCCGTCATCAGGAAGGCACCTCCCCATGAATCTGGCGCAGATCGCCACCCCGCCCGCCACCTCGGACCGGCGTATCCGGCGATTCACCGAGATTCCCAGCCCGCACGACGTGCTCACCGAGTTCCCGCTGGGTGCCCGGCGCGCCGAACGGGTCGCCCGAGACCGCGACGAGATCGCCGACATCCTCGCCGGCCGCGACGACCGTCTGCTGGTCGTGGTGGGTCCGTGCTCGGTGCACGACCCGGCCGCCGCGCTGGACTACGCGAGCCGGCTGGTGAAGGTCGCCGAGGAACTCGGTGACCGCCTGAAGATCGTGATGCGCGTGTACTTCGAGAAGCCGCGCACCACGATCGGGTGGAAGGGCCTGATCAACGACCCGGGCATGGACAACACCTTCGACGTCGCCCGCGGCCTGCGCATCGCGCGCCAGCTGCTTCTCGACATCATCGACATCGGCCTGCCCGTGGGCTGCGAGTTCCTCGAACCCAACAGCCCGCAGTACATCGCCGACGCTGTGGCGTGGGGTGCCATCGGTGCGCGCACCACCGAATCGCAGGTGCACCGCCAGCTCGCCTCCGGGCTGTCGATGCCCGTGGGCTTCAAGAACGGCACCGACGGCAACATCCAGGTCGCCGTCGACGGGGTGAAAGCCGCTGCGGCGCAACACGTCTTCTTCGGCATGGACGACATGGGCCGCGGCGCGGTGGTCAACACCGAGGGCAACGATGACTGCCATGTGATCCTGCGCGGCGGCACCGACGGCCCGAACTACACCGCCGACGATGTCACGGCGACGGTCGCCAAGCTGACCGCGGCCGGTCTGCCCGGCCGCGTCGTGATCGACTGCAGCCACGCCAATTCCGGCAAGGATCATGTCCGTCAGGCGGCGGTGGCGGGGGAGGTCGCGCAGATGGTGCGCGACGGTCTTCCGGTCAGCGGCGTGATGCTGGAGAGCTTCCTGGTGGCCGGCGCGCAGGCCCCCGAGGCGCTGCCGTTGACCTACGGACAGTCGGTCACCGACAAGTGCATGGATTGGGCCAGCACCGAATCGGTGCTGCGGGAGCTGGCGCGCCGCGCATAGGCCGGATTTGAGGCAATCGCCTCATGTGGGCGGGGGTGTCCGGGCTGCACGCTACAGCCCATGAACACCAACAACACTCCCCGCTCGGCGGCCGCGCAGGTGGCCGATACCCCGACTCTGCCCGGCGGAACCGATGAGACCGTCACCGGCTTCGGCGTGATGGGCCTGCCGTTCGCCAGCGGCCACTATCTGGCCTACCGCGATTTCCCGGCCGCGTCGTTCCTTCCCGGCGCGGCCGGGTACCGGTCGGTCTGGCACCGCGCCCCGGACGGGGCGTGGACGTTCTACGCCACGACCCCGGCCGAACACAGTTGCGCCCGGTACTTCAGCGCGGCCACGTCCAACGGCGCAGTCGAATGCCCCATCGAGACCACCTGGACCGGCGACTACACGCTGACGATCGACATTCCCGACGTCCTGCACTGGACCGTCGACCTGCAGGACACCGCCGCCACCCGCATCCTCACCACCGTCGCGACCCGGCTACCCGACGGCACCTGGACGAGGACCGGCGCGCTCGGGGTCATCGGCCGACTCGCCGGCACCGTGTTGGGCGCAGGGCAGGTGCGGCTGGCCGGCACGATGCCCAACGGGCAGCACTTCCGTATCGCTCCGCGCCGGATGTGGGCGGTGCGCGACAGCCGCGCGCAGCTGCGGGGCGTCCACCTCGGGAGGATCGCGCCGCTCCCCGAGCAGGCGTCTCTCGGGGACTTCCGGGCGCCGCAGCGCGGTCTGGCGGTCATCGCCCAGGGGCGTTTCGATGCGTTCGACCCGACCCGACACCGCAGCGCCGCCGATCTGGCGACTTGACGTGTCCGCGGCTGGTTTCAGGCGCACACTCGAACCGATGAACGCGGCAGGCCCGACGAGGGCTGAGTTGCTCGCGGCCCTGTCGGTGGCCGTGGACCTCGGCTTGGGTCAGCCCGCCGAACACATGTTGCGCTCGGCGCTGATCGGTACCCGGATCGCCGACCGGCTGGGGCTGACCCCCGCGCAGCGCGACTGCGTCTACTACACGGCGTTGGTGATGTGGATCGGCTGCCATGCCGACTCCCACGAATACGCGGGCTGGTTCGGCGACGACATCGCGGTGCGCCGCGACTCCTACACCGTCGACTGGGCGGGCCTGCCGTACTACCGGTTCATTCTGGCCAATATCGGTCGGGGACAAGCGATCACCCGGCGGATGCTGACCGTCGCGTCGTTGTTGGCCGGTGCCCGCACCCGGCTGATCCAGTTGATCCACTCGCACTGTGCCTCCGCGTCGTTGCTGGCCGAGCGGATGGGTTTGAACGCTGACGTCCAGCAGGCCCTGGGGTTCACGTTCGAACGGTTCGACGGCGGTGGACTGCCGCACGGCGCGGCCGGCGATGACCTGCCGATCGCCATCCGCGTGGCACAACTGTCGGACATGGTCGAGGTGCACCACCGCACGCTCGGAATCACCGGGGCCGTCGCGATGGTCAAAGCCCGTCGTGGGGGTCAGTTCGATCCCGCAGTGGCCGATGTCTTTCTCGACGGCGCGGAGCAGATCCTGGCCGGACCGGCCGTCGGCGACAGCTGGCGGGCCGCGCTGCACGAGGCACCCGACCGGCACGACCACCTCGCCGATGCGGAACTGGACGGCATGCTGCAGGCACTCGGCGAGTTCGTCGACCTGAAATGCCCGTTCACGCTGGGCCATTCCGGCGCAGTCGCCGACCTCGCCGCCGCTGCGGCGGCGGCCGCCGGACTGGATGACACCGGAGCCACGATGCTGCGTCGCGCCGGCTACGTCCATGACCTCGGCCGCATCGGGGTGTCGAACAAGGTCTGGTCGAAGGCGTCGGGACTGACCCCCGGGGAGTTCGAACACGTCCGTCTACATCCCTACCTGACGGTTCGAATCCTCAGCCGCATAACGGGTTTGGCCGAGGTTGCCGTGCTGGCAGGCAACCACCACGAGTGTGTGGACGGCTCCGGCTATCCGCGCGGTGTGGCCGGACCGGCGTTACGGATGCCCGACCGGATCCTCGCCGCAGCTGTGAGTTGTCAGGCGGCACTGGAGCCCCGGCCGTACCGGCCGGCCATGTCGGCCGACGACGCCGAGCGTCGGCTCACGGAACGGGTGCGGGCAGGAGAGCTCGACGCGGCCGCCGTGAATGCCGTGCTGCACGCTGCGGGGTGGCCGACGAAACCCGGGCCGGCCCGGCCAGACGGTTTGACACCCCGCGAGATCGAGGTGCTTCGGCTCGTCGCGCGGGGCGCATCGAACAAGGAGATCGCCGCAGCGTTGGTGATTTCGGAGAAGACGGCGCGCAACCATGTGGAGCGGACCTACACCAAGATCGGAGCGTCCAACCGCATCGGCGCCAGCATGTATGTCCTACAGAACGGACTGGTGAAGTGAAATGCGATCAACTCTCGGCCGCGCAGCGGCTCTCGTCTATGGAATCCTCTGTTACGCAGCGTTTGTCGTCGCGTTTCTGTACGCCGTCGGGTTCGTGACCGGTATCGGCGTACCCCGCACGGTGGATCGCGGCATCGAGTCGCCTCTGACCGAAGCGGTCCTTGTCAACCTCATGCTGTTGGGCGCCTTCGCCGTTCCGCACAGCGTGATGGCCCGCCCCGGTTTCAAGAAGCGGTGGACTCGCATCGTGCCGCCCGCGATCGAACGCAGCACGTACGTATTGGTCTCCAGCGCGCTGCTGGGATTGTTGTTCTGGCAGTGGCGCACCATGGATGTCACGGTGTGGCACATCGAACCGCCCGCCGCGCGGGCGGTGATCTGGGTGATCGCCGCGGCCGGTTGGGCGACGGTCGTGACGTCGACCTTTATGCTCAGCCACGTCGAACTGTTCGGTCTGCGTCAGGTATTCGACACCTGGAGGTCCGGAAAACCCGATGACGCGAACCACTTTCGCACGCCGATGCTGTACCGGTTGGTGCGGCACCCGTTGATGCTCGGCTTTGTGGTCGCGTTCTGGGCCGCACCGACCATGACCGCGGGCCACCTGCTGTTCGCCGCTGCGAGCACCGCCTACATCTTGGTCGCGCTGCGGTTTGAGGAACGGGATCTGATCGCCACCCTCGGCGATCAGTACCGTCGATACCGCGGCGACGTCCCTATGCTGATACCGCGACCGGCTCAGGCGCTGCGGCGAATCCCGCGCTTGAGCAGCAACTCCCGTTCGGACTCGCTGAGCCCGCCCCAGATCCCGTAGGGCTCACCGACCGAGAGCGCATGACTGCGGCACTGGGCGATCACCGGGCATTGCCGGCACATTTCCTTGGCGCGCATTTCCCGTTGGGCGCGGGCCCGCCCACGTTCACCGTCGGGGTGGAAGAACATCGAGGAATCGACGCCTCGGCAAACACCATGCATCTGCCAATCCCAGATATCGGCATTCGGACCGGGCAGCTGTTGCGGCTGTGGCATTGGAAAACCCCTCTCTGTCCACCCTTTTCGCGTACTCAGTGGACGCGTGAGTTCTGGATCGAACCGAGCACAGTCGCCGATGACCACTCGTGCACTCAACGTAGAAGGGCTACGGATTTTCCGTCAATACCTTGGCGGTGTGCTCAACCGCATATCCGCAGGCAGAAAATTTACCTCACGTTCATCCTTGCGCAGTTTGCGCGTCGAGAACGATGCTAGGCAACGTGATTGCGCAACCAACGGAACCGCTGTTTTGGCTGTTCAGTTCGACATCTGTCAAGTAGCTAATTCGATGCACAGGAATGGCCGTAAACATTGCCGTAACACGGCATCCACAAATTGTTAACTGACGCGCTCTGCAAATTTCCCCGGCTGATAGCGTCGCGCACCGATGAACACCGCTGCCACCGCCGAGCTGGAAGACGCGGCGTTCGGTCGTAGCCCCGGTCGGTGGCCGCTGCCGGACGCCTGCCGCGCGCACGATCTCTGGCTGCGTGCGGTCGCCGCGGCAGGGCAGGGCCGGTATGCCGGCGCGCTGGCCGATCTGGCCGTCGTGCTCCGTCGGACAACCCGCGGTCCGCTGGCGTCGCTGGCGCACAGCACTCGGGCCTCGTTCCTGCGGCAGCTCGGTTGGCACGAGAGGGCGCGCACCTTTGACGGGCGCGCGTGGGCACTCTCCGGCGGGGTCGGCGAGCCGGCGGCCGACGCACTGATCGGTCTGGCCGCCGACGCGCTCGGGGTGGGTCGCTTCGCCGCATCCGAGCGCGCCTTGGCGCGCGCCGCCGACGTCGTCGCCGAGACGCACGTCGCGCGGTTGCCGGTGCGGCTGGCGTGGGTGTCGGCCGAACTGGCGATGGTGCGCGGTGACGGCGCGCGCGCAGTGGACTTCGCGCGGCAGGCGGTGGACCTCGCAGAGGCCACCGGGTCGGTCCGCCACGACGTCAAGTCGAGGGTCGTCCTGGCCGCGGCCCACTGCAGCGCGGGAGACCTCGACAGCTCGCGACGGGTGGCCGACGCGGCGCTGGCGGCCACCGAAGACCTGAGACTGGCTCCGCTGCGGTGGGCAGCGGCGAGTCTGCTGGCCGACATCGGCAGCAACTCCTACGCCGAGGCGCAGGTCACGGCCCTCCGGGACCGCGCCGCAACTGACGTAATCAGATGGGGCGGCGTGTGGCGTTCACGGTAACGGGGTTGCGACCTACCGGGTCGTTATTGTTTAGCTGAGCCGGCACCGATCCGGTGCCGACCGACACAGCCACCTCGCCTCCGGGACGAGTGTGTCCCGTAGTAACGCTGGAGATACCGCGCACGATGACAATTTCGGGAGAACGTCTCGATGATGTCGTTGCTGCGGCGATAGCCGGCAGTCGAGACGCCCTCCGGGAGGTGCTGGAGACCATCCGCCCCCTCGTGGTCCGGTACTGCCGGGCTCGGGTGGGAACCGCGGAACGTAGCGGTCTCTCAGCTGATGACGTTGCTCAGGAGGTGTGCTTGGCTGCCATCACGGCGCTGCCGCGGTACAAGGATCAGGGACGACCGTTTCTGGCCTTCGTGTACGGCATCGCAGCGCACAAGGTTGCTGACGCGCACCGGGCGGCTGCCCGCAACAAGTCCGACCCGATGGATGTCGTCCCGGAGCGTTTCTCCGGTGAGGCCGGACCCGAGCAGATGGCCATCGACTCCGAGTCCGCGGCGCGCATGAAGGCGCTACTGGAGATCCTGCCTGAGAAGCAGCGCGAGATCCTGATCCTGCGTGTCGTCGTCGGCATGAGCGCCGAGGAGACGGCCGAGGCCGTCGGCAGCACACCGGGCGCGGTGCGCGTTGCTCAGCACCGGGCGCTGGCGCGCCTGAAGTCGGAGATCGCGACCACGGGGCGTGACTATGCCTGACTTCGGACGCTGGGGTGCCAACGGAGGCGATCCGTCCCTCAACGACATCAACCGCACCGACCAGTTCCTCGACGCGCTGGCCTCGCAGCAACCGGTGTACGCCACCGACCGCGAAGAAGCCGAGTTGGCGCAGCTGCTGGCCGGCTGGCGCGACGACGTGCGCGAGACGCCCGTCGGCACGTTGCTGTCGGTCGACGACGCGGCCACCGCGCTCGAGCGCGTCAACTCGCCGGGCCGACGCCGACGCATGTCACTGGCCGTCGTCGGCTCGGCCGCCGCGGCCGTGCTGTGTCTTGGCGGCTTCGGCGCCGTCGTCGCCGGGTCCGGCCCGGGGGATGCGCTCTACGGGTTGCGGACCGCGATGTTCGGCGACCAGTCGCCGGCGGTGCGCGACGACGCGGTGATCCTGGCCGCCCAGACCGAGATGCAGCAGGTGCAGCAGCTCATCGAGCAGGGCGACTGGGAAGGCGCCAAGGCCAAGCTGGAGGCCGTCACCACCACGGTCGCCACGGTCGGCGACGTCGAGAGCAGGCAGGACCTCGTCACGCAGTGGCAGGAGCTGACCGTCAAGGTGGAAGCACAGGACCCTGCGGCGACCGTCACCCCGGGTGCGCCGTTGCCGACGTTCCCCGAACTGCCGGCCGTGCTGCTCGATCCGAACTCACTGACGGTCACCGCTCCGTCGGAAACCACGTCACCCTCGGAGACGACATCTCCGTCGGAGACCACCGGGCCTTCGGAGACGACCGCTCCTTCGGAGACGAGCGTGACTTCGGAGACGACCGCTCCGTCGCAGACGGCGGCGCCCTCGGCGACCACGACGCCCGCACCGGCGCCGACGTCGTCGTCCGTGCCGTCTACCGGCACCTCGCCGACCGCTGCACCGACATCGACGTCGACATGGACGTCGGCGCCGTCGCCGTCGACGGTGGTCGACCAGTCATCGTCGGTGCGGCCCAGCTCGTCGGCACCCTCGTCGTCACCGGTGTCGTCGTCGGCTGCCGCGCCCAGGACCACGCCGTCGTCGTCGACCGCCGCCGGCTCGTCGTCTCCTGCGCGGGCGAGCTCGTCACCGAGTTCGACACCGGCCCCGACCACCACGGCAGCCCCGACCACCACAGAAGCGGCGCCGTCACCGACGTCTCAAGTGATTCCGCCCACCACGACAACGGTCATCCCGGGCGGACAAGCGGGCTGAAAACCCGGTTCGCTGGCTCAGCGGTAGCCGTCGGACTCCGAGGCCGCCTCGTTGAGTGAGGCATCGGCGTAGCCGCGGCAGTAGTCCCACGTCACGTAGGAGTCCGGCTCGGGATCGTAAGCCGGCTCGTGCGGACGTACGGTGCCGTCGACGAGCAGCTGCAGCAGATTGGCCCGCAGCATGTCCCAATCGTGGTAGTGGTCCTGCTGGCATTCGTCACAGCAGACGACCAGCCCGCGAATTCCTTTGTGCGCCAGCAGCGCTTCGTACACCGCGAGATCGGCGAGGTCAGCTTCGACGGCGGTGCGCTCCTGCGGATCCAGGGGCTGACCGGGCTCCAGGGCGTCCAGCGCGGCCGAGGGATCGCTCGGGTCGTCGGCGAACGGATCAGGCGGCAGTCCTGGTGGCAGGTGGTCTCGCACGCCATCAAGAGTACGCAGCCCCCTGCACATAGCGCCAGCGCTCGCCCGGCACGTCATGGGCGACCCGACGGGCTAGCTCATTGCCGATAAGATGTGGCTTCAGGTCGCGTATGGGCCTGCTGCACTGTCTCTGGAAGGCTCCCCCGATGTCGATCGCCGAAAGCAGCATCCCTATCGCCGTTCCGGTGTCCACGGGCGGCGATGATCCCACCAAGGTCGCGATGCTCGGGCTCACGTTCGACGACGTGCTGCTGTTGCCCGCCGCCTCGGACGTCATCCCGGCCACCGCGGACACCTCGAGCCAGCTGACCCGCCGCATCCGCTTGAAGGTGCCGCTGGTCAGCTCGGCCATGGACACCGTCACCGAATCCCGCATGGCCATCGCGATGGCCCGCGCCGGCGGAATGGGCGTGCTGCACCGCAACCTGCCTGCCGCCGAGCAGGCCGGCCAGGTCGAGACGGTCAAACGCTCCGAGGCCGGCATGGTCACCGATCCGGTCACCTGCTCGCCGGACAACACGCTGGCCGAGGTCGACGCGATGTGCGCCCGGTTCCGCATCTCCGGGCTGCCCGTTGTCGATGCCGACGGCCAGCTCGTCGGCATCATCACCAACCGCGACATGCGCTTCGAGGTCGACCAGAACAAGCGGGTCGCCGAGGTCATGACCAAGGCGCCGCTGATCACCGCGCAGGAGGGTGTCTCCGCCGAGGCCGCGCTGGGGCTGCTGCGCCGCCACAAGATCGAGAAGCTGCCCATCGTCGACGGCCACGGCAAGCTCACCGGCCTGATCACCGTCAAGGACTTCGTCAAGACCGAACAGTTCCCGCTGGCGACCAAGGACTCCGACGGCCGGTTGCTGGTCGGCGCCGCCGTCGGTGTCGGCGAGGATGCGTGGTCGCGGGCGATGACGCTCGTCGACGCGGGCGTCGACGTGCTGATCGTCGACACCGCCCACGCCCACAACCGCGGCGTGCTCGACATGGTGCACCGGTTGAAGACGGCGGTCGGGGAACGCGTCGACGTGGTCGGCGGCAACGTCGCGACCCGGGCGGCCGCAGCCGCGCTGGTCGAAGCCGGCGCCGACGCGGTCAAGGTCGGGGTCGGGCCGGGCTCGATCTGCACCACGCGCGTGGTCGCCGGTGTCGGCGCCCCGCAGATCACCGCGATCCTCGAAGCGGTCGCCGCGTGCAAGCCGTACGGGGTGCCGGTGATCGCCGACGGCGGTCTGCAGTACTCCGGTGACATCGCCAAGGCGCTGGCCGCGGGCGCGTCCACGGCGATGCTCGGCTCGCTGCTCGCGGGCACCGCCGAGTCGCCCGGCGAACTGATCTTCGTCAACGGCAAGCAGTTCAAGAGCTACCGCGGCATGGGGTCGCTGGCTGCCATGCAGGGCCGTGGCGCGACCGGCAACCTGCGCGGCTCCTTCTCGAAGGACCGCTACTTCCAGGACGACGTGCTCTCGGAGGACAAGCTGGTCCCCGAAGGTATCGAAGGACGGGTGCCCTACCGGGGCCCGCTGTCGACCGTCATCCATCAGCTCGTCGGCGGCCTGCGCGCCGCCATGGGCTACACCGGATCCCCGACCATCGAGGCGCTGCAGCAGGCGCAGTTCGTTCAGATCACCGCCGCCGGTCTGAAGGAGAGCCATCCCCACGACATCACGATGACCGTGGAGGCCCCGAACTACTACGCCCGCTAGGGTCTTACGGGGCTGAAGGGGAACGACTAATGCGCGACATGGTGGAAATCGGCATGGGCAGAACTGCCCGCCGCACGTATGAACTCGACGACATCAACATCGTCCCGTCCCGGCGGACCCGGTCGTCGAAGGACGTGTCCACCGCCTGGCAGCTCGACGCGTACCGGTTCGAGATCCCGGTGGTCGCACACCCGACCGACGCTCTGGTGTCGGTGGAGTTCGCCATCGAGATGGGACGGCTGGGCGGACTCGGCGTGCTCAACGGCGAAGGCCTGATCGGCCGGCACGCCGACGTCGAGGACAAGATCGCGCAGGTCATCGCCGCAGCAGAGAAGGAAGCGGACCCCTCGGCCTCGACCCGACTGCTGCAGCAGCTGCACTCCGAACCGCTGGACCCCGAGCTGCTCGGCGCCGCGGTCTCACGGATTCGGGAGGCCGGGGTCACCACCGCCGTGCGGGTCAGCCCGCAGAACGCGCGTGCTCTGACTCCCGCGCTGGTGTCCGCCGGCGTCGAGCTGCTGGTCATCCAGGGCACGATCATCTCCGCCGAACGGGTGGCTTCCGACGGCGAGCCGCTGAACCTCAAGACGTTCATCTCCGAACTCGACATACCGGTCGTCGCCGGCGGTGTGCTCGACCACCGCACCGCACTGCACCTGATGCGCACCGGGGCGGCCGGCGTCATCGTCGGCTACGGCTCGACCGAAGGGGCGACGACGTCAGACGAGGTGCTCGGTATCAGCGTGCCGATGGCCACGGCGATCGCGGACGCGGCCGCCGCCCGGCGCGAGTACCTCGACGAGACCGGCGGACGCTACGTGCACGTGCTCGCCGACGGCGACATGCACACCTCCGGTGACCTGGCCAAGGCCATCGCGTGCGGCGCCGACGCCGTGGTGCTCGGTACCCCGCTGGCCTCGGCGGCCGAGGCGCTCGGCGGCGGCTGGTTCTGGCCCGCGGCCGCGGCGCACCCGTCGCTGCCCCGCGGGTCGCTGCTGCAGATCGCCGCGGGGGAGCGGCCGTCGTTGGAGCAGGTGCTCAACGGTCCGTCGGACGACCCGTTCGGCTCGCTGAACCTCGTCGGCGGGCTGCGCCGTTCGATGGCCAAGGCCGGCTACTGCGACCTCAAGGAGTTCCAGAAGGTCGGGCTGACCGTCGGGAGCTGACCGCCGGTCAGTGCAGGCTGCGCAGAGTGCGGGTCAGGTAGTCCTCGATCAGCGTCTTGCGGGCCGTCGAGTCGTCGACGGTGATCAGCAGCGCGTACAGGCCCAGCAGGAAGTAGATGGCGCTGTTCATGGGCGTCACGTCGCCGTCGATCTCACCGCGCTGCTGCGCCAGTTCGATCTGCTCGGCCACCAGCACGATCAACGGGTGGTCGTCGCCCTCCTCGGCCGGTGGGCGCTTGGGCGAGAAATGCAGCGCCAGAAAGTCTTTGAACAACACGACACCGAGGCGCCGTTCCAGGGCCAGGATCAGGCGGACCGCTTCCTGCAGGACCGCGAGCAGGTCGTTGTGGGATTTGGTGAACGTCGCGAACCGCTTCGCGATCCGCGCCTCCTCGCGACTCTCGAGCTCGAGCAGGACGTGTTCTTTGGTCGGGAAGTGGAAGAAGAACGTCCCGTGGGCGACACCGGCGGCCGACACGATCGTGCCGACATCGGCCTCGGCCATCCCGGCGCGCTTGAACTCGGCGATGGCGGCACCCAGCAGGCGCTCCCTGGTCTGCAGCCGCTTCGCCTCGCGCGTCGTCATCCCATTGGCCACAGTGCTCGACATTATCGTCTGGAAATAAGGGCAACCTCGCTGGCAAGTTACCGATCGGTAAGTTCATACTGGTCAGATGAAGACTGACTACGACGTCATCGTCATCGGTTCGGGATTCGGCGGCAGCGTGACGGCGCTGCGGCTCACCGAGAAGGGCTACCGCGTCCTGGTCCTGGAAGCCGGTCGGCGGTTCGCTGACCACGAGTTCGCCAAGACGTCGTGGGATCTGCGCAAGTTCCTGTGGGCGCCGCAGCTCGGCATGTTCGGCATCCAGCGCATTCACCTGCTCGACAACGTGATGATCCTCGCCGGAGCCGGCGTGGGCGGCGGCTCGCTGAACTACGCCAACACCCTCTACGTCCCGTCCGATCCGTTCTTCAACGACCCGCAGTGGCGCGACATCACCGACTGGCGCGACGAGCTGCTACCGCACTACGACCAGGCCCAGCGGATGCTCGGCGTGGTCACCAACCCGACGTTCACCGACGCCGACCGCGTCCTCAAGGAGGTCGCCGACGACATGGGTGTCGGGCACACATGGGTGCCGACGCCGGTCGGGGTGTTCTTCGGACCGGACGGCACCAAGACACCCGGCAAAACGGTGTCCGACCCGTACTTCGGCGGCGCCGGCCCGGCGCGCACGGGCTGCATCGAGTGCGGCTCGTGCATGACGGGCTGCCGCTACGGCGCGAAGAACACGCTGCTGAAGAACTACCTGGCGCTGGCTGAAAGCGCCGGCGCGCAGGTGCTGTCGATGACCACGGTGACCGATTTCAGCGAACGGACCGACGGCACCTGGCAGGTGCGCACCATGCGCACCGGAAGCCTCCTGCGCCGCCACCGGCGTACGTTCACCGCACAGCACGTCGTCCTTGCCGCCGGCACCTACGGCACCCAGAAGCTGCTCTTCAAGATGCGTGACACCGGCCGGCTGCCCAAGCTGTCGGACCGGCTCGGCGTCCTCACCCGCACCAACTCGGAGTCCATCGTCGGGGCGGGACGGCTCAAGGTGGCCGACGATCTGGACCTGACCCGCGGCGTGGCGATCACCTCGTCGATCCACCCGACGTCGGACACCCACGTCGAACCCGTGCGCTACGGCAAGGGATCCAACGCCATGGGGCTGCTGCAGACGCTGATGACCGACGGCGCCGGGCCCGAGGGCACCGACGTGCCACGCTGGCGGCAGATCTTCCACATCGCCAAGGACGACCCGAAAGGCACCCTGCGGCTGCTGAACCCGCGCCGCTGGAGTGAGCGCACCATGATCGCGTTGGTGATGCAGAACCTGGACAACTCGATCACCACGTTCACCCAGCGCACCAGGCTCGGCTTCCGGCGCTACCGCAGCACGCAAGGCCACGGCGAACCAAACCCGTCGTGGATTCCGGTCGGCAACGAGGTGACCCGCCGCATCGCCAAGAAGATCGACGGCGTGGCCGGGGGAACCTGGGGCGAGCTGTTCAACATTCCGCTCACCGCGCACTTCCTCGGTGGCGCGGCGATCGGCGACAGTCCCGAGAGCGGGGTCATCGACCCGTATCACCGCGTGTACAACTATCCGACGCTGTCGGTCGTCGACGGTGCCGCGATCTCGGCGAACCTCGGTGTCAACCCGTCTCTTTCGATCACCGCGCAGGCCGAGCGCGCGGCCTCACTGTGGCCGAACAACGGCGAAGAGGATTTGCGGCCGGCGCAAGGGCAGCCCTATCGGCGCCTCGCACCGATCGCGCCGAAGAACCCGGTGGTGCCCGCCGATGCGCCCGCCGCGCTGCGCACCTTGCCGATCGAACCGGTCACCTCGGCGGGCTGATCAGGCACCACACCTGATCGTCGGCCATCACCACGTCGGCCCCGATCCGTCGGTGTTCGACGGTGTCGGTGTCGCACACGACGCTGACTTCCACGGTCTCGCCTGAGCCCGTCACCACCACGCGCGCATGGCTTTTCGCGTGGGCCAGGACGTCAGCGAGGGGTTCGGCCACCGCGGCGATGTGTGCGTCGTCCAGGTCGGGCAGGGCACTGGTGACCTCGATCGTTACGTCCACGTCGCGTGCTTCCGCCGCGTCGACGAGGGGTCGGATCCGTTGCATCAACGGATGGGCGAAGGTGCCGGCCTGATCGAACAGGGCGCGCAGGCGGCGGCATTCGGCGCGCGCACGCATCTGTGTCTGATGGTCGATGTCGTGGCCGCGGGACAACGAATCCAGCAGGGGCACAACGCGGTCGACGACCTCGGCGTAGCGCCTCTGGTACTCGATCCGCAACGCGGCCGCGACGCGCTCCCGGGCCAGGACCTCGTGGTGCGCCTTGGTCTCGGCGTGGGCGTCAGCGGCGGCGTCGCGCATCAGTCCGTTGAAGATTAATGCGAACAGTTGCACTCCGAGGATGCTGGCGCTGCCCAGCCCGATGTTGACCAGCGCTGCCGACGAGGGCTCCTGCCACAGCACCACTGCGTTGCCGATCACCCAGTAGCCCACCAGGATCGGCGCACCGGTGCGGACGGGCAAGCCGAGCAGCAGGGGCAGGACGCACCAGCCGATCCCACCCTGCGCCCAGTGCGCGTAACCGAGCACCGATCCGTTGGTCACCGACAGCGGCTGGGCGACGGTGACCAGCAGCAACGCGGCAGCGGCGGGCCAGCCCAAAGCGGTACGACCCCAGAGGATCTGTGGCACGGCCGCGAGTGCGCCGGCTCCGGCGAGCACACCCAACGCGGTGTTGAGCCCGGCGTGGGTGGCCCCCGTCGCCGGCGGAACGGTGACCAGGAGGTTGACCAGCGCGTAGACGGTCAGAGCCAGCCCGTACCGGGTCCTGGCCGGCACCGTGAGCTGATCGGTGTCACCGGTGGGGTCATCCGGTGGCTCGGTCAGCCAGGACAGTTCGACGGTGGTGCCCTGCTGCGGAACCGAGGAGATCCGTGCGCGACCGCCCGATCGCTGCATTCGCCCCAGCACGGATTCTCGCAGACCGTGGCGAGACCGCGGCGCGTCGGCATCGAAGCCGACGCCGTCGTCGCGCAGCCGGACCGTGCTGTCGGACACGGTGACTCGCAGGATCGAGGCGTGGGAGTGGCGGTCGACATTCGTCATGACCTCGCGGGCAGCGGCGATGACCGGCTGCGCCGTGCGTCCGGGCAGCCAGATCCGTTCGCGGCCGCCGAACTGCACGGGCGTCGTGATGTGGTCGGCACATTGCCGCAGTGCGGCAACGAGATCGACCCACGGTGGCGGCGCCACCCAGGTGCCGTCGTGGAGCAGCGCCAGATCCCGGCCGGCTTGGGTGGCCACACGATGCGGGTCGGTCACGGTGCCGTGGCCGACCATCAGCAGGGTCGAGGCCGCGGTGTCGTGGAGCAGCGCAAGCTGTTCGTGCTCATAGTCGCGTACCGCGTCGTTGACCTGTTTGGCCAGCTCCGCGTGCTCCCGGTCGGCGCGCGCGCGATCGATGGTCGCAGCCAGGCCGAGCAGCATGTAGCGGATCACCGACGCCGTCGCCCACTGCACCGCGAAGTAGTACAGGGCGGTCACGGAGGTGACGTCCGGCCAGCCGAGGACGCCGGCGGCGCCGCAGGCATAGGCTGCCGCGATGCCGAGAGCCATCAAAAGGCTCAGACGCGGCGCCACCGACACCGAGATGCTCACCACGGCGGTTCCGGCGATCGCCTGCGGAGCGCTGTTGGACAGGTGAAAGCCGGTATCCGGCACCAGGATCGGGATCGCCAGGCACACGGCCAGCACCAGTAGGTAGTCCACCCCCAGCCATCGGGCGGCGCCGGACCGGGTGGACAGGCGGTACGCCGACCACACCGCAAGGACCGCCAGGACCCACTTACCGGCCGGCGTGGCCTGCGACTGGGGGTCGGCCAAGGCGATCAGGGACACGCCGAGGTTCACCGTGTGCCGCATGAGCAAGCCCACGGTGGCTGCGCGCGCGGCCATCTGCCGCCCGGACGCCTGGTGCGACCCGCCCCCGTTCGTCGCCACGGTCCTCCCCAGCCCGTCATGGACGCTTCGTGGCGATACGTTATCTCGTCGCTGAGATCTTCGAGTTGCGGCATGAGCCTTGGTGATCACGTCGAACGTAGCAATACAACGTTGGCTGGAGGGATCTCAGCGAGTTTGCCGAGACGTGGGTCTCGTTTTGCTGTACTGGCGGGTTTTTGTCGCGTAAGCAAAGTTCCTGCGGTTGAATACCCGCTAGGGGAGCCGGGTCGGTGACGGTCGGTTCGGAAGGGCGGGGGATGTCCGACGGGGGAGCGGTCCGTATCGCGATGATCGACGACCACGATGTCGTGCACGCTGGCGTGCAGGCATGGTGCGCGGAGGCCGATCCGCCGATCGAGATGGTGGGCAGTTATCTGGAACCGGGCCAGTACTTCGCTGCCTGTGCCGACGGTGCGGTCGAGGCCGATGTGGTGCTGCTGGATCTGCAGATCGAGGGCAACCGGCCGGATTTCGAAGCGCTGCGCAGACTGTCCGACAACGATGAACGCGTCATCGTGTACAGCCACATCACCGCCGACGAGGTGATTCTCACCTGCCTGGATCTGGGCGCGGTCACCTACCTGGTCAAATCCGAAGGCAAGCGGCACCTGATCGAGGCCGTGCACGCCGCTCATGCGGGAACGCCGTACGTCGGTCCGCGGATGGGCAAGGCGCTGCTGAACGACAGCACGCTGGGCCGCATCAAACTGTCCGAGCGGGAGAAGCAGGTCCTGGTGGCGTGGTTTCAGACCGAGAGCAAGGAACTGGTCGGCAAGCGGCTGTTCATTGCGCCGACGACCGTGCGCACGCACCTGCAGCGGGCCCGGGCCAAGTACGCGAGTGTGGGGCGGCCGGCACCGACGAAATCGGCACTGCTGGCGCGGGCGATCGAGGACGGAATTCTGAGTCTCAACGATCTCTGAGTCGTGTTTCGTACGTTTGGGCGACAGACGTGCCGGGTCGGCGGACATTACCGTTTTGGACGGGGGAAATGTCGGGGGATGTGGTCACCGGTGGCGTCAGCCGTCTCTGGGGGGTGACGGTCGGTCGAGGTCGGAATGGGTACCCGGCAGTCGCATGGGGCGCACCGGTGACCACAGCCCCGGCCATCTCACTAAACTGGCCGGGTGGAAGCTGCAACCCCTCGTCCCGTCCTGGTCGTCGACTTCGGGGCGCAATACGCCCAGCTGATCGCCCGTCGTGTTCGTGAGGCGCGGGTCTATTCCGAGGTGGTGCCGCACACCGCCGGGGTCGAGGAGATCAAGGCACGCAATCCGCGTGCGCTCGTCCTGTCCGGCGGACCGGCCAGTGTGTACGCCGACGGTGCGCCGCAACTGGATCCGGCGTTGTTCGAGCTCGATGTCCCGGTGTTCGGGATCTGCTACGGCTTCCAGGCCATGGCGCAGGCGCTCGGTGGCACGGTCGCGCAGACCGGCACCAGCGAGTACGGCCGTACTGAGCTCAAAGTGTCTGGTGGGCAACTGCATTCGGACCTTCCCGAGACTCAGCCGGTGTGGATGAGCCACGGCGACGCGGTGACCGCTGCGCCCCAGGGTTTCGACGTGGTGGCCACCAGTTCGGGTGCGCCGGTCGCGGCGTTCGAGAACCGCGAGCGGCGGCTGGCCGGGGTGCAGTATCACCCCGAGGTGATGCACAGCCCGCACGGCCAGCATGTGCTGAGCCGGTTCCTGCACGAGTTCGCCGGGATCGACGCGACGTGGACGCCGGCCAACATCGCCGATGCGCTCATCGAGCAGGTGCGCGCCCAGATCGGGGGCGGCCGCGCCATCTGCGGACTGTCGGGCGGGGTCGACTCGGCGGTGGCTGCTGCGTTGGTGCAGCGGGCCATCGGGGACCGGTTGACGTGTGTGTTCGTCGATCACGGACTGCTGCGGGCCGGGGAGCGGGCGCAGGTGCAGCGCGACTTCGTCGCCGCGACCGGAGCGAATCTGGTCACCGTCGACGTCTCCGACCGCTTTCTCGAAGCGCTGTCGGGCGTGACCAATCCCGAAGGCAAGCGCAAGATCATCGGCCGCGAGTTCATTCGCGCATTCGAAGGCGCGGTGCGGCATGCGCTGGGGCACACCGACGGTGACGTCGAGTTCCTGGTGCAGGGCACGCTGTACCCCGACGTCGTCGAATCCGGTGGCGGCTCGGGTGCCGCGAACATCAAGAGCCACCACAACGTCGGCGGTCTGCCCGCGGACCTGAAGTTCAAACTCGTCGAGCCGCTGCGCCTGCTGTTCAAAGACGAGGTGCGAGCAGTCGGACGCGAGTTGGGGCTGCCCGAGGAAATCGTTGGGCGCCAGCCTTTCCCGGGCCCGGGTCTGGGGATCCGCATCGTCGGTGAAGTCACCGCCGAACGGTTGGACACGCTGCGCCGCGCCGATGCCATCGCGCGCGAGGAACTGACCTCTGCGGGCTTGGACCACCAGATCTGGCAGTGCCCGGTGGTGCTGCTCGCCGACGTCCGCTCGGTGGGCGTACAGGGCGACGGACGGACCTACGGCCATCCGATCGTGCTGCGCCCGGTCTCCAGCGAGGATGCGATGACCGCCGACTGGACCCGGGTGCCCTACGAGGTGCTCGAACGCATTTCGACGCGGATCACCAACGAGGTGCGTGAGGTCAACCGCGTCGTGCTCGACATCACCAGCAAGCCGCCGGGCACCATCGAATGGGAGTAGCGCGACACCGTTCGCGTTGAGTGTGAGCTCCGGGCTGTGATCGAGCGTCGATCGCAGCCCGGAGTGCTGTTCTGCGGAACCTGACCACGATCCGGTTGACGATTGTCGGAGGGCCGGTGTTTACTGGCCTCATCGAACAAACTTTCGATAACCAGTGATTCGGATGAGGTGAAAGGTGCTGCTGTGACTGCTGCAAAAGCGCTGAACCGCTGTCCGATCAAACGCGCTGAGCAGG
The DNA here is from genome assembly GCF_050205565.1 of Mycobacterium sp. SMC-4. GTDB lineage: Bacteria > Actinomycetota > Actinomycetes > Mycobacteriales > Mycobacteriaceae > Mycobacterium. The sequence continues at coordinate 77,899 of NZ_JBNMQU010000001.1, read as the reverse complement.
TCGAACAGCTCCGTAAGCAGATGGCCTCGGTGTCCGGCAGGATGGGGGTCAGTCGCCGGCCTGCCGTCCCGCCGGTAGACCCGACGCACCCGTCGGATTCTTTGCTGGCTACCCCTGAATCGCTGCCTGATCCGCTGGCTGAGGTACTTCCGGCCTCGTTGCCGCGCGGCACGGTGGCGGTCGTGTCGGGCGCCCGCTCCCTGCAGTTGGGCATGGTGGCCGCGGTCACCGCGTCCGGTGGCCATGTGGCGATCATCGGGCAACCCGACGTCGGGTTACTGGCCGCGGTCGAGATGGGGGCCGATCTCAGCCGGATCGCGGTGATCCCGGAGCCCGGGGCCGACCCGCTCGAGGTGGCCGCCGTGCTGATGGACGGCATGGACCTGGTGGTGCTGGGACTCGGCGGCCGGTGCGTGCCGGCCACTCGGGCCCGGGCGTTGGTGGCGCGCGCCCGTCAGCGCGGCTGCACGCTGCTGGTCACCGACGGGGACTGGCAGGGAGCGTCGACTCGCCTGGAGGCCCGGGTCAGCGGTTACGAGATCACCGGCGGGCGGGGTGAGCAGCCCATTCCCGGATGCGGACGGATCAGCCGGGTGCGGTTGGCGACGCGCGCGCGGGGACGGCTCGCGGGTCCGGCCCGCGCCGTGGGCAGCTGAGCGGGCCGATGGCGCAGAGCAGGGTCCTTGCGCTGTGGTGCATGGACTGGCCGGCAGTCGCGGCAGCGGCCGCCGCGGAGCTTGCACCAACCGTCCCGGTGGCAGTCACGTTGGCCAACCGCGTCATCGCCTGCTCGGCGGCCGCGCGCGGGTCGGGGGTCCGCCGCGGGTTGCGCCGACGGGAGGCGCAGGCCCGATGCCCGGAGCTGCACGTGGTCACCGCCGACCACACCCGCGACGCTCGGCACTTCGAGCGGGTCACCGCAGCGGTCGACGAGTTGGTCCCGCGCGCCGAGGTGCTGCGTCCCGGCCTGTTGGTGCTGGCGGTGCGTGGCGCGGCCCGGTACTTCGGTTCCGAGCAGGCTGCCGCCGAACGTCTGGTCGACGCGGTCGCCGCAGCCGGTACCGAATGTCAGGTCGGTATCGCCGATCAACTGCCCACGGCGGTGTTCGCCGCCCGCGCCGGCCGGATCATCACCGCCGGCGCCGACGCGGAGTTCCTGGCGCCGTTGTCGATCCGGCAACTGTCCGCAGAGCCCAGCCTGTCGTCGCCCTCCCGCGAAGAGCTGACGGACCTGTTGTGGCGCATGGGAATCCAGACGCTGGGACAGTTCGCCGCGCTGTCCCGAAGCGATGTCGCCTCCCGATTCGGCGCCGATGCGGTGACCGCGCACCGGGTGGCCTGCGGCGAGTCGGCCCGAGGTCCGTCGGGACGGGAACCGGAGGCGGATCTCGACGCGGTGCTGGAGTGCGACCCACCCATCGACCGGGTGGACGCGGCGGCGTTCGCCGGACGATCGTTGGCGGGCACGCTGCACCGCAGCCTGGCCTCGGCCGGGGTGGGCTGCACCCGTCTGGCCATCCACGCCGTCACCGCCAACGGTCAGGAGCTGGAACGGGTGTGGCGGTGCGCTGAGCCGCTGACCGAGGATGCCACCGCCGACCGGGTGCGCTGGCAGCTCGACGGCTGGCTGAATCGCCGGCACCCGCAGGACCGTCCCGGCGCACCGATCACGGTGCTGCGGCTGCGGCCGGTGGAGGTGGTGTCCGCCGAGGCGCTGCAGCTGCCGCTGTGGGGTGGGGTCGGGGAAGAGGACCGCCTGCGGGCCCGGCGGGCGCTGGTCCGGGTTCAGGGTCTGCTCGGGCCGGACGCCGTGCGGGTGCCGGTGCTCAGCGGCGGCCGCAGTCCCGCCGAGCGCATCACCTTCACCGCGCTGGGCGACGAGGTTGTGCCCCAAGCTGATCCGCGCCAGCCGTGGCCGGGTCAGCTTCCCGAACCGTCCCCGACGGTGCTGCTCGACGACCCGATCGAGGTCTTCGACGCCGAGGGGTCACCGGTCCGGGTCACCGCGCGGGGGTTGTTCTCCGCGGACCCGTTCCGGTTGGCCGCGCCGGGCCGTTCGGGCCGAGTCTCCTGGTGGGCGGGTCCGTGGCCGGTCGACGAGCGCTGGTGGGATCCGTCCCAGACCAAAAGTGGCAGAGCGGTCCGGGCGCAGGTCCTCGTCGGCGCCGATCCGCCGCAGGCGCTGCTGCTGTGTTACCGGCAGCGCAGCTGGTACCTCGAGGGGGTCTACGAGTGAGGCAGCTGCGCCGCGAACGCGCCCACCCGCGCGATGAACCGGTCGAAGAACGCCTTCGGGTCGACGGCGACCCCGATGAGCGCGTTGGGATTTCGGCCCCAGCGCCGGCTCCAGTCGGCGATCGTCATGCCGCGCGTCAGGGTGCCGGTCAACTCGACGTCCACCGGTGCGGCGCGGCAGGTCACCAGGTCCGGGTCCAATGCCACCGCCGCGGCCAGCGGGTCGTGCAGGTGCGCCAGAAAGCCTTCGCCGCAATCGTGGTGGAACTCGAAGTAGAACCGCATCGCGTCCTCGAGCACCCGGATCAACGGGTGCGACGCCGTCGACAGGGTGCCCCGCTCGTCGTGCTCGGACATCGGCGACGAGGACGCTCCGGCCGCGGCGGCCAGCGCGCTCATCAGCTCCGGGGTCATCATGACGTTCTCGGTCAGGTTGAGGCCCAACACGATCGGCGGCTCATCGGTATCGGAGAAGCCGGCGAACACCTCGGCGGCGGCTTCGGGGTCGACGCTGATGTTCCATTCGGCCACCGGGGTGGTGTTGCCGCGGTAGTCGAACGCGCCGCCCATGATCACCAGACGCTTGATCAGCCGGGGCAATTCCGGCTCGACGCGCAACGCCAGGGCGAGGTTGGTCAACGGCCCGGTCGCCACCGCGATCAGCTCGCCGGGATACGCGCGCGCCGCCCGCACCCACGCCTGCGCCGCGTCGTACGACGTCACCTCGGCGGTCGGGACGGGCAGGCGGGCGTATCCGAGCCCTTGTGGACCGTGGGTGTCCTCGGCGGTCCGCAACGGCGTGCTCAACGGGATCTCCGAGCCCTTCGACACCGGCACCCCGGTCACCCCGCACAGCTGCAGCAGCCCCAGGTTGTTCTCGCACACCTGGTGCACTCCCACGTTTCCCGCGGTCGAGGCGATTCCCACCACGTCGGCCTCCGGACTGGCGAACAGGTACACCAGCGCCATCGCGTCGTCGACGCCGGTGTCGACGTCGACGAACACCGGGTGCCGCGGGCTCACCAGTGCACGCCGGGCAGTAGTCGCACCATCTTTTTGAGGGGGCGGGAGACCAGACGCCGGCCGGTGAAGCCTGTACCGCCGGTCACGACATAGCGCATTCCAGACATGCTTCATGTTTCGTCGGAGACAGGTCAACTGCGGCGGCGGATCTGGTGCACCGCGGTCGGGCCGCGACCTCGGGAAAGCCGATTTCGTCGCCTGAACTGCAAAGAAGTTCTTTGCTGGCCTGGTAACGTTCCGCTGAATGGGGGGCGTTTTAACCGGCCTGCATATATGTTGACCGGGGGTAGGCGGGCTATGGATCGTTTGCGGGAATCGGTGGCCGATATTGTCCGGCCAGAGCTTTGGCGTGCCGATCAGTATTACTGGTTTACTGCGGCCCTGGCCGCCCGGGGAATGCAGACCAGAGCCAGTCGGTTGATCGCTGCTGCCCTCGCGGTGTTCGGTCTGGTGCCGATCGCGCTGTGCTACAGCGGTCAGGCTTCGCAGAGTGTGCCGGTGAAGGTCGTCTCGGGCGTGATGGCTGTCGCCGCACTGGTGATCGCCGGAATATGGCTGCGAGATCGCTGGCCCACCCGCGTGCAGTCATTGATGTGTGCGGCCGTGGGGTGCGGTGTCGTCACGGTGATCGCGGTGTCCGTTCTCGACCCGCTGTTCGGCTTCCTGAGCCTGATGCTGTTCGTGTTGATCAGCGTGTACGTGGTGTGTTTTCACACCGCGCGGCTGCTGGCGTTGGCGTGGCTGGTTCTCGGGGTTTTGACCGTGGTGTTGTTCCCGCGTGTCGCCGAGGACAATGTGGCGCTGGCGGTGACCTCGGCGCTGGTCGTCATCTCGGTCAACATCTTCGTTGCCTACTCGTTCCGGATCGTGGTCAGGTTGGTCGAACCCGACGCCGATCATGCCGACATCGAACAGCTCACCGGGCTGCGGCATCGCGACGCGTTCTATCGGGACGTCGCCACCCTGCTGGCCTCCCGCAGCCGCAGTGACGACAAATATCTGGTCGTGGTGGCGGTCAACATCGACAGCTTCTCGCTGTTGCTGGGTCTGTCCGGCTCGCGAGGCGGTAATCGGGCGCGGGTGGCGGTCGGGCAGGCGCTGCGCGAGACGGTGCGCCACAACGCGATCGTCGCTCACGTCTCCGACGACGACTTCCTGGTTGCCGACTCGTTCACCACCGCTGACGCGTCGCCGCTGGTCGAGCGGATCCGCGGCGCGATCTCGGCGACCCCGCAGAAGCTGACCGCCAGCATCGGCGTGGTGTGCACGCCGCTGCCGCCGCTGGCCGCCGAGCCGCCGGACGAGGTGCTCGACAAGCTCATCGGCATCGCCCATCAGGCCATCGAGCAGGCGCGCATGGCAGGCGGCAATCAGGTGCGTTACGTGCTGCGGCCGAAGCTCGAGGACGGCGACGGTGGCGGCGATGACGACGGCGGCTCGGGTGGCTGGCCGGATGAGGACCGCAGCGCCTGACGCTTCCCTTGTCGAACATCTGTTCGATATTCTGGGCGGGTGAGTTGGCACACGGGTCCGCCGAGCTGGACCGAGATGGAACGGGTGCTGACGGGCAAGCCACGCCGGGCCGGTTGGCCGATAGACCAGCAGATCGGTGACGGCGGGGACAGTCCCGCCTGGTCACGTAAGCGCGGCCGGTATGAACCGGTGGAGGGGCCCCGGCAAGGCTCGACGGTGCCGTACGCCGAACTGCACGCCCACTCGGCCTACAGCTTCCTCGACGGTGCCAGCACCCCGGAGGAGCTGGTGGAGGAAGCCGCGCGGCTGGGCTTGAGGGCCATCGCCCTGACCGACCACGACGGTCTCTACGGCGTGGTGCGGTTCGCCGAGGCCGCCCGCGAGCTCGACATGGCCACGGTCTTCGGCGCCGAGCTGTCGCTGGGCGGAGGCAGCCGCACCGAGGAGCCCGACCCGCCGGGGCCGCATCTGCTGGTGCTCGCCCGTGGCCCGGAAGGTTATCGGCGGTTGTCGCGGCAGCTGGCGACGGCGCACCTGGCCGGCGGCGAGAAGGGGGTGCTGCGCTACGACTACGACGCGCTGACCGAAGCGGCTGACGGTCATTGGCAGATCCTCACCGGGTGCCGCAAGGGGCACGTCCGCCAAGCGCTGGTCCAGGGTGGTCCGGACGCAGCCGAGAAGGCGCTGGCCGACCTGGTGGACCGGTTCGGCCGCGACCGCGTCACCGTCGAGCTCACCCGTCACGGTCATCCGCTCGACGACGAACGCAACGCCGTCTTGGCGGCGTTGGCGCCCCGGTTCGGGCTGGACGTGGTGGCCACCACCGCCGCGCACTTCGCCGAGCCGAGCCGCGGACGGCTGGCCATGGCGATGGCGGCGATCCGGGCACGCAACTCGATGGACGAGGCCGCGGGTCACCTCGCCCCGCTGGGGGGTTCGCATCTGCGCTCCGGAGACGAGATGGCGCGGCTGTTCGCCCACTGTCCACAGGCGGTGACCGCGGCGGCCGAACTCGGAGAGCAGTGCGCGTTCGCGCTGTCTCTGATCGCCCCGCAGCTGCCGCCGTTCGACGTGCCCGCAGGCCACACCGAGAACAGCTGGCTGCGACATCTGGTGATGACCGGCGCGCGGGAACGCTACGGCCCGCCCGCGCACGCACCCCGCGCGTACGCGCAGATCGAGCATGAGCTGCGGATCATCGAACAGTTGAATTTCCCGGGTTACTTCCTGGTGGTGCACGACATCACCCGGTTCTGCCGGGAGCACAACATCTTGTCGCAGGGGCGAGGGTCGGCGGCGAACTCCGCGGTCTGTTATGCGCTGAAGGTCACCAACGTCGACCCGGTGGCCAACGAGCTGCTGTTCGAGCGGTTCCTGTCTCCGGCCCGCGACGGCCCACCCGACATCGACATCGACATCGAATCCGACCTGCGCGAGGAGGCCATCCAGTACGTCTACCGGCGCTACGGCCGCGAGTACGCCGCGCAGGTGGCCAACGTGATCACCTACCGTGGCCGCAGCGCGGTGCGTGACATGGCCCGCGCGCTGGGCTATTCCCAAGGGCAGCAGGACGCGTGGAGCAAGCAGTTCAGCCAATGGGGACGGCTGACCGACGAGACCCATACCGAAGGCATTCCCGAGCAGGTCGTCGAGCTGGCCCAGCAGATTTCGAATCTGCCCCGACACATGGGTATTCATTCCGGCGGGATGGTGATCTGTGACCGTCCGATTGCCGACGTGTGCCCGGTCGAGTGGGCGCGCATGGAGAATCGCAGCGTGCTGCAGTGGGACAAAGACGACTGCGCGGCAATCGGTTTGGTGAAGTTCGACATGCTGGGCCTGGGCATGCTCTCGGCGTTGCACTACGCCATCGACCTGGTGCGTGAGCACAAGGGCATCGAGGTGGATCTGGCGAAACTGGACCTGTCCGAACCCGCGGTGTACGAGATGCTGCAGCGCGCGGATTCGGTCGGGGTGTTCCAAGTGGAGTCACGTGCGCAGATGGCCACGCTGCCCCGGCTGAAGCCGCGGGTGTTCTACGACCTGGTGGTCGAGGTCGCGTTGATCCGCCCCGGGCCGATCCAGGGCGGCTCGGTGCACCCGTACATCAAGCGCCGCAACGGTGAGGAGGCCGTCACCTACGAGCATCCGTCGATGGAGCCGGCGCTACGGAAGACGTTGGGGGTCCCGCTGTTTCAGGAACAGCTGATGCAGGTCGCGGTCGACTGTGCGGGGTTCTCCGCGGTCGAGGCCGATCAGCTGCGGCGGGCGATGGGGTCGAAGCGGTCGACGGAGAAGATGCGCCGGCTGCGCGACCGGTTCTTCGAGGGGATGCGCGACCTGCACGGCATCACCGGCGAGGTGGCCGAACGGATCTACGAAAAGTTGGAGGCCTTCGCGAATTTCGGGTTCCCGGAGAGTCATTCGCTGAGCTTCGCGTCGCTGGTGTTCTATTCGTCGTGGTTCAAGCTGCATCACCCGGCGGCATTCTGCGCGGCGCTGCTGCGGGCGCAGCCCATGGGGTTCTACTCCCCGCAGTCGCTGGTGGCCGACGCGCGCCGCCACGGCGTGACCGTGCACGGTCCTGATGTCAATGCCAGCCTGGCCTACGCCACCTTGGAGAACCACGGATTGGACGTGCGTCTCGGTCTGGGCAGTGTCCGTCACATCGGTGCCGATCTGGCCGAGCGGCTCGTCGAGGAACGAAAAGCCCACGGGGAGTTCACGTCTCTGCTCGATCTGAGCGGGCGGGTGCAGCTGACGGTGCCGCAGACCGAGGCGCTGGCCACCGCGGGAGCACTAGGCTGCTTCGACATCACCCGCCGGGAAGGGTTGTGGGCTGCGGGCGCGGCCGCCGCCGAGCGGCCGGACCGGCTGCCCGGGGTCGGCAGCTCGTCGCATATCCCGGCGCTGCCCGGCATGAGCGAGTTGGAGTTGACGGTGGCCGACGTGTGGGCCACCGGGGTCTCACCGGACCGTTTCCCGACGCAGTTCCTGCGCGAGGACCTGGCGGCCCTGGGGGTGGTCCCGGCCGATCAGCTGCTGTCGGTACCCGACGGCACCCGGGTGCTGGTAGCCGGCGCGGTGACCCACCGGCAGCGGCCGGCCACTGCTCAGGGAGTGACGTTCGTCAACCTCGAGGACGAGACGGGGATGGTCAACGTGCTGTGCACGCCGGGGGTGTGGACGCGACACCGCAAGCTGGCGCAGACTGCGTCGGCTTTGGTGGTGCGCGGTGTGGTGCAGAACGCCACCGGGGCGGTGACGGTGGTCGCCGACCGGCTGGGCCCGCTGAAGATGCGGGTGGCCTCGAAGTCCCGCGACTTCCGTTGAGGTTCCGTCGCCTTGTTTCGGCGAGCGCGCGTGTCTGCGGGTCCGCGCGCGGCGTGTCGCCGACGTCAGCGCGCGCTCGTCACCGGAACGACGACCTCGTTGCGGCGCCGGAACGGCAGCGTGAAAGGCGGATCGTAGAACCACGACATCGGCTCGCCGGCCATCTCGTAGCCGCTGCCCCGCAGCGCCTCACGTAACCGGTCGGACTGGCGTCGCACCTGCGCGGGACTGCGGTCCCCGCTGAACCGGAGCACCGCCACGGTCTCGCCGGGAACCTCGACCAACTGCACGCGCTCGTCGTCGGGCGCGGGCAGGGTCTGCATCGTCCACTTCGACGGCATGAAAAAGCGGATGGTCGACGGACCGTCGCCGCCCTGCTGGGTGACCGGTGCGGTCATCGCGATCTTCTGGCCCGAACGCTGGGTGACCGGTGCGGTCATGTCGATCTTTTGTCCGCCGTCGTTGCCGCCGAAGATGTAGTTGGCCAGGCGACGAAAACCGATGTTGCGGGCAGCGTCCTCGTCAGCGGCCACGACGGTCTCTGCGGCGATGCGGTCGGCATAGCGACGAATCTCGATCTTGATGCCGTCGCGGTTGACCGTGTCGAGCACGGTGTAGCGCGGCTCTTCGGTTCCCCATCGCAGCCCGACGACCGACCCGGCGAACTCGAGTCCCTGCGAGACAGCTTCTTTGATGTTCAGCACACCGACGGGTACCCCGGCGGCAGACGTTTCTCACCCCGTTTGCGCGAAAGCGCGTGTCTGTTGGTCGACACGCCGTTCCGCACGCGCAGTTTGCGCGCTCTCGCCGAGATCGACTGCACCAGAACGCTTTCCGTCCAGCGGCGAACGTACGCAAAATGTCACATTTGACCGGTGTGGCGTCCGGCAGACACGCGCGCTCGCCGAACAAGCTAGCGCAGGTAGTCTCGAAAAAATGACGCTGAACCTGACCGCCGACGAAGTCCTGACCACCACCCGTTCGGTGCGCAAGCGGCTCGATCTGGAAAAACCGGTCCCGCGTGAGGTGTTGATGGAATGCCTCGACATCGCGCTGCAGGCGCCGACGGGATCGAACCAGCAGGGCTGGCAGTGGGTCTTCGTCGAGGACCCGCAGAAGAAGCAGGCGCTCGCCGAGATCTACCGCACGAACGCCACCCCGTATCTGAATCTGGAGAAGCCGCAGACCGGCGACATGCGCGACGACCAGCGGCCCCGTGTCGAGGACTCCGCGCGCTATCTCACCGATCACTTCCACGAGGTGCCGGTGCTGCTGATCCCGTGCCTGGAGGGCAAACCCACCGAGACCCCGTCGGGTCAGAGCGCCGGTTACTGGGGCTCGCTGCTGCCGGCGGTGTGGAGCTTCATGCTGGCTTTGCGGTCGCGCGGTCTGGGTTCGGCGTGGACGACGCTGCACTTGCTCGGCGACGGGGAGCGGCAAGCCGCCGAGATCCTGGGCATCCCGTTCGATAAGTACAGCCAGGCCGGCCTGTTCCCGATCGCCTACACCAAGGGCACCGACTTCAAGAAGGCCAAGCGCCTGCCCGCCGAGCAGGTGACGCACTGGGACAGCTGGTGAGTTCTCACACCGCGCCGGCGAACCCGTGCTGGCGCCACGCCTCGTAGACCGCGACGGCCGCGGCGTTGGACAGGTTCAGTGACCGCCGTCCGCTGATCATCGGAATCCGAACGTGCGCGGTGACGTGCGGGTCGGCCAGCGTCGCGGCGTCGAGCCCGGTGGGTTCGGGACCGAACAGCAGCACGTCGCCCGGCTGGTAGGCGACGTCGGCGAACGACGTGGTCGCGTGCGCGGTGAAGGCGTACACCCGCGCCGGCGTCACGGCCGCCCACGCGGTCGGCAGGTCCGGATGCACGAACACCGATGCGAGGTCGTGGTAATCCAGACCGGCGCGGCGCAGCTTGGGCTCGGACAGGTCGAAGCCCAGCGGCTCGACCAGATGGAGCTCGCATCCGCTACCGGCCACCATCCGGATCGCGTTGCCCGTATTGGGTGCGATGCGAGGCGAATAGAACATCACCTTGAACACAGGGGACAATGCTCGCATGGTCGAGCAGAGCCACTGGATGCGCAAGGTAGAAGCCGACCCGGGGCATTCGCAGTGGTACATCGAGAGATTCCGCGCGATGGCTCGCGACGGCGCTGACCTGGTCGGCGAGGCCCGGCTGGTCGACGCGATGGTGCCGAGGGGTGCGCGCATCCTCGACGCCGGGTGTGGGCCGGGCCGAGTCGGCGGTTATCTGGCAGCCCAAGGTCATGACGTGGTCGGCGTCGATGTCGACCCGGCGCTGATCGAGGCGGCCGAGCAGGACCACCCCGGACCGCGGTGGCTGGTGGGGGATCTGGCCGAGCTGGATCTGCCGGCCCGCGGGATCCCCGAGCCGTTCGACGTGATCGTCTCGGCCGGCAACGTGATGACGTTCCTGGCGCCGAGCACCCGGGTGCCCGCGTTGACTCGCCTGGGCGCGCATCTGGCCGACGACGGACGTGCGGTGATCGGGTTCGGCGCGGGCCGCGACTACCCGTTCTCGGAGTTCTTCGACGACGTCGACGCCGCCGGGCTCATCCCTGATCTGTTGTTGTCGACGTGGGATCTGCGGCCGTTCGCAGACGACTCCGATTTCCTGGTCGCGGTGCTGCGGAGAAACGCTCAGCCGGTCACGGCGTAGCGCTGCGCCTGCTGCGCGTAGTCGGCCGACACGCAGACGTCGTACCGCTGGGCTTCCAGCGACTGCACGCTCGAGAAGTCGCGCTGCCCGCCGGTCGCCAGATGGGCGACGAAGCCGAACACCGCACCCCAGAAGGTGCCGATCACCAGCGTCACCAGAATCGTCACGATCCACGCGGGACCCACCGTGAAGATCGCCAGCAGCAGGCCGACGAACAAGCCGAACCACGCCCCGCTCGCGGCGCCGGCCAGCGCGGCCCGGCCCTTGTTGATGCGCCCGGTGACCTGTTCGACGGTGCGCAGACCGTCCCCGATGATCCGGACGTGTTCCACGGGGAAGCCGTCGTCGGACATCCGGTCGACGAGTCGCTGCGCGTCGATGTATTCGGTGAACGATGCGATGACGCGGCGGCTCGCACTTTCACCGCCGCCGGTAGCTGCGTGCGGGCCAGTCGGATTCGTCACTTCTACCTCCATCAGCTGCACCTCGGTTCGCTTCACGGTACGCCTCGGCGCCGACGCCGACCTGGCATACTCGTCGAGTCGTCCGCCCGGTTGTGGGCGCGTTGTCTTTCAGGGGAAGTTCACGATGCTGTCCAACTGGCCGGTCCGGGTCAAAGTGCTGGCGATCGTCAGCGTGCCCTTGACGCTGGCGTGCGTGCTGGGCGGGATGCGCATCTACGACGGTGTGACCGCCACCGGCGCCGACGACGAGACCATGCGCGACGCCGCGGTGGTCGGCGTCGCCATCCTGCTCACCTTTGTCGTGGTGGCGCTGGTGGCGCGGTCGCTGGTGCGTCCGCTGCATCTCCTGCGGGACAGCGCGTTGAAGGTGGCGCGTGAGGACTTGGCGCGCGAGTTGGAGCAGGTCCGCGTGAGCGGCAAGACCCCGACGGTGCAGCCGATTCCACCGAACACCTCCGAGGAGATCGGTCAGGTTGCCCAGGCAGTCAGCGAGCTTCACGACCAGGCCGTGGCGCTGGCAGGTCAGCAGGCCCGGCTGCAGCTGCAGGTGACCGACATGTTCGAGACGTTGTCTCGCCGCAACCGGGCGCTGATCGACGAGCAGCACGCGCTGCTCGACGAGTTGCACCGCGAGGAATCTGATCCCGAGCGTCGGGCCAACCTACGTCGCGTCGACCACCTCGCCGCTCGGATGCGTCGCAACGCGGCGAACCTGCTGGTGCTGGCCGGCGCACGGATCCCGCGCGAACAGGACGACCCGGTGCCGCTGCTGGCACTGGTCAGCGCTGCTGCAGCCGAGGTCGAGGACACCGAACGCGTGGTGGCCGCTCTGCCGGACACGATGATCGCCGGTCGGGTGGCCGGGGACCTGATGCATCTGCTGGCCGAACTGCTCGACAACGCGTTGCGCTACTCGCCACCGCAGTCGCAGGTGCAGGTGTCGGCGGTGCACACCCACAACGGCGGACTGGTGATCGAGGTCAGCGACACCGGCAGCGGCATGAGCGAGTCCGATCTGCGGGTCACCAACACCCGGCTGCGCGCGGGTGGCGAAGTCAACCCGTACACCGCGCGCCACATGGGCTTCTTCGTCGTCGGGCGGCTGGCGGCCGTGCACGGGTTCGTGGTGCAGCTGCGCAGCACCGTCGCCGGCAAGCCCGAGGCAGGGATCACAGCCGGGGTGTACGTCCCGGCGAAATGGCTGGTCGGCAGTGGATCCCTTCGAAGCTGATCGCGAGTACGTCGGCCAGGACTTCCGCGACGAGGACTTCAGCCGGCTGCGCACCGAGCGCGTGGTGTTCACCGAGTGCGACTTCTCCGGGGTCGACTTCTCGGAGTCCGAGCACGACGGTTCGGCGTTCCGCAACTGCACGTTCCGGCGGGCATCGCTGTGGCACAGCGTCTTCCGACACTGCACGTTTCTGGGGTCGTCGTTCGTCGAGTGCCGGATGCGTCCGCTCACGCTCGTCGAGGTGGATTTCACGCTGGCCGCACTCGGCGGTGCCGATCTGCGCAAGGTGGATCTGACCGGGTGCCGGTTGCGTGAGGCCAACCTCGTCAACGCCGACCTGCGGGACGCGGTGCTCGCCGGGGCCGATCTGACCGGAGCGCGCATCACCGGGACCCGACTCGAGGGCGCCGACCTGCGCGGCGCCCGGGTGGACGCCTCGCTGTGGACCGGCGCACAGGTGCGCGGCGCGAAGGTCGACGTCTCGCAGGCGTTGGCGTTCGCCGCGGCACACGCCCTCGATATTTCCGGGGCCTGACCACAAAGCGGCAGGTGCAAAAACCGCACCCGACGAGGTGTTTGACCCCACAGCGCCAAAAGTCGCATCTCCGGTGCGCAATTAACTAGCGTCGAAATCGTGCAGCTCACCCGGTTCACCGACCTCGGCCTTCGGGCCATGATGCTGCTGGCCGCAGGCGAATCCGACGGCCAGCGCATCACCACTCGGTCGATTGCCACCGGCGCCGCCGCATCGGAGAACCACGTCGCAAAAGCCGTGTCCCGCTTGGTCGAGTTGGGCATGGTGTCGGCGCGCCGCGGGAGGGTCGGGGGTCTCACGTTGACCGACGCCGGCCGTACCGCGTCGGTCGGGTGGCTGGTTCGTCGCCTCGAAGGTGACCGTGAGGTCATCGAGTGTGGCGGTGACAACCCGTGTCCGCTGGTAGCCGCCTGTCGGCTGCGCCGCGCGCTGGCCGACGCCAAAGAGGCGTTCTACCGCGAACTCGACCGCTACACCGTCAGCGACCTGGCGCGCGGACCCACGCTGACGCTGCTGCCCCTGAGTTCCACCCCGCCAATTGAAAGGAACCCCCGATGACCGTCATCGCCACTCCCGCCCAGCTGGAGCCCGCCCACGCCGAGGTGGTGTCCGCGACTCTGCCGCTGATCGGGGCGCACATCGACGAGATCACCACCGAGTTCTACCGCGGGATGTTCGACGCCCACCCGGAACTGCTGCGCAACCTGTTCAACCGCGGCAACCAGGCTCAGGGCGCGCAGCAGCGGGCGCTGGCCGCGTCGATCGCGACGTTCGCGACCCACCTGGTCGATCCCGACCTGCCGCACCCGGCTGAGTTGCTGTCGCGTATCGGGCACAAGCACGCGTCGCTGGGCATCACGGCCGATCAGTACTCGATCGTGCATGAGCATCTGTTCGCCGCGATCGTCGCGGTGTTGGGCGCCGACACCGTCACCGCCGACGTCGCCGCGGCGTGGGACCGGGTGTACTGGATCATGGCCGACACGCTGATCGCCCTGGAGCGGGACCTCTACCGCGGCGCGGGTGTGGCCGACGGCGACGTCTACCGACGGGCGCGGGTGCAGGCCCGGGTCGACGATCCGTCCGGTGCGGTGCTGATCACCGTCGTCCCGTCGGGTCAGCCGTTCCCCGAGTTCCTTCCGGGCCAATATGTTTCGGTCGGTGTCACGATGCCTGACGGGGCCCGGCAGCTGCGTCAGTACAGCCTCGTCAACGTCGCCGGCAGCGGGGAGCTGACGTTCGCCGTCCGGCCGGTCGCCGCGGTGGGGGAGCAGCCCGCCGGAGAGGTGTCGAACTGGATCGCGGCCAACGTCTGCGTCGGCGACGTCCTCGACGTCACCGTCCCGTTCGGTGACCTGCCGACGCCTGACGGCGCCGCCCCGCTGGTGTTGATCTCGGCGGGTATCGGCATCACCCCGATGATCGGCTTCCTCGAACATCTCGCGGCGCACGCCCCGGATGCCCGAGTGCAGGTGCTGCACGCCGACCGCAGCGACCAGAGCCATCCGCTGCGCGAGCGGCAGTTCGAGCTCGTCGAGGAACTGCCACACGCCACGCTGGACGTCTGGTATGAGGACGGCCGCACCTCCGGGACCTCCGGCGCCCACGCCGGCCTGATGAACCTCGACGGCATCGACATCGCCGACGACGTGCAGGTGTACCTGTGCGGTGGAAACGGTTTCGTGCAGGCGGTGCGGGCGCAGCTGCTGGGCAAAGGGATCACCGCGGAGCGGGTGCACTGCGAGCTGTTCTCGCCGAACGACTGGCTGCTGGACTAGGAGACGGTGATCGCGCGGGCGACCAGGTCGGCCACCATACGGCAGTACGCCGGGTCGACCGGGTCGTCGCGGTAGAGCGCGAAGGTGTGCAGGGGCGACGTCAACAGTTGCAGAGCGACGATCGGTTTGACGTCGTCCCGCAACTCGCCGCGCTCGGCCGCACGTCGGAAGATCACCTCGATGACCTCGCGCCGCAACGCGTAGAACGCGACACGGGTCTTCACGTCGGCGGCCTGCGACTTGCTGTCGATCACCAGCATCCGGGCGATCCGTCGGCCCACGGGCGCGTTGAGGTAGTTAGCCAACGCCATCGCCAGTTCGCAGAGGTCCTCCTGCAGCGAGCCGGTGTCGGGCGGGCTGATCATCAGCTGGCTGTAGCTCGCCAGCGCATCGATGATCAGTTGGCTTTCGTTGCCCCAGAGCTGTCGCAGAACGCCGGGGTCGAGGTGACCGCGTTGCGCCACGGCTTCGATGCTGAAGCGGTCGACGCCCCACTGCTGCAGCTCCTCCAAGGCAGCATCGAGTGCTCTCTTGCGTTCGTCGTCAAACACAGCTTGTAACCCCCCTCTCGGACGTTGCCGCCCGAGCTTACGAAATCTGGCACAGTATGCCGAAACATTCCGACAAACCGGCGACCGGTCGCGATCAGGAGGCGTTGAGCCGGATGCGCCAGCGCACAAAAGCCAGGTAGAACGCGCTGATCGCGACCAGCATCGCCATGTCGAACAGCCACGCCCCCGACGTGTGCTCCCAGTGCCGGTCCTGCGGGGTCAGCGGTCCCGGCACCAGGCGGATCAGGTCGACGGTGGACGCTGACGCCGCGAAACCCCACCGCGCCGGCGTCACCCAGGACATCTGGTCGAGCACGAGGCGGTCGGTCACCGGGATCATGCCGCCGGAGAACACCAGCTGGCTCATGATCGCCACGACCAGCAGCGGCATGATCTGCTCGCTGGAGCGGGCCAGCGCCGACAGCGCCAGCCCGACCATCGCGGCGGCCACGCAGGTGACGGCGATGTCGATGAACAGTTCCAGGCTGGGACTGCCCAGTACCGCGCCGCGCTCGACGGCGCCCGGGCCGAAGCCTTTGCCGAGGATCGCGATGATCGTGACGATCGCGGACTGGATGACCGCGAACACCGTGAACACTGCGACCTTGGCCAGCAGGTAGGCCGTGGTGGACAGTCCGACGGCTTGTTCGCGACGGAAGATGGCGCGCTCGCCGATCAGTGCGCGGATGGTCAGCGCGGTACCCATGAATATCGCACCGACGTTGAGCATCACCAGGATCTGGCCGGGTTCGTTGGGCGCCGCGCCACCCTGGATCGCCGGTACCGGCACGCCGAAGCCGACGTCGCCGGGTACCGACAGCGACAGCACGCCCATGATGAACGGCAGCAGCATCAGGAACGCGAAGTAGCCGCGGTCGGAGACCACCAGGCGGATCTGGCGGCGCGCGATCGTCGACAACTGGCGGGTCAGGCTGGTTCTGGTGGGCGTGCCGAGGTCGGCTGGGGTCTGCGTGGCCGGTACCGGGGGCGGAGGGCCGTGCTGGGTCAGGTACCGCTGATGCGCGCCGTCCGGATCACCGGCCACCGAGCTGAAGATGTCCGCCCAGTTCGTGGTGCCCATCGACGGCCCGATCTGTTCGGGTGGGCCGTAGAACGCGGTCTTGCCGCCAGGGGCCAGCAGCAGCACCTGATCGCATACGTCGAGGTAGGTCAGCGAGTGGGTGACCACGAGCACGACGCGACCGGCGTCGGCGAGCTGCCGCAGCATCGTCATGACCTGGCGGTCCAGCGCCGGGTCCAGACCCGAGGTCGGTTCGTCGAGGATCAGCAGTGACGGGCCGGTCAGCAGCTCCAGGGCCACCGACGCGCGTTTGCGCTGGCCGCCGGAGAGCTTGTCGACGCGGGTGTCGAGGTGCTTGGTCATCTCGAGTTCCTCGAGCACCTCGTTGACGACCTGTTCGCGGTCGGCCTTCGTGGTGTCCGGCGGCAGCCGCAACTCGGCGGCGTACATCAACGCCTGCCGGACGGTGAGCTGACCGTGCACCACGTCGTCCTGCGGAACCATGCCGATCCGGGAACGCAGCGAGGCGTACTCGGCGTGCACGTTGTGCCCTTCGAAGGACACCTGGCCGGAGGTCGGGTGGGTGTACCCGGCGACCAGTCGCGCGAACGTCGACTTGCCGGCGCCCGACGGTCCGATGATGGCGGTCAGCGTGCCGGGGCGCGCGGACATCGAGATGTTGTCCAGCAGCGTCTTGTTGTTCTCGATGGTCCAGGTGATGCCGTGGACGTCGAGGCCGCCGGTGGCGGTGTCGGCCGCGGTCTCGGTGCGCCGGACCAGCGTGCCGCCCCGGAAGACGAGGTCGACGTTGCCGATGGTGACGGTGTCGCCGTCATCGAGCGTGGCGACCTCGACGCGGACGCCGTTGACGAAGGTGCCGTTGATGCTGCGGTTGTCCCGGATCTCGGCGGCTCCCGGGCCACCCGGGGTGGGTACCAGCGTGGCGTGATGGCGGGAGGCCAGCACATCGGGGATGACGATGTCGTTGTCGCTGGCGCGACCGATCTTGATCGAGCCCGGCGGCGCCTCTGCGGGCCGGCCGGGCCGCAGGATCTTGAGCATGCTGGTCGCGAGGTTGCCGTCGCCTGAGCGGGGCGCGGCGGCCGGGCCCATGACGGTCACCGACTCCAGGCTCGGCGAGCTGATCGGCGGCGGCGGTGGCGTGGGCCGACGCGGCGGCGCGCTGGGCGGCTGGCTGATCGGACCGGTCGGTTGGTAGCCGCGTCCGGTTTGCGCGTGTCGCGGCGGTGCCGGCCGGGTGTGGGTGGGCTGGCTGGGCCAGGAGGCGCTGCGACTGGTGGTGGGCACCGCGGTGGTCGGCGGGGTGCCGACCGACCCCTGGTGGCGGCCGACCTCGAACGTCAACCGCGGCCCGTCGGGGTTGCCGAGAAAGAGCTGTTGGCCGTCGGTGATGTCGGCGGCGGGCACCCGGCGACCGTTGAGGTACATGCCGTTGAGGCTGCCGTTGTCGATGGCCACCCATCGACCCTGTTCGGAGCGCAGCACCAAATGGGCGCGCGAGATCAACGGGTGGGCGATCCGGACGTCGGCGCGCAGATCACGGCCGACGACGACGTCGTTGCCGGCCGCAAAGGTGCGGGTGGATCCGTCGTACCGAACCGTCAGCGTCGGGGCGGCTGGTCGGCTCATCGTCGGCAACTCTATCGGTAGCCGATGACGTCGGGCCCGTGCTCCCTGCCCTGGCGGTGATCTGTTGCCGCACCGTTACCGAGCCGTCGCCGGAGCTGCGACACGCCCGTGTCGGAGACGAATGCACACGGGTCGCCAAACCTGCTGTGACCAAGGCGAATCGGGTCATGCCGGGGCGGCCGGACCGCGGCCGTGCCCGCGCTCGGCCCATTTTAGAGGGAATCCTCTACTTTAGGGTGAAGCAATGCCGCGGCCCGCCCGATACACCGTCGATGACCTGCTTGACGCCGCGGCAGAGCTGCTCGCCGTCGAAGGGCCGGCCGCGGTCACGATGTCGGCGGTGGCGCGGGCGTGCGGTGCACCCAGCGGCTCGGTGTATCACCGATTCCCGTCGCGGGCGGCCCTGTGTGGCGAGTTGTGGCTGCGCACCGAGGAACGCTTCCAGACCGAACTGCTCGCCGCGCTGGGTGAGCCCGGAGACGCCCAGCAACGCTGCGTCGACGGCGCCCGCCAGGTGTTGACCTGGTGCCGGGAACACCCCGCCGAAGCTCAGGTGCTGCTCACCGGCCCGGCTCAACTCGGCCTGGCCGAGTGGCCGGACGCGCTGAGCAACCGTCGGAAACGGTTGCAGCGCAAGCTCCGTAAGACCTTCGGCGAACTGGGCGACGACGTCAACCGCGTCAGCGCCGCGTTGATCGACGTGCCGCTGGCGATGGTGCGTCGCGCGCAGCGTCCGCGTCAGGCGGTGCCGGCCGGCGCCGACGAGATCGTCGAGGACTGCGCGCGTGCGCTCATCTCCCCGAGCTGACCGGTGACGGCGATCCGGTCCGCACGCAGTAGGTGTGGCTGTAGATCGTCGGCATGCACAGGTTGCAGTGGTCGCAGATGGACTGCACCGTGGAGTCGGCTTGGATGCGGTTGAGCAGATCGGGTTCGGCCAGCAGCGCGCGTCCCATCGCAACGAAGTCGAATCCCTCGGCCATCGCCTTGTCCATGGTCTGACGGTTGGTGATCCCGCCGAGCAGGATCAGCGGCATCGTCAGCTCGTCGCGGAACTTCTTCGCGTCGCGCATCAGGTAGGCCTCGTGGTACGGGTATTCGCGCATGAACTTCTTGCCGGTCATGCGGATGCCCCAGGACAGCGGCGGTTTGAATGCCTTCGAGAACTCCTTGACCGGCGCGCCGCCGCGGAACAGGAACATCGGGTTCAGTAGGGAGCTGCCGGCGGTGAGTTCCAGCGCATCGAGTCCGCCGTCTTCTTCCAGCCATTTGGCGGTCTGCAGCGACTCCTCCAGCGAGATGCCGCCGCGCACCCCGTCGGACATGTTCATCTTCGCGGTCACCGCGATCCGGTCACCGACCGCCCGACGCACCGCGCGCACCACGCCGCGGGCCACCTTGGCACGGTTTTCCAGCGAGCCGCCGAACTTGTCGGTGCGCCGGTTGATCAACGGCGACAGGAAAGAGCTGGCCAGATAGTTGTGGCCGAGGTGGATCTCCACCGCGTCGAACCCGGATTCGATGGCCAGCCGCGCGGCGTTGGCGTGCAGCTCGGTCACCTCTTCGATGTCGGCGCGGGTGGCCTTCTTGGCGAACCGCATCGACAGCGGGTTGAAGAAGCGGACCGGCGCCAGTGCGCGCGCCTTGTTGGTGCGGGCGTTGGCCACCGGGCCGGCGTGTCCGATCTGCGCGCTGATCGCGGCGCCTTCGTTGTGCACGGCATCGGTGAGACGACGCAGGCCGGGCACGGCTTCCGGGCGCATCCAGATCTGCCAGCCGTCGGTGCGTCCGCCCGGCTCGACCGCGCAGTACGCGACCGTGGTCATGCCGACACCGCCGGCGGCGGGCAGCCGGTGGTAGGTGATCAGGTCCTCGGTGACCAACGCGTTCGGCGTCGCAGCTTCGAACGTGGCGGCCTTGATGATCCTGTTGCGCAGCGTCAGCGGCCCGAGCTTGGCGGGGGCGAACACATCGTGCGGGGCTGTCATATCAGGAGCTTCCCATGCCTGCTGTCAGAATGAACCCCGTGGGTGCAATCACTTTGGACGGTAAGGCCACGCGCGACGAGATCTTCGTCGACCTCAAGGAGCGCGTCGCGCGACTCGCCGAGGCCGGGTACACGCCCGGGCTCGGCACCGTGCTGGTCGGCGACGATCCGGGATCGCAGGCCTATGTGCGTGGCAAGCATGCCGACTGCGCCAAGGTGGGGATCAACTCGATCCGCCGCGACCTGCCGGCCGACATCAGCCAGGCGGACCTCGACGCCACGCTCGACGAGCTCAACGCCAATCCGGACTGCACCGGCTACATCGTGCAGCTGCCCCTGCCGAGGCATCTCGACGAGAACGCGGCGTTGGAGCGGGTGGACCCGGGTAAAGACGCCGACGGCCTGCACCCGACCAACCTCGGTCGGTTGGTCCTCAACGAGCCTGCCCCGCTGCCGTGCACGCCGCGCGGCATCGTGCACCTGCTGCGTCGGTTCAGTGTCGAGATCGCCGGTGCGCATGTCGTGGTGATCGGCCGCGGCGTCACGGTGGGTCGTCCGCTCGGGCTGCTGCTGACCCGCCGCTCGGAGAACGCGACGGTGACGTTGTGCCACACCGCGACCCGTCACCTGCCGCAGATCACGCGCGAGGCCGACATCATCGTCGCCGCGGCCGGGGTGCCGCACATGGTGACCGCGGAGATGGTGCGGCCGGGCGCCGCCGTCGTCGACGTCGGGGTCAGCCGCGATGAGAACGGCAAGCTCGTCGGCGACGTCGCCCCCGACGTGTGGGACGTGGCCGGGCACGTGTCTCCGAACCCGGGAGGTGTCGGCCCCCTGACGCGCGCTTTCCTGTTGACCAATGTCGTCGAGCGCGCCGAGGTGCTGGCCGGCTTGTGACCGTCAGGCAGTTCGTCCGCAAACTCCGCGAGGTGGCTGCCGCGCAATGGCCGATCCTGGTGGTCGCGCTGTTCCTGGTCGCCGCGTTCGCGCTGGTCGCAGCCGGCTTCTGGCGGCGCGGGGCGCTGGTGATGGCGGTGGGGGTGGCAGCCGCAGCCGGGCTGCGGCTGGCGCTGCCCGACGAGAGGGCCGGGCTGCTGGCGGTGCGCACGCGCACCGTCGATTTCGTCACCACGGCGTCGGTCAGCGCCGCGATGCTCTATATCGCTTGGACCATCGACCCACTGGGCACCAGCTGAGGGCTCGCGAGTTGGCCTGCCACAGTCGCTCGGGGAGGCGGCCGCGGAAGTCGCTCGGGAGAAGTTGCTCGGGAGGAGTGGCTCGGAAGTCGCTCGGGCAAGTCGCTCGGGAGAAGTGGGTCCCGAAGTGCCCACTACGAGCGACTTTGTCGGAGCTTTACCCGGCTGGCACCACCTGAGGGGCCGAATACTCCGCGAAAGTGCCGTCACGGTAGTGAACGTCGCGCGATCACGACCGTGAGCGCACTTTCGCGGAGCCTGCCGCAAGTTCTTTCGAGGAGAGTGCACTTTCGCGGAGGCCTGCCATAGTCCCTGGCGAGAAGTGAAGCCTGAAGTGCCCACTACGAGCGAATTTGTCGGTGCCCATCTAGGCGCGCTACGCAGACGCCGACTTTGTCGCTCGCAGTGGGCAGCGACGATCCGACTGTCGTGGCACCCCGCAGCGCGCGCGGCACCCGCAGCGCACCGGCAGCCCGCAGCGCACCCGGCACCCTGCAGCGCGCCGGGCACCCCGCAGCGCACCCGGCACCCCGCAGCGCGCCCGGCAGGAGCGCGAAGTCCGCTCAGCCCAGCGTCGCGCGGATGCACACCGTGATGTACGGCAGCGCCAGGCCGCTGCTGTTGGCCAGCGCGGGATGGGTGTTCAGCAGCTCGCGGACCTGCTCGAGCGTGCGGGTCCGGACTCGCTCAGGTGAGGTGATGCAGTAGCTCCGCGACGCCACGAGGTCGATCAGCGCCTGCGGGGTCAGATAGCTCGTCCACTCCACCTGGTGGCGTTCGACGTCGGTGAACGGCGTGGGCAGGTCGGCGGTCTGGGTGAACGGGTCCACTTCGTGGCCGATGATGTCGCCCAGTTCCTTGACCCAGCCCAGGCGTTCGTCGCGGTTGTTCCACACCAGACCGAGCCGGCCGCCCGGCCGTAGCACCCGCGCGACCTCCTTGACCGCGCGTTGCGGGTCGAACCAGTGCCAGGCCTGCGCCACCAGCACCGCGTCGACGCTGGCGTCGGGCAGCGGAATGTCCTCGGCCGTGCCCAGCAGCGCAGGGGTATCCGGCAGCGACGAGCTCAGCACCTCGAGCATCTCCGGGATCGGGTCGACGGCCACCACGTCCAGTCCGCGTTCGACCAGCCGCGTGGTCAGCTTGCCGGTCCCCGCCCCGAGGTCGAGCACGTCACGCGCGCCGTCGGGAAGCAGCCAGTTGATCGCCTCGGGTGGGTAGGACGGACGTCCGCGCTCGTACGCCGCGGCCTGGGCGCCGAACGACAGCGAGCGCTCGCTCACCGCGACGCCAACTCCAGCGTGCGCCGGATCAGCTTGCCCACCGCGTCGAACTCGAGCAGGAACCCGTCGTGGCCGTATTTGGAGTCCACGACATCCAGGCCGTCGCAGCCGGGCAGCAGCTCGGCCAGCTCGGCCTGAAGCCGCAGCGGGTAGAGCCGGTCGGAGGTGATGCCGCCGACCACCGTCGGCACCGGGCAGCCGCGCAGCGCGGCCTCCACACCGCCACGCCCGCGCCCGACGTCGTGACCCGACAGCGCGTCGGTGAGCGCGACATAGGTGCCGGCATCGAAGCGCTGCAACAATTTTCGGCCCTGGTGCTCCAGATAGCTCTGCACCGCGTAGCGGCCGCCGGTACCGGGATCCTCGTCGTTCTGGGCGTCGTTGGCGAACCGCTCGTCGAGCTCCTCCTCGCCGCGGTACGTCAGATGCGCGATGCGCCGGGCGATCTGAAGCCCGGCGTCGGGGCTCCGCCCCGTTCCGTGGTAGTCCCCACCGAGCCAATCGGGGTCGGCTTTGACGGCGGCCACCTGGGTGCTCTGGGTGCCGATCTGGTCGGCGGTCGCGCGCGCGCCGACGGCGAGCACCAGTGCGGCGCGCACGCCGTGCGGATGGGTGACGATCCACTCCAGTGCCCGGGCGCCGCCCATCGATCCGCCCATCACGGCGGCCACCTCGGTGATGCCGAGACGCTCGAGTACGGCGAGGTCGGCGGCCACCTGGTCGCGGATCGAGATCACCGGAAACCGTGAGCCATAAGGCTTTCCGTCCGGTGCCAGTGAACTCGGGCCGGTCGACCCGCGGCACCCGCCCAAGGCGTTGGTCGAGATCGCGCACCAGCGGTCGGTGTCGATGGGTGCGCCCGGCCCGGCGATGCCGTCCCACCATCCCGGAGTGGGGTGGTCGGGGCCGGCGGGCCCGGTGATGTGCGAGTCGCCGGTCAGTGCGTGCAGCACCACCACGACGTTGTCCCGGTTGGGGGAGAGCTTGCCCCAGCGTTGCACTGCAATCGACACGTCCTCGATCACAGCGCCGTTCTCCAGCGTCAGCGCGCCGATGTCGACCACACCGGTTTCCCCTTCGGGCGGCAGCGTCGCGCGATCGGTAGCCACATCCACGATTGTCACGTCACAGGCCTTCAGGACGACGCCGCAGAACTGGTGTCGCCGAGGAACGGCTTGGCCGCGGCGAACCCCTGCTCGAGGTCGGCGATGATGTCGTCGATCCCTTCGATACCCACCGCCAGCCGTACCAGTCCCGGCGTGACGCCGGTGCTCAACTGCTCCTCGGGGGACAGTTGCGCATGCGTGGTCGAGGCGGGATGGATGACCAGCGATCGCACGTCACCGATGTTGGCGACGTGGCTGTGCAGCGTCAGCGCGTTGACGAACGCCTTGCCGGCTTCGACGCCGCCGGCCAGTTCGAACGCGAGCACCGCGCCGGTCCCCTTGGGCGCCAACTTCTTTCCCAGGTCGTGCCACGGTGAGGACGGCAGTCCCGCGTAATTGACCGACAGCACGTCGGCATGGTCGTCGAGGTAGGCCGCCACCCGCTCGGCGTTGGCGACATGGCGTTCCATGCGCAGGCTCAGGGTCTCCAGTCCCTGCGCAATGAGAAACGCGTTGAACGGTGAGGCCGACGATCCCAGATCGCGCAGCAGCTGCACGCGCGCTTTGAGCGCATACGCCGGCGGGCCCAGTTCGGCGAACACCACGCCGTGGTAACTCGGATCGGGTTCGGTGAATCCGGGGAACCGCCCGTTGGTCCAGTCGAAGGTGCCGCCGTCGACGATCACCCCCGCGATCGCGTTCCCGTGCCCGCCCAGGTATTTGGTCGCCGAGTGCACGACGATGTCGGCGCCGTGGCTCAGCGGCTGGATCAGGTACGGCGTCGCGATGGTGTTGTCGACGATCAGCGGTACGCCCACCTCGTGGGCGATCCCTGCGACGGTCGGGATGTCGAGCACGTCGATCTGCGGATTGGAGATCGATTCGGCGAAGAACGCCTTGGTGTTGGGTTGCGCTGCGGCGCGCCAGGAGTCGGGGTCGTCGGGGTTGTCGACGAAGCCGACCTCGATGCCGAGCTTGGGCAGCGTGTAGTGAAAGAGGTTGTAGGTGCCGCCGTACAGCCTCGGGCTGGACACGATGTGATCGCCGGCGTTGGCGATGTTCAGGATCGCGAGGGTCTCGGCGGCCTGGCCGGATGACAGGAACAGCGCGGCGACGCCGCCTTCGAGCGCTGCGATGCGCTGCTCGACGACATCGGTCGTCGGGTTCATGATCCGGGTGTAGATGTTGCCGGTCTCGGCCAGCCCGAACAGCGCTGCCGCGTGGTCGGTGTCGCGGAAGACGTAGCTGGTGGTCTGGTAGATCGGCAGGGCGCGCGCGTTGGTGACGGAGTCGGGCGTCTGGCCGACGTGGATCTGTTTGGTCTCGAACGCCCAATTGGCATCGGGTTGCGTCATCAGCGGTGCTCCTCCATGAAAACCAGGGGGCCCGTTTCATGGCGGACCCGCGCTTGCCTTATAGCCGTGTGCGGCTACTCAACCTGGTCATCACCCGGGGCACCCCACCGCGGTTGGAGGGTTGCCGGCCAGCGAGCCGGGGCTTGACGCTGGCGCTCATGACCGACACGAAGGTTATCGCACGACATCCGAAACCTGCCAGTGGGTTGGCGTCGGCGCAGGTGGAGCGGTTTTCAGCTCTCGGCTGCGGTGGTGGTGGGCGCGGTGTGCTCGTCGACGAAGGATGTGATCAGATCGGCGATCACCTTGGGGGCTTCGAGCATCGGGATGTGCCCGTATCCGTCCAGGCGGACCACTCTGGTGTCCGACGGGCAGTGTTGGAGGAAGTACCGGTTGCCGCGCGGCGTGGGGAACACGCGGTCTTTCTCGCAGAGCACCAGCTGGGTGGGTGCGCCCAGGTTGGCCAGCTCGAGCAGGCCGGGCAGTCGCAGCGTCTTGATCAGCAGCTGCAGGTAGGCGCTGCAGTGGGTGGCGTCGATGACGAGGTCGTGCAGGTCGGCATCGGAAGGACCGTCGGCGGGGCCGCTGACCGGCAGCGTCGCGAGTCGGCGCGCGCCGGGCAACTTCAAGATGCGCGGCCCCATCAGGCGCGCCGCGATCAGGGCCGGCCCGCCCAGGATGAACTTCAGCACGGTCTCGTACTTGGTCAGCGAGTGTTGCGACCAGCCGCCGGCCGGCCCGATCGCGGTGACGGTGCGGGCACGTCCGCGTCGTTCGAGTTCGAAGCCGACCCAGCCGCCCAGCGAGTTACCGACGATGTGGGCGGTCTTCCAGCCCAGCTCGTCCATCCGCCGCTCGACGTCGTCGACCAGGATCTGGGTGTCGAGCAGCCAGGTGGGGGAGCGGCGTCCGCCGTGGTGCCCGACCATGGTGGGGGCGTAGACCTCGAAGCGTCCTGTGTCGGCCAGCTGGGTGGCGACGGTGCGCCAGACGTTCTGGGAGCACAGGAACGGGTGCAGCAGCAGGATCGGTTCCCCGGAACCCTGGTGGATCGGCTCGCGTTCTGGCATGCGGCCGAGATTAAGGTGATACCGGCGGTACCGCAAGAAAGGGTTGTTCTAGGGTCGGCCCCATGATCGTGAGCACCGTCAACGTCAACGGCGTGCGAGCCGCCGTCAAGCAGCGCTCGGCGGAGAACCTCGGTCTGCTGGCCTGGCTGGACGAGACACTCGCCGACGTGGTGTGCCTGCAGGAGACCCGCTGCGACGACGAGCAGCTGGCCGACGCGTTGGCGCCCGCGCTGGCCGACGGGTGGCATTTGGCGTCGGCGCCGCCACACATCAAGGGCCGCAACGGGGTTGCGGTGCTCTCCCGAACGCCGTTCGATTCGATCTGCATCGGTTGCGGCGACGACGAATTCGCGTTGCACGGCCGGTACCTCGAAGTCGAGACCGCCGGCGTCACCGTGGGCAGCGTGTACGTCCCCACCGGCGAGGCCGAAACCGAGCGGCAGGTGGAGAAGGAACGCTTCATGGCCGCCCTCGGTGCCCGGATGGCCGAGCTGATCGCACGAGCAGCCGAGGGCGGAAGCGAATCAGTGCTGTGCGGGGACTGGAACATCGCGCACACGGAGAACGACATCAAGAACTGGAAGGGCAACCTGAAGAAGTCGGGCTTCCTGCCGCAGGAGCGGCAGTGGGTGTCGGACCTGTTGGCCGCCGGCTGGGTCGACGTCGTGCGGCAGGCCCATCCCGACGTGCCCGGACCCTACGCATGGTGGTCCTGGCGCGGTAAGGCGTTCGACAACGACGCGGGCTGGCGCATCGACTACCAGTTGGCCACGCCGGGGTTGGCCGCCCGGGTGGTCTCGGCGCGGTCGGAACGGCCGAAGGCCTACGACCTGCGCTGGTCGGATCACTGCCCGGTCACCGTCGAGTACCGGTGATTTCGGCGTGCTTGTCGTCGCTGAGCGTCGATAACCACGCCGAAATCGCACAGTGCAAAGATGACTATCACCATGAGCGACACAACCCGGCCCGTCGTCTTCTCCGGCGCGCAACCCACCTCCGATTCCCTGCACCTCGGCAACGCACTGGGCGCGGTGGCCCAGTGGGTGGAACTGCAGGACGGCAACGACGCGTACTTCTGTGTCGTCGACCTGCACGCGATCACCGTCGCGCAGGACCCCGAGACGCTGCGCCGGCGCACGCTGGCCACGGCCGCGCAGTACCTCGCGCTGGGTGTGGACCCGCAGCGGGCCACCGTGTTCGTGCAGAGCCATGTGCCCGCGCACGCCGAATTGTCTTGGGTGCTCGGCTGTTTCACCGGGTTCGGGCAGGCCTCGCGGATGACGCAGTTCAAGGACAAGTCGCAGAAGCAAGGCGCCGAGGCCACCACGGTCGGCTTGTTCACCTACCCGGTGCTGATGGCCGCCGACGTGTTGCTCTACGACACCGAGCTGGTCCCGGTCGGCGAGGACCAGCGTCAGCATCTGGAGCTCGCCCGCGATGTCGCGCAGCGGGTCAACGCCCGCTTCCCGGACACGTTCGTCGTCCCCGAGCCGATGATCCCGAAGGCCACAGCCAAGATCTACGACCTGGCCGACCCGACGGCCAAGATGAGCAAGTCCGCGGCCACCGACGCCGGCCTGATCAGCCTGCTCGACGACCCGGCCAAGACGGCCAAGAAGATTCGCTCCGCGGTGACCGACAGCGAACGCGAGATCCGGTTCGATCCCGAAGCCAAACCGGGGGTGTCGAACCTGCTGACCATCCAGTCGGCGGTCACCGGCGTCAGCATCGACACGCTCGTCGACGGTTACGCCGGGCGCGGCTACGGCGACCTGAAGAAGGAGACGGCCGAGGCGGTGGTCGAGTTCGTCACGCCCATCAAGACCCGTGTCGACGAATTGCTCGCAGATCCGGCCGAGTTGGAAAGTGTGCTGGCCACGGGCGCGCAGCGGGCACGCGAAGTGTCTGGACAGACGTTGCGCAGGGTATACGACCGGCTAGGGTTCTTAGCACCGCGCGCGACCCACTAGCCAGCGAGGAGGACGGATGACGGCCTCGCAGGACCCGTCCGACTCCGACGAGAAACCGGGATTCATCGACCGGTTCCGCGCACGCAGGCCGTGGTTCGATCACGTGATGCGCGCCCAGGAGCGCTACAAGGACTCCAAGGGCGACTTCTACGCCGCGGGTATCACCTACTTCACGATCTTCGCGCTGTTCCCGCTGTTGATGGTCGGTTTCGCGGTCGGCGGCTTCGTGTTGGCCAGCCAGCCCGAGCTGCTGGCCGGCGTGCAGGACCGGATCCGCTCGGCAGTCAGCGGTGACATGGGTCAGCAACTCATCGAGCTGATGGACTCGGCGATCGAGTCGCGTGCGTCGGTCGGTCTGATCGGGTTGGCCACGGCGGCCTGGGCGGGGCTGGGCTGGATGGCCAATCTGCGCGAGGCGCTGAGCCAGATGTGGGGTCTGTACCGCGACGAGCTGCCGGGCTTCGTGCGCACCAAGATCTCCGACCTGGTGGCCCTGCTGTCGGTGTTCGTCGCGATCGTGCTGACGTTGTCGCTGACCGCGCTGGGCAACATGTCGGTGATCCGGAATGTGTTGGAGTGGTTCGGCATCACCGACGCGCCGGTCTGGACGGTGGTGTTGCGCATCGCGTCCACGCTGGTGTCGGTGCTGGTGGCGTGGCTGCTGTTCACGTTCCTGATCGCGCGGTTGCCGCGCGAGTCGGTGAGCTTCCGCAGCAGTGTGCGGGCCGGGTTGATCGCCGCGGTCGGGTTCGAGATCTTCAAGCTGGTGGCGGCGATCTATCTGCAGTCGGTGGTGACGGGCCCGGCGGGCGCGACGTTCGGTCCGGTGCTGGGGTTGATGGTGTTCGCCTACATCACCGCGCGGCTGGTGCTGTTCGCGACGGCGTGGGCGGCGACCATGCCGGAGAACATGAACGAGGCACCCGTGGCGGCGCCGGGCCCCGCGGTGATCCGCAACCGTCCCGTCACCCGGCCGGGGTTGGCGCCGTGGCAGGCTGGGGCCGCGGCACTCGTCGGTGCGGTTGGCGCTCTGGGCTTTTCGCGGGCCCGGCGCAGCCGGTCGCTCAGCCGCGGCGAGGACGCCGGTTGAGCGACCGCGCGCCCATGATCAAGCTCAACACGATCATCGAACCGACGACGCCGACGCCCACCCGTACCGGCATGGCGTCGACGTCGGACAGCGTCGCATTGGCCTTCGTCGTGGTGGCCTCGGCGGGTTCGGCCGTGATGCCGCCCAGTGAAGGGTCCGGGTCGACCAGGGTGCCCACCTTGGTGCCCGCCGGCACGGCGAACCCGTAGTCGAGCAGACGTGCGGCCTGCTCCCACGGTGCGATCGGCTGTCGTGTGCCACGCAGCAGCACCGCCACCAGGCGGCGGCCGTCACGCTGGGCTGCGCCGACGAACGTCTGCCCGGCGTCGTCGGTGAAGCCGGTCTTGCCGCCCAGCGCCCCGGGATAATGCTCGAGCAGCTTGTTGTCGTTCTCGATCGGGTAGCCGCCCTCTCCGCGGCCGGGGAACGTGAACGACTGTGTGGCAACGATATTGGTGAACACCGGGTTCTGCCACGCGTACCGGTAGAACAATCCGATGTCGTAGGCCGACGTGCTCATGCCCGGCCCGTCCAGGCCGGAGGGGGTGGCGACGCGGGTGTCCTGGGCGCCGAGCTTGTGCGCCAGGCCGTTGATCTTGCCCAGCGCGGCCTCCATCCCGCCCATCTGACGGGCCAGCGCGAACGCGGCGTCGTTGCCGGAGTACATCAGCAGCCCGTGCAGCAGGTCGTTGATCGAGTAGAAGCCGCCCTCGCCCACACCGACTTTGGTGCCTTCCTGGGCGGCGTCCTCGGCGGTGCCGGGCACCACCTTGTGCAGTGGCAGGTCGCGGATGGCCTGCATCGCGGTGAGCACCTTGATGACGCTGGCCGGCCGGTGTCGGCCGTGCGGATCGCGCGCGGCGATGACGTCTCCGCTGTCGATGTCGGCGACCAGCCACGCCTCGGCGGACACGTCGCCGGGTACCGGCGGGGCACCGGGCGCGGTGATCACACCGCAGCCGCCGAGCGAGTCACCACCCATCGGTTTGGCCGGCACCGGGATCGGGGCGGGCGGCGGGTCGCCCGGCTTGGGTACCTCGGACGCGTCGATCGCCGGCGGTGTCGTCTCCCGGTACAGGCAGGCGTCCGGCGGAGCGCCGGGGTCGGCGATCGCGACCGGTGCGGTGGTCAGCAACGCGGCGGTCATGGGTGCGGCCAGCAGCGCCGACACGCGCGTGGCGATCGTCCGGAAAGTGCCCATCGTCTGCGCAGATTAGGCGATTGCCGCGGTGATCCCGGGGAGCCACGCGGCGTCTAGGCTGTGCTCACCCATGTTCATCGTGATTCTCGGATCGATCCTCGGCCTCATGCACGTCTACGTGTGGAAGCGCTTGGTCAAGGACACCACCGCGCCGGGGCGGATCCGCATCGTGTGCTCTGTGCTGCTCGGCGTGCTGTTGGTTCTGCTGATCGCGGCGTTGATCGTGCCGAGGGTCGCCGACGTCACCGCGTCGCGGTGGCTGGCCTGGCCCGGATACCTGTGGTTCGGGGTGGTCGCGTATCTGGTGTTGACGCTGGCGGCGCTCGAGCCGATCCGGTTGGTGCGGTGGTTGTGGCGGAAGCGGCGGCCTCCGGAGGAGCCCGAGTCACCGGAGCGGCGGGTGTTCCTGTCGCGGGTGGCGGCGGTGGCCGCCGGCACTGCGACGGTCGGGTTGGTGGGCACCGGACTGGTCAACGCCCTGGGTCCGCCGCAGACCCTGCGCGTGCCGGTGCGGCTGCCGCGGCTGAACCCGGCGTTCGACGGCTTCCGCATCGCGGTCGTCTCGGACATTCACCTGGGTCCGCTGTTGGGCCGTGCCCACACCGAGCGCATCGTGCGGATGATCAACGAGACCGAACCCGACCTCGTCGCGGTGGTCGGTGATCTGGTCGACGGCACGGTCGCCGAACTCGGACCGGCTGCCGAGCCGCTGCAGGACCTGGTGGCGCGCGAAGGCGCCTTCTTCGTCACCGGCAACCACGAGTACTTCGTCGAGGACACCGCGGAGTGGCTGCGCGAGCTGGAACGTCTCGGTTTGAACCTCCTGCGCAACGAGCACACCAGCATCCGGCGCGACGGCGCGGCGTTCGATCTGGCCGGCATCAACGATCTGGCCGGTCGATCGCACTCGGATCCGCCCGACCTGGACCGGGCGCTGCGCGGTGTGCAGGCCGAGAGTCCGACCGTGCTGCTGGCCCACCAGCCCGTGCAGGTCGAAGACGCCGCCGACCGCGGCGTGGATCTGCAGATCTCCGGACACACCCATGGCGGGCAGATGTGGCCGTTCCACTACGCCGTCAGCCTCGCCCAGCCCGCGCTGGCCGGGCTGTCGACGGTGCGCGACACCCAGTTGTACGTGTCGCGCGGCGCCGGGTTCTGGGGGCCGCCGCTGCGCGTGGGTGCGCCGCCGGACATCAGCGTGCTGACACTGCAAAGTTCCTGATGTTTGCAGGAGTGTGAGGTTGGGCACTTCTGCGCAAGGTCATGGCGATTCCGCCGCCTTTACTCAGGTATGCCCCGCATGCTGAAGGCCAACCCCTTCCGGAAGGTCGAGGACATGACGACAGACAACGTTGGCGCTACCGTCATCGACTTGCAGGTGCATTCCGCGCGGCGACGCGCTCGCTTCGACGAAGCGATGAAGCGACACCCGGCATACCTGTCGCGGTTGGCCGCCGCCGGCGACGACTCCGCCGAAATGGCATTCCATGCGCCCAAGTCGCCGATTGCGCCGTGCCAGAAGCAATCTCGGCGAATCGAGCTACAGCCGCTGTGACGCCTCGGTGAGCACTGTGCGCAGCACGTCGTAGATCGCGTCGAACTCGGCTTGTCCGCTGATCAGCGGCGGCGCGAGCTGCACGACCGGGTCGCCGCGGTCGTCGGCGCGGCAGTACAGGCCCGCCTCCCACAGCGCCGGGGTGAGGAAGCCACGGAGTAGCCGCTCGCTTTCCTCGTCGTTGAACGTCTCCTTGGTGGCCTTGTCTTTGACCAGCTCGATGCCGTAGAAGAATCCCTCGCCGCGGACGTCGCCGACGATCGGCAGGTCGTAGAGCTGCTCGAGCGTCGACCGGAACGCCGGCGCCATCTCCTTGACGTGGTCGTTGAGGCCTTCGCGTTCGAAGATGTCGAGGTTGGCCAGCGCCACCGCCGACGACACCGGGTGCCCACCGAAGGTGTAGCCGTGCCCGAACACCGTCTTGCCGTCGTTGAAGGGTTCGAACAGCCGGTCGGACGCGATCATCGCGCCGATCGGCGAGTAGCCCGACGTCAGACCCTTCGCGCACGTGATGATGTCCGGCACGTAGTTGAAGTCGTCACACGCGAACATCGAGCCGATCCGACCGTAGGCGCAGATGACCTCGTCGGAGACCAGCAGCACGTCGTACTCGTCGCAGATCTCTCGGACCCGCTCGAAGTAGCCCGGGGGTGGCGGGAAGCAGCCGCCGGCGTTTTGCACCGGCTCCAGGAACACCGCGGCGACGGTGTCAGGGCCTTCGAACTCGATGGCTTCGGCGATACGGTTGGCGCAGTATTCGCCGAAGGCTTTCTCGTCGTGTGCGTAGGGTTCGGGTGCGCGGTAGAAGTTGGTGTTCGGTGCGCGGAAGCCGCCCGGCACCAGGGGCTCGAACGGCGCCTTGAACGCGGGGATGCCGGTGATCGACAGCGCGCCCTGCGGGGTGCCGTGGTAGGCGATCGAACGCGAAACCACTTTGTGTTTACCGGGTTTACCGGTCAGCTTGAAGTACTGCTTGGCCAGCTTCCATGCGCTTTCGACGGCCTCGCCGCCGCCGGTGGTGAAGAAGATCCGGTTCAGATCGCCGGGCGCATAGCCGGCGATCCGCTCGGCGAGTTCGACCGCGGTCGGGGTGGCGTAGGACCACAGCGGGAAGAAGGCCAGCTGTTCGGCCTGCTTGGCCGCGGCCTCGGCGAGCTCTTTGCGGCCGTGGCCGACCTGGACCACGAACAGCCCGGAGAGGCCGTCGATGTACTTGCGGCCCTTGTCATCCCAGATGTGGACACCTTCGCCGCGGGTGATGATCGGCGGGGTGATGCCGGCCCCGTGGCGGGCGAAGTGCCCCCACAGGTGGCGGTTGGCTTTGGCCGACAGTTCTGTTGCCGTGTCGGGAGTTTCGGAGACGATGCTCATCGGGTGCCCCAATTGTATTGCTGCTTCACAAGTTTCAAGTAGACGAGGGTTTCGGTGGAGATCACTCCCGGCAGGGCGCGGATCTGAGTGTTCAACAGTTCGAGGAGGTGGTCGTCGTCTTCGCAGACCACTTCGGCGATCGCGTCGAAGGATCCGGCGGTCAGCACGACGTAGTCGACGGCGTCGATCTGTGCGAGCTTCTCGGCGACCACGGTGGTGTCGCCGGTGCATTTGATGCCGATCATGGCCTGGCGGGCGAATCCGAGCTGCATGGGGTCGGTGACGGCGACGATCTGCATCACCCCGGCGTCGACCATCCGCTGTACCCGCTGGCGGACCGCTGCTTCGGACAGTCCGACGGCCTTACCGATACCGGCATAGGAGCGTCGGCCGTCCTGTTGCAGCTTCTCGATGATCGCTTTGGACAGCTCGTCCAGCGGGAACGCGGCACCGGGTCGGGAGGTGTTCACCCGGAATGAGACCGGGCCGACGGCGTGCGGTACCCCGGGGTTGGCCATGCCTGAGATTGTGCACGGAATCCGTCGTCACAGGCAACCACAACCATGAAATCGGGTGTACAACGCCACTGACGCGTGCGTAATGCGTAGCGTTGCTCGGTACGTCGTATAGCGTTGCGGTATGGGCATGGCAAGTAGTTGGATCGATGGCGCGCCGGTGACGACCGCGGGCCCCACGCACACGGTGATCAACCCGGCCGACGGCAAGGCGGTCGCGGAGTACGCGCTGGCTGAGGCCGCGGATGTGGACCGCGCCGTGGCTTCCGCGCGCGCCGCGCTTCCCGGCTGGGCGGGCGCGACGCCGGCGGACCGCTCGGCGGTGCTGGCCAAGCTGGCGCGGCTGGCCGACGAGGCTTCTTCTGTCCTGGTCGACGAGGAGGTCAGTCAGACCGGCAAGCCGGTCCGGCTGGCCACCGAGTTCGACGTGCCCGGGAGCATCGACAACATCGACTTCTTCGCCGGGGCCGCGCGTCATCTCGAAGGCAAGGCGTCCGCGGAGTACTCGCCCGATCACACGTCCTCGATCCGGCGGGAGGCGGTCGGGGTGGTCGCGACCATCACGCCGTGGAACTATCCGCTGCAGATGGCGGTGTGGAAGGTGTTGCCGGCGTTGGCCGCTGGGTGTTCGGTCGTGATCAAGCCGGCCGAGATCACGCCGCTGACGACGTTGACGTTGGCGCGCCTGGCCTCGGAAGCAGGGCTGCCGCCGGGTGTGCTCAACGTGGTCACCGGCGCCGGCGCTGACGTCGGCGCCGCGCTGGCCGGGCACGGCGATGTCGACATGGTGACGTTCACCGGGTCGACGCCGGTGGGCCGGCGCGTAATGGCCGCCGCCGCGGTGCACGGGCATCGCACGCAGCTCGAGCTCGGCGGCAAGGCGCCGTTCGTGGTGTTCGACGACGCTGATCTCGATGCGGCCATTCAGGGCGCGGTCGCCGGCGCGCTGATCAACACCGGGCAGGACTGCACGGCGGCGACGCGGGCGATCGTCGCGCAGCCTCTGTACGACGATTTCGTGGCTGGCGTGGCCGAGTTGTTCGACAAGGTGGTCGTCGGTTATCCTGCCGATCCCGACACCGATCTGGGGCCGCTGATTTCCGAGGCACACCGGTCGAAGGTGGCCGAGATGGTGGCGCGGGCGCCGGGGGAGGGCGGACGGGTCGTGTCCGGCGGCATCGCACCCGAGCGGCCGGGGTCGTTCTACCGGCCGACGCTGATCGCCGACGTAGCCGAGTCGTCTGAGGTCTGGCGCGACGAGATCTTCGGACCGGTACTCACGGCGCGGCCGTTCGTCGACGACGACGATGCTCTGCGCCAGGCCAACGACACCCAGTACGGGCTGGCGGCCTCGGCGTGGACCAGGGATGTCTATCGCGCGCAACGGGCGTCGCGCGAGATCCACGCCGGTTGCGTGTGGATCAACGACCACATCCCGATCATCTCCGAGATGCCGCACGGCGGCTTCGGCGCCTCGGGCTTCGGCAAGGACATGAGCCAGTATTCGCTCGAGGAGTACTTGTCGATCAAGCACGTGATGAGCGACATCACCGGGGTGGCCGAAAAAGATTGGCATCGCACGGTTTTCGCGAAGCGGTAGTTGCGCGGGATAGCATTCCCGGCTGCGGTTGAGGCGGGTCCACAGCCGGGGTGCTATTCCGCGAAATGTTTGGGGGGTGTCGTCCAGGTTCAGAAGAAGTTGACGACGGTCTTCTCGACCGTTCCGGAAAGGAAGCGGTCTATGGCGCTGAGCACTCTTCGCGACTGCTCCCAGCGGTGAGCATTCGTATCGTAGATACGAGCGGCTTCGGCGTAGTTCTTTCGACTGTGCGGGTCGTTCGGGTCTGTACCTTTGGTATTTGCGAGATACACGGTCTTCCAGTCCGCCTTGTTGTTGACGAATGTCTCTCTATAACCTCGGTTGCTCACTTGCATCCTCCCGCCGTTCCAGATGTCGAATATGCCGCCGAAGAACTCGTCCTTCGGAATGAAATCGTTTTCGGCGTGGAGATGCAGGACGTCGACTTCGGCTCTGTATTCGCTCGCCTTCTTGACTAATGGGGCCGCGAAAGTTACGACAGTTGTAACCTTCTCCGAATATCGGCCCTTTACCGCGTAATTTTGTGCAGTCGACCCGCCCTTGCTGAAGCCGACTAGAAGGATTTCTGAAACATATTCCCCTTGTCGCTCGATGTCTTCGATAGTTTGATTTATTGCTCGTTCCATGTTTTCGTCGATGATCCCTCGCTTTGCCCGAAGCATCGCATTCTTGGTGAACAGGTCCCACCATTCGCCTTTGATGCCGCTGATGTAGGCCACTACGCGGGTCACGCCATTTTCCACAATCTTGTCGATGGTAATGGTGTCGCCATCGAGGAGGATATTTGGGAGAAGGTCGGCGGTTCTGCCCTGTTGGACATTACTTTGATCACCTTCGCTTAAAATGCTGCCCGAAAATTGTGGGATCAACCTCGCGATCGCCTGCATGGTGATTTTCCACGATGCCAGCCCATCGATCTTCGAGGTGTCGAGGACCAGCACAGCCTCCTGGGCGACACCGCCGTCAAGTTCGTAACCGCTCGTGGTGTAGATTTTCCGACCATCCCGGCTGAGGGCTATCCCGCCCAAGTAGAAGTCTTCGCTGCCAATATTGATCGGGACGGTGGTCACGTCGTTGGTGGTGGTGTCAAAGACAATGACTTCATATCCGCTACTCGCATAGACGCGGCGACCGTCCGGGCTGACGGTGACGGCGTAACCGTAGGGGTTGCCGTAATGGTGGGGGACGGGAATGGTGGTGACTATCTTGGTGGCGGTGTCGAGCACGGCCATTGCTGTAGTGCCGTCGAGACTGACACCCACGGTGTAAGCGCGGCGACCGTCCGGACTGAGGGCCAAACCGAATGCCCTGACAGCACCGCTTACAGGGATGGCGGTGACAGTGTTGGTGGCAGTGTCGAGCACCGTTATGGCGACGGAGCCGTTGACGGTGACGCTCGTCGTGTAGACGCGACGCCCATCCGCGCTCACAGACACTCCGTTGGCGAGATATGCAGTATCGCTGCTGTTTTCGTTAGGGACGGGAACCGTGGTCACGGTGTTCGAGATCGTGTCGAGGACGGTCAGCACTTGCTGACGGCCGCTGCCGTCGAGGACGACACCGCTGTAATAGACGCGGCGGCCATCAAGACTTACGGCTATTCCCACCTCGTTAAAGTAGGCACTGCTGATCGGCACTGTGCGCACGGTGTTCGTGACGGTGTCGAGTATGAACGCCGCAGGCTGGTAGCTGGTTCCGGTGAAGGTGAGTCCGTTGGTATAGACGTGCCGACTGTCTGGGCTCACCGCAATTCCGTACGCGTTGTAGGGGTAGCCGTTGCTGACGGGGATCGTCTTCACGGTGTTGGTTTGGGTATCAACGATGGTGACCGCTTGCCGAACGGTAGAGCCGGTGCCGGTGATGCTGACCGTGTAGACGTGGCGGCCGTCTGGGCTCACGACGACCTGGCTTGGGTACGGGAAGACGGTGCTGGTGGTGATGGTGGCGGTAGGGGTGACCGTTCCGGGCAAGGTCGACACGGTGTCAGCGGTACTCACGATGCCAGTGGACGCGCCTGCCGCGAGCGCTAAATGAGCGCCGACAATCGGTGTCGCGCTTGGTCGGCCTGCGTCCGGCGGAGTGGTTGTAATCGCGGCCGGCGCATCGCCTGTCGTAGCGGTAAGCGTCGCATCGTGGCTTGCCACTTCGCTGTTGGGACGCAGGTCTTCTGCTGGCGAGGGTCCCCCAATGATGTACAGGCGTGACGATGGGTCACCCGATCCGGAAATCGTCTCCACGGTGACCTGGTAAATGGTGCCTTCGGGTCCGAAGACCGCGGGCCCGGCTGGCGCCCCCGCGATCGGGCGCGTGATCGGCGTGATACCCAACGGAGAGATAACGGCGACCGTGGTGCTCGAAACTCCTGAATCGGGAGCGATGTGCCCGACAGATTGATAGACGGTCCCATCGGATGCGATGACGACGGATCCCGCTGGGACACCGTCGATGCTGTGCGTCGCGATGCCCGTCGCGGTGAATACCGAAACGCTGGTCGTATAGACACCAGTGTCTGAATGGACAGCAGTGGTCTGATACGCGGTTCCGTCCGGCGCTACCACTACCGTCCAGTTCGTCCCAGTGGATCGCGGGTCACCGGGACGGCCCGCGAGTTCGCGAATGGTGGTGCCATTGGCGGTGATGACCGCCACCCTGGTGGTGTCGGTATCGGCGTCATAGGTTGTCAGGAACGCGTTTCCGTTGACACCCGGCACCACCGTGCCGACCACCTCACCGGCGATATCGACGATATCGGTGTCGCCCGCGGCGGTCCGTATAGCCAGCGTGGTGCTCGCTGTGTAGGTGGCCGGGTCGAAGTCCTGCGCCACCTGGTACACGGTGCCGTCCGGCCCGACGACGACCGGCAACACGCTCGGTCCGCCGGAGGTTTGCAGTGGGATGCCGGCGATGTCCTGGAGGATCGGCGTCAGCCCGGTCGTGGTGATTGCCGCTACGGTTGTGACGTACTCGACTGTCCCAGCGTCGGTGTCGAATACAGGGCTGAATACAGTTTGGTACAGGGTCCCGTCCGGGCCAAGTACCGGGCTGCCAATGGGAATGCCGTCGATAGTGCCGGCGAGCCGGACCAGTCCACTGTCGGTGAGGACTGCAATCCCGGCCGTGCCGAGGGCGGCATCGGGGCCGGCGGGCGTCTGATAGATCGGCTGATAGATGGTCCCATCGGACGCGAACCCGACTCCGCCGCCTGCGGCACCGTCGATCGAGTACGTACTTGGTCCATTCGGGCCGAGGATCGCCACCGTCGTGGTGTGTTCGCCGGCTTGCAGTGTGACTGGGTCGATGACCCAGTCGCCCATGGTGAGGTACACCGTGCCGCCAGCCGCCACCACCGGTCCGGCCGGCGCACCGATTCCAGAACCGCCAGGGAAGCCGCTGAGGGTGTAAGGGGTAGCCCCGTCCGAGGCGATGACCAAAACCGTTGTGGTGTAGCTACCGTCGCTCAAGAGCTGCGAGAGGATTTGGTAACCGGTGCCGTCGCCCCCGAGGACGACCGGGCCGGCGGGGGCGCCAACGTGGTGGCCGGTGAACCAGCTTGGGCCAGTTGGCGGGATGATCACGACTCCGGAGGTGGTGGCGCCACTCTCGTAGTCGCGGTAGGTGACCGATTGGTAGACGGTGCCGTTCGCGCCCACGACCAGCGGGCCCGCTGGGTCACCCGGCACCGGTTCGGTATAGGTGGTCGTGCCGCTCGTGCCGATCACCGCGACGGTGACGGTGGTGACGCCTGCCGAGTCGCGGGTAGTGGTGGTTCGGTAGATCGTGCCGTCGGCAACCACGACCGGGCTACCGAGTACCGATCCGTCGGCGGAGCCGGGGGCGCCTGCAATCGGTTCGCCGATCTCAGCGGTGCTGAGCAGATCGGCGACAGCGACCGGGGTCAGCACAGCGATCCTGCTGAGCGGACCGTCGTCACCGGCCACTGAATACGGCACATAGACACGGCCGTCGGCACCCAACGTCACATCGGACGGGTAGCTGCCGCTTCCAAGGTT
Organism: Mycobacterium sp. SMC-4; assembly: GCF_050205565.1. Classification (GTDB taxonomy): domain Bacteria; phylum Actinomycetota; class Actinomycetes; order Mycobacteriales; family Mycobacteriaceae; genus Mycobacterium. The sequence continues at coordinate 38,609 of NZ_JBNMQU010000001.1, read as the reverse complement.
GATAGTGCGGGTAATCGAGCCGTCTTGGTCTAGCACGGTGATCGTGCCAGTGTCGGGGTCTGTGACGTAGACGGCACCATTGGCCCCGACATCTACACTCCACGGGTTGCCGCCGAGATCAACGGTCTGGGCGATCGACCCGTCAGGCTCGACGACGATGAGGGTTCCCTGCCAGGGATCGGTGATGTAAATCCGGCCATCGAGCCCGACCGTCAGGCCGGTGATGCCGGTCGCCGCGTCTTCGAATTCCGGCAGGTGGATGGTGTCTGCGACAGAGCCGTCGGGGTGAAAGATTGTGATTGTCTTGGTAGTCCAACTACCCACATAGACGCGCCCTGCGTTGTCGACATCGATACCCGATGCTGGTTCTGCCAGATTCGCAAACAGCGCGGCGGAGTGGTCGCTCGCAGGGTCAATGACCACCACAGCGCCGTGGAAGGATTCTTGGTAGTCGTCTTCCCAACTGTCAGCGACCTCGCTGGTGACGTAGATCCGGCCATCTGGGCCGATGGCCACGTCGAAGGCAGTGCTGATCGCCTGAGGAATGATCGAACCGATCTCGATGACCGTATCGATCGAACCGTCAGGATTTATCACCGTGATCGTGCCTGCGGAGTCATCGGCAAGGTACTGGGTGATGTAGAGGCGGCCGTCTGGCGCTATCGCCAACTCCTGGGCACCAAGGCGCGCTTCGTCGATGGTGCGGACGTCGGTCGAAAAGCTCACCGCGGCATCGATCGGCGCGACGACATCGATGGTTGTAGTGGCCCGCCCGTCAGATGCTGTGATCTTGAAGGTGGTACTGGGCTCTCCAGTTTTGAGCCAGGCGGCGAACCGCGCCTGCACTGTGGGTGTGAACTTCCATGCTCCGGTCTCGGAATCGATGACGACCGTGCCGATTTCCTCTTCGGGACCTGCGGTCAGCTCGAAAGTGAGTGTGTCTCCGTCTGGATCGGAGACGTTGATGGTTCCGGTCACCGTGCCGCTGTCGTTATGTGTCGTGAAATCGTAGGCGGGGGTGCCGAAGACGGGAGCGACGTTGAAAACGGGCACGATGACCGTCAATGTGGCGGTGTCGCTGAGCAGCCCGTCGGAAGCGGTGTAGGTCAGCACCTCAGTGCCGGAGAAGCCTGTTGCGGGGGTGTAGGTGATGGTGCCCCCGGTGAACGTGACGACTCCATTGGCCGCTCCGGTGACAGCGACGACGGTCAGGGGGTCGCCATCCGAGTCGGTGTCGTTGTCGACGACGTTGACGATGACACTGCGGACGTCGGACGGCATGGTGAACGTGTCGTCTGTCGCAGCAGGCGCGTCGTTGACGAACCCGACAGAGATCGTGACGATGGCGGTGTCGGTCAGCGTTCCGTCGGACACTGTGTAGGTGAATGAGTCGGCACCGTGATACCCGGTCGTGGGGGTGTAGGTGATCTTCCCGTCGGCGATCACTGCGGTTCCGTGGCTGGGTGCGCCGACTGCGGAGATGGTCAGTGTGTTGCCGTCGGGGTCGGTGTCGTTGGCCAGGACATCAACAGCGATCGGCGAATCTTCCGCCGTGGTAGCCGAATCCGCAACGGCGACAGGCGCTTCATTGACCGGAGTGACCGTCACGCTCACGATCGCGGTGTCGGTCAGTTCGCCATCGGTAACGGTGTAGGTGAACGAAGCAGTGCCGTGATACCCCGCGACCGGGGTGTAGGTCAGATTCCCGCCATCGATCGTCACGGTGCCCTGCAGCGGCGTCGACACCTGAGTGATGGTTAAAGTGTCGGCGTCGGCGTCGGTGTCGTTGGCCAGCACGCCAACCACGACCGGCGTGCCTTCGGCGGTACTGGTCGAATCGTCGTTGGCGACGGGTGCCTGGTTCATCGGAATCGTCGGGGCGACGGTGACCGTCACCGTCGCGACCGACAGATGCCCGCCTCGCAGCAGACTGACCAGTGAATGAACGTGCCAGGGGCTGGCTTCATCGGACACTCGGTAGCTGAAGGTGTCGGTGCCGACAAAGCCGGCCTTCGGCGTGTAGGTGAAGCTGCCGTCCGGGTTCAGCGCCACCGTGCCGTTGGCGGCCTGCGTGTATCCGGTGACGGTGAGGATGTCGCCAGTGTCCGGATCGACATCGTTGCCCAGCACGGTGATTCGTGTGGGCAGGCTTTCGGATGTTTCAGCGACATCTGCGATCGCGTTCGGCGTGCTGTTGAAGAACGTGCGCGCGATCTCGCGGCGCACGAAGGCAAGAACCCCGAGAAGCAACGGAGGATCGCTGGGCGCACTGGGAGCGGGATTGAAGAGCATGTTCAACGCCTTCGCGGCGATGTCGAGCATCTTCACCGCCCCGCCGAAGATCGCTCCGATCGGTGTGGGCTGGCTGACCAGTGGTGCCGGCGCCGGCACGGTGTCGATGAAGTTCGTGGCCGGAACTTTGCGCGTCGTCGCCGGCGAGTTGTGCACCGGCCCGCGCCCCTCCGCCCGAGTTGCCACACGACCATCCACGACGAGCCTGGTTTTGTCGGCAAGGTTCGTCGCGGCCGATGTGCTGTTGGCCGCGGGTGTCTCGATTGTGGCGGTCTGCGATGGGGCGGCGTCCGTGCTCCCACTTCGGCCGGCCGCGGCCGTCGTAGTGGCCGACTCCTCGACGGACGGGCGACCGGTGCGGGGCTCGACGACGACGTCGTCGACGTGGACGTCTTCTGGCTCGGGGGCTGGGCTCTCGGCCGCTATCCCGTCGGCGGCTTCCTGGTCCTCACCATCGAGTTCGGCGTCTTCCAACTCCGACTCGTCGACTGGTCCGTCGGCCTCGGATTCCGTCGGAGCGCTCTCCACAGCTGACGACGTGGTCGCCCCCTCCGTCGGCGACTCGGACTCGGAAGCCGACGTGCGGGCACTCGTGCTTGCGGAATCAGTCGACGACGTTTCGGAATTGGTGGTGTCGGCCCACGCTGGATTGGCAACTGCTGTGCCGATCCCCAACGCAACCGCCAACGCGCCGACACGACCAACGTACTTTGCATAGCCCACGGCAATGCTCCCCCGGGAATGTGACCCACAGTGGTCAACTGACGGGAGATGCTACTCAGAGCAACGCGGTATTGACGGAGTTAGTCGAAGCAATTCTCGGGTTGATGTTTCCGGGATAAGCGCTTGAACAGGGCATCTGCAGAGCGTCTCAGGAGATTCATACGTTCGGACGACGCCTGAATGGCAGATCTAGCGCCTGAAGGCAAATTTTGACTCATGCGTTGAGGTTGCGTGGGTGCTGGGTGAAGGGCCGGAATTCGTGGACGTTCGCTGTAAGTGGCGCACAAGGAGCCGCGGTGACGAGGGGGGTGCCGGACACCGTGACGGTAAATAGCGACCCGTAGCGGCCGGCTGCCTCGTCGGAAATCGTGAATGTGGTGTTGATTCCGCTGACCGCGTCGCGCACCGTAACGCTGGCGTCCGACGCCCAAATTCGGCGTCTCCGCTGTACCGGTGAACGGAAAACGAGCACTCGCCGGCGCCCGTCCCATGCATGCGTTGACCGATATTCGCGACGTCAGCGTGTCCCCAGGCATCGCGCGTTTCATCGTGGAACGCGGCTCCGACCGCGAGAGTGCGCGCAGCGTAGTGACGACTGCCGCGACCCTACGCTGAGGGCACTTTCGCGACCCCCGACCCCCGGGCGCCCGCACTAAACTGCACCTATGACCACCGCGGAGTTCGAACGGCTCCGGCCGCACCTGGTCTCGGTGGCCTACCGCCTCACCGGCACCTTCGCCGACGCCGAAGACGTCGTGCAGGAGGCCTGGATCCGATGGAACAGTCGCCGCGACAACCAGATTCGCGATACCAAAGCCTGGTTGACCACGGTGGTGAGTCGACTCAGCCTGGACCGGCTGCGCTCGGCGGCGCACCGGCGTGAGAGCTACACCGGGCAGTGGCTGCCCGAGCCCGTGGTCACCTCGTTCGACGAAGACGATCCACTCACGGCGGTGGTGGCCGGCGAGGATGCCCGGTTCGCGGCCATGGTCGTGCTGGAGAACCTGACGCCCGATCAACGGGTCGCGTTCGTGCTGCACGACGGGTTCGCCGTGCCGTTCGGAGAAATCGCCGAGATCCTCGGCTCGACCACCGCGGCGGCCCGCCAACTCGCCTCGCGTGCCCGCCGCACGGTCGCGTCGGCACCGCCTCCGGCCGCCGACCACGGCGACGTCGTCGCAAAGTTGCTCGGCGCCATGGCCTCCGGTGACCTGGCGGCTGTCGTGGCGGTGCTGCACCCCGAGGTGACGTTCACCGGCGACGCGAACGGACGCGCCCCGACCGCCGCCCGGGTGGTCGAGGGTGCCGACAAGGTGGCCAGATTCCTGCTCGGCCTGGCGCAGCGCTACGGTCCGCGGTTCTTCGACAGCGGACGGCCGGCGCTCGTCAACGGGGAGCTCGGCCTGTACTCGCCGGGAGCCGACGCCGACGGCGGGTGGCCGACGCTGGCGCCGCGGATTTCCGCGGTGACGGTGGACGGGGGCCGTGTGGTGGCGATCTACGACATCGCCAACCCGGACAAGTTCACCGCGTCGCCGCTGGCTACGGCGACGCCCACGGCACTCGGCACGCATCTCCGGAGCTGAACCCCTGCTCGGTGATACCGAGCGCGGTGTACATCCGAGCGCGCATGTTCTCCACACCGATCTGGTAGGTCAGTTCGATCACGCCTGCGTCGCCGAAGCGTCGGCGGAGGTCGTCGACTTGTTCGTCGGTGACTTCGTGCGGGTCCGTGGTGATCGCTTCTGCATAGGCGATGGCGGCGCGCTCGTCGTCGGTGTAGGCCGGTGATGTTGCGTAGTCGTCGATGTGGGTGAGCTTGTCGGCGTCCAGACCGTCGAGACGTGCCAGCATCGCGCCGAAGTCGACGCACCAGGAACAGCCGATGCGACGCGCAGTCCAGAAGACGGCCAGCTCGCGCACGCTGCTCGGCAGACGCTGCGACGCGGACTGCAGCAACCCTTCGTGGGCGGCGTTGGCCAGCAGCAGACGCGGATGGTGCGCCGCAACGGCAAATGGTTCGGGCACCTCCCCGAAGCGGTGCTTGGCGTAGCGGTACATCAGGCGGGTGATCAGTGAGGCCTGGTCGGGGGACCGGGCCGGAATTCGTGGGGTCATACAGCACAGACGAGACAGCCCGTCGAGGTGTGACAGAACGAGGCGAATGGAGGGGAGAAACCTTCAGAAGTGGGTACATCGTCGAAAGGCGCGCTGGCTGAGCGGCGATCGTCAGGAAAAAGTCCCGAACCAGGACCCATCCGAGTCGCGAACCGCTCCGAATGCTCCGCATGAAGAGGGTCGGCGCGACCAGAAGGAGCATGTCCTTGAACAGCGGTGAATGGATTCGAGCGGCGGTAGCCGCTCCGAGCCGGTGGCCGGAGGCGGACGCCGCCAGGCTGGCGGTCTGGCGCGACGACGTGCGTTCTGCAGTACGCACTCACCTACTCGATTTCGTCCACCGCGAATGCGTCGAACGGCTGGGCGACGCCCACGTCGACGTCGCACCGGGTCTGTTGCGCGACTTCGTCGAGGGCGGCAAGTACGTCCGCTCGACCTATATGTATCTGGGCTGGCTGTGCGGCGCAGCCGAGGACGATGGGGCGCTGCGCGCGTCGGCGAGCCTGGAGTTGTTGCACGCATTCGCGCTGATTCAGGACGACGTCATGGATGCCTCGCCGATGCGGCGGGCACGGCCGGCTGCGCATGTGGTCTTCTCGCGCTGGCATCGTGAGCGCGGGCTGGGGGGTTCGGCCGACCGGTTCGGCGAATCCGCGGCGATCCTGCTGGGTGATCTGTGCCTGGTGTGGGCGGCGCAGATGCTGCGCACCAGTGGCCTGGACGACGAGGCGCTGACGCGGGTGTGGCCGCGCTACGACGACATGCGGGTCGAACTCGCCGTCGGCCAGTTCGCGGACCTGGTCAACAGCTCGCACGCATTCCCGACGCTCGACGAGGTGTTCGACGTGTTGCGCCGCAAGTCCGGCAACTACACGGTGCGTCGCCCGTTGGAGATGGGCGCCGCCATGGCCGGCTGCGACCCCGAGCAGCTGATGGCCTTGTCCGGCTACGGCTCGGCCATCGGGGAGGCCTTTCAACTCCGCGACGACGTCCTGGGCGTGTTCGGCAGCCCCTCGATGACCGGCAAGTCCGCGCACACCGACATGGAAGCCGGCAAGGCGACCAGCGTCATCGTCGCCGCCTACGAACTCGCCGGCCCCGGACTGCGCGGCCAGCTCGCCGACCTGATGAGCGCCACCGACCTCGACGCCGCCTCGATCGAACGGTGGCGGACGCTGATCATGGCCAGCGGTGCAGTGCAGTGGATCGAGGAACGCATCGGCGAACGACACCGCCGCGCCATGGACTACCTCGATCAGGTGGAGCTGCCCGAGCTTCCGCGCGCCGCGCTGGCCGAGATGGCAGTGGCCTGCACCCAGCGGGCGGCGTGATGCGCACCGTCACCGGAAAGACCGACCGGGTCGTCGTCGTCGGAGCCGGCCTCTCGGGATTGTCGGCGGCCATGCAGCTGGCCGGGCGGGGCCGCAGCGTCACCGTGCTGGAGCGCGGCAGCCACCCCGGCGGTCGGGTCGGCCGCGCGGACATCAACGGCTACCGCATCGACACCGGCCCCACCGTGCTGACGATGCCGGACATCATCGACGACGCGTTCGCCGCTCTCGGCGAGTCGCTGTCGGATCATCTTGCGCTGCAACAGGTACACCCCGCGTACCGGGCGAAGTTCGCCGACGGCAGCGAGCTTGCGGTGCACACCGACGGCGCCGCGATGGCCACCGAGGTCGAACGTTTCGCCGGACGCGCAGAAGCCGACGGCTATCTGCGGCTGCGGGAGTGGCTGACCCAGCTGTACCGCACCGAGTTCGATGGGTTCATCGCCAACAACTTCGACTCGCCGCTGTCGCTGCTGACCCCGCAGCTGGCTCGGTTGGTGGCGCTGGGGGCTTTCCGCCGGTGGGAACCCGTGGTGCGCAGGTTCCTGAAGGACGAGCGTCTGCTGCGGGTGTTCACCTTCCAGGCGCTCTACGCGGGGGTGCCGCCGCAGAGCGCGCTGGCGGTCTACGCGGTGATCGCCTACATGGACACTGTTGCCGGGGTGTACTTTCCCGACGGCGGCATGCGCGCGCTTCCCGACGCGATGGCCGCAGCCGCAACCCGTGCCGGTGTCGAATTCGTCTACAACGCACCGGTTTCCGAGCTCGAATTCAGTGGACCACGGGCGACCGGCGTGCGTACCGCCACGGGTGAGCGCTACGCGGCCGATACCGTGGTGCTGACCACCGAACTCCCTGACACCTACCGGCTCCTGCGGCGGACACCGCGACGGCCGTTGAGGATCAAGGCGGCCCCGTCGGCGGTGGTCGCGCACGTCGGATGCGCGGCGGTCGGTGACCGGGCCGGCCACCACACCATCCTGTTCGGCGACGCGTGGAAGGACACGTTCCGCGACATCATCGACGACGGTCGTGTGATGCGGGATCCGTCGCTGCTGGTGACCCGGCCGACCGCCGGTGACCCGTCGTTGGCGCCGGCCGGGCGGGATCTGCTGTACGTGCTCGCACCCGCACCCAACACCGATGTCGGGACCGTCGACTGGGACACGACGGGCGAGCAGTACACCGACCAGATGCTCAGCGCGGTGCGCACCCGGATGCCCGGTGTCGGTGATGACGCCGAGATCCTGCATGTGGTGACGCCGTCGGACTGGAGCCGGCAGGGAATGGCTGCCGGAAGCCCATTTGCATTGGCACACACCTTTTCTCAGACGGGTCCGTTCCGCCCGGCCAATACCGTCCGCGGCATCGACAACGTCGTGCTGGCGGGCTCCTCGACTGTGCCCGGTGTCGGAGTTCCGACGGCGATCCTGTCCGGCCGACTGGCCGCCGACCGGATCACCGGGCTCACCGCTGTCCGCTCGCACACGGAGGTCCACCGCTGATGATCAGCTCAGAGCTCGATGCCGCCGGTGTACGGGAACCGTCATTACGCGAGGCCTACCGACACTGCCGCGACGTCAACGCCGCGCACGGCAAGACGTTCTTTCTGGCCACCCGGCTTCTGACGCCCCGGCAGCGTCCGGCCGTGCACGCGCTGTACGGGTTCGCCCGTGGTGCTGACGACATCCTCGACGGTTTCGACGACCGAGATGTCGAGCAGCGCGCCGACGAACTCCAGCAGCTGTCAAAGCGCTTGTTCGCCAGCCTGGTTCAGCACGAGCCGGCCGACGATCACCCGACCCTGACAGCCGTGGTGGACACCGCGCGCAAGTACGACATCAGCTGGGATCTGTTCGACGACTTCCTGGCGTCGATGCGGATGGACCTGACGGTCACCGATTATCCGGACCGTAAGTCGTTGGAGCGGTACATGTACGGCTCGGCCGAGGTGATCGGCCTGCAGATGCTGCCGGTGCTGGGCACGGTGGGCCGGCGCGAGGAAGCAGCACCGTACGCCGCGGCGCTGGGCAAGGCGTTCCAGTTGACGAACTTCCTGCGCGACATCGACGAAGACCTCGACCGCGGCCGTGTCTACCTGCCGGCGGACGAACTGGCCGCTCACGGTGTGGACCGCGAGCGTCTGCTGTGGTGCCAGCGGGAAGGCCGCACCGACGGGCGCGTGCGACGGGCGCTGGCCGAGCAGCACGCGATCACCCGCAAGGTCTACGACCAGGCGCGCCCCGGGATCGACGCGCTGGCCCCGTGTTCGCGGCCCTGCGTGTCTGCGGCGTTGACGCTGTATTCGGAGATCCTGGACCGAATCGAGGCGATCGACTTCGAGATCTTCGGCCGTCGTGCGACGGTGGGTAAGCCGCGTCGACTGGTGGTTGCGGTCGCCGGGATCGGCAAGGCGTGGGTGAACAGGCTTCGATTCGGGAGTGTTTGACGGTGCAGCAACGGCATGTGACTCCGGAGACTGACCGACGCCGGCAACGCTGGCCAGGACCACCGGGGTTGACCTCGGTTGCGCCCGACCAGCAGCAGCCCCGCGTGGTGGTGGTCGGCGGCGGCATCGCCGGTCTGGCCGCGGCGACCGGGCTGGCCGAACGCGGCGTCGCGGTCGACGTCGTCGAACGGTGCGACTATCTGGGCGGCCGGGTCGGTGGCTGGCCGGATACGCTGGCCGACGGGTCTGCGGCGGCGATGAACCGCGGCTTCCACGCGTTCTTCCGCCAGTACTACAACCTGCGCGCACTGCTGCGACGCAGCGATCCGACGTTGTCGGCGCTGACACCGGTCGACGACTACCCGCTGATCGACGGCGACGGCCGCCGCGACACCTTCCGCGGGCTGCCGCAGACCCCACCGCTGAACGCGCTGGCTTTCGCATTGCGCAGTCCCACCTTCCGGCTGCGCGACCTCGTGCGACTCGACGCGAAAGCCGCTGCGCCGCTGGCGACGGTATCGGTGCCCGAGACCTACGAGTTGCTCGACCACCGCGATGCGGCGACCTTTCTGCGCGACATCCGTTTCCCCGACGCGGCGCGGCATTTGGCGTTCGAGGTGTTCGCGCGCAGCTTCTTCGCCCGGCCCGAAAAGCTGTCGGCCGGCGAGCTGGTCACGATGTTCCACATCTATTTCCTGGGCTCCAGCGAGGGATTGATCTTCGACGTTTCCAACGCGAACTTCGATGTAGCGCTGTGGAATCCGTTGCGTGACTACCTGACCGGGCTCGGCGTCACGTTCCACACCGGCGTGGAAGCCCACGAGTTGACGGTGGGGGAGCAGGTCACGCTGAGCAGCTCGCGCGGCGAGTTCGTCGCCGACGGCGCGGTGCTGGCCGCCGACGTCGCGGGCCTGCAAGCTCTGGTGTCCGCGTCGCCGGGCTTGGGGGACCCGCAGTGGCGCGAGCAGGTGGCCGGCATGGGTGTCGCGCCGGCGTTCGTGGTGTTGCGGTTGTGGCTGGACCGCGCGGTACGGGCGGACCGTTCGGCGTTTGTCGGGACAGGTGGGCGCGAGCCGCTGGACAATGTCAGTGTGCTGGAACGCTACGAACGCGAAGCCGCCGAGTGGGCGGCGCGCACAGGCGGATCGGTCGTGGAGTTGCACGCCTACTCGGTGGCCGACGCCGACGACACGGTCTGTGCGGCGCTGATCAAGCGGATGCACGAGCTGTATCCCGAGACCGCCGACGCGCAGATCGTCGATCAGCGGGTGCTGCGCCGCCAGGACTGCCCCCGCTTCGCGCCAGGCGATTTCGCGAACCGGCCGACGGTCGCAACACCGCATCCGCGGATCAAGCTCGCCGGCGACGGGATCCGCATCGACCTTCCGGTCGCGCTGATGGAACGCGCGGCGACGACGGGCTGGACCGCGGCCAACGAGCTGCTCGCCGGGTTCGGCCTGGCCGGGCATGCGCTGCACACCGTGCCCAACCAGGGGCGGTCCTCTGTTCTTCGGCGACTGGCTGGTGCGGCCCGATGAGTCAGTGGCGCAAACGGCTCGCGAAAGCGGTTCCGTTTCAGGTGATTCCGTCGACCAACTGGGCAGCCCAGACCCCGTCGTACGCCGACGCCAATCCGGCAGTGATCCGCTCGGCGCTCCAGCGCGCTCAACGCCGTCCCGGGGGTAACTGGTTCACCTTCGCGGCGAGCTCGTCGATCACCACCAAGGCGTTCGGAACCTCGGTGGGTGGACGCGAGCTGGTGGCGTGGCGGGGTGCCGACGGTCAGCTGCTGGTGGCGCCGCGGGCATGTCCCCACCTGGGCGCCGACCTCGCGCAGGCGCCCGTGGAGTGCGGCACGCTGGTCTGCCCGTGGCACGGCCTGCGATTGGGGACGCAGCGCCACGGCACCTGGAAACCATTGCCCGCCTACGACGACGGCGTGCTGTGCTGGGTGCGCCTGGATGACATCGGCGGGCAGCAACCCACTGACACACCCCCTGCTATGCCGCGTCCACCGCAGCCGTCGCTGGCCGCGGTCACCCGACTGGAGGGGGTCTGCGAACCTCAGGACATCGTGGCCAACCGGCTCGATCCCTGGCACGGGGCGTGGTTTCACCCGTATTCGTTCACGCAGCTGCGGGTGCTGAGCGCACCCCCGGCCGAAGACGACCTGCCCGAGGACGCCGACCGCTTCGTCGTCGAGGTGACGTTCCGGATGGGCCGGCTCGGCGTGCCCGTCGTCGCCGAGTTCACCGCACCCACACCGCGCGCCGTGGTGATGCGCATCGTCGACGGCGAGGGAAAGGGCAGCGTCGTGGAAACACACGCCACGCCAGTCGGTTCGGGCCGGGACGGTCGGTCGCGCTCGGCGGTCGTGGAGGCCGTCGTCGCGCACTCCGATCGGCCGCACTTCGGCAAGGGGCTGGTCGCGGCGCCGCTGATCCGCCCGCTGATGCGTCAGGCCGCTACGCGGCTGTGGCGCGACGACCTGGCCTACGCCGAACGGCTCTACCACCTCCGCTCCTGACCCGCCGAAATTGCATTCCACGCGCGTCAACCGCGTGTTTTCGTCGCGCTGGATGCAATCTGGGCGAAGACGGGTAGAAAAGGCAGATGGACGCTAGCCAGTCACGCCCGACCCGAGGTTCGGTCTACCGCGAGCATCTCAGAGCCGGCGCGACCGTGGCGCTGCAGTTGGTGGCGGTGGGCGCGGGGCTGTGGGTGCTGGCATGGGTGGTCGGCAAGACGTGGGTGATCATGCTGCCGGTGCTGCTGGCGCTGATCCTGTGCACGGTGCTGTGGCCTCCGGTGCGCTGGCTCCGGGACAGAGGGGTGCCGCCGGCTCCGGCGGTGCTGCTGGCCCTCGCGATCGCCGCGGGTGTCATCGCCGGGGTGATCGCCGCGGTCGCGCCGGCGATCGTCGAACAATCCACCGAGTTGGCCGAGCAGGCCACCGCCGGTGTGGTGAAGGTGCGGGACTGGCTCGACGGTCCGCCCCTGAACATCAGTGAAGCGCAATTGGATTCCGCTGTCGCTGCGATCAACGACACGTTGAACTCCAGCAGCGCGCAGATCGCGTCGGGCGTGTTCACCGGGGTGGGCGCTGCCACCTCGGCGCTCGTCACGTTCTTCACCACCGTGGTGGTGACGTTCTTCTTCCTCAAAGACGGTCCGGCGTTCCTGCCGTGGCTGCGACGAACCGTGGGCATGCCGGCCGCACCGCACATCGCCGAGATGTTGGAACGTGTCTGGAAAACCCTGGGCGGGTTCATCCGCACGCAGGCCCTGGTCAGCCTCGTCGACGCGGTGCTCATCGGCATCGGATTGGTCGTTCTGGGCGTGCCCTTGGCGTACGCGCTGGCGATCATCACCTTCATCGGCGGGTTCGTCCCGATCGTCGGTGCTTTCGTCGCCGGTGGTTTGGCGGTGCTGGTCGCGCTGGTCGCCAACGGCCCCGTCAACGCACTCATCGTGTTGGGAATCATCCTGGCGGTGCAGCAACTCGAAGGCAACGTCCTGCAGCCCTGGCTGCAGTCGAAGTCGATGAAGTTGCACGCGGTCATCGTCTTGCTGGCGGTGACGTTGGGTGCCTCGACGTTCGGTGTGATCGGCGCGTTCCTGGCGGTGCCGGTGGCAGCCGCGGCGGCGGTGATCCTGCGGTACTACCTCGAACAGGTGAGCATCCGAGCCGGCGAGAACGCGGATGAAGCCGAGACCGCGGACGAAGCCGAGCCGGAGAACGAACCCGCCTGACCCCCGCCGAACTTGCATTCCACGCGCGTCAAATCCACTTTTGACGCGCGTGGAATGCAAGTTCGGCGAAAGGACGCTCAGCGCGCGAACATCAACGCGCGCTTGACCTCCTGGATCGCCTTGGTCACCTCGATGCCACGCGGGCAGGCCTCGGTGCAGTTGAAGGTGGTGCGGCAGCGCCACACTCCGTCGACGTCGTTGAGGATGTCCAACCGTTCGGCCGCCGCCTCGTCACGAGAGTCGAAGATGAAGCGGTGCGCGTTGACGATCGCGGCCGGACCGAAGTACGACCCTTCGCTCCAGTAGACGGGGCACGACGTGGTGCAGCAGGCGCACAGGATGCACTTGGTGGTGTCGTCGTAGCGGGCGCGGTCGGTCTGGCTCTGGATGCGTTCGCGCGTCGGCTCGTTGCCCGAGGTGATCAGGTACGGCTTGATCGCCTTGTACGCGTCGAAGAACGGCTCCATGTCCACCACGAGGTCCTTCTCCACGGGCAGCCCGCGGATCGGCTCGATGGTGATGGTGAGCTGCTTGTTCGGGTTCTTGGGCAGCATGTCGCGCATCAGCACCTTGCACGCCAGCCGGTTGACGCCGTTGATCCGCATGGCATCCGAACCGCACACGCCGTGCGCGCAGGACCGGCGGAACGTCAACGTGCCGTCCAGGTACCACTTCACGTAGTGCAGCAGGTTCAGCAGCCGGTCCGAGGGCAGGCAGGGGACCCGGAAGCTCTGCCAGCCGGCCGAATCCGGGTCTTCCGGATTGAATCGGGCGATCTTCAGCGTCACCATCACCGCGCCGTCGGGCACGGGCGGGGTGGTGGCCTCGTCCTTCTCGATTACAGGCGCACTCATCTCAGTACTTCCGTTCCATCGGCTCGTAACGAGTCATCACGACGGGCTTGTAGTCCAACCGGATGTCACTCAGAAGGTCCGTACCTTCCTTGTAGGCCATGGTGTGACGCATGTAGTTGGTGTCGTCGCGGTTGGGGTAGTCCTCGCGGGCGTGGCCGCCGCGGGATTCCTTGCGGTTCAACGCACCCACCACGGTCACCTCGGCCAGCTCGAGCAGGAAGCCCAGCTCGATGGCTTCGAGCAGGTCGCTGTTGTAGCGCTTGCCCTTGTCCTGCACCGTGATCCGCGCGTACCGCTCCTTCAGGGCGTGGATGTCGGTCAGCGCCTGCTTCAACGTCTCCTCGGTGCGGAACACCGCGGCGTTGTTGTCCATCGACTGCTGCAGCGCACCGCGGATGTCGGCGACGCGCTCGTGGCCGTGCTCGCCCAGGATGTCGCTGACCCAGCCGGTCACCATGGCCGCCGGGTTCTCCGGAAGCTCGACGAAGTCATGTCCGAGTGCGTAATTCGCGGCGGCGATGCCGGCGCGGCGACCGAACACGTTGATGTCCAGCAGCGAGTTGGTGCCCAGCCGGTTGGCGCCGTGCACCGACACGCACGCGCACTCGCCGGCGGCGTAGAGCCCGGGCACGATGGTCGTGTTGTCCGACAGCACCTGGCCGTTGACCGTCGTCGGGATGCCGCCCATGACGTAGTGACACGTCGGGTAGACGGGCACGAGCTCCTTGACCGGGTCCACACCCAGGTAGGTGCGGGCGAACTCGGTGATGTCGGGCAGCTTGGCTTCCAGCACGTCCTCGCCGAGGTGGCGGACGTCGATGTAGACGTAGTCCTTGTTCGGGCCGGCGCCGCGGCCTTCGAGGACCTCGAGCACCATCGAGCGGGCGACGATGTCGCGCGGCGCCAGGTCGACGATCGTCGGCGCGTAGCGCTCCATGAAGCGCTCGCCCTCGCCGTTGAGCAGCCGGCCGCCCTCACCGCGCACGGCCTCGGAGATCAGGATCCCCAGGCCCGCCAGACCCGTCGGGTGGAACTGGTGGAACTCCATGTCTTCCAAGGGAAGTCCCTTACGGAAGATGATGCCCAGCCCGTCGCCGGTCAGCGTGTGCGCGTTGGAGGTGGTCTTGTACATCCGGCCCGACCCGCCGGTGGCGAACACGATCGCCTTGGCGTGGAAGACGTGGATGTCGCCGGTCGCCAACTCGTAGGCGACGACACCGGTGGCCACCGGACCGCCCGCGGTCTCGGTGAGCGTGATGTCCAGGGCGTAGAACTCGTTGAAGAACTCGACGTCGTGCTTGACGCAGTTTTGGTACAGCGTCTGAAGGATCATGTGGCCGGTGCGGTCGGCGGCGTAGCAGGCGCGACGCACCGGCGCCTTGCCGTGGTCGCGGGTGTGCCCGCCGAAGCGGCGCTGATCGATGCGGCCCTCGGGGGTGCGGTTGAACGGCATCCCCATCTTCTCGAGGTCGAGCACCGCATCGATGGCCTCTTTGGCCATGATCTCGACGGCGTCCTGGTCGGCCAGGTAGTCACCGCCCTTGACCGTGTCGAAGGTGTGCCACTCCCAGTTGTCCTCTTCGACGTTGGCCAGGGCCGCGCACATGCCGCCCTGTGCCGCGCCGGTGTGCGAACGCGTGGGGTACAGCTTGGTCAGCACCGCGGTGCGTACCCGCGGTCCGGCTTCCACGGCCGCCCGCATGCCGGCGCCGCCGGCGCCGACGATGACGACGTCGTAGCGATGTTCGTGAATCATCAGTGCTCTCCCTGGAAACCTCAGCCGATGGTGGCGTCGAACGTCAGCAACACGTAGGTGCCCAGCACCAGCGTGAACACCATCGACAGCGCCAGCAGTGAATTGAGCCAGAACTTGGTGGAGTCCTTACGGCTGTAGTCGGCGATGATCGTGCGCATGCCGTTGCCGCCGTGCAGCTGAGCCAGCCACAGCAGCAGCAGGTCCCAGGTCTGCCAGAACGGCGACGACCAGCGCTCGGCGACGTAGTTGAAGTCGATGCGGTACACACCGTCCTCCCACATCAACATGATGAACAGGTGGCCCAACGCGAGGAACACCAGCACCACGCCGGAGAACCGCATGAACAGCCACGCGTACTTCTCGAAGTTCGGCATGCCGCCACCGCGACGTGCCGAACGGGGGTTGTCCAGGCCGGGCGGACGGTCGTGGCTGCGCTGCAGGACTGGAGCCTCCGGGCCGCGCTTGTTGTCTGCTGCCGGTGCGGTCATAGGAATCGCTCCCACATGTGCATGCCGATGACGCCCACTGAGGCGATCAGGACGGTGAGGAAGACCCCGGCCACCACCCAGAGCATCTGGCGCTGGTAGCGAGGTCCTTCGGACCAGAAGTCGATGAGGATCACGCGGATGCCGTTGAGGGCGTGGAAGAGCACCGCGCCGACGAGCCCGACCTCCATCAGCCCGACGATCGGCGTCTGGTAGGTCGCGATGATCTCGTTGTAGGCCTGCGGGCTGACGCGCACCAGTGCGGTGTCGAGCACGTGGACGAACAGGAAGAAGAAGATCGTCGCACCCGAGATGCGGTGCAGCACCCACGACCACATGGCCGGGTCACCGCGATACAGGGTTCGGCGTCGCGGTTTGGATCGCGGCGCCGGTATGCCGGTATCAGGTGATGTCGCCGTACTCATGTGACCTCCAACGCCATCGGTGGACGCGTGGGGCGCACGGTGTGCTGGACCGCAGCCCCAAAACCTCGGGGCGACTCTAATCCCCTTTGTACTGCCGAACGAACTAGCGTGGAGCCGTATGCGCCGGTAAAAGGGGAGAAGTTAGGTTGCCCTATCCAAAACGTGCGTCGCGTAACGAGGTGTTCGGAATGGATTCAGACTCGGTTCGGGCGGCCTGAAGTGAGCCTGGAAATCGACTGGGAAGTGTTGCGGCGCAAGGCTGTTGAGGTGTCTGCGCATGCTTATGCGCCCTATTCCGGCTTCCGGGTGGGGGCGGCGGCGCTGACCGCCGATGACCGGATCGTCACCGGATGCAATGTGGAAAATGTCTCATATGGCCTAGGTCTCTGTGCGGAGTGCGCAGTGGTCTGCGCCCTGTTTTCCGGCGGTGGCGGACGGCTGGTCGCGCTGGCCTGTGTCGGCCCTGACGGCGAGGTGCTGATGCCTTGCGGGCGTTGCCGCCAGGTGCTGTTCGAGCACGGCGGACCCGACCTCCTCATCGACCACCCGACCGGCCCCCGCGCGCTGCGCGACCTGCTGCCCGACGCGTTCGGGCCCGACGACCTGGCGCGCGGGGATCGTCGGGAAACGCCGTGACCCACGCCACATCCGACGGGCCGTTCGACGCGCCTGAGCCTGACGGGCCGTTCGACGTGGCTGAGCCTGACGGGCCGTTCGACGCGCCTGAGTCTGACGGGCCGTTCGACGCGCCTGAGTCTGACGGGCCGTTCGACGCGCCCACGGTCATCCGGACCAAACGCGACGGCGCGGCGCTCTCCGACGCCGCCATCGACTGGGTGATCGACGCCTACACCCACGACCGCATCGCCGACGCCCAGATGTCCGCGCTGCTGATGGCGATCTTCCTGCGCGGGATGACGGGCGCGGAGATCGCGCGGTGGACCGCGGCCATGATCGCCTCGGGTGACCGGTTCGATTTCAGCGATCTGCGCCGCTACGGGCGACCGCTGGCGTTGGTGGACAAGCACTCCACCGGCGGGGTCGGCGACAAGATCACCATCCCGCTGGTGCCCGTCGTCATGGCCTGCGGGGGAGCGGTCCCGCAGGCCGCCGGGCGCGGCCTCGGCCACACCGGCGGCACCCTCGACAAACTCGAGGCCATTCCCGGATTCACCGCGGAGTTGTCCAAAGGCCGTATCCGGCAACAACTCTCCGACATCGGCGCAGCCATCTTCGCCGCCGGTGACCTCGCACCCGCCGACCGCAAGATCTACGCGCTGCGCGACGTCACCGCCACCACCGAGTCGCTGCCGTTGATCGCGAGCTCGGTGATGAGCAAGAAGATCGCCGAGGGTGCCCGCGCGCTGGTGCTCGACACCAAGGTCGGCGCCGGGGCGTTCCTGAAGACCGAAGCCGAATCGCGCGAGCTGGCCCGCACCATGGTCGATCTCGGCACCGCCCACGGCGTCGCGACCCGGGCGGTCCTGACCGCGATGGACGTCCCGCTGGGCCGGGCCGTCGGCAACGCCGTCGAGGTCGCCGAATCCCTGGAGGTGCTCGAGGGCGGTGGACCCGAGGACGTGGTGGAGCTGACTGTCACGCTGGCGCGGGAGATGCTCGACGCGGCCGGGATCGACAGCGTCGATCCGGCCCAGACACTGCGCGACGGGACCGCCATGGACCAGTTCCGCCGCCTGGTCGCCGCGCAGGGCGGTGACCTGGGCCGGCCGCTGCCCATCGGCGCGCACAGCGAAACCGTCCTCGCGCCACGTGATGGCACCATGGGAGACATCGACGCGATGGCGGTGGGGCTGGCGGTGTGGCGGCTCGGAGCAGGCCGTTCCGAGCCGGGCCAGCACGTGCAGTTCGGCGCCGGACTGCACATTCACCGACGACCGGGTGAACCCGTCGCGGCCGGCCAGCCGCTGTTCACCCTCTACACCGACACGCCGCAGCGATTCGGTGCGGCACTGTCGGAGCTCGACGGCGCCTGGGCCGTCGGCGACCACCCCCCGCCGTCACGGCCGCTGATCATCGACCGAATCAGTGATGAGGAGGTTCGCAGAGGTGACGACACCGTTGACCCTGGAAACCATCGGCAAGGCCCCCAAGGCTCTGCTGCACGACCATCTGGACGGCGGGCTGCGGCCCGCCACCGTGCTCGAGCTGGCCGCCGAGACCGGTTATGACGCACTGCCCGCCGACGACGTCGACGAGTTGGCGACGTTCTTCCGCACCGCCGCGCACAGCGGATCGCTCGAACGCTATCTGGAGCCGTTCGCGCACACCGTCGGCGTCATGCAGACCGCTGATGCGCTGCACCGCGTCGCCTACGAATGCGTGGAGGACCTGGCCGCAGACAACGTCGTCTACGCCGAGGTGCGGTTCGCACCCGAGTTGCACATCGACGGCGGGCTGTCGTTGGACGCGGTCGTCGACGCCGTTCTGGCCGGGTTCGCTGACGGCGAGAAGGCTGCCGCGGCCGACGGGCACACCATCACGGTGCGCTGTCTGGTGACCGCGATGCGGCACGCTGCGCGGTCGCGGGAGATCGCGGAGCTGGCCGTGCGGTTCCGTGACAAGGGCGTGGTGGGTTTCGACATCGCCGGCGCCGAGGCGGGCCATCCACCCACCCGGCACCTCGACGCGTTCGAGTACATGCGCAGCAACAATGCGCGCTTCACCATCCACGCAGGGGAGGCGTTCGGGCTGCCGTCGATCCACGAGGCGATCGCGTTCTGCGGGGCTGACCGGCTCGGACACGGCGTGCGCATCGTCGACGACATCACCGCCGATGCCGACGGCACCCCGCGGCTGGGCCGGCTGGCCTCGCTGTTGCGCGACAAGCGGATTCCGTTCGAGATGTGCCCGAGCTCGAACGTGCAGACCGGCGCGGTGCCCAGCATCGCCCACCATCCATTCGACCTGCTGGCGCGCTTGCGTTTCCGCGTCACCGTCAACACCGACAACCGGTTGATCAGCGACACGACGATGAGCCAGGAGATGCTGCGGCTCGTCGAGGCGTTCGGCTACGGCTGGAGCGATCTGGAACGGTTCACCATCAACGCGATGAAGTCGGCGTTCATCCCATTCCCCGAGCGCCTGGCCATCATCGACGAGGTGATCAAGCCGCGCTACGCGGTCCTGATCGGCTGACCCCCGGGCTTTCGTTCCGAGCGCACGCGCGGCTCGTTTGGCCGAGCGCGCGTGTCTGTCCCTCGACACGCCGGTGATCGGCGGCAGGCAGCGCGCGCTCGCGCCCGCCGAGCGCGACGAAACTGTTGGCGTTGCGCGGCGTGTCGACCAGCAGACACGCGCGTTCGCCAAAACAAGGAGACCCGCGCTCGGCCGGAACGGGTAGAGGCGCGCTACTCCTGCCGGAGGCGGGACTCGACGAAGCGCTCCAGCGACTCCCACTCGGTGACGGCGTCGGCGTACGGCGGGTTCGGCCGGGACACAGACGCCGGGTCCAACGCGTAGGCGATGACCCGGCCCAGCGGGGCATCGGGCGCCAGCTTCGCGGAAACGCTCGGGTCCTCGGCGTAGTCGCCGATGTCGTGCAACAGTTCCACGGCCAGCTCGACCTGGTCGCGGTCGAGCGTCTCGGGTCCTTCGGCGAGGTCGTCGGCGATGTCGGTGAGCACGTAGACGTTGTCGTCGGTCACGTCGACGCGCAGCGAGCCGTCGGTGGCCGCGGTGCGGATGTCGTCGTAGGTGGCCAGATCGGACAGGTCGTGGTCGTGCTCGTCGGCCAGGTAGCGCGCCAGCGTGCGCTCCGAGCCGAATACGCTGATCCGGCCGTTGCGGCCCAGGAAGATCGGCCGGTCGTCGAGGTAGCAGCGCAGCGTGAAGTAGGACCCGCCGCTGGTCATGATCCGCACGGGGTCGATGCCGACGCGTGCCCAGAAGTCCTCGTCGCTGCCGAGTACCTTCTGCTCGGCGGCCGCGGCCAGCTCGGCGGACTCCTCGTCGGTGTCGACGATGTCGTCGATCACCACGTCGTCGATGTCGTCTTCCGGCTCCGGCGCCGGTCCGTCGAGCTCCTCCTGGGCGGTGCGCGCCGCCGCGGCGTCGACGTCCGGGGTGGTGATGATCTCGTCGATGGCGGAAACGACGTTGTCCCAGCCGCGCGCGATGATCTTCTCGATCTCGGCCCAGCGTTTGCGTCCGGCGCGGCCGGAGAAGGCCTCGACTCCGCCGCCGACGGTCCCCAGCACCGGGTTGCCGTTGAAGAACTTGGTCACCGCGGGCAGCTCACACACCGAGCCGATCGACGACACCACCGCGAGCGAGCCGTGCAGTGTGCGCACGCCGTCCTCGGTCGGCTTGGCCGACAGGATCTCCTCGAAAGCGGCCAGGTCGTGGGTGTGCTCCTCGGTCGGCGCCAGCCGATGCGCGTTCTGCGTGGTCAGCTTCTCCCAGGCCGGGTGATCAGCCAGGTCGTTGTCGGTGTTGGTGCGCACGAACGCCACCAGGTCGGCGACCGAGTCGAACACGTACAGATCCTCGTCCTTGCCGAGGAACGCCTCCCACTCGTCGCCCTCGGCGCGCCACCGCGGCGCCCACAACGTGTACACGTCGCCCTTGGTGAGCCTCAGCCCGATCGGCACGATGTCAGCCATGGCGCACAGCCTAATGGGCAGTGGTCGTCGATTTTGCGGGCACGCTAGCCCGTCGGCCGCCAGAAGCCCTGGAATCCCTGACTGAGATTGGTCGTCCGGATCGGGGAGAGTTTGACCGGGTCGCCGGCTTCGATCATGGTGCCGTCGCCGACGACCATCGCGACGTGGCCGTCCCACACCGCCAGATCCCCGGGACGCAGGTCGGCCGCGGGCACCGCCGCGCCGATGTCCTGTTCCTGGGCCAGTCGCGGAATGTCCAGCCCGGCCTGGCTGTAGGCCCACTGGGTCAGGCCGCTGCAGTCCAGGCCGACTCCCGGTGTGGTGCCGCCCCATTGGTACGGCACACCGAGCTGGGTCAGCGCGTGCCGCACCGCGTCCGCGGCGACGGGGTTGGGTGCCATCACGACCGTGCCGTCGGGCAGCCGAACGGCCACCCCGTCGCCGAACGTCGCGGCGTCGGGGGTGTCCGCGCCGTCGGGCCGCACCGAGCTCACCAACTCGGCCAGCCCGGAAGCGGCCGGCGCCGCGCCGCCGCCCGCCGGGCCGGCGCCGCCGCCTACCGGGCCGGAGGGGATCCCGCCGCCCGCGCCCGACCAGCCCGCCGGAGACGTCGACGCGGCCGGCGGCGGCGGGGGAGCCTGGGCCGTCACCGTCCGCGCCTGCGCGTCCAGTTCGGCCTGTAGCTCCTCGACGATCGCGATGGCCCGTGCCAGCGCGTCGCGCGCTTCGGTGAGCAGCTGCTTGGCCACACCGGGCGAGTCCAGCCGAGGTTCCAGCGCGCCGGCCTTGGCTTCGAACTCCTCAACGAGGTCCTGCAGCCGGCGATGTGCGCCAGCGACCGCGGCCGCGGCCCGGTCGGCAGTGGTGCCCAGGCGGCCGGCGCGTTCGGCGGCGCTGTCGATCGCGGCCGCGGTGGACGCCGCGAACTCGGCTGCCGCGTCGGCGCCCGCCCCGGACCAGCCCGCGTCGACGGTGCGCCAGGCGCGCTCGGCGTCGGAAGCGATACCGGTGAGCAGGTCGCGCACACCCCCGAGCACCACCGCGGGATCAGCGGCGGGGTCACCGGTCCAGCCGGGCCCGACCAGGGACTGAACGTGACGGATGGGCGCCGCCAGCGCCGAAACCAGCGGGGTCGGCATCACCACCACCCCAGCGCGGCGCCGGCGTCGGCGTCGGTGCTCTCGTACGCCGCGGCCGCACCGCCTGCCGCGACGCGGGTGTCGGCCAGTGCGCCGCCCAGCGCGGTGACCGTGCCGGCCTCCGCGGCCGCAACCTGCGCCAGTGCCGCCAAGAACCGGGCGCCGACGGGCCCGAACATCGCCGTTGCGCCGGCCCCGACGGCGGTCAGGCGTCCGGCCACGTCGTGCAGATCGGCGGATTGACCTGATGAAGCGGTGCCGTAGCCGCGGACGAGGTCGGGATCGACGGACAAGTGCGCGTACATACGGTTAGGACGCCGCGAACCGCCGCTTGGTTCCCGTTAAGGTTCGCAGTCATGGATGTCCGCGTTGTCGACCACCCGCTGGCCGCGGCTCGGCTGACCACTCTGCGCGACGAGCGCACCAACAACGCCGGGTTCCGGGCCGCCCTGCGGGATTTGACGCTGATGCTCGTCTACGAGGCGACGCGGGAGTTGCCCATCGACGTCGTGTCGGTGCGTACGCCGCTGGTCGAGACGGCGGGTGCGCGGCTCGCGGTGCCGCCGCTGCTGGTGCCGGTGCTGCGTGCGGGTCTGGGCATGGTCGACCAGGCCCACGAGCTGATCCCGGAGGCCCGCGTGGGTTTCGTCGGGGTGGCTCGCAACGAGGAGACGCACCAGCCGACGCCGTACCTGGAGTCGCTGCCGGATGATCTGAGCCGGCAGCCGGTGATCGTGCTGGATCCGATGCTGGCCACCGGCGGCTCGATGGCCCACACACTGGAACTGCTGTACAGCCGCGACGCTGTCGATGTCACCGCGATCTGTGTGGTGGTCGCCCCGGAGGGGCTCGCGGCGCTGGAGAAGGTTTCTCCGGATCTGCGGCTGTACACCGCGGCGGTGGACTCCGGTCTCAACGACTTCGCCTACATCGTGCCGGGACTCGGGGATGCCGGGGACCGTCAGTTCGGCCCGCGCTGATTCTCGCCGAAATTGCATTCCACGCGCGTCAACTCGCGCTTTGACGCGCGTGGAATGCAATTTCGGCGGCGACGGACTCCTGAAGCGCGGCGGCGCGCGAGCGTGCATCGCCCAGCTCGCCGGCACACCGAATTTCGATGTAGCACTTGAGTTTCGGCTCTGTTCCCGACGGTCGCACCACGACCCGCACCGCGGCCGCGTCGTCGCCGCCGGTGAACACCAGCGCGTCGGTGTGCGGAGACAGGTCCTCCACGATGACCTCGAAGCCTGCGATGGCCTTCGGTGGGGAGGTGCGCAACCGGCCCATCAGTTCGGCCGCCTCGCCGGCCGAGGACACCCGGTGGGTCACCGCGGTCGTGGTGTGCACGCCGTGGCGGCGGGCCAGTTCGTCGAGCGCGTCGAGCACGGTCATCCCGCGGTCCCGCAGTGCCACCACCAGATCACACGCCAGCACCGCGGCGCTGATGCCGTCCTTGTCGCGCACCGCCTCGGGGTCCACGCAGTGCCCGATCGCCTCTTCGTAGGCGTAGACCAGCGTGCCGTCGACCTCGAAGTCCGCGCGGGCCAACCACTTGAAGCCGGTCAGGGTCTCGACGTGCCGGGCGTCGTGCGCGGCGGCGATCGACGCCAGCATCCGCGACGACACCACGGTGCTGGCCACCACCGGCCGGTCCACGGCACACGTGGACAATACGTAATCACCCAGCAGCCAACCGGTTTCGTCACCCGACAACATGCGCCAGCCCGACGGTGTCGGGATCCCGATCGCGCACCGGTCCGCGTCGGGATCCAGTGCGATCGCCAGGTCGGCGTCGACGTCGGCGGCCAGCGCCAGCAGCAGATCCGAGGCGCCCGGCTCTTCCGGGTTGGGGAACGCGACGGTCGGGAAGTCCGGGTCCGGCGCGAACTGCTGCGACACCACGTGCACGTCAGAAAAGCCGGCCAGCGCCAGGGCGTCCAGCGCGAGTTCGCCGCCCACGCCGTGCATCGGGGTCAGTGCGACGCGCAGGGAGCCGACGGTGCGTCGCACCGTCGCGGCACGTTCGACGTAGCCGCGCACCAGGTCCGCGCCGGTCGCCGTCACTGGCTGCCGCGGGATCTCATCGGCGTAAGGTGCTGTGGCGATGGCGTTTTCGATGTCCCGGTCGGTCGGTGAGACGATCTGCAGGCCGCCGGACAGATACACCTTGTAGCCGTTGTCGCTCGGCGGATTGTGCGACGCGGTGATCTGCACACCGGCGGCCGCGCCCAGAGAACGCACCGCATACGCCACCACCGGCGTCGGCGCCGGCATGAACATCAGCGTCACCGAAAATCCCTGAGCAGCAAGTACTCCGGCGGCCGCACGCCCGAATTCTGCCGACCGGTGCCGCGCGTCGTACCCGACCACCACCGTCGACCCGGCCAAGTCGCGCTCTTTCAGCACCGTGCCCAGCGCCCACGTCGCGCGCAGCACCACCGCGAGGTTCATGCCGTTGGGGCCCGCGCGCAGCGGCCCGCGCAGTCCGGCGGTGCCGAACGTCAGTGTCTGGGCGAACCGGTCGGCGAGCTCGTCGTCGCTGCACGCCGCGAGCTCGGCCGCGGAGCCGGGATCGGGGTCGTGGGCCAGCCACTCCTGCACCGAGATCATGCCCGGAGGGTATCCAGGATGAATGCGACGCATTCTCCGATGGGCGGTGCTGGCCGCGGCGACGGTCGCGGCCACGGTGCCGCTGACGCTGCTCGGCGTGCCGTCGGCGGCGCTGTTCGCCGGGCTGGTCGTCGGAATCGTGTTCGCGCTCACGGTCTCCGGGCAGACGCGGGTGCCCCGTCGGCTCGGGGTGGCCGCCCAAGGGGTTCTCGGTGTCTACATCGGCACGATGGTGCAGCAGGACGCACTGTCGACGCTGCGGGACGACTGGCCGATCGTCGCGGCGGTCGCCGTCGCCACGCTGGCCCTCAGTGTCCTGGCCGGCGTGCTGCTGGGCCTGCACCGCGACGTGACGCCGCTGACCGGGGCGTTGGCGCTGGTGGCCGGCGGCGCATCGGGTCTGGTGGCGATCGCGCGCGAACTCGGCGGTGACGACCGCGTGGTCGCGGTGGTGCAGTATCTGCGGGTGGCGCTGATCACTGCGTCGATGCCGCTGGTCGTGACGCTGGTCTTCCATGCCGACACCTCGCACGGCACCTTCGAACGGGAGGCCGCCCAACGCTGGTATCTGAGCCTGCCGATGCTGATCGCTCTCGTCCTCATCGGCGGGTACGCCGCGCGCAGGGTCCGGCTGCCCGGCGCGGGTCTGCTCGGTCCGCTCGCGCTGACGGTCGCGGTGGAGCTCAGCGGCCTGTCGTTCGACCTGTCCGTGCCCGAGGTGCTGGTGCAGATCGGTTACGTGCTGATCGGCTGGCAGGCCGGGCTGGCGTTCACCCGGGAGTCGCTGCGCGCGGTGGGGCGCCTGCTGCCGCTGGCGGTGACGCTGATCGTCGCGCTGGGTGTGGCGACCGCGGGCCTCGGGGTGGTGCTCGCGCGCGTGGCCGACGTGACGCTGCTGGAGGGCTACCTCGCGACGAGCCCGGGCGGGGTCTACGCCGTGCTGGCCACCGCCGCCGAGACCGGCGTCAACGTCACGTTCGTGATCGCCGCGCAGGTGGTGCGGATTCTGTTGATGCTGTTCTGCGCGCCGCTGCTGGCGCGCGGGGTGGCGAGGCTGAGCGGGAAGGCTCAGAGGCGCTCGATCACCGACGACAGCAGCGAGCCCATCCGCGTCGCCGATTGACGCCCGGCCTCGAGCACCTCGGTGTGGCTGAGCGGTTCTCCGGTCATCCCGGCCGCCAGGTTGGTCACCAACGAGACGCCGAGCACCTCGGCGCCGGCCTCGCGCGCGGCGATCGTCTCGTGCACCGTCGACATCCCGACCAGGTCCGCGCCGAGGGTGCGCAGCATCCGGATCTCGGCCGGCGTCTCGTACTGCGGGCCGGGTAGCCCGGCGTAGACGCCGTCGGCCAGCGTCGGATCGATGGCGCGGGCCACGTCGCGCAGTCGCGGCGAGTACGCGTCGACCATGTCGACGAACCGGGCGCCGACCAGTGGGGAGCGGCCGGTGAGGTTGAGGTGGTCGCTGATCAGCACCGGCTGGCCGACGTGCATGTCGCTGCGCAGGCCGCCCGCGGCGTTGGTCAGCACGACGGTGTGCACCCCTGTCGCGCACGCGGTGCGCACCGGATGCACGACGTGACGAAGGTCGTGGCCCTCGTAGGCGTGGATGCGGCCGAGCAGCACCAGCACGCGGTGGGTCCCGATGCGCAGCGAGAGCACCTGTCCGCGGTGGCCCTGCGCGCTGGGTGGGCTGAAGCCGGGCAGGTCGGCCATCGCGACGACGGCCGTCGGGTCGCCGAGTTGCGTGGCCGCCGGCGCCCATCCGGAACCGAGGACGACGGCGACGTCGTGCCGGTCGACGCCGGTGCGCTCGGCCAGGTCGGCGGCAGCCGCGGCGGCGAGGTCGTCCATGACGGGCAGCCTAGTTCGGGCTCGGGCATGCAGTGAGATACTGGCCCCCATGCCCACCACCGCCGCGCCTCGCGTGGAAGACGCCGTGCAGCGGCGCCGCGGTGACCTGATCGAGCTGTCGCATGCCATCCACGCCGAACCGGAGCTGGCGTTCGACGAACACCGCAGCTGCGCCAAAACCCAGAAGCTCGTTGCCGAGCGCGGCTTCGACATCACCGCCGGAGTGGCCGGTCTGCCCACCGCGTTCCGTGCGGTGTTCGGCAGCGGACCGCTGGTCATCGGTATCTGCGCCGAGTACGACGCGCTACCCGAGATCGGGCACGCCTGCGGGCACAACATCATCGCCGCGTCGGCGGTCGGCACCGCGCTGGCGCTGGCCGACGTCGCCGACGAGCTGGGTCTGACCGTGGTGCTGCTGGGCACCCCCGCGGAGGAATCCGGTGGCGGCAAGGTGCTGATGCTCGACGCCGGTGTGTTCGACGACATCGCCGCGACGGTGATGCTGCATCCCGGGCCGATCGACATCGCCGCCGCGCGCTCGCTGGCTCTCTCCGAGGTGACGATCCGCTACCTCGGCCGCGAGTCGCACGCCGCGGTCGCGCCGCATCTCGGTGTCAACGCCGCCGATGCGGTCACCGTCACGCAGGTGGCCATCGGGCTGCTGCGCCAACAGCTCGCGCCCGGGCAGATGGTGCACGGCATCGTCACGCACGGCGGGCAGGCCGCCAACGTGATCCCGGCGCGCGCCGAACTGCACTACACGATGCGGGCGACGCACTCGGGGTCGTTGCGCGAGTTGGAATCCCGGATGTCGGGCTGCTTCGCCGCAGGTGCGGTCGCCACCGGCTGCGAGCACGTCGTCGACGAAACCGCCCCGGCCTACGCGGAACTCGCCCCCGACCCGTGGCTGTCGGCGACGGTGCGTCAGGAGATGACGCGACTGGGACGCACCCCGGTGCCCGCCGAGCTGGAGGCATCGGTGCCGTTGGGCAGCACCGACATGGGCAACGTCACGCAGGTGATGCCCGGCATCCACCCGGTGATCGGCATCGAGTCCGGCGGCGCGTCGATCCATCAGCCCGAGTTCACCGCGGCCGCGGTGTCGGCGAGCGCGGACACCGCGGTGGTCGAGGGCGCGGTGATGCTGGCCCGCACCGTCGTGGCGCTGGCCGAGACGCCCGCCGAGCGCGACCGGGTGCTGGCGCGGCAGTTCAGGCGGGCCTCATGAGCGTGCTGGCCCACGCCGCCGCGCGGTGGCTCTCGGCCCATTACGACGATTTGGTCAGGTGGCGCCGGCATTTGCATCAGCATCCCGAGTTGGGGCGGCAGGAGTTCCAGACGACGCAGTTCGTCGCGTCGCTGCTGGCCGACGCCGGGCTCAACCCGAAGGTGCTGCCCGGAGGGACGGGCCTGACGTGTGATTTCGGGCCCGAGCACGGTCCGCGGGTGGCGTTGCGCGCCGACATGGATGCGCTGCCGATGGATGAACGCACCGGTTTGCCGTACTCGTCGCTGGTGCCGGGGGTGTCGCACGCGTGTGGTCACGACGCGCACACCGCGGTGCTGCTGGGCGCGGCGATGGCGATGGCGTCGGCGCCCGAGTTGCCGGTCGGGGTGCGGCTGTTGTTCCAGGCCGCCGAGGAACTGATGCCCGGCGGGGCGCTCGACGCGATCGCCGCGGGCGCGTTGACGGGGGTGTCGCGGATCTTCGCGCTGCACTGCGATCCGCGGCTGGCGGTCGGCAAGGTCGCGGTGCGGCCGGGGCCGATCACGTCGGCCGCCGATCAGGTCGAGGTGACGCTGCATTCGCCGGGCGGGCACACGTCGCGTCCGCATCTGACCGGTGATCTGGTTTACGGGCTGGGCACGCTGATCACCGGGGTGCCCGGCGTGCTGTCGCGGCGTATCGACCCACGCAACAGCACGGTCATGGTGTGGGGTGCGGTCAACGCCGGCGTCGCGGCCAATGCGATCCCGCAGACCGGCTCGCTGGCCGGCACCATCCGCACCGCCAGCCGCGAGACCTGGCTGACGCTGGAACACATTGTGCGCGACACGGTTTCGTCGCTGCTGGCACCGCTGGGCATGGAGCACAGCGTGCTGTACCGGCGCGGCGTGCCGCCGGTGGTCAACGAAGAGGTGTCCACACGGATTCTCACCCACGCGATCGAGGCGATCGGTCCGGACGTGCTCGCCGACACCCGCCAGTCCGGCGGCGGCGAGGACTTCTCCTGGTATCTCGAGGAGGTGCCCGGCGCGATGGCCCGCCTGGGTGTGTGGAGCGGTCGGGGCCCACAGCTGGATCTGCACCAGCCGACGTTCGACCTCGACGAGCGCGCCCTCGGTGTCGGCGTGCGGCTGATGGTGAACCTCATCGACCACGCGGTCACCTAGTTTTGCCGAGCGCGCGTGTCTGTCCCTCAACACGCCGTGATTCGTGGGCATTTTGCGCGCCCTCGCACCGCGCGAGCGGCGCCCAAGTGACGGGCACGCACACGCTAGGAACCTCTGCGTCAGGCCCAGCAGAATGTCGAGCAGGCGGCTTGGCCATTCCGTCCCCTCACGCTGCGCCGGAACTGTATCCCAGGTCACTGCGCGGCTGCGGATGGCCGCAGATCACTAGTTGGCCGGTCGGCTTGTCAATACTCGGCCGATTGGCTTAGTGTAGCTAGGTACTTTTGCATCCCGGTCGAAGGCGGCTGTGCCGTAACGACTTTCGAGTAAGTCTCTGGAGGAGTCGCCGGTGAACGGGCCTAGGCCGCACTTTTACGGCATCGCCCGGTTCATCCGCCTCGCGTCGATCCCCATCATCTTGATCTGGCTGGCGATCGCGGCGTTCTTCAACATCTCGGTGCCGCAGCTCGAAGAGGTCGGCAAGCTGCGGTCGGTGTCGATGAGCCCCGACGACGCGCCCGCCGTGATCTCGATGGAGCACATCGGCGAGGTCTTCGAGGAATACGAGTCCAACAGCTCGGTGATGATCGTGCTGGAGGGCCAGGAGCCGCTGCGCGACGACTCCCGCGCGTACTACGCCGACCTGATCAGCGCCCTCGAAGCCGACACCAAGCACGTCGAGCATGTGCAGGATCTGTGGAGCGATCCGCTGACCGCCGCGGGCGCGCAGAGCGCCGACGGGAAGTCGACGTACTTCCAGGTCTACCTCGCAGGCAACCAGGGTGAGGCGCTGGCCAACGAGTCGGTGCGCGCCGTGCAGGAATTGGTGCAGACCAGCCAGCCGCCCGAGGGCGTGGACGCCTACGTCACCGGTGCGTCGGCGCTGGCCGCCGAGCAGGAGGAGGCCGGCCACAGCAGCATGCGCTTCGTCGAGGCGCTGACGTTCCTCGTCATCACGATCATGCTGCTGTTGTTCTTCCGGTCGATCGTGACGACGCTGCTGATCCTGGTGATGGTCGGCCTGAGCTTGATGACGGTGCGCGGCGCGGTCGCGTTCCTCGGCTACCACGACATCATCGGGCTCTCGACGTTCGCGACCAGCCTGCTCGTCACCCTGGCCATCGCGATCGCCGTCGACTACGC
This sequence comes from Mycobacterium sp. SMC-4, assembly GCF_050205565.1. Taxonomy (GTDB): domain Bacteria; phylum Actinomycetota; class Actinomycetes; order Mycobacteriales; family Mycobacteriaceae; genus Mycobacterium. The sequence continues at coordinate 8,661 of NZ_JBNMQU010000001.1, read as the reverse complement.
CATCTTCCTGATCGGCCGCTACCAGGAAGCCCGCGGCAGTGGAGCCACCACCGAAGAGGCGTACTACACGATGTTCGGCGGCACCGCCCACGTCATCGTGGGCTCCGGTCTGACCATCGCGGGTGCGACGTTCTGTTTGAGCTTCACCCGGTTGCCGTACTTCCAGAGCCTGGGTGTGCCGTTGGCGCTGGGCATGCTGGTGCTGATCGCGGTCGCGATGACGTTCGGTCCGGCCCTGGTGACGATCGCGAGCAAGTTCGGTCTGCTCGAGCCCAAGCGTGCGATGCGCGTGCGTGGCTGGCGCAAGATGGGCGCGCTCACCGTGCGCTGGCCGGGGGCGGTCCTGGTGGCCAGCGTGGCGGTGTCATTGATCGGCCTGCTGGCGCTTCCCGGCTACCAGACCAGCTACAACGACCGCATGTACCTGCCCGACGACATCGAGTCCAACGTCGGCTACGCCGCCGCGGAGCGGCACTTCTCCCCGGCGCGGCTCAATCCCGAGGTCGTCATGGTCGAAAGTGACCACGACCTGCGCAACTCGGCCGACTTCCTCGTCATCGACAAGATTGCCAAGGCGCTGTTCGCCGTCGAGGGCATCGGTCGTGTGCAGACCATCACGCGCCCGGACGGCAAGCCGATCAAGAGCACGTCGATCCCGTACGCCATGAGCCGGCAGGGCGGGACTCAGGACCTCAACGAGAAGTACATGTTGGAACGCATGGACGACATGCTCCTTCAGGCCGAGGAACTGCAGAAGACCATCAACACGATGGAGAAGATGCAGAGCCTGATGGGGCAGATGTCCGACATCACCAACAGCATGGTCGCGAAGATGAAGAGCATGACGGTCAACACCGTCGAATTGCGGGACCACATCGCCAACCTCGACGACTTCTTCCGGCCCATCCGCAACTACTTCTACTGGGAACCGCACTGCTACAACATCCCCGTCTGCTGGTCGATGCGATCGCTGTTCGACATGATCGACGGGATGAACACCATGACCGACAGCATCCAGGACATGTTGCCGGACATGGAACGCATGGCCGCGCAGATGCCGAAGCTGATCGAGCTGATGCCGTCGCAGATCGAGTCGATGCGGTCGCAGCGGGAAATGATGCTGAAGATGTATCAGACCCAGAACGGCCAGCTGGAGCAGCAGGCGGCGATGTCGGAGGACGCGACCGCGATGGGCGACGCGTTCAATGATGCTTGGAACTCCGACACGTTCTATCTGCCGCCGGAGGCCTTCGAGAACAAGGACTTCCAGCGGGGTATCGAGCAGTTCATCTCGCCCAACGGGCATGCCGTGCGGTTCATCGTCGCCCATGAGGGCGACCCGTTGTCCCCGGATGGCATCGAGAAGATCGACGCGCTGCGTATCGCTGCCAAGGAAGCGGTCAAGGGCACGCCGCTGGAGGGTTCGAGGATCTACCTCGGCGGTACCGCGGCCACGTTCAAGGACATGGCCGACGGCACCCGCTACGACCTGCTGATCGCCGGAATCGCCGCTGTCGGGCTGATTTTCATCATCATGCTGATCCTGACGCGGGCGATCGTCGCCGCCGCGGTGATCGTCGGGACGGTGGTGCTCTCGCTGGGCGCATCGTTCGGATTGTCAGTGCTGGTGTGGCAGCACATCATCGGCATCGAACTGCACTGGATGGTGTTGCCGATGGCGGTGATCATCCTGTTGGCGGTCGGCGCGGATTACAACCTTCTGGTGGTGGCGCGCCTGAAAGAGGAGATCGGTGCCGGCCTGCAGACAGGCCTGATCCGGACCATGGGCGGCAGTGGCTCGGTGGTGACCGCCGCGGGCATGGTGTTCGCGTTGACGATGATGACGATGGCGGTCAGCGATCTGACGATCATCGGGCAGGTCGGTACGACCATCGGTATGGGTCTGATCTTCGACACGCTGGTGATCCGTTCGTTCATGACGCCGTCGATCGCGACGCTGCTGGGCCGATGGTTCTGGTGGCCGCAGCGCGTGCGCTACCGGCCCGTCCCGATGCCCTGGCCCAAGCGCGAGCCGCAGCAGCAGATCTCCAGCTAGGACTCCCACCCACCCCGCCGCCCAGGTCTGTTCGCGTCGTTTGCGCGAGCGCGCGTGTCTGTCCCTCGACACGCCGTGTTGCGTCAGCACTTTGCGCGCGCTCGTGGCTCGCGGGCGCGACATTAGCGCCGCTTCGCGCGTCGCGCGCCCGTCATCCCCAGACGCGATCCCATCCCCAGCCAGGGCAACCGGCGCAGTATCGGCGTCCGCCGCGGCCACAGCATGGAGTCATGAACGACGGACTCCTGCAACTGTTCACAAGTCAGGGCGGTGTGGCGACCACCGGGCAGATCCTCGGCCACCTGACCCGTCACCGCTTCGATGTCTACGTCGAAACCGGTGTGCTGGAACGCATTTGGCAGGGCGTGTACTGCCTCGGAGAACCGACTGACCTTCTGCGGCTGCGCGGGCTGGACCTCTCGGCGGGCAGGCCCGTCGCAGTGTGTCTGGCCACCGCCGCGGCGGTCTATGGTTTCGACACCGAACAGCCCGACGACCTGCATGTCCTCAACCCGCCTGGCTGCGCACTACGCGACGCCGACGGACTGGTCGTGCATCGCCGGGACGGAGCGCCGCTGGTGGTGGTCGACGGGCGACGCGTCACCAGCCCGGCGTGGACGGCCATCGAGGTCGCGCGGAGCCTGAGGCGCGGCCGGGCGCTGGCGACGCTCGACGCCGCACTGCGCAGCGGGACCTGCACGCTTCCGGACCTGTGGCGAGCCGCGATCGAGCAGAAGGGCCGGCGCGGCATCGTCGCGGTGCGGCAACTGCTGCCGTTGGCCGACCCACGCGCGGAGTCGCCGATGGAGAGCGAGGCCAGGCTGGTGATGATCGACGGCAACCTACCGATCCCGGAGTTGCAGTACGAGATCGTCGACGGCAACGGTGATCTGCGCCGGCTCGACTTCGCCTGGCCCGACGCGCGGCTGGCCGTGGAGTACGACAGCGTGGACTGGCATTCGAACCCGGAGGCGATGGCCAACGACCGCAGGCGTCAGGCGGCGCTGATGGACGTCGGGTGGACGGTCGTGCCGATCGTGTTCGACGACGTGCGATACCGGTCCGGGGAGCTGGTGGCCCGGCTCGACGGGCAGCTTTATGACGCTCGAGCGGCGTGAGCGCGCGCAAAATGCCGACGAACAGCGGTGTGTCGACCCGCAGACACGCGCACTCGCCAAAACAAGGCGAGCCGAAACAAGGCGCGCCAAAACAAGGCGACCCGAAACGGAACTAGCCGCTGGCTCCGGGGCCGACGTTGGTGGCCGGACGGGTCCGGATGTCGCGTACGTAAGCCGCTGGGGCACCGGCGATTTCAGCGGCGTCGGCCATCACTCCGAGATAGCGCGCCGACGGTAGCCCGCCCTCCCAGGCATCCACCACATACAGCCACGCCAGCACCGGGTCGGTGTCGGTGTCCGACGACAGCCGCTCCACCCGGCAGCGGATCTTCTTGTGCACGCCGAGTTCGGAGCCCTCCCAGCGGTCGAGGTTCTCCTCGTCTTCCTTGGTCATGTCCCACAGCACGACGAACACCTTGGAGTCGGGATCTTCGACGACGGTGGCCAGCGCGCCCTCCCAGCCCAGGTCCGCGCCGCCGAACGTCAGCCGCCAGCCGTGCAGCCAGCCCGTTCCGGCCATCGGGGAATGCGGGGCGCGCTGCAGCATCTGCTCGGGATGCATGTTCGATCCGTAGGCGGCGTAGAGCGGCACGCGTGAAGCTTAATCGCATCGTCGGCGATAAGTTGGAGCGGTGGCAACGCGCATCGTGATCATCGGAGGGGGACCGGCGGGCTACGAGGCGGCACTGGTGGCCGCCGCTTATGGCCGCGACGTCGCACAGGTGACGGTCGTCGACTCTGACGGTCTGGGCGGCAATTGCGTGCTCTATGACTGCGTGCCGTCGAAGACGTTGATCGCCTCGACCGGGGTGCGCACCGAGCTGCGCCGTGCGGGCGGGCTGGGCTTCGACCTGGGCATCGAGGACGCGCCCATCTCTCTGGCGCAGATCAACAACCGCGTCAAGACGCTGGCCGCGTCGCAGTCGGCCGACATCGGCAGCCAGTTGCTCAACCAGGGCGTGACGATCCTGCACGGGCGCGCCGAGCTCGTCGACGACGTCCCGGGGCTGGCCAGTCACCGCGTCCGGGTCACCACCCACGACGGCAAGGTCGGGGTGCTCAAGGCCGACGTGGTGCTCATCGCCACCGGGGCCAGCCCCCGCGTGCTGCCCCACGCCGAACCCGACGGTGAGCGGATCCTGACGTGGCGCCAGGTGTATGACCTCGAGGAGCTGCCCGATCACCTGGTCATCGTGGGTTCCGGGGTCACCGGCGCGGAGTTCTGCAATGCCTACACCGAGCTCGGCGTCGACGTGACCGTGGTTGCGAGCCGCGACCAGATCCTGCCGCACGAGGATTCCGACGCCGCGGCCGTGCTGGAGGAAGTGTTCGCCGAACGGGGCGTGACGCTGGTCAAGAACGCGCGCGCCCAGTCGGTCACCCGCAACGGTGACGGGGTCCGTGTCACCATGACCGACGGCCGCGTCGTCGACGGCAGCCACGCGCTGATCACCGTTGGCTCCGTTCCCAACTCCGCGAACCTGGGTTTGGAGCGGGTGGGCGTCGAGCTCAACCCGGGCGGCTACATCCCGGTGGACCGCGTGTCGCGCACTCCGGCCGCGGGTATCTACGCCGCCGGCGACTGCACCGGTCTCCTGCCGCTGGCCTCGGTCGCGGCCATGCAGGGCCGCATCGCGATGTACCACGCGCTCGGCGAGGGGGTCTCGCCGATCCGGCTGAGGACAGTTGCCTCGGCGACGTTCACCCGCCCCGAGATCGCCGCGGTGGGTATCCCGCAGACCGCCATCGACGACGGCAGCGTGCCGGCCCGCACCATCATGCTGCCGCTGAACACGAACGCTCGGGCGAAGATGAGCCTGCTCCGGCACGGTTTCATCAAGATCTTCTGCCGTCCGGCCACCGGTGTGGTGATCGGCGGGGTGGTGGTCGCGCCGATCGCCTCGGAGCTGATCTTGCCGATCGCGCTGGCCGTGCAGAACCGTATTTCGGTGACCGATCTGGCGCAGACGCTGTCGGTGTATCCGTCGCTGTCGGGTTCAATCGTCGAGGCTGCTCGTCGCCTGATGGCCCACGACGACCTGGACTGAGGACCAAACGCGCCACCTCGTCTAGCCTGGAGACATACCTGCCAGTGACGAGAGGGCGCGCGTGAGCAATCCTTCCCCGCAGACCTTCCTCAATCCTGCCCAGCGCGCCGTCGCCTGGGAGCGGCTGGGCAGCGAGCAGTTCGACGTGGTGGTGATCGGCGGTGGCATCGTCGGTGCCGGCGCCGCGCTGGATGCAGCGACCCGCGGCCTGAAAGTGGCGCTGGTCGAGGCCCGCGACTTCGCATCGGGGACGTCGAGCCGCAGCAGCAAGATGTTCCACGGCGGACTGCGTTACCTCGAGCAACTCGAGTTCGGTCTGGTGCGCGAGGCGCTGTACGAGCGCGAGCTGTCGTTGACGACGTTGGCGCCGCATCTGGTCAAACCGCTGCCGTTTTTGTTTCCGCTGACCAATCGGTGGTGGGAGCGGCCCTACATCGCGGCGGGCATCTTCCTCTACGACCAGCTCGGCGGCGCGAAATCTGTTCCGCCACAGAAACATCTGACCCGTGCCGGTGCGCTGCGGTTGTCGCCGGGGCTGAAACGCAGCTCCTTGATCGGCGGGATCCGTTACTACGACACGGTTGTCGACGACGCCCGCCACACCATGACGGTGGCGCGCACCGCCGCGAACTACGGTGCGGTGGTGCGGACGTCGACGCAGGTGGTCGCGATGCTGCGCGAAGGTGACCGGGTCACCGGGGTGCGGGTGCGCGATTCGGAGGACGCGTCGGTCACCGAGGTACACGGTCACGTCGTCGTCAATGCGACGGGCGTGTGGACCGACGAGATCCAGGCACTGTCCAAGGAGCGCGGACGCTTTCGGGTGCGGGCGTCCAAGGGTGTGCACATCGTGGTGCCGCGGGACCGGATCGTCAGCGAGGTCGCGATCATCCTGCGCACCGAGAAGTCGGTGCTGTTCGTGATCCCGTGGGGCACGCACTGGATCATCGGAACCACCGACACCGACTGGAATTTGGACCTGGCGCATCCTGCGGCGACCAAGGCCGACATCGACTACATCCTCGGGCACGTCAACAAGGTGCTGGCCACTCCGTTGACCCACGGCGACATCGACGGGGTGTATGCCGGGCTGCGACCACTGTTGGCGGGGGAGAGCGAGGAGACCTCGAAGCTGTCGCGTGAGCATGCCGTCGCGGTGCCCGCGCCCGGTCTGGTGGCGATCGCCGGTGGTAAGTACACCACCTATCGGGTGATGGGCGAGGACGCGATCGACGCGGCAGCGGAGTTCATCCCGACGCGGGTGGCGCCGTCGATCACCGAGAAGGTGCCGCTGATGGGGGCCGACGGCTACTTCGCGTTGGTGAACCAAACCCAGAGCGTGGGAGCGCAATACAACCTGCACCCGTATCGGGTGCGACATCTGCTGGACCGGTACGGCTCGCTGATCGGGGAGGTGCTGTCGCTGGCCAAGGATCGACCCGAGTTGCTCGAGCCGATCACCGAAGCGCCGGTATATCTGAAGGTCGAAGCGGCGTATGCCGCCGAAGCCGAAGGCGCGCTGCACCTGGAGGACATCCTGGCCCGGCGTATGCGCATCTCGATCGAGTATCCGCACCGCGGTGTCGATTGCGCCCGCGAGGTCGCCGAAGTGGTTGCGCCGATCCTGAATTGGAGTGCTGAGGACGTCACGCGTGAAGTCGACACGTACTGTGCGCGTGTCGATGCCGAGGTGCGCAGCCAGCAGCAGCCCGACGACGAATCCGCCGACGCGCTGCGCGTCGCCGCGCCCGAGGCGCGTGCCGAGATTCTCGAACCGGTACCGCTGACTTGAGGCCGGTCCCTGGGGGCAAGAGCGCAGCGACCCGGGGGAGGGCACAGCCGCCGCTGCCGGTCCGAGATGGGTTGGGCCCGGCCCGGGTACGGCTGCGGGGTGGGGCGGTGCTCGTCGAGTTGGCCGACCGGTTCGGCGACGCGGCCGCGCAGAAGGTGCTCACCGGGGAGGTGGTGGCCGCCGACGGTGCGGTGGTGACCGCGGCGACGGTGCTGCCGCCCGGCGCGTTCGTCTACCTGTATCGCGACGTGCGTGACGAGGTGCAGGTGCCGTTCGACGTCCCGGTGCTCTACCGCGATGACAACCTCGTGGTCGTCGACAAGCCGCATTTCCTGGCGACGATGCCGCGCGGACGCCATGTCACCCAGACCGCGCTGGTGCGGCTGCGTCGCTCGCTGGATCTGCCGGAGCTGAGTCCGGCGCACCGACTGGACAGGTTGACGGCAGGGGTGCTGGTGTTCACCACTCGCGCGCAGGTGCGCGGCGCGTACCAGACGATGTTCGCCGGCGGCCGGGTCCGCAAGACGTATCTGGCCCGCGCCTGCGTCTCGCCGGAGGTGACGTTCCCGTTGACCGTGGACAGCCGGATCGTCAAGCGCCGCGGGCAGTTACAGGCGGTCGAGGAGGACGGCGAGCCGAACGCGTCAACCGTGATCGAACATCTCGGTGACGGGCTCTACCGGTTGACGCCGCGCACGGGCCGTACACATCAGTTGCGGGTGCACATGAATTCGTTGGGGCTGCCGATTCTCGGTGATCCGCTGTATCCGACGGTGATCGACGTTCCCGCCGACGACTTCTCGACGCCGCTGCACCTGCTGGCGCACACCTTGGAATTCGAGGATCCGCTGACCGGGGTGCCGCACCGATTCGTCAGTGCGCGTCAGCTACCCCAGACATAGGTGTGCGCTCAGATCGCAATTCCCCTCGTTCGTTTTATTGCGATCTGAGCGCGCACAGTCCGCGTCGCATGACACGTACAAAGTGAATCTACGACATCGCAGAAGCGTTCGCGATGCGGATTGTTGAATTGTAAATAAACGTTTCTGCAGCGTATTTGCTGGTAGAACGCAGTGTTATCTCATGGTGAGTGTGTCTAAGGACATTTCCAGCATTTTCACCGGCAATGCCCCAGATCTGGCAAAGCGCGTCGCGCGTTCAACTCCGTGTTCACTGGATGGGGCTGCACACGGGTGTCGACCACCTCGTTGATGGCATCGGGGTTCGCTATGACGGTGGTGCGCTCTGCAGCGAGATCACGAAGACGACGGAACCTTGATCTGCGGGACCGTCGTGACGACGATGCTGTGGTAGCTCTATGGGCCGAAGCAATTGCCCGGACGATTATCGCTCGCCGGCACGAAACGTCTTCACAGGACAGTTGCTAGGAAGTGCCGTTCGGCCGCGGGAGTCCCGGTGGACTGCCACAATTGACCGGCGTTGCAACGGCAGGCGAGGAGGATCGGTGCGCAAGGTCTTGCTGTGCGCGGCCACGGCCGTGATTGCCGGTGGAGTGGTCAACCTGATGCCGCCGACGGCGTCGGCGACGGTCTGTGGCTCGATCGGCGGCAGGTTCGTCGACGTCACCGGATGCTCGGATCCGCTGTGGTACCTCGACAGCGTGTTGACGCCACCACCGCCCCCGCC